>NZ_FQUJ01000039.1 GCF_900128925.1 Modicisalibacter ilicicola DSM 19980
GAGTTATTGTCAAATCCTGTGTATGGCCGGTTAGGCGGCAGTCCTATCTGACTGATCGGTCAAGGGTTCTCCATCCTGGAACTTGACGTTGTTCACGACTAGCTCCAGTTTCTTGAACCCCTTGATCCGCTTCCAGCGCTTCTGAGCGCTCTGAAGCAGCTTGAAGACCATCGCCAGGGTGGTCGCCCGGGAGCCGCAGTTCCGGCTTCGCTTGCTCCGCAGGCGGACCGTGGCGAAGGTCGACTCGATTGGGTTGGTGGTGCGGATATGCACCCAGTGCTCTGCCGGATAGTCGTAGAACGCCAGCAGCTCCTCCCGATCCTTGGCCAGGCACTCCATAGCTCTGGGGTACTTGGCCTCGAAGCGTTTCACGGTGCGATCGAAGGCCTTGTGCGCTTCATCGCGGGTCTCGGCCATCCATATCTCGTGGAGGTCAGCCTTGACCTTGGGTTGCACGGACTTCGGCAACTTGTTCAGTACGTTGGCGGTCTTGTGAACCCAGCAGCGCTGGTGGTCGGCCTCCGGGTAGACCTTGCTCAGCGCTGCCCAAAACCCCATCGCGCCGTCACCGACCGCGAGCTTGGGGGCGGTGGCCAGCCCGCGCTCTCGCAGCCCCGTGAGAAGCTCCTTCCAGCTGGCCTCTGACTCGCGCTGCCCATCCTCTACGACCACCAACTCCTTGCGGCCCTGCTCGGTGACGCCGATGATCACCAGCAGGCACAGGCGGTCATCCATGCGCACGTTGCTGTAAACCCCATCGGCCCACCAGTAGACGTAATGCTGGTCTGCCAGGTCGCGCTTCTGCCAGTCGGTATGCTCGTCCTCCCACTGCTTCTTGAGGCGGGACACGGTGTTGGCCGACAGCCCCTTGGCCTGGTCGCCCAGCAGCGCCGCCAGCGCCTCCTGGTAGTCGCCGGTGGAGACCCCCTTCAGGTAGAGCCAGGGGATCAGCTCCTCGATGCTGCGGGCCCGCTTCAGGTAGGGCGGCAGCAGCGCGCTGCTGAAGGTGACCCCGGCACCGCTGCGATCACGGGTCCGGGGGACCTTGACCTCAACGTCGCCGATGCCGGTCTGTACCGTGCGCTCGGGAAGATAGCCGTTGCGCACCACGGCGCGGCGGCCGTCTTCCAGCGTCTTATCGGCGTATTGCTCGAGGAAGGTGCTCAACTCCGCCTCCACGGCCTTGGCGATCAGGTCTCGGGCCCCTTTGCGCAACAGCTCATGCAACGGATCGGTAACGCCGGCGTCTGGCTGCGTCACGGCTTGGAGAGTAGAATTGGTCATGGCGTATCCATCCTATGCTGGTTGTGATCTGGCGTGATCAATCAGCAGGATACGCCACCCTCTCTTCTTCCCTCCATACACAAGACATGAGCTTAACTC
>NZ_FQUJ01000037.1 GCF_900128925.1 Modicisalibacter ilicicola DSM 19980
GATCGACGGCCTGTCGCTGCTGGTCCAGGAGGCGATGGAGCTTAATCCCTTCGAGGAGGCGGTGTTCGTCTTTGGCAACCGGCAGCGCGACAAGGTGAAGCTGCTGTTCTGGGAGCGCAACGGCTTCGTGGTCTGGTACAAGCGCCTGGAGCGCGAGCGCTTCAAGTGGCCCGAGCGGCTGGAGGGCGACACCGTCACACTCTCGGGCCAGGAGCTCAACTGGCTACTCGACGGCTACGACATCAGTGCCATGCAGCCCCACAAGGCGCTTAATTATCAATTGGTTGGGTGATATTTCGCTGCCCTTTTGTGGCGGTTTTTGGTAGTATTTCCGGCATGAAAACCACCGCTTCCCACTCCGCCGATACCGTCGCCCAACTGCAACGTCAGCTGGCCGCCGCCGAGGCCGAGAATGACCGCCTGCTGGCCTTGATGGCCCGCAAGGAAGCGCAGTGGGAAGCGGCCAAGCAGTCGCTGTTCGAGCAGTTCCGCCTGGCCACCGAGCGTCAGTTCGGTCCCTCCACCGAGAAGTACTGGGTCGAGCAGGGGGATCTGCTCATCAACGAGGCCGAAGCGGCCGTGGATGAGGAAGACGCGGTCGAGGCCGATGGCAGCGATGTCGACGTCACTGACGAGTCGCCCGCCGCGGAGCCGGAAGCAGCCAAACGCCGCACCCGCGGAGGCCGCGTCGCCCTGCCGCCGGAACTGCCGCGTGTCGAGGTCGTACATGAACTGCCCGAAGCCACCCGTCACTGTGCCGAGGATGGCACCGCGCTCAAGGTGATCGGCGAAGCGATCAGCGAAGAGCTGCATGTGGTGCCGGCACGGGTCGAGGTGATCCGCCACGTGCGGCGCAAGTATGCCTGCCCGGCCTGCGAAGAGGGCGTGCAGACCGCGCCGCCACCGGCCAAATTGCTACCCAAGAGTAACGCCAGCGCCACGCTGCTGGCCTACGTGGCCACCGCCAAGTACCAGGACGCCTTGCCGCTGTATCGGCAGAGCCAGATCTTTGCCCGCCATGGCGCCGAGATCCCGCGCAATACCCTGGCGCGCTGGATGGTCCAGACCGGTGAGCGGATGGCACCGCTGATCGAGACGCTGCGCCGACACCTGCGGCAGGCGCCGCTGATCCACATGGACGAGACCACGCTACAGGTCAATACCGAACCCGACCGGAAGGCGAGTGCCACCTCCTACATGTGGCTGCAGCGCGGTGGTCCGCCGGGCCAACAGGTGGTGCTGTTCGACTATGACGCCAGCCGCGCCGGCCGGGTGCCGGTGCGCCTGCTGGGTGACTATGCCGGTCGCCTGGTCACCGATGGCTACGAGGGCTATGCCGAGGTGGTGCAGCAGAACGGCATCACTCATGCCGGCTGCTGGGCGCACGCGCGGCGCAAGTTCGTCGAAGCCCAGAAGGTGCAACCCAAGGGCAAGACCGGCAAGGCCGACTGGGCGCTCAACCAGATTCGCAAGCTCTACGCCGTAGAGCAACAGGCCAAGGCACTGGATCCCGACGCCCGCCTGGCGCTGCGCGAGCAGAAGAGCCGAGCGTTGCTCACCCAGCTACGCACCTGGCTCGATAAATCCCTCCACCAGGTACTGCCGAAGAGCGCACTGGGCAAGGCGCTGCACTACCTGAATGGTCAGTGGGAACGCCTGACGCGCTTCCTCGATGACGGGGTGATCCCGCTGGACAACAACCCGGCCGAGAATGCCATCCGCCCCTTCGTGGTGGGTCGCAAGAACTGGCTGTTCAGCCACACGCCGAGCGGGGCCCAGGCTAGCGCGGCGATCTACAGCCTGATCGAGACGGCCAAGGCCAACGGCCTCTCACCCTATGAGTACCTACGGTTCGTGTTCGAGACCCTGCCAATGATCGGTGAGGGTGACGATCTCGACACGCTGCTGCCCTGGCGTTGGAAGGGCACTCTACCGATCTGACTCAGGCTGGAACAGGTGGGGTTGGTGGACCGCTTAC
>NZ_FQUJ01000040.1 GCF_900128925.1 Modicisalibacter ilicicola DSM 19980
TGCGCCGTCGGTTAAGGAGGTGATCCAGCCGCAGGTTCCCCTACGGCTACCTTGTTACGACTTCACCCCAGTCATGAACCACACCGTGGTGATCGCCCTCCGAAGTTAGGCTAACCACTTCTGGTGCAGTCCACTCCCATGGTGTGACGGGCGGTGTGTACAAGGCCCGGGAACGTATTCACCGTGACATTCTGATTCACGATTACTAGCGATTCCGACTTCACGGAGTCGAGTTGCAGACTCCGATCCGGACTGAGGCCGGCTTTCTGGGATTCGCTCCACGTCGCCGTCTTGCGTCCCTTTGTACCGGCCATTGTAGCACGTGTGTAGCCCTACCCGTAAGGGCCATGATGACTTGACGTCGTCCCCACCTTCCTCCGGTTTGTCACCGGCAGTCTCCCTAGAGTTCCCGGCCGAACCGCTGGCAAATAGGGATAGGGGTTGCGCTCGTTACGGGACTTAACCCAACATTTCACAACACGAGCTGACGACAGCCATGCAGCACCTGTCTCTGCGCTCCCGAAGGCACCCCAAGCTCTCGCTCGGGTTCGCAGGATGTCAAGGGTAGGTAAGGTTCTTCGCGTTGCATCGAATTAAACCACATGCTCCACCGCTTGTGCGGGCCCCCGTCAATTCATTTGAGTTTTAACCTTGCGGCCGTACTCCCCAGGCGGTCGACTTATCGCGTTAACTGCGCCACTAAGAACTCAAGGCTCCCAACGGCTAGTCGACATCGTTTACGGCGTGGACTACCAGGGTATCTAATCCTGTTTGCTACCCACGCTTTCGCACCTCAGTGTCAGTGTCAGGCCAGAAGGCCGCCTTCGCCACCGGTATTCCTCCCGATCTCTACGCATTTCACCGCTACACCGGGAATTCTACCTTCCTCTCCTGCACTCTAGCCGCCCAGTTCCGGATGCCATTCCCAGGTTGAGCCCGGGGCTTTCACACCCGGCTTGAGCGACCACCTACGCGCGCTTTACGCCCAGTAATTCCGATTAACGCTTGCACCCTCCGTATTACCGCGGCTGCTGGCACGGAGTTAGCCGGTGCTTCTTCTGTGGGTGATGTCGTCCGTACCGGGTATTCGCCGGCACGCCTTCTTCCCCACTGAAAGTGCTTTACAACCCGAAAGCCTTCTTCACACACGCGGCATGGCTGGATCAGGCTTGCGCCCATTGTCCAATATTCCCCACTGCTGCCTCCCGTAGGAGTTCGGGCCGTGTCTCAGTCCCGATGTGGCTGATCATCCTCTCAGACCAGCTACGGATCGTCGCCTTGGTGAGCCGTTACCTCACCAACCAGCTAATCCGACATAGGCTCATCCGATAGCGCGAGGTCC
>NZ_FQUJ01000035.1 GCF_900128925.1 Modicisalibacter ilicicola DSM 19980
AAGAACCCGTTGATTCAGCATTTCGTCAGTTTTTCTCTAGGGACACTGCGCAGATGGCTGGCGGTCTGGCCGCCGGGCAGGGCAGCGATCCTGTCGGCGGCCTGGAGCAGGCGACAGAGATCGATGCCGGTGTGTACCCGCCCGCCGTGCAGCGCATAGACCAGATCCTCGGTGGCGGTATTGCCGGTGGCGCCGGGAGCGAAGGGACAACCCCCCAGCCCGGCGGTGGAGACATCCAGTGCCGTCGCGCCGTGGTGCAGGGCGAACAGGGCGTTGGCCACCCCCATGCCGTAGGTGTCGTGGCCGTGAAACGCCCAGCGCAGCTGGCCATCGCGGTAACGCTCGCCGAGTCGGCTGAAGTGCTCTGCGACCTGGTAGGGCGTGGCCCGGCCGGTGGTATCGCAGAGCGCGACTTCCAACTCGATGCCCCGGGTCGTCTCCAGAGCCGGGGCCAGCACCGCCTCGACCTGCGGCCAAGCGATGCGACCATCGAAAGGGCAGTCGAAACTCGTGCCCAGGTCCAGTCGCAGACGTATGCCGCCCGGCTCGTCCAGGGTGCGCAGGCGTTCGACGATGGCCGCCAGGCCCGCCAGGGAGTCGGCGACACCCTGGCGCACGTTGCTCCGGTTATGCGTCTCGGAAACCGAGACCACGAACACCAGCTCGCGAATGCCGCTGGCCAGCGCCAGTTCGGCGCCCTTGAGGTTGGGAACCAGCGCCGCTAGACGGACACCCGGCCGGTCGACGAAGGCCGCGACGATCTCGCCGATATCCGCCATCTGCGGGACCGCCCTGGGGCTGACGAAGGAGCCGATCTCGAGCCGCGTGATACCGGCGTCGAGCAATGCCTGGATACAGCGAATTTTCTCCGCAGTGGGCAACGGGTCGCCGATCGACTGAAAACCGTCCCGGGGCGCGACCTCGACGATATCGACGTGGGCCGGCGGGGTGAGCAGGCTCATGCGGGGGCCTCCTTGGATGACATGTTCAGCCAGTTGATGACGCCGCCGGCGGAAAGAATGGCTTGCTGGCGTTTGCTGAGGTCGTGGCGCAGGCGCAGTTGCGCGCCGTTGCCCAGGGTGGCGACAACCTCGTGACCCCGGGCCAATTGCCCACGCAGATCCTCGATGCGCAGCCGTGCGCCCCGGTCGAGACGCTCCAAGTCCGCCGGATCGGCGAAAGTCAGCGGCAGCACCCCGAAGCACGGCAGGTTCTGCCAGTGGATGCGGGCGATGCTCCTGGCGATCACCACCTGCAGGCCCAGAAAGCGCGGCACCAGGGCGGCGTTCTCGCGACTCGACCCCTGGCCGTAGTTGTCGCCGGCGACGATGACATGCCCGGCCGCGCCCTGTTCCCGGGCACGTTCGACATAGCCGCCGTCCACCGCCTCGAAGGTGTGCGCGGCGGAAGCCTCGATATTGCTCCAGATCGGCAGTACCCGGGCCCCGGCCGGCATGATGTCGTCGGTGGAGATGTTGTCGCCGACCTTGAGCAGCACCGGCGCGTCGAGGGTATCGGGCAGCGGTTCCAGTGCCGGCAGCGGCGGGGTGTTGTCCGTGGCCAGCAGGTTCACGTTGCGGGCCTCTTCCGGCGGCAGCGGCGGCACGAACATCGCTTCATCCACCGCCATGTCCCCGGGTTCCCGTGGGCGGGGGCAGGGCATATCCAGGGTGCGGGGATCGGTGATCACTCCTTGGAGTGCCGAGGCGGCAGCAGTTTCCGGGCTGCACAGGAAGACACTGTCCTCCCGGGTGCCGGAGCGTCCGGGGAAATTGCGCGGCACGGTGCGCAGGCTGTTGCGCCCGGCGGCAGGCGCCTGGCCCATGCCGATACAGCCGTTGCAGCCGGGTTCATGCAGGCGCGCGCCGGCACCGATCAAGGCGGCAAGATGGCCCTCGTCGATCAGCGCCGAAAGTATCTGCCGCGTCGAGGGGTTGATGTCCAGCGAGACACCGTCGGCGACCCGCCGCCCCTTGACGATCTCGGCGGCCACCGCGAAATCCCGATAGCCGGGATTGCCCGAGGAACCGATATAGGCCTGATAGACCGGCTCGCCGATCGCCTCGCACACCGGCACCACCTTGTCCGGGCTCGAGGGCAGGGCGATCAGCGGCTCGAGTCGCGACAGGTCGATGTGCTCGTCGCGGTCGTAGCGACAGCCCGAGTCGGCGGCCAGCGGCTGCCAGTCGCCTTCGCGACCGCGCGAGGCCAGGAAGCGGCGCGTGACCTCGTCGCTGGGAAACACGCTGGTCGTCGCGCCCATCTCGGTGCCCATGTTGGCCAGCACATGGCGATCCATGGCATCGAGCCCGGCTAGTCCCGGGCCGTGGTATTCGAGAATGCAGTTCCTGAACCCGGCCACCCCGTGGCGGCGCAGCAGTTCGAGCACGATGTCCTTGGCGCTGACCCACTCGGGCAACTCGCCGGTCAGTTCCACCCCGACGATCGTGGGCATGGGCAAGAACAGCGGCTCGCCGGCCATGGCAAGGGCCACCTCGATGCCACCGGCACCGATCGCCAGCATGCCCAGGGCGCCGGCGGCCGTGGTATGGCTGTCGCAACCCACCAGACTGTCACCGGGCCTGCCGAAGCGCTCCATGTGCACCGGATGGCTGATGCCGTTGCCCGGGCCGCTGTACCACACGCCGAGGCGCTCGCAGGCGCTCTTCAGGAACAGGTGGGCATCGGCATTGATGTTGTCCTGCTGGATCAGGGTATGGTCGATGTACTGCACGCTGGGCGAGGTGCGGACCCGGTCGACGCCCATGGCATCGAGTTCGAGCATCACCAGGGTGCCGAGGATGTCCTGCAGCAGGGCCTGGTCCATGCGCAGGGCAATCTCCTCACCCGGCACCATTTTCCCGTCGATCAGGTGGGCGGCAATCAGCTTGTGGCTCAGCGTCTCGGCCCTCGGGTTCTCAGCCATGGGGAGACTCCTCCCAGGTGGGGTGAATCAGGTGCTGGCCGGCACGGCGCGTCAACGGACTTTGCCTGCCAAGCAGGGCGGCGCTGGCACTTGTGGCGATGCTAGCGGCAGGGCCAGGGCAATGACCGTGGAGGTCATGGAAGTCGGTAGCTTGTTCATGATGTTTCTCGGGGTCTTGTTGTTGTTGTCAAGCAATAGCGTCTCGAGCGCCGCTTTGCAATCCCCGTGGGAGCTCGCTTCAGCGAGCGAGGGTTGACCGGCATCGCCCGGTGAACCGGGCTCC
>NZ_FQUJ01000034.1 GCF_900128925.1 Modicisalibacter ilicicola DSM 19980
GGCCATCCGTTACAACCCTGATATCAGCGACCAGTACGCGCGCTTGAAGGCGCGGGGCAAGCCGTCGCTGTCGGCGCTGGGGGCGGCCATGCGCAAGCTGGTGCATATCGCCTATGGCGTGTTGAAGTCGCAGAGCGAATATCGGCCACAAGGGGTATAAGCCTCCTTGCAGCCGGTATCGAGAGACGGTATCTACAGGCGGCTGATATAAAAAGGTGTTGTAGGCGCCCGATTTATCGGGCGATGGGCCAGGCCGAACCCACATGAAACGTCGAAGAGCCTTGAAAAGGAGAGACGCATGGCGATCTATCGATATGGCGACTGGACACCCGAGATTCATGACAGCGTCTACGTGGCCGAGACCGCCGACGTCATCGGCCTGGTGACCCTCGAGCGCGATGCCAGCGTCTGGTACCAGGCGGTGCTGCGCGGCGATACCGATCATCTGAAGGTGGGCGAGGAGAGCAATATTCAGGATGGCGCCGTGCTGCATGCCGATCCCGGATTCCCGCTGAGCGTGGGCAGGGGCGTCACCGTGGGGCATCAGGCGATGCTGCATGGCTGCACCATTGGGGACGGCAGTCTGATCGGCATTCAGGCGGTGATCCTCAACGGCGCGGTGATCGGTCGCAACTGCCTGGTCGCGGCGGGGGCCTTGGTCAAGGAAGGCGCGAACTTTCCCGACAACTCCCTGATCGTCGGGTCGCCGGCCAAGGTGGTGCGCGAACTCTCGGCCGAGGCGATCGAGGGGCTCAAGAAGAACGCTGCAGGCTACGTCGAACGCGGGCGTCGCCACGACCGGGAGCTCAAGCGGATCGACTGAAAATCCGGGCGTCTCTTGCCAAATGAAAAAGTTTTTATTTTTTAACCAGAGTGCCATAAAGCTTTGTCAAGATCTGTCGATGCAATAGATAGGACTGGCACGACATGCTCGATGATGCTTGGAGGGTAGGTGGAGCACGTTTCTGCCAGCTATTACATCCTCTTGCGCGAACCCCCGACCGTGAAACCGACCACTGACCCCCTTCGCTACCACGAACGTGAAATATTCAGGGAAAACCGCTTCCTTGGACTGCCCAATGGTATTGCCGCTGCCGGCCCGGCAGCCTTGACCACTCTCGTTTGTCTGCGGTTGTCCTTGACCCATGCCGATGTTCTGACCTGGCTATTGCCCGGCATCGTCTATCTCGTTGCCTATGCGCTTCTCGTCGCTCATCTCCCGGACCGGGAAGTGCTCAGGCAACTGGCAAGGCAGGCCCTTCATGAGGAGATCGTCCGCAAGTCGCAGCAACTCGAATTGCGCTTCGAGGAAGCGGAAGATGTCGAGTGGGATGATCACCGGTACTCGGGAGATGAATCAACGCCAGTGCTTGCGCAATCCGCATGACACGCGATCAAGCAGCATGATGCTGCCGACGATGACCAGCAGGATCGTGGCGGTCTCGGGGTATTGAAATCCGCGCAGGGTTTCCCATAGCGATACGCCGATGCCGCCGCCACCCACCATGCCGAGTACCGTTGCCGAACGAAGGTTCGTCTCGAAGCGTGTCAGGCTCATCGACGCCCATGCCGGTGCCAGGTACGGAAGCGCGCCGAGGCCAAGCGTTCCGAAACCCGTCCTGGGGGTGATGCGACTGCTTTTCAGCATGCCTGTCTCACTGGCTTCCATGGCATTCGAAAAGCGTTTCGCCAGTAGTCCGGTGGTGGGTACGAGCAGCGCCAGGGTGCCGGCGAAAGGGCCCTGCCCCAAGGCGAACACGAACAGCATGGCAAAGACCAGTTCATGCACGGTATGGCAGGCCCTCATGAGGCCCCGTACGGGACGATGGACCCACCAGGGTGTCATCTCCCGCAGCGACAGGCAGGCACAGGGAATGGCGAGGATCGCTGCAAGCAGGGTGCTCAATAGCGCCATCTGGACGGTTACCAGCATCTGGGCGACATAGACGTCGAGGTTACCGATCCGGGGCGGGAAGAAGTCCCCGGCGAGCCGAGCCATGTCACCGGCATTGTCGATCAGTGCACCGGGCTGGATTTCAGCACCGCGCCAGGCCCAGAAGAGAACGATCGAAGCCACGGCCCAACCGAGCACGCGTGGCCGGCGATACTTGCGCAAGGAAGATGAGCGGTAGGATGTCTGCGTGTTCATGGCGACCCCGGGCAAGGCGTGAGTGACGACGCTGGCATGGCGGTTCAGCATTCTGTCTTCGTGCCCTGTGGAGTCTGGCGGGAGAAGATGAAGATTTGGCGACCGATCGATGGCGTTTGAATGACAACGGCAAGCTGGCCGAACTATTGAACGTCCAGCCAGGCAGCGATCTGCGCTGCCGGCTTTTCCCAGCCCGGCTCCTTGAGTATCCAGTGCGCGTGGCCGGTGAATTCCATGTAGGTGCTCTGTGGCTGGTATTTCCGAGCGACCCTGTGCACCACACAGGCCGGTGTGATGCGATCTTCCGAGGCGGCGACAACCAGCACCGGGCAGTTCACGCGGCTTTCATCCACTTGGGCGCCTTTGAAGCCCAGCGGCCAGAGGCCGATCTCGGCCATCGCCCGGCCCGATTCCCAGCCGCAGCGAGCATAGATGTCGCGGCGCTCGGCTTCGGGCAGCCTGTGCATCATCGCGTAGACGGCCCGCTCGTACGCCAGTAGGTGGGCGTGTCTCCAGAACGCCCCACGGGTGAAGATGCCGAAGAAGCTTTTCAGCACGGAATAGCGCAGGGCGAGAATGCCGGCCGGTGCCGCCGGCGTGATGCACACAGCCGCCTCCGCGCAGCCGCGACTGGCGAGGATTTGTGCGAGCAACCCGCCCATGGAATGCCCGAGCAGAACGGGAGGCTCGGGCAGCTTGCGGATCTCGGCTTCGAGGTCCGCGGCGTAATCGAGCAGGCTGGTGGTACCGAGTTCGGGAGGTGGCGCCCGATCCGCGGGCATGCCGTGGTGGCGCAGGTCCGGTGTCAGGCATCGATAGCCCCTGGCTTCGAAGAAGCGCCGGTAATTGTCCCAGTACCAGCCGCCACCCCACATGCCGTGAATCATGACGAGGGTCTTGTGCATGTCACTCGCTCCTTGCCAGCATCATCGTCTCGGTGTTTGTCCAGGCCGCGATCTTCGACTGCTACACTTTATCAAGCGACACTGGGAAAATTCCGAATGAACCGTCCGCGGGCAACTCGCTATGCAGGCATAGCATACGCCACTGAAATGTCGAATCCGGGAAATGGCAAATTAGGACCAAGGCAGGGTGTGCGCGGTGTCAAGAGTGTTGTAAATTGCGGTTGAATATTTCGAACAGTGCTTGGGCGGCCCTGCGCCCGAGCCGAAGATCGGGGAGAAAACGATGAGCGGATTCCAGTGGGACGATCCTTTACTGCTGTCGCAGCAATTGACCGACGACGAGCGCCAGATCCAGGACGCGGCCCATGCCTATTGCCAGGAGAAGCTTCAACCTCGCGTCCTCGAGGCCTTCCGCGAGGAGCGCTTCGACCGCGAGATTCTCACCGAGATGGGCGAGATGGGCCTGCTTGGTGCCACCGTCGCCGAGCAGTATGGCGGTGCCGCCGTCGGTCATGTCGCCTATGGCCTGATCGCCCGGGAAGTGGAGCGGGTCGATTCCGGCTATCGCTCGGCGATGAGCGTGCAGTCGTCCCTGGTGATGCACCCCATTGAAGCCTACGGCAGCGAGGAGCAGAAGCAGCGCTACCTGCCCAGGCTGGCGACCGGTGAACTGGTGGGCTGCTTCGGTCTCACCGAGCCGGATTCCGGCTCCGACCCGGCGAGCATGCGCACCCGGGCACGCAAGGTCGATGGCGGCTATCGCCTGACCGGCCAGAAGATGTGGATCACCAACAGCCCGATCGCCGACCTGGCCATTGTCTGGGCGAAGTCCGATGCCCACGACGACAAGATCAAGGGCTTCATCGTCGAACGGGGTGTCGAAGGCTTCAGCACCCCGACCATTCACGGCAAGATATCGCTGCGTGCCTCGATCACCGGCGAGATCGTGCTCGACGACGCCTTCGTACCCGAGGAGGCGCTATTGCCCGAGGCCGCCGGGCTGGGCGGCCCGTTCGGGTGTCTCAACAAGGCGCGCTACGGCATCGCCTGGGGGGCCCTGGGTGCTGCCGAGTTCTGCTGGCACGCCGCACGCCAGTACACCCTGGATCGCAAGCAGTTCGGCCGGCCGCTGGCCGCCACCCAGCTCGTCCAGCTCAAGCTGGCCAACATGCAGACCGAGATCGGCCTGGGGCTCCAGGGGTGTCTGCAGGTGGGGCGCCTGCTCGATGCGAAGCAGGGCACTCCCGAGATGATCTCGCTGATCAAGCGCAACAGCGCCGGCAAGGCGTTGGATATCGCCCGGGTGGCCCGGGACATGCACGGCGGCAACGGCATCTCCGAGGAGTACGGCGTGATTCGTCACATGGTCAACCTGGAAACCGTGAATACCTATGAGGGGACTCACGATATTCATGCGCTGATCCTGGGGCGTGCGCAGACCGGCATCCAGGCTTTCTTCTAGGCTTCATCGCAGATGACGTGATGTAGCGAATCTGCCGGAAAGGTTGGCGTAGGAGCGCAGAACCTCTGCGCGAGCTGCTGGCGCCGCCGCCGGCATCGCCCGCTGAAGCGGGCTCCTACCACCCCAGTGGCTCTGGTCGCTGGTGGGAGCTCGCTTCAGCGAGCGAGGGGT
>NZ_FQUJ01000032.1 GCF_900128925.1 Modicisalibacter ilicicola DSM 19980
GGGTGACGATCTCGACACGCTGCTGCCCTGGCGTTGGAAGGGCACTCTACCGATCTGACTCAGGCTGGAACAGGTGGGGTTGGTGGACCGCTTACCCATCATGAATAAGCCGGGGTCACCACAATAGTCTGGGTATTCGATGGATGGCAAGGTACCAAGAGAAAAACGTGTCACTACATGGATTTCGGCTGAAATTGGCTAAGTGGCTGAATTCTCAGACCACAGGTGCCGATTTCAGGTCAAAATCGGGCTGAAAGTGTCGAACTCGGGTGTTCAGAGTATCGAGAAATTATTCATGATGCCCCTTTAAACTGTAAAATATTGTTAAATTTTTTCTATTTCCATAACAAAAATGCAGACTAGAAACTGTCAACTCAAACTGTTTATTGAGCATTTTTTTACACACCCTAGGAGCAAGGCGTCATACCCTTCTTTATGAAAATAAAACTCCGAAGACCCTATAATACTTTTAAATTCATTTTTCAAAGTATCAATTGAAGGTTTTCTAGCCTTGAAAACCAAAATCTCCTCTCCGACTTTTATATTTAGCTTAGAGGCGCCGAAATTCAACTCATCAGGAACGCTAACTACTATTGCAAATCCCTCTACTCGACTTTTTCCTTGATTCACTCTAAATACAACCTTCAAATCTTCTTTTGTAAACCCAAGATTTAATAAAGACTGAATCTGAAACATTTCTTTCTTTTGATATCTATCACCAAAAACATTAATGCGATCAAGGTTGTCTAGTGACTCTGTGTGTATTGCCAAAAAATCGCCATCAGAAGAAATCTTACATAAGCTTCTAAATAGCTCGCTTCTGTCATACGACCCATAAACACTTCCAAAAAATAAAAAAAGTCTTTTTTCTTTAGGTAAAATTTCATCTAGATTGTGTAAACTCCTTATATCCCGCTTGAGAAACTGAGTGGCAATATTTTTGCAGCTTTGCATCTCCTTAACTTTTCTCCTCACTTTATTTAGAACCAGCTCACTACTATCTACAAAAACAATGTCTACCTTGGGAGGGCTCCAAGGAATACTTTGGATAATGTCTAAGATTGTTGGGTCAGGACCACAGCAAATATCAACGACTTGTAGTTTTTGATTGTTCCTGTAAATATCTTCCAGCCAACTGTTCATTGCGCTCTTAACAAAAGCTCTCGCCTTACCCGGAATTAATATCGCGGCTTCGCTACTACCCTGGGGTTGAATTTGCTCTAACTGGTGCTCACTCTCATAGCAATAAGCATCAGCGATACAAAGGGTTTTTCCATTTTTTCTTTGCTCATAAAGCTCATCAACAAGGTTTACCATTCTAACTCCAGATTGCGTAACCATATAGCCACTCCTTATGAGATGGTTTCCGAGAAATTAAAGAAAATACGCAGTAGTGTATACGCAAAAATATATACGACGACTTTCTCACCAAACATAGATGTAGCCACCAGGGCTCTCATAGCGGAAGATACTTTTAGAGGATGAATTTTGTGATCGCTTACATTAGTGTCAGAAACTGTCCATACGACTGGTAGATATAGCGATGTTATAGACGCGATAATAAACGGTGCAATAATTAGATATGGATGCAAATCGATAGAAATAATATTATCGAGTATTGGGCTTTCATCGCCCAATGCAAAAATTGCCGCTATTAATGCAGCATATATTGTGATAAACCCAGCCATTGTAGTGCGAGATGCTCTTAACTGTTGTATATATTCACTTGAGCCTCGGTCATGGGTGTTATGTATATTAAGGAAGAAGAGCAAATCCCACACAAAATACATAACAACTGGAATCAATACTAAATAATCTAGACTGAAATAGGAAAGCGCTAGCAATGACAACCCAGAAAATATCATCATCGCGCAAAATACCAACCCACTTCTATAAACTTTCATTTCTACACCCATAAGGAAACGCTGCATAAATTTTCTTCGCAGCTGCTTGGCAACCACCGACGGGTTAGAGTATAGCCAACCTGTCACCGTTTGACAGAGCTACCCAATGAAGCAGTTCTCGTTCGCCCAGGCTGAGCGCTAGATGTAGGGTACCGGATGATCAAATCGCCTATAGAAGTTATCCTCTGCTAGGCCACTGCATAAAATGCCTGCTCGGACGAATCGCTGCGTTACTCGGTACTCGAGGACTCGCCTAACCCCATGTTATGTCTCGTCTTCTGCGTTCCGGGCGCCTTGCGCTTCATTCCGCTCGGCTATTTACTCAGCGTTTCCCTAGCGAGCGGACCCCCGCTATTCTGTCTTTGCTAGCGGCAACTTCCAGCCCAGTTCCTCACGATGCGCTCGCCAACCTCGAACGGCGTTCAGGGCCGTCTTGGCAATCCCGCTAGCTCACTCAGGAAGGTATCGATCCCTTCCAGATAGATCGACTCGCTCTCCAGGAACCCGGTGTTGTGGCTGCCGCCAATTACCAGCATGCGCTTGGGCTCAGGGGCCGCCGCATGGACGGCTTCGCCCTCGGCGAACGGAATGATGTCGTCCTCACGGCTGTGGATCACCAGCACCGGCGCCTCGACCTCCTTGACGTAGGCAACGGTGTCATATTCGAAGCGCGTCAGCCAGCGAGTCGGCAGGAAAGGATAGAGCCGCTGGGCCAACCTCGGCACCGAGGTGAAAGACGACTCCAAAATCAGTGCCGTGGGCCTGGCCTCCCGCTTCAGCTCCCGGGTCAACTCGGCGGCTACTGCCGCCCCTAGCGAGCGGCCGAAAATCACGATCTTCCCCGGCTCGATGCCACGTGTCTCGCGCAGCCAGCGCCAAGCGGCGCGGGCATCACGGGCCGTGCCCGTCTCGGAGGGACGCCCCTCGCTCTTGCCGTAGCCGCGATAGTCGACGATCAATACCGAGAGCCCGAGCCGGTGGAACTGCTCGATCGACGCCAAGCGATGCGAGATGTTGCCGGCATTGCCATGGAAAAACAGCAGGTTGCCACGCGGTGTCTCGGCTGGCACCCACCAGGCATCCAGCGTCAACTCATCGTCGGTACGCAGCTTGATCGACTCCCAGGCCAGGCCGATGTCCGCCGGCGTGGCCACGTGCTCACGCGCCTGGGGCAGATACAGCAGCCGATCCTGGAAGGCACAGGCCACCATTACCAGCATTACATAACCCAGTAGCAGCCACAGCAATACACGTAACATGAATTTGCGCCGTTGACTGGCTTGCGTTTAGCCGGACCGTTACTCCGGCCTCCTTTTCTCGACGTACCGTCGTTTCACCTTCCCCAGGTTCAAGACTAGCATCAGCGAGGAGTGAACCGTGCCGCCTTTCAGGGCGAAGGTATTCTAGCCCCACTACCTGATTCGCTCTGACGACGAGCCGCTGTGGTTCGCCGGCATCTGGACGAATACACCCACGCATGCCGCTGATCCTGGATCAGCAGAGCCTCGAACCCTGGTTCGAGCAGGAGCGGAGATGCAGCTGTCGGTTTAAATTCTGTGCTAGAAGCGGCCTTTTGTGGCGATTTTGAGATTGAAACTAAACCATCTGCTGCCCAAGATCCGTATGGTGCCGTCGTCACGACCACCTGGCTCGCATCACACGGCGTCACCTCGGATCAGCCGTGCTTCGCTCTCAAAGGGGCACGGCCATCAACCTCTTCGTGCAGCAATTACCCCGTCTATCGGTCGATGACAAGCTTCATACATTTGTCACGCCGGGCACATAGGTGCGTCGCTCGAGGAGTCCCAGCAGGCTCGCCACCGTGGAGGTAAGCACCAGATAAATCACCCCTGCCCAGAGAAAGACCATGAAGAAGTCCAAGGTACGCGAACCGATATCCGAGGCGATGGAGGTGATCTCCACCACGCCGATGGTGTAGGCGATAGAGGTGAACTTGAGTTCGATGATCGCCTCATTGGACCACTGGGGAATCACCCGGCGAAGCGCCTGGGGCAGCATGATGTAACGGATCGCCTGCCACTGGGTCATGCCACAGGATCGCGCCGCCACCAGCTGTCCCTTGGGCACCGACAGCACCGACCCCCGAAAGTACTCCGCCTGGTAGGCAGCGCTGTTGAGGGTGATGGCGATTACCGCTGCCGTAAAGGCGTCGAAGACGATGCCCAGGTGGGGTAGTCCCAGATAGATAAAGAACATCTGCACCAGCATTGGCGTACCGCGAAACAATTCCACGTAGGCGGTGCTGATCCAGTAGAAGAACAGATTTCCGTAGACCCTGGCCCAGCAGAGTACCAGCCCGAGGAAGAAACCCAGGGTGATGGCGATCACCCATAGCGACAACGTGACCGGCACGCCCATGAGCAGCTCGGGTAGCCACTCGATACCGAACTCGATGAATTCCCGCATGGCTCACCCGTGCTCCGCTATGACGTTGAGGAAGGCCCGGGTCCGCTCGTGGGTGGAGTCGGTGAACATGGTCTCCGGTGGGCCCTGCTCGATGATGTGGCCGTCCTCCATGAAGATGATCTCGTCGGCGGCCTGGCGGGCAAAGCTCATTTCGTGGGTAACCACCACCATGGTCATACCCTCGGCGGCCAACTGCTGCATCACCCTCACCACCTCGCCGGTCAATTCCGGGTCGAGCGCCGAGGTGGGTTCGTCGAACAGCAGCACGTCGGGGTCCATGGCAAGAGCACGAGCGATGGAAACGCGCTGTTGCTGGCCGCCGGATAGCTCAGCCGGGTAGGCATCAGCCTTGTCGCTAAGGCCGACCCGTTCCAGCTCGCGATGCGCACGCTGGGTAGCAGCCGCCTTCTCCGTGCCATTGACCTTGATCTGACAGATACGCACGTTGTCGAGTACCGTCAGGTGCGAGAAGAGGTTGAAGTCCTGGAAGACAAAACCCATGCGTGCTCGCATGGCGTCGATATTGGTGTCCAGCACTTCGTCGCCATTGAGATAAATGCGTCCGGCATCCGGCACCGTGAGATGATTGATACAGCGCAGCAGGGTGCTCTTGCCCGAGCCAGAGGGGCCGATCAGCACCTTGGTCTCACCCTTGCGCAGCCCGAAGCCGATGCCCTTGAGTACCTCCAGGCCGTCGTAAGCCTTCTTGACATCCTGCACGTCCAGAATCAGATCGTCGGCCATTATCGGCGTTCCTCTCGCATCATTTTTCGAAGCCCGGCACGGCCAGCTTGCGTTCAAGGGCATACAGCAGGCTATTGCCTGTCCGATTGAGGATAAAATACAGCAGCGCCACCACGGCAAATACCGTCAACACGTTGCCCTGAGTGCTGGTGATGATGTAGTGCGCCTGACGGGTCAATTCGACCACACCGATGACATAGGCCAGGGAGGTTTCCTTTATCTCCGAGGAGAATTCGTTGGTCCAGGGGCCGATGGCATGCCGCGCCGCCTGGGGAAAGACGATGTGGCGAATCGCCATGATCTTGGACATGCCCATGGCCCTGGCAGCCATCATCTGCCCGGCAGGCACCGACTGGAAGGCGCTGCGGAAAATCTGCGACTGGTAGGCCGCCGAACGCAACCCCATGGCCAACACCGCAGCACCGAAGGCCGAGATGTCCCAAACACCCGAGATGCCATAAAAGAAGATAAACAGCATGATGATAATCGGCACGCCCCGGAAGATGCGCTCGTAGAGCACCAGCGGCCACTGCACCAGCCGAGACCTGGGGCCATAGAGCTGGACCAGGCAGATGCCCATGCCCAGCACGAAACCGATCACCAACAGGGCGGCCAACAGTACGATGGCCACCCCAAGCCCCTTCAGCAGGAAGGGGAAATCACGTAGCAATACATCGTAGATATCCATACCGACTTCCCTGACGCAACGGACGCCTTCCCGGCGGGGAAAGCGTCCACTGTCACAGCGACTTATTCGTTACCGAGTTCGGGAAGACCGGCTACCGGCTTCTGGTAGGTATCGACGAAATCGGGCATATGGCCCGGAATCGCGGGCACGGTGACGCCTGGAATGTAATTTTCAACGATCTTGCCCCACTCGCCAGATTCATAGATGGCGAGGATGCCCTGATTCAGGTCACCCAGGATCTCTTGAGGGTCGCCCTTGGACACCGCTAGCGCCAAGGGGGCACGAATATAGATCTTGCCTGCCATTTTCACTGGCTTGCCGGCATTGATGTACTCCTGAGCAGAGGTATCGTCGACAATGACCGAGGAGATGCGCCCGATCGCCATGTCGTCAACCGCGGTAACATAATTGTCGTACTTGGACAGTTCGACATCGATGTCGCTTGAATTCACGACGTTCTCTTCCATCCAGGCTTGCTGGGAAGAGCCGCCCTGGACGCCCACGCTGGCCCCGCAGCAAACGGCCGTGAAGACGTTTAGATCGGAATCCTCGGGTACCAGTACCACGTCGTTGGTTTCCCACCAAGGAATGGTGAAATCGATGTTCTCGCTACGCTCCTCGGTAACCGTAAGGCCGGTGGCGAGAATATCGATCTTCTCTGCCGCGAGTGCCGGGATCAGCGACGGGAATGGCATGTCCTGGAACTCGATCTCGATACCAGCCTCCTCGGCGATTGCCTCCATGGCATCGATGGCGATTCCCTTGAATTCTCCCGCTTCCACGTAAGCCCAAGGGGGGAAGGAGGCCTCTACGCCCACCGTATAGGGATCTTGTGCGAAGGAGGTCGTGGCCAGTCCGCTGCCGATGAGCAGGGTTCCCATGAGGGCGGCAGGCATGAGCGATGCTTTTATTCTATTCATGAGCGTCTCGCGTTTCGATGAGCATTGTAATTTAGCCAAATCAGTTTGAGCGCGTTGTTTCAGAACTGTCAACACGTCCTCGAGCATGATTCTGCGCGAAGCTCTTTCGATCCACTGACATGGAAATATCGTGTGACCGGGAGCGTCGGAAGCCTCCTTAGCTGAGCTCATCACCCCTAGCTGTAAGGGTTACGATCATTGGGTAAGATCAGGAAGTTCCTGTCACAACGTGAATTCTTCTGCAACGCTCCTTTCCTGCAGCACCATAGCCCTGCTCCGGCAACGACGAATCCAAGCACCGCGGGTTGCCACAGGAACAGCTGGTTGAGGCGCCGCGGAGCGCTCCGTTCGCCGAGCAGGCTGAGGGCGGTCAACGCCACCCGGGCGCCCAGGGAATGGTCGGTCACTCGCCCACCCACTCCTTTTTCAGGGTGCGCGCCTGCGGATCGTAGCGGTAGACGGTGATGCCGCCGTCATATCGATGGCCGGTGACCAGCACCTGGGCCTTGGGTGCGGTGGCAATGCTCAGGCTGCGCAGGTAGGAGGCGGTGGAGGGATACGGATCGTCGCCGAGGTCAAAATACTTCTGCGGCCAGGGGTTGCCGGCTTCGAAGAGGGCAACCCAGTGGGAGCGGTAGCCGAAACGCAGGAATTCCTGGCTGTCGTTGATAAAGGCGAGGGCGACGGTGGTGGTGGTTGTCAAATGACGATCTCCCCAGCGATCCGGCTTATCCGCCATGGGCACAGGGATCAAGCCGCTCTTGTCGTACTTGCGTGGATCTAGTAGCTCATAGGGAGAGTTCTCCAGGAAAATACCGCCCGTGTAGCTAGCCATCCGATTCTTTCTGGAAGTGTTGGCAGTGTCCCAGAATAAACCAATTCCATTTTCATCGCCGGTAACGATCCATTGACCATCGGGGCTGAGGGCGGCATCGACCTTGACGTTATTGCCTGGTAATTGTGCAACAGGTTTTAGGGTTTTGATATCCCAAAGGATAACCCCTCCATAATTGCTGAATAATTGATTGTCCAGAATGGGTGGTGTTTTTTTGGGGTCGAAGTCTTCGTCATTGCTAGAACCTGCGGAAACCAATAGCCCCTTTTTTTCAGAAAGACTCAAGATAAATAATTTTCCCACGCCCAAGAAGTTAGGGGAGGTGCCATCCTGCTTGATCGGCTGCATTGCCTTACCGTAACCATGAAAAAGATTCCACTCTTCGTCCGA
The DNA here is from genome assembly GCF_900128925.1 of Modicisalibacter ilicicola DSM 19980. GTDB lineage: Bacteria > Pseudomonadota > Gammaproteobacteria > Pseudomonadales > Halomonadaceae > Modicisalibacter > Modicisalibacter ilicicola. The sequence continues at coordinate 7,909 of NZ_FQUJ01000032.1, forward strand.
GGCAATGTAATGCTCAAGAGAAGTGTCCACTACATGACCGTAAGTCGGGAAGTGTCGGAATTTCTGAAGAACAGCTCCATTGACGGTTTGCACACGCACCTGATTGTCAAGATCTTGCCACAGGAAGGCATCCCGATCATGGATAAAATAGGCGCTGTAGATATTGGCGCTGGTCGAGAGAATCTTACGGCTACGTTGTTCCAGATCCCAAAGTATCAAATGTTTGGATTTATGGGTGCTGATGGCATGGCGACCATCGCTGGAAACCCCCAGGACCATGACTTCTTCAAGCCGTCCCCCTAGCCGATCACTGGCAGTGGTGCAGGCAGTGAGCGTTAATAAAACAACCGATATAAGTAGGTTTTTCATTCCGTCAAGTGCTCTAGCCGAGTTAGTACTGACCAAATCGCGAGTTCTTTTGCATTCTTCGCATGATGCCTTCCTGATAACTCTTCACGAAGATTTCCTCGGTGGGATATTTCATCGCCGAGTGCTCGAACAACCAGGTCGATTGATTGACGAAACCAAAAGCGTCGTCTTTCAATTTTTTGGCAAAAAATCCTCCACCTTTCACCTCATCAAACCCCACCAACCCCAGCGCCGGGCGCACCTCGACATCCCTTGGCTGCCAGCCGTCACGCTGGCCGAGTTGGCGCAACTGTCG
>NZ_FQUJ01000031.1 GCF_900128925.1 Modicisalibacter ilicicola DSM 19980
ATATCGCCTATGGCGTGTTGAAGTCGCAGAGCGAATATCGGCCACAAGGGGTATAAGCCTCCTTGCAGCCGGTATCGAGAGACGGTATCTACAAGACCATAAAGCTTATTGCCTAGACAGATTCTCGTCCTGAGATCGCCCTGTGATGGCTCGCATGCCGTTCCAGGCGCAGCCCTTTCACTCCACCTCGGGCCTCATGGCCGGAAACAGCAGCACGTCCCGGATCGACGGACTGTCGGTGAACAGCATCACCAGCCGGTCGATGCCGATGCCCTCGCCCGCGGTCGGTGGCAAGCCGTATTCCAGGGCACGCACGTAATCGGCATCGTAGTACATCGCCTCCAGATCGCCGGCATCCTTCTCCGCCACCTGGGCCCTGAAGCGTTCCGCCTGGTCCTCGGCATCGTTGAGCTCCGAGAAGCCGTTGGCGATCTCGCGGCCACCGACGAAGAACTCAAAGCGGTCGGTGACGAAAGGGTTGGCGTCGTTGCGCCGCGCCAGCGGGCTGACCTCGGCCGGATACTCGGTGATGAAGGTGGGCTGGTCCAGCTTCGGCTCGGCGACCGCCTCGAAGATCTCGGTCTGCAGCTTGCCGAGCCCCCAGCCTGGCCTGGCCTGGATGCCCAGACGCTCGGCGGTGCCTCGGGCGGCCTCGAGCGTGTCGATATCCTCCTCCGCGATGGGTTGAGGCGATTGGTCGCCATGCTCGAGGATCGCCTGGCGCAGGGTCAGGCGTCGGAACGGCTGACCGAAGTCATAGTCGGTGCCCTGGTAGGTCAGGGTCGTGGCCCCGAGCACCTCCCGGGCAACCTCACGGACCATCTCCTCGGTGAGGTCGAGCAGGTCGCGATAGTCCGCATAGGCCCAGTAGAACTCGAGCATGGTGAACTCGGGGTTGTGGCGCGTCGACAGGCCTTCGTTGCGGAAATTGCGGTTGATCTCGAAGACCCGCTCGAAGCCCCCCACCACCAGACGCTTCAGGTACAGCTCCGGGGCGATGCGCAGGTACATGTCCATGCCCAGCGCATTGTGGTGGGTGATGAACGGACGCGCCACGGCGCCACCGGGAATCGGCTGCAGCATCGGGGTCTCGACCTCCATGAAACCGCGCGCCTCGAAGAAGCGACGGATTGCCGATACCACCCCGGCGCGCACCTCGAAGGTGCGGCGCGAATCCGGATTCATGATCAGATCGACGTAGCGCTGGCGGTAACGGGCTTCCATGTCGGTCAGGCCGTGAAACTTGTCCGGCAGCGGGCGCAGGCTCTTGGTCAGCAGCTTCGCCTCGACCATCATCACGTAGAGATCGCCCTTGCCGGACTTGTGCACCGGCCCGCGCGCCGCCACGATGTCGCCGATGTCCCAGCTCTTGATATCCTCGAGCACCGCCTCGGGCAGGCCTTTCTTGTCGACATAGAGCTGAATCTGGCCCGAGACGTCCTGGATCACCAAAAACGGCCCGCGCTTCCTGAGGATGCGCCCGGCCACCGCCGCCCGGCGATCGCGCTCTTCCAGCTCGGCCTTGTCGAACTCGCCCAGCTCGGCCTGCAGTTCGGCCGCCAGGTTGTCGCGGCGAAAGTCGTTGGGGAAGACGCTGTCGCCGGTTTCCCCGGCCCGCTCGCGACGTTCGGCCAGCTTGGCCCGGCGCTCCGCGATCAGATGATTTTCATCCTGCTGAGGGGAATCCTGATTCGCCATTGCTCTGCCTGTGAGTAAAAAGTCTCAAATACGAAAACTGTTCCATCCAAACTCTCGGAACCGTCGTGAGCGCCGCCGGGACAAGGCGGACCTCGGCGAGAAAGTGCAGTTGACCAGGGTGTCAATGAGCATTTTGAGCCGAGGTCCAACGCCGTATTCGGCAAGCGCAACAGCTTCTACAACCCTTGTTTCAAGCTGGCCACGATGAACTGGTCCAGATCACCGTCCAGCACCTTCTCGCAATTGCTGGTCTGCACGCCGGTGCGCAGGTCCTTGATGCGTTGATCGTCGAGCACGTAGGAACGGATCTGGCTGCCCCAGCCGATGTCTGCCTTGCTGTCCTCGGCCTGCTGCTTGGCCTCGTTGCGCTTCTGCATCTCCAGCTCGTAGAGCTTGGCCTTGAGCTGCTTCATGGCGAAGTCGCGGTTGGCGTGCTGGCTACGCTGGCTCTGGCAGGAGACCACGATGCCGGTGGGCTCGTGGGTGATGCGCACTGCCGAGTCCGTGGTATTGACGTGCTGACCACCGGCGCCACTGGAGCGGTAGGTGTCGGTGCGCAGATCCGCCGGGTTGATCTCGACCTCGAAGCTGTCGTCGATCTCCGGCGACAGGAACACCGAGGCGAAGGAGGTGTGGCGGCGGCCGCCGGAATCGAAGGGGCTCTTGCGCACCAGGCGATGCACCCCGGATTCGGTGCGCAGCCAGCCGAAGGCGTATTCGCCCTGGATATGGAGCGTCGCCGACTTGATGCCTGCCACTTCACCGGCGGAGAGTTCGACGATGTCGGCCTTGAAGCCATGGTGCTCGGCCCAGCGCAGGTACATGCGCAGCAGCATGTTGCCCCAGTCCTGGGCCTCGGTGCCGCCGGAACCGGCCTGGATATCGAGATAGGCGTTGTTGGCATCCATCTCGCCGGAGAACATGCGCCGGAACTCGAGCTTCTCCAGTGCCGCCTCGAGATGACCGAGTTCCTTCTCGACCTCCCCGACGGTGCCCTCGTCCTCTTCCATCACGGCGAGTTCGAGCAGTTCGGCGTTGTCGCTCAGCCCCTGGTCGAGCTCGTCGATGGTGGCGACGATCTGCTCCAGGCTGGCGCGCTCCTTGCCGAGCTTCTGGGCATAGTCCGGATCGTTCCAGACATCGGGATTCTCGAGCTCCCGGGTGACTTCCTCTAGCCGATCCTTCTTCTCGGCATAGTCAAAGATACCCCCTCAGGACATCCGTCCGTTCGGACAGGTCCTTGATGAGGTTGTTGATCGGATTGATCTCTTGCATGGTCATCCTGTGTGGCGTGCCGGTGAACGGGTCAAAAGCCGCTCATTGTAGCCAAATGCCGCCGGACCGTCATCCTGTCCCCGCCTCACTTCGTCATCCACTGATCTTGCTATTTTGACACCCTACGATAGTGGAATGCCCCGATTGTTGTTCATCATGGACATCATATTTCTGGGGAGAGAAGATTAGCAGCCAGTCAGTCCTGACAGCATCAGCCTCTCATGTCAGCCTTTCGACACCCTCCTCGAGGATAACAATATGCTTCTCACTCGACGTGCACTTCTGGGCGTTCTGACACTGTCGTCCAGCCTTGTCGCGCTTCCCGGCTACGCCCAGACCCTGGACCTCGGCGTGATGGGCGAGCTCGCTTCCTTCGATGCCTCCCAGGTCTCCGGCGGTGTCTGGGAATCCCAGATACTGATGGACGTCTACGAGGGCCTGGTCAAGAAGGCCCCGGATGGCGAGCTACTGCCGGGCATGGCCACCGACTGGGAGGTCTCGGAGGACGGCAAGACCTATACCTTCACGATGCGCGAGGACGCCAGGTGGTCCGACGGCGAGCCGGTCACCGCCGAGGACTTCGTCTTCGGCTGGAAGAACATGCTGGACCCGGCAAACGCCTCGAAATATGCCTACATGCTCTACCCGGTGGTCAACGCCGAGGCGGTCAACACCGGCGACAAGCCCCTCGAGGCGCTGGGGGTGAAGTCCCTGGATGACGGCAGGACCTTCGAGGTCACCCTCAATTCGCCGACCCCCTACTTCATGCAGCTGCTGACCCACTACACCGCCTACCCGGCCCCCAGGCACACCGCCGAGGAGTACGGCGATAGCTGGGTGAAGCTCGACCACATCGCCACCAATGGCGCCTTCACCCCTACCGAGTGGGTCTCGCAGTCGCGCATCACCGCAGTCAGGAATCCCGAGTACTACGAGGCCGACCAGGTCACGCTCGACCGGGTCAACTATCACACCACGGAAGATCGCAACGCCGGCATCTCGCGCTTTCGCGCCGGCGAACTCGATATCCTGCGCGACTACCCGTCGAGCCGCTATCAATGGTTGAAGGAGAACCTGCCCGAGGCCACACACATGGCTCCCTATCTCGGTTCCTACTACTACGTGCTGAATCATCGCGAAGGGCGTCCCACCGCGGACAAGCGCGTGCGCGAGGCGCTGAACCTGGCGGCACGCCGCGACGTGATCTCCAAGCAGATCATGGCCGGCACCTTCCTGCCCTCGCAGTCTTTCGTGCCCAAGGGCACGGACAATTACGACGTGCAGACCATGGAACTGGGCGACGACATGGACGCGCGCATGGCCAAGGCCAGAAAACTGCTGGAAGACGCCGGCTATGGCCCGGACAACCCCCTGACCCTGCAGCTGCGCTACAACACCTCGGACGAGCACAAGAAGATCGCCGTGGCCATGGCCGCCATGTGGCGCCCACTCGGGGTGAACGTCGAGATGGTCAATTCCGAGGCCACGGTGCACTACCAGACCATCGCCGAAGGTGACTTCGACGTGGCCCGGGCCGGCTGGATCGCCGACTACAACGACGCCGAGAACTTCCTGACCCTGCTCAAGAGCGGTGTCGGCAACAATTACGGCGCCTACTCCAACCCGGAGTACGACCAATTGCTCGACGAGGCCGCCACCACCCAGGATGCCGAGGAGCGCGAGAAGCTCCTCGAGCAGGCCGAGCAACTCGCCATGGACGACTACGCACTGGTGCCGCTGCTCTACTATGTGTCGCGCAACCTGGTGAATCCCGAACTCACGGGCTGGCAAGACAACGTCTCGGACGACCACCCCTCACGCTGGATCGGTTTCGAAGAGTGAACCACCAGCCACGCTGACGACATGCCCCCATGCCGCCAAGCGGCGTGGGGGGACGGGATCCTATGCTGACCTACACCCTCAAGCGCCTGTTGATGGCCATCCCGACCCTGTGGATCGTGATCACGCTGTCGTTCTTCCTGATGCGCATCGCTCCGGGGGGCCCCTTCGACGGCGAGCGCAAGCTGCCACCGGAGATCGAGGCGAACCTGATGGCCGCCTACCATCTCGACGAATCCTTGCCCATGCAGTACCTGCGCTACATGGGCAACCTGCTGCAGGGCGATTTCGGCCCGTCCTTCAAGTACAAGGATTTTTCGGTCACCGAACTGATCGCCCAGGGCTTTCCTGTCAGCCTGGAGCTGGGCTTCTGGGCGATCCTGCTCGCCTTGCTGATCGGCCTGCCGCTGGGCGTGATCGCGGCGATCCGGCGCAACTCCGCGGTCGACTATGCGGTGATGGGTACCGCGCTGGCCGGCATCGCCGTGCCCAACTTCGTCATCGCTCCCATACTGGCGCTGGTCTTCGGCGTGCTGCTCGCCTGGCTGCCGGCAGGTGGCTGGAACGGCGGCGCCTGGCAGAACATGGTGCTGCCGGTCATTGCGCTTGCGATCCAGCAGATCGCCTATCTCGCCCGCATGATGCGCGCCTCGATGATCGAGGTACTGGGCAGCCATTTCATCCGCACCGCCCGGGCCAAGGGACTCTCCGAGACCAAGGTGATCCTGCACCATGCCCTGCGCCCGGCGCTGCTGCCGGTGCTCTCCTACCTGGGCCCGGCCATCGCCGGGATCATCACCGGCTCGGTGGTCATCGAGCAGATCTTCGGCATTCCCGGCATCGGGCGCTACTTCGTCCAGGCCGCGCTGAATCGCGACTACACCCTGGTGATGGGCACGGTGGTGTTCTACGGCGCTCTCATCGTGCTGCTCAACCTGGTCGTCGATCTGCTCTATTCGGCGCTCGACCCGCAAATTCGCTATGACGACTGATGCCCATGACGACTGACAGCACGCCCTACAGCGGCAAGAACCTGCCGGCGGGCAGCCCCAACCCCCCCGACCGGCCCGTCCCGGTGGCCGGCGAGAGCCTGGGACGCGAGGCATGGCGACGGCTCAAGCAGAACAAGGCGGCCATGGCCAGCCTGTGGCTGCTGATGGCGATCACGCTGGCCTGCCTCGTCGGCCCCTATCTGCTGCCCTGGGGGCTGGCGGAGGTGGACTGGAACGCCTTCAACGTGCCCCCCACCCTGGAGGGCGACCACTACCTGGGTACCGATGCCAATGGTCGCGACCTGCTGGCGCGCACCCTCCATGGCGGGCGCGTGTCCCTCTCGGTGGCGCTGGTCGCCACCCTGGTCAGCCTGGTGATCGGCGTGCTCTACGGCGCCATCGCCGGCTATCTGGGCGGGCGCACCGACAACCTGATGATGCGCTTCGTCGATATCATGTATTCGCTGCCCTTCATGTTCCTGGTGATCCTGCTGATGGTGGTGTTCGGTCGCAACATCCTGCTGATCTACGCCGCCATCGGTGCGGTGGAGTGGCTCGACATGGCGCGCATCGTGCGCGGCCAGACCCTGGCGCTCAAGCGCCGCGAGTTCGTCGAGGCCGCTCATGCCCTGGGGGTGAGCGATCGCGCCATCGTCATGCGACACATGATTCCCAATGCCATCGGCCCGGTCATCGTCTATGTCACCCTGACCGTGCCCAAGGTGATCCTGCTCGAGAGCTTCCTGTCGTTCCTGGGCCTCGGCGTGCAGGAACCGCTGACCAGCTGGGGCGTGCTGATCAGCGAAGGCAGCGACATGATGGAAAGCGCCCCCTGGATGCTGCTGGTGCCCTCGGTATTCCTGGCGCTGACGCTATTTTGCTTGAATTTTCTCGGCGACGGTTTGCGTGACGCCCTGGATCCCAGGACACGCTAAGGATGACGACCATGACGACACCCCTGCTCGAGATCGAGGACCTCGACGTCGATTTCCGCCTGCCGGATGGCGATGTCGCGGCGGTCAAGAATGTCAGCCTGCGCATCGCCGAGGGCGAGACCCTGGCGCTGGTCGGCGAGTCCGGCTCCGGCAAGTCGGTGACCAGCACCGCCATCCTGCGCCTGCTGCCGGAACTGGCTCATACTCGCGGCGCGATCCGCTTCCATGGCGAGGACCTGCTGAGCGTCTCCAACCGGCGCATGCGCGAACTGCGCGGCGATCGTATCGCCACGGTCTTCCAGGAACCGATGACGTCCCTCAACCCCTTGCACCGTATCGGCGACCAGGTTGCCGAGGTGCTGCGTCTGCACCGTGGCCTGCGCGGCAAGCGGGCCCGGACCAAGGTGATCGACCTGCTCGATCAGGTCGGTATCCCCGATCCCGCGCGGCGGGTGAAGAGCTATCCCCATGAGCTTTCCGGTGGCCAGCGTCAGCGGGTGATGATTGCCATGGCGCTGGCCTGCGAGCCGGAACTGCTGATCGCCGACGAACCCACCACCGCCCTGGACGTCACCGTGCAGGCGCAGATCCTCGCCCTGCTCAAGGAGCTGCAGCAGCGCTACGGCATGGCGATCCTGTTCATCACCCACGACCTGGGCATCGTGCGCCACTTCGCCGACCGGGTCTGCGTGATGCGCCAGGGCGAGCTGCTCGAACAGGGAGCGACGAAGGAGGTCTTCGCCACTCCTCGTCACGCCTACACCCGCGCCCTGATCGATGCCGAACCCAGTGGCGAGAAGGCGCCGGTACCCGAGGAGAGTCCGCTGCTGCTGGAAGCCAGGGATGTGTGGGTGCGCTTCACCACCAGGCGGCGCTGGTTCGGCCATGACGACCATTTCGCGGCGGTACGCGGCATCGACGTCACGCTCAAGCGCGGCCAGACTCTGGGCATCGTCGGCGAATCCGGTTCCGGCAAGTCGACGCTCGGTCGTGCCCTGCTGCGCCTGCTCGAGAGCCGTGGCGACATCCGCTTCGACGACAGCGACATCGCCCATCTGGATACCGCGGCCATGCGCCCCCTGCGCAAGCGCATGCAGGTGGTGTTCCAGGACCCCTTCGGCTCGCTGTCGCCGCGCCTGACCGTCGGCGAGATCATCGGCGAGGGGCTGCGCGTGCATCATCCGGAACTCAAGCGCGCCGACCGCGACACTCGCGTGCAGGAGGCGCTCGAGGAAGTGGCGCTGGACCCGGCCATGCGCAGGCGCTACCCCCACGAGTTTTCCGGAGGCCAGCGTCAGCGCATCGCCATCGCTCGTGCCCTGGTGCTCAAGCCCGAATTCCTGCTGCTCGACGAGCCCACCTCGGCGCTCGACCGGTCGGTGCAGGCCACGGTGATCGACCTGCTGCGCGAGCTGCAGCGCAAGCACGACCTGACCTATCTCTTCATCAGTCACGACCTGGCGGTGGTCCGGGCGCTGGCCGACAGCGTGCTGGTGATGAAGGAGGGCCGGATCGTCGAACAGGGCACGACCCGAGAGCTGTTCGACCACCCCCGGGAGCCCTATACCCGAGAGCTGATGCGCGCGGCCTTCTTGAGCGATGCAGCTTGATAGGGAGTGTCAGGGCAAATGGGCCCTGATGTGGTGGCATTCGATCAACCGGGCCTGTCGACATCACGGCGGTGCCCTACCTTGACGACCGTGACCAGCAGCACCTCGTCGGTGATTTCATAGACGATACGGTAGACACCTTGCCTCACGCGATAGCGTTTTTGGCCCGATAGTTTCTCACTACCCGACGGGCGAGGATCGCTTTGCAGTGCCTCGATGCGCTGAAGTATGCGCACCACATCCTTATTGGGTAGCGAACGCAGATCCTTCGACACCGACTTCTTGACGACGAGTCTATAACTTGCCATTGGCCTTCAGTTCGTCCAATAGCGCCTCGTAGCTCATGGTCGGCTCGGCAACACGCTCGTCGAAGGCAGCCAGATCCGCTTGATCCTCGGCCAACGCCGCGCGCACCGCGTCATTGACGAGATCCGATACGCTGCGGTGCATGTGCGCTGCCTTCAATCGAAGCGCTGCGTGCAGTTGCGGGTCGAAATAGATGGGAACGTTTCGAGGTCTCGCTCATTGTGCTCTCCATACCGACGAGAATCACGTCAGTCACCATGACACCATAGCGTCATGACGCCATGAAAACCGGCACTGCGAAACGAATGGTGAGACAACCTATCTTAACCATCGAATAGAAAACCCGGCCGTGGCCGGGTTTCGATATCGACGAGCTCAAGCGATCGATCAGAAGCGGTAGGTCGCCTGGGCGCCGAAGCCGTGGGCCTCGTTCTTGTAGTCGGCGCTGTAGTTGACACCACCGAGGGCGGGTGCCGGGCCATCAGGACCATCTGCATCCAAGGAGTCGTTACGGGATTGGCTGATCTCCGTACCGCGTTCGGTGAGATAGGAATAGGCGAGGTCGATGGTCAGATCGGGAATCGGGGTCCAGCCGGCACCGAGCGAGAAGATGCGGCGATCGTCGGAGGGAATCCGAACGCTGCGGTCCTCGTCGTTGGTCGGCGTGTTGTCGAGAGCCAGACCTGTGCGCAATACCCATTGTGGATTCAACTGGTACTGGGCGCCTACCGCATAGTTCCAGGCATTGGAGTAGTTCTGAGGTTCGTTGGTAATGGTATTGCCCTGACTGCCCTCGACGAGAATCCGCTCGAAGCGGCTCCAGCGTGCCCAAGAGGCTCCGAACATCAGCTCCAATCGATCGGTCATCTGCTGCGTCACTGAGAAATTGACGGTCTCCGGCGTGGTCAGATCCAAGGTGGCGTCGTCGGCGCGCACAATATTGCCACCGGGCGCGATCGCCTCGAAGTCACCCTCGAGGGTGTAGTCCACCTTGGAGCGGTAGGTCAGCCCCAACGTGGTTTCGGGCACTGGACGATAGATCACGCCAATGTTGTAGCCCCAGGCTTCATCGTCACCATCGACCCGGGCATCGGTATCATTTTCCGGATTAAAAGACGGGTCGCCGGGTAGCTGGCGTCTCAGTTCCCCTTCCACCTGGTTGTAGGTGACCCCGGCGCCAATCGCTAATTGATCGTTGATCTTGTAGGACAGTGTCGGTTGCGCACTGATCACCCTGACTTCGGTGTAATTTCCAAAATAACGACCCTCGAAGGTATCTTCATAATCTGTCTTGGAACCGAAAGGGGCATAGACACCGAACCCGAAGTGCACTCTCTCCGAAAGCGGCTGGGCGTAGAAGGCAAAGGGCACGGCGGTACCTGGCACCATATCTCCATCATTGGTGCCATCCGTGACTGGACCTAATGCCCCTGGTGCGGGACCAACAGGTGTGTTGGCAAAGGTTTCATACTCAACATTGTCGATATCGCTGTTGACGTTCAGATAGGTCGCGCCGCCGGTGATCTGAGCGCGGTCGAGGAACGACATCCCCGCCGGGTTGCCGAAGACGATAGTCGCGTCCTGGACGTTGGAACTGCGGCCCGCGTGGCTGTAGCCCTGGCCGCTGACGCTCTGTTCGTTGAGCTGGAAGCCCCCGGCCATCGCCTGTGAAGAGAGCGCCGCGGCGGTGGTAGCGATCGCGAGACTGAGCTTGTTGATCTTGTTTTGCATATGGCGTTGTCCTGTTCCCATGAAGGCAGTCGTTCTTGTCGTGTTATCGGCGGATAATGAAATACTTGAATCGTTTTGGCCGATCCCGACAGACAAGTCAAGGTCAAACGTCTGTTTCAATCATTTGAACGGATAGCCAATTAGTAGTAGAGCCAGCGCCATCCCCTGCGAAGGCCCGACAGTCTGTTGCACGAGTGGCAAGCATGCGCCCTTGACCTTTGTGTTACACACAGGTTTTAAAGTGCCAGTCAGATACGTCCTGACCCATATCGGAGGCATGCCATGAAAGTCGGGGAACTGGCCAAGCGCGCCGGGGTCACCGCCGAGACCGTGCGCCACTATACCCGCGAGGGGCTGCTGCAACCCCGTCGCGATCCGGAGAACGGCTATCAGCTCTACGGCAGCGACTCCCTCAATCGGCTGCGCTTCATCCAGCGAGCCCGCACCCGAGTTAAGCTCATGTCTTGTGTATGGAGGGAAGAAGAGAGGGTGGCGTATCCTGCTGATTGATCACGCCAGATCACAACCAGCATAGGATGGATACGCCATGACCAATTCTACTCTCCAAGCCGTGACGCAGCCAGACGCCGGCGTTACCGATCCGTTGCATGAGCTGTTGCGCAAAGGGGCCCGAGACCTGATCGCCAAGGCCGTGGAGGCGGAGTTGAGCACCTTCCTCGAGCAATACGCCGATAAGACGCTGGAAGACGGCCGCCGCGCCGTGGTGCGCAACGGCTATCTTCCCGAGCGCACGGTACAGACCGGCATCGGCG
>NZ_FQUJ01000030.1 GCF_900128925.1 Modicisalibacter ilicicola DSM 19980
AGCCCCGGGTAGTTCGGATGACGGTTGGGGAAAGCCTTGGTCTTGACCTTGCCCTTGTCCAGGTCGCGGACCCACAGGCAGTCGAGTTTCTGCTTGCTGACGTCAATGCCGATATGTGCCATCTCGTTGTCTTGCCTTGTTTCGTACAGCCTCTCTCGTCGATGCGAGGGGCGTTGGATACCGTTCAAACTATTGAGATCAAGGTGCCTGGAGGGGCCTATCTACGGATCAGGGTCTGTGCCCATCAGGAGCTCGACGGGTTACCCTCCAGACCAGTGAGGCGGTGGTAGCTAATCACCCCCTCTCGAGAGACACAAGGAGCTCGCTTCAGCGAGCGATGTGCCTTGCCACCTATGCCGGACAAACCTGGCTCCTGCTACCCAACAGCCATTCACGGCAAAGTGCGATGGACCATAAAAAGCCGGTGCGAGATGACTCGCACCGGCCTTCCCGTGTTGCACTTTCAAGCCTCAATCTCGCGCTTCAAGTGCAAGCGTTTTCAGCTTTCCCGCTTGCCGTCGTAGAGACGCGTGAGTTGCAGCGGATTGCTTTCCTTGAGGGCCTCGGGGCGCAGTCCGTCGGGCAGGTTCTGGTAGCACACCGGGCGCAGGAAGCGGAAGATCGCCGCGCTGCCCACCGAGGTCGTGCGGCTGTCCGAGGTCGCCGGATAGGGGCCGCCATGCACCATGGCATGGCAGACTTCCACGCCGGTGGGCCAGCCGTTGACCAGAATCCGTCCCGCCTTGCGCTCGAGCGTCGGCAGCAGCGCCTGGGCGGCGGCAAGATCGTCATCGTCCATTTGCAGCGTCACGGTGAGCTGGCCTTCGAGGTGCTCGGCGATGCGTATCACCTCCTCCTCGTTCTGGCACTCGATCACCTGCGACGTTGCCCCAAAGACCTCCTCCTGGAGCTCATGATCGGCGAGAAAGTCCTCCGCGGTAGTGACGAACAGCCCGGACTGGCACTGATTGGGCGAATCGCCGGTCTGACCGCGGGCCACCTCGCGCACCTTGTCATGCTTGGCAAGGCGGCTGACGCCCTGCTCGTAAGCCTCGTGAATCCCAGGGGTGAGCATGGTTTGGGCCGCGCTCTGCTTGAGCGTCTCCCCGGCGGCGGCCACGAAGTCATCCAGCGCTTGGCTCTTGACGGCGATGACCAGGCCGGGATTGGTGCAGAATTGCCCGGCGCCCATGTTGAGTGAGGCGACAAAGCCCTCGGCCATCTCCTTGCCACGTGCCTTCAAGGCATGAGCCATCGGGAACACCGGGTTGATACTGCTCATCTCGGCGTAGAAGGGGATCGGTTCGGGACGATTCTGGGCGGCATTGAGCAACGCCAGACCCCCGCTGCGCGAGCCGGTAAACCCAGCGGCCTTGATGCGCGGATCGACGACCAGGGCATGCCCGATTTCGCGCCCGGAACCGAACAGCAGCGAGAATACTCCTTCCGGCAGGTTGCACTGCTTGACGGCGGCCTGGATGGCACGACCGACCAGTTCCGAGGTGCCGGGATGGGCCGAATGGGCCTTGACGATCACCGGACAGCCGGCGGCCAACGCCGAGGCGGTGTCGCCTCCAGCCACGGAGAAGGCGAGCGGGAAGTTGCTGGCGCCGAATACTGCCACCGGGCCCAGGGCGATATGCCGCTGGCGCAGATCGGGGCGAGGCATCGGCTCACGATCTGGCATTGCTGGGTCGACGCGCACGTCCAGCCACTCGCCGGCACGCACCACGGACGCGAACAGACGCAGTTGACCGCAGGTACGGCCACGCTCGCCTTCGATCCTCGCCTGAGGCAGGCCGGTCTCGGTCATGGCGCGTTCGACCAGGTCGTTGCCGATCGCCTCGATCTGCGAGGCGATGGTCTCGAGAAACACCGCTCGCTCCTCGAGCGAGGTTTCACGATAAACGTCGAAGGCCTCCCAGGCCAGTTGGCAGGCCTGATCCACCTCGGCGGTGCTGCCCCCGGCGTAGGCTGGTTCGAGCGTCTCGCCGGTAGCGGGATTGATGGCATGAATCGTCTTGCTATTGCCGGTGACGTTGCGCTGGCCAATAAGCAGGTTGCCTTGTAATGAGCTCACTGTATTTCCTCCTTGGTTTGCAGGGTCTCTCGCATGATCATGTCGCTCATGGCAGCATGATCAGAGCCTAGTCGCTGTTCGTATCCACTCCAACCGACGCTCATTCGTTTTCCGGGATTTCCGGTAAGATGCGTCCAACGGCCATGAGTTGCTGGGGATCGAACAGATGCTTGATCCCGGTCAGCAACTCTTTCTCGGTATCGCTGAGAGTGGCCCAATAGGGTCGCTGCTTGGTACGGCCGATGCCGTGTTCGGCGCTGATGCTCCCGTCGAAGCGCTCGACCAGTTCGAAGAGAGCGGTCTCGAGACGCTGCAGCAGGGCCTTCTGATCCTCGAGTGGCAGCGCGGGGGGCAATACGTTGAAATGCAGGTTGCCATCGCCGACATGGCCGTAGGCGATCACCGTGGACTCGGGGGAGAGGGTCGCCATCCTGTGACTGGCGTCAGCGAAGAACTCGGCGATCGAGGAAATCGGCAGCGAAATGTCGGTGCGCAGGTGTTCGCCTCGGCGCTGCTGACCTTCAACCATGAGCTCGCGGATCTTCCATAACTGGTTGGCCTGGGATTCGCTACCGGCCAGCACGCCATCGAGCACCTGGCCACTGCTCAGGCCTGCTTCGAAAAGCTGCTCGACCAGACTGTCGAGATCCACCGGGCCACTGGCCGTGATGTCGAGCAGGACATAAACGGGGTAGGCCGTGTCGAAGGGGTCGGGCGTTTGCGGCGCGGCTTCGAAGGCGAGCTCCAGGCAGGCGCGTGGAATCAGCTCGAAAGCGGAGAGCAAGTCGCAGCAGTGCCTGCGTGCTTGGTCGTAGAGCTCCAGCGCCGCCTCAATGCTGGGTAAGGCCAGTAGGGCGGTGCGCGACATGGAAGGGCGAGGAGAAAGCTTGAGCACAGCACCAGTCACGATGCCTAACGTGCCTTCCGCGCCGATGAACAGCTGTTTCAAGTCATAGCCGCTATTGTCCTTATGCAGCGCCTTCATGCCGTTCCAGATGCGCCCGTCGGGCAGCACCACCTCAAGCCCCAGCACCAGTTGGCGCATCATCCCGTAACGCAGGACATTGAGGCCGCCGGCATTGGTCGAGATATTGCCACCGATCTGGCAACTGCCCTGGGCGCCCAGCGATAGGGGAAAGAAACACTCTTCAGCCTCGGCGGTATCCTTGATCTGCTGCAGGATGCAGCCGGCATCGACGGCCATGGTGAGGTTCAGGGGGTCAAGGCTGCGCACCCTATTGAGCCGTTCGAGACTGATCATCAACTCCGGATGATCGGTGTCCGGCAAGGCGCCCCCAACCAAGCCGGTATGTCCCCCCTGGGCCACCACGCGGATTACGTTGCGATGACAGAAGGCGACGATGGTGGCGACTTCATGGGTGGTTCGTGGACGTGCCACGACAAGCGGGTCGCCACGACGATTGCCGGCCCAGTCCACCGTATAACGCTCGACACTTGCTGGGTCGCGAATGACGCCGCCGTCGCCGAGATGTGTGGTCAGGAAGTCGATGATTTCTGGCAGATCAAGCTGCATGAGGCGACTCTCTTTGTCAACGGCAATTAACGGAACCACAGCACCACTCCGGGCACGAAGAGGAAGACCAGCAGCAATGCCAGCAGCGTGAAATAGAACGGCAGCAGGCTCCTGACCAGGTGCTCCATGCTGACCTTGCCTACCCCGCAGCCGACATAGAGCACGGTGCCCACCGGCGGCGTGATCAGACCGATGCCGAGGATGAACGACATCAGCACGCCGAAATAGACCGGGTCGATGCCGAGGTTGACCACGATGGGGGTCATCAGTGGTGCCAGGATGACCATGGCCGGCGTCAGGTCCATGAAGAAACCCACGACCAACAGGAAGACGCTCAGAATGGCGAGGATCACGATCTTGTTGTCCGACAGCGCCGACAAGCCTGCGACCAGCTGTTGAGGAATCATGTTGGCGGTCAACAGCCAGGCCAGCACACTGGCGAAGGCCAGCAACAGCATCACCACGCCGGTCAGCTTGCCGGTGGCGATGCACAGCGTGAAGAAACGCTTCAAGGGCAGGCTGCGGTACACGAACATCGATACCAGCAGGGCATAGAGTAGGGCTATGGCGGCACTCTCGGTGGGTGTGAAGACACCGCTGAGAATGCCTCCCACGATGATGACCGGCAGCAGCAGCGCCAGGAAGGAATCCTTCAGTGCGGCAATGAGTTCGCCGATCTCGAAGGGCTGCGCCTTGCCCGTTTTCCTTGACTGGAAATAGGTGGTCATGGCCAGCCCCAGGGTGATCAGGATGCCGGGGACGATGCCGGCCAGGAACAACTGGGAAATCGACGTGCCGGTGACCACGCCATAAAGAATCATGGGGATCGACGGCGGAATGATGATGCCGACCACCGAGGCGGCGACGATGATGGCAGTCGCCATCGAGGCGGAATAGCCATGCCGCTTCATCGGATCGATCATCATGCTGCCGACTGCCGAGGCGTCGGCCACCGCCGAGCCGCTGATGCCGCCGAAGAACATCGAGGTCAGCACGGCCACTTGCCCCAGGCCGCCGGAAATGAAGCCGACCAGGGCGCTGGCCAGACGTACCAGGCGTTTGGCGATACCGCCTTCGCTCATCACCTCGCCCACCAGGATGAACAAGGGAATCGCCAGCAGGGGAAAGGAGTCGAGCCCGTTGACCGCCTCGGAGACGATGGGACTCAAGGAATAGTCGGAAGAAATGAAGATGAACAGGCTGATAGCCGCCAGACCGAAGGAGATCGGCATACCGATGACGATGCACAGCATCAGCCCGAGCAACAGGCTCCAGAGAATCATGGGCGGCCCCGTTTCAACAACTCGAAAAGAAAGATCGTATTGGCAATCAGCGTCAGGACCGCCATGACCGGCATCGCACTGTAGAGCAGGGTCTTGGAGATTTTCAGCAGCGGCGTCACGCTGATGTAGCCGGACATCAGCTCTTGAAACCCAACTAATATACAGATGCAGACAACATAGATGGCCAGCGCCGAAAGTATTCCAAACGCCTTGCGTAGTGGTGTCGGGGCCAGGTTCTTGAAGAAGGTGACGCTGACATGCTCGTTATTCAGGCTGCCCAGTCCGGCGCCGAGCAGCACCAGCCAGATGAACAGTACACGGGATAATTCTTCAGCCCATACATAGGAATAATTGAGTACAAAACGGCCAAAGACATTGGCCACCACGCAAAAGACCACGCCCAGCACCAGCAGCCCCACGATGATCTCGAGGCTGCGTTTGAGCAGACCCAGCGTATATGAGAGATGGGAAGTCGAGGTAGCGTTCATTAGCAACTCTCTGGGTAAAACAAGATAGGGACAGCGCGGGCGCCGTCCCGTCACTTCCAGGCGAATGCCGCGGTTATTGAGAGACCTGACGGATGGAGTCGATCAACTCGCCGCCGATCTCGTCACGCCATTCGTCATAGACCGGTGCCAGTTTCTCCTGGAAGACCTTGACCTGCTCAGGCGACAGTTCGGTGATGTTCATCCCTGACTCTTTCAGCTCCTGCTTGATCTGGTCATTCAGGGTACGGCTCACCTTGCGCTCGTATTCGCCCATCTCCTTGGCGGCCTCCCGAAGCAGCTGCTGGTATTCCGCTGGCAGGCGATCCCAGAAACGCGCGGAGACCAGCGTAATGAAGGGCGTATAGACGTGGTTGGTTTCACTGGCATAGTCCTGTACTTCGTAGAACTTCGAAGCCTCGATGGTGATCCAGGGATTTTCCTGACCATCTACGACGCCCTGCTCTAGGGCTGTGAAGAGCTCGGCGAAGGACATGGGCGTGGGGTTGGCACCAAGCGTACGCCAGATATCCAGGTGGATATCGTTCTGCATGGTGCGAATCTTCAGACCCTCCAGATCGGCGGGTTCCTTGACTGGCGTTTCGCTATTGGTCAATTGGCGATAGCCGTTCTCGGCCCAGCCGATGGCCACGAGTCCCTGGCGTGACGCCTCCTCCAGCATGCGTTGGCCGATCTCGCCATCCAGCACGTTGTCGGCGACTTCGGGTGTGGGAAACAGGAACGGCAGGTCGAAGACGGCAAATTCGGGAAACATGCCGACCAGCGGTGAGGTGGAAGGGGCGGTCATCTCGAGGGTGCCGGACTGCAGGTTGCTCACCGCCTGGAGGTCATCACCCAGCTGGGCGCTGTGGAACAGCTCGACCTGAACATCACCACCACTACGCTCCTCGACGATCTTCTCGAAGTATTCGAGACCACGATACTGAGCGCCGGATTGAGTGGTGCCGATGCTGAACTTGATCTTGTATTCACCGTCGGCCTCGACCTTGTCGCCGGTGACCTCTGGAAACGGCGGCATTTGTGTGGCGGCGTTGGCGTGTAAGGTTGTCAGCGCGAAGAGCGTGCCGCCGACCAGCGTGGTGAGTCGTTTCGTTGTGCTTGTTTTCATGTCATCTCCAGCTTTTCTTGGGTTGGTGTGCTGCATAACAGCGTCTGTCAGATTTTTATCAATTTTCTCTTATGTTTTTATCGAGGCAACGGCATAAGACCAAAAGGCTAGAGCTGCCATGCCTTGCCGTCGGGATACCGGTGATCCGCCAGGGAGTCATCGTGCATGGCGATACTGTATCCCGGCGCCTCGGGCACCTGATAACGCCCTTGGCGGATTACCACGGGGTCGAGGAAGTGCTCGTGAAGATGATCGACATACTCGAGGATGCGGCCATCGAGGGAGGCCGAGACCGCGATGTAATCGAACAGCGAGATATGCTGGGTGTACTCGCACAGCCCCACGCCACCGCCGTGGGGGCATACGGGAATATCGAACTTGGCGGCCAGCAGCAGCACCACGATAACCTCATTGAGACCACCCAGGCGCGCGCTGTCGAGCTGACAATAGTCGATCGCCCCGGCCTGCAAGAGCTGCTTGAACATCACCCGGTTATGGCAATGCTCTCCGGTGGCGACACCGATCGGATGGAGGCGTTCGCGAATCTCGGCGTGGCCGAGGATATCGTCGGGGCTGGTCGGCTCCTCGATCCACAGCGGGTCGAATTCCGCCAACTGGCGCATGTTGGCGATGGCCTCGTCGACGTCCCACATCTGGTTGGCATCCATCATCAGTGGGTTGTCCCAGCCGATCTCCTCGCGCAGGATCTGCGCGCGACGGCGGTCTTCTTCGAGATTGCCACCGACCTTCTGCTTGAAATGGGTCCAACCCTCGGCCAGGGCCTCGCGGGCCAGACGGCGGATCTTGTCTTCGGAGTAGCCGAGCCAGCCGGCCGAGGTGGTGTAGGCGGGATAGCCGTGTTTACGCATCTCCTTTTCCCGTGCGGCCTTGCCCGCCTCGTTGCGCTTGAGCAGGGCGATGGCCTCTTGCGGGGTCAAGGCATCGCTGACGAAACGAAAATCGAGGCACTTGACGAGTTGCTCCGGGGACATGTCCACCAGCAGCTTCCAGACCGGCTTGCCTTCGGCCTTGGCCCACAGGTCCCAGACCGCATTGACGATCGCCGCGGTGGCTAGGTGGATGACGCCCTTGTCGGGCCCGAGCCAGCGCAGCTGGCTGTCGCTGGTGGTGAAATCGCGCCAGAACTGGCCCATGTTGTCGGTGATCGAGGCCAGGCTCCGACCCTCGATCAGGGGCTTCAGCGACTCGACGGCGGCGACGCAAATTTCGTTGCCACGGCCGATGGTGAAGGTCAGGCCGTGGCCCTCGATACCATCATCGGTCGCCAGGGTGACATAGGTGGCCGAATAATCGGGGGCTGCGTTCATGGCATCCGAACCATCGAGGGAACGGGAAGTAGGGAAACGAATGTCCTGAACATTCAGAGTCGTGATAGTCGTCATCGTTGTTGGTTACCTGACTAGTGCCTAGTTCGGGCGAGCAAACGCTGCCGTTCATGAGTTCGTCGGGAACATGCCCGGGGTTTCTAGCGTAGGTGGTTACAGCAATAACGTGCCAATCGATTTTTTTGTTGTGCCAATTACTGTAAGTTATTGCTCAAGGTCATTCATGGACTCATGGTCGCAGGGGGCGATGTCATGCCGAAAGAGGCCTCGTTACAACTAAATAGCTGGTTGAGATTCAAGCATCTGGTCTTGCTGACAACACTTGCGGACAGCCGCAACATGCACGTCGCGGCGCGTCAGATGCACTTGAGTCAACCGGCCGCCAGCAAGATGCTCAAGGATCTCGAGGGGTTTTTCGGATTCGAGATATTCATGCGTCAACCCCGAGCCATGGTGCTGACGGAGCTAGGCGCACATGTCGTGCGCCACGCGCGCATCTTGCTCAATGACGCGGGTCGTTTGGTAGAGGAGATCGATGCGCTGCGCCAGGGAGGGTATGGACAGCTGATAATAGGAGCGATACCGGCGGCGGCGCCCGAAATCCTGCCGGCGGCCCTCGCTGAGTTGAAACACCGCCGACCGCGATTGGCGATCAGCTTCCAGGAACAGTCCAGCGATCGCTTGCTGATTGATCTTGAGTACAAGCG
This sequence comes from Modicisalibacter ilicicola DSM 19980, assembly GCF_900128925.1. GTDB lineage: Bacteria > Pseudomonadota > Gammaproteobacteria > Pseudomonadales > Halomonadaceae > Modicisalibacter > Modicisalibacter ilicicola. Next base: position 8,565 of record NZ_FQUJ01000030.1, read on the forward strand.
CCTGGACCTGGTTATCGGGCGCCTGACCAGTAGCGATCAGCATAACTTGTTCGATTTCGAGCCGTTGCGCGAGGAGCCGCTGCGCATCGTCGTGCGCAGCGGCCATCCATTGCTCGATAGCGAACCGAGTCTGGAGGAGCTCAGTCACTGGCCTTGGGTCTTGCACCCGTCGACCAGCCCCATGCGCGGGGTGTTCGAGACGGCGCTAGCCGAAGCGGGCATCGCCTCTCCTACCAGCGTGGTTGAAACCACCTCGACACAGACGGCACTTCAGTTACTGAAGATATCGGACATGCTGGCCGTCCTGCCGCGTTCGGTACTGCGCAGCCCCTTGGCCGCTGGCCAATACCAGACACTACCCCTGGTCGTTGGCGAGCCGCTGGACTATTACGGCATCATTACCCGGAAAGGGGAGCCGATCTCGTCCGCGGCCAGCGAACTGGTTACCGCATTGCGTTCTCAGGGCAGCTTGGAGCACGATGCCTCTTGGTTATGACAATGCATAAGGGTGTCTCGGCATGCTCAATAAATATTTTAATAGAGTCTATTTTGCCGGCATGCTTTTCGCTCTCAGATGAATCACCAGCTTTTTACCCAGCGGGTAAAAAATGAACAGCAACGTAGCCGCCAATAATGTGGCTGCGATGGGGCTTGTTAGAAAGATCATTGGGTCGCCGCGTGAAATATCGAGAGCTTGTCGTAAACTCGTTTCCAGCCTCGGGGTCAACACGAACGCCAGCAGTAGTGGGGCAATCGGATAATTGGCTGCCGCCATGAAATAAGCCATTGTGCCGGATGCCAGCATAAGCCATACGTCGAACATGCTATTGTTGACGCTATAAGAACCTATTACGCAGACAACGGCGATGACAGGAATCATGATTGCATGTGGAACACGCAACAATTTCACTAGAAATGGAATGATTGCCAGTGCCGCAAGAACCGCCATCACATTACCAAGATACATGGAAGAGATCAGCCCCCAGACAAAATCCGGGCTGTTTTGGAAAAGTAGAGGGCCGGGCTGCAAGCCCCACATCATCAGTCCCCCCAAGAGCACGGCGGAAGTGCCGGACCCGGGAATACCGAGGGATAGAAGCGGTGCGAAGGAACCTGCAGCCGCTGCATTGTTGCCTGCTTCCGAAGCCGCTACACCCTCGATTCTGCCTGTGCCGAGTTCGTCGCCTGCGCGGCCCACTTTCTTCTCCAGAACATAAGCTAGAAAAGATCCCGTAGTAGCACCTGCACCCGGGAGTATGCCTACTAGATTGCCCAAGATGCCGGAGCGCAATGAAACAGGAATAATACGACGAACTTCCCTCCTGTTTAGTAAGCCATCACGAAACCCTAGCTTTTCCATGAGTCCGGAGGAGTCTACACGCTTTAGCATCATTTCCATGACTTGGCTAAACCCAAACATCCCGATGACCAACGGAATGAAAGAAATACCACTGAGCAAGTACATGGAATCAAAGGTGAAGCGTGGCTGCCCAAAGGCCAGGCCGATACCGACGGTGGATAGCATGATACCTAAGAAGGTCGATATCAGGCCCTTAACAGGCGCATCGCCAAGCAGCCAGCCGATTGAGCAAAGTGCGAGCAGTATCAGTGCCGAGACTTCTGCGGGACCGAACATCAAGCCGACATTCGCAAGTATCGGGCCCATGAAAGTAAGTATTATGATGCCAATCGTTCCGCCAATGAAAGACGAGATATTGGCAGTAAAGAGCGCCTTGCTGGCCTTTCCTTTTTGTGAGAGTGGATAGCCGTCGATGGCAGTGACGACCGCGGGGGCGTCACCGGGAATGTTCAATAGAATCGCACTGTAAGAGCCACCATACATGCATCCATAATATAGTGCCCCCAACATGATGATGCCGGTAGTGGGGTCCATCTTGAATGTCAAGGGTAGTAGCAAGGCGATGCCCGTCACCGAGCCAAGCCCTGGAATGGCGCCAATGATGATACCTAGGCCGGCTCCGACCAGTGCAGCAATAATATTGGAAAAGGTGAGAGAGGTGGCGAAACCTTCAAGCAACGACTGAAGTATATCCATGGGGCGTGCTCTTAAATTATCGTGTCATCTCAAGGAGAAGCCCTTGAGGAAAGGCAACTTTAAGCCAAAGACCAAACAGGAGATAGACAACTACTCCTGCACCAATACCCGTAATAAGAGACGTCATCCATTTTTTCTGCTCGATGACGGCCATCCACAATATAATAAATATTACCATGGAAGGAATCATGCCGAGTAAAGGAATGGTGATGATGGTCAATGCCATGGCAATGGCTGGCCAAAGGTTCTTTATGCTTGTGTCGCTGTTACGTGGTGGTGAGCGAAGTAAACTGAAAGTCCCAAGAATGGCTACGCCAGTGCCTGCCACGGCTGGAAAGAAACCGGCTCCTGGCCCATTATTGAACCAAAATCCGTATTTCAGAAAGCCTAGGGCTGCCCAAGCGATACCCATCAGTATGATGAAAACAGTCACGGTGGAGTTTAACCAAGGTCGACGGTGATGGGTTTCGGTTTTGCTATTATCCATGACCTTTTCTCCGGTTTTACATTGGTCTGTGGTTTTTTCAGACACAACTGAGGGTGGGAGGTTGGGTTGTTTTTATAAAAAGGCGACACATAACATCGGCTTATGTGTCGCCAGAGTATTATTCTTCTATGATTCCGACTTCCTTGAATTTTTCTTTGTATCTTTTCATTTCTTTTTGGTAGTACTCGGCACTTTCTTCTGCACCCATGAATGTGTCAATTAGTCCATTCTTTTCAATGTATTGCTGTTTCCATATTTCGGTGTTGGAGGCCTGCTTGAGGATGTCTTCCCAGAAGGCGATGGCTTGGCGGTCTCAAGTTCCAAGCGCAACGCTATTGAAGGGTGCTCGGCCCACTGACTGATTTCTTGAGCACCTCGGCGTAAACTTCCAACGGCGTTCGCCAGTCCAGTGTCTTGCGCGGCCGGGTGTTCAGTGAGTCGGCGATCTCGTCGAGCTCTTCCTGGCTGTAGACCGACAGGTCCGTGCCCTTCGGCAGGTACTGCCGCAACAGCCCATTGGTGTTCTCATTGGAGCCCCGCTGCCATGGGCTATGCGGGTCAGCGAAGTAGATCGCCGTACCGGTCTTCTGAGTGATCTCGGCATGCTTCACCATCTCTCTGCCCTGGTCATAGGTCATT
>NZ_FQUJ01000027.1 GCF_900128925.1 Modicisalibacter ilicicola DSM 19980
GAATAGTTCCCCATCGGGATGCAGCTTGGGACGCTGACGAGGTCGATGTCGCGTCAGACGGGCCCGGTAGCCCGCCAGGCCGGCATCGTAGCCCTTGATGGGATCGACCGTGTGGCGAGCGATTTCTCGCGACACGGTACTCGGTGCACGGCCCAGATGAGTGGCGATGGCCCGGATCGAATGAGTGGCTCGCATCATCATGATGGCGGCTCGGTCTTCAGCAGAGAGATGGCGATAGCAATGAGTCATGGCAGCACCGTACCTGATGGGTCACGTGTTGCATTTGGTCATTGAGACCGCCTACCGTTCATGCCACGTAGTCATGCTCTGCGAAAGGGGCGTCGCTCGATTCCTGGGCATGTCTATCTAGTGACTATCGTGACAAGACAGCGCCATGCATGGTTTCTCGATTTCCAGCACGCAGCCGTAGCCTGCCGCAACTTCTATACCGTTCCCCTCAGCCAAACCCTTGCCTATGTCGTCATGCCTGACCATGTTCACTGGTTATTGCAACTCGAGGGAGAGCTTTCCGATGTCGTGCGGCTATACAAAGCGAAGGTTTCGCTGGAGGTAGGTGCGAGCATTTGGCAGAAAGGGTTTCACGATCACACGATTCGGCGTGAGAAAGATATTCGCCAGGCCGCACGATACCTGGTTGCCAATCCGCTCCGTGCCGGCCTGGTCGATGACATTTCGCACTATCCTTACTGGAACGCGGCCTGGCTCTGAAGCGATGGCATGATCAATCGCTCGATAAATCGGGTTCCAACCATTGCGATGCATGGCGCTCACTCATCCAGCCACTTGGCGCTGAGTCCGGCGCTGGCATTCGCGATGCACCACGCGGCGTGGGCCCGCCTGGTGCTTTCCCGTTTCGGATACCCCCAAGACATTGCCCCGGCAGCGGGGCAATGTCGCGTTCGTGTGGGCCGACCATCTTGATCACCAGTCTAGGGGCTTGCTCGGACCAGCGGTTGCTGGTTCATGCATGCCGGCTTGTTGGTGCATCGTTTCCCTGTGAGTAATCCTGGTCACGTTGGTGTGAGTGCGGGTCAGGGCATCGCTTTGCCCGAAGTCGTTTTCCACCTGGTCGAAGGTCACTGTCGAGGACATCGAGGTCTTGGGCGACAGTGGCTGTCGGATCTCGTCGTTGAAGCGTATGGTCGCGTCGCTGGCGTCGTTCGCCATCGCGATCACTGGTAACGAGACAATCAGGAAGAAGGGGAGCAGCAGCTTGGTTTTCATGATGTTTTCCTCGATTCGCAGGGGGCTTTATCCGTTGTTCGTGAGCAAAGTATGTGTCGCACCCGAGGCAGCGAACGAATCGAATGGATCAAAAGTGCTTATTACGCCGGTTGATGATATTCAGGGGTGATGGTTCAGGTCATGCTCTGGGGGTCGTTGGCGAGCATCTGGATGCGTGAGCGAAGCCAGTGCTCGCCGGGGTCGTTGTCCTGGGTGCCACTCCACACCATCGAGAGTTCGAACGATGCGCCCTCGAAGGGCAGGTCATCCTCCCGCAGCCCGCCATGGATGGTCAGCGCGGTCGCCACATAGTCCGGCACCGTGGCGATGATGTCCGTGTCTGCCAGCAGGGTGCTCAGGCCAGTGAACTGCGGTATGGCCAAGACGATGTGGCGGGTACGCCCCAATTCCGCCAACTGTCTATCGACGAAGCCACTCAGGTCGCCGGCGAAGGACACCAGGGCATGCGGTCGGGCGCAATAGTCATCCAGGGATAACGAGCCGGGCATTCTGTCGGCACGCAATACGCGCGGCTTGCTGTGACGTAGCACCTTGCGCTTGGCATTGGCGGGCAGCTCGTTGGTATAGCTGACGCCTACGGAGATCTCGCCGGAGTTCAGCAATTCCGGCATCAGCAGGTAATTGGCGCGGCGCACGACGAGCACGATGTTGGGTGCCTCCGCACGCAGGCGGCGTAGTAGCGGCGGCAGTAGCCCGAACTCGACATCGTCGGAGAGGCCGATGCGAAAGACGGTGACGCTGGAAGCAGGGTCGAAGTCGCTGGTGGTGCTCAATGCCTCGGAGATGGCGTCCAAGGCGGGTTGCAGGTGGCTGAAGATCTCTATTGCCCGGGTCGTGGGCTCCATGGTGCGGCCGGTGCGGATGAACAGCGGATCCCCGAACAGCAGGCGCAGCCGCGACAGGGCGGCGCTGATGGCAGGCTGGCCAAGGAAGAGCTTTTCCGCCGTGCGGGTTACGCTGCGTTCATGCATCAGCGTTTCGAACACGACCAGCAGATTGAAATCGACACGCCGCAGGTCACTGCGATTCATCGGCGATTCTCCGAAGCCGACACCATCAATGGACATGACCATGATGGTTACCGTTAGCATTGATCGTCAGTGTCACTGCGTGAAAGCTTTTATAAGGTTAAAAAACTAATTAACGCGTTATATCCCCATCACCAAAACCTATAATGACTATCGACAGCGGTGAATGGTGTTTACCTCGCGCTGCCGATAGAGTCTGTTGCCATGCCATGTTCCAGCCGAGATGAGTCATGCCCCGGATGATACGCTTCAAGCGCTTCGGTCCTGCCAGCGTGCTCGAATACGAGGAGCGTTCAGGCCATGCGCCTGGGCCCGGCGAGCTCTTGCTTGCCACCGAAGCCATCGGCGTCAACTGGCTGGATGTGCTCAGGCGCCAGGACCTGGCGCCCACCAAGGCCACCTTGCCCGCGGGGCTCGGTTACGAGATGGCGGGGACGGTGCTTGCCCTGGGCACGGATGTCGATGATCTGGAAATCGGTGATCGAGTGGCGTCGCTGCCGGCCCATGGCCTTGACCAATATGCCACCTATGGCGACGAAATCCTGTTGCCGCGTTGCGCCTTGACGCGCTATCCCGGTTGTTTGACTCCGATCGAGGCCAGCGTCCACTACGCGCCGCTGCTCAATGCCTATTTTGGCCTCGTCGACCTGGCCAGGGTGGCTCCCGGCGAGCAGGTGCTGGTGACCGCGGCAAGCCAGGCGGGCGGCCCTTACACCGTGCAGCTCATCAAGGCGCTGGGCGCCCGCCCCATCGCCGTGACGGCGTTCGCAAACGACCGCGACTACCTGCTGTCGCAGGGTGCCGAGCAGGTCATCGTGACCGAAGAGGAGGATATGGTCGCGCGCATCGCAAGCCTCACGGATGGGCGTGGGGTCGACGTGGTAATGGACGGGCAGGGCGGTCCGCAGATGAAGCTGTTGGGCGAGGTGCTGGCGATCCGTGGACGCCTGGTGTTGCATGGCCTGCAGGGCGGCAACGAGACGCCGTTTCCCGCCTGCACCGCCTTCGAGCGGCATCTGCAGTTCTTCGTGCACTGCCTGACGAACTTCACAGGCCATCCCGAGCTGGACATTCCCCAGGATTGTGCCGCGCTGAATCCGGCACTGTCGGCCATCAATCGGATGACCGTGGAAGGTGCGCTGGTGCCCCAGATCGATCGGGTCTTCGCCTTCGAGGAGGCGGTCGAGGCGCACCGCTATCTGGAGACCAGCTACCCGCGACGTGGGCGAGTCGTGCTCAGGGTGTGATCCTGTGGGTGTTGCGAGCGAGCCGGCGAGCCGCTGGGTCATGAAATAGATGAAGACCCTGTCCTTGGCAGGTACATGTTCGCGACTGGGGTAGGCGGCGTTGATAGCGATGTCGGGTAGCTGCCATTGCTCGAGTACCGTCACCCGGCGCCCCGCGCGCAGAGCCTCGTCGACGATTTTTCTCAAGACTGATCGTTGTTCTTATCGATTCTGTTGTCATTCCAGACGCGCCATGATGATCGTGTCGCCATTCCAGGGCGACCAACAGGGGAGAACAATCATGCAGGCCTATGAATTGACCGGTGTCGGCTTCGACACCCTGATCCGCACGCAAAGACCGCGACGCTCGCCCGCGGCCCATGAAGTCGAGATTCGCGTGGCCGCGAGTTCGATCAATTACCGTGATTACGCGCTGGTCCACGGCCTCTATCAGCGCGACCTGCCCAAACCTTTCATTCCGCTCTCCGATGGGGCCGGTACGGTCGTCTCGGTGGGGGAGAACGTCCGGCGTTTCAAGCCGGGTGAGCGGGTGCTTGGCCACTACACCACCGGCTGGCTGGATGGCCCGTTCTCTTCGGACAACCACGCCAGCAAGCTGGGCGGGCCGCTCGATGGCTGGCTGGCCGACAGCATCATCCTGCCCGAACAGGCGCTGTTGAAGGTGCCGAAGCATCTTTCCCTGGTCGAGGCGTCGACCTTGCCGGTGTCGGGGTTGACCGCCTGGGCGGCGCTTGGCGACATCGAGCGGCTGAGCGGGCGGCGCGTATTGATCGAGGGAACGGGCAGCGTTTCGCTGATGGCGCTCCAGCTTGCCGCGGCGGCGGGCGCCGAAACCTTCGTCTTGAGTGGCAAGGCGCAGTACCACGACCGGTTGCGCGAACTGGGGGCGACCCGGGTCTTCGATTATCGCCAGCTGGATGACGTGCCCGCGACACTGCTCGCGGCGACCCAGGGCAAGGGAATCGATCTGGCCGTGGAGGTCGTGGGCGGCAACCACCTGCTATCGACCTTGTCGCTGATGGCCGATGGCGGCACGGTGGCGGTGGTGGGCTTTCTCGAGGGCTTCGAGGTAAACGGCGATCTGATCGGCCCGCTGCTGCGTCGCTTGTTGACACTGCGTGGCGTCAGCGTCGGCAGCAGGGCGCAGTTCGAGGACTTTCTCGACTTCCTGACGCGCCATCGCATTCACCCGCTGGTCGGCACGCACTACGATTTCGATAGCGCCCCCTTGGCGATCGAGGAGGCGGAAGGTAGAGCCGGTCTCGGCAAGCCGGTGATCGTTCACGACGAGCTTACCCCGTGAGATTCGTGTCGCCGATATCGCTATCTCGGTGACGGCGGGATTCAACCGATTCGCGGATCACCAGGCGGGGCGCCAGCGAGCGGATGGAATCGAGAGGGCGGCCATGCTCCAGGCGTTCGATGAGCTGGGCGATGGCCGTGGCGCCGAGTTCGTAGATGGGCTGGTGAATGGTGGTCAGTGATGGCGTGAGATAGCGAGCGAGTTCGATATCGTCGTAGCCGATCACCGAGAGGTCGTCGGGGATGCGCATTCCCCATTCGTGGATGGCACGTATCGCGCCGATGGCAACCAGGTCGTTGAAGGCGAAAACCGCCTGGGGACGGGGGCGGTTCTCGAGTAGCGCCTGCATGGCATCGAAGCCGCCACCAGCGAGCAGATTGGTGGTGACGATACGCTCCGCGGGGGTATCGATGCCGGCGGCTGTCAGGGTGGCAAGGGCGCCGGCCAGGCGCTCCCGGGAGCGCGGGTGGTCCTCGGGGCCGGTGAGCAGGGCGATATCCTCGAAGCCCTGGGCCAGCAGATGCTCGATGGCCAGCCGGGCGCCGAGGGGCGAGTCGTCATTGACCACGCCGACGTCCTGTCCCGGTTCAGGATCGGCATCCATGAGAATGGTCGGCAGGCCCTGGCGTCTTAGTGCCTCCAGGAAGGCCGGACCGTTGCGGGAGGTCATCACGATCAGGCCATCGATGCGCCGGTCGAGCAGTGTCTGCAGGTAGGCGAGCTGCTTGTTCTCGACATCGTCGGCGTTGCACAGCACCAGGCTGTAGCCATTGGCGAAGCAGTGATCCTCCACGCCACGGATGATCTCCGAGAAGAACGGGTTGTGGGCGGTGGTCACGATCATGCCGATGGTGTGGCTACGGTTGGACTTCAGCGTGCGGGCCACGCTGTCGGGGCGATAGCCGAGTTCAGCGATGGCGCGCTGCACCCGCTCGAGGGTGTCGGGGGCAACGCGCCGGGTGTCGTTGACCACATGCGACACGGTGGTGATCGAGACGCCGGCCTGGCGGGCGACGTCCTTGAGACGGATCATGACGGCGTATGCTTACTCCGCGGTGATCAACTTGAGCGGCACCGGGATATTGTCTTCGACGCTTTCGCCCTTGAGCAGCTTGTCGGCAGTGACCACGCCGAGTTCCCCGATGCGCGCCGGCTGCTGGGCCACCGTGGCCGCCATCTGGCCGTTCTCGACCGCCTGGATGCCGGCGTCGGTGCCATCGAAACCGACCAGCACCATGTCCTCCTTGCCACTGGCGGCCAGGGCGCGCTGGGCGCCCAGGGCCATCTCGTCGTTCTGGGCGAACACGGCGTCGATCTCGGGATGGGCCTGCAGCAGGTTCTCCATCACGTTGAGCCCTTCGGTACGGTTGAAATTGGCGGGTTGGGAGGCCACCAGCTCGACGCCTTCGGCGTTGTCGATGGCGGTGGTGAAGCCCTCGCCGCGATCCCGGGTGGCCGAGGCGCCGGGCACCCCTTCGAGCTGGACGACCTTGCCCTCGCCGCCGAGCTGTTCGACGACGAACTCGCCGGCCAGCTTGCCGCCGGCAACGTTGTCGGAAGCGATGTGCGAGGCCACGTTGCCGCCATTGGCGCTGCGATCCAGGGTGATGACCGGGACGTCGCGGGCGTTGGCGCTGCGCACGCCGGACACCGCCGCGTCGGAGTCGGTGGGGTTCATCATCAACAGGTCGATGTCCCGGGACAGGGCATCCTCGACGTTGGAGAGCTCCCGGGCGGCGTCGTTGCCGGAGTCCAGCACGATCAGCTCGTGCCCCAGTTCCTCGGCCTTCTGCTGGGCGCCTTCCTGCAGGGTGACGAAGAAGGGGTTGTTGAGGGTGGAGACGACCAGTGCGATGCGGTCGGCCATCGCGCTGCCGGTGGTGCCGATGCCGAGTCCGGCAGCGACGGCGGAGGCGAGCAGCAGTTTCTTCATGATGGAGCTCCTTGGGTCTTGTTGTGGGCTATCCACGCTCAGGATGACGATTGCGACCGGCTGTCAATCAGCACGGCCAACAGAATGACCGCCCCCTTGGCGATCATCTGGTAATAGGATGACACGCCCATGATGTTCAGGGCATTGTTGAGCACGCCGATGACCAGCGCGCCGATCAGGGTGCCGAAGATGCGTCCGCGACCGCCCATCAGGCTGGTGCCGCCGATCACCACGGCGGCGATGGCGTCGAGTTCGTAGCCGGTGCCGGCGGTGGGCTGGGCCGAGCCGAGGCGTGCGGTCAGCACCACCCCGGCCAGGGCCGCGCAGGCACCGGAAATGGCGTAGACGCTGATCTTGATGCGGTTGACGTTGATGCCCGAGAGCCGCGCGACCTTTTCACCGCCGCCCACCGCATAGACGTGGCGGCCGAAGCGGGTATGGTGCAGCACGCTCCAGCACAGTACGAAGACGAAGAACATCAGGTAGATGGGGATCGGCACGCCGAACCAGTAGCCGCCGCCGAGCAGCCAGAAGGTGTCGGCGGCCTCGCTGGCGCCGATGGCGATCGGCCGGCCATCGGTGAACACCAGCGCCGCGCCACGCAGGATGGTCATGGCCACCAGGGTGACGATGAAGGCCTGCACGCGGCCGTAGGCGACGAACAGCCCCGAAATCGCTCCCAGGGCGGCGCCGGCGGCCACGGTGCCGGGCACGCTCAGCCAGGGAGCCAGGCCGGAGGCGGTCATCGAGGCGGCGAAGGCGCCGGTCAAGGCCAGTACGGCACCTACCGACAGGTCGATCCCCGCGGTGAGGATGACGAAGGTCACGCCCATGGCGATGATGGCGTTGATGCTGGTCTGGCGCAGCACGTTGAGCGTGTTGTCCAGGGTCAGGAAGTTGTCGCTCATGCCGGCGCTGACCGCGACCAGCAGGGCCAGCGCGAGGAAGGCCTTGTTGTCGATCAGCAAGCGGGTGACGTGATGGGTCGCGGGGGCACTCATCGGGCTGATATCTCCTGGGGGGCGTCGACGTGGGCGGCGGCGGTCATGATCTTCTCCTGGGTGGCCTCGTCGCGGGTGAATTCGCCGGTAATGCGGCCGCCTGCAAGCACCATGATGCGATCGGACAGGCCGAGCAGTTCGCTCATCTCCGAGGAGATCAGCAGCACGCACTTGCCGTCGCGCTTGAGCTGGTTGATCAGCAGGTAGATCTCGCGCTTGGCGCCGACATCCACGCCCCGGGTGGGCTCGTCGAGGATGACGATGTCCGGTTGGCACATCAGCGCCTTGGCCAGGGAAACCTTCTGCTGATTGCCGCCGGAGAGCGTCTCGGTGTGTTGACGCGGGTCGCTCAGCTTGATGCTGAACGCATCGATGTAATGGCGGATCGCCGCGTTTTCCTGGCCGTGCCGAATGATCCCCAAGGGGCCGCAGAAGGCGGGCAGGGCGGTCAGCGACATGTTCTCGCCCACGGGGTGGTCGAGCAGCAACCCGGCCTGCTTGCGATCCTCGGGCACGTAGACCAGTCCCGCGCGCAGTGCCTGCCGAGGTGATGTGAAGCGCACCTCGCGACCGCGCAGGCGAACCTGACCGGAGATCACGCCGACGTCGCCGCACAGGGCCTGGGCCATTTCCGTGCGCCCGGCCCCCATCAACCCGCCGAAGCCCAGCACCTCGCCGGCTCGGGCATGAAAGGACACCCCCTCGACTCCTGGTGCCACGAGATCCGCCACTTCGATCAGGGTATCGCCCGGGGTCGGGGGCTCGTAGGGGTAACGATCGGCAAGCTCGCGACCGACCATCTGGCGGATCAGCATGTCCTCGTTCATCTCGGCGGTGGGCCCCTGATGGATCAGCTTGCCATCGCGCAGCACCGCGACGTCATCGCACATGCGAAAGATCTCCGCCAGGCGGTGGGTGATCAGCACCAAGGACTTGCCGGCGTCGCGCAGGGTGGCGATCACCTGCTCGAGGATGTCGGTCTCGATATCGGTGAGCGAATCCGTGGGCTCGTCCATGACGATGATCTCGGCATCCAGGGACAGGGCCCGGGCGATCTCGACCATCTGCTGTTGTCCGATGCTGAGTCGCGATACCGGGGTGCGGGGGTCGATCCGCTGCTGCAGGCGTTCGAGCAACGTGCTGGAGTCGCGGTAGAGCCGTGGCCAGTCGACGGTGCCCAGGCGCGTGCGCGGCTCGCGGCCGAGGAAGATGTTTTCGCCGGCGGAGAGGGTCGGGATCAGGTTGAGTTCCTGGTGGATGATGGCGATACCCGCATCCATGGCCTGGCGCGGCGTGGTGAAGCGCACCTTGTCGCCGCGCAGGGTGATGCTGCCAGCGTCGGCGCGATAGACGCCGGTCAGGATCTTCATCAGTGTCGACTTGCCGGCGCCATTCTCGCCGGCCAGCGCCTGGACACGGTTGGCATGCAGCGAGAGGTCGACCTCTTCGAGTACCTTGACGCCGGCGAACGCCTTGTCGATGCCCCGCAGTTCCATCAGGGGAGCGTTATTGGCTGCCATTTACCTGGATTCCACTTTTGCTGGTAGGCACAGGGTAGTACGCAAACGTTTGCGTCTACGATTAGCGGAAAGTCTGAAAATGCTGGTCGGCCACGAGGATTGGCAAGCTTTTACGGCTAAAAAATGGATAGAAAAGGACTGGCAGGGAACAGCAGGGCTCAGCGGCGATAAATCTCTCGACGGTGGCCTACGCGGATCAACAGAATGCGGACCTCGTGGTCCTCGATACTGGCAATGATGCGGTAATCGCCTACGGGATAGCGCCATAGCTCGCTTAACTGACCGGACAAGGGCTTGCCGAGCTGACGTGGATCTTCCAAGGATTGAATGCGAAAGCGCAGGTAGTCACGAATGCGCTTTGCGTCCGTGTGTCCTATCTTCTTGAGCTGCTTGACGGCATCGTCGGTGAGATCAATCCGCCAAGCCAAGACTGCGCTCCACCTCATCCAGGTTATGGGTTGTCATCTCGCCGCGACGAACCTGCTCAAGGGTTTGCTCGGCCAGATAGATGTCCTCGAGATCCTCCAGATGCTCGAGGATCGCTTCACGAGCGTAATAGCTCTTGGTGCGGCCAGTGGCTTTTGCCAAGGCTTCCAGGCGCTCTTCGATATCGGCAGGTAGCCGTAAGGCGAGCATGGAAGATCCTCCAGCGGATGAGTGCTATACGAGTATAGCAGGTCCGGACAACGAACGGACACGTCGCATGACGGATGCTTATCCCTGAAGCTTAGGCGCTTTCTCGATCGTCGAGTACGCCATCCACCGCCGCGACTTCGAGCTTGTTGCACAGGTGATCGCGCAGTATCTGGCCCAGTTGCTGTCCATCCCGCTGTTTCAGGGCCTCGATCATCTTCTCGTGGTCTGACACCGCCCGTTCCCAGAAGCTGTCGGTCATCTTCTTGGAGTAGCGCACACGTTTCACGCGTTGACTGAGGTTGTTGTACATCTCCTGCAGCACCTCGTTATCGGAGGCCGTCAGGATGCTTTCGTGTATCTGGCGATTGACCTGGAAATACTCGGCGAGCTCTCTGTCGCGATAGTGCTGGAGCATCTTCTCGTGCAGGGCGCAGATCCTGGCGATGCCCTCGTCGCTGATGTGCTGGCAGGCCAGTTCGCCGGAGAGCCCTTCCAGGGCGGCCATCAGGTCGTAGGTGTCCTTGACCATCTTGAGCGTCAGCTGTCGGACCCGGGCGCCGCGGTTGGGCAGCAGCTCCACGAGGCCTTCCGAGGCCAGCACCTTGAGCGCTTCACGCAGGGGGGTGCGTGACACGCCGAACTGCTCGCAGAGCTCCCGCTCGGGGATGCGTTGGCCGGAAGCGAGATCGCCGTGCTCGATCAGCTCGCGGATGCGGTCGGCCACTTCCCGGTAGAGGGTCTGGTACTGGATCTTGCTCATGCTCGCTTCCTTGACGTTCTGCTTGTTCTGAACGTGCCGACGCTCGCCTGCTTTCCGATAGAGCCGAGACGCTGAGGTTTTTCCTTCGCCAACCTCTCATCCAAGAGTGGCGAGATTCATCCTGTTGTGCAAAAGGCATTATGAATACAAAATTCCCTGAGGTACAGGCGACGATCCACGGAGTCGAGATGGCCGCCTCACCCAGTACCCAACGAACAATGACAATCAAGGAGTTACTTTCATGGCTGGCAAGGTTTACCGCAGCAAGGTGCTGCTCTCCCGAGCCTCGGGTCGTCAAATCATCGATGGGGCGTTTGCCTCGGCGCGTGACAAGGGGATGGAACCGCTCACGGTGGTCGTGCTGGATGGCGGCGGCCATCCGGTGGCCGCCGAACGCGAGGACGGCTGTGCACCACTGCGCTACCCGGTCGCCCAGGGCAAGGCATTCGCCGCGCTGGGCAATGGCCTCGCCAGCGGCGTGGTTGGCGAGCGCAATGCCGAGCGTCCAGCGTTTCTCTCAAGCGTCGCCGCCGCTTCGGGCGGGCGCTCGGTGCCGGTCTCCGGTGGCGTGCTCATTCTCGATGCCTCGGAATGCGTGATCGGCGCGGTGGGGGTGAGTGGTGCATCCTCCGCCGAAGATGAGCAGGCGGCGATCGCCGGCATCGAGGCGGCGGGGCTGGCCTGGGGGCTGGAGCCCGGTTGAGTGGCCACCCGCGCGTGAGGCAGTGGAACAGGTGTTTCATGGCCGTCAAGGCGTTGCGACGAAAGTTTAATTTCGAATTTTGAATTTTGAATTCATTCTCAATCCACATCGGCCTAAGGGGCATTTCCCTCGGCCGGTACGAGTACAAAAACAACGTAACCAGTGGAGTGAGCCATGAAGTTTCTCAAGACAGCCCTGGCAGCAACCGTCATGGTCTTCGGTGTACAGGCGGCCAACGCCAACGAGATCGAGATCAAGTTCGGCCATGTGGGTGGCCCGGGCTCCCTGTTCGAGAAGTCGGCCAACGAGTTCGTTCGGCTGGCCAACGAGCGTCTGGAAGGGCAGGCCAATGTGGCGGCCTACGGCTCCAGCCAGCTCGGTACCGACTCCCAGATGCTCAATAAGCTCAAGCTTGGCACCCTGGACCTGGCTCTGCCATCCTCCATCATGAGCAGCGTGGCGCCGGAGTTCTCGCTCTTCGAGATGCCCTATCTCATCGAGGACCGCGACCACATGCGCCGGGTGCGTGACGATTTCCTGCGCGACACGCTCTACGAGGCCGCCGAGGGCAAGAACTACAAGATCATCGGCATCTGGGAGAACGGCTTTCGCCAGATCACCAACAATGTCAGGCCGATCGATGTTCCTTCCGACCTCGAGGGCATCAAGCTGAGGACGCCCAACGGCGTGTGGCGGGTGGAGATGTTCAAGAGCTACGGCGCCAACCCGGCCCCGATGGCGCTTTCCGAGGCCTTCGTCGCCTTGCAGACCGGTGCCATGGACGGTCAGGAAAACCCCTTGGTGCAAATCTATTCCCAGCGCTTCCAGGAAGTCCAGGACTACCTGTCGCTTTCCAATCACGTCTATACCCCAGCCTACGTGCTGGCCGGCGCCAGCTGGAATCGCCTGCCCGAGGACGTCCGTCAGGTGTTGATCGAGACCGCCGAAGAGGTCGAAGGGTATGCCCTGGAGCAGGGGGCCGCGCTCGACGACAGCCTGCTCGCCAAGTTCGAGGAGGCGGGCATGGAGATCAACAAGGTCGATACCGAGGCCTTCGTCGAGGAGTCCACCGCGATCTACGAGAAGTTCGGCAACGAAGTGGAAGGTGGCAAGGAGATGATCGAAAAGGTCGACGCGCAGCGCTGATCCCTTTCACTTCCTGATCCAACCGCGTCCCGCCGGTGGCCATGCCACGGCGGGGCGTCCACCTCGCACATCCTCCCCGGAGATGGCTATCGTGTCCTTGCACAAGATCAAGGCGGCTTACCAGAAGCTGCTGGAATTCATCGTCTTCCTGAACGTGGTGGCGCTATCCGGAGTCGTGATCGTCGGCTTCATGTCGCGCCTGCTGGGTTCTCCCTTCAGCTGGTATGACGAGGTCGCCTCCGTGGGCCTTGCCTGGCTCACCTACTACGGTGCGGCGCTGGCTGCCGCCAAGGGCGCTCACATCACCTGCCCGAGCATCATCAACATGGCCCCGCCCAGCCTTCGCCTGCCGGTGGCCCTGCTGGCGGAAGCGATCACCATGGCCTTCTTCGTGCTGCTCGGCTACACCGGCTACCAGGTGGTGGTGATCCTGGAAGGTTCGACCCTGGTGAGTCTCACCAGCGTCTCGCTGCAGCTCACCCAATCCGTCATTCCCATCGGTTCCGCACTGTTCATCATCGCCCAGTTGATGCGCTTGCCCGAGGTGATCGCCAGTGCCCGGGGCGCGGGCTTCATCGATCACGAGCTCGAGGAGGCAGGCATCAACCCCGATGACGCCAGTGAGGAAGAAGAGCGCGGTGCCCACCGGGCGTTGAACGAGACCGGCGCACATCCGAGAACACCGGGAGCATAACAATGATCATTCTATCGATGTTCGTGGGCCTCATAGGGCTGATCCTGATCAACGTGCCGGTTGCCGTGGCGCTGGGCATCGTGGGGGCGTTGGCCACCATCGCCAGCTTCGGCCTCTTTGCACTTCCCAACGTGGGCATGGTGATGTTCGACGGGGCGACCAAGTTTCCGCTGATCGCGATCCCGTTGTTCATCCTGGCCGGTGCCATCATGAATGCCTCGAGCATTTCCCGGCGCCTGATCGATCTGGCCATGGCGATGGTGGGGTTCATCAAGGGCGGCCTCTCCATGGTCACCATCGGCGCCTCGATCTTCTTCGCCGAGATTTCCGGTTCGGCGGTGGCGGGCGTCTCGGCGATCGGCAGCATCCTGATCCCGGCCATGCGCAAGAAGGGCTACTCGAAGGAGTTCTCGGCCGCCATCTCCTCGTCGGCGGCGAGTCTGGCCATCATCCTGCCGCCGTCCATTCCCATGATTCTCTACGCCGTCATGTCCGGCGAGTCCGTGGTCAAGATGTTCATTGCCGGCATCTTCCCGGGGCTGCTGGGAGCCATGGGATTGGCCGCGATGTGCTACTACCTGGCCAGGAAGCACGATTTTCCCTCCGAAGGGAAGTTTCAGGCCAAGCGGCTCTGGGAGGCCTTCAAGGGGGCGATCTGGGCGCTGGTGATCCCTGTCATCATCCTCGGTGGCATCTTCGGGGGCATCGTCACGGCGACCGAAGGAGCTGCACTGGCGGTGGTGGTGGCGATCTTCATCAGTGCCGTGATCTACCGCGAGTTCTCGCTGAAGATCTTCTACAAGTCCTGTGTCGATGCGGGCATACAGACCGCCGTGGTCATGTTGCTGGTGGCCAGTTCCGCCGTGGTGGGGCTGTATCTCACCGAGACCCAGATCCCGCAACAGATGGCCAACTCCATCAGCCAGCTGACGGAGAACAAGTACGTCATTCTCGCACTGCTCAACGTCATCTTCCTGATCCTGGGTGTCTTCCTGCACTCGGCCGCCGCCATCATCCTGGTGGTGCCCATCGTGCTGCCGCTGGTGACGGCGGTGGGGATCGATCCGCTGCATTTCGGCCTGATCGTGACCCTGAATCTGGCCATCGGCCAGCAGACGCCGCCGGTGGCCAGCGTGCTGATCGCCTCCTGCTCGATCGCCCGCTCGGATATCTGGGCCACGACCCGCACCAACCTGTGGTTCATCGGCGTGCTGTTCGCCATCTTGATGATCAACACCTACGTACCCGCCTTTGCGCTGGCGCTGGTCAACCTGGTTTATGGCTAAAGGCTCGGAGCACTCGATGTCCAACGAAAGCGTAATCTTCGAACAGCGCGACGGCGTTGCCTGGATCGGTTTCAACCGGCCCGCCAGTCGCAACGCCATGACCTGGGAAATGTACGACGCCCTGGAAGCCCATTGCGATCGTCTGAGCGCCGACGACGAGGTGCACGCGGTGGTGCTGCACGGCGTGGGCGGCGAGGCGTTTGTCGCCGGCACCGACATCACCCAGTTCGCTCATTTCTCCAAGCCGCAGGATGCGCTGGATTACGAGCAACGCATCGATCGCGTGGTCGGCAAGCTGGAAGCGCTGAACAAGCCGACCATCGCGCTGATCGAGGGGTTCTGCGTGGGCGGCGGGGCGGCCCTGGCCCTGGTCTGCGACTTTCGCTATTGCACGCCGTCGCTGAAGTTCGGCGTGCCCATCGCCAAGACGCTGGGCAATACCCTGTCGATCACCAATGTCGCGCGGCTGATCGACATGCTGGGTGTCGCCCGCACCAAGGAAGTGCTGATGCTCGCCCGCTTGGTCGAGGCCGAGGAGGCCAGGCAGGCCGGGCTGGTGAATGGTGTCTTCGCACCGGACGAGATTGCCCGCGAGGTGGCGTCTGTGGCCGCGGAATTCGCCAGATTCGCCCCGCTGACCGTGCAGGCCACCAAGGCGCTGATCGGTCGCGTCCAGGCGCAGCGGCGCACTGCGCTCGAGGCCGGCAACGATTGGGTCACCACCTGCTACATGAGTCGCGACTTCCAGGCGGCCGTGGATCGGTTCGTCAACAAGACGCCTTTTGAATGGACCGGACGCTAGTCGGTCACTGATAAAACAACAATCGGGGAGAAGCGCCATGCTGCCTCTACAGAATATGAAAGTACTGGATGTCTCTCAGATCATGGCGGGGCCCTACTGCACCATGGTGCTGGCCGACATGGGCGCCGAGGTGATCAAGGTCGAGAAGGTCAACGGCGGTGACGACAGCCGTCAGATGGGGCCCTACGTCAACGACGAGTCGACCTGCTTTTCGCAGATCAACCGCAACAAGAAGAGCATCTCGCTCAATCTCAAGGAGGCGCGGGGGCGCGACATCTTCTACCGCCTGGCCGCCGAGGCCGATGTGATCGTCGAGAATTACCGGCCCGGGGTGACGAAATCGTTGGCGATCGATTACGACACCATGAAGGAGATCAATCCCGGCATCATCTACTGTTCGATTTCCGGCTACGGCCAGACCGGCCCCTACAGCCACAAGGGCGGTTTCGATCTGGTGGCCCAGGGCATGACGGGGCTGATGTCGATGACCGGGGAGAAGGGCGGACGTCCGTTGAAGACAGGGATCGCGGTCTACGACATCGGGGCCGGCATCACCGCGGTCTACTCCATCCTTGCCGCCTACATTCACAGGATGAACGGTGGCGAGGGGCAGCATGTCGACATCGCCATCACGGAATGCGGCCTGCCCTGGTTCACCTGGGAGGCGGCCGCCTATTTCGCCGAAGGCAAGGTGCCGGAACCGACCGGCTGGCGGCATCGTGTCTCGGCGCCGTATCAGGCGGTCAAGGTCCGGGATGGCTACATCATGCTGGGTTGTGCCAATCAGCGCACCTGGGAGCGCTTCTGTCGCGACGTTCTGGAACGCGAGGATCTCATGGCCGACGAGCGTTTCCTGACCAACTTCGCGCGAGGCCAGCATGTCGAGGAGCTGGAGGCACTGCTCGAGACGCTGCTCGTCGAGCACGATGCCGACTTCTGGCTCGAACGCTGCGACGTGGCCGGGGTGCCGGCGGGGCCGATCAACGACTTCGATCAGGCCATGCAGGATGAGCATTACCTGGCCCGGGGAATGGTTCAGGAGATGGAACACCCGGTGATCGGGCGGATGAAGACCATCGGCTTTCCCAGCAAGTTCTCGCGCACACCATCGCAGATCCGCAGCCCTGCGCCGCTGTTCGCCCAGCATACCGACGAGGTCCTGGCGGAACTCGGGCTTTCGGGGAGCGATATCGAGCGGCTGCGTGCCGAGGGCCATATCCGCTAGCCAGGCAGCAATTTTTTAAGCGGCAAAATGAATTCATTATCAAAAATACAATTCGATCCTGGAGCCGTATCATGTTGAACCTCGACTTCCATCCCTCCGGCCGTCATTTCCTGCAGATTCCGGGTCCGTCGCCGGTGCCAGACCGCATCCTGCGCGCCATGAGCCTGCCCACCATCGACCACCGCGGGCCGGAATTCGGCGCCCTGGGGCGCGAGATCCTCGACAAGGTCAAGAAGGTCTTCAAGACCCGCAACCCGGTCATCATCTACCCGGCCTCGGGAACCGGCGCCTGGGAGGCGGCACTCATCAATACGCTCTCCCCGGGTGACCGGGTGCTGATGTTCGAGACCGGCCACTTCGCCACGCTCTGGCACCAGATGGCGCGTCGCCTGGGGCTGGAACCCGAATTCATCGGCCTGCCCGGTTACGAGGGGTGGCGGCACGGGGTGCAGGCCGAGATGATCGAGGCGCGACTCAAGGAAGATGGCGATCACCGGATCAAGGCGGTCTGCGTGGTACACAACGAGACCTCCACCGGGGTCACCAGCGACATCGCGGCGGTGCGTCGTGCCATCGACGCTGCGGGGCATCCGGCCCTGCTGCTGGTCGATACCATCTCGGGGCTGGCCAGCGCGGACTATCGACACGACGAATGGGGCGTGGACGTCACCATTTCCGGCTCCCAGAAGGGCCTGATGCTGCCCCCGGGCATCAGCTTCAACGCCGTCTCCGACAAGGCGCTTGCCGCCAGTCGCGAAGCGATGCTGCCGAAAAGCTTCTGGGCCTGGGACGAGATCATCGAGACCAACCGGAACGGTTACTGGCCCTATACGCCGAGCACCAACCTGCTCTACGGGCTCAACGAGTCCCTCGACATGCTACTCGACGAGGGGCTCGATCATGTACTGGCCCGTCATCGCCGCTGGGCGGCGGGGGTGCGTGCCGCGGTCGAGGCCTGGGGGCTGGAGATCCAGTGCCTGGACCCGGCGGTCTATTCGCCGGTACTGACCGGCGTGGTGATGCCCGAGGGTGTCGATGCCGACGCGGTGCGCAAGATCATCTACGAGCGCTTCGACCTGTCGTTGGGCGCGGGTCTCGGCAAGGCCAAGGGGCGCATGTTCCGGATCGGCCACCTCGGCGACTGCAACGATTTGACCCTGATTGCCACCCTCGGCGGCTGCGAGGCGGGCATGAAGCTTGCCGGCATCGAGCTCGAGTCCAGCGGTGTGACGGCGGCGCTGGATTACTTTGCCCATCACACCCTCGAGGATGTCAAGTGACAAAACCGTTCAGCGATCTAGAAGCGCGCCTGACTCGGGAGATGGAAGGCGAGGTCTTGTTCGACCGGGCCTCCCGCGGGCGCTATTCGACGGATGCCTCGATCTACCAGATCACCCCGGTGGGCGTGGTGATACCGCGCCATCAGGACGATCTGAGCGTGGCCTTGGATATCGCGCGGGACGCCGGCGTTCCGATACTGGCGCGGGGTGCCGGCACCAGCCAGTGCGGCCAGACGGTGGGCGAGGCGCTGGTCATCGATACCTCGCGCTGGTTGAACGGGGTGATCGAATTCGACCCCGAGGCACGCAGCGTGGTGGTCGAGCCGGGTATCGTGCTCGACCACCTCAATGCCTGGCTCAAGCCCCATGGCCTCTGGTATCCCGTGGACGTCTCCACCGGCGCCCAGTGCACCCTGGGCGGCATGGCCGGCAACAACTCCTGCGGTTCCCGCTCGATTCGCTACGGCAACATGGTGCACAACGTGCTGGGGGCGGATGCGGTGCTGGCCGATGGCAGCGAGGGCCATTTCGGCTTCGTCGACGAGCTTCCCGAGACCGGGCGACTCCGGGAGTTGGCCGAGCGGGTTCGCGCCATCGCCGAAGGCGTCGCGCCCGAGATTCGCGAGCACTTTCCCAAGGTGCTGCGCCGCGTCGGGGGCTACAACCTGGATATCTTCGACTGCCAGAATCCCAAGCCCTATGACCCCCAGGGGCGTGCCAACCTGGCGCATCTGCTGATCGGCTCCGAAGGCACCCTGGGAGTGACTCGGCGCATCAAGCTCAGGCTCTCGCCACTGCCCGATCACAAGGTGCTGGGCGTGGTGAATTTCCCGACCTTCTACCAGGCGATGGATTTCACCCAGCACATCGTCACTCTCGACCCCTCCGCCGTGGAGCTGGTCGATCGCACCATGATCGATCTGTCTCTGGAGAATCCCTCCTTCCGGCCGGTGATCGAGAAAGCGTTGATCGGCAAGCCCCAGGCCGTGCTGCTGGTGGAGTTTGCCGGAGAGAATCGACAGGCACAGCTGGACTCCCTGCAAAGGCTCGGCGAACTCATGGCCGACCTGGGGCTGCCCGGCAGTGTGGTCGAGATGCCCGAGTCCGCGGCCCAGAAAGCCTTGTGGGATGTGCGCAAGGCGGGGCTCAACATCATGATGAGCATGAAGGGGGACGGCAAGCCGGTCTCCTTCATCGAGGATTGCGCCGTCCCCCTGGAGCATCTTGCCGAATACACCGACAAGCTGACTCAGGTGTTTCATCGCTACGGTACCGAGGGCACCTGGTATGCCCATGCCAGCGTGGGCACCCTGCACGTGCGGCCGATTCTCGACATGCGCCGCGACGGTGCCGAGAAGATGCGCGAGATCGCCGAGCAGGCCTCCGCACTGGTGCGCGAGTACAAGGGGGCCTATTCCGGGGAACATGGCGACGGTCTGTGTCGCGGCGAGTGGGTGGCCTGGCAATTCGGCGAGACTGTCAACGATGCCTTTCGCGAGGTGAAGCGACTGTTCGATCCCGAGAATCGCTTCAATCCGGGCAAGATCGTCGATACCCCGAAGATGGACGACCATCGCTACTTTCGCTTCCCCGGGAAATACCAGGTGATTCCCGTGACGCCGGTGTTCGACTGGTCGGCCTGGAACGTCAGGCGCGATCCGCTGACCGGCGAGCAGAGCCCTCCGGGCAGTGCCGATGACCCCAGCCACGGCCTGGCGATGGCGGTGGAGATGTGCAACAACAACGGCCACTGCCGCAAGTTCGACGCCGGTACCATGTGCCCGAGCTATCGTGTCACCCGGGACGAGCAGCACCTGACCCGTGGGCGGGCCAACACCCTTCGCCTGGTGCTTTCGGGCCAGCTGGGCGAGGAAGGCCTGGCCGGCGACGCGGTCAAGGAGGCGCTGGACCTGTGTGTCTCCTGCAAGGGCTGCAAGCGCGACTGCCCGACCGGCGTCGACATGGCCAAGTTCAAGATCGAGGCGCGGGCGGCGCGCGTCAAGGCCCAAGGCTTGTCGTTGCGCGAACGCATGGTCGGCGAACTGCCACGCTTTGCGCCCTGGGCCAGCCGTTTTCGCGGCATGGTCAATGCCATCGATGGCGTGCCATGGCTGTCGCGACGCATCAAGCATGCGCTGAGGCTGGCGCCGCAGCGCTCCTTGCCGAGCTTCGACGGCAATTTCCTGGGCGAGTCTCACACACCGCAGGCGCAGGCTTCTCGGGAGGTGCTGCTGTTCGTCGATACCTTCAACAATTACATGGAAGGCGACAACCCACGGGCTGCCAAGCGGGTGCTTGAGGCTGCCGGTTATCGGGTGCACCTCAACGTGCGCGAGGGGGAACGCCCCCTGTGCTGCGGGCGGACCTATCTCTCCTCGGGGCAGATCGACAAGGCCAAGGCCGAGGCGCGGCGCACCCTGGATGCCCTGATGCCCTTCGTCAGGCGCGGTGTGACGATCGTCGGGCTCGAGCCCTCCTGCCTGCTGACCCTGCGCGACGAGTTCCTGCAATACGGTTACGGCGACGAGGCACGCGCGCTTGCCGAGTCGGCCTGCCTGTTCGAGGAGTTCCTGGTCAGGGCCCGGGAGGCGGGAGAACTGCCACTCGAATTCGAGCCGATACCGTTCCGGCGTGTCATGCTGCATGGCCATTGCCACCAGAAGGCCTTCGATGCGGTGCGGCCCATCGAGCAGGTACTGGCCTGGATCCCCGGTCTCGAGGTCACCACCATCGAGTCGTCCTGCTGCGGCATGGCGGGCAGCTTCGGCTACGAGGTCGAGCATTACGATGCCTCGATGCAGATGGCGGAACTCTCGCTGCTGCCGGCGATCCGCACGGCAAGCGAGGACACCGTGCTGGTCGCCGATGGTACCAGCTGCCGGCAGCAGATCCAGGACGGCAGCGGCTGCCAGGCGATGCATGTGGCCAAGTTGCTGGAGCAGGCACTACCTTGAGAGAAGAGTGATCAGACCGATACCGATTCTGATGCATGTATCGGGCTAACAGCGCCCATCGCTCGCTGAAGCGAGCTCCCACAGGCGGCTAATATAAAAGGG
>NZ_FQUJ01000026.1 GCF_900128925.1 Modicisalibacter ilicicola DSM 19980
GTTGGGGAAAGCCTTGGTCTTGACCTTGCCCTTGTCCAGGTCGCGGACCCACAGGCAGTCGAGTTTCTGCTTGCTGACGTCAATGCCGATATGTGCCATCTCGTTGTCTTGCCTTGTTTCGTACAGCCTCTCTCGTCGATGCGAGGGGCGTTGGATACCGTTCAAACTATTGAGATCAAGGTGCCTGGAGGGGCCTATCTACGGATCAGGGTCTGTGCCCATCAGGAGCTCGACGGGTTACCCTCCAGACCAGTGAGGCGGTGGTAGCTAATCACCCCCTCTCGAGAGACACAAGGAGCTCGATTCATCGAGCGATCGGTGCCTGTCGCCATCGCCCGGTAAACCGGGCTCCTACCTCGTGCTGTCAGTTACATTGGCACTGGAAGGTCCGACTCTATTTCTCTTCCGATGATGAGCACGTCCTGTAGGAGCTCGATTCATCGAGCGATCGGTGCCTGTCGCCATCGCCCGGTAAACCGGGCTCCTACCTCGTGCTGTCAGTTACATTGGCACTGGAAGGTCCGACTCTATTTCTCTTCCGATGATGAGCACGTCCTGTAGGAGCTCGATTCATCGAGCGATCGATGCCTGTCGCCATCGCCCGGTAAACCGGGCTCCTACCTCGTGCTGTCGGTTACATTGGTTACTGGCAGGCCTCGCAGCCCAGCTCATCGATTTCTCCCGCCGAGGGTGCGCGCTGGCCGCCCTTGCCGCTGAGGAAATCCTCGATGCCGCGCGGTTCCTGGGCCTGCGGCGTAGGGGCCGGTGCCGGAGTTTCGCTTGGTGCGCCCGAGCCGCTGCCCACGGCGTTGTGCCGGCCACGATCGACGGTGGACTTCTCCACCGCGGTGGCCCCCAGGGCGCGCAGGTAGTAAGTGGTCTTGAGTCCACGCAGCCAGGCCATGCGGTAGGTGACGTCGAGCTTTTTGCCCGAGACACCGGCGATGTACAGATTCAGCGACTGGGCCTGGTCGATCCACTTCTGGCGCCGCGAGGCGGCCTCCACCAGCCACTTGGGCTCGACCTCGAAGGCGCTGGCATAGCGGGCCTTGAGATCCTCCGGTACGCGGTCGATGGGCTGCACCGAGCCGTCGTAGTACTTCAGGTCGTTGATCATCACCTCGTCCCACAGGCCGCGCTCCTTGAGGTCGCCCACCATGTAGGCGTTGACCACGGTGAACTCGCCGGACAGGTTCGACTTGACGAACAGGTTCTGATAGGTCGGTTCGATGGACTGGGTGACGCCGCAGATGTTGGAGATCGTCGCCGTCGGGGCGATCGCCATCACGTTGGAGTTGCGCATGCCTTGGCTGGCGATCTTCTCGCGGATGCGATCCCAGTCCCGGGTGGTCGAGGTGTCGATTTCGAGGTAGTCGGCGCCGCGCTCCTGCCTGAGCTTCTCGATGGAGTCGATGGGCAGCATGCCCTGGCTCCACAGCGAGCCGCCGAAGCTCTGGTACTGACCGCGCTCGGCGGCGAGATCGCTCGAGGCCTCGATGGCGTGATAGCTGACCAGCTCCATGGAGGTGTCGGCGAAGCTCACCGCGGCATCGCTGGCATAGGCAATGCCCTGTTTGTACAGTGCATCCTGGAAGCCCATGATGCCGAGCCCGACCGGGCGGTGCTTGAGGTTGGCGTTCCTCGCCTGGGGCACCGCGTAGTAGTTGATGTCGATGACGTTGTCGAGCATGCGCACGGCGGTACGCACGGTCTTCTTCAACTTATCGCCGTCGAGTCGGCCGTCGACCACGTGGCTTGCCAGGTTGACCGAGCCCAGGTTGCACACCGCGATCTCGTCGACGGAGGTGTTCAGGGTGATCTCGGTGCACAGGTTGGAGGAGTGCACCACCCCGGCATGGCTCTGCGGGCTGCGCAGGTTGCAGGGGTCCTTGAAGGTGACCCACGGATGGCCGGTCTCGAACAGCATCGACAGCATCTTGCGCCACAGGTCCTTGGCCTTGACGCGCTTGTAGAGCGTGAGCTGACCGGTATGGGTCATCGCTTCGTACTCTTCGTAGCGCTTCTCGAAGGCGGCGCCATAGAGGTCGTGCAGGTCCGGGCAGGTGGAAGGCGAGAACAGCGTCCACTCCTTGTCCTCGAACACCCGCTTCATGAACAGATCCGGCACCCAGTTGGCGGTGTTCATGTCGTGGGTACGCCGGCGATCGTCGCCGGTGTTCTTCCTGAGTTCGAGGAACTCTTCCACGTCCAGGTGCCAGGTCTCGAGGTAGGCGCAGACCGCGCCCTTGCGCTTGCCGCCCTGGTTGACCGCCACGGCGGTGTCGTTGACCACCTTGAGAAACGGCACCACACCCTGGGACTTGCCGTTGGTGCCCTTGATGTAGGAGCCCAGCGCGCGCACCGGCGTCCAGTCGTTGCCGAGGCCCCCGGCCCACTTGGAGAGCATGGCGTTGTCGCGGATCGCCCCGTAGATACCGTCGAGCTCGTCGGGCACGGTGGTCAGGTAGCAGCTGGAGAGCTGGCTGCGCACGGTGCCAGCGTTGAACAGGGTCGGTGTGGAGGCCATGTAGTCGAAGCTGGACAGCAGCTCGTAGAACTCGATGGCCCGCCCTTCGCGGTCGTCCTCGTTGAGCGCCAGGCCCATGGCGACACGCATGAACATCACCTGGGGTAGCTCAAACCGCACCTCGTCGCGATGAATGAAGTAGCGATCGTAGAGGGTCTGCAGGCCGAGATAGGTGAACTGGTTGTCGCGGGTGTGATCCAGCGCGTCGCCCAGGCGTTCGAGATCGAACTCGGCCAGGCGCGGGTCGAGTTGCTCGAACTCGATGCCGCGGGCGACGTAGGCCTGAAAGGCCGGCTTGTAGAGCTCGGCCATGTCTTGATACGTGGCCTCTTCGGCGATCTCAAGAAAGCTCAGCGCCTCGCGGCGCAAGTTGTCCTGCAGCAGCCGGGCGGTGACGTAGGTGTAGTTGGGGTCCTTCTCGACCAGGGTGCGCGCGGTCATCATCAGCGCGGTGGCCACACCGTCCTGGGAAACGCCGTCGTAGAGGTTCTTCAGCGAGTCGTCGACGATCTTCTTGGCATCGACATTGGCCAGGCCCTCGCAGGCGTCCTGTACCAATACTTCGATGCGTCCCAGGTCCAGCGGCCGAGTGCTGCCATCGGCCAGGGTCACGTTGAGGGTCGGATGCGGCTTGGCGATATCACCGCCGGCCGCCTGCCGGGCGCGGGCATGCTCTTCCCGGTAGAGCACGTAGGCGCGGGCGACCTTCTGCTCGCCGGCGCGCATCAGGGCCAGCTCGACCTGATCCTGGATATCCTCGATGTGCAGGGTGCCGCCATCGGGCATGCGACGCTGGAACGCCTCGACGATCTGCTGGGTGGCACGGGCGACGAAATCGCGGACCCGGGAAGAGGTGCCGGCATTGTCGCCCTCGACGGCGATGAAGGCCTTGGTCATGGCGATCGAGATCTTGCCGGGATCGAAGGCGACCACGTCGCCGCCGCGCTTGATCACGCGAAGCCGCTGGGGTGCGGTCAGGTTCACTGAGGTCTGGTCAGGGGAGTGGATGGTTGCCATGCTGCCGGGATCCCTGGTGTGTGGTATGAGGAAGTCGTACGTTGGCGCATCGCTCGGGTAGCACTCGATACGCTTGCAAGCCGCCTTTTCATCGGGGTTGACAGCCTTGGGCGGGCTTGCAGGAAAAATACATCATATGGTGTTTTATTTAATCTAGACCACAAGATAATGTGTCATGAGGCGCACGGCAAGTGACTATCCTGTGGATATCTTGTGCCTTCCCTGGGGGCGGGAGCATTCTGGCGAGACAAGCCGCGGGTTACGGTCTGATTAGAAAGAAGGTAAATAAGTGTGAAGCGGAGGACCGTCGAAAGAAGGGCGGTTTGAGGTATCCTTTGCCGCTATCCGCTATGGTTGAGAGTGACCATCTCGTAACCTCCTGTAGCAAGGTGTAGCATTGCCCGAGACACGGTGGTCTGCGTTGCCACTTAGCCGAAATAGGATGGACGACAGCTTGGACAGCAAACAGAAGGACCTCGTACTGATCATCGAGGACGACGAGCGCCTGGCCAACTTGACCCGGGAATATCTCGAGGCCAACGGCTTCCGGGTCGCGATCGAAGCCGATGGGGCGCACGGTGTCGAGCGTATCCTCGAGCTCGAGCCCGATATCGTCATTCTCGATCTCATGTTGCCTGGTGAGGACGGCTTGTCGATCTGCCGTCGGGTCAGGCCCCAATATGCCGGTCCCATATTGATGCTGACCGCGCGAACCGATGACATGGATCAGGTGCTCGGCCTGGAGATGGGCGCCGACGACTATGTGCCCAAGCCGGTTCAGCCCCGGGTGCTGCTGGCACGCATGCGCGCCCTGATGCGCCGCAGTGACCAGATCGAGAGCAACAGCGGTGCCGCGCGACTGACCTTCAACGACCTGTTGATCGACAGCGCCACCCGGGAGGCCTGGCTGGGCAACGAGCGCATCGACCTGACCAGTGCCGAGTTCGACCTGTTGTGGCTCCTGGCCGACAACGCAGGACGGGTGCTGACCCGGGAGGAGATATTCTCGGCGCTGCGCGGCATCAAGTATGACGGCCAGGACAGGTCCATCGACGTGCGCGTGTCGCGTATTCGTCCCAAGATCGGTGACGATCCCAACCAGCCGCACCGTATCAAGACGGTTCGCAGCAAGGGCTATCTGTTCGTCAAGGACGTCTGACCGACATGCGCCGTACCCTGGCCGACAGTACCTTCCTGCGTGTCTATGCCACGCTGTTGCTGGCGCTGGTGTTGACGTTCGGACTGGCGATGATGGGGTATCTGATGGTCGACCAGGTGCGTCGCGAGTACTATCGCGAGCGGTTGGCCACCACGCCCATGGCGCTGCTCACGACCCTGCTGACCGAAGTGCAGCCGGTGGAGCGCGAGACCTGGCTGCAGCGCCAGAGCGAACGGCTCGACATGCAGCTGTCGTTGCACCATCGCGAGGAGCAGGACTTCAATTATTTCCAGCGCCGTCGCCTCGACGATGGCCGACCGCTGGTAATGCACGACAGCCAGAATGACTGGCACCTCTGGCGTCAGATACCGGGCGAACCCTATCTGCTCAAGGTGACCCTCTCGCAGCTCTCCGGGCAGCAGTTGCGGGGGCTGGTCGACAGCCTGCGAGACTGGCTCGAGGCCCTGGAGGCGCCAGAAGCCCCCCTGAAGGCCCTGGTCGATAAACAGTCGCTGCCCATCACCCTCTCCTCGACGCCGCCGGAAACCCTCGACTCTCATCAACGCGGACGGCTGAACGACGGTGACGTGGTATTGCAATGGATGGCCGAGCGCGGATCGATCTCGGCGCACGCACGCCTGGTCTCGCCCCAGGATGGCGCCCTGCGCTGGCTGAAGGTCGGCCCGGTCTATGCCTTCGACACCATGCCACTGACCTTGACCCTCGGGTTGGTGCTGGTGTCGCTGATGGTGCTGGCCGGGGCCATCTACCTGATCGTGCGAGGGGTCGAGACACGCATGGCGCGGCTCGAGAAGGCCGCGACCCGCATCGCCGGCGGTTACCTGGATACCCGGGTCAAGGTGGAAAGCAGCGATTTCATGGGGCGCCTGGGCATGGCCTTCAATGGCATGGCGGCTCAGGTGCAATCGCTGCTGCGCGCCCAGCAGGAGATGATTCGTGCCGTATCCCATGAGCTGCGCACCCCGGTGGCACGCATCCGCTTCGCGGTGCAGATGGTCGAGGACATGACCGAGCAGGAGGCGGTGCGCCGTCAATTGAAGGGGGTCGATGGCGACATCGAGGAACTCGATCAGTTGATCGACGAGATCCTCACCTATGCCCGTCTGGGCAGCGACAACGCCAGCGGGGTCAGTCTCGAGACCGACAGTGTCGATTGCCGTGCCATGGCCTCGCGGGTGGTGGACGCCCTGGCCTCCTTGTACCCGCAGATCACCATCGAGGTGGTGTCCGGCGAGGAGATCGAGGTCGTCGCCGAGCCCCGCTATCTGCAACGTGCGTTGCAGAATCTCGTGGCCAACGCCTGCCGACATGCCGATTCGCGGGTGTCCATCAACCTGTCCCGGGATGCCCGGGCGGTGCGCATCGACGTGGAAGACGACGGCCCCGGCGTGCCGGAGAGCGATCGCATGGATATCTTCAAGCCCTTCGCCCGCCTCGACAACAGCCGGGCGCGCCGCTCCGGAGGCTATGGCCTGGGGCTCTCCATCGTCCAGAAGGTGATGCTGTGGCATGGGGGGAGCGTGGTGGTCGACGATAGCCGGCGCCTGGGCGGAGCCCGCTTCAGCCTCCTGTTGCCGGTGTCGGTGCAGGCGACCCGCGAGACCCCGGCATGAAGAACAGTATTCATCCCGACGCAACGAATCAGGACAACAACAATGAACCTAACACCGCAGTTCCTGAGTGGCCACTGGTCACTGGCTAGCTTCATCTATCGATGGCCCGATGGCCGTGAGCTGGCGCCCCTTGGCGAGGCCAGGGGCCAGCTTCTCTACCTGCTCGATGGCGACTCGCCGGGCCGCATGGCGGTACAGGTGGTGGCCAGCCAACGACCACCACTCGACCCGAATAGCGAGGCCAGCCTGGCGGCGCACTTTTGCAGCGGTTTTGCCTATGGTGGTCGCTGGTCCCTGGAAGGCGATACGGTGCATCACGATATCGAGGTCGCCAGCCTGGTGTTCTGGGAAGGCACGCGGCTATCCCGCGAACTCCGTTTCGAGAACGACCGAATTATCCTGTCCACCCACGAGCCCAGCCCGCAGTTGCCGGAGGGCGGGTATGAGACCCGGCTGGAATGGCAGCGCTCCAGAATCGACTGATCGTATCGCCGAGTGCAGTAGATCGGGAGCCCAGTTCTCACGCCGGCTTGATGCCCTCGAGCACCGCAAAGGACGTTTCCCGCGCGGTACGCAAGAAATCCTCCATCCAGGGCAGGTCGCGTTGCTCCGTGCGAATCGCGGCGAACAGCGTGCTCCATACCCCATGCTCCCCCAAGGGCAGGGCGCGGATGTAGTTGCGCTCCAGGTACTCCGTCAGCGCCCAGTTGGGAAGGGCACAGACGCCGCGTCCGCTGGCCACCAGCTGCATCATCATCACCGTCAGCTCGGCGGTGCGTATCTCCCGGGGCGTGACGCTGGCCGGGTCGAGAAACTGGGTGAAGACATCCAGGCGGCTATGTTCCACGGGGTAGATGATCAGGGTTTCCTCGGCGAGCTCCTCTGCGGTGATAAAGGACCTGTCGGCGAGCCGATGCTGCCGGGAGAGGGCCAGCAGGCCCTCGTAGCGGAACAGCGGCTCGTAGTGGATGCCGGTCAGCGCCTGGGGGTCGGCGGTGATCACCAGATCGAGCTGCTCGCGTGACAGGGCCGGCAACGGGTCGAAGTTGCGCCCGCTGGGGATGTCGACCTCGACTTCCGGCCAGTGATCACGGAAACGATCGATGGTGGGCATCAGCCATTGGAAGCAGCTGTGGCACTCGATGGCCATGTGCAGCCGCCCCTGTTCCTCGCCGGCCAGTCGCGCCAGGTCCCGCTCCGCCATGCGCACCTGGGGCAACACCTGCTCGGCGAGTTCCAGCAGTCGCTCTCCGGCGCGGGTGAAGGTGACCGGTCGTGTCTTGCGCAGAAACAGGGGGGTGTTAAGGCGTTCTTCCAGATCCTTGATCTGGTGTGACAGCGCCGACTGGGTCAGATGGACGCGTTCGGCGGCCTCGACCAGCGAGCCGGCCTCGCGCAGGGCTATCAAGGTCCGGAGGTGACGGAGTTCGAGCATGAGGTGAAAGTCATTCACGTTGATGGTTGATTAATTTAGTTTGATTCACCTTTTGCTGCCAGTGCCCTGCCCTCGATGGCATAAAACGGCACCGAACAAGGCAGTGATCGTGGGATGAAGAGCTGCCGGTGGCTGATAGCATAACTTCTTGGCAATGACTTTTTCGTTCAGGAGGCGGTTGTGAGATTCATCGTACCCGGGGTTGCTGCACTCGTTTTGTCGGGCTGTACCACGCTGGCTTCGGCGCCACCGACCTCTGCGCCGCAGACGGAAGAGCGGACTTCCAGCCAAGCGCCTGCGAGCAGTGCCGAGAAAGCGACCCGCAAGCCTTCGTCGCCGTTGCTGCCCTCGGCCTTCTTTGCCGATGGTGCCGAGGCATTCATCGCCTGGCGCTGTACCCCGGCCCAGGACCTGATCACCGCCTTTCCCGACAATCGGCTGCGGCTATGGTCGAGCCAGGGGCACTACCAGCTGGAGCGTGCCGTGGTGGCGTCCGGCGAGCGCTACGCCAAGGCCGATCTGTCATTCTGGAACAAGGGCGACGAGGCCACGGTCGAGAGTGCGAATGGTCGACTCGAATGCCAGCAGGACACGCAGCGCAAGACCTGGACGCGTGATCAGCATCCAGACACGATCTTCTATGCCCGGGGCAACGAGCCGGGCTGGACCCTCAGGCTGGATCGCGAGACGTCGCAGTTGAGCTGGGTGACGGATTACGGCAAGCGTGCCCTGACCCTTCCCTACGGGGTGGCCAGCATCGTCAACGGCCAGCAGGCGCGCATGACGCTGGTCAGCCAGGACCCAGCCCAGCCCCTGACGGTCGAGATGGAGGCACGAGCCTGCTTCGACGACATGAGCGGCAAGCCCTACCCGGTACGCGTCACGCTGACCTCGGGCTCGGACCAGTGGCGCGGCTGCGGTCAGGGGATCGAGAAGCGGAAGTAGGAAGGCGAGCAAAGGCTGCGGGCAGCCTGCAGCCGGGCGTCACTGGCGCGCTGCCTGGCAGGCGTCGGAGGGCCCTGCCTGAGGGGTACCGGCGAAGGCCGAGGGACACAGGCGCATGGTGGGGGAGAAGACGCGACTCGCCAGCAAGGTCAGGGCACCCTGGTCGACCGGACGCTCCGGCAGCAACTGGGTGGTAGTCGGTTCCCAGCCGTTCTCGTTGCGGGTTGCCAGCAGGAAGCTGAAGGGGTGAAAGCCGGGCACCCCCAGGCGCAGGTCCGTGGCAATCAGGCCGACAGCCTCGTCGCTTGCCTGGGTGCGGTAGCTCAGGAATGGCCCGGCGAACCAGTAGAGTCGCTGTCCGCTGGCCGTGTCCAGTGCGACATTCTCGTAACGCGTGCCCCGGGAGAAACGTTCGAACAGCGGCGGCTGGGTATCGAACAGCCCCACCAGGGCTTCCCGGTAGTCCTCGCCGTCGATCACCGTCACCCGCCACAGCAGGGTGTTGAACGGTGTGGGCTGCACCAGTCGGGGAGCATTCTCCAGACCCTGTGCGGTCAACACCGAATCCATACGCGCGTCGATGGTCCATTTGCCGCCGAGAGAAAACAGCAGGTAGACGCTGGACAAGGCCAGCCCCCAGGCCAGGGATCGCGGTCGATAGCCTCGAAACAGCCCGTAGGCCACGGCAAGGAACAGGGGCAGGGTATACAAGGGGTCGATGATGAAAATGGTCCCCCAACTGGCCGGCGGGGTACTCAGTGGCCATAGCAGCTGCGTGCCATAGGCGGTAAGGGCGTCGAGCACGGGATGGGTCAGCAGGCAGGCGCCGTAGAACAGCCACCAGCGCTTCAGGGAGATATGTCGCAGGGGCGTGAATCTTGCCGTGACCAGGGCCAGTAGCGTGGCCAGCGCACCCAGCACCAGTAGCGAATGGCTGAAACCGCGATGATAGGTGTAGTCGGCGACGGCATCGCCATAGTCGATCAGCACGTCGAGGTCGGGCAGAGTGCCCAGCACGGCACCGGCGACCAATGCCTTGCGCCCCAGGGGACGGCCCAGCACCGCGCCGCCGACGGCGGCCCCGAGGCAGGCCTGGGTCAGAGAATCCATGGGAGTCGAAGGCCCTTTGTCATGAAGGAATGCCGGTCAATCTGCTGTAAAACCTGATAACAAACGCGGTGCTTGGACTAGTCTATCTTAAGAGCGCTTCAAGGTTTCATCATGAAGCGACCCCTGCTTGCTGCCCTGTGAAGGGTTGATGAGCGTTGGCTGTCGAAGGAAGGGTCAACGCCCCCGAAAATCGCTATAGCGAGACGACAATGACAGAAAACCAATCTTCTGGCGAGGGCGGTCATGCGCCCAGAGACTCACTCATCGATACCGATTACGTCGTCGGTCAGGACAACATGGAAGGCAGTTTCGGAACTGTCGAATTCGATATTCACAATCCGGTCTTCGGCATCTCGGCCGGCATCACGGTTCTCTTCATCATCCTGACGCTGCTGTTTCCGGACAGCGCAGGCCAGGTCTTCCAAAGCGTGGTGAATTTCTCCACCGGCACCCTTGGCTGGTATTTCTTCATCGTCGTCGATCTCTACCTGCTGTTCTGCATCGCGCTGGTCATCTCGCCCTACGGGTCGGTGCGGCTAGGCGGCAAGGAGGCTCGCCCCGACTACTCCTATCTCTCCTGGTTCTCGATGCTGTTTGCCGCCGGCATCGGCATCGGGCTGCTGTTCTTCGGCGTGCTCGAGCCGGTCTATCACATGGCGGTTTCCTCGCCTCTCGGGGTTCCCTCGCCCATCGGGCCGGATGGCGAAATCATCGAGGCGAACATCGCCGAGGCCCGCGCCCTGGGCATCGCGGGCACCTATCTTCACTGGGGTCTGCATGGCTGGGGGGTCTACGCGGTCATGGCCCTGGCCTTGTCCATCTTCAGCTACAACAAGGGGCTGCCGTTCTCGATTCGCTCTGCCTTCTATCCGGTGCTGGGCGAGCGCGTATGGGGCTGGACAGGCCATGTGATCGACGTGCTCGCGGTCTTTTCCACCTTGTTCGGGCTGGTGACCTCCCTGGGGCTGGGGGCGCAGCAGGCCAATGCGGGCTTCAACTTCGTGTTCGGCATGGAGATCAGCCTCACCGCACAGATCATCATCATCGTCGTGGTCACCGCCGTGGCGCTGGTATCGGTATGGCGTGGGCTCGACGGCGGTGTGAAGGTGCTCTCCGAGATCAACATGGTCATGGCGTTCTTCTTCTTCCTCTTCGTGCTTTTCGCCGGCCCGACCCTAGTCGCGCTCGGCGCCTTCTGGGACGGGCTGGTGACCTACGTGAAGGAGTTCGTGCCGCTCTCCAATCCCTTCGGACGCACGGACGACACCTATCGCGAGGACTGGAGCGCCTTCTACTGGGCCTGGTGGATCTCCTGGTCGCCCTTCGTCGGCATGTTCATCGCCCGGGTCAGCCGAGGCCGCACAGTGCGCGAGTTCGTCATCGCCGTGCTGCTGGTGCCGAGCTTGCTGATCTTCATCTGGATGGGGGTCTTCGGCGGTACCGCCATCGATCAACTCTTCGCCGACCCGGAAAACAGCCTGGTCAAGGCCAACGTGATCGATAACTACAGCCCCGAGCTCTCGCTGTTCGGCATGCTCAACGAACTGCCTTTTACGAGCCTCGTTTCGACCATCGCCATCATTCTGACCCTAATCTTCTTCGTCACGTCGTCCGACTCCGGCTCCCTGGTGGTCGACACGATCACCGCCGGCGGCAAGACCGATGCGCCCGTCGCGCAGCGCATGTTCTGGGCGACGGCGGAAGGCATGATCGCGATCGTCCTGCTGGTCGGCGGAGGGCTCACGGCGCTGCAGGCGGGGGTGACGGCGACCGGGCTGCCTTTCTCGCTGGTGCTGCTGGTGATGTGCTATTCGGTGTGGCGAGCGCTGGCCAGCGAGCCGCGTTGAGCAAGGCTCGCCGGGAGCGTCATCGCGGCTTCTGTCTCCAGGGCGGGTGGCAGGCGAGTATCCGGGCCTGGACCGGGCACTCGTCTCGATGCGCCCCGGGCAGATGGCCGGTGCTCATGAGGAACTCGTTGACGATCTCCGGCCCGGTGAATCGGAAGGTGCGCTTGAACAGGCGTACCCACTCCTCCAGCGACAACGGATGGTGCATATCGAGCCAGGCCTTGAAGCTGCCGTGTTCGCGCTGCAGACCCTCGACGACCCCGGCGTTGTGAATGGCGGCATCGACCTTGCGCCGATTGCGGATGATGGAGGCATCGCCGAGCAGCCGTTCGCGCTCGCTGTCGCCGTAGGCGGCGACCCGTGCCACGCAGAAACCCTCGAAGGCGGCATTGAAGGCAATCGCGCTTCTTCAGCACCGTCAGCCAGGCAAGCCCTGCCTGGTTGATCTCCAGCACCAGGCGCTCGAACAGCACGTCATCGGATGTCACCGGGAAGCCGTATTCGTGATCGTGATACGGCCCATGGAACGGATGGCCTGGCGCCAGGTCGCAGTAATCGGGCATGCAACACACCTTGTCGAGTGACCGAACCCGTCGGTTGATGCGACGGAATGTCGGAACGACATCCCGCAGGGCAATGATCTATCATGCCGCAATCGGTGATAACAGAAAAAGCGAGATTCGAAATGGTCGGAATGTCTTCTTGCAAGAGCCTTCGCCAAGGGATTGCCGCACTGGCGCTGGGGCTGATCTCTACCTCCCTCTGGGCCGCCCCCATCGTCGAGATGTGGAAAGACCCCAACTGCGGCTGCTGCACCGCCTGGGCCGAGCACATGGAGTCCCAGGGGTTCGATGTGAAGGTCCACGAGACACGACGGCTCAATGCCGTGAAGCAAGAGCAGGGGGTGCCACCGAAGCTCGCCTCCTGCCACACGGCGACGGTCGGCGGCCATGTCATCGAGGGTCACGTGCCGGCCCAGGACGTTCGTCGTCTGCTCGAAAGCGATGCCGAACCCGCCGTGCTGGCGGTGCCAGGGATGCCGCACGGATCGCCGGGCATGGAAACCGGGCGCACGGATGAGTATGCCGTTTATCTCTGGCGCCAGGGCAGCATGGCGGAGGTTTTCGAAAACTATCCCAAGTGAACACGAGGCAACACGCAACCCACCATCGGGAGCCTTCTCTCATGCAGTACCTACACACCATGGTGCGCGTCAGCGACCTGGACGCCTCGCTGCGCTTCTACTGCGATCTGCTCGGGCTCGAGGAGATCAGCCGCAAGGAGAGCGACAAGGGTCGCTTCACCCTGGTCTTCCTCGCGGCGCCCCAGGACAGGCAGCGTGCCCGGGAGGATCGCGCGCCGATGATCGAGCTGACCCACAACTGGGACCCGGAAGAGTACAGCGGTGGGCGAAATTTCGGTCATCTGGCCTATCGGGTGGAGGACATCTACGCCCTGTGCGAGAAGCTTCAGGCGAATGGCGTGACCATCAATCGGCCGCCCCGGGACGGCCACATGGCCTTCGTGCGCTCGCCGGACGGGATTTCCATCGAGTTGCTGCAGGCCGGCGATGCGCTGCCTGCCCAGGAGCCCTGGGCGTCCATGGAGAACACCGGGACCTGGTAGAAGCCTGTTAATGATCGACTGCACTCATTGATGGACTTTGCGCGCGGCCTATCGCCAAGGAGGGCTCATGCAGCCAAGCGACTCGTTACGCGCCGCCTTTCGCCGTGAAGCCGAGGCCTTGGACGGCATCGATCTGGAGGCCTATCGCCAGTTCGACAGGGACCCCCTGGAACCGGTGATCGGCCTGGGCCCCCGTGAGGCTTCCATCGGGTTTTTCGGGCGCGATCCGGGACGTCAGGAGGTCAAGTGGGGCGAGCCCTTCGTCGGCAGCGGCGGCCAGAAGGTAAGAGAAGGGCTCTACCAGGCACTGCATGGCGAGCCGCTGCCGGACTTCGAAGCCTCGATCGAGGTTGGACGGCATGTCTTCTGGGCCAACACCGTGCCCTACAAGCCGATCGGCAACAAGGCGTGGTCCATGGCGGTCAAGAAACGTTTCCAGCCGCTGATGGCGGAATTGCTGGTCAAGCACTGGCAGGGACGCACGGTGATCACCCTGGGGCGCGAGGCCTTCCTGTGGTTCGGCATCCATCAAGCGAGGGAGGTACGCCAGGCGCTGGAGGCCTTCTGGCAGCGAGAGGACCGTTTCGAGGCTACCCACCGGACGACACTGGCACTCGAGAACGGCCAGTGTGCGACCTTCGACCTGGCGCCGCTGCCCCACCCCTCACCCCTCAACCAGGCCTGGTACAAGCGCTTCCCCGATCTCCTTGAAGCACGTCTGAAGGCACTGAACGTGACCGCGTTCTCGGCGATGCCGTGATCCCCTAGTCGGGGCGGATTGCCATCCGACCACTACCCAGGAACACCATCGCCAGGGCGCCGAACAGGAACATGCCCTGCAACTCGAGGGCCCACCCGCCGCTGTTTCCCAATGTGAACAGTTCGTCCGTGTGAACTAGAATGATCGCTACCACCATGTTGGCAGCGATCAGCAGTCCGGCCACCCGTGACTGCCAGCCGAGCAGCGCCATCACCGGTGCCACGATTTCGCCGACCAGTACCCCGTAGACGAGGAACTCTGGCAGCCCGTGGCTGGCGACCTGATCGCCGATCCAGTTCAGGCTGTCGGGATTGAGCAGCTTGGCGATACCATGAAGCAGGACCAATCCGCCAACGCTGAGCCGCAGGATGAGTTTGCCCAGCGCCTCGTTGTGCAGTGCATGGAGCATGCAGATTCCCCCTGGTGGGTGATAGCTAGAGAGATAATGAAAATACCGCAATCGTGAATTAATACACTAGTTTTTTGGTTTTAATCGGAGGCTTCTCGGTGGTGGTGTAAAAGGCATGATCGCCGGCCTCGATTGCTTGCCTTGTCGATGACAATCCACGCAAGACGATGGAAAGAGAGTGCGGTGCTTATGTACAGCGGTGTATTGCGATCCTTCTGGATGCGTGTGCTATCTCCACCGGTCGACCTGGCTCCCGAGCGCCGTCGCAGTTTCCAGATATTCGCGCGTACCTATCTTTTCGTAACGGCCGTTCACGTCGCCTTCATGCCACTTTTCCTGTGGGTGGGCATTCCTTTATTGACGGGGCTGAACCTGCTGTGCATCGCCGTCAATGTGCTGGCGATCAGGCTGCATTGTCACGGCTATTTCGTTCTGGCTTTGCTGATCAAGCTTGCCGCCGCCGCCATATTGATTACCGTTGCCAGTATGCTGCTGGGTAATGACATCGGCTTCGAATATTATTTCTTTATCATTCTTTTCGAGATATTGATCAGCGATCTGTCACGGCCCCAGAAACTGCTGCTCAGCGGCATATTGATGAGCCTATTCCTGGCCATGATCCATTGGCTGTCCGGGCTCCTGGGCAGCTGGTCGCTCGGTGAGCCGGCACGCGAACTGCTGCATGCCGTCAATCTGGCCACCGTATTCATCCTGATTACCTTCATCGCCATGCAGGTCTATTCCGTCTCCGAGACCACCGAACGCCGCTTTCGCAGCGATGCGTCGCGAGATTCCCTGACCGGGGTCTACAACCGCCGTGCCATCATCGAATGCGCCGAGGCGCTCTGGGAGCAACGCCGCTCCCTCGCCTTGCTGCTGCTCGATGCCGATCATTTCAAGCAGATCAACGATACCTACGGGCACAGCGCCGGTGACAAGGTGCTGCGCCATATTGCCCAACTGCTGCAGCGCACGCTGCGCGAAGGCGACAGCATCGGCCGGGTCGGGGGCGAGGAGTTCCTGATCCTGCTTCCCGATACCTCCTGCGACGAGGCCTTGAGCGTGGCGTCCCGTCTGCGTGACCAGCTGGTGGCTCAGCCTTGCCCCCTCGGCAAGCGCACCTTGCCGGTGACGCTTTCCATGGGCCTGGCACTCTCCTACGAGGACAAGGCGTTGCAGGGCGTGATCGACCTGGCGGATCGACGCCTGTATGTGGCAAAGTCCGCGGGGCGGGATCAGCTGGTGGCCGAGGGGGGGGACTCCCTCGAGACCATGGTACATGGCGAGATATTCACGGGTTCCTCTTCCAGGGAGGTGTGATCGCCACTTCCCGAGCCTGCGTCAGCCAATTCGACTCTACAGGGGAAACAGGAATGCGGTCATGGGTTCCATTGCTGCTGTCATCATTGATCGTGCTGGGCGGATGCGGCGCCAAGCCGCCGGTCGGCGACGAATCAGCTGCCTCCGACTCGCAAGCGACGTCACCGCTGGTGGGAAAACGCTGGAAACTGACGCTGATAGGCACCGACGAGCGTTGGCAAGGGCAGCGCGATGCCTATTTCGAGCTGACGCCCTCGGAGGGTGGCGTCACCCTCGCCGGCAGCGATGGCTGCAACCGGCTGACCGGCGAGGCGACGCTGGGCGAGTCGCGCCGCATCGCGATCAGCGAGCTCGCCAGCACACGCATGGCCTGCCCCGGGCTGCCGCAGTCGGCCCGGCTTGGTACCCTGCTGGACCGGGCCTATCGCTACCTGATCGACCATGATCGCCTGGTGCTGCTGGGCCGGGATGGTCGGGTACTCGGCGGTTTCAAGCAGCAGAAGTCGCCGGAATAGAAGACGGGAAGCCCGCCAGCGGCTCGATCCACCCGCTAGCGAAGCCTCCGCGTGTCTTACAGGGCGCCGATCTTGGCCTGCTGCTCGGCCAGCACACTCCGGCTGGCCCGGGCCTCCGTCAACTTGGCGCGCTCCTTCTCCACCACCTCGGCCGGTGCCTTGGCGATGAAGCTCTCGTTGGAAAGCTTCTTCTCGACGCCGGCGATGAACTTGTCCTGCTTGTCCAGCTCCTTGGCCAGGCGGGCGAGCTCGCTCTCCTTGTCGATCAGGTCCGCCATGGGCACCAGCACTTCCATGTCGCCGACCAGCTGGGTCGCCGAGAGTGGCGCCTGGGCCGGATCATCGAGCCAGTCGATGCTGGACAGCTTGGCCAGTTTGGCCAGGAAAAGGCGGTTGTGCGACAGCCGCCGGCGATCGCTGTCGTCGCCCTTGGTCAGCAGCACGTCCAGTTGCTTGCCCGGGGCGATGTTCATCTCGGCCCGCACGTTGCGTACGGCCACGATCACGCCCTTCAGCCATTCGATGTCGCGATCGGCCTCATCGTCGATCCTGTCCGCCTCGGCCTGGGGCCAGGGCTGGTTCATG
This sequence comes from Modicisalibacter ilicicola DSM 19980, assembly GCF_900128925.1. Lineage (GTDB taxonomy): Bacteria > Pseudomonadota > Gammaproteobacteria > Pseudomonadales > Halomonadaceae > Modicisalibacter > Modicisalibacter ilicicola. The sequence goes on from NZ_FQUJ01000026.1 coordinate 16,890, forward strand.
ATCGACTCGGCACCGTCGCCAGCGGCCTTGCCGGCCAGGGGGGCCACCCGCTGCCAGATCTCCTCGGTGATGAAGGGCATCATCGGGTGGGCCAGGCGCAGGATGGCTTCCAGAACGCGTACCAGGGTGCGGCGGGTGCCACGCTTGGCCGCCGCCGATGCCATCTCGTCCCACAGCACCGGCTTGGAGAGCTCCAGGTACCAGTCGCAATACTCGTTCCAGACGAATTCGTAGAGGGCCTGGGAGGCATGGTCGAAACGGAACTCTTCCAGTGCCCGGGTGACCTGGGCCTCGGTCTGCTGCAGCTTCGACACGATCCAGCGATCCGCCAGGGAAAGTTCGACCTCGGTATCGGCGAGGCCGACGTCTTCATCCTCGGTGTTCATCAGCACGTAGCGCGAGGCGTTCCACAGCTTGTTGCAGAAGTTGCGAAAGCCGTCGAGACGCCCCATGTCGAACTTGACGTCACGTCCGGTGGTGGCCAACGACAGGAAGGTGTAGCGCAGCGCATCGGTGCCGTGGGGCTCGATGCCCTCGGGAAACTCCGCCTGGGTGGCCCTGGCGATGGCTCTGGCCTTCTGCGGCTGCATCAGGTTGCCGGTGCGCTTCGCCATCAGGGTATCCAGATCGATACCGTCGATCAGGTCGATGGGGTCGAGCACGTTGCCCTTGGACTTGGACATCTTCTGCCCCTGGGCGTCGCGCACCAGGCCGTGCACGTAAATCTGCCTGAAGGGGACCTCGCCGGTGAACTTCAGGGTCATCATGATCATCCGCGCGACCCAGAAGAAGATGATGTCGAAACCGGTGACCAGCACGCTGGTGGGGTGGAAGGTCGCGAGTTCCGGGGTGTTCTCCGGCCAGCCCAGGGTGGCGAAGGTCCAGAGTCCGGAGCTGAACCAGGTATCCAGCACATCCTCGTCCTGGGTCAGCAGGGCGTCGGGGGCCAGGCCGTATTTCTCCCGGGCCTCGGCTTCCGAGCGCGCCACGAAGACGTTGCCTTCCGGGTCGTACCAGGCCGGGATGCGATGCCCCCACCACAGCTGGCGCGAGATGCACCAGTCCTGCAGGTCGCGCATCCAGGCGAAGTACATGTTCTCGTAGTTCCTGGGCACGAACTGGATATCGCCATTTTCCACTGCCTCGATGGCCGGCTTGGCAAGCGACTCCACCGCCACGAACCACTGGTCGGTGAGGTAGGGTTCGATGACCACCTGGGAGCGGTCGCCGAAGGGCTGCATGATCTTCTTGTTCTCGACCAGTGGCCGCTCTGTTCCCTCTTCGTCTCGCCGTGTCACCGCGAGCCCCTCGGCGGTGATGGCCTCGACCACGCGCCGGCGTGCCTCGAAGCGATCGAGCCCGCGCAGCGCTTCCGGCACCAGGTTGACGTCGGAGACGTCACCCACCTCCTCGCCCCGGGCGGCCCGAGTGGCGATCTCGGCGCTGGCCTCGTAGGAGAGTCCGTCGCTGCGCATTTGCGCCTTGCGATCCATCAGGTTGTAGAGCGGAATACCGTTGCGTTTCGCCACGGCGTAGTCGTTGAAGTCATGCGCCCCGGTGATCTTGACGGCCCCGGAGCCGAAGTCGGGATCGGGATACTCGTCGGTGATGATGGGAACCAGGCGCCGATGCTCCTTCGGCCCGACCGGGATCTCGCACAGCTTGCCGACCAGGGGCGCGTAGCGCTCGTCAGTCGGATGGACGGCAACGGCACCGTCGCCCAGCATCGTCTCGGGGCGTGTCGTCGCGATGGAGATGTAATCCCGGGTCTCGCGAAGCACGACGTTGCCGTCCTTGTCCTTTTCGACGTATTCATAGGTCTCACCGCCCGCCAGCGGGTACTTGAAGTGCCACATGTGGCCGTCGATCTCGACATTTTCCACCTCGAGATCGGAAATGGCGGTCTCGAGCTTGGGGTCCCAGTTGACCAGGCGCTTGCCGCGGTAGATCAGGCCTTCATCAAAAAGGCGCACGAAGACCTCCTGCACCGCCCGGTAGAAGCCGTCGTCCATGGTGAAGCGTTCCCGGCTCCAGTCGACGCTGGCCCCCATGCGCCTCAGCTGGCGGGTGATATGATCGCCGGATTCGGCCTTCCACTCCCAGACCTTGTCGATGAACGCCTCGCGGCCCAGGTCATGGCGACTCTGCCCGGTGTCTGCCGCCAGCTTGCGCTCCACCAGCATCTGGGTGGCGATGCCGGCGTGATCGGTGCCGATCTGCCATAGGGTGTCGTGGCCCTGCATGCGTCGCCAGCGGATCAGGGTATCCATGATGGTGTCCTGGAACGCATGACCCATGTGCAGGCTGCCGGTGACGTTGGGCGGCGGGATCATGATCGAGTAGGGCGCCCCCTCGCCGGAGGGCGCGAAGCGGTTGTCGGCTTCCCAGCGCTGATACCAGCGCCTTTCGATCTGCTCGGGTTGGTACGTCTTGTCCATGGAGTGCTCGGTCTGAAGAGGGTGACGTTCGCTCGTAACCCTCGGGCGAACGCAGGCAATGTCGAAAACGAGGGATTATACCGTCGCGGGTCGCCAACGTCATGAAGGCGTAGTGGCCCTTTCCCGTTGGAGCGACGCTGGCCCGACTGGGGTAGTATGGCCGTTCGAATGGGCAGGAACGATGTCATGGGCAAGCCGTTGGATACGCGTCGCTGGTTGTGGCGAGCGATGATCAAGACCTCGCTGATACCGCTGGCACTGGCGGGGGGGGGGTTGATCGGTATCTATGTCGTGACCTACAAGCTGATGTACGAGCATCAGGTGGCCCTGCTGGAGGAGGAATCCAGCAAGCTGCTGTCTCAGGTCCTCGAGCGCGAGTCGCGGCTGATGAAGGCGGACCTGAAGGGCTGGGAACGCCAGGTGGAACTGCTGGCCGATGCCGCAGGCCGCGCCCTTCACGCCCCTGTGGGCAAGGCGCGGGTCGTCGAGGAGCTCGATCGACATCGTCGCGAACCCAGCGGCGTCTATCACGCCCCCTTCGATGACGGCAGGGCGGCCTCCTACTATTCTGCACTGACGCCTCCGGCGATGCAGGACCAGCGCAAGATCGCCCAGCTCGCCTCCCTGGACCCCCTGATGAAGGGGCTGGTCGAGGGCGATACGCGGGTGCGGCAGGTGTATATCAATACCTTCGATAGCTACAACCGGCTATGGCCCTGGTTCGATGCCCAGGGTACCTACGATAGCCACATCGACATTCCCTCGTTCAATTTCTATTTCCTTGCCGATGCACGCCACAATCCCGCACGTCGGCCGGTATGGACCGATGCCTACGTCGATCCCGCGGGAAGCGGCTGGATGATCTCTGCCGTGGCACCCGTCTATAGCGACAGGTTTCTCGAGGCCGTGGCAGGGCTCGACATCACCCTCGAGGAACTGATCGATCGGTTGCTGGCGGTGGAACTTCCCTGGTCGGGATACGCCATGCTGATCGATGGTGATGGCACGCTATTGGCGATCCCGCCGGCCGGGCAGCGCGATTTCGATCTGATGGCCCGGGGGGCGGCAGCCGATACCACCCCGCACAAGGCGCGCTTCAGTCCGCGTCACTTCGACCTGCTGCAGTGGAGTGACGATCCGGTGTTCAACGAGGTGCTTGCCGAGCAGCGTGGCAGCGTAAGAACGCGGCTCGGCGGGGAGCCGCGACTGCTGGCCTGGCACGAGCTGGAGGAGGTGGACTGGAAACTGATGGCGGTCATCGACGAAACCTCCGCTTTCGTTACCGGCGACTCCCTGGGGCGTGCCTTTCGCGAACTCGGCCTGTGGATGGTCACCGGTCTGCTGCTGTTCTGCCTGGTGACGCTCGCGATCATTCGACAGCGCTCCCATGCCCTGACCCGCATGCTGGTTGCACCTTTGCACCGGTTGCAAGCCATGGCGGCGGATATCGGCGCCCGTCGTGCGGTGAACAAGCCGAGCTTCCGGCTGAGCGAGTTCAACGAGGTGGGAGATGCCCTGGTCAACGCCAGCCAGGAACGGGAAGGTGCGCTTGCGGCCCTGGCCGCCGAGAAGGAACGCTTGCGTCTGGCGCTGGATGCCAGCGGGGGGGCGGTGTGGGAATACGACATCCTGAATGATCGATTGACGATGCATGAGAGCGTGTTTCACATGCTGGGGCTGGAGCCGGTGGCGGCGATTCCCCTGGCAAGCTTCCAGGCGCTCATCCATCCCGATGATCTGCCGAGTTTCGAATCCCAGCGACGCCGGGCAGTGGCGAAGAAGATCGCGGTGGGGGAGATCGAGATGCGCCTGCGCCTGCCGGATGGGCGCTGGTTGTGGGTGCTGACTCGGGGCAGTGTCCTGAGACGCGACGAGGCCGGCGAGGCGCTTTATGCCACCGGCGTGGTGTTGAACATCCACCACCGCAAGCGCGCCTCTGCCGAGCTGGAGCGCGCCCGGGATGACGCCAGCTGGGCCCAGCACGCGCAATCGCGCCTGTTCTCGCGGGTGAGTCACGAACTGCGCACGCCGCTGGGGGTCATCCTCGGCTACACCGATCTGCTGCAGGACAGTGACAAGTCGCGGCTCGACGAGCAGGCGCGAGTGTATCTCGTCGAGGTGGCCCGCGCCGCCGAGCGCCTGGATGAGCTGCTCGAGGATATGCTGCAACTGGCCAGTCTCGAGTCCGGTGAGCTGACGATCGAGTGTACGCCGCAGTCGGCCTTGCGTTGCCTGCGGCGCAATGCCAGGCAGTTGTCGGTGCGCGCCCTGCGCAGTGGGGTACAGCTCGAGGTCGACGCCTCGGCGACGAGCACCTGGTTGCTGGGCGACCGGCAGCGGCTCGATCAGGTATTGCAGAACCTGATCGTCAACGCCATCAAGTACAATCGTCCGGGGGGCTGGATCAGGCTCAGCGCCTGGGCCGAGACGGATGGCGTCTGTCTCGAGGTGGCGGACAGTGGTCAGGGTATCGCCGAAGAGTCGCGGGCTGAGCTGTTCCAGCCCTTTTCACGGCTGGGAATGGAGCACAGCGATATCAGGGGCTCCGGTCTGGGCCTGGCGCTGAGCATGGAGTTGGTGCGTCGCATGCAGGGCCGGATCGAGGTGGTCAGTCGACCCGGCCAGGGCAGCCGCTTTCAGGTCTGGCTGCCCCGGGTGGACGTGCAGGTCCATCAGAGCGCCGTGAACCGGGCGTTACCTGTCGAGGCGCGCCTCGAGCGGCCGCTGACGATGCTGCTGGTCTGCAGTGACGAGGAGACGCGCATTCGCATGGAGGTGCTGGCCGAGCATCTGGCGACCTTGACCCTGTCGAGCACTCGGCGTCAGGCCCGGGCACTGCGCCTCGTCAATGAACAGCCCCCGGACTTGCTGGTGTGCGGCACACCTCTCGAGCTTCATCAGGCCGCCGAGCTGCTGCGTCGCTGTCGCAGATTGAAGGGCGATCCGGCGGTCCAGGGCTACTGGATCGGGCCACCGCCCCTGCCCGAGGGATTCAAACAACACTGGCAGCAACCGCCGCGAATGGAAGACGTGTGGGCGGCGTTGCAGCAGGTGGGGAGTGTCACGTCAGGTGATGAGCCTTGACCGGATAGCCACGCCGCTTGTAGGTCTGCCAGCACTCGCGCTTGGCGGCCAGCACGTCCTGGTGCTGATTGATGATCTCGGCGACCCGCTCGAAGCGCGAGAACCACTCGGGGATTCCCGGGTCCAGGTTGAGCATCGCCTCGATCCCGGGCTCCGGTGCCTCGCGCCAGTCGATGGTCACGGGCACTTCGGCAAGCCCACCCCCGACGATCCCGTGAGGCACGTAGCTGTCCGGCCGAAAGTCCCACAACCTGGCATCGATGAAATGCGCCTCGTCCTCGTCCGTGACATGGACATGCAGTCGGTACCCCTTGCGATAGATGGTCTCGACCAGCCGGCAGGCGAAGTCGAGCCGGGCCTCGCGGGTGGTGTCGGGGAGGATGTAGAAGTCGATCTGGGTCATGGGGCTTTGCCTGGGAATTGGCTGCGCTCGATCATGCTGCGTTAAAAATGATCCATCCTAGATTGTCGTGATGCCGCAAATCTGCCGGAAAGTTTAGCGTAGGAGCGCAGATCCTCTGCGCGAACGGCGCCGTCAGGCGCCGAGTCGAGCCGGTGCCGCTGCGCGGCATTCGCCCGATGAATCGGGCTCCTACCACCCCCGAGATCTGGGCTTTTGTAGGAGCTCGGTTTACCGAGCGATAGGTGGCTT
>NZ_FQUJ01000024.1:0-7405 GCF_900128925.1 Modicisalibacter ilicicola DSM 19980
AGACACCTTGATAACAGCCACCTGCAGGCGCGCGCTTCAGCGAGCGAGGGTTGGCCAGAATCGCCCGATGAATCGGGCTCCTACCCAACCCTTTGATAACAGCCACCTGCGGGCGCGCGCTTCAGCGAGCGAGGGTTGGTCAGAATCGCCAGAGAACCGGGCTCCTACCAGACCCGAGATCTGGGCTTTTGTAGGAGCTCGCTTCAGCGAGCGAGGGGTGAATCGCCCGATGAATCGGGCTCCTACAAAACCTTTGATAACAACCACCTGCAGGCGCTCGCTTCAGCGAGCGAGGGTTGGCTGAAATCGCCCGATGAATCGGGCTCCTGCAGAACCCTTGATAACAACCACCTGTAGGCGCGCGCTTCAGCGAGCGAGGGGTTGGCCGGAATCGCCCGCTGAATCGGGCTCCTACAAACCCTTTGATAACAACCACCTGTAGGAGCTCGCTTCAGCGAGCGAGGGGTTGGCCAGAATCGCCCGATGAATCGGGTTCCTACCAGACCCGAGATCTGGGCTTTTGTAGGAGCTCGCTTCAGCGAGCGAGGGGTTGGCTGAAATCGCCCGATGAATCAGTCAACTTCTGAATGCTCAGGCGTCTTCGGACAATTGGCCAAGGCTCGGCTAGTATCTCAAACTATGGGAACAAGAGTGGATAACAGCACGAGATGCCTCGAGGGAGAATGACATGGCGGGCGGGTGGTCGAGAGATGGGGCCGTGCAGGATCAGATCGACAGCACGGTCGAGGATGCATTGGAACGAGCGCGCAGTCAGCTCCCCCGTGGCGAAAGCCTGAAATACTGCGAGGAGTGCGGCGAGGAGATCCCCCAGGCGCGGCGGGAGGCCGTGAAGGGCGTGCGTTTGTGCATCGCCTGCCAGAGCGAACGCGACAAGCAACGCTCCGGTTTCAGCGGCTACAACCGGCGCGGCAGCAAGGATAGCCAGCTACGCTAGCTTCGGAAATCTCACATCGCTGGTGGGCCGTTTCCCGGGAGGAAAGGAATTGCTGAATAAAGCGCCGAGCGAAATGAAGTGCAAGGCGCACGGAGCGCAGAAAACGAGACATAACATGGAGTTAGGCGAGTTTTCTAGCACCGCGCAACGCAGCAATTCGTTTGTGTAGGCATTTATGCAGTGATTCCTAAGGTCAGGTGCGTATGAATTATTATAAAGCTGGCGTTTCCGCTCGCCTATGAGCATCACTGGCCTTTACTGGTTCACCCAGGACCTGCGCCTGCATGATAACGCGACTCTGCTGGACGCGACGCGCCGTTGTGATCGGCTGCTTTGCGTCTATTGCATCGATCCTGCCTGGTTCGAGACCGGCGAATTCGGCAGCGCGCGCCTGGGGCGCCATCGCTGGCGTTTCCTGAACGAGACCCTGGACGACCTGGAGCAGCGCCTTGCGGCTCGCGGCCAGCACCTGATCCGGTGTTTTCGATCGCCAGGCCCGGCGCTGGATGCGTTGATCGAGCAGCACAGGGTGGACGTGGTGGTCCGCAGCCAGAGTGCCGACTGGTACCTGGAAAAGGCGTGGGAATCCCTGCAGCGTCGCTGGCCTGATGTCGAATTCGCGGAGCGGGTCACCCACACGCTGTTCGATCGAGACGCCCTGCCCTTCACGCTGGATGAATTGCCCGGTTCCTTCACGCAATTTCGCAAGCGCGTCGAGCCCCTGGGCATTGCAGCGCCAGTGGCGGCGCCGGAGGCTCTGCCACCGCCCGTCGACAACGCCTCTCTTTCATCGCCACCCTCACCGCCACCAATGCCCGAGACCACAGATGACCCCGACTCCGCCTTCCGGGGCGGCGAACGCGAGGGGCTCGCGCACCTCGATGCCTATTTCGGCGGCTCCTTGCCACTGCACTACAAGCAGACCCGCAATGCGCTGGAAGGCTGGCAGAACTCCTCCAAGTTTTCCGCCTGGCTGGCCAATGGCGCGCTGTCGGGGCGCCTGGTCATCGAACGCCTGCGGGATTTCGAGCAACGGGTCGGGGCCAACGAATCCACCTACTGGCTCTACTTCGAGCTGCTGTGGCGAGAGTTCTACCAGTGGTACGCCCATGCCCACGGTGCCCGCTTGTTCCGTTTGAGTGGGCTCAAGGGCGAGTCACCGAGGCCGGATCGCGACCGGGCACGGTTCGCCGCCTGGGGCCGGGGCGAGACCGGCCTGCCCATCGTCGATGCCTGCATGCGCGAGCTAAACGCCACCGGCTACATGTCCAATCGCGGCCGACAACTGGTGGCCAGCGCCCTGATCAATGAATTGAACCAGGACTGGCGATGGGGAGCGGCCTATTTCGAGCAGCAGCTGGTGGATTACGATGTGGCTTCGAACTGGGGCAACTGGCAGTACCTGGGCGGTGTCGGCGCCGACCCGCGAGGCTTGCGCCGCTTCGATCTGGCCAAGCAGACCGCGCAGTACGATCCGCAAGGCACGTTCATCGCGAGATGGCTGAACGGGTAAGACCAGAGGATTCCCCGATATGCATCGTAAACCCCACCTGCCGACCAAGACCTGCCCGGTATGCGAGCGCCCTTTCGCCTGGCGCAAGAAATGGGCGCGCCACTGGGACTCGGTGGTGTACTGTTCCGAGCGCTGTCGGCGCCGGGGCAGGCAGGCTTCAACCGCCGGCGATCAACCCGCCTCCGGCTCATGAATGATCACCTCCACCCGCCGATTGGCGGCGCGCCCCTTTTCCGTGTCGTTGTCCTGCAAGGGCTTTGTGTCGGCATAACCCACCGCACGTAGGCGCGAGGCGTCGATGCCCGCGCGATTGAGGTAGCGCAGGATCGCCGTGGCGCGGCCGCTGGAAAGCTCCCAGTTGGAGGGGAAGCGTTCGGTACGGATGGGCACGCTGTCGGTGTGCCCCTCGACGGAAATCGTGCCCTGGTAGCGCTCGAGGGTGGCGACCAGCTCCTGGGTCACCGTTTCGCCGGCATCGGTGAGCGTTGCATCGCCGGAATCAAACAGCAGATGATCCTGGATGCGCAGGTTGATGCCGCCCTTGACCCGCGATACCTCGACACCCTCGATCACCGGCAGCGCCTTCTCGGATTGCCGCACCTGCCAGGCACCGGCGACCTGAATGGCCGCCGCCTGGGCTTCCGCGCTCACCTTCAGGGTGCGCGCCACCTTCAACGAGGCCGCGATGGTCTGCGTCTGGATCAGCTTGGCCCGCGCCACCGCCTCGGCCGCCGCGATGGCCTGCGACGTTATCCGTCGCGGCGTGGCGACCTGGCGTGCCGTGTTCACGGCCGTCTCGTTCACCTGCGGCCGCGGTCTCGAGGCGACCCGCGTGGCGGCCTGCAACGCCTCGGGAAGCAGGTTCGGCCTGGGCACGACCTGGTTGGCCGCCTTGATGGCATCCAGGGAAGCCAAGGGAGCACTGGCGGGGCCTTCACGCTCATCGGCGCCGCCCGCCGCGCCATTCAGGCTCACCAGCAGCACGAACAGGGCCACCAGCAGGGTCATGATGTCCAGGTAGCTGATCATCCAGCCATCGCCGCCACGGTCCTCGGGATGCAGGGTCATCAGGCTGTCCAGCCCTGCCCGATCAGGGCTCGAGTGTTCGTGGTGCGCCCCGTGGCGAGGGAACTCAGGCATTGACCGTCACGCTCGCGTTGCCGGTGACGGGCTCCTCGGGGTCGCGGATCTCGTCGTGGTAGTTGGCGACGAAGGAGTTCAGCGTTTCCTCGACGAAGGAAGGCAGGCGCCGCTTGGCGATCAGCGAGACGCCTTCGAGCACCATGTTCATGGCGATCAGGCGCTGCTCGGTACGGCGTTCGAGCTTGACGGCGATGGGCTTGCACACCAGATTGGCGATCAGGATGCCATAGAAGGTGGAGAGCAGCGCGACGGCCATGCCCGGGCCGATGACCGCCAGGTCACCGGCGCTCATGGTCTGCAGCATGTTGACCAGCCCCACCAGGGTACCAATCATGCCGAAGGCCGGCGCATAGGCCGCCATGGTGCGCAGGATTTGCGCCTCGGCGAGCTCCCGGGCCTTGAGACGCGCGATGCGCCAGCGCAGCAGGTCGATGATCTCCGCTTCCTTGGTATTGTCGATGACCAGTTGCACCCCGGTGCGCAGGAAAGGATTGCGCGTCTGCTTCAACGCGCGCTCCACCGCCCGGATGTCGCCCTGGAACCACAGCCGTGCCATGGCCACCAGTTCGCGGATGTCCTCCTCGACATAGCAGTTCTCGCGATGGAAGACGACCCGGACCACGCGCACGAGCCTCATTACCTCGCGCAAGGGGTAACTGATGAAGGTGGCGGCCAGGGTGCCGGCAATCACGATCATCAGTCCGGGCAGGTTGAGGAAGCTCATTGCCGTGTCGGCACTGAGCAAAAGAACCGAGGCCAGCAGCAGCAGGCTGGCAACGATACCGATCAGCGTGGATGCATTCATGCGGCGCCTTGGCCCATCGATGGGCGATCGCTTGAGGAGTGGCACCATCATAGCGGGGCAGCCAAGAGGCAAAGCGATGAAAAGGGGCTGCATTTTGTGCGTTCTTAGGGCCACACCCGCCCACCCTCAACGCGAAACCAGGCTTATCGCGGAGGAGAGACTCGATCAAGATGCGCGGGTGGAGAGTCGAGCAGCCAGCCCAGCGACGCCTGCCTCAATAAGTACCCAGCAGTAGCCGCGCGCCATAGCCCCACAGCAGCACCGTGGCCCCGAGCAAGACTTCGAGGACCAGGACGCCGACCGCCAGGGTCGAGCCGGTGACGATAAAGCCTTCCTTCCTGTCGATACCGAGGAAGTTCGGGATGCCCAGATAGAGCAGGTAGGCGCTGTAGCAAAGGCCGATGATACCCGCCAGCAGGCATAGCCAGATCAATGGATAGAGCGCCACCAGGCCGCTCAGGAACATGGGCGTGGCCACATAGCCGGCGAAGATGATGCAGCGCCGCCGGCTTGGCGGCCGGGCGTAACGCTTGGCCATCCAGTGAATCACGCTGCCCATGAAGCCCACGGCAGCCAGTATCGTCAGGTAGAAGACGATACCCGCGTAGAGGGCGTCATCCAGCTTGAGCTTGATGGCGTGACCCTCGCCGAGGCTCCAGCCGACCTGCGTCGTGCCGATGAACGCACAAATCACTGGGATCGCCGCCAATCCAAGAACATGATGCGCATAGAGGTGAGTGATCGTTTCCCGCTCGCTCTGGATCTGCTTCCATTCGCGATTGGGATGGGCCATCAGCCCCCATACGTGGGTCAGCATAGAATCCGTCCTCCATTGCCCTGCTTGCTGTCGCGACGCCCATCATCAAGGGTAACGTCTGTCCCATTCGGCAGTATAGAAGACATGCGGCAAGTTGAATCATGGCGACTTAATTGAGATCGCTTTCGGAGTAGAGATCGGGCTCATCGGTCAAGCCGCGCATGGTCTGATCCACACTCATGGCTTTATACTGCTCTTCCGGCCAATCCTCATGATCAGTAGCTTGCACGGCGGATTGCCCATATCGCTGCTCCAGAAAGGTGATAAAATCTAGTACTTCTTGCTGTCGAAATGGCGGTAAGCGACTCACTCTGGCCAGCAATTCTTCAAGTTACATAGATACTTGCCTATTGTTGGCAACATTGATCGAATACTCGGAAGCATAGCACACCCACCTCTAGCAGGCGCCTGAACGACTAGTCAAACGCAGCTCGGTCAATCACCACTTCCATTGCCCACTCATGTCGTTTCGCTTCCGCAAGCAGTGCCTCCTTGAGAGCCTGCTTGGCATCGGCATCGCCATGCACCAGGCGCACCTGGCGTGGCCAATGGCGCATGCGACGAATGAAATTGACCAGGTCTTGCCGGTCGGCATGGGCCGAGTACCCCGTCAGGCTCTCGACCCCGGCGCGAATGGTAAAGCGCTCGCCATCCAGCTCCACCCAGCCGCCCTTGGGGCCGTATTCCTGAATGGCGCGCCCGGGGGTGCCCTCCGCCTGATAACCGACGAACAGCACGTTGTGCCGTGGCTCGCCAATCATCGCCTTGAGGTAGTTGACGATACGTCCACCGGCGGCCATGCCGCTCGCCGCCAGCACCACCGCCGGGCGCCCCGTCTTTGCCAGGTAGGCCACGGCACGCTCGTGTTCCTCATGGGAGTTAACGGTATAAAGGCTGTCGAAATCCAGCGGGTGTCGACCGTGCGCGACCCGGCGACGCGCCTCCGCATCCCAGAACGGTGCCAGTTCGCGATACACCTCGGTGAAGCGCGCCGCCAGGGGCGAATCGACAATGATCTCGAGCGCATCCCAGCCACGCCCGCCGACGCGCTCTCCACGCTTGGCCCCCTCGTGAATCAGGCCTTCCAGTTCGTAGAGCAGTTCCTGAGTGCGGCCGATGCTGAATGCCGGAATCAGCACCGTGCCACCATCGGCCAGCGCCCGCTCCAGGGCCGCCTTCAGGCGCGAACGGCGATGGCGACGATCCTCGTGCAACCGGTCGCCGTAGGTGCTCTCCAGCACCACCACATCCGCGCGGTAGGGGGAACGCGGCGCCGGCAGTAAGGGCGAATAGGGCGCGCCCAGGTCGCCGGAGAACACGACGCGCTGCGACTGCCGCGGTGTCGCCGAGATCGTCTTGTCGAGCACGTCCACCTCGACGTAGGCCGAGCCGAGGATGTGCCCTGCCCGTTGCAGCTTGACCCGCACGCGCCGGGAAGCATCATCGATCAGCGTGTGCCAGCGGCCGTAAGGCAGCGCAATCAGATGCGCCTCCACCCGCTCGAGAAAGCGCTCGATCAACTGCCGGTCCCGGGTAAAGCCGATCTTCAGCGCATCCTCGATCACCAGCGGCAACAGCTTCGCCGAGGGCTCGCTGCAGAGGATCGGCCCATCGAACCCCGCGGCGAACAGATATGGCAACCGCCCGATGTGATCGATATGCACATGGGTCGCCACCAGCGCCTGGACGCCCGCGAGCGAGAACTCGATGCGATGGCGCGCCAGGGCGTCTTCACCGCCCTCCTCGCCCTGGAACAAGCCGCAGTCGACGAGCAGCGAACGTCCGTCGCCGAAATGCAGCTGATGACAACTGCCGGTCACGCCCTCGACGGCGCCATGGTGGGTAAAGCCGATGTTCGCGCTCACGGATGGACTCCCTCGAAAGCACCAGCCCTGAATGGCCGGTATCACCGCTCTTTCTATCGGAAAGCGCATCGATTTCTTTATCTTGCAAGTACCTGCACTACAGCTCGCTCGCTGAAGCGAGCTCCTACAGGTGGTTGTTATCAAAGGGTTCTGCAGGAGCCCGGTTCCTCGGGCGATTCTGGCCAACCCTCGCTCGCTGAAGCGAGCTCCCACAGGTGGCTATTACCAAAGGGTTGGGTAGGAGCCCGATTTATCGGGCGATTTCGGCCAACCCCTCGCTCGCTGAAGCGAGCTCCTACAGGTGGCT
>NZ_FQUJ01000024.1:8014-34031 GCF_900128925.1 Modicisalibacter ilicicola DSM 19980
TTTGTAGGAGCCCGATTCATCGGGCGATGGCGGGTCATGACAAACCCCAGCCAGGGTGACCAGCGTCAACCCCTGCTGTTTGCGTGTACGGCGAATCAGCTGCCCGAGCCGTTTCACATCACGAATCTCGATCGCATCCATCCTGATTCCTGAATAGCTTCCCCTATAAGGAAAAAAGGTAAGGAATAGCACAAACCACGGAGCATTTATCCCTATAGGGAAAAGTCCCAACGCACGATGTGTCTAGCACATCATATTTTCCTTGGAAGGAAAATTGCTGTTTCCAACAAGAACTATCGCCCCAACGCAATGAACCCCGGCATTGCTGCCAGGGCTCCTTGTGTCCGATGAAGAGATTACAATCTGGTGGTGGCCTCAGGGGCAAAAACGACGCGGTAATTCATTCCGCCTTGCCGTGCTCATCGGCAAGGCGGGCACGTACCTGCTCAGCGGTGACGGCGCGGGTGGGATCGGCTTTCAGCGCATCGTAGGCTGGCCCCACCTGATGGTGCAAATTAATCAGGATGAAGCACGCTCACGCCACCGGCCGACACGTTTTCAGCGCCGCCGTCACCCGCGCCAGGGCCGCTTCGCCCCGCTCACCTGCCGTCACCCGTTGCCACCACTCGGCATGCACCGCCCGTACGTAGACCGGCACCTGTTCCAGTTCCAGCACCTGGGCCATGGCGAGGCGATGCAAGCCCCGGTTGAGCTTGACGACATGACCATCGCGATCGATCGCCACGGCGAGGCGGTCCTTGCCCAGTTCCCTGTCGAAGCCGTGGCGCTGCATGTCGTGCATATAACCGAGATAGACATCCAGATACGCCAGCACCCTGTTCGGGGTGTTGAGCAGGATGCCCTTGTGATGCGAACGAAACGGCTTGCCTGCCTCGATGCGCTGCATGAGCTTCCGGTAGGACTCGCTCTGCGCCGGGTCGTCCCGGTGCCGCCAGAGGTCCGAAATGAAGCGGTAGCGATGCCCCACCCGGAAGTCGAAACGCGTCCAGTCCCAATCGCCCTTCCAGATGAACTGGTTCAAGGCTGCATTCCGGGCGGATTTCACCGGAAACGACCGCGGAATGGAAATCTGGTGAACCAGGGCGTTCGGGTCGACCTGCAATTCCAGTTGCTTGCCCAGATACGCCTCGACACTGCGATAAGGCAGCCCCATGGCCTCGACCTGCCCGGCCAGCCGCGCCTGGTGCAGCCAGCGAGCAAACAGGCGATCTTCCAGAGGCTTCACGATCCGTGCCTCGAAGCCCTCACGCAGCGTGTAGACCCAACGCGCACGGCGCATCGCCCAGCGCAACTCGGGGTCATAGAGTGCGGGGTGAACGGTTTCGCCGGTGGGAGACCTGGGGATTTTTTCAAGCGAAGACATCAGAACCCGATTCTTGTTGATCAACACGAACAGCCCATTACTGAGCGACCCGGGCGAGACATTGGGTGGCACCCAAGCGCAAGTTGCCAGCAGCGCCTCTTCCGCATAGCCTAGGTAACCCATCACAGGGCCAACCTTACACCGCCAGGCAGAAGCGAACAGGCACGATGCACTCCTCGACACCACCGAACCCGCCCCCGCTGGCGGCCATCGCCATCCGCCAGGTGGAGAAAAGCACCGGGGCGAGTCGCAATGCCTTCGAACAGGCGGCAGCATTACAGGAGCTGGGCTATCGCGTCGTCATCCTTGCCGAGCGCGGCAACGCCGATCTGGTGGAACGCGCCGGTGCGACGTTCGTCCGCCTGCCGCGTTGGCCATTCAAGGGGGCCTTTCGGCGCTTCTGGTTCAATCGGCGAGTGCAGTCCTGGTGCAAGCGCCACGCCCCAGCACTCCTGGTCAGCCATGGCGATGCCGAAAGCCGGGATGTCATCTACCTGCACAACTGCGTGCACCTGGCCAGCCAACGCATTCATGGACGAGACCTGCCGAAAAAGCATGAAGTGGCGGCCATTCACGACCATGTTCTGAAAAACGGCCAATTCTGTCGAGTCGCTGTCAATTCTCGCATGATGGCCGAGGACTTGAAGAAC
The DNA here is from genome assembly GCF_900128925.1 of Modicisalibacter ilicicola DSM 19980. GTDB lineage: Bacteria > Pseudomonadota > Gammaproteobacteria > Pseudomonadales > Halomonadaceae > Modicisalibacter > Modicisalibacter ilicicola. The sequence goes on from NZ_FQUJ01000024.1 coordinate 10,049, forward strand.
CGTTACGGCCTGGTCGATAGCCAGCTCGAAATCAGCTACCCGGGCTACGACCCCGAGCAGTTCAATCCCGCCAGGGCCCGCCAGGAACGTGAAGCCGTCAGGCAATCCCTTGGCGTCGGCCAGGATGAGTTCCTGATCGGCCTGATCACGTCAGGCAACTTCAAGAAGCGCAACGTCGCGGGGTTCGTGGAAATCGCGGCGCTGCTCAACCAGCGACTGCCCGACCGATGCCGCTTCCTCGTGGTCGGCAAGGATGACGCCAGCCCTTATCGGCAACAGGCCGATGCCCTCGGCCTAAACGAACGTTTTATCTGGCGCTCGACCATGCCGGATATCGAACGGCTCTATGGCGCCCTCGATGTCTTCACCCTGCCCGCCCACATCGAGGAATTTGGACGCGTCGCCCTCGAAGCCATGGCGTGCGGAACGCCTGTACTGCTCTCCGCCTGGGTGGGCGCGGCGGAAGTGCTGGAAGACGATTTTAACGATCTGATACTCGCCCCTGAGAATGCCGACGCCTGGGCCACCAGGATCGCCAAACTACTCGAACGCGCAGACCGAGAGCACTTGGGGCTGCGCCTAGCCGAACGCGCGACGCACTACTCGCATACCGAGCAGTACAAGAAACTCAAGGCCTCATTCCAGTCGCTGGACGCCGGCAACCGAAAGGAAAAATAAGCCCCATGCTTCATCTGCGAGACGAGCTACTGATTGGGCGAGGCACCGAGCGCTACTGCTATCGCCATCCAGAAGACCCTACGCGCTGCGTGAAGGTCAGTCACAATTTCAAGAACAACAAGCAGCAGAACCAGAAAGACTACGAATACTTCACCAGGCTCGAACGACGCGGCATCGACTGGTCGCACCTACCGCGTTGCCATGGCTGGGTCGAGACCGATCAAGGGAAGGGATTGGTATTCGATCTACTGCAGGATGAGAGCGGAAAGCCTCTGGAGCGGCTGGACACGCTGCTCTCGAATGGGCAGTTGGAAGCAGCGAGAGTGGAGTCGGCCCTGGAAGACCTTCATGCTTATCTTCAGGTCAATCTTGTTTTCACCAGCGACCTGCGCGCAAGCAATATCGTTTGCGACCCACACGAGGCACCTATCAAGCTCTTTCTCATCGATGGCATTGGTGATCGGGATTTCATCAAGGTGGCTACTTATATCAAACCTCTGGCCAAGGCCAAGATCGAACGACAATGGAGCCGTTTCATGAAGCGCGTGGAAAAACAACATCAACTCTAATAGTGATTTTTAGCCACGATGCTGGCCATGAAGTCGACCAATTCGTGACCGTAGTTGTCCAGGTTGAAATCACGCTCCACTCTCGCACGTGCATTTCTACCCATTCTAGCTCGTAGTTCTGGTGACTCAGCCCACTCCTTCAATACTACGGCAATCTCGCAAGGCTCCATTATTCCAGCCTGAACAATAGCATCCCTATCAGGTGAATAGACTTCATCCGGCCCATGGAGGCACTCTTTCCCGTATCGACCCAATTCACTACGTTGGCGTTTTGGTGGCAGAACGACACCATTCTCTCCATGGGTTACTTGCTCCGCCAGCCCATCCACATTGCCGACAAGCGTTGGAAGTCCGTGTGCCAGCGCCTCTTGAGCCACATTCCCGAATGGTTCGCGCCAGGAGGGGCATATAAAGGCATCCAGCTCAGAATAGAAGGCAGACATGTCGTCCACCAAGCCACAGAAACGCACGCTACCCTGCAAACCCCAGCGCTCGACATACCGTCTAAGGACCACCTCTTGCGGCCCCTCCCCGGCAATCCATAGCTCCGCATAGGGACAGGCGGCTTTCAATTCAGCGAAGGCTTCTAGCGCGACCATAGGTGCCTTGAGCGCAATCAGTCGCCCAGCAAACCCAAGGCGAAAGCGCCCGGCAAGATGCGTAGAATGATGTTGAGGAAGCCTTGTCGTATTATAGATAACTCTAGAGGGCAGCTCCGAAGACACTCCCCACTTCAGTTGTAAAAACCTATGCGCAGCATAAGAATTACAAACTAGGCCATCCAAACGATCCAAGTAATGCCGTAAAGCAGACTGTTCCTCGACCAGCCACGCGCTACCGCGTTCATAATGTACGACAGGCATTCTTTCTGGAAAAACCAGAGGGTGATTGACGATTTTTCCCCACACCAGTATGGCTTCTATGCCGAGATCCCTTAGCAACTTTCTTTGATAACGCTCGCGCAAACCATCTAGAATACGAGGAATCTTTATTCCTCTCGGTCCTTTTATGCCATGTATTCTTTCAGGCTCACAAAAGGAAATTTTGGCCTCCAGAAATGGGTGAACATCGTCAGTCTGCTTCAAGACATGGTGATCATATTCATTTGCATAGCGTTCAAAGAACTGGCTGAAGCTACGTTCGATGCCACCAAGGTTCTTCAAGCTGACCAAGTGCCCAACACGCGGGCCAGTCAGCCCACCGCTTCTTGTCCCGCTACTGGTTACCATGCACATACTCTGCTTTTACAGGCGATGCCTGGATAAATTGCTCAACGACCTTTTCAGGCAAAAAATTCTTCAACCAGCTATCGTGCACGACGGGCTTGGGTCCGACCAAGGACTCATTCAGCTTCTCAGCCAATGCCACGTCGTTGTGGCCGGCAATGGCATTCTCCAACTCCCCCTTTAATACCTCGCGAATCCCTCCAGGACAATCCACGGAGATAACGGGCGTCTCACAGGCCAACGCTTCTGTAAGCACGATCCCCATGCCCTCTACACGGGAGCTCAACACGAACAGGCGCGCATGATGCATCCACGGGTAAGGATTTGCCTGATAGCCGACGAAGTGCACCTTCTCGGAAATGCCCAGTTCGACCGCCTGCTGCTCAAGTGTGCTGCGCAAAGGCCCATCCCCTACGATGACCAGGAGCTCTTCGGGGGCAGCCTTGGCATAGGCGCGCAGCAACAGTGCATGGTCTTTCTGCGGCACCAGACGTGCCACATTGACGATATAAGGCTTATCAGGAATATCCGGTTGAGGCTCCACCATAAGTTCACGGATATGGGTTACCGGACATGGGTTTACAATCACTGATAACGAGGCTGGAGTAAAAGACCACTTCTCTTCGGCTTTACCGACACTGTCTGCAACGCCTCGGGAAACGGCGACCAGGTGCTTGCCAGGAAAAAGACATCGAGCAAACAGCTTCTGTCGCCAAGACACCTCTTCGGTAGGCAACTTGTTTTCCAGGACGAAGCGCGCGCGTTCGTCTCGATAGCTCCAGACCAGTTCGAAGGTACCGATGCCCCGGAATATGATTCGATCCAGCCGACCGTACTTTCTTTCAAAATGCCAAAGCCAGCCCCGTAACAGATACCCTCCGAGCCAACCGGTCCACACGAACTGCGAACGCCGAATCAATGGATTGAGAAACAAGCGCGACATCAATTCGGCCAGCAAGCCGACCCCCGTCAGACGCTGCCACCAGCGCAATGAGAAGACATGCACCTTGACACCCGGGTGCTCTGGCGCCAATCCGCAGTCTCGTTTGCGGTATACCATCAGATGGCTCTCGTGGCCGGCTTCGGCGAAGGCATCGGCCAAGTTCACGGCCACGCGCTCCATGCCACCCATCTTGAGACTTCTGACAACGACTAACGTGCGCAACTCGACTCCCGGCTCATCAGCGATCCATTTTTTCCGTTCACCGTTCAGTAAACCTGGGCTGGCTCTGAGGAGCGCTCTTTCACCATCAATTGCCATCGCCAATAATGAGTAACCAAACCACCAAGAACGAGATTATGCACGTAAACACCGGTCCAGAATGAATTATAGGACTCGAACTGATTGACGATCACCCAGTACACGAAGAAGCCGGCCCCAAACAGCGCCATATCACCAGGCAACACGCCGCCACGCCAGGCAAGCCAGGTTGCGCGGCCTACCCACACTGCCAAGGCACCGATCACCGCGAGGCCCAAGGCACCGTAGGCGATCCACACCTCTAGGAAAAAATTATGCAGATGGCCATACTGCCGCTTTACCCAATCGGGTAGCCACTCTGTTTGATCGATTGCGAGGCTACGCCCGTCACTACCCCAGCCTACCAACGGGCGCTCTGCAATCCATTCGGTCGCAGCCCGCCAGGTTTGGATACGAATTCCCACGCTGGTATAGGGAACCTCGGAAAAGTTACCTTGCAACACCATACCGATCACCGAGCTCTCGTCCTGCAGGCGCTTATCTATAGTATCCTTACCCAGAATAACGACTGTAGTTCCTACCAAAACCAGCAAAAAAACACCTATCAATATATTTCTACGGCTGAAACTTGTTTCAGGTTGGCGTAGCGACTGTTTCATCCATAGCGCTCCCATCACCGGTAGTGTAATAGCGAGAGCCAACCAGACAGCACGGGTTTGAGTAACAACCACACCGGCCAAACAGATCGCAAGTGCCAGCCCCCAGACAACGACTCGCCATGCCACCAGGCGCTGCTTATAAACGCACCGGCGAGAGAAGGCAAGCAAGCCCAGCAATCCTGTGGCAAACATCATTCCAGCGTGTTGCGCGTTACGAATATCGAAATCGACGCGAACCCCTTGCAACCCTTGCTGCCAGTGAGGCAGGCCCTTGCTTCCCACGAATGAAGTTGCAATAAGCCCCAGCAGGGCCAACGCCCATACCCATAACGTCTTGCCTGTGCTTCCGCCCAGCCACCATGCAATGGCAATGAAGATGAACAGTTTGGCCAGGCGGTCGACTTGAGGGTTATCTTCCACCCATTGCGGGTGATGATAATAACCTAACGCCCAAGAGAGCACTTGCACTGCAATGGCTGCCGCTAATAGCCAAAGTGCCGCGCTTCTGCGAAGACTACCGCCCCAAGTCAGGAGCGCGACAAGCCCTAATATGGCCATAATAGTTTCTGCTGGGCTGCCAACCTTTGGTAGCACTACCAGACAACTGGCATACAGCAGCAAAAAAGAAAAACCAACTGCCCAAGGGATAAAAGGACCGCCCCATGTATGACTTGCAAACCGCGAAGTTGAGTTAGTCAACTGCATTTAAATATCTCATACCCAACTTGTTATGCATGCACTTCATTAACAAAAACCCCAAAAAATATCCCGGTTACTAAAAATATAGAAAACCACTACCAAACAGCTCAGCAGAGAAACACTATAAAATAAATAAAATCATTATTTACCTTGCCCCAAACCCGGTAAAGATCGTCTTTATGGTCTTGAACACGATCAGCACATCAAGCCATAAAGAAAAGTGCTTGATGTAGTAAAAGTCATACTGTAGCTTGGCTGTCATGCCATCAACTTCCGCCGCATAGCCTTGCTCCACTTGAGCCCAGCCAGAGATACCTGGCCGCACGATATGTCGATAGCTAAAGAATGGCACGTCCTTCTCATACCATGAGGAAAGCTCCATGGACTCAGGGCGTGGGCCAATAAAGCTCATCTCCCCCTTGAGCACGTTGAATAGCTGAGGCAATTCATCCAGGCGATACTTGCGCATGATCCTACCTACTCGCGTAATGCGTGGATCATCCTCTCCTTCGGTAAAACCAAGCCCTTCTTGGTCGCAGTACATACTGCGGAATTTATAAACGTTGAAGGCTATTCCTCGATAACCCATGCGCGGCTGGACGAATAAGGCAGGCCCCGGGCTATCCAGCTTGATGGCTATAGCACACAAGAGCATTATCGGAGCCAGTATTGGCAATAATACCAAGGCGCCAACGAAATCAACCAGGCGCTTTAATCCACCATAGAACGGCGACGGCAACAACGACCCGAACTCATTCTCGGAAAGATGATCAATACGCACCTGGCCGGTAATCGATTCCTTGATTTGCTTGGTGTGATAGACCGGTATACGGCTTAGCGTGCACTTGGCGAGGAACTTCTCCCACTCAGGACCCAGGTCATCAGAGCGCAGGTCAGCCACGATCCCGTCAAAGCGTGTCCCGGTCAGTTCAGGAGATTTCAGATAACGAAACTCGACCTGATGGATCTGCTTAAGCTTCAGCGCGTCACCCAAGGGCACCACTGCCAGTTTCAGCACCCTGTAGCGACGGCCAATGAAATAGCCTGCATAGAACCATATCAAGCAAAGCAGATACCCGCCGAGCATCACTTGACGGGTATAGGCCTCACGAGTGAAGAAGAGAATGGCGACCGCAATCAGAAAAACGACCGAGACCGTCGGGAACACGTAGGCTGCCACTTGCGCTCCAGGAAAGCGCATCATGCGCCTTAAAGTAAAAACAATAGCAAAAAAAGACAGCGCTATTGCAGCGACGGTGTTCCTTCGAACATCCGGAAAATAGAGCCAGAATTCCCAACCCCAGCGTTCAAGCGAGGGCAGGAGCACTACTAAAGGCAACCCTATCAACAGCTGAAAGGTCAAACCCAGCAAAAGTTTTTCGTACCACCGGGAATGGCGGCGCTCAAAATTGGTTTTCACACGGTCTCCCGCAACGAATCAACGCAACTTACCGTAAAGTACAGCAGACCGGCTTGTTTCACATCAGCGAGATTATACAGGTTACGCACATCAATGATGCCGGTGTGGATAATTACCGCATGTTGTGCCAGTCAAAATCTACGGTACGGAACACTTTCCACTTAGCATATATTACCAGAGCATCCGTATACTGCACTGCATTCTCACGCCGTTCAACTATAGCCAATTCGTTACTCTCACTGTAAATCCGACGACATTCATTTATCACCTCCGGGTCGAATGCTCGTACCCTCGTGTGGTCCCGCGTAGTGATTTCTTATCCTACGAGTCATTATCTAATGGATGTTCCATGGCCATATCTTTATCAACCTGCAGCGCGCCACATCATCACACCATTTCCAACGTCAGCCAAACAAACACCTGAGACTAAGCGGAGATATCCGATACTGAAGACCATAATTTTCATTCCTGGGACTAATGCAATATGCCAATGTTTCTAGCAAAGTCAGGGCAATGGCGGCGTAAAACCCCCCTTACTGCATAATGGGAAAAATAATAACAAGCTTGCAAAAAGGGTAATTTCTCCACCCGTCGATATAGCCTCCATGTGTAAAATGCAGCTCTTCTCTTGTTATAAGAGATAGAATTATCATGAACTCTGTACTTTGCAAGTGGCTCAGAAATACCGTAAGCATACTCTGTTTCTTTAAGGAGACGCAACCAAAGTCCAAAATCTTGGCGCTTGTCTATAACAGGCATCTCAACTTTGCCTAACATATAAGAATCGTATACTACAGTTAGACAGCCGATCACACATGTTTTCAGCAATGTTTTGTAATTTACTTTTTGTGGAACACCAATTTCACCTATGCTCACCCCATCGCTATCAATTTTCTCATAACCTGAAAAGGAAAATGGAACTCCGCTCTCCCTCATAAAAGAAATTTGCTTTTCAAGCTTATTAGGCAGCCATAAATCATCAGCATCTAAGAAAGCAATGTAACGACCTGCTGCTTCCCGAATCCCTAAATTACGAGCAATTGCCGGTCCACTATTTACAGCTAACCGAAGAAGCACTATACGTTTCTCATTCCTATATAGCTTCTTTACAAGCTCTAAGCTTCCATCAGTAGAACAATCATCTACTACTATTAGCTGCCATTCACTAAACGTTTGTGCAATCACGCTATCAATTGCATCCTTAACGTAATCAACAGAATTAAAAATAGGCATAACAATGGAAACGCAAGCCATGACATTACCCGCAAGAAAGGATATATGGTTTAGGTTATTTTATAAGCCTAATCTTTGAAGCGATTGCAATTATCAACATAGGAAGCAGTGAGCGCATTATGAATGAATCTATTGATGCAGTGGCTAGAATTATAGCCCCATAGAAAAAAAGAAACTGGTTCGCATGAAGAGCTGAAGAATGAGTATTTTTTAGAATAACAGCGCGCAGCAAAAAAAAGAAAAAGAATATAAAAGAAACGAGAAATAACGACCAAGCGCCAATACCTAAATAATAAACGACCTCCGCTCCAATGGGCAAAGGGGCCCCTCCAACAGGGTAATCATAGATCAAATAAAACAAATATTGATTTATATGAGAAAATCCATGCGGGACTTTTTCGTTAACTAATATCAATTCATCAAAAGCTACTCCCATGGCTGAAGTATTTATAACAACAACTCTCCTATAGACAGAGATCAATGCCTCTAAAAAATACTCAAGAACACTTCCCTCAAATTCATAAGACTTATAAAATAAATAAACAGTGAAAAACATAACAAAAAAAAGCAAAGACTTCTTAAACAAGCCATCGCCGCCCACAAAAAATAAGCAATAAAAAATAATTATGAGCGGTATAGATTTATTACCAAGAGAGATGGAAAATATCAAAGAAATAAAAATCAGAGAAAGCGCCTGAATGTTTTTAAGCCCCTTTCTCTTAAAATAGATTGCGAAATAATTTACTAAGCAGGGAATTAAAAAACTAGTTACTAATATAGAATAACTATAGAAATGAGGCAGGGCTCCAGAGACGTCGGGTCTTTCTGATTCTGAAACACCATCACCAAATATTTTCTTGGTAAATGAAAACCCTTCATAATATAAATAAAAATACAGGCCACACAAAAATAATGATGTTATTAGTATACAATTTATCCCCCACCCTGGTTTAATAACCATTTCTGATCTTCTGTCAGAAACCTGAAAAATGCTTGCTTGGCCGAACAGTGCCCAGAGGAGCCATCCCAGCAGAACGGAAATATTAGTGGCAAAAATCCAAAGCAAAGCTTCTTCCGAGGGGGCCACATAAAATCTAGAAAAAAATATATATTCAAAGCCCCCAAAGAAAGTAAACACCATGAAAAAGCAAAAAAAAGCTCTCTCGGGTATTTTTCTCAATGTTGGCATAGGCGAACTCATCTACTCAACATCCTCAGCTTGTAATTAATACAGTTAACCAACGCGCCTCCTTTGTAAATTAAAAAAACAGTAGAAATAAAAAACAAATATGTTTGTCCATACGATTCCGATGGCTTCAAAACCCACAAAATGGAAAATTTAAAAAAAGTACAGAAAAGCAAACCAAAGCCACTCCCAGCCACACACTACATATTGTACAATTAATAAAAATTCAAGGTGACCATATATAAATCCAATCTGACATTGCCTGTCCATAAGGACCAAAAAATAAAGACCTAGGCTTTCCGCCACTCCTTGTATACTAACTTAACAAGCTCCAACTCCTAAAACCTGATATCTAATATTTCAATTCCGGAGATCTTCAGCAAATCATAGCATTGCTCTATAGCTTCCCTAGCATGCGCCGGCCAATAAAACTTATCTATTCTATAAGAATAAAATTTACTCCCAGCGATACTCTTAGACAGATTGTAAATAGCAGTAGAATACAAAGAGTAGTAACTACCAGAAGGTGCCCCATCCCGTTCTAAAAGCTGCTCAACCGGCAGTTCACTTTTAATTACTTTATACCCCAGACTCTCTATCAAACTTAATTTATTATCACTTTCTTCGCGGTGAGCATAATAGATCAAATTTTTTCCAGACCCTTTCCCTTTATACGCCACCTCCTGCAAAATTTTAATATATATATCTTCATCAAGGTAACCTATCTCAACCAGCTTCATACCAACGAAAGAAACACTATTTGCTGGGATGATTTCTATCTTTTTAACTTCTTGGGGGACAATATATAGACGAGACACACAGCTTCGGACCACCTTTTCCAGAGGAAGTTTCGTATAAATTACATATCTTTTATCTAGGACCTTAGATATGTAGGATAATAAATATAGCCCATCATCAACCAGCACTATTCTTCTATTGAAAAGGTTTCCAAAAAGAATAAAAAGCTTAGAAAAAATAGATCGAGCGTCTCCAATTATTATTTCTTGGGCATGACCAGCATAACGGGCTATACAGTATAACAAAAGAAGAAGGCCTTTAAGTTTTCCAAAAACCCCCACCCGCCTAATTACTAAAAACCTCCCTTTGATTTTGTTTGCGGCTAAAACATTTTTGTATTGCTTGTTTTGCAGCATGCTTCCGTTATCTCTTATAAGAATCTGACATATAGAAGCAGACGAAACATCAATGTAAGAGATTGCGTTAGAAAGTTGATACGGTGATTCAACATAAACCAGAATATTCATATTGAGACCAATAGGCTTAGACTGTTCCTGCCCAGTCATCGCTCATTCATTGCCCAGCCAATTACCTTTTGAGACTATGTAACAGCTGAATATCGCCACGTAAAGTCAATCCTTGCCAGTCGGTAGGTTCGTAATATCATCAACTCACTTCTTTTGTTCCTTTCCGTAGCAGTTGCATGCTCCCTTAGCTCGGAAGCCGTCTTTGAGGTTTGTGGAAACAATCTTGCTATTGTTTTTTATCACGCACATACAGGACTAGTCTCAGGCCGCCTAAGTGTCCTTTCCAGTAAATTCAAACTAGGAACAGCCCGCTACCTGAATATCAGCACGCTTTCGCCAAGCGCTTGACAGCGTACACGCCGCTTTTTTGCTATTTCAATCACCTTCCGTCTTCTCTGCCAGTTGGCGGTTGAACCGGAATTACTCATCGACCAGAGCTTATTTCACGCTCTGAGGTTTCGCTGCTGGTGGGCTTTGTTCGCCATGACAGACTGCTGATGAAAAAGCTTATCTCTCCGGCTTCAGCAATGACATAATTTCTGCTACAGTTATATAGTAAAATTTATATTGTTTAATACTTAATAAACTTGCCTCTTATTACCATGCCTCCAATCCACCATCCACGATAATATTCTGACCAGTAACATAGCGCGCCGCATCACTAGCTAAGAAAATCAGTGCCCCTACCATTTCTTCGGCCATAGCCATGCGTCCAAGTGGTATGCGTGAATTATACCGAACTTCAAACATATTATTTTGGCCGCTAGAAACCCCACCGGGAGTGAGCGTATTGACGCGTACACCCTGTGAGCCCCAATAAGTAGCAAGATACCTACTTAACCCAACAATCCCAGCCTTTGAAGCACTATACACAGCTGGCGTATTGATTTCTCGACCCATATATTCAGAGCCTTCATAAATCCGCTGATCGGGGCCCATGATACCGTAGATTGATGCTGTCTGGATAATCGAGCCGCGACCACGCTTCGCCATCCGCCCCCCTACTTCCTGGGCCATAAAAAAGGCACCATCCAAATTGACGGCCATGATCTCACGCCAAGTATCCGGTGAATAGCTCTCAGTAGGCTCAAAAAATCTTTCGAGCTCGCCCCCTTTGGTAGCAGCATTATTATGCAGTATATCAATTGAGCCAAGTTCCATTTCGACTCTATCAATAAGAGGAGCAATCGCACTATGCTCAGAAACATCTAGAGTATATCCGACGGCCGGATTGCCAAATGTTTTAGAAAGCAACTTTGCCAGCTCATCTACGCGTCTGGGATCTTGATCTACTACTGCGACTGAGGCTCCATGATCAGCTAATGCAGCACAGAAATACTGCCCAAGGATACCAGCCCCACCCGTGACGACGGCAACCTTACCACTCAAGTCAAACAGGTTCTTACTGAACCCCGGCTTAAGAGAGTCACTATCCATTGTCTTCCCCTTTCAGTCGGCGGGCTAAAAGCATATCGACAAAATCAAAATCAAGTTCCGTATCGATATCAATTGAACGCGATTCTGGCATTTCATAAAGAAGCGTATCTGCGTAAAAAACCACGGGGTCATTTACGAAGACATCTCTTTGCCAAACATAGATAGAAGCATTCATATCGAAGCATTGTGGTGCATCCTGGCGCCTTAGAACTTGTGAGCTTAACGACTTTGATAAGTGGACAACACCTTCCTTACCACGCTCTACAAGGTTGAAATAAGGTGATCGTCTCGCAGGCGCTCCAGTGATGACATTACTAGCATCCGACTGTTCGAGAAGCTTCACTGCAGCCTCGATATCGCTCACCAGTCGCAAAGGAGAGGTGGCATCCAGATCCACGAGAATCTCTGCTTTCTTACCGAGCACTTTCTCTGCTTCTAGCAAGCAATGCTGTATCGCGGATGCCTTGCCAGCAGTATCGGAAGCTAGCTCCACAGGCCGCTTGACCATAAAGTCAGCGCCTTCTTTTTCTGCCGCAGTTAATATGACGTCACTATCGCTGCTGACCGCGATAATATCAAAAAGCTGGCTATCCTTTGCTTGCTGAATCGTCCAGCCAATTAGAGGTCGGCCATGTAAGGGACGTATATTCTTTCCCGGCACACCCTTGGACCCTCCCCTAGCACATATGGTACAAATTCTAATCATGCCGACACCCAATTTCGTGACTCTGAGGCTTTCTCGATACTTTGAATAAGATTCACGACAGCAAGTCCCTCCTTGGCGCTGCAGATATCAGAGCTTTCTCCACCTAACATGGCATGATGCATCGCCAAGTATGTCTGATCCCGCTGAGTCGGATGAGTCTCTTTCTTGCCATCGATGAATAAAGTCGCGTTTACAAGATCAGCCTTCAGGGTTCCAGTGCGTGTTGTAATCGCAATTTCACGTTGAGCTGGCCGATCCAAATAACTGATATTGATAGTGGCGGATACACCACTCTGCATTTCCATCAATATGGACCAGCATTCATCAGCGTCAATACCTAGCACATCATAGTTGCCGCCTATTGCTGTAACGCGTGACCAAGGGCCAAATAGCCAAAGCAGATAGTCAAGCTCATGACTCAAATCACGTAGCACACCGCCTCCTGCCTCAGAAGAGGCAGAGTAGCTATTCTCAATTTTGGTGCCTGGCCGCCATTCAGAAAGGTGCTGGCCACACCGAACAGAGACAGCCACCGATGTTTCAGTTTCAAGATAGCGCCTGATTCTTTGAATAAATGGATGAAACCGCAAGTTATAGGCGACACCGGAAAAGGCGAATGCCTCTTGCGGCCATTTTTCGTACTCTGAAAATAGCGGTTTCTCCACCAGAAGCTTTCCATCGAAGCCATAACCAGGCAATTCCCTAACTGTTTGGGCATGTCGCCACGTCTCATTAGCGACTACAATATAAGTAGGAAAATAGACATTCATTGCCTCTGATAAGCTACGATAACAGAGAAAATCACTTGTCTTCTGCTGTGTCAGCAACGCGACTTCCAACTTCATGTCGTTCAGTAACCGCGCATGGCGCTTGCCGATCGACCCATAGCCTATGATAAGAGCGCGCTCCCTCTTGACACTCACTTTGACACTCCATTCACTTCCGCCTGCGCGCGCTTGAAGTCATCCATCCGACCGATATCTAGCCAGTATTCATGAACAGGGAACATGTTAACGTGCCCTTGTTCTGCCATCTCCTGCTCCAGTAGTGTCGGCATATCAATGCGGGCCCCCGGCTCAACGCGCTGAATGAGTGCCGGATCTAGCAGATAGACCCCTGCATTGACAAAGAAGCGCTGCAGCGGTTTCTCGACCATGGAGGTGATCCGATACCCATCACTCTCGACCACCCCGTATGGTACTTGGTATTCGTATTCGCGCACGCACATGGTGGCACTGGCAGGGTGCTCTCGATGGAACTGCAACAGGCTCTGAAAATTGAGCGAGGTCAGCAGGTCACCATTCATCAGGAAGAGCGGCAGGTCGATCTCTTCCTTTGGCAGTAGGCCAAGCGCACCGCCGGTGCCAAGCGGTTCTTCCTCGTGTATATACGTGATGGACACACCCCACCGGCTACCATCACCGAAGTGGTTGCGAATTACCTCGGGCATGTAGTGGGTGGAGATATAGAAGCGGTGGAACCCCGCCTGCACAAAGTTCTCGAGTATCATCTGCAGAATCGGCTTGTCACCGACGTGGAGCATGGGCTTGGGGCAGTCATTGGTCAGGGGGCGAAGTCGCGTGCCAAATCCTCCTGCCATCAGAAATACCGGGTTGTCATGAGTCTGCTGGTTGAGTAGATCATGCAGGTTCTCGAGGCCGATGATCCGCCTTTCCTCGTCTACTACCGGTAACTGCAGTACCTCATACTGCTCCATGATGGCCAACAGTCTTTCGCGACTCCACTCTCGGCTGGCTACTCTCGGGGCAGCATTCATGACCTTATCGACAGCCACACTAAGGGGCAGGTGACGAATCAGCGCACGGCGGATATCCCCGTCGGTCAGGGTGCCTAACAGTGTACGGTGTTCATCGGCCACCAGCACAATCCGCAGTGCCGCGCGATCTAGCACTTCGATAGCCTGTTCCAGTGAGGTGCCTGGGGTCACCAGGGCCGCTTCCCAATGCTTCATGTATTCTTGCTCTCCGTGTGAATCTCTTGGGATTTACGAGCGGGCTGCCCGGTCTGCTGGTGCCAGGCCGGGATATCCCGGACCACGGTCGTCCCGGCACCCACGATGGCGCCGACCCCGATTCGCACTCCGTGGATCACCGTCGCACCAGGGCCGATATGTCCTCCCTCGCCGACCTGGACGTTTCCTGAAAGCACAGCACCGGGAGCAAGATGCACGTGATCACCTATAACGCTGTCGTGATCCACGCGAGCCCCAGTGTTGAGGATGACATCATCGCCGAGACAGGTGTCGGCCTGCACGATCACACCGGCCATGAGTTGGACACCTTGCCCAAGCTTGACACCCGAGCCTACATGCGCATGTGGATGGACTAGCGTGGCGAATCGATAGCCCAAGCGGTTGAAATGCGCATGCAAACGCCGACGCAGAGGCTTCCCCGGCAAGCTACCGGTGCCGTTGGCTAGCTCAATGCTAGCAGGCTCGTAGCGATTGATGATCGTGTCATCCCCCAGCACCGGCAAACCACGCCAAATATCCGCGCCTTGCGCGGCGAGTACCGGATCGCAGATACCGAGCACACGGCGTTCCAAAGCCTGGAGCAGATCAAGTACGACTTTGGCGTGCCCGCCGGCGCCCAGCAGGATGACCGGTACTTGACTCACAGCGCCTCTCCGGGCTGATAGTCACGCGCAGCGCACTGACCTAGGCGATCCCAATAGGCCATGGCCAGTTCACCCTGCCCGGCCCGCGCGGTGGTGAGATTGTCGGCGGTAAAGACCTCACCTTGGCGAATCGTCGCTGACGCGACGAGGTTCTGCCGGGCGGCCTCACGTGTATCCCATTCGCTGGGCTGGGGCACCTTCTGGCCCTCGCCTAACGCGTCGGCAATAGCGCGAACCTCCTGCACCATGCGCTTGAGATCACCGGGCTCCAGAGAGGCCGCGTGGTCCGGCCCGGGTAACTGACGGTCCAGGGTAAAGTGCTTCTCGATGAGCGTTGCCCCTCGGGCCACGGCGGCGACCGGGATCAAGGTGCCTTGGGTGTGATCGGAGTACCCCACCGGCAGACGGAAAACCTCAGCTAAGGTGTCCATGGCCTTGAGGTTCACCTCGTGCATGGGTGTCGGATACTGGGAGGTGCAATGAAGCAGGCTGACCTTCTTTCTTACGGCATCACGTGCCTGGTCATCGCTCCAACACTGCCACACCTCGTTCAGCGAGCTGGGCGGCTGGTCTCGGTTCAGAGCATGGCAGACTACGGCCAGGCCCTGTTCCACTTCGGAGAGGGTGGCCATGCCGGTGGACATCACCAACGGCTTGCCGGTACGGGCAAAGGCCCACAGCAATGGTCCATTGGTCAGCTCACCCGAAGGCACCTTGTAGAGCGGTAAATTCAATGTTTCTAAAAAAGCCAAGCTCTTAGTGTCGAAGGCAGTTGAAAGAAATTCAATACCGCGGTGATGAGCATGGGCCTGGAGAGGGCCATGCCACTCTAGCGGCAACTCCAAGGCCTCAAGCATGTCTGATTGGGTTTGGGCCGCGTCAGTGGTCTTTCGCTGGTAGGCCGCCTTGGGCGCCGTCATGGCTGCCAGACACCTTGCATTAAAGGTTTGGAACTTTACAGCATCGGCACCGGCTTCAGCCGCGGCATCTACTAGATCGAAGGCGAATTGCTGATTGCCGTTGTGATTCACACCGGCTTCGGCAATCACATAGACCTTGTGCTGGCTTGACATCACTCAGGTCTCCCGGGCAGGTCATAGAAGTGTTTAAAAGTCTTAAGAGGCTGGGTAGCCAGCGCCTCAACGATCTTTTCGGCTGCCTGGCCTTGCCCGTACGGGTTATGAATATGGCGGCAAGCGGTCTGAAAGTCGGCACTCAGCGCCTGTTGCAGAGCGGCATGTATGGCTTCCACGTCGGCTGTACAGTGCAGCACAGAGTTGGCGGCCAGTCGGCCGCTCTGGCGCTGGCCGATATTGACCGTTGGCACACCGAAGCTCGGAACCTCGATCAGACCGCTGGAGGAATTACCTACCACGGCTGCAGCCTCTGCCACCGCAGAGAAATAGCGCTGGAAACCCAATGAGGGAATGGCCAAAGTCCGCTCAGGCTGCTGAGCCGCATAGGCTTCCAGAAAGGGGATAATCGCCCGCCCGCCATTGTCGGCATTTGGGTAGGTCAGGATAACCTGATGATCCGGCCAGCGATCCAAGGCCGCAAGCAGCGCCTGAAAGCTCTCGACCGGGGCCTCCTCGGCCAGCGTCACGGGATGATAGGTGACCAGCAGATAGGGCGCATGAAGCGAGAAGTCGAGGCTCTTGGCGAGGGCCTGGCGGCTCATGCGCGGCGAGCGGGTCAGGTGATCGAGCCCCAGGGCACCGATATTGAGCACCCTTTCTGGTCTTTCCCCCATCTGAATCACCCGCTGACGATAAGGCTCTGCCGCCACACCGTGCAAGCTGGCCATCTTAGTAATGGCATGGCGGATAGCGTCATCATAGGCACCCTCAGTTAGCTCTCCACCGTGCAGATGCACAATAGGGATATTCATTACCAATGCTGTCTGCGCCGCGGATAAGGCCTCGAATCGATCGCCAAGGATTACCAGAGTATCCGGCGCCAAGCGGTCCAGCGCATCGGCCAGGCCGATAGTGCCTAGGCCCATGGACTTGGCGATACCAACGCGACTATCCGAGGAAAGCAGCATCTCGACCTTGGCATCGACGGGGAAACCGTCATCGACGATCGCCTGCCAGGTGTGACCAAATTCCGGCGAGAGGTGCATGGCGGCCGCGATCACCTGGAGTTCCAGCGTCGGGTGGGCCTGGATATCTTTCATCAGCCAGTAGAGCAGACCATATTCGGCACGCGTCCCGGTAAATACAGCAATCCGGCGCATCAGCCCAGCTCCTCTTCTCCGGCGCGAATACCACTTGGCAAGTTGACGACCCGCGCTTCGAGCCACAGTGCATTGGACAGCTCCCCTGCCGGGGCATGGTTATACATGGGCAGGCGGTTCATCAGTTGCCAGATTGGGCGAGTCATAATGCCCTGCTCGTTGGTAGCTTTTAGGAGTTGGTCGCGCTGCTCATGATCCGTGCAGATCACTGCATTGAGCCAGTAGTTGCTGCGACAGCCTGCCGGTTCGGTAACGAACGTCACGTCGCTGCCAGCCAGACAGGCGGCGTAGTCGGCCGCCAACTGACGCTTCTCGGTCAGGTACGCGTCCAGTTGTTCCAGCTGGGCACAGCCCAAGGCTGCATTGAGATTGGGCAGGCGATAGTTGTAGCCGAGCTCGTCGTGAACGTATTCGTAGACGTGCGGCTGCTTGGCGGTGGTGGTGAGGTGCTTGGCGCGCTTGCCCAGCGCCTGATCGGCCAGGATCATCCCGCCGCCGCCGGTGGTGATCACCTTGTTGCCGTTGAAGCTGAGCGTGCCCACATCACCGACGGTGCCGGTATGCCGACCGTGATAGGTGCTGCCCAGCGACTCGGCGGCATCTTCCACCAGGGCTAGGCCCCAGTCGGTGCAGACCCGAAGCAGGCCATCGAGATCGGCCGGGTGGCCGAAAGTATGCATGGGCAAACAGGCACGAATCACTCCGTTGCCTTCCCTGCGTCGGCACAGGCCGCGGTCATCCCGGTAGGCGTGTGCCTCAAGCCATTCCGCCAGTGCCTTGGGGGACAGCCCCAGCGTATGCCGATCCACGTCCACGAAGATCGGCATCGCGCCACAGTAGGCGATGGCATTGCAGGTGGCGACAAAGGTCAGCGGCTGGGTAATTACGTAGTCGCTTGGCCCCACATCGACCAGCCGCAGCGCCACGTGCAGCGCCGCCGTGCCATTGACCGTGGCCACCGCCCGGGGGCTGCCGGTGTAGGCCGCCATGTCCTGCTCGAATCGGTCGACGAAAGCACCGACACTGGACACGAAGGTGGAGTCGATGGTCTCGGCCACGTAGGCCTTCTCGTTGCCACCGAAGACCGGCACATGCAACGGAATGAAGTCATTGGTGTGATAGTGGTCGCGAACGAAGTCGATCAGAGGTTGCAGCATGACAGCACTCAGACATTGTAGAGGCCGGCCTTGTACTTGGCCAGGTGATGCGGCTGGGTGAACCAGTCAATAGTCTTCTGCAGGCCGGCGCGGATGTCGTGCTGCGGGGTAAATCCGGTCAGTTCGCGGATACGGCTGTTGTCGCCCCACAGACGAAAGACCTCGGACTTGCCCGGCCGCAGGCGCTGCTCGTCGGTGATGAACTCGACATCGCTGGCCATCAGCTCGCGGATGACGTTGAGCGTATCGCCCACCGAGATCTCGTAGTTCGAGGCGATATTGACGGTCTGGCCCACGGCGGCATCGCAGTTGGCCAGCGCCAGGAAGCCACGACAGGTATCCTCGACATAGTTGAAATCACGCGTCGGCGAGACATCGCCAAGCTTGATCTGCTTCATGCCATTGGCGATCTGGCTGATGATGGTCGG
This sequence comes from Modicisalibacter ilicicola DSM 19980, assembly GCF_900128925.1. Taxonomy (GTDB): domain Bacteria; phylum Pseudomonadota; class Gammaproteobacteria; order Pseudomonadales; family Halomonadaceae; genus Modicisalibacter; species Modicisalibacter ilicicola. Next base: position 28,786 of record NZ_FQUJ01000024.1, read on the forward strand.
AATCACCGCCCTGGCCGACTGCCGAGGCCCGTAGGTATTGAACGGCCGTGCCACGGTCACCGGCAGATCGAAGGCATTGTAGAAGCTCATCGCCATCGCGTCGGCGGCGATCTTCGAGGCACTGTAGGGAGACTGCGGTTGCAGTGGGTGATCTTCATTGATCGGCACATACTGAGCAGTGCCGTACACCTCACTAGTCGAGGTATGAATCACTCGCTTGACACCATTATCCAGAGCAGCTTGGCAGATGTTCAGTGTGCCCTTGACATTTGTATCGACATAACTATCCGGCGCTACATACGAATAAGGTATGGCGATCAATGCAGCTAAGTGAAAAACTATATCGACACCCTGAGTAACGTGCTTACAGTAATGAGGGTCGCGTACGTCGCCGCTCAATATTTCTATCTGGTCACGGCAGTCGACGTCCTCCAACCACCCCCAGTAGTTAAAAGAATTGTACTGGGAAAGCGCTTTAACGCGGCAACCCTCCCGAACAAGAAGTTCCGTCAAGTGTGAGCCAATGAAACCATCGGCACCTGTAACTAAAATGTTGTTCTTCATCAAGGCACAACCTCAAAATTAAGCTAAGCTAAACCAAGGCATGGGGTAGCTTTTCTGAGAAACCCACCAAGTGAGCAAGAAGCGAATTGACATAGATAGCGCAAAAGAAACTGCTGCGCCTGCAATGCCGAAAATTGGTATCAATGACAACATCAAAAGAATGTTTAACAAGCCTGAACCTATAGTCGTCATAGAAAGGCGTCCTGTCCTCTTTGAATAGAAAAGATAATTCGTTACCATCAAATACATCCCTTGAAAAGCTTGCCCCACCGCCAACAATCCTATAATAGACCCCGCTTCAGCGTACTTTTCTCCTGCAAACCACACTACTACATAAGGGCCTATAATGGAGGCTACCAATGCCATGAGCGCTGCTAAGACAAAATATCCATAGGTCCATTTCACTATCTGACGCTTCTGCGCCTCATCATCTTTTTTTAACCTCTCATAAAGCCAAGGAACATAGGCTTTATTAAAGGCATTAAAAAAAATCCCCATAGCCATTGTTAACTGAACAGCCACCATATAGATACCTGCCGACTCTAAGCCCAAGTGCTTATTTATAAAGAATCGATCGACTGCGGTCAGGAGAAACACGCCTCCAACATGAGGAACTAGCGGAACACCAAAGCCCAAAGCATCTTTGACGTACTTTTTATTCAAACTTATCTCAAGTAGTCCGTCTTTCCTTAAAAGAAATAAACTTAGTAGACTCATTAGTAGTGGAGCAATCAATTGGCCAGCCATTGCCCCCTCAGGCCCCACTGTTAAAAAAACAACCAAAATAATAGAAACAGCAGCATTGATAAAGCTCATAGTGTTTTGTAGCAGCCCGTATTGAATAGGCTTTTTTCTAACTTGCCACTGCCCAAGTCTCAAACGAACAACAAACGCACTTGCTGAAGCTAATACGGCCATCATTATCCAAAGCGGAGAAATACCGAGGCCATCTGAAAACCACTCCTTAAATAAAAAAAATACAAAGAAAACAAAAAACGAACTAAGAAGGAGAACCTGTAAACAGACTCCAAGATACTTCGACAACTCCTTGCGCCCAACACTATCATAATATTTGCGATTTGCAGCGCCGTCAGTATTTAACCCCACGAATGCCATAAGCGCTGCAATTAAGGTTTGAAACATAGCTACCTGCCCATATTCAGCAGGCTCAAGCTGTCTCGTAAGTATAGGCAAAAGTAAAAAAGGGATAGAAGCATTTATTACATTAGAAAGTAGATAAACAAATGCTCCCGTAAAGAAACCTCCTTCTTTCTTCTCAGACATAAACAAGCTCAAAATTTAACAACGGAAAAATACAAAATTATTACAATGGCAAAAACCATGCCGCCAACAACTATATTGAGCCAGCCAAATAAAAGCGAGATTAGCCAGCGTCCTTCAGGCTGTCACGAACTAGGCTCACAAACTGCAAAAAGAAAGCACCTATCACTGCCAGCATTCCGCCGAGCACGATACCCAACGCAAGAATCAAGCTACGGCTAGTACCAGTGGCGTTCAGGCTCTGCACCGCCGTCTGGCTGATTTCACCTTCACGCAGTTCGGCAAAGCTTGCTTCCAGTTCCGCTATACGCTCCATAGTGCCTGCTACGACTTCTGCTGCGCCCATGCTCTCGGATTGCTGAGCGGACTCAAGAGCGCTTTGGGCACTTTCAAGCTGTCGTTGCATGGCCTGCTTGCGTCGTTCAACCAGCGACTGCTGGCCTTCCTGTAAGCGGCCGAGTATGCCTTCATGCAATTCGGCAACGATCTTTTCGTCAGCCTCATTGGCTTCCGAGCTTAGCGTCACCAGCAATGTCTCTTCGGGGTTGTCGATCTTGACGTCGAAAGGCAGGCTTTCCAGCGCTTCATTTTCCAGCAGCTTGCGTGTCTCAGGCCCAAGATAGAGATTTCGTGCCTTGGCGACCATGGCATTGGGGGATTCGAGCGCTTCCCCCGGCTCCTCTTCCGCCACGCTGTAGATAGAGGTATAGCTGTAGGTGCGCGGCGTGAGCAGTGCATAGGCCAGCGCGGCCAGCACCACGACGAGGAAGATGACGACTAACGCCTTCCAGCGCTTGACCAAGATCTTGGCCAGATCGACCAGGGAAATTTCGTCATCCTGGTAGCGATGCGCCGGGGTGTCTTGCGGATTCATTGAATGGAATGCTCTGTTTCGAGGTTAAACGTTCAATAGTGGTTCGGGCACGCTACCGCCCGGGGATTGTTCCGGGCGTCTTCCCTGGCCCTGGGTGTTTACCGCCAGACGCACCACAAGACCACGTGAGGCAAGGTGCACACAAGTGACGGATGTCAGATCCTTCCTACTACTATAGCTTCCGTCGCGAGCTTGCCCCGCCTGTGCCCGTGGCACGGCGACGCCGCTTTCTGTTACACGCTTGTTATTCTGCGAGGTGGGTATTCTAGTGGAGCCTTTCCCCGGTCTCTAGGTTTCAGGCGTATTAATTTTGTGTTGGGGTCGTCGCGGGTGGCCGACAGTAGCACTCGATGCCGTTGACATAAGGTACACAGTACACCGCCATGAGGGGAAGAAAGAGGAGAATGCGCTACGTGCCCCACGCCATCGAATTTATCGAGACCGCCATTTTTAGGCGCTTCGACGCTTCATGTGGATTTGGCCTGACCCATCGCCCGATAAATCGGGCTCCCACAAAACCGATTTATATCAACTGCTTGTAAGGAATCGCTTCAGCGAGCAATGCTGAGAGAGGAACTGTGATATGAACGTCTTCGATGACCTCAAGGCTTCTTTGGAAGACGCTGTCGAGATTAAGCAAGGCCGCAAAGCGGCAGGCCGCGTTACTCGCCACGAGGTGGCCGATGTCAAGGCGATCCGTGCCCGGCTCGCGGTATCACAGGCCGAGTTTGCAAAGGCAATGGGCACCAGTGTAGATACCATCAAAAGCTGGGAAGGCCGGCGCCGCAACCCTACCGGCCTGGCCGCCAAAGTGCTGGCCGCGATTCAGGACAACCCAGATTTTTATCGCGAACTTGCCACTCACTGAAGCATAGAGCCTCATGGCAGCGGTAGGCCATATCGACATCTGACAACCAGGCTCACGCGATCTTGCCCAGCTCGACCAGGGTGCGCAGCAGGGTGTCGACGCTGGTGTCGCTCTGGCGGAAGTCGTGCATCAGGGCGCGCAGGCGCCGTTCGAATTCCTGGTGGGCGTCTTGCTGCTGCGCCTGCTGCTGGCGCTGGCTGACGCCTTCCATATCGCGCAGCGCTTGGGCGAAGGCGTCGTCGAGTTCGCGAAACTTGCGTAGCTTCTCTCTTTCGTCCATCTGGCGAGGTTTATTGGGTTTCATAGATTTCATGAAGTTGAAGACATTTCCATATCCGGAATCAAATAATCAAACTGCTTTACTATTGCGTTGGTGCAGATTTCGACTCGCTGGGTGCTGTTTCGATCCACGAGCCGGGCAGCGCGCTTATCTCGGTTAGGGAATAGCTTATGCCTGTTTTGCTTTTACACCGGTGACTTTTACACCGGTGCTTATACACCGACGGCGTGCCGCCCGACAGGCAAACAGGCAGCCCCGCGAGGGCTCGATACGGCTTTTCGGCAAAACACGATGTGCGGTCGAGAGTATCGCAATACAAGTGCTGAGGACACCGCTAGCGGTGATCAATTCATTAGTATCAGGATGACACACTTTTGCCGCGACATCATCATCGAAAACCTCATGGCCGACATTGTCACGGGAAAGTCAAAAAAGCCCGACACGAGGCCGGGCATCAAGAAACACAGGGATATCCGGCTCAAGCTCTCGCTGAATATCGGCCCCATCATACATTACATTCGATTACAAAAGCAGGCTCGACGTACAAATTTTTCCTTTTTGCGTGACGTTTTGCTATAAAAATTATTGTTTATTCACAGTCGAGCCTCCGAGAGGCAGCGCTGGCTTGGCCATTATCAACAATGTGCCGCAGAGTGCCAGGTCATAATCCTCTGGCGTGGACCGACGCCTTCAGCCCTCCGTGGCGCTCAGTCTTCGGTACGCACCAGCCAGGATTCGACGGTCTCGCTGCCGTACTCGTCTTTCCAGGCTTTCAGGGTCTTCTGGTTGCCGCCCCGGGTTTCCACCACTTCACCCGTGTTGGGGTTCTTGTAGATCTTCAACTTGCGCTTGCGGCGATTGCCCGCACCAGCCGATGGCTTGCTGGCACTCGCGGGCTGCTGCTTGGGTTCGAGAAGATCGATGACATCCCCGGCACTCTTGCCGAACTCCTGCATCAGTGCTTCAAGACGCTCCTTGAACTCGAGTTCCGACTTCAGGCGTTGATCGCCTTCCATCTGATCCAGCTCTTTCTGGATTTGCTTGAGCAGTTGCTCTTTCTTCATGTATTCACTGAGCAGTGACATAGGTTTCCAGCCCTTCTATAAGTTGGCGATTGCGCCGTAATTATTAACGTTTTTGAGCTTTATGCCAAGGGGTAAATGACTTCATTCCTGTTTGTCGGATTACTTCAGGCCATGTTCTTCCAATGAACGTAATCCTGGATCTCGTCTATTTCATCCTGCTCCGCCCTTTGCGTCTTGTAGAGCTCCCAGCGCAGTTGCAAGTTGAGCCAAAAATGGCTCTTCGACGTTTCATGTGGATTGGGTCTGATCCATCGCCCGATAAATCGGGCTCCTACAAAACCCTTTTATACCAAC
>NZ_FQUJ01000024.1:34651-39274 GCF_900128925.1 Modicisalibacter ilicicola DSM 19980
AGGAGCTCGCTTCAGCGAGCGATAGGCGCGTCGAGTTCCATGCCAAGCGTCGAATAGCCTTGATAATGCAGTGCTGCCGACAACTCCCGCTGGGTGATATGCATCGGATTCAAGAACTCTTCCAGCAGCACCTCAACAGGATGGATAGGCTCTCTGTGGGTAGGTATACGTATCATGCGACACCTCTAATGGATGTTCGCCCCATGGCACGGATTCCATGCTGCAAGAACATGCTTGACGCCATGGCGGAAGGCGCGGTCTTGAGCCAGTCTATACTTTCAGTTCATATTTCAGTTCAAGGTGTCAGTCAGGGCCTGACGCGCCGTCCGTTCACCGCCCAGTTCAAGGATTACAACAACAATGCTTTCCAACATCCCGCTCGACGACCTGAAGGTGCTCGAACTCGGCCAATTGATCGCCGGCCCCTACTGCGGGCAAGTGCTGGCGGACTTCGGAGCCGAAGTCATCAAGATCGAGCCCCCCGGCAAGGGCGATGCCATGCGCCAGTGGGGCGAGGTCGATGCCAGTGGCGAGCCGCTGTGGTGGAACGTCATCGGCCGCAACAAGAAGTCGCTGACCCTCGATCTGCGCCAGCCGCGGGGCCAGGAGATCCTTCGCGAACTGGCTTCCCGGGCGGATGTGCTGATCGAGAATTTCCGCCCCGGCACCATGGAGAAATGGGGCCTGGGCTATGAGGCGCTCTCGGCCAACAATCCCGGCTTGATCATGGTGCGGGTGACCGGCTTCGGCCAGGACGGCCCCTACGCTTCCCGGGCCGGGTTCGCCTCGGTGTGCGAGGCAATGGGCGGGCTGCGCTACCTGAGCGGCTACCCGGATCGCGCCCCGGTGCGCGTGGGCATTTCGCTGGGCGATACCCTGGCCGGCCTGCACGGGGCGCTGGGGGCGATGATGGCCTTGCATCAGCGTGAACGCAGCGGGCAGGGCCAGGTGGTGGACAGCGCCATCTTCGAATCGGTACTGGCCATGATGGAGTGCCTGATTCCGGAATATGCGCGGACCGGCAAGATACGCGAGCGCAGCGGCAGCTTCCTGCCGCGCATCGCGCCGTCCAACGCCTACCCCAGCCGCGAGGGGCACGACGTGATCATCGGCGCCAACCAAGACACGGTCTTCCGGCGCCTGTGCGAGGTGATGGGCCAGCCCACCCTCGCCGATCACCCCGATTTCGCCACCCATCGCGCCCGCGGCGACAACCAGCAGGCCATCGATGACCTGGTGGCCGCCTGGACCGCCCGGCACGATGCCCAGGACATCGTCGATCGGCTGGCCGAGGCCGGCGTGCCGGCGGGGCTGGTCTATCGCGCCCCGGAGATGCTCGATGACCCGCACTATAAGGCGCGCGAGGCGATCGTCGAGGTACCCGATCGGCGCGGCGAGCCCTTGCCAATGCAGAACGTCTTTCCGCGGCTTTCGGACACGCCCGGGCGGGTGCGGCATGTGGGGCCGGCCCTGGGTGAACACACCGAGGCGGTTCTCGGCGACTGGCTGGGCCTGGATGCCGCGAGCCTGGCCGACCTGCGCGATTCCGGCGTGATCTGAACGGGGCGCCCGCATGCTCGAACCCATTGTCGTGCTGATCGCCCTGCTCGCGCTGATCGGTGTCGGCCTGCCGATCTTCCTGGCGCTGGGCCTTTCCGGCCTGCTTGGCCTGTACATGGCCCGGGGCTCGATGGCGTTCTTCTTCGCGCCGTCGTCGCTGTTCGGCCAGCTCAACAGCTTCGAGCTGATCGCCCTGCCGCTGTTCATCCTGATGGGCAACCTGCTGGGGGCCACCCCGGTGGGCGCGAGCCTCTTCCAGGCCGCGGTGCGCTGGCTCAACTGGCTGCGCGGCAGCCTGGCGATCTCGTCCGTGGGCGCCTCGGCGATGTTCGGCGCGGTCTCCGGGGTCAGCCTGGCCGGGGTCGCCGCGGTGGGGTCGATCGCCGTGCCGCAGATGCTCGAACGCGGCTACAGCCGCTCCCTGGCCGCGGGCTCGGTGGTCAGCGCCGGGGCCTTGGCGATGCTGATCCCGCCCAGCGTGCCGTTCATCATCTACGGCGCGGTATCCAGCGTCTCGGTGGCGGACCTGTTCATCGGCGGGATCGTGCCGGGCCTGGTGCTGGCGCTGGCCCTGTCGCTGTTCATCTACGTGCGTGTGCGCCTGCATCCCGAGGAGGCGCCGGTCGCCGAGCAGCGTTTCACCTGGAAGGAACGCTTCGTCAGCCTGGCCAATATCTGGCATGCCGCGCTGCTGGTGGTCGCGGTGCTGGGTTCGATCTATTCCGGGCTCGCCACCCCCAGCGAGGCCGCCGGTATCGGCGCCCTCGGTGCCTTCCTGATCGCCGCCGTGGTGTTTCGTGCCCTGAGCTTTCGCAAGTGCTGCGAGATCTTCGGCGTCACGGCACGCATCAGCGGTGCCATACTGCTGATCATCGGCTGCGCCAAGATCTTCGGCGACTACCTCAACATGGTGCGCGTGCCCCAGACCCTGACCGAACTGCTGACCGCCAGCACGCTGCCGCCCTGGGCCATCCTGCTGGCCATCATGCTGCTGCTGATACTGCTCGGCATGATCGTCGATGCGGTATCGTTGATCGTGGTGACCACGCCGGTGCTGCTGCCGCTGATCCAGGCCCTGGGCTACGACCCGCTGTGGTTCGGCATCGTGCTGGTGCTCAACCTGGAAATCGCCGTGGTCACCCCGCCGGTGGGCCTCAACCTGTATGCCCTGCGCGGGGTGTGTCCCGAACTGTCGATCGAGGAGATCATTCGCAGCGCACTGCCCTTCGTGGCCGTGCAGTTTCTGGTGCTGATGCTGTTCGTGCTGTTTCCGAGCATCAGCCTGTGGTTGCCCAATCAAATGTGATGAACGAACTGAAAAGCCTTAAACAAAAACAAGCAAGGAGAAGTGTCATGTCATTCACTCGTCGAGAACTGCTCAAGTACGGTACCTTCGCCGGTGCCGGGGTTGCCCTGTTCGGTGGCCAGCACCTGTTCGCGCGCCGCGCCCTGGCCGCGACCACCCTGACCGGGGTGAACTACATCACGCCCTCCTACGAGGCGTTGAGCTACGGCTCCAACGGCTTCATCGACTATCTCAAGGAGCAGGGCGGCGATGCCGTCAATGTCGACTACTACCATTCCGGCCAGTTGCTCAAGGCCGACGAGCAGTTGCCGGCGCTGCGGGCCGGCAGCATCGATTTCATGTTCCACACCACCTCGTACATCACGCGCTCGCTGCCGATCCTCGGGATCACCGGCCTGCCCGGGGTGGTCGGGGAGCTGTATCGCCATCCCGAACGCCTCGACCAGGGCAGCCCACTGCTGGCCTTGATCAACGAGGAACTGGCCAAGGACAATCTCTACATGCTCACCGCCGGTGGCGGGATTCTCGAGCCCGAGTACATCTGGAGCACCGAGGCCAGCCCGGTGCGCTCCCTGGAGGATCTGCGCGGCAAGAAGGTGCGGGTGGTTAGCTTCGAGGCGACCCGGGCGCTGGAGTCCTACGACATCGCGGCGGTGCGCATCCCCTCCTCGGAAACCTACATGGCGCTGCAACGCGGCACCGTGGATGCCGGGGTCTTCAACATCTCGACGATCATCGGGCGCAGCCTGCAGGAACAGCTCTCCTACTGCTATGAACTGCCGACCACGGGTTTCACCGTCGCCCCCTTCATGCTGCGCGATCGCTGGGACTCCCTCGACGACGGCATCAAGAGCGTCATGCAGGAGGCCGCCCAGTGGTACGACGACAATTTCGTCAGCCACTGCAACGACAAGGTCTATCCCGAGCAGTACTGGCCCCGGGTCAAGGAGGAAGGCGTCGAGGTAATCGCGCCTTCGGAGGAGGACATCGCCACCTTCAACGAGGCGACCCACGGGGTGTGGGAGAACTGGAAGAAGGAAGTCGGCCGGGAGGTCGGCGAGCGGGCCATCGCCCTGGCGCTCGGCGAGGCTTGACGGGAATGCGCTCCCTGGCCCTGCACAGCTGGGACGGCCTGCTGGCCGTCCTGCGCTGGACCTCGATGGCCGTGCTGGCGTTCATGATGCTGACCATCTGCTACGACGCCACCATGCGCTACGTGTTCACCGCGCCGACCAGCTGGAGCCTGGAGATCAACTCCTTCCTGATCGTCTATCTGGCGGTGATCGGCGCGGCCGAGGCCCAGCGCCACGATGCGCATATCCGCATCACCTTCTTCGCGAGCAAGCTGCCATGGCGCCTTCAGGCGCTGATCGGCATCGCTGGCGGGCTGCTGGGTATGCTGTTCTGTGCCATCCTGGTGTGGCGAGGCGGCCTGATGGCCTCGCAAGCCTTCGAGTATGGCGAGCGTGTATCCAGCGCCTTCGGCACCCCGATGGTACTGCCCTATGCGTTGCTGCCCATCGGCTTCGCCGCCCTGGGCCTGCAGTTTTTGATCGATGCCCTGCAGGCCTGCCAGCGTTTGATTCACCCCGCCAGGGAGGAGTCTCCCCGTGGCTGAACCCCGAGGACCGAGACAATAACCCCTCGCTCGCTGAAGCGAGCTCCCACGGGGAGCCTGGCCATTGGGGTGGTGGGAGCCCGATTCACCGGGCGATGCCGGTCAACCCCTCGCTCGCTGAAGCGAGCTCCCACGGGGA
>NZ_FQUJ01000023.1:0-41351 GCF_900128925.1 Modicisalibacter ilicicola DSM 19980
GATGCCGCGCACGATACCGTCGTCGTCGATCAAGGCTTCCTGGGCGGCGAAGCCGGGGAAGATCTCCACCCCCAGGGCCTCGGCCTGTTCGCCCAGCCAGCGGCACAGGTTGCCGGCGCTGATCACGTAGTTGGGCGACGCGCCGCCGACGTTGTGCATGGTTCGGGGCACCAGGGCGTTGGGCAGCTTCTGGGCCGCCTCGGCATTCTTGAGCAGATAGACCTCGTCGCGAATCGCCGGGGTGGTCAAGGGCGCGCCGCGCTCGCTCCAGTCGGGGAAGAGCTCGTCCAGCGCCCGGGGCTCGAACACCGCGCCGGAGAGAATGTGCGCCCCCACCTCGGAGCCTTTCTCGACCACGCACACGCTGAGCTCGCGTTCGGCCTCGGCGGCCTGCTGCATCAGCCGGCAGGCGGCGGCAAGGCCCGAGGGGCCTGCACCGACGATGACTACGTCGAAGTCCATTGATTCACGTTCCATGTCATCTCCCATGACGGTAGTGAATGACGACACTCACGAGGCGCGACAAGGGGCAAGCCGGCGCCAGGGGGTCAGGCTGCCGAGTCGAGGCGCGCCATGACGGTCTCGAGATGATAGTCGCGATCGCCGAGGGCGTGATCGAGCATGATCAGTCGCTTGGCGTAGTGAGCGACATAGCACTCCTCGGTCATGCCCATGCCGCCGTGTAGCTGAATGGCCTGTTCGGCGACGAACTGCGCGGCCTCGCCGACATAGGCCTTGGCGGCGGCCACACGGTAGTCGCGCTGCTCCTCGGGAAGCGTCAGGCTGGCCGCCGCGAGAATGGCCATCGAACGCGCCTGCTCGAGATGCAGACGCATGTCGACCATGCGGTGTTGCAGCACCTGTTGGCGACTCAATGGCGCACCGAACTGCTGACGCTCCTTGAGATACTCCAGCGTCTGCTCGCAGGCGACCTCCATGGCGCCGACGGCTTCGGCGCACAGGGCGGCACGACCCAGGGCGAGGGCCTCGCCAAGCGCGGCGAGTAAGGCCTCGCCGCTGGCCAGCAGGGCCGGGGCGGGCAGGGTGACATCGATGTCGATATCGCTGGCGCGCTGGTCATCGAGGGTGGTGTAGTCCCGACGTTGCAGGCCCTCGGCGTCCGCGGGGACGATGAACAGGCCGAGCGAGTCGTCGGCAAGACCGGCGGTGACCAGCAGTGCCGCGGCACCGGGGGCGTTGAGCACGACCTGCTTGCGCCCCTGCAGACGCCAGCCGTCGTCGCTGCGTTCGGCGCGGGTGGCCGGAGTGTCGATGTCGTAGCGACTGGCGGCCTCGTGCCAGGCCAGGGCGAGTTGATGCTCTCCCTCCAGCAGCGATGTCAGCCATCGGTCGCGTAGGGTGTCGTCGGCCAGCCTGGCCAGCAGCGTGCCGGGGATTACCAGGCCGTCGAGATAGGCCTCGGGGACCAGGCCACGGCCCAGTGCCTGCATGATCAGCATCAGGTCGATGCCGTCGCCGCCGAGTCCGCCGGCGTCTTCGCCGAAGGGCATGGCCAGCAGACCCAGTTCGGCGAAGGTGTTCCACAGCGCGGAGGGCGCGGTGCCGCGCTCCTGGATCAGCCTGCGGCGCTGCTCGGGAGTGCAGCGATCGGCGACCAGGCGGGTCACGGTCTCGTCGAGCATGCGCTGCTCGTCGCTCAGGGAAAAGTCCATGACGGCTCCTTACATGCCGAGAATCGTCTTGGCGACGATGTTCTTCTGGATTTCGTTGGCGCCGCCATAGATCGACAGCTTGCGGCGGTTGAAGTATTGCGCGGTTGCCGCGGCAGCGAAGGACTGGTCGTCGGCGAGGCTGTCGTCGTCACCGGCGAGAAAGTCGGCGAAGAATGGCAGCGCCTGGGGACCCAGCGCGCGGCGGGTCAGATCACTGAGGCGCTGACGCAATTCCGACCCGCGAATCTTGAGCAGCGAGCTTTCAGCGCCCGGGGCACCACCGTCCCGGGCGGCGGCGAGCACACGCAGGTTGGTGACTTCCAGCGCCATCAGTTCGAGCTCGGCCCGGGCGAGCTGCTCGCGAAAGCTCGGTGACTCGATCAGCGGGCGGCCATGATGGGTCTGGCGGCGCGCCACGTGCTTGAGATGACGCAGTGCCTGCTTGGCATGGCCCAGTCCGGCGATGCCGGTGCGTTCGTGGGTAAGCAGGAACTTGGCACAGGTCCAGCCTTCGCCTTCTTCGCCGACGCGGTTGGCCACCGGCACGCGCACATTGTCGAGGAAGACCTCGTTGACCTCATGGGCACCGTCGAGGGTGATGATCGGGCGCACGCTGATGCCCGGCGTGTTCATGTCGATCAACAGGAAGCTGATGCCCGCCTGCTTCTTGGCCTTGGGATCGGTGCGCACCAGGCAGAACATCATGTTGGCGTGCTGACCCAGGGTGGTCCAGGTCTTCTGGCCATTGACGACGTAGTGATCGCCGTCGCGTTCGGCACGGGTCTTGAGGCCGGCCAGGTCGGAGCCGGCGCCGGGTTCGGAGTAGCCTTGGCACCACCAGTCCTCGTTGCCGAGGATGCGCGGCAGATAGTGGCGCTTCTGCTCCTCGCTGCCGAAGCGGATGATCACCGGGGCGACCATGTTGACCCCGAAGGGGACCACCGTAGGCGCATGGGCCGCGGCGCACTCCTCCTCGAAGATATGCTTCTCGACCGGGCTCCAGCCGGTGCCGCCATGTTCCACCGGCCAGCCGGGCGCCAGCCAGCCGCGTTCGCTGAGCCGGTTCTGCCAGCGCAAGTGCTCTTCGGCACTGAGTTGTTGGCCGAGCCGGACCTTGCGCTGAATGTCCGCAGGCAGCTTGTCGGCGAGGAAGGCGCGCACTTCTTCGCGGAAGGCGTTCTCTTCAGGGGTGAACTGTAGGTTCATGGTTACCTCGAGAAAAAAGGGCGCAGCTCAGCGAGACGCAAGACTGCGAAAGGCGGGACCACCCAGGTGCTGGGGATAGCCGAAGGCCTGAATCGCCAGCACATCGATATCGCTGTCGCGATGCACCTGGCCGCCTTCAGAGAATGCCTTGGCGACCTGCTGCCAGGCGAGATCGAGCGGCTGGCGGTAGCGCTCGGCCTCCGCGTCGCTGATCTCGACGGGGACATCGCCCTTGGCCAACCAGGGGGAAAGATCCCATCCCTCGGCGTGCCAGGCAGCCTCGAGTCGCACGGTCTCAGGCGCATCGGCGATGACGCGCGACAACGCCTCTTCGAGAGCGGCGATGACACTCGCCTGACGCGTGACGACCACCTGACGTTTGAGCCGTTTGAGCGTGTTGGCCAGGGCCTGGATCAGCGCCGGGTTGTCTGCGCGATCGACCAGTTCACAGGTCGTCAGGTCCGCTTCGCGGGGTGACAGCATCAGGATGGCATCGCCGGCATCGGCGGACATGCCATGCGGGGTGCCGACATCGACCCAGGGGGCACCGACAGGCAGGGCGTCCCTGAGTGTCTGACGCCGAAAAGCGCCGACATCGGGAGCAACCAGGCAGGCCTGGATATCCTCGCCGGTGTCTGCATCGAGATTCACCAGGCGGACACCGGCCTTGGTGACATGGCTGTCGAGTGCGTCGAACAGCGGGTGATGACCGACCAGCCCCAGCGTGGTGAACGATGCATCGCTCTCGGCGCCCGGCACCTTGTGGGTGCCCCGAGTGGCGAAGAAGGCATGAATCAGGCCGGCGCGCTGGGGTGAATCCATGCATTCCATGAATAGCGCGCGCTCGTGCTTGAGTCCCTCGGCGAAGGGCAAGCGGGTCGTTGCCTCGACGGCGTCCACGATGCGAAACGGCGAGAACAGATAGGGCACCTCGTCGGCCAGGCGCTGGCGATAGTCCTCCCAGGCGGCCGCATCGGTCGCCGGCGCGGGAAGCTCGCCACTGACGCGCGGCACGTAGTGGCCTTGCAGTAGCTGCTCGGCGGCGGTTAGACCCGCGCTGAGCGGGTCCTCGCCGGTCACCACCTCGTCGACGATGCCTCTGGTCTTGGCCTCATCGGCGTCGACGAAGCGACCACTGGTGATCATGTCCAGGGCGCACTCGACACCCGCCAGCCGCGGTAAGCGCTGGGTGCCCCCGGCGCCGGGCAACAGGCCGAGCTTGACCTCGGGTAGCCCGACCCGGGTGCCGGCGAGGGCGATACGCAGATGGCAGCCAAGGGCGACTTCCAGGCCACCGCCAAGGGCGGTGCCGTGCAGTACGGCGATCACGGGTTTGTCGTTGGCTTCCAGCGCGGCGATCACGTCGGGTAGTAGCGGCGCCTGGGGCGGCTTGCCGAATTCACGGATGTCGGCACCGGCGATGAACGTACGGCCAACGGCCATCAGCACGATGACCTCGGCGTCATGGTCGTGGCGAGCACTCTCCAGCGCGTCCAGCAGCCCTTGTCGCACGGCCTGACCCAGGGCATTGACCGGTGGATTGTCGATGCGAATCACGCCTACGCGCTCGTGACGGGCATAGCTGACGGGCGAGGAGGCATCGGCACGCCGGGCTTGGTTATCTTGCATCCGAAACATCTCCGTACAGGGCGGATAGTGAAAGCCATGATGCGGGGGTAGGGGTAATAGGTCAAGTATTTTGAAATAGCATTTCGCAAAGCAAAACAAGTGGGCGGCATAAGGCAGAAAGAAAGGCCACCCGGAGGTGGCCTGAACCAGTGCCTTGGCGCGATGCGCCGGCGGTTTAGAAAACCGGGCGCATGCCGGCCGCTTCCAATGCTTCGGCGCGCGCGTCCAGCCAGCCCTGACGGAAGGCTTCTTCGTCATCCGGGGCCGAGGCGGTGTAACGGTCCCAGGCCTCGGCGAGCAACTGTTGACGCTTCAGTAGCTGATCCTGATGTGCCTGCATCTCCTCGGTCCAGATGCCCGCCTGGCGGTAGTAATCGACGACCGCTTCATGGAAGGGGATCACCCAGGTCATGTTCTGGTTCTCGACCGCGTAGCCGGCGGCGCCCGGTGCGGCATCCTTGTAGCGATCATAGTCCTCGACCAGGGTCTTGATCAGGCCATAGGCGGTGTCGTACTCCAGGTCGGCATTGGCGACCATGATCGGATAGGGATAGCTGGCGCTGTGATAACCGTCCTCGGGGATGCCGGCACCGGCGGTGACCTCATGGGGCTGGAAGTAGGGGGCGACGGCCTCCATGCGCTGCCAGCCGGCCTGGTTGTCGCGTGCTAATTGAGGCCACTGTATGCCGCGCGGGCTGGCCGCCAGGCGCTGGGCTGCGGGGGTGACGGTGGTGGTGATCGCGGCATCGGCACGTCCGCTGATGATGCCGTCGAAGGCACTGTTGTACCCCGGAAAGACCACCTTCTCGACATCGTCCCAACCCAACCCGCCGAAGGCCAGATAGGCTTCCGCGGCCTTGTTGAGGGCGTCATCGCCGCGGATATAGGCGACCCGCTTGCCCTTGAGGTCGGCAGGGGTCTCGACATCCACGTCACCGGCCACGGCCATGCCCAGACCGAACGAGGCCAGCGAGGTGCTGATGACCCGAATCGGCTGCGGACCCCAGTCGGGGCCGGCGAACATCATCACCCCCTCGGAGCCGTAATAGCTGGCGATGCCGCAGGCGCAAAGATCGACGCGGCCGGTCTTCAGCGGCGTCATGCGCAGGATGTCGTTCTCGCCGGGAATGACCCGGAACTGGGTGCCGCTGCGCTGCTGAATGATCTGGCCGATGGCCATGATCTGGGCATGGCCGCTGGTACCGGTGCCGTAGGCGGTCCAGTTCAGGGTGTCGGGCATTTCGGCATTGGCGAATGGGGAGATCGCCAAAGCGCCGAACAGCGCAGCAGTGGCGAGGGATAGAGGGGTCTGGCGTAGCATGCAAGGCTCCTGAGGTTGTTGTTGTGCGGGCGCCGAGGATGATCACTCGGCGTCGGTCGAGATCAGTGCGGCGTCACGCCGTTGCGGGGGATGGCCCGATGCCGGCTCCAGCGGGCGAGCAGGATCGCCGGTATGCCGGTGGCCAGGCCGACGCTGAGTAGCTCCAGGTTGCTGAAAGGGATCGGCTTGCCGCCGGGCAGCGCGACACAGAAGCCGGCAATCAGCACCAGGCTGCGGATGATGACTTCCATGGCCGGCGTATGGCCGAGGCGGCCGACACCGATCAGATAGCCCTGCATGGCCGAGGCGAACAATACGATCCCCAGCACGGCCTGACAGAACACCAGGACGATGCCTAGGGGAGTTCCCTGCATGATCAGCGCGGGGTTGAGCACGAACATGAAGGGGATGAAGTAGATCACGCTGCCCAGGCGCATGGCCTGCAGGCCGGTCTCCATCGGTCGTGCGCCGGCGACGGTGGCGGCGGCGAAGGCCCCCAGCGCGACCGGTGGCGTGATGAAGCTGAGCATGCCCCAGTAGAGGATGAACATGTGCACGGCCATGGGATCGAGGCCGCCACCCTGGATCAGTGCCGGTGCCAGCGCCACCGCCAGGAAGATATAGGCGGCGGTCACGGTCATGCCGATGCCTAGCACGAAACTGGTCAGCGCGCCCATGACCAGCAGCAGTGGCACACTGCCGCCCGCCAGATGGATGAAGTCGTTGGCGATGGTGCCGGACAGCCCGGTCATCGATAGCGCCCCGACCAGCATGCCGACGCCGGCCAGGATGGCGATCAACTCGGCGAACAGCTTGGCGGCGGAGTTGAGCGTATCGGTGACGTTTTTCCAGCCCCAGCGATGAGACTTGGAGAGTTGATTGATCACCAGCAGCAGGGCGGTGGCATAGAAGGGGGCCACGGCTTCGCGCTGCATCACCAGCAGCATCCATACCAACAGCACGAAGACGAAGATGAAGTACCAGCCCTCCTTCAAGGTCTGCTTGACCGAAGGCAGCTCGAGCTTGGGCAACCCCTTGATGTCGTTGCGCGCGGCATAGGCGTCGATCTGGATGAACAGGCCTAGGAAGTACAACACCGACGGGATGACCGCGGCCAGCGCCACGGTGGCATAGGGGACGTCGAGGAACATGGCCATGATGAAGGCGGTGGCCCCCATCACCGGCGGCATCAGCACCCCGCCGGTGGAGGCGCAGGCTTCCACACCCCCAGCGAATGAGCGGCTCATGCCGATACGCCGCATGGCCGGAATCGACAGCACCCCGGTGGTCAGCACGTTGGTGATCACGCTGCCACTCATGGAGCCCATCAGGCCGCTGGCGAAGATAGACACCTTGGCGGGCCCACCGCGCACATGACCTAGCAGGGCGAAGGCGAGATTGATGAAGAAGGCGCCACCACCGGTCTTCTGCAATACCACGCCGAAGATGAGAAAGCCGATCACCAGGCTAGCAAAGGCCTGCAGCGGCACCCCCATGATGCTTTCGGTGCTCATGGTGTGATAGATGGCGGTCTGTTCGAGCGTTGAGGGGAACGCCTGAATCGGTCCCGGCATGATGTCGGCGACCATGGGGTAGCCGGAGAACAGCGCCACGATCAAGGCGATGGGCCACCCCCCGGCGCGGCGCGCCGCCTCGAGTATCAGCAACCAGTAGGCGTAGCTGAACCACACCGCCGGCTCGGGGGCGGCAAAGGCCCAGCCACGCTCGAGAATGGGCTCGGCCTGAACGACGAAATAGCCGGCCACAATGGCCGTTGCAGCGAACAGCCCATAGTCATACCAGGGCACCGGCTTGTTCCGCCCCGAGGGAAACATCGGCCAGAGCAGGAAGACCAGCGGCAGCAACAGGGCCACCACCGCGTAATAGAACTGCGTCTCCAGGCCCGTGACGACGGTCAGCCATCCCAGATTGAAGAGATAATCCAGCGTCATCAAAGTGAGCAGGACGGTGACGGTGCCGGGAAGCCAGCGCAGTGCATGGGGCAGGGACCGCACTTGCGATACCTGCTCTTTCGCGGTGCCGGCTTCCTCTTGTTGACTGGCATGATTCATGGCGGGATCCGAGGGGTTGGCATGGTGAAACCGCCGGCGTCCGCCAGGTAGCGGACGCCGGCAAGGGGTTACTCGAAGATAGGCTCGAAACCGGCGTCGCGAAGAGCCGAGGCGCGGGCTTGCATCCAGGCATCGCGGAAGGCCTCCTCGTCATCCGGGGCGTCACCCGAGGTGAACGTCTTCCAGGTTTCGAGCAGCAGGTTCTGGCGCTCGACCAGCTTGTCTTGGTGGGCCTGCATCTCTTCGGTCCAGACGCCAACTTCCTTGTAGTAGTCGACGACCGCTTCGTGGAAGGGGATGACCCAGGTCATGTCCTGGTTTTCCAGCGCATAGCCTGCCGCACCCGGGGCGTTATCCTTGTAACTGTCGTAGTTATCCTGGAGCGCCTTTATCAGGCCGTAGGCAGTCGCATCCTCCAGATCGGCATTGGCAACGATGATAGGGTACGGGTAGCTGGCGCTGTTGACCGGGTTCTCGTCGGAAACGCCCCCGGCACCGGAGGTCACCTTGTGAGGCTGGAAGTAGGGCGCTACTGCTTGCATGCGCTTCCAGGCGTCGTCGTCGTTCGGGTCCAGCTCTGGCCAGCTGATACCGCGAGGGCTGCTGGCCAGCTGTTGGGCCGGTGGCGTCACAGTGGTCGTGAAGGAGGCATCGGCATCGCCGGCGATGATGCCGTCGAACGACCGTGCATACCCCGGATAGTCGACCCGCTCTACATCGTCCCAGGTCAGGCCGCCGAAGGCGAGGTAGGCTTCGGTGCCCTTGTTGAGCGCATCATCACCGCGGATGTAGGCGACACGCTTGCCTTTCAGGTCCGCCGGTGTCTTGACGTCCAGGTCCCCGGCGACGGCCAGCGATAGGCCAAATGAGGCGGTCGAGGTGGTCAGGACACGCAGCGGCTGGGGCCCCCAGTCGGGATGGGCGAACATCAATACACCCTCGGCGCCATAGTAGCTGGCGATGCCGCAGGCGCACAGATCGACGCGCCCGGTTCTCAGCGGTGTCATGCGCGACACATCGTTATCACCGGGGAGTACGCGCACCGAGGTGTCGTACTGCTCTTGCAGCATGCCGCCGATGGCGACGGCCTGGGCATAACCACTGGAGTTGGTGCCGTAGGCGGTCCAGGCCATGGTGTTGGGAAGCTCGACCTCCTTGGCAAGGGTCGCCTCGGAAAGAGCGAAAGTGAGCGGGAGTGAAGCAAACAGCACATGGCGAGCTAGACGGTGCATTAGGGTCTCCTTGGCTTGGCAAGCCTTCTTGTTTTGCTATGCGGTATCTCGTTTCACAAACTGGCTTGATAGTAGGGAGCCCCGCGTTGCGCTGTCAACACGGAACTCTTGGTATCCGCCGAGAGAATTCTGGGTGGGTGCAAGATCAGGGATGCAAGTCACTGCTGATGCAAGGTTTAGCCCAGTGTCCTGAAGATTTCGTGGCGCAGACTAGGACTAATGTCTAGTACTCGAAGCGAGATAAGTAGGGGGACGTCGCGTTTTGTTTACGACAAATGGGCGCCGGCCGGGAAGGAAGTCGTGCAGTGGTTGACGCCCCGCCTTGGGGCGGGGCGTATCAATGAACTATTGAGTTGCAAGTTCGTGATAGCCGTTTGCCTGGTGTTGGTACGTCTCGACTTGGGATGCTTGCGCCTCGAGCCTGGGCTGGGCTTCCTGCTTGGCCAGCTCGCGGCGGTAAGCGCGCAGTCGCAGGCGAAACAGGACTCGCTCGTAGAGCACCCAGGCATGCAAGACCAGGAACACGGCCACGAAGTCGAGGGCGGTGATCTTGAGGATGTTCAGGACATAGGCCTGCTCGGCCAGGAAGTTGCTGCTGCTCACGGTCATGTAGGTCTGGGCGATGAACAGCCCCCATAGACTGAGCGTGGCGAGTACCAGGCTGAGATCGCGAAGACGATACCCCCAGCCGCGGCGACGAGGGTTGCTGATGATCATGGGACCGAGCTTATTGTTCACGGAATGACTCTCCTCTGTCGGGGCTTGTCCAGATGGCGGCCTGACCGCGACGGCGAACCAGGGCCTTGGGAAATGCGATGATCACGGTGGTCATGTTCAGCAGCCAGTAGAAGAGCGGGTACCAGATACTCCAGAACAGGCAGCCGATCATGGCCCGGTCGTAGCGACTGTCGATGGCGAAGCTCACGCAGAACTGCAGCAGGCACAGCAGTACCAGAAGCCCACCGGACCAGCTCAGCAGCGCCGCTGCCGTGCTCCAGTCCGGGGTGTGCCAGGTCAGGCTGGCGAGGCTCAGCACGATCAGGGCGAACATCGAATAGCACCAGGCGACGCTGACGACGTACTCGCCGAGCAGGGGCCAGAAACGGCGATTGCGCCAGCGTATGGCCTCGCCGAAATGCTTCAGGAAGGCCTCGGCGCCGCCCTGGGCCCAGCGCAGCCGCTGCTTGTACAGGCCGCGCAGCGTCTCGGGCATGAGTACCCAGCACAGGGCATGGGGTTCGTAGCGCACCTGCCAGCCCTTGAGCTGCAACTTCCAGCTGACGTCGATGTCCTCGGTGATCATGTCGGTGCTCCAGCCGCCGATCTGGTCGAGGGCACTCTTGCGGAAGGCGCAGATGACCCCGGAGATGGTGAACACCATGCCGTAGATGCGCTGGGCGCGCTTGATCAGGCCGATGATCGAGGAGAACTCCCCGGTCTGGATCATGCCGATCGCGGTCGAGCGGGTGCGCACTCGTGGGTTGCCGGTCACGCTGCCGACGCGGGGGCTGGCGATGAAGTGTTCCACCATCCAGCTCACGGCGTCGTAGTCGAGCACGGCGTCGCCATCGATGCCCACGATGATCTCGCCGGTAGCATGCGCCAGGCCGTTGTTCATGGCACTCGCCTTGCCGCCGTTGGCCTGGTGCAGCACCTTCAGCCCGGGATGGCGCTGGGCCAGGGCGTCGAGCCGCTGCCCGGTGTCGTCCCGGCTGCCATCGTTGATGGCGATCACTTCCAGGTTGAGATAGTTCTGGTTGAACAGGTGCCCGATGGTCTCGTCGATGTTCACGCTCTCGTTGTGGCAGGGCACGAGGACCGTCACCCGGGGCGCATCGGGGTCGTTGGCGGCCCCGGAAACTCGTATCTGGCCGCGCTCCCAGTGGAAGTAGTAGTAGATTCCGCCGCAGATCCATACCGTCGCCATCAGGCTGGGGTAGGCGATGGTGAACAGCGCAAGCCCTTCCAGCGCGCTCATCGAGAAGCCTCCAGGGTCGAGGAAAGCGAGAAGTCACGGCGCAATATGCTGGTGTCCGGATGATCGTTGAGGAAGTCGTGGGGGTAGTAGCCGTAGTTCTCGATGCCTGCCTGGCGGATCACCCGCATCCAGTGGGCAAGCTGCTCGCTCGGGATGGGCGTCTGATCGCGCCAGTCCTGGGCCTGCAATTCGAACACCAGCCTGTCGGCGGGCACCTTGTCGAGCGATACGCGAGCCAGCTTCCTGAGCCAGGCATCGGGATCGTCGGCCCCTTCCATGTAGGGCATGGCCATCACGGCGGTATAGTCGTAGGCTTCGGCGAAGGCCTCGAGGTCCTGGGCGAACCAGCGCTGACTCTCGGGCTCGAGGATGGGCCGTGCGTAAATGTTGCGCGCCAGGGCGAACGGGTCGTTGTCGAGCATGCGATAGTGGTTGGCCTGCTCGCCCAGGGCGTGGGTGAAGTCGATCAGGAAGCGGGTCTTGCGCCGGGTCCAGCGCGTCATCAGGGCATCGTCCCGGCGAATCTCGGTGACGGCATCCGGAAGGCCCCATTCCTGGCGATACCAGTTCCGGGCGGCGAGGCTGGCGTCCTCGAAGTCGCTCAGAAAGGCGTCGTCGTGGAACAGCACGCCGTCGAACTTGGTATAAAGCCCCAGGTCGCGATAGATATCCTTGATGATCTCGCGGTTGCGCTCGACGTAGGGCGAAAGCCGCTTGTAGTGTTCCGGGTTGGGCTTGCCGAGTCGCACGTCGCTGACGTAGTCATGGCCCCGACCCAGATCGAAGGCCATCACCGGCATCCAGGCATACACCTTGACCTCGGCGCGCTTCTTGAGCTGCCAGGCCACGCGATTGAACAGGTCGGCCTTAACCGGCAGGTGTGCGTTGGGAAAGTAGAGTCCTTCGGCCACGCCGTCGCCGTCCACATCGGCGTAGGCCTGGAGATAGACCGTGCTGATGCCCTGGGCCTTGATCTCGTCGAGCAGCTTGTCGAGGTTGCGCCCCTGCTGGGCCTTGTCGGGATCGAAGACGTAGTCGAGATCGACATGCACGACCCGCTCGGCCTTGCGCTTCCAGGTGCGCCCGGCGAGATACTCCTCGAAGAGTTCCAGGGAGGTTTCTTGGTCGACCAGGTAGCGGCCCATGGCCCGGGTGCTCTCGTCGGTGTCGTTGATCTTCGCCAACAGACTGAAGGTGTGCGGCATGCCCACCTCGCCGGCGATATCCAGCACCGCTTCGCTGTAGGCGCCATAGGGCCAGATGATGATCCGCGGGGCCTCGCCCAGCTCGCGTTCGAGCTGGTCTCGCGCCCGGGTGAGATCGTTGCGCACCCGCTCGAGGTATTCCTGCTCGCTCTCGTAGCCGGCCGGGGTCCATTTCGGCGTGGTTGCCGCTGGCTGCTCGTTGCCCTGGGGGTTGCCAATGATGCCGTAGTGCAGGTCATGGGTATGCGAGGCGATCTCGACCAGCGGCGAGTCGTTCAGCTCGCGCAGTTGCTCCCAGCTCATGAAGCGTTCCCGGGGCAGCATGATGTTGCCGTAGGGCACCTCGCCTCCCTCGGGGACCTCCATCCAGCTGCCCACCGGGGCCACGACCGCGGGAAAGTCATAGAGCTTGAGCAAGGGAAAGACGATGTCATGGACGCTGCGGTAGCCATCGTCGAAGGTCAGCAGTACCGCCTTGTCCGGCAACGGCGATTTGCCGGCCTTGGCGTCGAGCACCTGCTGGAAGCTCACCGGCTCGTAGCCCAGGTCGTCGATCAGGTTGAAGTGCCTGACCAGCATGTCCCGGGTGATGGTCTGCGGGTAGACCTTCATGTCGGGGGTCTGGGCGACGTCGATGATGTCGTGGTAGCTGATGACACTGTATTCGGCCGGGCCCTCGCCAGCGAGGGCAGGCATCGCCAGCACGCAGGCCAGCAGGGCGGCAATCCATTTGCTCACAGGAATCTCCATTCGAAGCCGGCGTTGATGAAGTTGCCGTATTCGGGTACACCGTCGTAGACGTTCTTCTGCCGGGAAATGCCGTACTTGAAGGTCAGTTCCGGTTCGAATTCCCAGCCATGCTCGTAGCCGATCTGCCAGGTGGCCTCGCTACCGAAGTCTTCTTGCCAGTAAGTGCCGCTGCCCAGGGTCAAGGTCTGGATGAAGGCCTTGCGATAGCCCAGGGGGAGGAGATAGCCGAGGTCGATCTCACCGCTGGCACTGGCGTCGCGACGGGGGTTGTAGTAGCTGGCCTCGATATCGTCGTTGCGTGAGGTGCCGGCGAAGAGCCGCCCTTCGACGTGCCAGCGGTCGTGGCGATAGAGTGCTTCCTGCCAATAGCCGCTGATCCCCCGGCGCAGGTTGCCGTCCTCGAGGTCGAGCAGGGTCAGGCCGAGACCGCCGGAGCCCGACTCGTCTCGGGTATAACGTGCCTCGACGCCGTACAGGTCGGCGTGGATATCGTCGCGCAGGGCGCGTAGCGGCGTTTCGGCGCTGTTGATCTCGACATTGACGAGGGTGGACCAGTGGTCCGAGAAGGCGTAGCTCAACTCGCCCCACAGCAAGGGGGCGTCGTTGAGCTGTGCCCCACGACCCGCCGCCAGCGACAGGGTGGCCGGGTAGAGATTGAACTCGTACCCCACGGCGTTGTAGGCGGCATACAGCGAGGCATCGTCGTATTCGCCGAACTGGCCGATACGCTCGGCAAAGAACCGGGACCCCTTGTCGTTGCGCGGGGCTTCGAGGCGCGTCTCGTAGATCCAGTCCCGGGAGCTCTGTACCCCTTGGCCCTGGCTGTCGCCGCGTCGCGCCTCGACGATCAGGCCCCCGGCACGCTGCTCGCGCAATTCCCGGGCGAGATTGTCCCGGGCGGCACTCGGCGGGTCCTGGGCGATCTTGCCTTCGATGGCGGTCGCGGTGTCGCGCCACTGGCCGCGCGCGAGGCGCGACAGCAGTACGCCATATTCGGCATTGTACCGATCGTCCGGTGACATCAGTTCGGCGGCGCGGCGATAACTCTTCTCGGCCCGACGCGGCATGCCACGCCAGCGATTCAGATCACCCTGGTTCTGCCATAGCCAGGCATTGCCCGGGGCCTGATCGAGCATGGTGGAAAGCCGTGCCTCGGCTTGCGGCTCGTCACTGCGCCAGGCCAGGAGCATGGTCTCCAGCTGCTGGATACGCGCGTAGTTTGGGTTGTCGATGCGCTGGGTACCGGTGAAGTTCCAGCGTGTCGCCGGCTCCTCGGCCTTCCAACGCTCGAGCACGGCCTGGGCCTGGTCATAGCGCTGGGCATCGGCATAGGCGTAGACCAGCGAGGCGTAAAGCGGGTCCTCGAGGTCGCGACCCTGCTCGGGGTCGGCATCGATCAGCTTTCTATACAGGCGGGCGGCCTCGTCGGGACGATGCAATCCTGCCAGGGCATCGGCCCGGGCCTCGGTAAGGTAATTGGGCAGCGGGCCGTAGCGCTGCTCCAGGTCGGCGGCCAGCAGCTCGGCCTCCTCGAAACGGCGCAGCAGGGTCAGGGCGATCACCTTGTCGTACTCGGCACGCTGCATCAGGCCGTCGGCTGCCTCCTCGGCGGTGATGACCTCGTTCAGCGCCTCCAGCGCCTGTCGGGCGCGCCGGGGCTCGTTCAGCTGTTCGGCCAGGCGGATCCTGCCCTGGGCATCGTAGTAGCGCAGCCACAGGCGGTCTGCGTCGGTGAAGGCTTCGGGGCGCTCGCGCATCAGGCGTCGAGCGGCATTGTCGGCACCCAGGGCCACCGCCAGGCGATAGAGGGCCTGCACTTCCTGCTCGTTGCTCGGCTGACGCTCGACCAGCAGTTGCCGATTGCGTAGCTCGGCGATGGTGTCGTCGGTGCGCGATGCCAGGTAGGCCCGTGCCTCGAACCAATCGTCCGTGCGCCCGAAGCGCTCCTCGAAGCGACTCAAGGCCCAGCCCGCGGATTCGTGATGGCCCCGGTCGATGTTGGTCAGCGCCAAGCCCAGCCAGCCATCGGGTTCGTTGGGGGCTTCCAGTGTCAGGGCCTGATAGAACGCCTGGGCGCGCTCCAGGTCGCCGACCTCCCGGGCAGCGCGCCCGAGCGCTTCGAGACTGACCGGTGAATACTCCTCGAGGGTGCAGCTCTGGCAGGTCTCGAGGGCTTGGCGATAGCGTCCGTCGCGAATCCGCAGCGCGATCAGGTCATCGAGCACCGCGTCGTCGCCGGTCCTGGCGTAGAGTCGGGCCAGGCCCGCGATGGCCTCTTCCATCTGGCCCTGGCGGGCCTTGATGACCCAGGCCTCGCGTCGTGCATCGAGGTCATCTTCCTGGGCCGACGCGGCGCCGGTGCCCAGAACGCCGAGCAGGCACAGTAGCGCCCAGCTTCCCTTGGTCATCTGTTTGTCCCCCCCAACCCTCTTGCGGTCTTTACGCCGCTTCGCCTACATGAGCAGTGATGTTTCACGAGAATGTCGTTTGGGTACATCTTGTAACAAAACGACGGCGACGCGGCCATGATAGGAGGAAATGATGCAACGCACCAAGATGGTATTGACATTCTTTAAGGCTGGTTTTTTAAATTATTCTTAATGTAATTTTGATGTTTTTTGAGAGCAACTGTTTGGGTATGTATTAATAAATAAAAATTATTTTTTTAATAGTTTTAAAATTGGAATTCTGATTTTTCCCGAACATTCATGAGTAGGGGTTCGTGGAAAAATGACCTTGATCAAATTGAAGCCAGGATGAAGTGATCTGTCGGCTCGATGAGGGCAACCTGTTATGGAATCTGGATAAAAAAGGCCGACGAGAGAAGCGATCAGCGTTGGAAAGATTTTCTTCGCGCCCGGGAAGGGTCGGCGATGCGAGATGAAATGCACTGCAGGAACAATGAGTTTTCTAATGAGAGGAATCTTGAAAGAGCTAGCTTGCTCATGAGAGCTGGCTAAATTCCGTAGTAAATGTTTCTATGCTAATTGGTAGCCCAACATCTTGAAACGCCGGTGATTGATGCGAAGCAACATTTGTAACCGGAGATCGCCTCCTGCCGGACAGCGTGCGATTCTCCACCCGATGCAAGTAAAGTGAGCTGGTACCGGTACCGTCAAGCCGCCATTGTCCATTCCGACCTTCGATCAGGGAGTCGCGCATGTCACCAACGCTGTTGGGCATCGCCTACATGTGCCTCGGCGTGCTGTTTCTGGCCCTGGGCGATGCCGTGGCCAAGTGGCTGGGCGAAAGCTACGCGCCGGTACAGATCGTCTTCTTCCGCACCCTGGTCGCCGTGCCCCTGATCGTGCTGATCGCTCGTTTCAATGGCGGAATACGCACCCTGGGCACGCGACGTCCGTTCGTGCACCTGCTGCGGGGTCTGATCGCCACTGCCACCATGTTCAGCTTCATCCTGGGGCTGACGCTGCTGCCCCTGGCAGAGGTCACCGCCATCGCCTTCGCCGCGCCGCTGTTCATCGCCCTGCTCTCGGTACCGCTGCTGGGCGAGCGCGTCGAACGCTTGCCCCTGATCGCCTCCTTCGTCGGCTTCGCCGGGGTGCTGATCGTGGTGCGTCCTGGCGCGGCAGGGTTTCAGGTCGGGGCGCTGGTCGTGGTGATCGCGGCGATCTGCTACGCGCTCTTGATGATCACCGCGCGACGCTACGGAAGCCGGGAGCAGCTCTGGGCCATGGTGTTCTACGTCACCCTGGTGCCGTTGATCGTCAGCGCGCTGCTGTTGCCGCTGTTCTGGAAGCCCCCCCAGGCGGTGCACTGGGTGGGCTTCGTCGGCGCGGGTGTGCTGGGGGTGGGCGCGATGTCCTTCATTACCCTGGCGTTTCGCCATGCCCCGGCCTCCATCGCCGCCCCCTTCGACTACACGGCGATGGTCTGGGCGGTGCTGCTGGGCTGGTTGATCTGGGGAGAAATGCCCGATACCTGGGTCTATGTGGGAAGCGCGGTGATCATCGCCAGCGGGTTGATCATTGCCTTTCACGAGCGACGCGTGGCGATCAAGGCTCGCCCCTCATCATGATCTTGATGCCGGCCCCATGAAAACGCCGGCTTCTTGAGCCGGCGTGGAGAGAGGCAAGCGCAGGCTCACGACTTGTCGGGCTGCTTGACCATGCGCAGGTAGGGCTTCTTCTCGTCCCAGCCCTGGGGGAACAGCTCCTTGGCCTGCTCGTTGGTGACCGAGGGTACGATGATGCAGTCGTCGCCATCGGTCCAGTTCACCGGGGTCGCCACCTTGTAGTTGTCGGTGAGCTGCAGGCTGTCGATCACCCGCAGGATCTCATCGAAATTGCGGCCGGTGCTGGCCGGGTAGGTGATGGTCAGCCGTACCTTCTTGCTGGGGTCGATGATGAACACCGAGCGCACCGTCAGGGTATCGTTGGCATTGGGGTGGATCATGCCGTAGAGGTCGCTCACCTTGCGGTCGTGATCGGCCAGCAGCGGAAAGTTCAGCCCGCAGCCCTGGGTCTCCTGGATGTCACCGGCCCAGGCCTTGTGATCCTCGAGCGGGTCCACCGACAGGCCGATGGTCTTGACGTTGCGCTTGTCGAACTCGGGCTTGAGGCGCGAGACCTCGCCGAGCTCGGTGGTGCACACCGGGGTGAAATCCGCGGGGTGGGAGAAGAGCACCACCCAGCTGTCGCCTGCCCACTTGTGAAACTCGATCGGGCCATCGGTACTGTCCTGGGTGAAGTCGGGAGCGGTATCACCGAGTTGTATTGCCATGGTCGAACTCCTTGTTGGTAAATGGATTGTGGTCTGGGGGATATCAGGCGTCGTTCGTATGCAGCCGCTCGATGCCCTCCAGCAGTCCCGCCATATCGTCGGCGTGCTCCTCTTCCTGGGCGAGGATGTCCTCCATGATGCGACGCGAGGTGGGGTCCTTGTCTCCCAGGTAGGTGGCGATCTCACGATAGCTGTCGATGGCGATGCGCTCGGCGATCAAGTCTTCCTTGATCATCTCCTTGAGGCTGTCGCCCTCCACGTACTCTGCATGGGAGCGGCTCTGCAGTCCTTCCGGCGAGAAGTTGGGGGCGCCGCCCAGCTGCACGATGCGTTCGGCGAGCCAGTCGGCGTGCTGCTGCTCTTGCTGGGCATGTTCGAGAAATTCCTGCTTGGCGATACTCGCGCTCAGGCCGTCGGCCATGTAGTAGTGACGCTTGTAGCGCAGGGTGCAGACGATTTCCGTGGCCAGCGCTTCGTTGAGGATGTTGATCACGTTCTCGCGATCGGCGGTGTAGCCCTCGGTCACGGCGCCCTGCTCGATATGCTGGCGAGCGCGCTCGCGAAGGGTCTTCACATCGGTCAAGAATGGTTGCTGGGACATGAATCCTCTCCTTGAATCGGGAATGCCAACACAAGCGTAGAACATCAAGGGTCTACTGTGACCCATGAGGTCGCTCGGCGAAAGCGGCGGAGGCGGGCGAATCGAGACTCAGGGCGCCGGACCCACCGTACCAAGATAACGGTTCTGCCAGTAGTCCAGGTCCAGCGACGTGGTGGTGACCTGGCGCCCGCTGCCGGGAGCATGGATCATTTGCCGTTCGCCCAGGTAGATGCCCACGTGGGTCGCCTTGCTGCCGGAACCGAAGAACAGCAGGTCGCCGGGACGGACAGTGTCGCGTTCGGGCAATCGGGAAAACTGCTGATGGGCGGTGCGCGGCACCTGGATACCGGCAGCGGCATAGGCCATCTGTACCAGGCCCGAACAATCCAGGCCACGCGACGTCGTGCCGCCATAGCGGTAAGGAATCCCCAGCGCCTGGCGAGCACTGGCCAGGATCATCGCCCGTTCGATGGAGAGCGCCGACGGCGTCGACGCCTCTTCCTGCACCTTCATCTCGCGACCGGCACAGCCGGCGAGTGCCAGCATCAGCAACGTGACGATCCAGACTCGGCGACGCAGCATGCACGATGACGTCATGAGCGACCTTCGTGGGTATCGGTAGTCGTGACATTCTTACCCATAATCTAGCGTCTCTTCGCGCCGCGGGCCATTGTGGTCGAGCCTCTGTTCGCCCCGGACCGTCGCCTGGGTTGAAACGAACTCCATGATAAAACAGTGTTATAGTCGTTCGTGCCTACAATAATCACTGTTTACTTGGTTGCGAAGGAGTTCTTCCATGATCAGACAACGCTCGTTCACCTTGATTGCCGGTACGGCCCTCGCGATGGCGCCTCTGACATTCCCCATCAGCGCCATGGCGCAGCAGGAGGATGCCAGCGTGCGCTTCTCCGCGCCGGCCTGGCCCGGGGTCACCGTCAAGACCGCCATGGCCTCGGCATTGCTCGAGGCGCTGGGATACCGGCCCAGCCAGCAGGAGATCAGCGCCACCATTACCTACGAGGCGCTCAACCTCGGCGAGGTGGACGCCTTTCTCGCTGCCTGGCTGCCCGGTCAGCAGAGCATGTACGATCCCACCATGGAAAAGGGCAACCTCGTCGACCTGGGCAACAACGTCGACGGTGCGCGGCTGGGCTTCGCGGTACCGCGCTATGTCGCCGAAGCCGGCGTCACCTCGGCCGAGGACCTGGACAAGGAGGAGTTCGCCGAGCGCTTCGACCGCATCATCTACAACATCGAGGCCGGTTCCGGGATGAGCGAGATTCTCAACGGCGCGGTGGACGAGGACATCTACGGTCTGGGCGACTGGGATCTTTCCGAAACCTCGACCCCCGGCATGCTCAGCGTGGTGAAGGATGCCATCAGCAACGACGAGTGGGTGGTCTTCGGCGCCTGGACGCCGCACTGGATGAACATCGAGTACGACATCGTCTACCTCGACGACCCGGAGGACCTGTGGGGGCCGGACAGCGGAAGCAGCGACGTGCGCACCCTGCTCAACAAATCCTTTGCCGAGTCCCACCCCAACGCCCGGAAGTTCCTCGACCAGCTGACGATCTCCTCCGAGGATCAGAGCAAGATGATCATGGGCTTCGGCTACGAAGAACGCGAGCCCGAGGAAGTGGCCGAGGAGTGGATCAAGAACAACCCCGGCAAGATCAAGGCCTTCGCCGAGGGCGTGACGACCCGTGACGGCGAGCCTGCCTGGCCGGCACTGAAGCAGGCCTTCGATCTGTCCGATGCCTGATCGGCAAGGTCGGCTTGGGTGCAAGCCGCAGGGAATATCGCCCGGCACCAGGATGCCGGGCAGCGTCTTTTCAACGACCCATCTGGCTCATCAATGCCGCCTCGACGATCTCGATCCAGTAGCCGTCCGGGTCTTTCACGAAGGCGACGTTCTTCATCTTGCCCTCTTCGGGGCGTTTGACGAACGTCACCTCGTTGCTCTCCAGCCAGTGAATGGCCGTCGCCAGATCCGGGACCGAGAAGCAGATATGGCCAAAGCCCTGGGGTTCGGCATTGCCGTCGTGATAGGCGAAGTCGGCCTGGTCCTCGGTGCCCCAGTTATGGGTCAGTTCGAGTACGCCGCGCCGACTGAAGGTCCACATGGTGCGTTCCCCCACGTCCTCGGGCACCGTCTCGTCCACGTCCACCCGGGCGAGGAAATAGAGCGTGAACTGCATCTCCGGGAAATCCAGCTTGCGCAGCACGCGCATGCCGAACACCCGGCTGTAGAAGGCCAGGGAACGCTGGGGCTCCTTGATGCGCAGCATGGTGTGATTGAAGGTGAAGCCCGAGGTCTCCGGCGGTACCTTCTGCTCCACGCCGGGATGCTGTTCGGTGAATATGGTCATAGAAGCGGCTCCTTGCTGTGCGTCGTTGGCGAGTGCTCTATAGCGTAGCGCACTCGACGGATCGTCTCATTGCCGCCCCTCATTCGGGAGCGTAGCCGGTCATCTCCAGGTAGCCGACCCCCTCCTGGCTGCCCTCGACGCTCACCATGCCCTCCCAGTAGGCAAACGAGGTGTCCATCCACTGGTCCGGATGACGCGCGCGCACCGTCACGTCCAGCCCATGACCGGGCACCTCGACGCGCCAGGTCGTCGGCAGCTCGCGCCCGGCGACCCGGCTGTCATCGAGCGGCGTCAGGCGCAGCTCGTCGCCGACGAGGGGAGTGACCTCGCCCTGGGGCGTGATCCAGCTCCCCGAGAGGTAATCGCCGCCGTCCCCCTTTTCATCGCTGCCCCCGCGCAGGCGGAAGGCCATCAGCTTGGCGCCACCATCCAGATGCAGCGAGAACCAGTCCCAGCCGCTCTGGGTGGGGCCCAGCAACTGGCTGCTCCACTCCCGGTCCAGCCAAGCCCTGCCGCCGACTGCGATGACTTCGCCGTCGAGGCGCAGCTGGCCGGTGACGCGATAGAACGGCTGACTGTAGTACATCGAGCCCTGGCCATCGGCGGATTTCTGACTGAACCCGGCGTCGCCGTGGCGCACCAGCGGCCCCTCGGCATCGAGGTTCAGACGATAGCCGAAGGTCTCATCGCTTGCCTGTACCACAAGACGATCGAGGCCTGCCGTGGCGTCGGTAGCCCGCAGCGACCAGTCGTCGATCCAGGCCGCGAAGGGGGCCGCCTCCACCCCGGCCTGACCGACGCCCCCTCGGGCGAAGCGTTCGCTGAAGCGATGATCGCCCAGGGTCGACAGGGCCGCGTGGGCCATCCACAGCTGTCGGCTGGTCCAGGGCGACGGCGTCTCCAGGGCAGGATCGGCCGGCGCCATGGCCTGGCGAAACAGCGTCCACTGCACGCCGAAGGCTCGCCCGTCTTCGTCGACGAGGTTGGCGGTGAGATACCACCACTCGATGCGGTAGTCCGGGTGCGGGCCGTGGTCGGCGGGGAAGGCCAGCGTCGTGCCGGGGCGTGCCTGGCGGAAGTCGGCGGTGTCCTCGCCGAGGCCGGCATAGCTGGTCGATGTCGGCCGTTCGTCGGGCCAGAACTGCCAGCCCAGGAGCAGTGCGGCAATGAGTGTCAGCAGCAGGAGGATACGCGTCATTCGGCGGCAAACTCCTGCAAGAGCTGGCGGGGCGGAATGCGCCACAAGCGCCAGGCGGGCAACAGGGCGGCCAGGGCGGCAACCAGCGCGGCCAGCACGAGGGTCAGGAGCATCTGCCCGGGAAACAGGTGCAGCGGCAAGCGCCAGCCGAAGGCCGCGACGTTGATCACTGCCACCAGAACCCCGGCCAGCAGCAGCCCCAGGGGAATCGCCAGCAGCGCGGTGCCCAGGGCCGCGCCCACCAGCTGAACGAGTTGCAACCCGACCAGTCGTCCCCGGGACACGCCCAGCGCCCAGAGCGGTGCCAGCTGGGCACGGCGCGTCTCGGCCTGGGCCAGCAGGGTGGTCAGCAGCGCCAGCCCCGCGACCCCCAGGGTCAGCGCGTTGAGCGCCCGGGTGATGGCGAAGGTACGCTCGAACACCTCGGTGGCGGTCCGCTTGAGGGCCTGCTGGTCGATCATCGCGGCATCCCCGAGCAAGGTAAAGCGTTGTGCGAGTGCCCCCCGCAGCCGATCCAGGGCCTGCTCCCGGGCCTGGGTCGGCGCCAATACCACCCCCAGGGTGCCCGGGGGGGCATCGAACCGGGCGGCGAGACGGCTGACCGGCAGCACGATCTCGCCGCGCGGATTGCCGTAGTCCGGGTAGACCGCCGCAATCTGCATCGTCACGACGCCCCGGGACGCCTTCAATCGCAGCACGTCGCCGGGCTCCAGCCCGTGGCGTCGCGCCAGCTGCTCGTTGACGAAGGCTGCCTCCCGGGTCAGCGCGGCCCAGGCCGCCTCGCGACCGTCGAGGGTGTCGAGCAGCGGCCAGTGCCGGCGCAGGATCGGCTCCGGGGCGATGCCGAACAGCGTGACCGGAGAAGCCTCCCCTCGTTCATCGATCAGCCGGGTCTCGGCCTGGCGGGTGGGCAGCAGGGTATCGACCTCGGGACGTTGCCTGAGCCATTCGTGAAGCTCGCCGGCCTGATCGGCAGGCGGGCGCACGTAGAGATCGGCCAGCAGGCGCTGATCGAGCCAGTCGAGGAAGGTCAGGCGGAAGCCGCCGACCATGCTGCCCACCCCCAGGTTGGCGGAAAGGGCCAGCAGCAGTGCCATCATCGCCAGGGAGAGCCTGGGCAATTGCAGTTGCAGGTCGGCGACGGCCCACTGCGACAGCACGGCTCGACCGGGCAGGCGGTGGGTAAGCAAGTGCAATGCGCCACCCAGCAGTGGCGGCAGCCAGAGCGCGGTACCCAGCAGCAGCAAGGCCACCAGCGTGAAGCCCAGGGCGAGCTCCCGCTGCCCGGGCTGGCTGCCCAGTTGCCACCACAGCAGTGCGGCGACGCCCAGCAGCAAGCCGCCGACCAGCGCCTGGACACGTAGCTGGCGTTGCAGCCTGGCGCGCCAGGCCTGGACCTGGCCCAGGGCCAGGACACTCACCCGGGAGGCCCGCCACAGCAGGCTGGCGCCAGCGGTGACGAGCCCGCCGAGGGTGATGGCAAAGCCGCCCACCCAATAGTGCCAGGGCAGGGTCAACGAGCCACTCACCGTGGCATCGTAGAGGGCATCCAGGGTGGCCGCCACGTCAGGCAGCAGCAGTCGGGCCAGGATCACGCCGCTGACGATGCCGAGCAGTGCGCCCAGGGTACCGATCAGCAGCAGTTCCAGACCCAGCGCCAGGACCAGGGTGCGACCCGGCACTCCCAACGCCCGCAGGGTGCGCAGCAACCCCATGCGCTGCTCCAGGGCCAGGCCCAGGGCGGCATGCACGATGAACAGCCCCACCACCAGGGCCAGCAGGCCCATGGCGGTCAGATTGAGATGGAAACTGTCGGCGAGCTGGCCCGGCGAGGCCGGGGCGGCCGGCGAGGTGCGCACGAACGCCGACGGCAGATCGACCCGCCGGTTCGGGGCGATCATCAGCCGGGTCAATCGATGGCCCTTGTCGAGCAGCCGCGCGGCGACCGCGATGTCGGTCACCAGGGTGGCCGGCGGCAGGCCGGAATCGACTTCCAGGGGCGGCAGACGGGCATCGCTGCGCGCGAGGTCGAGGCTGTCCGGGGCCACCCGGGCACGATGGGGCGGCAATAGCCAGTCGCGCAGGGATGCCGCGTCTGCGTCCTGCCGGGCCAGGGGCGTTCCACCGGGCAGGGTCAGGGGCTCGATGCCGATCAACGTCAGCGACTCGCCGTCGGCGAGCTCCAGCTCGCCCTCGATGACCGGCGAGACCGGCACGCCGGCACGCCGCAGGGCGAGATAGTCGTCCAGGGTCAGGGGCGCGTCGTCGCGGCGCTCGACATGATCCAGGTCGCTGCTGAACAATGCCTCGGCTCGGGCGTAGCTCTCCCGGGCCGAGGCGTTGATGGCCTGCACGCCGCTCCACAGGGCGCTGGCGACCCAGAGCCCCAGCAGCAGCATGAGCAGCTGGCCGGGGTGGGGCCGATAGTGCGACAACAGTGTTGCCAGGGTGGTGCGCATGACCGCACTCATCGGCCGGGTTCCAGCAGGCGCCCGCGTGCGAGGCGCAGGCGTCGCCCCATGGGGGCGGCGACCCGGGTGCTGTGGGTGACCACCAGCAGCGCGCAGCCGCTTTCGTCGATCAGCGTCTGAAGCAGTGCCAGCACCTGGTCCGCCACGGCTTCGTCGAGGTTGCCGGTAGGCTCATCCGCCAGCAGCAATTGCGGGCGCGGCGCCAGGGCGCGGCCGATGGCCAGGCGCTGCTGCTGGCCGCCGGAAAGCTGCTCCGGATAGCGATCGTCCAGCCCGTCGAGTCCCAGCCGGGCGAGCAGGTGATCGGTCCAGGCGCGATCATCGCGGCCCGCGAGCCGCGCCTGCAGGGTGAGGTTGTCGCGCACCGAGAGACTCGGCACCAGATGGAACTGCTGGAACACCAGACCCAGCCGGTGGCGGCGAAGGGAGGCGCGCGCGGGCTCGCTCAAGGCGGAGAGGCGTTGGCCATCGAGCTCGACGCTGCCACTGTCCGGCAGGTCCAGGCCCGCGGCCAGGTGCAAGAGCGTCGACTTGCCGCTGCCGGATTCGCCCATCAACGCCAGGCTCTCGCCCGCAGCCAGCTCAAGATCGACGCTGTCGAGCACCCGCAGCGGCCCCTGGGGCGTCGGGTAGGTCTTGGTGATGCCGCTCAGTCGCAGCATGGCGCTCCTATCGGCTAGTCCTGCGTCTTGGTAGAGGTCAGACCCTCATGTAGCAAGGTAGCATTATGGCGCATCATGCCCGCATAGGTGCTGGCTTCGCCTTCCCGGGCCAGGGCGCCGGAGTAGAGCGTGCCGGCGATGGGCAGGCCGGTCTCTTCCGCCAGCTGGCGAATGATGCCCGGGTTGGCGATGTTCTCGAGAAACAGCGCCGGTACCTGATTCTCGCGGATGATATCGATCAGCCGTGCCATGTCGGCCGCAGAAGGGGCAGAGGCGGTGTTCAGTCCCGCCGGCGACAGCAGTCGCACGGCATAGGCATCGGCGAAGTAGCCGAAGGCCTCATGGCCAGTGACCACCACCCGTTGCGCCTCGGGAATGGCGGCCATCAGGTCGTGGATCTCGCGGTCCAGTGCCTCAAGTTCATCAAGATACCGCGCGGCGTTGCGACGATAGGCCTCGGCATGGGCCGGGTCGGCCTCGATCAGCCCATCGCGGATGTTGGCGACATACTGCTGGCCGCGGGCCACGTCCAGCCAGGCGTGAGGGTCGGCCTCACCATGGTCGTGGTCGTGGTCGTGGTCATGATCGTGGTCGTCGTCCCGCTCATCGTCTGCAGGGCCATCGCCCGCCAGGGGCGTGATGCCGTCGCTGGCGGTCACGCGTACGCCGCTGTAGTCGCTGGCCTCGATCAGGCGTTGCATCCAGCCTTCCAGTTGCAGGCCGTTGAACACCAGCAGGTCGGCCCGGGTCAGGTGACGAGCGTCCGTGGGGCTGGGCGAGAAGGCGTGAATGTCGCTATCCGGGGCGACCAGGGAGGTGACGTCGACATGATCGCCCCCCACCTGCCGGGTCATGTCGGCCAGGATGCTGAAGCTGGCCACCACGCGTAGCGGTTCGGCGGCATGGGCACCTGGCAGGCTGGCGGCCAGCAGCAGGGCAAGAATCCAGGCTCTGTTCATCACGTCGTACCTTCTTGGGATGTGGATTGGTCTTCCTCGGCAGAGGATTCCGGCGGCGTCGCCGTGCGGCGCAGCCGTGCCAGCAGGCTATGGTGACGCCCGCACAGCGCCGAGAACAGGTAGGCGATACCGGCCAGCAGGATGATGCAGGGGCCGGACGGCAAGCCGAAATGGTAGGAGAGCAGCAGGCCGCCGGTGCTGGCCAGCATGGCGATCAGGACGGCCAGGCCGATCAGCCCCTCCAGGCGCTTCGACCAGAAGCGTGCGGCGGTGGCCGGCAGCATCATCAGGCCCACCGCCATCAGCGTGCCCAGGGTCTGGAAGCCGGCGGTCAGGTTGAGTACCACCAGCCCCAGGAACAGGCCGTGGATCAGCCCATGACGCACGCCCTGGCCGCGCAGGAACAGCGGGTCGAGGCATTCCACCACCAGGGCCCGGAACATCAGTGCCAGCAGCAGCACGGTGACACTGCACACCGTCGCGATCAGCAACAGCGCGCCGGAGTCCACCGCCAGGATCGAACCGAACAGCACATGGGTGAGATCGACGCTGCTGCCCCCCAGGGAGACCAGCAACACGCCTGCCGCCAAGGAGATGAGATAAAAGCTGGCCATGGCCGAATCCTCGCGATGGCCGGTCATCTGCGACACCCCGCCGGCCAGGCCGGCGACCACCAGCCCCGAGAGCACGCCCCCCAGGCTCATGGCCGGCAGCGAGATGCCCGCCAGCAGGAACCCCAGGGCCACGCCGGGCAGGATGGCGTGGGCCATGGCATCGCCCATCAGGCTCATGCCGCGCAGCATCAGGAAGACCCCGAGAGAGGGCACGGCCAGCGACAGCGCCAGTCCCGCCACCAGCGCGCGACGCATGAAGCCGTAGTCGGTCAGCGGCGTGAGCAGCAGCGCCTCCAGCGTCTCGATCATGGGGTCGCTCCGCGCAGGTCCAGAGGTGGCAGCGAGGTCTGGACACCTTGAGGCTTGCCGTAGCGTTCGAGGATGGCCTGGGGCGTGGACCAGTGGCCACGGCCGCCGGCTAGCAGCAGCACGCACCCCGCCAGGCGTCCCAGCTGCTCGAGATCGTGCAGCACGACGATGATGGTGGTGCCTTGATCGGCCATGTCGCGGAGCACGTCGGTGAGCACCTCGACGGTCTCGCTGTCGACGTTGGCGAAGGGTTCATCCAGCAGCAACAGCTCGGCTTCCTGCATCAGGGTGCGGCCCAGCAGGGCGCGCTGGCGCTGGCCGCCGGAGAGCTCCCCCAGGGGGCGATGGGCAAGATGGGAAATACCCAGGCGCATCATGATCTGGCGGGCCTTGCGGTAGTGCGGCGCGCAGTAGCCCGCCAAAGCGCCATGGCTGGGCCAGGTGCCGGTCATCACCAGTTCTTCCACGCTCATCGGGAAGCTCAGGTCCAGGGCCAGTTGCTGGGGCAGCCAGGCGCGGCGCTCCCGGGGCACGCTGCAGGTGATGCGCCCGGCGACCGGCGGCAACAGGCCCATGATCGCCTGGATGAGCGTGCTCTTGCCCGCCCCGTTGGCACCGATCAGGGCGGTGATCGCCCCATCGGGAAAGCTCCCCGTGAGGTGCTCGAGTACCCTTCGCCCGCCCTGGGCCAGCTGCACGTCTTCCAGTTTCAGTCGCGCCATCAGCCCCAAGCCCCCGTGGCCCAGCTCACCGCCAGCCACAGGAGCGCCAGCGGCACC
The DNA here is from genome assembly GCF_900128925.1 of Modicisalibacter ilicicola DSM 19980. Lineage (GTDB taxonomy): Bacteria > Pseudomonadota > Gammaproteobacteria > Pseudomonadales > Halomonadaceae > Modicisalibacter > Modicisalibacter ilicicola. The sequence goes on from NZ_FQUJ01000023.1 coordinate 27,772, forward strand.
AGCGCCAGCAACAGACGCCTGCGCGCCGACAGGGACATCAGGGAGAAGTGACAGGGCCCATCCGGGCGGTGACGGTGGGGCATGACAGGGTCCCCAGGGAAAAAGCCAGGGTTATACCATAACCGCGCCAACGTCACCAGGCGAACCCGTCTCCCTCATCACAGCCGCAGGCCGCCATCCACCTCCAATACCCGGCCATGGAAATAGTCGTTTTCCATCACGAACTGCGCGGCGTGAGCGATCTCCTCGGGCTTGCCGAGGCGCTGGAACGGGATGCTTGCCTTGAGCTTGTCGAGCGCCTTCCGGGGCATCTTCTCGACCATGGCGGTCTCGCAGAAGCCCGGCGCGATGGCCGCGACGCGGATGCCATGCCGCGAGAGCTCGTTGGCCCAGGTCACGGTCATGGCCTCCACACCGGACTTGGCGGCAGCATAGTTGGTCTGGCCGACATTGCCCGATCGGCTGATGCTGGAGATGTTGAGAATGACGCCGCGCACCTCCGGGGCCTCGGCGTCGACATGCTCGATCATCCGGGCCGCTGCCTCCCGAGCACACAGGAACACGCCGCGCATGTCGATCTTCGAGACCTTGTCCCAATCCTCCAGAGAGAGCTTCTTCTCTACCTTGCCGTCCTTGGCCTTGACCAGCAGGCCATCCGCGGTGACCCCGGCGTTGTTGATGATGCCGTGCAGCCCTCCGAAGTCCTCGATCAGTTTCTGGAAGCACGCCACCACCTGGTCCTCCTGGGTGATGTCCAGCGGATAGCCTCGGCTCGTCGCCCCGGCCTGTTCGCACTGCTCGCGGGTCTGCTCGAGGCCTTCCTCGTCCATGTCGAGCAATGCCGTCTTGGCGCCACAGCGCGCCAGGCGCACCGCCATGGCGCGGCCCAGGCCGCCGGCGGCACCGGTGATCGCGATGACGCTGTCCTTGAGTTGCATGTCTTCTCCCTCCTTGGGCGGGGTTCAACGTTCGAGTACGTAGTGGCCCGGCGCCTCTTCCAGGGGCTCGTAGCCCTTGTCGGGATTGCCCATGGTCGGCGGCTCGCTCTCGCCGCTGGTGTGCTCCAGCAGCCACCGGTGCCACTCGGGCCACCAGGAGCCCTGGCGCTCCGGCACTTGCGCATGCCAGGTGTCGGCATCGACGTAGGCCGCGTCCGCTGGCTTGTCGGCGATCTGGTAGACCCGCCGCTTGTGCCCGGGCTCGCTCACCACGCCGGCGTTGTGGCCGCCGCTGGTCAACGTGAAGGTGATATCGCCGCCGAGCAGTAGCTGGTTACGGTACACCGAGCGCCACGGGGCGATGTGGTCCTTGCGGGTGGCGACCAGGAAACTCGGCAGGCGGATGTCGCCAAGCAGCACCGGCTGACCGTCGGCCTTGTAGCGCCCCTGGGCCAGGGCGTTGTCGAGATACAGCCGACGCAGGTACTGGGAGTGCATCTTGTAGGGCATGCGCGTGCCGTCGGTACTCCAGGCCATCAGGTCGAAGGTGCCCATGCGCTCGCCCAGCAGATACTCGCGCACGATCCGCGACCAGACCAGGTCGTTGGACTGCAGCAGCTGGAAGGCACCCTTCATCTGCCAATCCTCCAGGTAGCCTTGCTCGCGCATGGCATCCTCGAGGAAATGCACCTGGCTTTCGTCGATGAAGAGCTCGAGTTCGCCGGCCTCCTCGAAGTCCGTGAGGCTGGCGAACAGGCTCAGGCTGGCCAGGCGGTCGTCCTCGTTGCGCGCCATCACCGCCGCGGTGATGGACAGCAGCGTGCCGCCCAGGCAGTACCCCACGGCGTGGACCTTCTGCTCGGGCACGATGGCGTTGACCGCCTCCAGCGCTTCCATGATGCCGGTCTGGCGGTAATCCTCGATGCCCATGTTGCGCTCCTCGGGGCCGGGATTCTTCCAGGAGATCATGAACACCGTGTAACCCTGATCCACCAGCCAGCGCACCAGGGAATTCTCCGGCGAAAGATCCAGGATGTAATACTTCATGATCCAGGCCGGCACGATGAGCAGCGGCTCGGCTTTCACCTTTTCGGTCGTGGGAGTGTACTGGATCAGCTCCATCAGCTGATTGCGATAAACCACCTGGCCTGGGGTGACCGCTACCGTCTCTCCCGGGGTGAACCGCTCGGCGCCCGCCGGGGGGCGTCTCTCGACGAAACGTTCGATGTCCTCCTGGGCATGCAGGAAGCCATCGATCAGATTGCGCCCCGCCCGTTCCTGGGTGCGCTTGAGCACCACCGGGTTGGTCCACACGCTGTTGGCCGGCGAGGCCATGTCGAGCAGCTGGCGACTGATGAAATTGACCACGTCCTCGTGATGCCGGCTCATGCCCGGCATGTCCCGGGTGGCGGTGTCCCACCACTGCTGGTTCAGCAAGAATCCCTGGTGGATGACGTTGAACGGCCACTGCTGCCATTCCGGTTCGTCGAAGCGGTCGTCCTGGGCCGGAGGCGCGATGCAGGGTTCGCATTCGTGACTGGCCATGGCCTGAGGCAGATATTCGGTGAAACGACGCAGGTGCTGCTGGGCATCGAAGGCCAGATGCGCCTGCTTGCCCGGCGAGAGCAGCAGATGCGCCCACCAGTCGGCATAGGCCTGGAAGATCGAGGCCGGCGACAGCCCCGCGGTGAACTTGGCCAGCGCGGCATGATGGCGTTGACTCCATTGCCGGAAGGGGTCCACCTGTTCGGCAGATGACGGCGCCGTGCTGGCTTGCTGGTCGGCCTCGGTGGGAGCGAGGGGGCGTTGGTTACTTGGGGTGGTGGTCTGCGGCGAGCGTGACGCACGACCGGCTTGCTTGGCCATGTTGCCTCCCTGTCAAAAACTGCTGACGTATGGCATGGGCTACCAGTCACTATAGTCCTCGGGCCGGGGATGTCGAAAGGGCGAGCGGCACGCGTGCCTGGCAAGTGGCGATGACGGCTAGTAGCGGATGTGTACCCCCACCTGATTGGGGGCCAGGGTCCAGGCGTACTGATAGTCGAGGTGCATGCCGCCTAGGGAGAGTCGTGCCGGCTGAAAGCGGTTCAGGGCATGCCCGGCCTGGGTGGGCTGAGTGCGCAACTGCAACTCGCTGACCAGCATGCCGGTGGCGAAGCTGATCGCCCCGTCCCCCGGGCGATCGTCACCCAGGCCGATCGCTAGGCCGCCCAGGGTATTCACGATCAGCGAGTCTACCCGTGCCTGCCAGGAACGACGCGCCCGCTCCTCCGCCGCCACTTCGCGCATCAGGTCTCGAGCCTGCTCGAGATCGCCAGCCGCTTGCAGGCGTTCGAACTCACGCCGGGCAGCCGGATGCGGCTGGGTATCCAGGAACATCCCACTCAGGGCCAGCGCGGATTTCACCGTACCCACCCGCGCGTCGAAACGATCGTCGTCGTCATCCGCCTCGCTGGCTTCATAGGCATTGACCGCCAGGCTCGTCGCGTAGATCCCCGTCCATCCGTAGTGCCAGATCTGCGCCTGGCGCTCGCCGCGCGACAGGGCATCTTCATAGGCCTGCCACTCTGCCTGCTGGCTGGATTGGGCCCAGGTCGCGGTGGGCGTCAGGCACAAGAGGAAAAGGAGCAGGGCGGCCGGGGTGGGGTGGATGGTGGGCATGGGGATTTCCAGAGAGTCCTTAATGGGGTGTCAGGGAGTATAGGGTAGGGCAATCGAGGAATTAAAATGCCTCGGCTTGGCTTTTCGAAACTTTAGAAGGTGGCGAAAGATGCTTAGATGACTGAAGCCAAGGAAATTCCAACAGGCAGGGATCAATATGGATGACTTCTCACCCACATCGCTCAAGACGATTCTGCATTCAAAGCGAGCGAATCTATATTATCTTCAGCATTGCCGTGTCTTGGTCAATGGTGGGCGTGTGGAGTATGTCACCGATGAAGGGCGCCAATCGAAGTATTGGAACATTCCCATTGCCAATACGACTTCGATTCTGTTGGGAACCGGCACCTCGATTACTCAAGCAGCTATGCGCGAATTGGCCAAGGCGGGTGTGCTGGTCGGCTTCTGTGGCGGTGGAGGCACACCGCTCTTTTCCGCCAATGAAGTCGATGTAGATGTCGCCTGGTTCAACCCGCAAAGCGAATACCGGCCCACCGAGTATCTGCAGCACTGGGTGCGCTTCTGGTTCGATGACGAGAAACGTCTCGAGGCGGCCAAACGCTTTCAACTGGCTCGGCTCTCACGCATCGAAACCCATTGGCTTGGTAGCAAGCCATTGCTCGATGCCGGCTTTACTCTCTCGTCGGATCGCTTGAATTCGGCCTTGGGGCTGCATCGCGAGGCCATTATCAAAGCCCCAAGTACCCTCGACTTACTGACTCTGGAAGCACGCTTGACCAAGACGTTATTCAAGCTCGCAGTACAGGCAGTGGATTATGGCGAGTTCACTCGCGCCAAGCGCGGTAGTGGCACGGACCCGGCCAACCGATTTCTCGATCACGGCAACTATCTGGCCTATGGTCTGGGCGCCACCGCTACCTGGGTACTGGGCATTCCTCATGGCCTGGCGGTACTGCACGGCAAGACCCGGCGCGGTGGGCTGGTGTTCGATGTGGCAGATCTGGTCAAGGATGCGGTCATTCTGCCGCAAGCCTTTATCTCGGCGATGCGTGGCGATGAGGAGCAGGAGTTCCGCCAGGCCTGCATCGAAAGCCTTACTCGCAGCGAATCCCTGGATTTCATGATCGACACCCTGAAGGAGATCGCCATCGATCTAGGGGGCGTCGAGTCATGAATGTGCTGATCGTCTCCCAGTGCAACAAGAACGCGCTCAAGGAGACCCGGCGCATTCTCGATCAGTTCGCCGAGCGTCGTGGCGAGCGGACCTGGCAGACGCCCATCACCCAAGCGGGTCTTGATACCTTGAGGCGCCTACTGCGTAAAACAGCGCGCAAGAATACCGCCGTGGCCTGCCATTGGATCCGCGGCCGAGATCATAGCGAACTGATGTGGATCGTCGGTGATGCCAGCCGTTTCAATATGCAGGGCGCCGTGCCCACCAATACGACCCGTCGCAATATTCTGCGTACTGAGGATGAAAATGATTGGCACAGCGGGCGTTTGATACATCTTCTGGCATCGCTGGCGGCGCTTTTTCATGACCTAGGCAAGGCTAGCCGCGCTTTTCAAGACCGGCTTCATGGCCGCCTCGAAGGCCGCAACCTCTACCGCCACGAATGGGTATCGCTCAGATTGCTGGAGGCCTTCGTCGGCGAGGATGAAGATGCCGCCTGGCTATATCGACTCGAACACTTCACTTTTGATGATGATGCCTGCTGGCTAGACCGGCTCAAATGCGATGGGCTGATTAATGGTCAACAACAGTCGAAAACACCGTTTGCGGGAATGCCGCCGCTTGCCGCAGCGATCGGTTGGCTGATTCTGAGCCATCATCGCTTGCCCGCATTGCCGGCTTTCGATGAGAACGGACAACAGAAATGGTCCGGTGCCCGAGGAATACTCAATGCTGCTATCTTGCCTGCGTTGCCAGAGGCTTTCACCGCTGCCTGGAATGAAAGGGTAGAGAACACCTCGCCGGCAGAGGTTGCGCCCTACTGGGAGTTTCCCGAGGGGCTGCCCGTTACGAGTGATGCTTGGCGCCAACGCAGTCAGCGACTGGCGCGGCAACTGCGAGTCGTCAGTATCACTGCACCACCGCTGGAATCGCCCTATGTGATGCATCTAGCACGCTTGGCTATGATGCTCGCGGATCATCACTACTCGAGCCTGACCGATGCTGGCCGCCTGTCCGGCGATTGGTCTACGGCGCTATATGCGAATACGGCTGCCCTGCATGGCAAGCGTCGGCTGTGTCAGCCGCTTGACGAGCACTTGTTAGGCGTGACACGCACGGTGGGCGAAATCGTTCACCGTCTGCCGGACATGGAAAAAGGCTTGCCGCGCATTGCGCGACACAAGGGATTGCGACAGCGTAGCCGCGACAGCCGCTTTCGTTGGCAGGACCAGGCATTCGACCTGGCAGTAGGTGTGCGAGACAAGGCCCGTGAGCAGGGTTTTTTCGGGGTCAACATGGCTTCCACCGGCTGTGGCAAGACAATCGCCAACGGTCGAATCATGTACGCCTTGAGCGATCCTGAAGAGGGGGCGCGCTTCTCGATTGCGCTTGGTCTGCGAACGCTTACGCTGCAAACCGGGCAAGCTTACCGGGAAAGATTGGGGCTGGGCAGCGACGACTTGGCCGTTCGGGTCGGGGGTAGTGCCAGCCGAGCATTATTCGAGCATCAGCAGCGAAAAAGCGGCGGCTCGGAGTCGCGAGCCGCTTTGCTGGATGAGCAGAGTCATGTCCATTTCGAAGGACGGATCGATGAGCACCCTCTGCTGTCACGGGCTACACAAGATCCACGTGCCCGCGCGCTGATCAGCGCGCCCGTGCTGGTGTGTACGATTGACCACTTGATACCGGCGACGGAAAGTTTGCGCGGCGGCCACCAGATCGTACCTATGCTGCGGTTGATGGGCAGTGATCTCGTGCTCGATGAGCCGGATGACTTCGATATCGACGACCTTCCCGGCCTGACGCGTCTTGTTTATTGGGCCGGGCTGCTTGGCTCACGGGTACTGCTTTCCTCCGCCACGTTGTCGCCGGCATTGGTGCGCGGCCTGTTCGAGGCATATCGAACCGGCCGCGCAGAGTATCAGCGCCATCGAGGTGTTCCTGGAACCCCAGTGAGCCCTTGCTGCGCTTGGTTCGATGAGCACGGCTGCACCCAGCAGATATGTGCCGAGGGCGAGGAGTTCGATGCCGCCCACATAAAGTTTGCTCGGCAGCGTGCCGCCCGGCTCAGCGGTCAGGCTCCGGCTCGCCGGGGGTATCTCGTCCCGCTGTCTGCGCCCTCCGCTCACCCGGAGGATGTTTATCAGGCAGTGGCACAGACAATACTTACGCAAGCGTGCGCCCTCCACGAACAGCACCACGCCGTTGACCCCCACAGTGGCAAGCGAGTCAGTTTCGGTCTGGTGCGCATGGCCAACATCGAGCCATTGGTGGCCGTTGCTCAGGCGCTTTATCGGTCGGATATTCCGGAAGATCGGCAGATTCATCTATGCGTTTACCACTCGCAGTTCCCTTTGCTGCTGCGCTCGCGCTTGGAGGCCCGGCTGGACCGAGTGCTGGATCGGCGCGAGGAGAACGCCGTGTTCGGTCTTGTCGATATTCGTACAGAGCTTGATGGCAGCCCTGCTAGGAATCAGTTTTTCATCGTGCTTGGTTCGCCGGTCACGGAAGTCGGTCGTGACCATGATTACGATTGGGCGATAGTCGAGCCCTCTTCAATGCGCTCTATCATTCAGCTCGCTGGCCGCATACGGCGCCACCGTCCCGAGCCCGCTCATGCGCCTAATATTGCCCTGCTTGATACCAACGTCCGTCATCTGAAGCGGGCTGCACCGGTATTTAGCCGACCGGGCTTTGAAACAGAGAAGCGCTGGCCGCTGGTGACGCATCAACTGGCGGAGCTATTGAGAGCCGATGAGATCGAACACATCGACTCGCGCCCGCGACTGATGCCGGCAGAAGTGCTCGATCCCACCCAAAAACTCGTAGACCTCGAACACACACGACTTGCCGCGCTCATGGTCGAGGCAGCCGCCACTCCCGGGCAGCGACGCAAACGTCGCGGCGAGCCGGCGCAGGTCGATCTGGGGGCGTATCTCTTTTATCGCACCTCATCGATGACCCTCGGGGCGCTGGCAATGCAGCAACAGCCTTTTCGGGAAGACAACGAGCCTGAGTGCGAATTCGTGCTGCTGCCGGATGAGGGCGAGGAAGACTACGGTTTCTGGCGGGTGGACCAAGAGGGAAGGGACGAGAGGCTGACGCCTGTGGAGTCCGAACTGGATCGCCTGCCGGATGACGTCTTCAGCCATGCACGCATCGCGCCATGGAACGAGCCCGACTACATGGCTGCGCTGGCGGATCAGGCCGAGGCCATGGACATGACCATAGAGCGTTGTGCCCGACGCTTCGGGCGCATCCGCTTGAAAACGAGCTACGCCCCGCAGGGGTGGCATTTTCATCCTGCGCTGGGGTTCGTGAAGCGGAAATAAAGCAGCCGCCCTGGATAGGTTGGCTGCTGCTGCCTGTGCGGCAGCGAACGAGTTTCAAGCGTTTTAGGACGCTGGCCACTATTTCTAAGCAACCTGTTCGGTTGCAGGTGGGATTCTACCATCCAAACGGTAGGTGTTGCTCTTGAGGGTTTGTAGAATATTAGGATGCTAGACACTAGGTTTGATATTTAATGCAGGCCAGTATATTGTGTCTTCAAGCTCAGATGCTGTGAGTGAGGTGCTCGCCCTATGAGTGGCCGCTCAAAGGGCGAGTAAAGCACCGATAACATCTGGTCTGCTTTCGCAAGCGCAAGGAGGTATGAGGATGATTAGTTATCGTCCCGTTAGAAGAGATGGATAGTTCGATCCAAAGCTGCCCCAAGCGTTACCGCGCTTGGGGCTCATTATGACATGCCTTTGGTATGCCACCCAAGATAAGGCAGATAAACGATGTCAGCAGACCCCCAGCCCCACAGGTCAATACGTGACATGATCGAGTGGTTTATTCATGACCGCTTCGCGACCAAGGTAGAAAAGCTCGCAACAGGTGACCCCAGCTATCTCGAACTCCAGCAGCAGTTTGAGCCGGAAACCTGGCTTGCCAATGCTGCCCATCGTGTCAGTCAGCTGCAGGTAGTCACGCATTCACTGAAAGCAATTCATCCTGATGCTAAGGGCACGAATCTCTACGTCGAGCCCGGCCCACTTGTGCAAAACGGACTGGTGGGCAGCCACTGCCTGCCAGCCGATTTTCAGGGTGACGTCGTCGGCAATGCCGCGGCACTAGATGTCTACAAGTTCCTCAAGCTGGAGTGGCAGGGGCGCTCGCTACTGGGGCTGGCGCTCGATTTCGATGAAGTATTGATTGATGCCTTGAGCCAGGATCGAGAGAAGGCCAAAAGCTGGATGCGTGCCTTCGCCAGTATTACCGAGCCCAAGGGCAAGCCAAGCTCTCATGTTCGGGGCAAACAGATATATTGGCTGGTCGGCGACGATCCCACCGATAACGAAAGCTATCACCTGTTGGCGCCGCTCTATGCTACAGCGCTTACACACCGCTTCTACGCGCAAGTCAGTCCCAATGCCTGGTTCTTTGGTGATCACAATAAGGCAGCACGCAAGGCACTGAAGGATAAAGCGCCCTTTGAGGGAGGCTATATCAGCTACCCCAATTTGGCAGCCCAGAAGATGGGCGGCACCAAGCCACAGAACATCTCGCAGCTTAATAGCGAGCGAGGTGGGCAAAATTATCTGTTGGCGTCACTGCCTCCAAATTGGGAGTCGCGTGAAATTTACGCACCGATGCGAGAGCCGTTTCGAGCGTTCAAGCGACGTCCGGCTGTCCGGAAGATCGTCGATGAGTTGAAGCGCTTTCTGGAAGTGGGTCCTGCCAAGAATATGCACACACGTGATCTGCGCGATGACTTGACCGTTATGTTGGTCGACGAACTGATGCTATTTACCTTTGATATCCACTCATTGACGCCTGGCTGGACGACTGACGAAAAGTGTCAGCTGGCTCCAGAAGAGCAGTACTGGCTGGACCCGGGGCGAGCCGATGAAGATGGTGAGTTTGCCGAAGCGCGACGTCGATCTGATTGGCATGCAGCCGTAAGTTCACGTGCTGCCATCTGGCTTAATCGTGAATTGGGCCATAAGAGCCGTCTGCACTTCGGCGATGCAGAGCATCATCGCTGGGAGCGCCAATTCGAAGGCGTTATGACCGAGTTCCGCCGTCAGCTCAACGATCTGCAGGACGCATTGCGTGATGAAGAAGATATGGAGGCCCTCGCATGATCAATCATCTCTTGGTGCTTCCTCGGCTGCGCATCCAGAACGCCAACGCTATCTCTAGCCCAATGACCTGGGGCTTCCCCGCCATGAGCGCGTTCATAGGCATGATGCAGGCGCTAGAGCGCAATCTACCGGAGGATATCAAACTGGTCTTCAACGAGATTGGTGTGGTGTGTCACCGCATCGACCCCCAAGTCACGGAAGGTAGCTTCACGCGCGCCTTTCACCTAACCCGCAATCCGGTAGATAAGACAGGCAGTACAGCTGCCATCGTTGAAGAAGGCCGAGCGCACCTGGAAGTCTCGTTATTGATCGGTGTCGAGGCAGACGGCGGAGATGACCTGGAAAGCGCAGAGCGACGACAAGCGATTGCCCAACGACTGTACCGGCAGGTTCAGGGGATGCGCATCGCGGGTGGAAGCGTGGTGCCGCCGCACCCCGGCGAGCGGTGCTACCGACCGGAATTGATCAGTTTCGATGCCAAGGAGGCAGAAAGTGCCAATCAATGGCGACGCCTCAAGCGTCGATTACTGCCGGGTTTTGCCTTGGTGTTACGTGACGATCGGCTTATCGAGCACACCGCCACGCTTCAGGAAAACGACACCAGCGCTACGCCGCTGGACGCCTGGCTAGACCTCTCGCGAATCAATTACGAGTGCCGTGTCACGCAGGGCGCGGATGGCAAGAAGCAAGCGAGCTGGGAAATTCGCCGCCCTTACCCCGGCTGGCTGGTACCAATCCCGGTTGGTTACGGCGGCATTTCCGAGCTATTCGATCCCGGCGAGGTGGCCAATGCCCGCGCCACTGACGTGAAGTTCCGGTTCGTCGAAAGCCTTTATTCGATCGGTGAGTGGGTAAGCCCTCACCGTATTCAGGATCCCGAAGCCCTTATGTGGTTTGTGGAAAATGACCTGAAACACAACATCTATCGCCTAAGTAACGCCTACACCGATACCTTGATCAACGACTGAAACAGGAGCCTTATCGTGGCCAAGAACGATACTCTCAAGACCGCTTCCGTCCTCGCCTTCGAGCGCAAGCTCGACCCATCCGACGCGCTGATGTATGCCGGCGCCTGGGCGCAGCGCGGAAGCATACAGGACTGGCAGCCCATCAGCATTCGCGAAAAATCCGTGCGCGGCACCATCTCCAATCGCCTGAAAGCCAAGGATCAGGATCCCGCCAAGCTGGATGCCGCCATCGAAAATCCCAACCTGCAAACCGTTGATGTCGCCACGCTACCCAGCGATGCGGATACTCTGATGACGCGCTTTACCCTGCGGGTATTGGGCGGCGCAGGCAAACCTTCCGCCTGCAACAATGCGGATTATCAGGCCAAGCTGAACGAAACGGTAAAAGGCTACGTCAGTGAACAGGGCTTCACCGAACTGGCGAAGCGCTATGCCTACAACCTCGCCAATGGGCGTTTTCTCTGGCGCAATCGTATGAGCGCCGAGCAGGTCGAGGTCCGCATCAGTCTCGTGGAGCAAGGGCAGGCCACCAGCAGCTGGACCTTCGATGCGTTGAACCTCTCGCTACGTGGCTTTGAAGCTCCGCAAGCGGCACAGCCCGATCTGGAGGCGCTGACTGCTCGAATTCGTGACGGCCTTAGTGGCGAGCGTCATGTCCTGCTGGAAGTCGTCGCCTTTGCCCGAATTGGAGAAGGGCAGGAGGTCTTTCCTTCCCAGGAACTGATACTTGATCGCGGGCGCGGCGACAAGAGCAAGACGCTGTATGAAGTCGATGAGATCGCCGGCATTCACTCACAGAAACTCGGCAACGCCATTCGCACCATCGATACCTGGTACCCGCTGGAAGAGGGCGAGGATCTTGGCCCCATCGCCGTCGAACCCTATGGTTCCGTGACGACCCAGGGTCGTGCTTATCGCCAGCCCAAGCAAAAAGCCGATTTCTATTCGCTTTTGGATGGCTGGATCATCAAGGATCAGGTGCCTACGGTGGAGCAGCAGCACTTCGTGATGGCGACATTGATTCGCGGCGGTGTGTTCGGCGAGGCGGGCTGAATCATGGATCACTACATCGACATCCGGCTGCGACCGGACCCCGAGTTCTCCCGGGTGATGCTGTTGCGAGCGCTGTATAACAAGTTGCACCGTGCCTTGTTCGATCTGGATGCCCACGATATCGGCGTCAGCTTTCCCGAATACCGGCTTGGCGTGCAGGCCCGCACCCTGGGGGAGCTACTTCGTCTCCATGGCAATCGGCAAAGGCTCGAGCAACTGATGGAGAGTGACTGGCTAACCGGTATGCGCGATCACGTCACGTTGAGCAATGTGCAAGCGGTACCCGAAGGAGCAGCCCACGTTGAGGTAAAGCGTCGGCAGTTCAACACAGGCAGCGAAAGCCGCGCCAAGCGCTATGCGAAACGCCACGGTGTAAGCCTGGAGGAAGCGCGGCGGTTATACGCCACACCGGCCTCACGCCGCATCGAGCTGCCGTTCGTGAAGATCAATAGCCGTTCAAGCCAACAGCGCTTCTGCCTGTTTATCGACCATGGCAAGCCGCAGAAGGAGCCCGTGCAAGGTGCGTTCAACCACTACGGTCTAAGCCACGATGCCACGGTACCCTGGTTTTGACCCTTTTTTGCAAGGGATAAATGAAGGGCGGTAAAACAACGGGTTAGCGGTGTCGTCTTTAAAAGGGTGATACCGTGCCTTTTACAGGAGGCTCTTTAAAAATCAGACAATTAGCGCTATTTTCTTCTAGTTCGCTGCCGCCCAGGCAGCTCAGAAACCACCAAGCACGAGCCAAGCGCAGCTTGTCAGGTTCGCTGCCGCCCAGGCAGCTCAGAAAGATGATGTGCGGTCCCTGGTCGATGTGCATGAGTTCGCTGCCGCCCAGGCAGCTCAGAAATGGTCGAGTGGGATCGGTGAGGGTGTTTGTCCGTTCGCTGCCGCCCAGGCAGCTCAGAAAACGATGACGATGCCGCTCCAGAGCAGCAATTTGTTCGCTGCCGCCCAGGCAGCTCAGAAAAGGCGTGTACCGATCTCGTTGATGGTAATTGCGTTCGCTGCCGCCCAGGCAGCTCAGAAAAAATTGTGAAAGGTGCGACGTTTTGTCTGTAAGTTCGCTGCCGCCCAGGCAGCTCAGAAAACCGCCATTTGAGGGTGTCGATGTTGATTGGAGTTCGCTGCCGCCCAGGCAGCTCAGAAAACGGCTCTGACCAATGCGGGAACCGCCATCGCGTTCGCTGCCGCCCAGGCAGCTCAGAAAAAGCACCAGACGTGAACATCCGAAAGCACCGCGTTCGCTGCCGCCCAGGCAGCTCAGAAAATCACGCACCTTCGATGCCGGGAGGTTCATAAGTTCGCTGCCGCCCAGGCAGCTCAGAAAACGGCTCTGACCAATGCGGGAACCGCCATCGCGTTCGCTGCCGCCCAGGCAGCTCAGAAAAAGCACCAGACGTGAACATCCGAAAGCACCGCGTTCGCTGCCGCCCAGGCAGCTCAGAAAATCACGCACCTTCGATGCCGGGAGGTTCATAAGTTCGCTGCCGCCCAGGCAGCTCAGAAATGGCTTGGTGACGCGCATCAATTCTCGAACCAGTTCGCTGCCGCCCAGGCAGCTCAGAAAATCCCGCTGAGGCGCATTTTCTATCTGGAGACGTTCGCTGCCGCCCAGGCAGCTCAGAAAAATAGCTTTCCTTGAGTTCGACCGCAACAGCCGTTCGCTGCCGCCCAGGCAGCTCAGAAAAGGTGG
>NZ_FQUJ01000023.1:41361-41816 GCF_900128925.1 Modicisalibacter ilicicola DSM 19980
GTTCGCTGCCGCCCAGGCAGCTCAGAAAAGGTGGAGTTGTCGGGACGAGTTATTGAGGGCGTTCGCTGCCGCCCAGGCAGCTCAGAAAAAGGCGCATTTTTCGCTGCGCTCAACTGCGCAGTTCGCTGCCGCCCAGGCAGCTCAGAAAAAGACGTCGACACCAACGTGCGGCGCCCCGAGGTTCGCTGCCGCCCAGGCAGCTCAGAAAAGCGAGGCCACTCGCGCCAATATCGACGACACGTTCGCTGCCGCCCAGGCAGCTCAGAAAATACCGGCGCAGAACTAGGAGACCCACCATGAGTTCGCTGCCGCCCAGGCAGCTCAGAAATCAAGGCGCACCCAGGGCGACTCAGGGTCGCCGTTCGCTGCCGCCCAGGCAGCTCAGAAATACAAAACGAGTCATATCCAAAGATAAAACAGGTTCGCTGCCGCCCAGGCAGCTCAGAAAAGGAGAT
>NZ_FQUJ01000010.1 GCF_900128925.1 Modicisalibacter ilicicola DSM 19980
GGCCATCCGTTACAACCCTGATATCAGCGACCAGTACGCGCGCTTGAAGGCGCGGGGCAAGCCGTCGCTGTCGGCGCTGGGGGCGGCCATGCGCAAGCTGGTGCATATCGCCTATGGCGTGTTGAAGTCGCAGAGCGAATATCGGCCACAAGGGGTATAAGCCTCCTTGCAGCCGGTATCGAGAGACGGTATCTACAGGACGTGCTCATCATCGGAAGAGAAATAGAGTCAGACCTTCCAGTGCCAATGTAACCGACAGCACGAGGTAGGAGCCTGGTTTACCGGGCGATGGCGACAGGCACCGATCGCTCGATGAATCGAGCTCCTACAGGACGTACTCATCATCAGGAGATGCAGAAGATGCTGAACTGGGACGATTTCCACGACGACGACACCGTCACCGCCCCGGCCCCTGGCCAAGCCAAGCCGGCCGCTCCGACGCCCCAGGCGGCGCCGAAGGCCGATGCCGAGGTCAAGGAAAACGCCGGTAGCTACGAGATTGCCGATACCGACCGCATCTCACGGGCCGAAAAGGCCCTGGACGAACTCGATATCGCCGCGGGCCTGGAAGAGCTGGAAATGGGTGCCGGCCGCGTCGAGGTCGACGACAAGCGCATGATCAATGCCCGGGCCGACGTCAACCAGCTCGTGCCCTTCAAGTACGACTGGGCCTGGCAGAAGTATCTCGACGGGAGTGCCAACCACTGGATGCCCCAGGAGATCAACATGAACGCCGACATCGCCCTGTGGAAGAGCGCTGACGGCCTGACCGAGGACGAGCGGCTGATCGTGATGCGCTCGCTGGGCTACTTCTCCACCGCGGATTCGCTGGTGGCCAACAACCTGGTACTGGCGGTCTACAAGCAGATCACCAACCCGGAATGCCGCCAGTACCTGCTGCGCCAGGCCTTTGAAGAAGCCATCCACACCCACGCCTACCAGTACTGCGTGGAGTCGCTGAGCATGGATGAAGGCGAGGTCTTCAACATGTATCGCGAAGTCGACTCCGTGGCACGCAAGTCCGCCTGGAGCTTGAAGCACACCCAGGCCTTGGGGCGTCCCAACTTCCAGACCGGCACCCCGGAGACCGACCAGGAGTTTTTGCGCAACCTGATCGGCTTCTACGTGGTCACCGAAGGCATCTTCTTCTACTGCGGCTTCAGCCAGATCCTCTCCATGGGCCGGCGCAACAAGATGACCGGTGTTGCCGAGCAATTCCAGTACATCCTGCGCGACGAGTCCATGCACCTGAACTTCGGCATCGACATGATCAACCAGATCAAGATCGAGAATCCGCACCTGTGGACGCCGCAGTTCCAGGACGAGGTCACCCAGATGATCCTCGAAGGCACCCAGCTCGAGATCGAATACGCCCGGGACACCATGCCCCGGGGTGTGCTGGGCATGAACGCCGCAATCATGGAGGAGTACCTGCACTTCATCTGCAATCGCCGCCTGGCCCAGATCGGCTTGAAGGAGCAGTTCCCCGGGGCGAGCAACCCCTTCCCGTGGATGAGCGAGATCATCGACCTGCGCAAGGAGAAGAACTTCTTCGAGACCCGGGTCACCGAGTATCAGGTGGGCGGTGCCTTGAGCTGGGATTGATCGACAGGCCGACAGTCGGCGCACCGGGTCAACCAGGATCGGGCAGGCCATGGGCCTGCCCGATTGCATTTGCATTCATGCAGCGGTGTGATGCGCTACCCCTTGGGGCCGAACAGCAGCCAGAGAATCAACCCGATCAACGGGAAGAAGATGAGCACGATTATCCAGATGACCTTGGCCAGGGTGCTGGCACCACTTTTGGCCACCTTGACGATGGCCCAGATGACGATGATCAACCAGATCAGGCTTAGCAGACCACCAAGGGCGTTCCCCAGGCTGCTGAACAAACTATCCATATCCTCTTCTCCTTGATGAATCGTTGCGTGTTTCCCTTCTCGAAGCGTACGGACCTGCGCCATCGTCACCTTATCACATCGGCCGTACCACTGAGCTTCGCGCCAGGCAACGGCAGGGCTTGGCGGTCTAGCTGTTGGCTTGCCCCCGCACGTTGTACTGCCAGGCCCGATCTTCGTCCATCATCTTCTTCGCCGCATAGATCAAGACGAACTGGATGACAATGACGGGCAGCCCCATCAGTCCCGACACGACTTCGAGTGGGGGCAGACCACCGATGCGCATGAGGATCAGCGCCACCGCGGTGATGATCGCCGCGATGATGATACGCAGCATCTTGGGCGGCTCGTACTTGCTCATGTCCTCCGTGCTGGTGTAGGCCGCGACGGTGTACGTCGTCGAATCCAGTGTCGTCGTCAGGAAGATCATCGCCACGACGATGAAAATGGCAATGGCAATGTCGCCAAAGGGCAAGGTGGAGAGTATTTCCGGTATCGCCGCCATGCGCTCCTGGTTTTCGACCAGCTGAAGAACGCCCAGATCGCCTTGAAGGTACTGGTAGACTCCCAGCCCCCCCAGCACGGCGGTTGCCACCCAGGCAATCAGCGTGGGGGCCAGCAGGTAAGTCAGGATCAGTTCCTTGATGGTACGGCCCTGGGAAATCTTGGCCGCAAACACGCTGTGCAGCAGCGCCCAGGTGGCACTATAGGCAAACCAGAAAACCGTATTGCTCTGCACGTGCGAGGCTCCTCCATCGTGCACGGCGTCCGTGCCCAGCGACATCCGAACATAATTCGACAGCAAAAAGGCCACGCTATCCGAGAAGTAACTCATGATGAACACGCCGGGCCCGGCGAGCACGACGAACAGGGCAAAGCCCCCGGCGATGTACATGTTCCAGGTACTGAGCCGCTTGATCCCCTTCTCGATACCCAGGTAGGCACTGACCGAGAAGAGCAGCACCCAGACGATCGTCACCACGATGGTCATGGTGAAACTCACCTCGGTCCCCATCAGTTCCGCCAGGTTATAGGTGATGATGGGCGCACCGAGACCCAGGGTGACCGCTGCCCCGGTCAGGATGCTGACGAGGAAGAGTATGTCGAGAAGCTTGCCCCCCAGGCCATCGACCACCCTGTCGCCGAAAAGTACCCGGGACGCCTCCGAAATCCTCATCAAGGGACGCTTGCGAACGTGCAGTATGTATCCCATCGCGGGAGCGATCATCACGAAGATCGCGAATACCTGAAACCCCCACAGGAACATGCTGTAGGCATTGCCCCACAGCAATGCCTCCGGCGAGCCTGGGGCCACGCCCCCCGGCGGGTCGTTGGCCACCGAGGTCCACTGCAGCATGGCGGTACGCATGATCGTCGAGCCGATGCCCATCGCGATCAGGATGGAGGAGTATTCGAACAGGGTGAAACGGGGCTTCTCCCGGGGGTCCCCCAATACGACCCGGCCGTATCTGGAAAACGAGAGATAAAGACCCGCCACCACCAGCGCCACGCCGTACCAGAGGTATCCCCAACTGAACACATCGACGATGGTGTCGAATATTGCATTCAACAGCGTCAGGGATTCCTGTTCATACAGGACGAACGGAACACTGATCGCAATCACGATCAGCAGCGACGGCACGAACACCTTGTAATCAATCAGGCTCTTCTTCATCCAGCTTCCCTGCCACGGCATGTACGAGGCGCTCATCTTACGCCCTGCATCCGCCAATACCTTAATCTATACAAAAGGCGGGCAGGTCGATTGTGACCCGCCCGCTCCGTGCCCGACGTGGAATCGCTAGCCCTTGGGGCCGAACAGCAGCCAGATGATCAGACCAACCAGGGGGAAGATGAGCAGTACCAGAATCCAGATCACCTTGGCGGCGGTGCTGGCCGCGCTCTTGGCGACCTTGACGATGGCCCAGATGAGGATGATCAGCCAGATCAGGCCCAACAGGCCGCCTACTTCGATACCCATAAGCACACTCCTTATGCAACTGAGGGGTTCAACCTATTCATAAGTAGCATAACGTGTTGAATCGGCACAACCTCGGCCAGTGACCGGCTGTCATCGACATGGAGTGTGAACCGGTCAACCCTGGCTTGCCGGGCTCAATACCATGGTGGCGCCACGAATCTCGATGTCGAAGCGCCTCAGAAAGCTCATCCCCAGCAGCGCGGTCTCTCCCCCGAGTCCCGGGTTGATCGAACCGCGCACGTCTTTCGCGCTGAGCCCACCCAGGGTGATCTCGTCGATGGTCGTCAGGTGCCCGCGAACGCGGCCGTTGGCGGTATTGAACTCGGCGCTGGCACCACGCTGCAGACCGAGGCGATCGGCGAGGTTGGTGGGCACCGCGACCAGGCTTGCCCCGGTATCCAGCAGGAACTCCACGGGTTGATCGTTGATGCGCCCGGTCGCGACGAAGTGCCCCGAGGCGTTGCGCTCCAGGGTGATGGGCTCGTTGCCCTCCCCGACCCACTGGACGAGATCGGCATTGGGGTTGCGTCGCTCGTCGAGCAGCCCCTGGAACCACCAGGCCCCCATGCCCAGCACGATCAGCCAGAATAGCAGCAGCATGCCGATCCCGGTGCGCCGCAGTGTCTTGTCGTCGTCTTTCACGCTGAATTCGACCACCTCTCGAGTGGAATGGTGTTGCTTACCGGCAATGTCCACCCCGCTAGATGGCATTACCCGATTGAGCATCGTTACCCTTGTCGAGCCGATGGATGGCCTCGTCGCCCTGGCGTGCCAGGGTCTGCAGCCGATCGATCTGCTCGTCGAGCCGCGGCAGCGCATCGCGGCGATAGCGCGAGACGTCGTCGATTGCCGCCAGCACGTCGCCGAAGGCCTGTTCGAGCTTCTCCATGTCGAGCATCGCCGTGGCGGAGCGGTTCTGGATCTCCACCCCCTGGCTGCGCAGGGACTGGGCGGTGCCGGCGATCATGTCCGAGGTGGTGGCATTGAGCGCCTCGACCCGGTCGAGCACCAGGCGCTGGTTGGCCAGGGCCAGGGCCACGGTGACGGCGACGGTCAGCGCCGAGACGGTGACGTTGATGGCGCGATCCACCCCGCGAATGAGTTCGCGGTTGTTGCGGATGACCACCTCCAGCGCCAGTACTCCCTGCTGGCTGACGGCCAACTGCTGCTGCAGGTCGACGATACGCTGGCGCAGCGGGAAGAGCAGTTCCTCCTCGATGAAGGCGCGCTGCGGGTCGTCATCGTTCAACGCCGCCACTCGGGCTTCCAGGCGCTCGTCGATCAGTCGGCCCAGGGCGATCTGCTGCTGCAACTGCCCGAGGATGTCGCGCAGCGCCGTCTGGTCGTCGCTCAGGGTCAGGTTGTCGCGACGCAGCATGTCGCGTCCGTCCTCCAGGTCGCGGATGATCGCATCCAGCGCCTCCTGGGCGCTTTCATACTTGCGAAAGTAGCGCTGCATGTTGTTGCCCACGCCGGGAATACGCCCCAGCAGCCGATCGAGCCCGCCCCGGGTCAGCTTGTGGCGGTTGGGATCGAGCGCTGTCATGCGCTCGCGCAGGCTGGTCAGCGCCTGGGCCACCGGGCCGCCGTCGTCGCCGTGGTGGGCAAGCTTGCGGATGGGCGTCTGCAGCATCTCGCTGCGATAGGCGGCCTGGCGCTGTATCTCGCCGCCCATCTCGTCCACGGCACGACGCTGGCGCTCCGCGCTCTCCTCGGCACTCAACAGCTCATCGACGAAGGCATCGGCTCGGGCGGCCAGGGTAGCGTCGTCGTCCTGCTCCTCCCGGGATTCGAACTCCCCCCGCAGATGCGTTGCGATCTCGTCCACCGGCGGCAAACGCAGCTGCCTTTCCGCGTTGCCTGTCGTGCGCTCACCACTCATAGGCTCTTAATCCTCCAGGATCTGGAAATACCATAGCGCATCAGCGCTGCCGCCCGTAACGTTCCGCCCGTTCGACGAAGTGGCTCAGGTCGCGCAACGCCTGATCCGCGTCGACCGACGCCTGGGGCCTCCCCGTCTCGATACGCGCCATGGCCACGGCGGCATCGTCCAGGGCGGTCAGCGCCGCCTCATTGCGGGCGCTGAGTTCGTCCAACTGCTGCTGGGTTTCGGTGAGCAGGGTGAGACGGCGTTCCAGGGTGGCACGTTCGGTCAGGGTCAGCCGGTTGCGCTCCCGGGACAGGCGGCGGCGCACGAAGTCACCATCCACGCCGGCAATGCCACTGGCCTGGGAGGCCATGCGGGTCAGGTTGTCCACGGCGGCGAAGCAGACCTCCGCGATCAGGCTGCGTGAGCGCTCGAAGGCCAGCTCGCTCCTGTCGAAGCGCTCGAGCAGGACATTCGTGACACGACGGTAGCGGCTGTAGAGACGATCGGCCTGGACGGCGAGCTGCGGCTGGCGTACCTCGATCAGGCGCTGCTTGGCGGTGCACAGCGCCCGGACGACATCGTCGGCATCCGCCGGAGGATGCTGGGGATCGAGGGTAACACTGCCCGCTTCGCTCGCCTCCCGGGCCTCCTGTTGCTGGCGTCGCGCGGCCTCGGCAGCAAGCTGTGCCTCGAGCCGGCGCTGCTTGCGCCGCCTCAGCCAACCGCGAATGCGCCGCTCGACCGGCAAGCCCACCGCCACCGCGCCCAGCCCGGCGAGCCAGCCCAGCAGGCTGGGGCCGAACCCGCCCCACAGGGAAGTCAGCCACAGCAGCATGGCGATGAACGGCACCGTGAGCCAGTAGCGAATCACCACCTGCAGGCGGTCCGGCATCGACGTAGCGAGAGCATGCCGCGGGCTGACCATGCCGACCAGGAACCACGGCAGACAGGTGATGAACAGCCCGTAGGCAAATCCTTGGAGGAATCCGAGCATGTATGAAAGGCCTGTCGACTCAGGAGAGACTAGATTACCGCGACAACTTGCGGTGCGTACGGTTTAGAGAGGAGATATGGGCTCAACGTTCGTTTTTCCACCAGTTCGGCAACAGGCGCTGTACCCGGGGCCGGGCGAAACGATCGTCGATGAGATGGATCACGCCGCGATCCTCTTGGGTGCGAATCACCCGCCCGGCGGCCTGAACCACCTTCTGCAGGCCGGGATAGAGATAGGCATAGTCGTAACCGTCGCCGAACAGCACGCCCAGACGCTGGCGGAACTGCTCGTTGACCGGATTCACCTGCGGCAGGCCCAGGGTGGCAATGAAGGCACCGATCAGGCGTTCCCCGGGCAGGTCGATGCCCTCGCCGAAGACGCCGCCCAGCACCGCGAAGCCGATACCCTGGCCACCTTCCCTGAAACCCGCGAGAAACCCCTGGCGCGACGGCTCGTCCATGCGCCGCGATTGTGCCCAGAGAGGAACCGCCGGGCAGCGCTCGCGGAACAGGGCGGCGACCTGCTCGAGATATTCGAAGCTGCTGAAGAACGCCAGGTAATTGCCCGGCCGCGCCGCGAACTGCTCGGCCATCAGCTCGACGATGGGGGCAAGGGACGCCGCGCGGTGATGAAAGCGTGTCGAGACCTTGTCGACGACCCGGACCGACAACTGCTCGGCACTGAAAGGCGACTCCACCTCGAGCCAGGGCGTGTCCGCCGGCAGGCCCAGCAGGTCGCCGTAGTAGCGGCTGGGGCTCAGGGTCGCCGAGAACAGCACCGTGGCCCGGGTCGCCTCGAAGCGCGGGGTCAAAAATCCCGCCGGCACGACGTTTCTCAGGCACAGCGTCGAGAGCGTGGCACCGCGCCGGCCGGCCTTGAAGGTCATGTCGAACAGCGAATGTTCATCGAACAGCTCGGCGACACGGCAAAAGTGCATCGCCTCGAAGTAGAAGGTCTGCAGCGCAGCGTCGAGGCCGGCCGGCTGCTCGGTGAGGTAGTCGGTGATCGCGGCGACGGCGTTGTGCAGGGCGCCCAGCAGCTTCGTCGGGAGCGAGTCGAGCACGCGATAGTCCGAAGACACCCCCGCCGCTTCGACGCTCTTGTCGAGAGCCCGCCATTGCCGAGCGAGGCGATCCAGCGGCTTCTTGAGCGGGCCCGGCGCCGTCCGGCGTACCGCCTTGAAGGCCGCCTGGTCCAGTTCGGCGCTGTACATGCGCCGCGCCCGCTCGACCAGGTTGTGGGCCTCGTCCACCAGTACGCCGACTCGCCACCGATTGGCGACGGTAAGGCCGAAGAGCATGGCGTTGAGATCGAAGTAGTAGTTGTAGTCCCCCACCACCACGTCGCTCCAGCGCGCCAGCTCCTGACCCAGGTAGTAGGGGCAGATGCCATGGGCCAGGGCCACGTCGCGCAGCGCTGCCTGATCGAGCATGGCGTGCGAAACGGCGGCCTGGCGGGCTTCGGGCAGGCGATCGTAGAAGCCGCTGGCCAGCGGGCAGGCCTCGCCGTGACACGCCTTGTCCGGGTGCTCGCAGGCCTTGTCCCGGGCCACCAGCTCGAGTACCCGCAGCGGCGCCGGCTCATCCGCCTCCTCGGGCACAAGCGTCGCCAAGGCTTCGAGCGCCAGCCGGCGCCCGGGGGTCTTGGCGGCCAGGAAGAACAGCTTGTCCAGGTGCTGCCGGGGCAACGCCTTGAGCATGGGAAACAGCGTGCCCAGGGTCTTGCCGATGCCGGTGGGCGCCTGAAGCATCAGGCAGCGGCCGGTGCCCACCGCCTTGTAGACCGCCTCGGCCAGGGGGCGCTGGCCGGTACGGAAGCCCGCATGCGGGAAACCCAGCGCATTCAGGGCGCTGTCCCGTGCCGCGCGATGGGCCATTTCCTGGTCGGCCCAGGCAATGAAGCGTTCGCACTGCTCATGAAAGAACTCCTCGAGGGTCTGCGCGGAGAACGTATCGCGCAGCAGGGTCTCGCGCTGGCTGACGATGTCGAAGTAGACCAGGGCCAGACATACCTCCGAAAGGCCTCGGCTGTGGCACAACAGGTGGCCGTATATCTTCACCTGGGCCCAGTGCAGCGCTCGATGGTTGGCCGGCATCCACGCCAGATCGCCGCGAAAGGTCTTCACCTCCTCGAGTTGATTGCGGGCGGGATCGTATCCATCGGCCCGGCCCCGCACCTCGAGATGCCGATACTCGCCGCCGAGCGGGATTTCACGCTCGTAGCCCTCGTCGCGCCGCGAGGCCACCAGCCCATGGCCGGCGATGCCCTGCTGGGCAGAGGGTGACGGCGTGAAGCGCAGGTCGAGATCGCCGGCCTTGGCGGTGAACTCGCAGAGGGTGCGAACGGCAATGCTGTAGTTCATGGGGCCGTGCCATCTTGCTGCCATTGCACATAACACACCGTGACCGGCATCCCATGCTCGGCGCAGAAGTCCAGCCAGCGCAGCTGATTGTCCTGCAGGCGATCCCCCGGCCCTTTCACCTCGATCATACGGTAGCGTGGCTGCGCCTGATCTCCGCCGGCATCTCGGTCGGGCCAGAACTGGATCAGGTCCGGCAGGCCGGCGCGGTTGGCCTTGATGTCCCGCAGCAGGCGTTCGAACCAGAGTCGCAGATGAGTCGCGGGGAAGCAGGCCAGGGCCCGCTCGAGCAGCGCTTCGTCGAGGATGCCCCAATGCACGAACGGCGACTGCAAGCCCTGCTTGGCGACGAAGTTCTTGCGAATCGTGGCCCGGTAGGCATTCGAATCGAGTTGCGCCAGGCAGGCGTCGAACCATGCCTGGCGGCGAGCCTGGAAATCCGGTCGCAGCAGGTCCGCCGGGCCGCCGTGGAACGGGTGAAAGAAGGCCCCGGGTAGCGGCGCGAAGATCGCCTCCCAGCAGAGCAGGCCGAACAGCGAATTGACCAGGGCGTTCTCGACGTAATGCACCGGCCCCGTGGCCTCGTCGAGATGCTCGCGCACCACGCTCTCCACGCGGCGCGTGTCTTCGGGTCTTGGCAACACAAGATCGATTCGCTCGACCGGCGCCGGGTCGCGACGTACCGGCCTGGCCAGCCCCAGCTTGCGCCGCAGGCGGGGCACGACACGGCCGAGATGCTGGATTTCGGCCTCGCTTTCCGGAGTCAGTTCCATCTCGCCCGCCAATTCCAGGGCGGTCTCGAAACGCTCGCTGCGCTCCAGCACGCGCAGGCGACGCAGGCGTGCGCCTGGGTGGCTGCAGTCCTCGTAAAGCCTCAACGCAATGTGCAGCAGCGCATGGCGCTCGCAGTGCTGCCCCAACTGATACAGCAGCTTGGCGCGCCGGGATTCGAGCCAGGGGTTGTCGACGAAGGCCGGTGGCACCTCGGCGAGCACGGCTTCCAGAGCGTCGCCGGCCTCGAAACGCTCCCGGCAGCGGTGCAGATGCAGGTAGGCATCCACGTCGCCGCGATCCTGGAAGGCACGGGAAGCCTGGCTGAAGGCGACACGCTCGTAGCGAAAGATCCCCAGATCGGCGAGCACGAACTCCGAGAAATCCTGGCGCAGGTTGCCGAAGAACATCAGCCGCAGGCGGTCGCACAGCGCCATGAGCGGCAGTGCATAGACGCGGTCATCGCTGGCCGGGCACCAGACAGCGAAACGTCGGGCACCGGGAAAGGAGGGCCGCAGCGCCTCCAGCAACGCGGGTTTCCGTGCCTTGGCATTGCCAAGGTGATCCTTGAAGGCGGCGACGAGTTCAGCCTTGGTCAGCAGGCCGAAGAGCGCGTCCAGGGTCAGTTCAGGTGCCGCGTCGATCAGGCCCTGGGTAATCAGCGGCTCTGCCGCCTCGCGGGTGGCGCCTATCTCGGGGTAGGCGAGCTTGCTGGCCCGGAACAGCGTCCCCTTGCGCATGATCATGCGCACCAGCAGGGCCTGGGAAGCCTGGGGCAAGCCGTGGAAAGCGGCGATGACCTCGAGTTCCCGAGCATCCAGCAGATCGCCATAGCGCTCGCCGACCCAGTCGAGCACGAAGCGAAAGTTGATCAGGTAATAGAACGGGTCATCCACCGAGGCGGCGAAGGAGTGAGAGTCCAGGGCACTGTTCATTCATCCATGATAGCAAGCTTGAACACGGCCCGGAACACGCCAGGACCCGGGTCGCCATTAGCGAACCTCTCTCGATTGATTCATATCAAGCGACATCCGCCTGCCAAGCCTTAGACTGATAACCAATCCACATCGGCGACTGCCTAACAGAGCATTGCGTCCAGCAGACACCGTTCGTGAACACGAACAAGGGAATCCCATCCTGGCTCATGGCCCCGTCGACAGCTACGCGGCCTTCAAGAGGAGCTTTCATGGATAGTGACGATGACTACTCCCATTTCTCCACCTCTGGCGATTACGTTCATCGGCTAGTCGATAGTCTCAGCGAGTTGCGCCAGCTGCATAGGCATCACTTGCTCGACAGCCTGCAGGAGCACCAGCAGGACATCTTGGCGCCCCTTGACCTATCAAGTCGGCAAGGGACGAAGCTCGACGAGCTATACCAGCGGCTTGCTGGGTGATACCGGGAAACTATGGCGACACCTGCAAGCGCTGTTCGAGCAGCCGTCAGACCAGCGACTCCAGGCCGGCACGCCGAAAGAAAACATATCGAAAGGCGGATCATCGAGAGGGAAGGTATCGAAAAGCCAATGAGTTCGGGCGTGGACAACGCCGGTCGCCTCGTCCCTCGGCTTGACAGTTTGAGTGTCACCGGCGACTGGACCCTGGTCCACTACGCGACGTTGCAAGATCAGGTCGAGGCTGCCAGGGCGCGAATCGGTAACGCCGAGGTCTCAAGCCTCGACCTGAGTGAAGTGGTCACTCTGGATACTGCCGGCGCCGCTCTGCTGGTCGAGCTGCTGGGCGCCGAGAACATGACCGAGTTGACAAAGGATGCGCCGGATCTGCCGCCGGCCCGTCGAGCGCTGTTGCATACCGTGGCTCAAGCCATGGCGAAGCCGCTAACGCCGCAATACCAGGCGACATCACCGCTTATCGATTTTCTGGCCCGTACCGGCGAGGGGCTCGAGAGGTTCTGGCGGCAACAGCGTTTATTGCTTGGTTTTATCGGTCTGATCCTGAGCTCGCTGATTGCCACGCTCTGGCGTCCCGGCCGCTGGCGGATAACCGCACTGGTGGCGCAAATCCAGCAGACCGGCCTCTACGCCATCGGGATCGTCGCCCTGCTGACCTTTCTTGTCGGTGCGGTGGTCGCGTTCCTTGGCGCCACGGTATTGCAGAATTTCGGCGCGACGATCTACACCGTAGACCTTATCGCCTTTTCGTTCCTGCGAGAGTTCGGGGTTCTGCTGGCCGCGATTCTGCTGGCCGGTCGCACCGCCAGCGCCTTCACCGCCCAGATCGGTTCGATGAAGGCCAACGAGGAGATCGACGCCCTGCGCGCCCTGGGGTTGAACACCGTCGAACTGCTGGTGCTTCCTCGGGTGCTGGCGCTCCTGATGACCTTGCCGATTCTGACCTTTATCGGCATGCTCAGCGGCATTATCGGCGGCGCGCTGGTATGTCTTCTGGTGCTGGATATTTCCGCATTGCAGTTTGTCATTATTCTACAGGGGGTGCCCCTCAAGCACTTTCTCGTGGGTCTGGCCAAGGCGCCGATCTTCGCCTTTTTCATCGCGGCCATCGGCTGCCTGGAAGGCTTCAAGGTGAGCGGCAGCGCCCAATCCGTGGGGGAACACACCACCTCAAGCGTGGTGCAGTCGATCTTCATGGTGATTCTGCTGGACGCCATCGCTGCCCTATTCTTCATGGAGATGGGCTGGTGAACCGCGACTGCCCCCTGATTCGCATCCGCGACCTGGCCAACCGTTTCGGCGATCATGTGGTTCACGAGCATCTCGACCTGGATCTGTATTCCGGCGAGATTCTCGGGGTGGTGGGCGGCTCCGGCAGCGGCAAGTCCGTCCTGCTGCGCAGTATCGTCGGGCTGCGCCGACCCGATGAGGGCAGCATCGAGGTGTTCGGCGAGGACCTGCAGTCTCTGTCGGAGCGCCGCCGCTCGAAGCTTGAGCGGC
This sequence comes from Modicisalibacter ilicicola DSM 19980, assembly GCF_900128925.1. Taxonomy (GTDB): domain Bacteria; phylum Pseudomonadota; class Gammaproteobacteria; order Pseudomonadales; family Halomonadaceae; genus Modicisalibacter; species Modicisalibacter ilicicola. The sequence continues at coordinate 12,785 of NZ_FQUJ01000010.1, forward strand.
GCTTCGGCGTGCTGTTCCAGCGCGGCGCGCTGTTTTCCTCTCTTAACCTGCAGGAGAACGTGGCCTTTCCGATGATCGAGCATATCGGGCTCGCGCGTTCCGAGGCGGAGTTTCTGGCTCGGGTCAAGCTGGCGCTGGTCGGGCTGCCGGTGAACGCGGCCTTGCAGACGCCCGCGGAACTGTCAGGGGGCATGATCAAGCGCGCCGCCCTGGCCCGCGCCCTGGCGCTGGACCCGGAAGTGCTGTTTCTCGACGAGCCCACTGCGGGCCTGGACCCCATTGGCGCGGCGGACTTCGACCAACTGCTGCTGACCCTGAGAAACGCCCTGGGTCTGAGCGTGTTTCTGGTCACCCATGACCTGGATACCCTGTACCGCACCTGCGACCGGGTCGCGGTGCTGGCAAAGCGGCGGGTGCTGGTGGCGGGCCGCCTGGAGGCGGTAGAAAACGTCGATGATCCCTGGGTGCGCGACTACTTCCACGGTCCACGCGCCCGGGCCGCGCGACAATCGCCCCCTTCCTCGGAGAAAAGCTGACATGGAACCTCGCGCCCACCACGTGCTGATCGGCCTGTTCGCCCTCATTACCCTTGGCGGTTGCCTGCTGTTCGCCCTATGGTTGGGCAAGTCCAGCGTCGAGCGTGACTACAGCTACTATGAAGTTCGCTTCGAGCAGGCGGTCAGCGGCCTGGCCATCGGCAATACGGTGCAATACAACGGTATCAAGGTAGGGGATGTGGTGGATTTGTCTCTGGACCCTGAGGACCCTAGTCAAGTGCGGGCGCTGGTGCGGATCTATAGCGACATACCCATCAAGCGCGATACCCGGGCCAGCCTGAGGTTGGCCAATATCACCGGCAGCATGAGCATTCAGCTGCGTGGCGGCACACCACAAAGCCCGACGCTTGCCAGCGACCGCGACGACCCGGCGGTGATCACTGCCCAGCCCTCGCCGCTGCACTCGTTTCTGGCGGACGGGGAGACCCTGATCGAAAGCCTCGATCAACTGCTGGAGAGCGCCAACCGGCTACTTTCACCGAAGAATACCCAGCGTATCGAACGTATACTCGTGGATGTCGAGCAGCTCACCACCACCTTGGCGGAGCAGCGCGGCGAACTCGCTCAGGCGGCGACGAACGTCAACCAGGCCAGCCAGAAGGTCAACTCTCTATTGGAGAATCAGGGAAGCATGGCTTTCGACGATGCGCAACGCGCGATGGCAGCGCTGGTGCGCTTGAGCACTCGACTCGAATCGCTACTGGCGAATAACGAAGCCTCGCTCCATCAGGGGCTGGGCGATTTCGGGCCGGCGATGAACGAGTTGAACAGCGTGCTGAACAATGTGAATCGTATCACCCGACGCTTCGAGGAAAATCCCTCCGGCTATCTGTTCAAGGGTGACACCCTGCAGGAGTTTTCCCCATGAGCTCGAGTAACGTGGGCCTCGGTCCACGTGCCGCTTCCTGGAGGCTACTCGCTCTGACGATCCTATTGAGCTCGCTTGCTGCCTGTACGCTGCTGCCGGCGACGAAGCCCTTGCAAACCTTCGTCCTTCCCGCCGGATCCAGCACGCCCTCGGATGATGCACCGCTGAACGCCACGCTGCGCCTGGCAACTCCTCGCTCCAATGAGATTCTGAAGAATCGGCGCATCCTGGTCATGCCAGCACCGAATCAGCTGAACGTATATCAAGGCGCTCGCTGGAGCACGGACGCTCCGAGTCTGTTACGCGATCGCCTGACCGAAGCTTTTCGCCAGAACGGCCGCCTGTCCGGGGTGATTGGCGGCAGCAACCAGATCAAAAGCGACTTTGTATTGCTGAGCGAGCTGGATGCCTTTCATAGCGAATATGCGGCGGGTGCGCCTTGGGCGGTCATTCGCCTTGAGGCTCAACTGGTGGATAGCGCCAGCCGCAATCTATTGGCCAGCCAGTATTTTACGATCCGCGTCAAAAGCGAGGACGAGCGTCTTGAGTCCGTTGTCGAGGCGTTCGGCCGGGCGGCGGATGAACTCAGCCAACGGCTGGTCGGGTGGAGCCTCGCCTACCTCGGCGATCACATCGAAAGCTGATTTATATCAAGCAGCATCAACCCGTCATGCCTTAGACTTATGGCTAATACCTATCGATGCGGTGCCATCACCCCCTGAGTCGAGGAGCGACATGAACAAGCTCGCAAGCAGGAAGCTCATTGTCCGGCTGTTAATCGCCATTGCCCTGGTGGGATTGGCTGCGCTTCTCGCTTGGCAAATGCTCAAGCCTCAGGGCTTGCCAGAGGGTTTTTCCAGCGGCAATGGCCGCATCGAGGCCACGGAGATCGACGTGGCGACCAAGCTGCCCGGCCGGCTGATGGAAGTGCTGGTGGACGAGGGCGCCTTCGTCGAGCCGGGCCAGGTGATCGCCCGCATGAACACCGATGCCCTGGAAGCGGAACTGGCCCAGGCCAAGGCTCAGGTGCGCCAGGCGGAAAATGCCTTGATCACCGCACGCAGCGTGGTCGTCCAGCGGGAGAGCGAGCATGCCACTGCCAAGGCGGTGGTGCTCCAGCGCCAGGCGGAGCTCGATGCCGCGGACAAGCGCTATCGGCGGTCCGCCACCCTGGTGCAGCGCGATGCGATCTCTCGCCAACAGCTCGACGATGACCGGGCTGCCCGGCAGAGTGCCGAGGCCGCCCTGGCGGCGGCACGCTCCCAGGTGCTGTCTGCCGAGGCGGGCGTAGAATCTGCTCGCTCCCAGGCCGTCGAGGCCGAGTCCGCCATCGAGGCCGCCAAGGCGGCGGTAAGACGCGTCCAGGCGGATATCGACGACAGCGAGCTCAGGGCGGATCGCCTCGCTCGGGTGCAGTACCGCATCGCCCAGCCCGGCGAGGTATTGGGCTCCGGCGCCAAGATCCTCAACCTGGTGGACCTCACCGATGTCTACATGACCTTCTTCCTGCCCACTCGAGACGTTGGCCGCGTGGCCCTCGGCGAGCCGGCTCACATCGTGCTCGATGCCGCGCCGCAATACGTCATTCCCGCCCGGGTCAGCTACGTCGCAAGCGTCGCCCAGTTCACACCCAAGACCGTGGAAACCGAGAGCGAGCGGGAGAAGCTGATGTTCCGTGTCAGGGCGCGCCTCGATCCCGAACTCCTGATGCAGCACGTGGAACAGGTCAAGACCGGCCTGCCCGGGGTGGCCTACCTGAAGCTCGATGACGAGGCCACCTGGCCCGATGAACTCCAGATCAACGTGAAATCATGATGACGCCCGGGGAGAGCATCGCCAGCCTGAAGAACGTCACCCTGGAGTATGGCAACTCGCGCAAGGGCAAGACTCGGGCCCTGGACGACTTGAGCCTCGAGATTCCCCCGGGCCGGATGGTCGGACTGATCGGCCCGGACGGCGTCGGCAAGTCGAGTCTGATGGCGCTGGTGTCCGGCGCGCGGCGCATCCAGCAGGGCAGCGTTCGGGTGCTGGGCGGCGACATGGCGGACGCGGCGCATCGCCGACGCTTCTGTCCGCGCATCGCCTACATGCCCCAGGGCCTGGGCAAGAACCTCTATCCCACCCTGAGCGTGCGGGAGAACCTCGAGTTCTTCGGCCGACTATTCGGCCAGGACAAGGCAGAGCGCGACCGGCGCATCGAGGACCTGGCCCGCAGCACGGGCCTGAACGAATTCACCGAGCGCCCGGCAGGCAAGCTGTCCGGCGGCATGAAGCAGAAGCTCGGCCTTTGCTGCGCGCTGATCCACGACCCGGACCTGTTGATCCTCGATGAGCCGACCACCGGGGTCGATCCCCTGGCGCGCAACCAGTTCTGGGAGCTGATCGCGCGTATTCGCCGACAACGTCCCCGGATGAGCGTGCTGGTGGCCACCGCCTACATGGACGAGGCGCAGCGCTTCGACTGGCTGGTGGCCATGGACACGGGCAGGATTCTCGATACCGGCACGCCGAACGAACTGCTCGAACGCACGCAAAGCGATACCCTCGAGCAGGCCTTTATTGCCCTGCTGCCGAAGGCCAAGCGCGCGCAGCATCGCGAGGTCAGGATCCCCCCGCGTCAACCCAGCGACGAGATCGCCATCGAGGCCCACGGCCTGACCAAGCGCTTCGGGAACTTCACCGCGGTGGATCATGTGAGCTTTCGTATCGAACGCGGCGAGATCTTCGGCTTCCTTGGCTCCAATGGCTGCGGCAAGTCCACTACCATGAAGATGCTGACCGGCCTGCTCCCCTTCAGCGAAGGCGAGGCCAAGCTGTTCGGTCAGCCGGTGGATCCGAACGATCTGGCGATACGCCAGCGGGTTGGCTACATGTCCCAGGCCTTCTCACTGTATGGCGAGCTGACGGTGCGCCAGAACCTCGAGCTGCATGCGCGGCTGTATCGGATCCCCGAGGAGGAGCGCGAACCACGCATTGAGCAAATGTTCGAACGGTTTTCTCTCGAATCCGTGGCGGACAGTCTGCCGATGAGCCTGCCCCTGGGGGTGCGACAGCGCCTGTCCCTGGCGGTGGCGGTGATCCACAAGCCGGAGATCCTGATTCTCGACGAACCCACCTCCGGGGTCGATCCGGTGGCCCGGGACAGCTTCTGGGAACTGTTGATTCAGATGTCCCGGGAAGAGCAGGTTACCATCTTCATTTCCACCCACTTCATGAACGAGGCCCTGCGCTGCGACCGCATGTCGATGATGCACGCGGGCAAGGTGCTGGACAGCGACACCCCTCAGGCGCTGCAGCAAAAGCGCGGTGCCCCGTCGCTGGAGGCCGCCTTCATCGCCTATCTCGAGGACGTTAGCGACGACGATACCGACGCGCCGGCAGCGGCCGAGGTGCCGCCAGCGGTCGCGGCATCACCGGCCGATGCAGAGGCACCGATGCGCTTCAGCGCCCGACGCCTGTTCAGCTACGCTCGCCGCGAGGCCATGGAACTGCGCCGGGACCCGGTACGCGGCATTCTCGCCCTGCTCGGCAGCGTGCTGCTGATGTTCATCATGGGCTACGGCATCAGCATGGACGTGGAAGATCTCTCCTATGCGGTGCTCGACTACGACCAGACCTCCACCAGCCAGGCCTATTCGCTGAACCTGGCGGGATCGCGCTACTTCGTCGAGAAACCGCCGCTGGCCAGCATCGATGAGCTCGACGAGCGCATGCGCAGCGGGGAGATCAGCCTGGGGGTGGTCATCCCGCCGGGCTTCGGGCGCAATCTCAAGCGCGGCGCCACCCCGCAGGTGGCCTTCTGGGTCGATGGCTCGATGCCCACCCGGGCGGACACGGTCAAGGGCTATGTCCAGGGCATTCACATGGACTATCTGAAAACTCTCGCCCGCCAGGCGCCGATCGGCGTCGATCCCGCTTCCGCCGGGGTCGCCCTGCGCTACCGCTACAATCCGGACGTGCAGAGCCTGCCGGCCATGGTGCCGGCGGTGATTCCCATGCTGCTGATGATGATTCCGGCGATGCTCACCGCCCTGGGCGTGGTGCGCGAAAAGGAAATGGGCTCGATCATCAACTTCTATGTCACCCCGGTGACCCGCACGGAATTCCTGCTGGGCAAGCAGCTGCCCTACGTGGTGCTGGGCATGGTGAACTTCCTGGTCATGGTGGTCCTGGCGATCTTCGTCTTCGACGTGCCGGTCAAGGGCAGCTTCCCGACCCTGACCGTCGCCGCGCTGCTCTACGTAGTTTGCGCCACCGGTCTCGGGCTTCTGATGTCCTCGGTGCTCAACAGCCAGATCGCCGCCATCTTCGGTACCATGATCGCCACCCTGATCCCCGCCATACAGTTCTCCGGGATGATCCATCCGGTGTCTGCCATGGAAGGCGTTGGTGCCTTCATCGGCCACATCTATCCGACCGCTCACTTCCTGATCATCAGCCGCGGGGTATTCGCCAAGGCGCTGGGCATGGCGGATCTTTACCCTTATCTCATCCCCTTGCTGCTGGCCATCCCCATCCTGCTGCTGATCAGCATCGCCGGGCTGAGACAGCAGGAGAAATGACATGCGCGCCCTGACCAACATTCTTCAGCTCGGCATCAAGGAGCTGCGCAGCCTGGCCCGGGACCCCGCCCTGGTGATACTGATCGTCTACGCATTCAGCCTGAGCATCTACTCCAGCGCCACGGCGATACCCGAGGCGCCCTATCGCGCCACCATCGGCGTGGTCAACGAGGACCCGTCGCCGCTTTCCTATCGCATCCTCGACGCCTTCCAGCTGCCCTACTTCCTGCCGCCCCAGGCCATCACCCATGCGCAGATGGACAGCGGCATGGACGAAGGTCGCTACACCTTCACCCTGAATATTCCGCCGGAATTCCAGCAGGATCTGCTGGCGGGCCGCCATCCCGCCATCCAGCTCAACGTCGACGCCACCCAGGTCAGCCAGGCCTTCACCGGCGCCGGGCACATCCAGCAGATCGTCAGCAGCGAGGTCACCACCTTCCTGCAGCGCTATCACGGCCAGGACGCGCTGCCGGTGGAGGCCGTGGTACGCATGAACTACAACCCCAACCTGGATCGCTCCTGGTTCGGCGCCGTGAATTCCGTGATCGACCAGATCACCATGTTGTCAATCATCCTCACCGGCGCGGCACTCATCAGAGAACGCGAGCACGGCACCATCGAACACTTGCTGGTGATGCCGATCACGCCGGTGGAGATCATGCTGGCCAAGGTCTGGTCCATGGGACTGGTGGTGCTGCTGGCCTCGTCCTTCGCCCTGCGTTTCGTGGTGCAGACCTGGCTGGCGATTCCCATCGGCGGTTCCCTGGGACTGTTCATGCTGGGTGCCGCCCTGCATCTCTTCGCCACCACCTCCATGGGCATCTTCTTCGGCACCGTGGCCCGCACGATGCCCCAGCTGGGACTTCTGATCATCCTGGCGTTGATGCCCTTGCAGATTCTTTCCGGCGGACAATCCCCTCGGGAAAGCATGCCGGAGGTCATCCAGGACATCATGCTGGCCGCTCCCACCACTCACTTCATCGAACTCGCCCAAGCGATCCTCTTTCGCGGCGCGGGATTCGCCATCGTCTGGCCGCAACTGCTGGCCCTCACGGCCATCGGCGGCGTGTTCTTCGTCATCGCCCTGTCTCGGCTGCGCAAGTCACTGAACTGATTCATGCCCCCGATCCATCGGTGAGCCAAAACATTTCGGTACAATGGATAATCGGCTCCAGGTGATGGCGGACTCCGTGTCCCAAGCGTAGTAATGATGGCCCGATGGCCGATGCTCCGGGGATGGTGAAATAGGCTGCCGACATCCCTCATCTTCATTGCTACGCTGATGATGTGATTCATTCAAACCATCGTGGCAAGGACGATCCCATGACCAGCACACCCTCACGCCAGGACCAGGCGCCCGGCGAAGAAACGATCCGAACACTTTCCTTTCGCCTGGGCGCCTGGGGGGCAGCGGTGCCGCTGGTCTTCTTCGTGATCTGGGCGATCACCACCAGCGTTCTCGGCCTCTCCTCGGAAATCGGCCTGGTCATGGGCGCGCTGTTCGGGGTGACCCTGGGGCTGTTCTTCTGCAAGAGCCAGTGGTCGGAATACGCCAGGGGGGTCTTCGATGGCCTGACCCAGCCGGTGGGCGTCGTGGCCATCGTGGCATGGTTCTATGCCGGCATGTTCGCCCAGGTACTGCAGGTCGGCGGCCTGGTGGAGGGCCTGGTGTGGCTGGGCGGCATCTCCGACATGACCGGGGGCTGGTTCGTCGCCCTGACCTTCCTGCTGGCCGCCATCTTCTCCACCGCCGTGGGCACCGGCTATGGCACCACCGTGGCCTTCTGCACCCTGATGTATCCGGCCGGCGTGGCGGTGGGCGCCGATCCGGTAATGCTCTTCGCGGCGATTCTCTCCGGCGCGATCTTCGGCGACAACCTGGCCCCGGTCTCGGACACCACCATCGTCTCCGCCACCACCCAGGACGCGGATGTCCCGGGGGTAGTGCGCAGCCGCTTCAAGTATTCGATCATGGCCGCCATTCCGGCAACGATCCTGTTCGCGCTGTTCGGCGGCGGCGGCGATACCAGCGGCGCCGACCCCGCCGCGCTGAACGCCATGATGGAGTCCACCGAACCCCTGGGGCTGGTCATGCTGGCGCCCTTCGCCCTGGTGCTGATCCTGGCGCTGTCCGGTCAGCACCTGATCACCTCGCTCACCTGGGGCATCCTCGCATCGATCCCGGTCATCGTCATTGTCGGTACCGGAACCTTCTCCGAGATCATCGCCTTCGAGGCGGATTCGGACACCATCGTCACCGGCGCCCTGGTCCAGGGCGTTCAGGGATACGTCAACATGGCGATCCTGATCCTGCTCATCGTCGCCGCCGCCCACTTGATGCGGCTCGGGGGCACCATGGAGACCATCACCGAGAAACTGATGTCCTGGATCAAGAATTCCGTGAAGCGCGCCGAGCTGTCGATCTGGAGCATCGTGGCCCTGCTCAACAGCGCCATCACCATCAACACGGCGGCGGAGATCGCCGCCGCGCCTTTTGTGCGAGAATTGGGCAGACGTTATCATATCCACCGCTACCGCCGAGCCAACATGCTCGACGCGGTCACCTCGGCGCTGGGCTATATCTTCCCCTGGGGGGCACCGGTGCTGCTCGGCTGGTCGACGATCCAGACCATGCAGGGCACCTATGAGTGGCTGCCCAGCGTCGCCCCAACCGCGGTCTTTCCCTTCGTCTTCCAGGGCTGGTTCCTGGTCTTCATCATGCTGTTTGCCGCCGCGACCAGCTGGGGGCTGAAGTTCGAAGGCCCCAACGGCGAGGAAACGAAGGAAAGACCCGCAGCGCTGAGCTGAGTCGCTCGGCACCCATTCTTTCAAGCCCGTTCTTTCAAGGGAGACCCGATCCATGTCCGAGATATTTCAGACCCATCTGAATCGACAGCTCGATGAGCTGCGAGAGGAAGGGCTCTACAAGCAGGAACGCGAACTGCTCTCGCCCCAGCGGGCCAAGGTCAAGGTGGCAAGCGGCGAGGTCCTCAATTTCTGCGCCAACAATTATCTGGGATTGGCGGATGACCCGGACCTGATCGCCGCCGCCAAGCGCGGCCTCGACGAAGAAGGCTTCGGCATGGCTTCGGTGCGCTTCATCTGTGGCACCCATGCCGAACACCGCCATCTGGAAAAGCGTCTCGCCGAGTTTCTGGGCATGGACGACGCCATCCTCTACTCCTCCTGTTTCGATGCCAACGGCGGGCTGTTCGAGACGCTGTTCGGGCCGGAGGACGCGATCATCTCGGATGCCTTGAACCACGCCTCGATCATCGACGGCGTGCGTCTCAGCAAGGCCAGGCGCTATCGTTACGCCAACAACGACATGGCGGAGCTGGAAGCACGCCTGCGGGAAGCCGAGGAAGCCGGTGCCCGCTTCAAGCTGATCGCCACCGATGGCGTGTTTTCCATGGACGGCGTGATCGCCGACCTCGAGGGTATCTGCGAGCTTGCCGAGCGTTTCGATGCCCTGGTGATGGTGGACGACTCCCACGCCACCGGCTTTCTCGGCAACGGCGGGCGCGGCACCCACGAATACCACCGGGTCATGGAGCGCGTGGATATCATCACCACCACCTTCGGCAAGGCGCTGGGCGGCGCCTCCGGCGGGGTCACCGCGGCGCGGGGAGCCATCGTCGAATGGCTGCGCCAGCGCTCCCGCCCCTACCTGTTCTCCAACTCCCTGGCGCCCCCCATCGTCGCCGCGACCCTCACGGCCCTGGACAAGGTCGAGCAAGGCGCGGCCATGCGCCAGCGGCTGTGGGACAATGTGACGCGCTTCCGCCGCGGGATGCAGGAAGCCGGCTTCACCCTGGCCGGGGCCGATCACCCGATCATCCCGGTGATGATCGGCGACGCCCGCCTGGCCGGTGAGTTTGCCGACCGGCTGCTCGAGGAAGGCATCTACGTCATCGGCTTCTCCTACCCGGTGGTGCCCAAGGGTCAGGCGCGCATCCGCACCCAGATGTCCGCGGCCCACTCGCCGGAACAGATCAATCGCGCCATCGACGCCTTCACCCGCATCGGCCGCGAACTCGAGGTGATCTCATGAAGGCCCTGTCCAAGCTCAAGTCGGAACCCGGCATCTGGATGGTCGATGCGCCGGTACCCGAGATCGGCCACAACGATGTGCTGATCAAGATTCATCGCACCGCCATCTGCGGCACCGACATGCACATCTACCAATGGGACGAGTGGTCCCGCAACACCGTCCCGGTGCCCATGATCACCGGCCATGAATACTCCGGCGAGATCGTCGCCATCGGCGAGGAGGTGCGCGGCTTCGACATCGGTGACCGGGTCTCCGGCGAGGGCCACGTGACCTGCGGGCACTGCCGCAACTGTCGCGCCGGTCGCCGGCACCTGTGCCGCAACAGTGTCGGCGTGGGGGTCAACCGCCCCGGCGCCTTCGCCGAGTACATGACGCTGCCGGCCTACAACCTGTTCAAGCTGCCGGACGAGATCACCGATGAACTGGCGGCGATCTTCGATCCCTTCGGCAACGCGGTGCATACGGCCCTGGCCTTCGACGTGGTCGGCGAGGACGTGCTGATCACCGGCGCCGGCCCCATCGGCATCATGGCCGCCGCGGTGGTCCGGCACATCGGCGCCCGCCATGTGGTGATCACCGACATCAACGACTACCGCCTGGAACTGGCGGCGAAGATGGGCGCGACCCGCACCGTCAACGTCTCCCGGGAGAAGCTCCAGGACGTGATGGCGGACCTACACATGCACGAAGGCTTCGACGTGGTGCTGGAGATGTCCGGCGTGCCGACGGCAGTCGACGAGATGCTCGACGTCATCAATCACGGCGGCAAGATTGCCATGCTCGGCATCCCGCCCAAGGAGATGGCCATCGACTGGACCAAGGTGATCTTCAAGGGCCTGACCATTAAGGGCATCTACGGCCGCGAGATGTTCGAGACCTGGTACAAGATGGCGAGCCTGATTCAGTCCGGCCTCGATCTGAGTCCGATCATCACTCACCGCTTTCCCATCGACGAGTTCGAGAAGGGCTTCGAGGTGATGGGATCGGGAAGATCCGGCAAGGTGGTGCTGGACTGGACGTGAAATAAATGGCGCTTCACAGATTGCCGTGACGCCGCTAATTTTCCGAACAAGGGTAGCGTAGGAGCGCAGATTTTCTGCGCGAAAGGCACCGGCAGGCGCCCGAGTCGCTCAGGCGCCGCTCCGCGGCGTTCGCCCGATGAATCGGGCTCCTACCAAACCCGAGGTCTGGGCTTTTGTAGGAGCTCGCTTCAGCGAGCGATGTGCCTTGCCACCTATGCCGGACGAATCTGCGCTCCTACGACAACCTTTGCGGCGGATTCACGGCGTCACGCTAATTTGCAATGAACCAAACAAGACGCCCCTCGCCTGTCTCCAAGCGAGGGGCTTGTCTTTCTACGCTTCGCACCAGGCTTAACGTAAATCGGAGTTGAGCGTATAGGTCCCGGTCACCGTGGCCTTGTCCAGCACGTGATCCTGGATGGCCTTTTCCGCTTCTATCCCGGTAAATTCGCCGTTGAGCCCCAACGTTTCCACGTCAAGCGCATAGACCGTGAAGTGGTAACGGTGAATGCGCTCGTCGTTCCAGGGCGGGCACGGACCGTCGTAGCCGCCGTAGGTGCCTTCCATGTCCGGGTCGCCGGCGAGGAAGTCGGTGAAGGAGTTGATGCCACGCAGCCCCAGGGCACTGGGACCCGGTTCCTTGCCGTGGGCGGTGACGCCATCGGAATCGGCGCCCTCCTCGATGGCGTTCACATCCGCGGGAATATCGACCAGCACCCAGTGATGGAAGTTCCGCCGCTTGATATCCGCCGCCAGCATCTTGCCGGGCTGATTGGCGTCGCTGGCATCCTCGGGCACGTCCGGGTCCACCACGACCACCGCGAAGCTGCGAGTTCCCTCGGGCACCTCGTCCCATGCCAGCGCCGGGTTACGATTTGGCCCCAAGGTCATCGGCTCGCCGTCGCCGGGAACGCCGAAGGCGAAGGTCTCGGGAATGGGCTGCTGGTCCTTGATGCCTTCTACGGTAAGCTTCATTGCCACCTCCTGTGTCGATGAATCATCTCGTTCAGCCAGGTTCAGGGTATCCAAACATTCCCGATCCCGATAGGGGCCGAATACGCCACCCCGACGCACCCGGGATTCTATACTTTCGCATGATCGTGCCCGTCCCTGCTTTGAACCCATCCTTCCATATTGCTATATATCTATAAGCAAATTACATATATTCCCCTTTGCGGCGATTGCCCCCTGGCCATCCGGGACCGCAACTCGGACAGGGCATCACACATGGAGGTGGCATGAATTTCACGATAGGCACCCTGCTGGCCTTCAGCTTTGCAGCGTCACTGATTGCGATCGCCGCCCTGATCTGGGCGATATCGACCCATCAGTTTCGCATCACCGAGAGTGATGCCAGAACCGTTTTCGGGGATGAGGAAGGCGGCAAGCTGGACGACCCGACCTCCCCGCATAGCGACAGCCACCCCTCGGCCGTGGACCCGGCCCTGTCTCCCGAGTGGCGCCGTCTGCTGATCGTCATGTTCGTCACGGCCACGGCCTGGCTAGTATTCGGCTCGATATTCGGCCTGATCGCCTCGCTGAAACTCCATCTCCCGGACTGGCTGACCGGCAGCGCCGCGTTGACCTTCGGACGCATGCGGACCATGCACCTGAACTCGGTCATCTACGGGTTTCTCTCCCTGGGCGGCGTGGGCGCGGCACTCTGGCTCGTACCCACCCTGTTCAAGACTCACCTGCACAAACCTCGGCTCGCCATGCTCGGGGCGGTGATCTGGAACCTGGCGGTCTTCGCCGGTGTAATCGTCATCGGCGCGGGCTGGAACGACGGCCTGGAATGGCTCGAAATCCCCTGGCAGATCGACATCTTCCTGGCCATCGGCGGCGCCTGTTTCGCCATTCCGTTGCTCTATACCGCCGCCGCCCGGCGGGTCAATCACATCTATGTGACCGGCTGGTACTACCTGGGGGGGCTGGTATGGTTCCCGGTGCTGTTCCTCCTGGCCAATCTCCCCGGGGTACACAGCGGCGCGCAACAGGCCACCACCAACTGGTGGTTCGCCCACAACGTGCTGGGGCTCTGGCTGACTCCGCTGGGGCTCGGCGCCGCCTACTATTTCATCCCCAAGATCATCGGCAAGCCGATCTACTCCTATCGCCTGTCGCTACTGGGATTCTGGGCCCTGGCGCTATTCTACAGCCAGGTGGGGATGCACCACCTGATCGGTGGCCCGGTACCTACCTGGGTGGTATCGCTGTCCGTGGTGCAGTCGGTGATGATGGTGGTGCCGGTGGTCGCGGTCGCCATCAACCAGCATACGCTGAGCCTGGGCAACCTCTGGGCCTGGCGCGAAAGCCTGCCGCTGCGCTTCGTGGCACTGGGGGCGATCCTGTATACCCTGGCCTCGCTGCAAGGGTCGCTGGAAGCGGTACGGGCGTTCAATACCGTCACCCACTTCACTCATTACACCGTGGCCCATGCCCACCTGGGGGCCTACGGTTTCGTGGCGCTGGTGCTGTTCGGTGGCATCTATTACATGCTGCCGCGGGTCACCGGTCGTGCCTGGCCGATGCCCTGGGCCATCAGTCTGCATTTCTGGCTGGTCGTGGCCGGCTTCGCCGTCTATTTCATTTCGCTGACCATCGGAGGCTGGCTGCAGGGGCTGGCCATGCTCGACGCCACCCGGGATTGGCTGGCAAGCATGGAAGTGACCCTCCCCTACCTGGCTGGCCGTTCCCTGGGTGGCGCCCTGATGACCCTTGGCCATCTGGTGTTCGCCGCCAACCTGGCCGTGCTGTTCTTTGGCCGCACGCGCCGATTCGAGGATGACTCGGACGACGTTGCCACCCCGGCGACTGCTACCAGTACAGGAGCCTGACGGAATGAATCGCGTATTGCCTCTGATCGTCGTCGCCCTGGCCATCCTGGCCTTCGCCACTCTCCTGCTGGTGGCGGGGCCCGCGGCACAGATCCGCAGCATCGACCCACCGGAAGGGCTCGCCCCCTATACCGCCGCCGAGCTGCGCGGGCGCAACGAATACATCAGCCTGGGCTGCGTCTATTGCCACTCTCAGCAGCCGCGTTCACCGGAACAGGCTCCCGACGTGCTGCGCGGCTGGGGGCGCCCTTCTACCGCGGCGGACTATGTCTATGACGAGCCGCACCTGCTCGGCACCATGCGGACCGGGCCGGATCTTCTCAACGCTGGGGCACGGCTGCCGTCTCGAGCCTGGCAACTGACCCATCTCTATCAACCCCGGGCCATCGTGCCCCAGAGCATCATGCCGGCCTTTCCCTTTCTGTTCGAGGCCAAGGAGCAGGCCGCCCAGGGCGACGTGGTCGTGAAGGTGCCGGCGCGTCACCGTCCCGAAGGCAAGGTCATCGTCGCCAGGCAGGAAGCGCTCGATCTGGTGGACTATCTGCTCAGCCTCGATCGCACCTATCCGGCCGAACGCACCGATCTCAGGGATAACGGCTTCATGGCCCAGGAGGAGGATTCGTGACGCAAAAGCGCAAAGCAGAACGGCGGATCAAGTCCGTGGCAGGCACCAGCAACAAGAACTTCGACCCGCACGAATCCTACAACCCCATCCCCTGGCAGGTCATCGCCATAGCGCTGGCACTGGCGGCGTGGGGGATCATCACCCTGGCCACCACCCGCGAAATGGCCGAGTCGGAACCGGAAGTCACCCAGGGCACCGGTGCCGATGAGCGGCTGTCGAAGGCGGTGGACGCCGAGATGTCCGACGGACGCCAGCTCTTCGTCACCAACTGTTCCACCTGTCACCAGAACAACGGCTCGGGTATCGAGGCTGCCGTTCCGCCCCTGGCCGGCTCCCGCTACGTGCTGGCCGAACCGGAAGTACCGGCCAGCATCGTGCTCTTCGGCATCCAGGGCGAGATCGAGGTGGCGGGTGACACCTATCGCGGTCGCATGCCGACCTTTGGAAACGAGCTGAATGACGAGCAGATCGCCTCCATCCTCAGTTACGTTCGCAATAGCTGGGGCAACCAGGCTTCGGCCATCGAGGCGGGCCTCGTCGCCGAGCAGCGTCGGCGCTTTGCAGAGCGCACCACGCCTTGGGCGGGCGGCGCGGCGCTCGCCGAGACCTTCGGCATTCCGGCCACGTCCCGGCCCACCGCCAGCGTGGCCACCAGCGAGGAGAGCCACTGATGCGATCATTCATGACGCGCGGCCGATTCGCCCTCCTGACGACCGTGATCATGGCCGGTGCCGGGCTGGTGCTCTCCCCGGGCCAGGCTCAGGAGAAGGCGTCTGGGGCACGCTCCGATGCCAAGTCCCTCGAAAAGCCGCTGGCGGCGGTCTATTACGGCCAGGCAGCGGCCCAGGCCGACACGCAGAGTGTAGAAGGCCTGATCGGCCAGGGCAGCGGCGATACCTGGGCTTGCGCCTCCTGCCATGGCGACCGGGGCCAGGGAGCCGAGAACGTACCGCGTCTGGCCGGTCTGCCGGCGGGTTATATCACCAAGCAGTTGCATGACTATGCCAACCGGCGGCGTCTCAACGACAACATGCAGTATGTCGTCGAGGGGCTGACGGACGATCAGATGGCGGCACTCGGCAGGTATTACGCCGAAATGGAATCTCCGAGCAGTGCCAGGCCTGGCCTGAGCGGCGATCTCGACCGTGGTCGGGAGCTCGCCTTGCAGGGCGACTGGAGCCTCGACGTCCCGGCCTGTTACAGCTGTCACGGCTCTTCCGGCTGGGGGGTCGGCCAGGCCTTTCCCGCCCTGGCGGGACAGCATCCCAGCTACACCTACAATCAGCTCGCCAGCTGGAAGAGCGGTCGCCGGGCCAACTCGCCGATCAACCTGATGCACAACGTCGCCATGGCGCTTTCCGAGCACGACATGCGTTCCGTGGCGGATTACCTGGCCTCGCTGCCCGCCGCCCCGGGCGGAAGACAGGCAGGGCTCGATACCCCCGCCCCCGGTCAACTCCCCCCTGTCGAACGGGCGGCCAGCAGTCAACAAGGGAGCGCCGATCATGAATGATCACAACCCCTCCAGGGCGAATCGCTCGGCCAGGCGTCGTTTCGCCTACGCAGGCGTGGGCGCGGTCGTGCTGTTCGTTGCGGGTACGCTGGTCGCCAATTACAAGCTGCTGCCCTACCTCACCGGCTCCCCTGCCGAGACGAGCCAGGCCGAGAAGAACAAGCAGATCGCCCAGCAGGCCCGACAGAAGCTGGGCGAAGAGCGCCAGGCCTGGCAGAACGATCCCAAGGCCGATCCCCCCAGGCCCCCGACCGGGCCAGAAGGCTATTTCCAGCCACCGCAGGAGCATGAGATCCCCGATGATGAGTTCGGGCAGGCCATTCGCCGGGGGCGGGAAATCTTCTTCAATACCGGCACCAACGCCCGGGAGTTCGCCGGCAATGAACTGGCCTGCGCCAATTGCCACCTGGATGGCGGTCGCAAGGAAAACTCGGCACCGATGTGGGCGGCAATCAACAACTACCCCGCCTATCGCGGCAAGAACAAGATGATCAACACCATGGAGGACCGCATCAACGGTTGCTTCACCTACTCCATGAACGCCCAGAGCTCGCCCAGCGGCGGGCCACCGCCGCCGGGGCACCAGGTCTACAAGGACCTGCAGAGCTATTTCTACTGGCTAGGGGATGGGGCGCCGCTCAACGAGGACATGCCCGGACGCGGTTATCCGACCATGCAGAAGACCGATCAGGGCTACGACTGGCAACGGGGCGAGGAGGTATTCGTCAACAACTGCGCGGTGTGTCACGGCCTGGACGGCCAGGGGCAGAAGGATATCAACGGCCGCTACATCTTTCCTCCCCTGTGGGGGCCTCATTCCTACAACTGGGGTGCCGGCATGCACCGGGTCAATACGGCCGCGGGCTTCATCAAGGCCAACATGCCGCTCGGCAAGCCCTTCAGCCTGTCCGATCAGCAGGCCTGGGATGTCGCCGCCTACATCAACAGCTTCCCGCGGCCGGCGGACCCGCGCCAGACCGATGAAGGCATCAGCCTGGAAGAGTCTCGGGAAAAGTACCACCAGCACATGGGCTACTATAACCACTCGCTGCATGGGGTCACCCTGGGCGAAGGGGCCACCCCGGAGCGCTGGGAACGCTTCGTCGAGTCCTGGCGTGCTGCCGGCATGTCCGCCATGAACCAGCCGTGAGACCATGGGACGCCGTCGGCCGCCAGACAATGACGAACTCGATGCCCTGCAGGAGAGCGGCCACGCCCTGCTTTCCGTCGAAGGGTTATGGTGCCCGAGTTGTGCCGCCGCCACGGAGCAGGTCATCCAGCGCACGCCGGGCGTGCTCGATGCCGGGGTAAGTTTCGCCACGTCGGCAGCCCTAGTGCGCTGGGATCCGCAGCGTCTGCACCTGCACGAACTGGCCCAACGGGTTCGTCGCCTCGGTTACCGGCTCGGGCCGCCGCTGAGCGCCGAACAGACCCTGGACCGCATCGACCGGGAAATCGAGCGACTGGGGGTACGCCTGGCGGTGGCTGCCCTCTTCGGCATGTGGACCATGCTGCTCTCGGTGCTGCTCTACCTAGACAACGGCGGCATCGCCTCTTCACCGGCGGGCTGGTGGCTCGCGCTCGGTGCCGGTGTAGCGGCACTGCCGGTGGTGATCGTCGTCGGTGGACCGATCCTGCTGGCCGGCTGGCGCACCTTGCGCCTCGGCCTGCCCGGCATGGACACCCTGGCAAGCATCGGCGTCAGCGCCGCTCTGGGGCTGTCGTTCTGGCAGCTGACCCAGGGGAGCAGCGAGGTCTATTTCGATACCGCGGTCATGCTGATCGTCCTGCTCACCCTCGGACGCTTCATCGAGACCCGTACCCTGCGCCATGCCGCCCAGGCCATCGATGCCCTGCAAGACACCCTGCCCGAGACCGCCGAGCGCCTGGACGAGTGTGGCAACCTCATGAAGGTGCCGGCGGCAAAGGTGCAGGCGGGTGCGACGATCCGTGTCGCCGCCGGTCAACGTGTTCCACTGGACGGCTACGTTCTGCAGGGCGACAGTCGGCTCGACCGCAGCGTGCTCAGCGGCGAATCCCTGCCTTGTCCGGTAACCGCCGGCGAGCATGTGGAAGCCGGCTGCATCAACCTGACGAGCGCCCTGCTTCTGGTCGTCGACAAGGTGGTCGGGGAGCGCCGCATCGACCGGATCGGCGCGCGCATCGCCGAAGCGGCCGGCGCCAAGGGTGATACCCAACGGCTGGCGGATCGGGTGGCGCGTTGGGTCGTGCCGGTGGCCCTGGGGCTGGCACTGCTGACACTGCTCCTCGCCAATCTCTTCGGCGTACCGTTTGAGGATGCCCTGCTGAGGGCGATCTCGGTGCTGGTCATCGCCTGCCCCTGTGCCGTGGGCATCGCGGTGCCGGTGGCCTACGTGGCTTCCGCCAGTCAGGCGGCGCGTCAGGGCATCCTCTTTCGCCACCCGGCTGCCCTGGAAGCCATGGCACGGGTGAATACGATGCTGTTCGACAAGACCGGCACCCTCACCGAGGGTCGATTGGCCGTGGGCAAGGTGATCCTTCGACACCGGGACACGGCCCTGCCGACGACCGCAAGCGCCATACTCGCCCTGGCGGCAAGGGCCGAGCAGGGCGTGGATCATGTCATTGCCAGGGCCCTGCGAGCGGAAGTCACGACGCCACCGGACAGCCTCGAGGTCATGCCCCAGCGCTTCGAGCGTGGCGTACGCCTCGAGGATGCCGACTACGGCACGATACTGGTCGGCAATCGGCAATTCCTCGGGGAACAAGACGTCGAATGCCCTTTCGACGACGATGAAGCGGATGCCAACGAGGCCCTGGGCGTGCGTGTCGAGGTCGCCGCAGCGGGGCACTGGCTGGCCTCGATCCTGCTTCAGGATCGTCTGCGCGACGATGCCGCCGACGCGCTGAAACGCCTGCAACACGCCGGGGTCGAATGCGCCATCGTCAGCGGTGATGCCGAGGCCCCGGTACGCGCCGTGGCAAGCCAGCTCGGCATCCCGGCCTCGCACCTGTTCGCCGCCTGCACCCCGGAAGCCAAGGCCGCGATCGTGCGCAATACTCACGGCTTCGTCGCCTTCGCCGGTGACGGCATCAACGACGGCCCCGCCCTGGCCCAGGCGGATGTCGGCCTGGCCGTCAGCGAGTCCACCAGCACCGCCACCGCGGCAGCCAGCATCGCCATCGCCGAAGGCGGTGTGACGCGCATCGCCGATGCCCTGGGCATGGCAAGGCGGGCCTATCGGGTGATGCGCCAGAACCTCGCCTTCGCCCTGCTTTACAATACCATCGGCCTGAGCCTGGCCGCCTTCGGTGCGATACCGCCCGTGGCAGCGGCCATCGCCATGGCCGCCAGCTCGCTGACGGTGGTTGCCAACGCGTCGCGGCTGGCCTCCAAGGAGCGTTGAATAAAACATAACGTGGCGCCTTCGCCGGCAGTATGTAAAGCTGGGGCATAACTCGACCGCCTCGCGATTGCCATGAAGACCATGCCCCCTGTCCGTCACTCCCCGACCCCCGCCGAACTCGGTTTTCGCATGCCCGCGGAGTTCGCCCCTCACGATGCCTGCTGGATGCTCTGGCCGCAGCGCCCCGACAACTGGCGCTACGGCGCCAAGCCGGCCCAGGCCGCCTTCGTCGCGGTGGCCAGCGTCATCGCCGAGAGCGAGACGGTGTTCGTCGGGGTCAACGACGACCAGTACGAGAATGCCCGTCACCACCTGCCCGCCCACGTCCGTGTGGTAGAACTGTCGAGCAACGACGCCTGGATGCGCGATGTGGGGCCGACCTTCCTGACCCACCCGGACGGCCGGCTGGCGATGGTCGACTGGGAGTTCAACGCCTGGGGCGGCCTCGACGGCGGGCTCTATTTCCCCTGGGACAAGGATCGGCGCATCCGCATGAAGATCGCCGAGATATTGGGAATCGAGCGCTTCATCTCGCCGCTGGTGCTGGAGGGCGGGGCGATCCATGTGGATGGCGAGGGCACCCTGATCACTACCGAGGAGTGCCTGCTCAATTCCAACCGCAACCCCGAGTGGAGCAAGGCGGACATGGAGCGCCTGCTGAGCGATTTCCTCGGGGTGAGCAAGGTCCTCTGGCTGCCCCGCGGCTGTCACCGGGACGAGACCGACGGCCATATCGACAACCTGTGCTGCTTCATCGCCCCCGGCGAAGTCGCCCTGACCTGGACCGACGACGAGAGCGATCCGCAGCACGCCATCTCCCGGGAGGCGCGGGAGATTCTGGAGCAAGTGACGGACGCCCAAGGGCGACGCCTCAAGGTCCATCTGCTGCCCCAGCCGGGGCCGCTGCATATCGCCGAAACGGAAGCCAGCGGGGTCGACCGGCTGAGCGGGTCAAAGCCTCGTCGGCCCGGGGACCGCCTGGCCGGCTCCTACGTCAACTTCTACATCGGGAATTCGGTGGTGGTGATGCCGCGCCTCGATCCGACGCATGACGACGAGGCCCGGGCAATCCTCGAAAGCCTGTTCCCCGAGCGCCGGGTGATCGCCATCGACGCCCGCGAGATCCTGCTCGGCGGCGGCAACATCCACTGCATCACCCAGCAGCAGCCACGCGCCATCCGAGCTACCGGCAGAAGCTGACACCGCGCATCCCCAGATGGAAGTGATTGGCGTGGGCGGCGTTGTACCCCGGCCCCAGCACCGTGCCGAACAGCCCGCAGGCGTCTTCCTGGGCGCGCTTGAGGAAGGTGCCGGCCGCATCCTCGCCGCCCCAATCCTTCAATACCTCGATGCGCCGGCCGTCCGCGAGCCGAAACGCCGCCACGTCGATGGCCTCGGCGCTGGCGTGCTCGCTGCGACGGCCTTCCTTGCGGCCATAGATGTTGCGGCAGGCGAAGCTGCCGTAATGCTGAACGCGCGCGATGGGCTGGCCGAAGATCTCCTCTGCCAACGGCTGCAGTCGATGCTGCTCGTAAAGCGTCCAGCTCAAGGCCAGCGGGCAGGACGCCACGAAGCCGCGATTGAACGCCGCCGCGCCGCGCTGGACCCGCACCACATTGGACAAGGGACAGCCCTCGACCGGGGTATGATCGTCCAGCGGAACATACTCGAGGGCGCCCTGGGGCGCGGTCTCCAGTGCCGCCAGGCAGGCCTCGCGGTTGCCCGCAAGGCGCGACAGCTTCCATTGCGTGACAGGCGTCAGGGGATCGGCGACGTAGAGCGGCTGCCAGGGCGCCCACTCACGCGGAATCGTCCACCACTGCTTCTCGAAGCCGATGCCGACGACGATCGCGATCAGTGCGAATACCTCGCGTGCGTGGATCTTCATAGTGTCGCTAGCGCTGTCTCTTTCTTACCACGGCAATATCTGCCATGAAGCCTATGCTACGCTACCATTCGGCTCATGGGTCCGCCGACAGTAGCGGGGTACCCTACCACCTCGTCGAGATCGATTCGCTGGAGGCACTGGCAAGGGCGATTCCCGCCCCGGGTCCTTGGTCACGCTGGATCACCCCGAGCGGCCATGAATCGATCTATCTCTACGTGAGGGCCACGACGACCGAGCGCAACAATCACTTGCGCTGTCGCATGTTCACTCTGGGTGCCAGCCTCTACGAGGACCCGGCAACCGGCAGCGCGGCGGCGGCTCTGGCGGGTAAGTTGGCCATGGCAAGCGCGGGCTCCGGCCGCTGGCAATGGCATATCGTCCAGGGCGTGGAGATGGGCCGTCCGAGCAGGATAATCGCGGCGGTCGAGCGCGATACCCAAGGCAATACGGTGATTCATATCGCCGGCCAGGCCACCATCGTCGGCCAGGGCACCCTGCAGACTCGCTGATCGTCCACCATACTGAGGCTCCGAATACGCGATTCACAGGAGCCTTTATGGCACGTTTCATCGCTCTCGCCTTCATCGCCGGCTTTCTTGCCGTGATCTGCTTCCATCAGGCCGCGGCGGGATTGTTGCATGCCTTTGGCGTCATTCCTTCCGCGCCCTATAACGCCTCGGCGGTGCCGCCCTTCGGTGTAGCGGCCTGGTTCTCGGCGAGCTTCTGGGGCGGTATCTGGGGCATCGTCATGCTGTGGCTCTTTTCCCATTTCAACGTCGCTCAAGGCCAGTGGTGGAAGGCCCTGCTGTTCGGCGGCATCGTCCTGACCCTGGTGGCCATGCTGATCGTCTTCCCGCTCAAGGGGCGAGGCGTCAATCTTGCCATCTTCCCCATCGGCTTCACGGTCAATGCGGCCTGGGGAGTGGGCACCCTGGTGTTCGCCCGAGTCTTCCATCTGCGCCTCGGTTAGGCTTGCAAGCAATCGCGCCCGGTAAGCCGCCAGCGTTCGCCACGACCAGACCTCATGCCCCGGCCCGGCAAACCGGCAAGATGCACGAGTGCATCCTGCTGTTCGGAGGGTTGGGGGGCATGCCCGATTCAAAGGTAGCTGATCAACAGCGCGGTGCTGCCGACGAGCAACGCCGAGGCTACGGCAATGTCCAGCAGACGGTTGAGCCAGCGCTCGGATGACGCAGGCAACCGGCGGGTCGCCCCACGCCGCCGGGAAGTCGACGATCTCCGGAAGGGAAACATGGTGGTGTCCGACGCACGAACCTTGGTGGCTTTTGCCCAAGCCTAGCATTGCGGGCTCGGTGTTGCCCCACCCTGGATGCTCAATAATTGATGCGCCGGTTGACCACATCAGGGGCGCGTCGATAACGGTCCTCCTCGCCGAGCGAGTCGGCCTCGAAGGCGTCGGCCCCCACCGGGGTCTCGCCGTGCCGGCGATAGAGCGCCGTGAGCATGGCCTTGCGGTCGGCACGCAACTCGTTGACCAGCACGAAGATCATGCCGTAGATGATGAAGGTGAACGGCAGGGCCGACAGCACTGCCGCCGACTGCAGCCCCCGGAGCCCCCCGGCGATGATCAGCGTCAGGCAGATGGCGGCGATGAGCACCCCCCAGGCAACCCGCTTGTAGAGCGGCGGATTGATCGAGCCGCCATCGGTCATCTGCGCCACGATGTAGGTGGCCGAGTCCGCGGAGGTGACCAGGAAGATGAAGATCAGCAGCAGGGCGACGAGCGACAGCACCTCGGTGAAGGGCATCAGTTCGAACATGCGGAACAGCGCGACGGTGATGTTCTTTTCCGTGGCCGCGGCGAGCCCCACGTCGCCGGTCATCTCCATGTTGATTGCCGCACCGCCGAAGATGCCGATCCACAGGCAGGCCAGCAGCGGCGGCATGATCAGCACGCCGAACACGTACTCCTTGATGGTGCGCCCCCGGGAGACCCGGGCGACGAAGGTGCCGACGAAGGGCGACCAGGCGATCACCCAGGCCCAGTAGAAGATCGTCCATTCATTGGCCCAGGTCTCGTCACTGAAGGGCGAGGTGCGCAGGCTCATGCCGATGAAATGCTGCAGGTAGTCACCGATCCCCAGGGTGATGGTCTCGAGGATGGCCAG
Source organism: Modicisalibacter ilicicola DSM 19980 (assembly GCF_900128925.1). Lineage (GTDB taxonomy): Bacteria > Pseudomonadota > Gammaproteobacteria > Pseudomonadales > Halomonadaceae > Modicisalibacter > Modicisalibacter ilicicola. The sequence continues at coordinate 36,232 of NZ_FQUJ01000010.1, forward strand.
GGTGGGTCCGCTGAACAGCACGTAGAGCATCAGGGCGAAGCACAGCGTCAGGTTCAGGTTCGAGAGTCGCTTGATGCCCTTGTCCAGTCCCGACCAGGTCGAGAGCATGTAGCAGACGAACATGGCGCCCATGATGGCGAACTTCCAGAACGCATTCTCCTCGACACCGAACACGGCGCTCAGCCCGCCGTTGATCTGCAGCACCGCCAGGCCGATGGAGGTCGCCACCCCCATGACCGTCGCCACCACCGCGAAGATGTCCAGCGTCGGCGCCACGCGACGGGCCCCGGGATGCTTGGCCGTGACCGACGAGAGCACCGAGGAAACCAGACCGGCCTGCCCCTTGCGAAACTGGAAGTAGGCGATGATCAGACCGACGATCGAGAAGGCCGCCCACTGGTGAATGCCCCAGTTGAAGAAGCTGTACTGGATGGCGTAGCGTGCCGAGGCCGCGGTTTCGGGCTCGACATCGCCGAAGGGGGGCTTCAGGTAGTGGGTCATGGGCTCGGCCATGCCGTAGAAGACCAGTCCCACGCCGAACCCGGCTGCCAGCAGCATGCTGATCCAGGAGAAGAAGCTGTAGGTGGGCGTGCTCTCCTGCGGTCCCAGGCGGATCTTGCCATACTTGCTGAAGGCCAGCACGATCAAGAACACCACGAAGCCGAACACCGAGAAGAGATAGAACCACCCGAAATAGCGCCCCATGATGCTCAACGCAGTATCAGCCGCCTGGCCGAAGCGTTGCGGGAAGGCGGCGCCCAGCGCCACCAACGCCAGAATGATCGCTGCAGAGAAATTGAAGACACGCTGCCGTGCTGAACCGGCCATATCACGATCCTTGTGACAGATTTCCGTGAGGGAGTCGCGAAGACACCTTCTATCGAGTAGGTTTATTTCATAGCATCCTTATCTTCGAGGCTGCAAACCCTCAGGCCGATCACTTACATAGTCACCCCCATGCCTTTACCTTCGTTCACCTCGCTGGCGTCCTCCACCGCCTGGCTCAATCGGCTGGCCGAATCGAACCACGCCTACTGGCTGCTGTTCGTGGCCTCGATGCTCGAGACATTGCTGATTCCCATCCCCATCGAGGTCATCCTGATCCCCTGGATGCTCTCGCATCCCGATCGCAAGTGGATCATCGCCGGTGTGGCACTTGCCGGCAACCTGACCGCGGCCACCCTGGGCTTCTGGATCGGCAGCCTGGCGATGGAGCAGTGGGGGGATATGCTCATCTCGCTATTCGGCGGGCAGCAAGCCTACGACAGTTTCCAGACCCGCTTCGATGCCCAGGGCTTCATGGCCATTCTGGCCATCGGCATCATCCCGGTGCCTTTCCAGATCGCCATGCTGGTCGCCGGTGCCAGCGGCTATCCTTATCTGCTCTTCCTGGCGGCCGCCTGCCTGGCGCGGGGCGCGCGCTACTTCGGCCTGGCGCTATTGGTAAGGGTATTCGGCGATGCCGCCATGAGATTGTGGCAGCACCACTCGCGCAAGATCGGCTGGGGGTTGCTGGTGCTGGTGCTGATCTGGTTCGCCTGGCAACTGAAGGGCTATTTCACTTGAGCCTTGCAATTTCCCTTTCATGCCCCCAGTGAGGAAAAGCACTAAGGACGCTAACTAAACTGGCGTCCGTGTCTTTCTAGGGGGGCCGATGAGTCAACTCGCCAACATACCGCTTTCGGTACTCGACCTGGCACCGATTCGTCAGGGAGGGAGCGTCACCGAGACCTTCGCCGAGAGCGTCGATCTCGCCCGGCATGTCGAAGCGTTGGGATTCCATCGCTACTGGCTGGCCGAGCACCACAACATCGATGGCATCGCCAGTGCCGCCACCGCGGTGCTGATCGGTCATGTCGCCGGCGCCACGGCGCATATGCGCGTCGGCGCCGGCGGCATCATGCTACCCAATCACCCGCCCCTGGTGATTGCCGAACAGTTCGGCACCCTGGAAACTCTCTTCCCCGGCCGCATCGACCTGGGGCTGGGCCGCGCCCCGGGCTCCGACGGAGCCACCATGGCAGCCCTGCGCCGCGATCCACGTTCCGGGGTGAACGACTTCCCCGACCAGCTCGAGGAACTGCGGCGTTACCTGGGCGACGCCCAGCCCGATCAGCGGGTACGCGCCATGCCCGGACAGGGCACTCATGTGCCGATCTGGCTGCTCGGCTCGAGCGGTTACAGCGCCCAACTCGCCGCGCGCCTCGGCCTGCCCTTCGCCTTCGCCGCCCAGTTTGCGCCGGGCTACCTGTACGAGGCGCTGCGCCTGTATCGCGAGCAGTTCCGACCTTCCAGCGTGCTCGATGCGCCCTATGCCATGGTCGGCATGCCGCTGGTGGCGGCACGAAGCGACGAGCAGGCGGCCTTCCTGGCGAGTACTGCCCAGCAGAAGTTCCTCAACCTGATACGCGGTCGCAGCACCCGCTCCCTGCCGCCCCGAGAGCATCTCGACTGGTCGCCCCAGGAACGGTCCATGGTAGCCCAGAACCTGGGGGCAGCGGTGATCGGCGGCCCGCAGACGGTACGCGAGGGGTTGGAACGCTTCCTGGAAGAAACTCGGGCGGACGAGCTGATGATCGCCACCGACGTCTATCATCACGAGGACAGGAAACGCTCCTTCGAGATTCTGGCCGAGGCATGGCAGGCGTAGAACCGGTGCCTCGTCGGCTTGCAGTACTCGCGTGGCGTAGGCACGATACGAGATTCCCTAATATAAAATCCGCACGGTGCGACTCGCATGGCGTCACCTTCCCCAACCGGCGCCTGCCTGAACCTGGCCGGCACGCTGAGCGGCATGCGGCGCATGGCGCCCCTGGCGCTGTTCGTCGTCGCCTTCGGTCTGGCCTTCGGTGTCGCCGCAGTTCAGCGCGGTCTCACGGACATCGAAACGCTGCTGATGAGTGCGCTTGTCTTCGCCGGCGCCTCTCAGTTCGCCGCTCTCGAGTTATGGGGCCCCGAGATCCCCCTGGCGGCGCTGATCGCCTCGACCTTCGCCATCAATGCCCGTCACCTGCTGATGGGCGCCGCGCTCTATCCCTGGCTGCGCCACCTCCCGAACCGCCAGCGCTACGCCAGCGTGCTGGTATTGAGCGATTCCAACTGGGCGATGGCCGCCGCCGACTTTCGCCGTGGCGAACGCAATGTCGGCATGCTGGTAGGCGGCGGACTGGCGCTCTGGCTGGCCTGGCTGGTAGGCACGCTGATCGGCGTGATCTTCGGTAGCGGCATCACCGAGCCCGAGCGTTATGGTCTCGATGTGATCCTGGGCTGCTTCCTGCTCTCGATGCTGGTGGGCGGCACACGCCAACTGTCCTTGTCCATCCTGCTTCCGTGGAGCGTGGCTGCCCTGGCGGCCTTCGCCGCGCTGCGCTGGCTGCCACCGCATTCCCACGTGATCGTCGGCGCACTGGCCGGCGGCCTGGTCGGGGCATGGCTGCCGGCCAGCAGCACGCGCGACACGAAACCTGCCTCATGACTCTACCGACGACGCCCACCGGCACCCTGCTGGCGATCCTCATCATGGCGCTGATCACCTACCTGACCCGCAGCGGGGGCCTGCTGATCATGTCCCGGGTGCCCATTGGCCCCCGTGTGCAGCGCTTCATCAACGCCATGTCCGGCTCGGTGCTGATTGCGGTGATCGTGCCCATGGCGGTCGAGGGCGACTGGGGCGCACGATGGGCGCTGCTGGCAACACTGGGGGCCATGCTCATCACGCGCAAGCCTCTGGTGGCTATCGCCGCCGGCATTCTCAGTGCGGCGCTGTGGCGTGCCCTGGCCCCGTGATCATTCCTCCAGGCGCGCCGCGAGACGCTTCTCGAGTTCGTTCTGATCGTCTGCGAAGCGACGGATGCCTTCGGCGAGCTTGTCGTTGGCCATGGCATCCTGGTTGTGGCCCCAGCGGAACTCGGCTTCGCTCAGGGGCGGCAGGCGCTCGGCGCCCTCGCCGACATCGCTGATCTTGCGCTCGACCTCGCCTTGGCTGGCGGCCAGTTCCTCGAGCAGGGCCGGCGAGATGGTGAGGCGATTGCAGCCGGCCAGCGCCAGAATCTGCCCCGTGGTACGAAAGCTCGCGCCCATCACCACGGTATCGTAACGATACTCGCTGGCGATCCGGCAGACGTCGCGCACGAAGTGCACCCCGGGATCGTCTTCCGGCGCGTACTCCTGACCGGTTTCCTTCTTGTACCAGTCGGTGACCCGGCCGACGAAGGGCGAGATCAGATGCACACCGGCATCGAAACAGGCGCGGGCCTGGGCCTCGCTGAACAGCAGCGTCAGGTTGCACTGGATGCCTTCGCGCTCGAGGGTCTCGGCGGCACGGATGCCTTCCCAGGTCGAGGCCAGCTTGATCAGTACCCGGTCGCGACCGACGCCACGGCGCTCGTAGAGGTCGATCAACTGATGCGCCTTGGCGATGCTGGCATCGCGATCAAAGGAGAGCTTGGCCGCCACCTCGGTGGAGACCCGGCCGGGCACGATACCCGCGATCTCGCTGCCGATGGCGACCGACAGGCGATCCACCGCCCGGTCGATGCGTGCCTGGGTATCCCTCGTCTCGCCCTTGACCTCGGCCAGGGTCTCGTCGATCCGCGCCTGGTGGCCAGGCAGGTCGAAGGCCTTGAGGATCAACGACGGGTTGGTGGTGGCATCGTGCGGTTCATAGCGCCGGATGGCTTCCAGATCGCCGGTGTCGGCGACCACCATCGACAGGCGCTTCAGAGCGTCCAACTGGTTGGGCATGTCAGTCTCCTTGAAAACGTGTCTTGGCCTGTCGGAGCATGGTAACGCAAGTTCGTCCGGCGCTGGTCAATGTGTCGCGGCGGATTTGCAACGATTCGAAGGATGTGATGTCGATGGAGGTGATACCCTCGATGTCGAGGGGGGGATCTTTCGGCCACCGGAGTGACGAATGACTGAACAGCGCAATCGGTATCACCACAACGCCGCCTGGCAGGCAGCCCAGCGATGGCAGGCCCGGGCGCGCCATGCGCGTCCCTCTTCCCAACCCAATGGACTCAAGCTCATCCTGGCCTGGCTGATGATCGGGACCATGATGATCGTCGGCACCCTGCTGGGCCTGTTCTTCCTGCTGCTGGGCTGGCTGATGATGCCGTTGGTTCGCCACCGCATGAAGAAGCGCATGGAACAGATGCGTGCCGATCAGGCTCGGGACGTGGGGCCGGGCTTCGACCAGCCCAGGCACCCTTCCGACGGGCATCGGGTGCTGGAAGGCGACTACCAGGTCAGGAAATGACGGCGTCTTTCAGGTATCGGCGTCTCGGGGAGGTGCCGATGCCCGAGCAGACTCGACGCCATCGTCGCGCAAGGCTCTGACCTCCTCGCGTAGTGCGCGCAGTTCTCCATGCAGCTCGCCGATCTCTCGATACATGTGGCGCATCATCCGTCGGCTGGCCTCATGCTGGCGCTCGTCTTCGTCGCTCTGGTCGTCGATGAACAACGAACCCACATAGGCGGCAAAACTGCCGAACAACCCCACACCGGCGATCATCAATAGCACCGCGACGATGCGCCCGAGGGTGGTGATCGGATAGTAGTCGCCATAACCCACGGTGGTGACGGTGACGAAGGCCCACCACAGGGCCTCTTCCGCACTGTCGATGGGGCTCTCCGGGTTCGGGCTCTCCACTATCAGCATGGTCATCGAACCGAGAGCCACTAATAGCAGCGTGGTGGTGGCGGCCGACGCGAAGATGCCCTTGGCGCGATTGCGAAACATCAGCCGCCAGAACATGCGTATCGATTTCAGCGCCCGTATCAGGCGCAGGATCTGGATGACACGCACCACGCGCCCCGCCATGAACAGTCCGGCCGGAATGCTCGCGAGCAAATCGATCCAGCCCCAGCGCATGAATTGCCCCTTGTTGGGCGCCGCATGGAAACGAAGGCTGAAATCGAGGAAGAAGAACACGCAGACGACGATGTCGAGGTAATCGAGTAGCCGCGATAGCTCCGGGGAAAGCGCGAAGAACAGATCGGCGACCAAGGCGCCCAGCACATAGAAAGAGAGTACCAGGATGACGATCTGGAAAGGCGTGATCTGATCTTTCATGGGTACCTGGCTTTGCTGGAAGCACGAGAGCCAGACCTTACGTCATGGTCGGGGGCAAGGAAAGGCCATCCTCCTGGCAGGCCAATGGCAAAAAATCGGGACGTGCCATACTGTGAAAGTAGCGCAGTGCCGCATTTTACCCCATGACACGAACCGAGGTGGCGTATGTACCACGACAGCCCCCCCACCATCCGCTTGCCATCCCGTCATCATCTGGCATTCATTGCGCTGACGCTTTTGCTGGCCGGTCTACTGCCAGCCTCGGCGTCTGCCGACGAGGCGCCCGCTGGCCACCTCGCGGAGTATCCCACCACGGAACGGGTCGACTATGTGCTCGGCTGCATGGCCGCCAACGGCCAGGACTATCTCACCATGCAGAAGTGCTCCTGCAGCATCGACGTCATCGCCGGCCTCATGCCCTTCGATGAGTACGAGGCGGTCAAGACCGTATTGAGCATGCAGGATCAACGCGGGGAAACCGGCGTGCTGTTTCGTACCGAGCGCAGCATGCAGGACCGAGTGCGAGCCTTCCGAAGTGCGCAGACCGAAGCCGATCTGCGCTGTTTCTAAAAGGTGTCAATCACCACCGCCTGGCCCGCCCTTGCGCGCCATCATGCCCTTGGCCGGGTTGTAGGCGAGAATCGCCAGCGCCAGCAGTACCATGGTGGTCGCCAGCACGATCAGCGTCGCCTCGACGTTGAACCGCACGTACATCGCGAAGCGGATCATCTCCACCGCGTGGGTGAAGGGATTGAGCACCGCGATCCAATGGACCAGCTCGCTGCCCTCGCGCAGTCGCCACAGGGGATAGAGCGCCGAAGAGAGGAAGAACATCGGGAAGATCACGAAGTTCATGATGCCGGCGAAGTTCTCCAGCTGACGCACGAGGCTCGACAGCAGCATACCCAGCGCCCCGACCAGGAAGCCGGTGACGATCAGCGCCGGCAGCATCAGCACATAGCCCATCGCCGGTGCCTGCACCCCGTACAGGTAGGCGATCGCCAGGAACACATAGACCTGCAGGATGGAGACGAGTGTGCCGGCCAGCAGCTTGCAGAGCAGCAGGTACCAGCGCGGGAAGGGGCTGACCAGCAGCACGCGCATGCTACCCATCTCCCGGTCGTAGACCATCGACAGCGAACTCTGCATGCCGTTGAAGAGCTGGATCATGCCCACCAGACCCGGAACGATGTAGACCTCGTAGAGGATGTAGGTCTGGTAGGGCTCGGTCATGGCCACCCCCAGCGCCATGCGAAAGCCCGCGGCGAACACGAACAGCCACACCAGGGGCCTGACCAGGGCTGCCACGAAACGGCTGCGCTGATGCACGAAGCGCAGCAGCTCGCGCCCGACGATGCCGCGCAGGCAGTGACCATGGGCCGCCAGGCTCATGCCGGCGCGCCTGGGGTCAGTCGCTCGAAGGCCTCGCCGAGGGTCGCGCCGCCGGTCTGCGCCAGCAGATCGGCGACGCCTCCCTTGGCGCGTACCTGACCGCGGTGCAGCACGATCACCCGGTCCTCGGGCTGCACCTCGTCGATCAGGTGGGTGGCCCACAGCACCGCCACCCCCTCTTCCCGGCACAAGCGATGCACGTGCTCGACCAGGGCACGGCGGGAAGCGATGTCCAGGCCCACCGTGGGTTCGTCCAGCAACAGCAGGCGCGGCTCGTGCAGCAGTCCGCGTGCGATCTCCACCCGCCGACGCTGCCCCCCGGACAGATGGCGCACCCGCAGCCCGAGGTTATCCTGCATGTCGAGCCGAGCGAGCTGCCGCGCGGCACGCTGACTCGCAATGCCGGGCGTCATGCCGTGCAGGGCGCCATGATAGGCCAGGTTCTGTTTGACCGTGAGGTCCTGGTCCAGGGTGGGTTGCTGGAACACCACGCCCATCCTCGCGTGGGCCTGGACCGAATGGCGGCGCAGATCGAAGCCACCGACTCGAATCTCGCCCTGACGATGGTCGTAGAGCCGCGTGATCAAGGAGAAGAGCGTCGTCTTGCCGGCCCCATTGGGGCCCAGCAGCACCGCGAACTCCCCTGCCTTCAATGCCAGGGAAACATCGTCGAGCACCGGCTCGCCGCTATAGCTGAAACTCAGGTTGCGCACCTCCAGCGCCACCGGCTGCGGAGCCCCCCTACTGCCGCCGGCAAGATTCACGGCGCGACGACGACGCCCCAGGGGAAGCGTCCCACGGGGATCGAGCGAATCGCTTCGAAGTCGCCTTCGTCGCCCTCTATCTCGATCACCGTGACATCCCCACTGACGCCATTGGTGGTGAACAGCCGGTTCTCGTCCGCATCGAGTGCCAGGTGCCAGACCCGCTGGCCCACCAGGAGGTAATCGAGTACCTCGTAGCTCTGCTGATCGACCACCGCGACCCGGTTCGAGGGTCCCAGGGCGACGAAGGCAAAGCGACCATCCGACGTCAATTCCATGCCCACCGCCTGAACGGTCTCGCGGGGCACCCCCGGCACTTCGAATTCAAGGGTATGGATGACGTCGAAGGTGTCCTGCATGTCGATGATCGCCACCGTCCCGGCGATTTCCGCCGACACCCAGGCCTTGTCGCCCTCCCTGGTGAATTCCACATGCCGCGGACGCGCCCCCACCAGCCGGTGATAAACCGCCTCCATCGTCTCGAGGTCGATGATATGGGCCATGTTCGAGGTCTCGGAGGTGGCGATCAGCCACTTGCCATCCGGGCTGACGCCCAGCCCCTCGGGCTCGACCCCCACGGGAATCTGGGTGACCCGGGTGCGTTTTTGATAATCCAGCACCGACACGATGTTGTCGTCCTCGTTGGAGACATAGATATGCGGTCGATCGGGGTGGACGCGAATCACCTCGGGGTCCTCGCCGGCAGCCAGGCTGCGCACCACCTTCAAGGTGTCGAGATCGATCATGTCGATGGCCTCGTCGTCGCCCACCGCCACGAACAGCTGGCTGCCGTCATTGCTGAAGGCCATGGCCCGGGGCCGTCGCCCGACAGGGATGGTCTCGATGACTTCCAGCGTCTCGCCGTCGATCACCGACAGCGTGTTGTCCTTCTCGTTGGAGACGAAGATGCGTTCGGCCTGGGCCGCCGTCGGCAACAGCATCAGCATGCTCAATGCCAGGCTCGAGGCGGCTTGTTTGATTATCGTTCTGGTTGGAAACCACATGTGGACTCTCCCTGATCAACACCCAGCGTATCCAGCGGCGTGCGCGGATGCAGGTAACCCTCCTGGGGCGAGACGGAGACCACCATGCGCGGCCCGGTGACCAGGATGGGCTGGCGCAGCTGGTGATTCCAGGAACGGTAGCTCACCGGCAGCCCCAAATAGCCGGCCAATTCGAACGCCTCGCTGGTCATGTACTCGCGCAGTGCATCGCGATCCACGGCGCCGGTGCGCGACGCCGCCTCGCCCAGCGAGCGCACGGCCAGCCAGGCCGCGAAGTCCTGCGCCGTCATCCAGCGACCGGCCTGCTCCTCGAAGCGCCGCTGCAGCTGCACCGCGCCCCAGGATTCGTGGGCGCGATGCCAGGCCGTCGGCGTCAGCCCCTGGGTGCCGGCCACCGGACGCGGCAGCCGGGTCTGGTAGGGAAAGTATTCGCCGAAGTAGTCGTTCTCGTCGGCAATGACCAGCACATCATGCTCGGCGAAGGCCTGCAGGAATACCGGGATTTCGCGCTGAATGGCATGAAAACCGCCCTCCGCGCGCCGCGCCATGGGGTCATAGGGCCACATCGCCTCGTCGACGATACGATGACCGAAGCGCTCGGCGGCGGCACGTTGCGCCTCGACGCGCAGACGATCCTCGTCGGTGTTGCCATGGACCAGCGCCCAGCGCGTCCAGCGCTTGTAGCCGAGAAACTGGGCCAGCGCATCCGCCAGCATGCGTCGGCTGGGGGTGGTATGGAATAGGTTCCGACGACAGGCCGCACCACGCAGTGCGTCATCGCTCGCCGCCACATTGAACACCACGCGGTCCCCCAGCGCCGGATCGTCCATCAGCGCTTCCAGTGCCTCGCGATGCACGCCGCTGACGATCCACTCGGCCCCCTGCTCGACGAGCCGTTTCAGGCCCTCGGCGACCTCCCGCTCCGAGGCCACGACCGCCTCGACGAGCAGGAACTCCTGCCCCAGAAACTGCCCGGCGGTATTGTTGTCCCGGATCGCCAGGCGGGCGCCCTGCACGCCCTCGTCGTCCACCACCGGGTCGAGTACCGACAAGGGTTCGAGTGCCGCGGGTCGTTCGATGCCCAGATACCCCAGGGTGACGGTCGCGGCCTCCTGCGCCTTGGTCACGCTCGACAGACTCAAGAGCACCAGCAACAGCAACCTTGCAGCCCCCCATTTACATTTGCGCACTGATCGTCCTCACCATTCGGCTCAGCGTCTCCTCGAGCAGGTAGGGCTTCTCGCAGAGCGCCGGCAAGGCCTGCTGACGCATCTGAAAGACCTGCCGTTCCCAGTACAGCTCCTTCTGCAGGCGTTCGATGGCCGCGTCGCTGGCGTTCTCCGAGGCCCGCAGCGCCTCCAGCCTGTCGACCATGCCCGAGATTCGCTCCAGGCGCGCGACCTGGGCACGCGCCGCACTGCGTATGCGGTCGATGATGCGGCTGCGCTCACGGTCTAGGCGTTCGAATAGCCCGGCGAACAGCAGGGTCAGGCGATGGTCCGCGTTCGCCTGCGGCTCGCTGGCTACCCGTTCGACGAAGTCGCGTACCCGCTCGAGGGCAGCATCCCGGGGTGTCTGGCGGGCGGTCGCGAAACGCACCACGGCACCGACCTCCTCGTCCTCCCACCACTGGCGTTCGAGGGCGTCGAGCGAAGGACCGGCCCAGAGGGTGCCCCAGGCCAGCTCGGGGATCAGGCGCTGTTCGCAGGGCCAGTCCGCTGGTTCGGCGCCTGGGTACTGGGCATTGGTCTCCATGGGCACTGCCCAAGCCATCGCCAGGGCCATGCCCCAGGGCAGAAGCGCTTCATGTCGCGATCCGAAGGCCTGCAGGTCAATCACGCCTGGCCTCCCCCGAGGTCGCGGCCGGGCTCATGAGCCGACCGTGCTCATCCAGCAACGGTACGTGGTAGTCGACCAGGAGGGCATCGATGTCCGCCTGGCGTCGCCTGATGAAGTCATTGAGCCAGTCGCGCCACTGGGGCTCGCCATGGCGTACCCCCATGGTGATGGCATAGATCAGGCGTGCCTGGCTGGTGTCGTCCACCAGCGGCACGACGGCGAGCGGCGGATTCTGGCGGGCGGCGTAGTAGCCCGCCAGGGGTCCCCAGATCACCGCGCCATCGGTCACGCCCTTGGCGACGTCTTCCACGGCGTCCCTGGCCGGCGTCCTGACCCGGGTATCGGTCTGCAAGGCATAGCTCTGCAGATGCGCACCGGCGCGGCGTAATGGAACCGTCGGTGGCGTCTCGAAGATCACGCCGATCTGCTTGCCCTCGAGGGTCGCTGCCTCGAGATGGGTGGCCTCAAGATCCGAGCCCTTCGGCACCACCAGGCTATAGACGGAACGATAGTAGGGGAGGGTGTTCTGCACGAACTCGTAGCCTGCGGCGACCCCCATGACCAGATCGCAGAGTCGTGCGTCCAGGGTGTTGCGAATGAAGCCCATGACCTGAGGGGCATGGACGTAACGCAGTGGCACATCGAGTTCGGCGGCGATCATTTCCGCGATGCGATTCTCGAAGCCCTCGCCTTGCCGGTTGGTGAACGGCAGGTTGTTAGCATCGGCGCAGACCCGCAGATGCTCGCGGGATTCCCGTTCGGGCAGATCGGCAACGGCGATGGAGGCAATCAGCCCGAACGCACCGGCGACGATCGTCCTCCACCGACCTCGTGACCAGGTATCAATTCTTCGCACTCGCGTCTTCCTCGCGACGTTGCGCCGGCTCCTGCCCTTGCGCCTCGTCGATGACCCTGGGGCGTCCGCGGCCGATATCGCCGGCCGCCCGTCCTTTCATGTAGCTGTAGATGTTCTCGATATTGCGCAACACATAGTCGTCGTCGGCGAAGGAGGGCATGACCATGTCGGGCTGGATCTGCAAGCCTGCGGCCACCACGTTGGAGAACTCGGAGAAGGTGCGCTGTTGCACTCGCTTGATCAGGCTCGGGGCAAACGAGGAGCCCAGGCCATCCGGTCCATGACAGGCGAGGCAGGCACGGGTGTAGGCGATATAGCCGTCGTAGGTGCCCTGATCGACCTTGCCGTCGATCGCAATATAGTCACCCGGCCTGCCCTGCCCCTGGCCATTCTCCTGGGCGGCACCGGGCGGCGCGGCGAACATCACCATCACCGAGACCGCCACACCGATGATCATGGCGATCGCGGGAAACACCCGGCGTGACATGCGGGTCGGGGTCATGTGGCAAGACTCCTTGCGTGTCGGTCCTGGACGCACGAATCGCGGTCACGCGCCCCAGGCTCACAACCCCCTGAGCCCGGGGCGCCCGAATCACGACCTCAGGCGTCCGGCAAGGCGAACACGGTCAGCACGCCCCCGAGTTCGGTGTAGTCCTTGAGGGCGGCAAAGGCGCTGACCGCCCCCAGCCCCTCCTCGGGGTCTTCCAGGCCGGCGGCCAGGCCGATGCCCGCCCAACCACCGACTCCCGACAACACGCCCAGGTACTGCTTGCCCTGATGCTGGAAGGTATTGATGTTGCCGATGATTCCCGATGGGGTCTTGAAGCTCCACAGCTCTTCCCCCGTGTCGATATTCACCGCCTTCACATGGCCTTCCAGGGTGCCGTAGAACGCCAGCCCGCCCGCCGTCGCCAGGGCACCGCTCCACACCGCGAAGCGCTCGTCGGTCTTCCAGACGACTTCGCCCTCGACCGGGTCCCAGGCGATGAAGCTGCCCATGCGCCCTTCCTGATCGCCTTCCTGAACCGGCGCCGGCATCATGGTCAGGGTGGCGCCGACATAGGGCTGACCGGCCACGTATTCGGTCTCGTAAGGCTCGTAGTTCATGCAGATGCGATTGATGCCCGCATAGATCAGGCCTGTCTCGGGCGAGTAGGCGCTGGGCTGCATGTTCTTGGCCCCCATGGCGGTGGGACAGATGTCCGTGGTATTGACGTTGACCCCCTGGCGGAAGGTACTGAATTCCTCGTTGACCACCGGGCGCCCGGTTTCCATGTCGTAGTGGCTCGCCCAGTTGGTCTCCGGAGCGAACTTCTCGGCCACCAGCAGCTCGCCGGTCTCGCGATCGAGCAGGAAGCCGAAGCCGGTGCGATCGATGATCGCCAGGCCCTTGCGCTGCTCGCCATTGATCTCGACATCGATCAGCTGGTTCTCGTTGACGCCGTCATAGTCCCACTCGTCGAAGGGCACCTTCTGATAGACCCACTTGACCTGCCCGTTGTTGGGATCGCGGGCAAACACCGTGATCGCCCACTTGTTGTCGGCAGGCTCGCCATCGACGGTCCGCTGCTGCGGATTCCAGCTCCCCGGATTGCCGGACCCGTAGTAGATCAGGTCGAGTTCCGGATCGTAGGTGACCCAGCCCCAGGGGGCGCCACCGCCGCGCTTCCACTCACCCTCGGGCCAGGTGCTCACGCCCAGGTCCGCCTCGCCGATGGGCTTGCCCATCATCAGGGTCTTCTGCGGATCGATCAGCACATCCTTGTCGGGCCCGTTGGAGTAGCCACGCCAGGCCATCTCCCCGGTCTCGGCGTTGTAGGCGGTCATGTGGCCGCGTATCCCGAACTCGCCACCGCTGATGCCCATGATCACCTTGTCGTGCACCACCAGCGGCGACATGGTGTTGGTCTCGCCCTTGGTGTGGTCGCCGTTGCTGGCCTCCCACAGGAGCTCGCCGGATTCGGCGTCCAGGGCGACCAGGGTATTGTTGGCCAGTCCCAGGAACAGGCGCCCGTCGGCATAGGCGAGGCCTCGATTGACGGTGTCGCAGCACATCACCGGAATGACGCGTGGGTCCTGATCCGGTTCGTAGGTCCAGAGGATGCGGCCCTGCTCTTCCAGATCGAGGGCGAAGACCTTGTTGGGGAAGGGAGTGTGGATATAGAGGCGTCCGTCGCCGACATACAGGGGGCCACCTTCATGGCCGCGCAGCACGCCGGTCGAGAATTGCCACATGGCGCGCAAGTCGCCGATGTTGTCACGATTGATCTGGTCCAGCTGGCTGTAGCGATTGCCCTGGTAGTTGCCCAACTGGGTGGCCCAGTACTCTGGGTTGCTCTGTAGTTCAAGCTGATTGTCATTGGCTTGAAGCGTGGTCGCGGCCAGAAGCCCTATGGTCGCAATGGCATATTTCATCTCCCGTAGCATGGCGTTGTCTCCGATGTACTCTTCTCGCCACGGGGCATTCCTGCTCCCCCGGCAAGCTTGTCGTTGTTGTTGCTTTCCAGCAGCACATAAAGAGGTTTAGCACAGGTTAAGTTTTTGCACAGAAAGTAAACGCCTTGCCCAGGCGCAGGGTAATGCGAAAAATTCTTCACGTCGGGACGGCTCGCCGTGATGCTTTTGCAAGGTATTGTTTTGCCCGTTTTTTGTCCTGACTTATATAAGCAAATGTTGCTGACTTATGCCTTCCGGCACGCCATTTAGACTTAGGTCGTAGTGCAAGTGCCGGTCACAGTGCTTTACTAGACAAGTGGAAGCAACGCCCTGCAGGCCACCACGACCACCGGAGAACAACCATGTGGACCAAGCCGTCATATGTCGATCTGCGCCTTGGCTTCGAGGTCACCCTCTATATCGCCAATCGCTGATCATCGATCGCAGGTAAGGCGCTCCGCTCATCGGGGCGCCTTGCGTTGGTGGCGACATCATTCTCCGCCGGGAGTCGTTGCATGCAGGTGCTCGTATTGGGATCGGCGGCAGGGGGTGGCTTTCCACAATGGAACTGCAACTGTCGCAACTGTCAGGGGGTGCGTGACGGCAGCCTGACTGCCCAGGCTCGCACACAATCGTCGATTGCCATCAGCAGCGACGGCGAGCGCTGGCTAGTGTGCAACGCCTCCCCGGACATTCGCACCCAGATCGGCGCCAATCGCGAACTGCATCCCAGGCGCCAGCCCCGGGACACGGGAATCGCCGGGGTGCTGCTGATGGATGGTCAGATCGACCACACTTCCGGCCTGCTGTCTCTGCGCGAGGGGTGTCCGCTGGATGTCTGGTGCACCCCCAACGTGCATCAGGATCTGAGCACCGGCTTCCCGCTCTTTCCCATGCTGAACCACTGGCGGGGAGGCCTTCGCTGGCAGCCCATCCAGGTCGATGCCGCTCACGCCACGGCCTCCTTCACGGTCCCGGCCTGCCCGGGGCTGAGCTTCACCGCCGTGGCCCTGCACAGCAATGCCCCGCCCTATTCGTCGCGACGCGGTTCACCCACCCCGGGGGACAATATCGGTCTATATGTCGAGGATACCCGCAATGGTCGCTCGTTGTTCTATGCGCCCGGCCTGGGAAAGCTGGATGTTGATCTGCGTGGCTGGCTTGAACGCGCCGACTGCGTGCTGGTGGACGGCACCCTGTGGCACGACGACGAACTGTGCCGTGCCGGCGTCGGCCAGGCGACGGGCCAGGAGATGGGCCATCTGGCACTGGCTGGCGAAGGGGGACTATTGAACGAACTCGATACCCTGCCCCGCTCCACACGGCGTATCCTTATCCATATCAACAACACCAACCCGATCCTCGACGAGACCTCGAGGGAGCGGGCCGAACTCGACGCCCGAGGCATCGAGGTGGCTTTCGACGGATTGCGCTTCGAACCCTGAACCAAGGGCACACGGGCAGCGTCTCAACTAGGCTCTGTCCGAAAAGTGTCTGCGCTCGATCATGCGGCGTTGAAAATTGACTCAAGATGCTCATTTACACCGCGTAAACTCCGCTCTTTCGTCAATTTTTGCCTTGCCTGAGCTTCGCTCGCCGACTTTTCAGGCAAACCCTAACAACAAGGCCGGCCCGATAACGAGGCCAGCTGCTTTTCGGGAGGGTCCCCATGCCACCGCTCACACCACCCCTGGCGACATCGCTGGACGCTAGCGAAGGGTCCGGCGGGCCTCAGGATCGCGCCCTCGACCGCGACGCCTTTCATGCCGCGCTGATGGCCAAGGGTGACTATTACCATATTCATCACCCCTATCAGATCGACATGGCCGAGGGCCGCGCTACCCCCGAACAGCTCCGCGGCTGGGTCGCCAACCGCTTCTACTACCAGATCAGCATCCCGCTCAAGGACGCCGCCCTGCTGGCCAACTGCCCGGATGCGGCGGTGCGCCGGCGCTGGATCCAGCGCCTGCTGGATCACGACGGCCACGCCGGCGACAGCGGCGGCATCGAGGCCTGGCTGGCCCTGGGCGAGGCGGTGGGCCTGGCGCGGGTGGAGCTGTGGTCCCAGGAGCATGTCCTGCCCGGCGTGCGCTTCGCGGTGGATGCCTATGTCAATTTCGTGCGCCGTGCCGACTGGCGCGAGGGGGCGATCTCCTCACTTACCGAGCTCTTCGCGCCCCAGGCCCATCGCAGCCGCCTTGATACCTGGCCCCGGCACTACCCCTGGATCGACCCGGCCGGCTATGCCTACTTCCGCAAGCGCCTCGGCGAGGCACGCCGCGACGTCGATCATGGCCTGGAACTGGCCCTCGACCTGTGCACCACCTCGGCGGCCCAGCAACGTGCCCTGGATATCCTGCAGTTCAAGCTCGACGTGCTGTGGAGCATGCTCGATGCCATGAGCCTGGCCTACCAGCTCGATCGGCCGCCCTATCACAGCGTCACCGACCGGCGTGTCTATCACCGGGGGCTGGCATGAACGCCGCGACCGTCTACCGCCTGCGCCCCGGCTGGCGACTGCAGTGGGAAGAGGCCCAGCAACGCCATGTGCTGCTCTACCCGGAGGGCATGGTGCAGCTCAACGAAAGCGCCGGTGCCATCCTGACCCTGCTCGATGGCGAGCGCGACGTTGCCGCGCTGATCAAGGAACTGAACCGGCGCTATCCCCAGGCACCCGCCGAGGAGCTGGCCGAGGACGTGGAAGAGTTCCTGCAGGATGCCTCCAACCAGGGGTGGATTCGTCATGAGTGAGAAGATGAACATCCGACGCGACTCCGGCCAGGGCGCCCCGCTGTGGCTGCTCGCCGAACTCACCTACCGTTGCCCCCTGCAATGCGCCTACTGCTCGAACCCCTTGGACCTTGCCGCCCGCCAGGAGGAGCTGAGTACCGAGGAGTGGTTCGACGTGATGCACCAGGCGCGGGCCCTGGGCGCCGTGCAGCTGGGCTTTTCCGGCGGCGAACCGCTGGTGCGCCGGGACCTGGAGGCGCTGGTGGGCGAAGCCCGCCGACTGGGCTTCTATACCAACCTGATCACCTCGGGGCTGGGTCTCGACGAAGCGCGCATCGAGGCCCTGCGCGCCGCCGGCCTGGATCACATCCAGATCAGCCTGCAGGCGGCGGATGCGGAGGTCGCCGCGGCAGTGGCGGGCTCGCCCAAGGCGCATGCCCGAAAGCTCGCCATGGCCCGGGCGGTCAAGGCCGCCGGCTATCCGATGGTGCTCAACGTGGTGCTGCACCGGCACAACATCGATCAGCTCGACGCCATCATCGCCCTGTGCGCGGAGCTTGGCGCGGACGCGGTGGAGCTTGCCAACTGCCAGCTCTACGGCTGGGCGCACCTCAATCGCGCCGGGCTGCTGCCCAGTCGCGAACAGCTCGAGGCGGCCGAGGCCACCACCGAGCGCTGGCGCGAGCGGCTCGCTGCCAGGGGCCAGGACATGCGTTTGCTGTTCGTGGTGCCCGACTACTATGCCGAGCGCCCCAAGGCCTGCATGGGCGGCTGGGGCGCGATCTTCATGACCGTCGCCCCGGACGGCACGGTGCTGCCCTGTCACAGCGCGCGCATCCTGCCGATGCGCTTTCCCACGGTGCGCGAGCACTCCCTCGAGGCGATCTGGTACCAGAGTACCGCCTTCAACCGCTATCGCGGCGACGACTGGATGCCGGCGCCCTGTCGCGACTGCGACGAACGCCACCGGGATTTCGGCGGCTGCCGCTGCCAGGCTTACCTGTTGACCGGCGATGCCGGCGCCACCGATCCGGCCTGCGCTCTGTCGCCGGACCATCACCTGATCCTGGCCGCACGGGAGGAAGCCGCTGCCGACACGCGCTCGGTGCACGAGCTGACGCCGCGCAACATTCACCAGTCGAGGGTGTTCTGCCGCGAATGACACGGGGTGGCGTGCTTGGCGCCAGGAGGATGCCATGACCGACCAGGCCGAAGTGCCGGGCCTGCCGGCGGGCAATCGTCTCGCCGAGCGCCGGCTCGCCAATGGCGTGCGCACCCTGGCCATCGAGGTGCCCACGGCCCGCCAGGTACGGCTGGTCGCCGCCGTCGGGGTCGGTTATCTCGACGAGCCCGAGACCCTGCCCGGGCTGGCCCACCTGCTCGAACATGCCCTGTTCCTGGGCTCGCCAGGTCATCCTCAACCGGGCGACTTCGCCGCCTGGGTCGGCGAACAGGGCGGACGCTACAACGCCCATACCGGCGAACAGGCCACCGACGTGCACCTGACCCTCCCCCCCGACGCGGGGCAGGCGGGTCTTACGCGGCTGCTCGATCTGGTTCTGCGTCCTTGTCTGCGCGAGATGCTCATCGCCCGGGAGGTCGAGGTGATCGAGGCGGAGTTTCGGGCCCGGCTGAGCGATCCGGAACTGCATCGCCAGAGGGCACGGTCACGGCTCTATCGGCCCTCGCACCCTGCCTTTCGTTGCCATCACGGTCACCGGCAGAGCCTGGGCAACGACCTCCCGGCCCTGCTGGCCGCACTCAGGACCTTCCATGCCCAGCATTATCATGCCGAGCGCCTGAGCCTGGTCATGCTCGGTCCAGAGCCGGTCGATCGCCAACTCGCACTGCTGGCAGCGGCTGGCGAGATTCCCGGCGACACCGCGGGCCCGCCTGCGATCCTGCCCGCGCATCCCTGGCGCTGGGCGGAACCCGCTCGGGTGCAATGGTCCCTGCCCGAGGGGCAGCCGACCGCGACGCCGGTGCTGGAGATGATCTGGCCGCTGCCCGACCCATTGACACCCGAGCAGCGGTGGGTCGGCGAACAGCTAGCCCAAGCCCTCGCCGATGGCAAGCTGGCCGCGACCTTGCAGCCGCACCTCGCCCTCCTCGATCTGGAGGCCCATCTCTCGACGGAGAGCGGCGCTGCCCTGGGCCTGACGCTGACCTTGCGCGAGGAGCCGTCGTCTCGCCATGTCGAGACACTGCTCGCCACCTGCCAGAGCCACCTGCAACGCCTGGTGACCCGTTTTGCGACGGAACCCCCTGGCCCGTCGTCGTCAGCGCTTCACGACCTCGATGCCTGGCCCAGGCAACTGGCCTGCCGCCTGGCCACGGGGCAGCCCGCAAGACCCTCACCGCCGAATTCAGCCGCGGCTGCCGAGGCCACCGTCGAACTGGAAGGCTGGCTTGTGCCCGAACGTTGTCGCGTACTTGAAGCACTACCGACCCCGGCAAGGCTCCATGAGAGCATCGCCGAGACGGGCACCCGGTTTTGCCGCTGCCCTCCGGGGCCTTTTTCAGCGGCCTGGCCAGTGCGTCCGGCACCACCTCTCGCGCCTCATCGCTTGCAGCAGGATAGTGCTCCCGTCGCGCCCGGCACGATCCTCGACGACGAGGCACTTCTCGTGTGGTGGGGCGGCGGGCCACCCCCTGCCGATGCCTTCTGGGGCCTGGCCTGGCCGGCCCCCATGGCAGATCAGCCGGCACGACTGATCGAGTGGCGACGCAGGACGCTGGCCCTGCGCCAGACGGCCCAAGCCCTGGGCCTGCACCTGAGCCTGGGCGGCGATGGCCGAGGCGACTGGCTGCTGGCAACGGGGGACGCCGCACGCCTCGAATCCTGCCTCGCCCAGGGGCTGGCCGCGTGGCCGACCACACCCGATCTCGCGCCGTCTCTTCCTTCCCCGGGATTGCTCGCCCAGCGCCTGCTGGCCCTTCTGGACACCCTGGCCGCACCCCGCCGGGACGATGACTCGCGGATCATCGCCTGGGCCGGCGGTACCCTGGGCGCTGCCCAGACCCTGGCCGGGAGCCGACGGCTGAGCGAAGGGTTCGCTGGTTCGTCGACGCCGGACCTGCCAAGCCCGGAGGCGACTTCCCAGGCGCTGGAGCCAGAGGGCCAGCCCATTCGCTGGCTGCCACCCCAGGGCGGCGACCGCGCCGTGATGCTGCAGGTCGATGCCCGCGACGACAGTCCGACGAGCCGGGCGCTCTTCCAGCTGCTGGCGCAATGCCACGATGCCGCCTTCCAGCAAGCGCTGCGCCAGCATCAGGGGCTCGGCTATGTCGCGGCGGTGCGCTACCGCGAGGGGAGCGGCTGGCCCCGGTTGGGTTATGTCGTGCAGTCTCCCCACGCCGATATCAACGTTCTTAAGCACGCCGTGAGCGACTTCCTCGCTCGCCAGGGCGTCATGCTGGCAGCGCTCGATGCCGCCGTCTTCGAGCGCCGACGCGCTGGCCTGGCAAGCGCCTGGGGGCCGCCGGAAACGCCTGGGGAGGCCATGGCCCGGGCCTGGCAAGGCGTACGCCGCAATGGCGATCCGGCGCCTTGGCTTCTGGCCCGGGAGGCCCTTGCCGGGCTGACCGTCGAGAGACTGATCGCCCAGGCGACGGCGCTGGTCGAGGGCCGCCTGACCTGGCAATGGTGGGCGCACTCGCCGGTGGGCCTAGGCAGCTCGGAAATCAGGGATCAACTATAGTGAAACGACCGGCACGAGCCCGGTGGAGGACACGACCATGAGCCTAGCGCATCTGGTGAATCGCGGCTGGCAGTGGCTGACAGGGAAGACAGCGCCCGCAAGCACCTCACAAACGACACAATCCTGGACGGAAGCGACAACGACAACAGCACCGGAAGGGGGAAATACGATGAGCACGATCAGCATTCATCCGGCGGTGGACAAGGGTGTCGCGGCGGGTAGCGACGACTTCGGGGGCGGCAAGCTGCATTGCCATTGCAGCGACCGCCAGGTCGAGGTCACCGTCGAGGCGCAATGCGCCCACAACCATGTCTGTGGCTGCACCAAGTGCTGGAAGCCCGACGGGGCCTTGTTCTCGATGGTGGCGGTGGTGCCGCGCGATCGCCTCAGCGTCACCGCCAACGAGGATAAACTGGAAGTGGTCGATGCTTCGGCCGCCATCCAGCGCCATGCCTGCAAGGCGTGCGGTGTGCACATGTTCGGGCGCATCGAGAATACCGACCACCCCTTCCACGGCCTGGATTTCATCCATACCGAACTTTCGGATGAGAGGGGTTGGGCCGCGCCGGAGTTCGCGGCATTCACCTCCTCGATCATCGAGTCCGGTACTCCGCCGGATGAGATGGGAGCCATTCGCGCCCGGCTCCAGGAGCTGGGGCTGACTCCCTACGACTGCCTGTCACCGCCCCTGATGGATGCCATCGCCACCCATACCGCCAAGGCCAAGGGCGTGCTCTGACGTCGGGATACGGTTTCCCCGGGCTCGCCAGCGGCAGCCCGGGGAAAAAGCGTTTCTTCACTCCTTCCGACTGGCTTCGGCCGCGGCTTCGCGGGTTTCTTCCTGATCACTCTCGTCGCTCTCCTCGTCGGCGACATGTCTGAAGTTCGACGACGAGGAAAAGTTGCGCTCGTTGAGACTCTGCATCGTCTTGCGTAGCTTGCGGCGCTGCCAGGGCGACGACAGGCGCTTGGTGTCCCAGGTGGCCGGGGTCAGCGAGCAGAAATTGTCATTGTCGAACAGATCGAAACTGCGCTCGGCGCCGATCGGCATGTCCTCGGGGCCGTAGACGCCGATCAGGCGAATGGTCAGACGCTGGAAGCGCAGGTCGCCCGTGGGGCGATGCCCTTCCATTTCGATGCCCTCGTCCCGGGCCAGGCGCTTGATCAGCTCCGCGAAGGTGCCGATGTGCAGGAAGTCACCGGACTCCAGCGGCCCCTGGCGGGTATTCTCCCTCACCCCGCCCAGCCCGGGGGAGGTGTCTCTCTTCCTGTTTTCGTCGCCCTCGGTGTACTCCTGGTCGAAGTCGGTGACATCCATGGTGATGGTGCCTTCCGAGGTCTCCAGGTCGGCGATGATGTATTCGATGAAGATCGCCTCGGCGCTCATGTTGCTGATGATGCAGAGCGCCTCGATATCCTTCTTCTTGCCTCGGTTGATGATCAGGCGCGGGCGGCGCTGGCGGCGAAAACCCATGTACAGCAGCTGCGCGTAGGCCAGCCAGATGATCAGGATGCCGAGGTTGGTGAAGAAGCTCAGCACCTTCGAGTTCTGGGAGATCCATTCGAGCATAAGCGTCCTTGTCCTTTTCTCTATTGCCTCTACGGGACGACTTCCATCATGTGCCCCAGGTGTCTAGGAAAGGGCACACCGTGACCGGAAGCATACCCCTTTCAAGAGCGGGCTTCTCTAGCCTGTAGCAATGATAAGGCAAAAGCGGAAATGCCGTGGGGCGGCAGGCGGGGCGTTGACGAACAACGTTCTTGAATCTACTCCTCCACCCGGCTGTATCTTTTTTAAGACACTATAAGGCACTGATATGAAATGAAATTTATTATTGTCGCGTTATGGCGTTGCCAAATGGCGACGTTTTATGGCTGTCCCGGGTCACCTTTTCATCACCCGCCTTGTCCGACCACCCTCATGCCAAATTTAAGCTTTTGATATTGTTGGTTTTTTAAAAACATGGCATCCGGTTCGCTATATTATAGTCAGACAGCGAGAGCTTCTCGCTTCAGGTTCACGATTCATCTGGTGTATCGACGGGTAGATCAGATCAATCAAACCGGTTTTTCAATTCCCTGCGTACCTTGGGCTGCTCTAGCAGCCCATTTTTTTGTCTTTTTTTCGCCGTTTTTGCTGTCCGCACGAGCCAGCGCGTTCTTTCCCCGGGGCAGGCATTCTAATACCTTAAAATCGTAAATCTAGTTCTTTCCGACTTGCAGGGACTGCTTCCGACAACCCGAAAGCATGGATTTCCCCCTTTCTTAATCCAGATGAAATAACTGCCTGGCGGACACTCTTACGATGGACAGGCGGTGGCGAGCAGGGTGTCGGCATCGCCGCATCAAAGGGTGCCCGACAGGCGATGCCTCTGCAAGGACAAGCAGGACACCGACCAGGAAGGGTCAACACCCTGAGCCACCGCACCATGACCGCAAGATACGCGAAAGCACCCCGGCAAGAGGGTGCTTTCTTTCATGCGATGCCCCAATCAAGGGATGTGGCGAATACCTAAACCACCGGTGTCAACCATTCTGCATTCAGGGTCTGCTTGCCCTTGACCAGGTCGAAGTACATCGTCTGGATCTGCTCGGTGATCGGGCCGCGACGCCCCTCGCCGAGGGTGCGACCGTCGAGTTCGCGAATCGGCAGGACCTCGGCGGCGGTGCCGGTGAAGAACGCCTCGTCGCAGATGTAGACCTCGTCCCGGGTGATCAGCTTCTCGCGCAGCTCGTAGCCCAGCTTCTCGGCCATGTGGAAGACGGTGTTGCGGGTGATGCCGTTGAGGCACGACGTGAGCATCGGCGTGTAGATGATGCCGTCCTTGACCACGAACAGGTTCTCGCCGGACCCTTCGGCGACGTAGCCCTGGGGATCGAGCAGCAGCGCTTCGTCGTAACCGCCGCGTTGCGCCTCGGCCAGGGCCATCATGGAGTTGATGTACTGCCCGTTGGCCTTGGCTCGGGTCACCGAGACGTTGACATGGTGCCGGGTGAAGGACGAGGTCTGCACCTTGATGCCCAGCTCCCGGGATTCTGGCGACATGTAGGACGGCCACTCCCAGGCGGCGACGATGACATGGGTCTGGAGGTTGTCGGCCCGCAGCCCCATGCCCTCGGAACCGAAGAACGCCATGGGTCGCAGGTAGGCCTCCTCGAGACCGTTCTCGCGCACCACGGCGCGGCTGGCGTCGTTGATCTGCGCCTTGCTGAAAGGCATGGGCATGCCGAGAATCTTGGCGGAGTCGAACAGGCGATTGGTATGCTCCTTGAGCCGGAAGATCGCGGTTCCCTGCTCGGTGGCGTAGGCCCGCACCCCCTCGAAGCAGCCCATGCCGTAGTGCAGGGTATGGGTCAGCACATGAACCTTGGCGTCGCGCCAGGGCACCATCTCGCCATCGAACCAGATCAGACCATCGCGGTCGGCCATCGACATAGTACTTTTCCTTCGTTGTTCAACGTGTAGCTGGGCGTTATGAAAGCGGACCCTGCGGGCATCCCTCGCAAGCGTCTAGGTGGCGTCCTGGCTCGCTTCGGGCTCGAGCCAGCGCCGCCAGACGCGGTTGACCACCTGGCGACACTCCCGGTACTCCTTCGCGTCGACCCGGGTGCCGCTCTTGGTCAATGCATTGCGATGCGCGGCATGCCGATAGGCCAGGTAGGCATCGCGCAGGTGGCGGGCGTCGTCGGCTGCCAGGCAACCGCTCGACTCCAGGGTCTCCAGAATACGAATATTGTCGCTCCAGGCCAATAGATCGGGGGTCTCGAATCCCCGGGACAGCACCGCATACTGGCACAGGAACTCGATGTCGATCATGCCGCCGGCGTCATGCTTGATATCGAACCCGCCCTGCTCCCGCTCGCTCGCGCTGCTGCCATGGTGTTGACGCATCTTGTGGCGCATCTTGACCACTTCCTGGCGCAGCAGCTCCGAATCACGCTCGCGCCCCAGCACTTCCCGGCGAACCTCGTCGAAACGCTCGGCCAGTTCCTGACCGCCGGCCACGGCCCGGGCACGCACCAGGGCCTGATGCTCCCAGGTCCAGGCGTGCTGACGCTGGTAGTCGGCAAAGGCATCGAGGCCGGTGACCAGAAGCCCCGAGTTGCCCGAAGGGCGCAGGCGCATGTCGACCTCGTAGAGGGCACCGGCAGGGGTGATGGCCGTCAGCAGATGGATGATGCGCTGCCCCAGGCGGGTGAAGAACACGCTATTGTCGATGGCACGCTTGCCGTCGGTGGCGCCCTTGGGGGCCGCATCGTGGATGAAGACCAGATCGAGATCCGAGCCGTAGCCGAGCTCGATTCCCCCCAGCTTGCCGTAGCCGACGACCAGGAAGTCGGGCTCGCGGTGCCGAGTACCGTCCCGGCGCTGAGGCAGGCCATGCTTGTGCGTCAGGTGCCGCCAGGCCATCACCAGCACCTGCTCGAGCACCACCTCGGCGATGAAGGTCAGGTAGTCGCTGACCTTCATCAGGGGTCGCGCCCCGGCGATGTCCGAGGCAGCCACGTGCAGCACCTGGGCGTGCTTGAAGATGCGCAGCGCCTCGAGCTGGGCCTCCTCGTCCTCTTCGGGAATTCGCCCCAAGGCCTGGCGCAGTTCGTCGGTCAGGCGGGCCTTGTCGGCGGGCGAGTAGAGAGTCTGCGGGGTCAGTAGCTCATCGAGGAGCACCGGGTGGCGGGCCAGCTGCTCGGCGATCCAGGGACTCGCCGCGCACAGCGCCACCAGATGGTCGAGGGCGTCGGGGTTTTCGCGCAGCAACGCCAGATAGGCCGTGCGCCGCAATACCGACTCGACCAGGGGCAGGACGCGCTCGAGCCCGGTGTCCGGGGCGTCGCTCTGGGCCACGGCGGAGAGCAGCAGGGGCATCAGCGCATCCAGGCGCTCCTGGCCGATCTGCTGCATGCCCTGGACCGCACGCGAGCGGCGCAGTGTCGCCAGGCGTCGCGCCGCCAGCTCGGGGGCCGTGAAGCCGGCGCTCTCGAGCAGATCCTGCCCCTCCTCTTCCGTCAGCTCGCCACGCCAGGCGGCACGCCACTCGTCCAGGGGGATCTCGTCGTCGCGTTGCGCCTCGGCGTTTTCGATGGGCGCGTCCGCCTCCTCTTCCGGGTCGGCGATGACGGCATCGAAATGGCCGCGAATGCGTTCGCGCACTTCCTCGAGTCGCGCTTCAAGGGCCGTCCAGTCATCGTAGGATTGCTCGGCATGGCTCATGGCCAGTGCCAGACGCTCCCGCGCCGATGGGTCCTCCGGGAGGGTCTGGGTCTGGCGATCTTCCTGGGCCTGGAGGGCGTGTTCGAGATCGCGCAGGAAGACGTAATCGGCCTCGAGGTCGTCGACCACCCCCTGGGGCAGCAGTTCCAGCGCCGGGAGGCGTTGCAGTGCCGTCTTCAGCGACGGCACCTGCAGTTCGGTATCACGGCCGCCACGGATCAGCTGGAAGACCTGCACCACGAACTCCACCTCGCGGATGCCGCCGGGGCCCAGCTTGATGTTGTCGAGGCTGTCGCGACGGCGCACCTCGCGGTTGATCAGCGCCTTCATCTCGCGCAGCGATTCGATGGCACCGAAGTCCAGATAGCGGCGATAGACGAAGGGACGCAACCTGGCCAGCAGCTCGACTCCGGCATCGCAATCGCCGGCAACCGGCCGGGCCTTGAGCATCGCATAACGCTCCCACTCCCGGCCCTGGTCCTGGTAGTAGCTGGTCAGCATGTTGAAGCTGCCGACCAGCGGACCGCCCTCGCCCAGCGGGCGCAGGCGCATGTCGACGCGAAAGACGAAGCCTTCGGCGGTGATCGTGTCCAGCGCGGCGATCAGCTTCTGACCGATGCGCGTGAAGTATTCCTGGTGGTCGTATTCGCGCTTGCCGCCCTGGGTGGCGCCCTTCTCGGGAAAGGCGAAGATCAGATCGATGTCCGAGGAGAGATTGAGCTCGCCGGCCCCCAGCTTGCCCATGCCGAGCACCACCAGGCGCTGCGGCGAGCCGTCCTCCCGGGGCGCCGGCGCCCCCCAGCGCCGCTGGAAGTGCGACTCCAGCCAGCCCAACGCGCCCTCCAGACAGACCTCGGCCAGGCGCGAAACGCTGGCTGCGGTATCCCACATGCCGTGGCCCCGGGGGCGGTTGAGATCGCGCCAGACGATACCCAGCATGCGCGCCCGGCGGAAGCGCCGAAGCGCCGCATGCATCTGCGCCTCTTCCTGGATACCATCGAGCACATCGGCGAGGGCCTGGCCGAGAACCTTTTCCTCGAGCGGTGCATCCAGCTCTCCGTCCGCGTCCAGGGCAGCAAGCCACTCGGGATGACGTATGAGGATCTCGGCCGCGAATTCGGAGCAGGCCAGCACCCGAGCCAGCTCCTCGCGACGCGTCGCCGACAGCGCCTGCCAGACGTCGCTCGGCGGCTCCGCCCCCTGGCGTTCGGCGAGCTCGTCCGCTCGGGCCAGGCTGTCGCTCAGTCGCTCGGCTACCCTGGCCAGCGAGGCATGCAGCGCGTCGGGAATGTCCGTCAGCGGTAGGAAAGAGTCGGGCAACGCCATGAAGCTCCCGTGCAGGTCGCGAATCGAATATCCTCAGCATAGCGAAGGGCGCACCGGGGCAGAAGGGAATCGGGCGCTTTTGTGGCCTCGTCCAAGGAAGAGAAGAAGCGATTTATGCGACATCTGGACCTGCAAGTGATCGAGCACGCGTTGCGCTGGGCCAATGCCGGTGAGGCCGTCTGGCTATGCACGGTACTGGCGACCTTCGGCTCGTCGCCTCGGGAACCTGGCTCGATGCTGGTCGCCAGGGCGGATGGTCGCCATGTCGGCTCGCTCTCTGGCGGATGCGTCGAGGAAGATTTTCTCGAACGGCTGCAAGCGGGGGATTTCGACACGCCGGTCTCGGTGATTCGCTATGGCGAGGGGGGCATCGATCATCCCGAGGTCACGCTGCCTTGCGGCGGCATCCTCGAAGTGCTGATCGAACGATTGCCCCCCGTCGATGCCAACCTGATTCATCTCGAGGTGCTGCAGGCCGCCCTGCTCGGGCAGCGGTCGCTGATTCGCCGCGTGCGGCTCGACGATGGGCGGACGAGCTTCGTCGAAGGCCCAGCCCAGGGGCCGCGAGTGGAGCGGGACGCCGAGAGCGCGCGGCTGCGTGTCGGCCCGGCGCTGCGCCTGATCATCGCCGGTATCTCGCCGGTCTCGGCGGCCTGCGCCGAGTTCGCCCGTGCCCTGGGTTTCGAGGTGATCGTCTGCGATCCGCGAGACGAGGCACGGGCGGCGTTCGAGGTGCCGGGGGGCGGGGCCGGAATCGAGGTGCAGGCGGTGCTGCCCTCGCTGTTCATCGCCTCGGGAGGCTGCCATGCAGCCACCGCCGTGGTGGCGCTGACCCATGACCCGCGCATCGACGACCTGGCGATGATCGAGGCCGTGCGTACACCGGCATTCTATATCGGCGTGATGGGGTCCAGGCGCACCTCCGAACAGCGCGCCGCGCGCCTGCGGCGCTCCGGCGGGCTGGAGGAGACCGATATCGCGCGAATCCACATGCCCGTCGGCCTGGCCCTGGGCAGCAAGACACCGGCGGAGATCGCCCTGGCGGTCATGGCCGACATCCTGCGTGTTCATCGCGGGCAGCTACGCGATGCCTTGTGAGCCAACGCGTGACGACCGGCGGGTGATCGCCCTGGTCATGGCCGCCGGCCGGTCACGCCGCTTCGGCACCGACAAGCGTCGCGCCAGGATGGCCGACGGCCGCTCGCTGCTTCATGCCACCCTGGCCCTGGCGAAGGGCAGCTTTGCCGACACCTGGGTCGTCGTTGGCGACCGGGATGATACCACCGAGCTGGGAATCGACAGCGACATCCACGCACTACACGCCCCAGGCGACGACATCGGGCTCGGTACCAGCCTGGGTATCGCCTTTTCCGAATTGCGTGTCAACGCCCCCCGAGCCCTGGCCGCCGCGGTGATGCTAGGCGACATGCCCTGGGTGTCGCCGGATACCTGCCGACGACTGATCGCGCAGGCCCAATCCGAACGCATCGTGCTGCCCCGTCATCAGGGGCGCACCGGCCATCCCATACTCTTCGGGCGCGTCTTCTGGCCGACCCTGGCCCGCTTGCACGGCGACCGGGGCGCCCGTGACCTGCTCAGGCAGTGGGGCACGTGCTGGAAGGTCGTCGAGGTAAGCGACCCGGGCATTCACCGCGACGTCGATGTGCCCTCGGACCTCGACATCTAGGCTGCCAGCTTCTGCCACAGCAACAGACCCCAGATCGTCCCGGCCATGATCAGCGACAGCATGACCGCCGCCGACCCGATGTCCTTGGCCCGACCGGACAGCACATGATGCTCGGGACCAATGCGATCGATGGCGGTTTCCACGGCACTGTTGAGCAGCTCGACGATCAGCACCAGGAAGCAGCTGCCGATCAGCAGCGCCCATTCGACCGACGTCTCGCCGACCCACCAGGCGAAGGGCAGCAGCAACAGGCAGACCACCAGCTCCTGGCGAAAGGCCGCCTCATGCAGGAAAGCCGCCTTGAGACCCTTGAAGGAATAACGGGTCGAATGCACCAGATGGCGCCAGCCGGTCTCGCTCGATTTCATCTTGCAGATCCCTAAAGCCTGTCGTGGCTGCCTAGTCTATCCAATTCGGCTGTTCAATTCGGCCCCGACATTGTCGGCGCGGGTGCTACCGGTCTAGCCTGTAGGGACCCTCTATCGATCTTCCAGGAGAACGCCATGCCCCGCGTGCTGATGCTCAGAGACCAGGAACCGCGCAGCCAGGTCGAGGAACTCGGTGTCGACCAGCTCCCCGACCGTTCGGTCAGCGTCGATATCGACTATTCCGACCTGAACTACAAGGACGCCCTCGCGGTGACCGGCAAGGGCAAGATCGTGCGCGACTACCCCTTCGTGCCGGGGATCGATTTCGCCGGCACCGTGCGAGAATCCCACAGCGACCGGTATGCCCCCGGCGACAAGGTGATCCTTACCGGCTGGGGCGTGGGCGAGCGCCACTGGGGCGGCTTTGCCGAGACCATGAACGTCGATGCCGAGTGGCTGGTCCCCTGCCCCGAAGCCTTGTCGCCTCGCGACAGCATGCTGCTGGGCACGGCGGGCCTGACCGCCATGCTCAGCGTGATCCGCCTCGAGCAGGCCGGGCTGGCCGCCGGCAGCAAGGTACTGGTCACCGGGGCCACCGGCGGCGTGGGCAGCTGGGCGGTGCAGATGCTGGCGCAACTGGATTACGAGGTACACGCGGTCACCGGCAAGGCGGATCAGCATGCGTGGCTGAAGGAGCTGGGGGCCAGCGAGATCGTCGATCGCAGCGAACTCGATGGCGACACTCGCCCCCTGGAAAAGGGCCTCTGGGACGGCGCCGTGGATACGGTGGGCGGCAAGGTGCTGGCCAGCGTGCTGGCACGCATGACCTACCAGGGGCGGGTCGCCGCCGTGGGGCTGGCCGGCGGCACCGATCTGCCCACCACGGTGATGCCGTTCATCCTGCGTGGCGTGGCGTTGCTGGGAGTGGACAGCGTGATGGTGCCCTTCGAGCAACGCCAGGCGGCCTGGCAGCGTCTGGCTGCGCTGCCGCGGGACCTGTTCACGCGGATGCATGTCGAGGAGGTCGGCCTCGGCCAGGCCGCCACCCAGGCCGAGGCCATGCTCAAGGGCAAGACACGGGGTCGGGTGCTGATCAACCCCCATCAGGATTGATGGCCAACATGCCGCCGTTTCGTCGATCTCTCCCGCGGGCGGCGGCAACTCGGGCACTGCGACGGGGTTACCCTTGGTAACTTTGAGGAGGTTTGCGCTAAAATAGCGCCCCATTCCACCCATGACCCGTCGGGCCACCGCTCATGCCCCTTCGCATCGCCATCAACGGTTACGGTCGCATCGGCCAGTGCGTGCTGCGCGCCCTGATCGAGCGCCCGGCGGCGGATCTGCAGATCGTGGCGATCAACGAACTGTCCGATCTCGACACCATCGCCTACCTGACGCGCTACGACACCACCCACGGCCGCTTTCCCGGACGGGTCGAGACCCGGGACGGCCAGTTGATCGTCGACGGCCACCCGATCAGCATCGTCTCGGAGCCCGACCCCGAGCGCCTGCCCTGGCACGAGCTGGGCATCGACCTGGTGGTGGAGTGCTCCGGCAGCTTCAAGGATCGCGCCACCGCGCAGCGCCATCTCGATGCCGGTGCCCGGCGACTGCTGTTTTCCCAGCCCGCCGAACCCGATGTCGACATCACCCTGGTGGGTGGCATCAACGAGCATGAGCTGACCCGCGAGATGCACATCGTCTCCGCCGCCTCCTGCACCACCAACTGCCTGATCCCCATTCTCACCGTGCTCGACGAGGCGCTGGGCATCGAGCATGGGGTGACGACGACCATTCATTCGGCGATGAACGACCAGCCGGTGATCGATGCCTACCATCGCTCCGACCTGCGCCTGACCCGTTCGGCCATGCAGTCGATCGTGCCCGTCGATACCGGCCTGGCCCGGGGCATCGAGCGCCTGATGCCGGGGCTCGCCGGACGCTTCGAGTGCCTGCACGTGCGCGTGCCGACGATCAACGTCTCGGCCATGGACATGGCGATCTGCGTACGCACCCCGACCACCGCCGCGGCCGTCAACGCCCTGCTGCGCGAGGCCAGCGAGCAACGCCTGGCCGGCCGACTCGGCTACACCGAGGAGCCCATGGCCTCGGTCGACTTCAACCACGACCCGCGCTCGGGTATCGTGGACGCCACCCAGACCCGGGTGGCCGGCGGCCATCTGGTGAAGCTGCTGAGCTGGTTCGACAACGAATGGGGGTTCGCCAACCGCATGGTCGATGTCGCCGAGCGCATCGCCGGGCTCGATGCCCGTTGACGTCCCGGTTCTTGCCCCCGAGCGGTAGCGGTTTGCAACGACGAGCAACCATGAAGAGGAACGTGCCACATGAACGTGCGCAAGATGACCGACCTGGACCTCGCCGGAAAGCGTGTCCTGATCCGCGAAGACCTCAATGTCCCGGTCAAGCAGGGACGTGTCACCAGTGACGCCCGCATCCGGGCCTGCCTGCCCACGATCCAGGCGGCACTGGAGGCCGGCGCTCGGCTGATGCTGATGAGCCACCTGGGCCGCCCCACCGAAGGCGAACCTGCCGAGGAGTTCTCCCTGGCCCCGGTGGCCGACCGCCTCGGCGAGTTGCTCGACACGCCGGTATGGCTCGAGAAGGATTATCTGCAGGGCAAGGTCGATGTCGCCGAAGGCGAGGTGGTGCTGCTCGAGAACGTGCGCTTCAACTCGGGCGAGAAGAAGGACGACGAGGCCCTCTCACGCGCCTACGCCCAGCTCTGCGACGTCTACGTGATGGACGCCTTCGGCACCGCCCATCGTGCCCAGGCCTCGACCCATGGCGTGGCCCGCTTCGCCCCCCAGGCCTGCGCGGGACCGCTGCTCGCCCAGGAGCTGGAGGCCCTGGAGAAGGCCCTGGCCACGCCGGCACGACCGATGATCGCCATCGTCGGCGGCTCCAAGGTCTCGACCAAGCTCGAGGTGCTCAATGCCCTCTCCGAGAAGTGCGATCAGTTGATCGTGGGCGGCGGCATCGCCAACACCTTCATCGCCGCCGCGGGCTACAAGGTCGGCAAGTCCCTCTACGAGGCCGACCTGGTCGATCAGGCACTGACGCTGATGGAGCGCGTCGATATCCCGCTGCCCACGGATGTCGTGGTCGCCACGGAGTTTTCCGAGGCCGCCAACGCCACCGTCAAGGGGGTGGACCACATCGCCGACGACGAGATGATCCTGGACATCGGCCCGGTGACCGCCGAGCGCTTCGCCGCCCTGCTCAAGGATGCCGGCACCATCCTGTGGAACGGTCCGGTCGGGGTGTTCGAGATCGACCAGTTCGGCCAGGGCACCGAGACGCTCTCCAAGGCCATCGCCGCGAGCAGCGCCTTCTCCATCGCCGGGGGCGGCGACACCCTGGCCGCCATCGACAAGTACGACATCGAGGATCAGGTCTCCTACATCTCCACCGGAGGCGGCGCCTTCCTCGAATACGTCGAAGGCAAGCCGCTTCCCGCCGTGACCGCACTGCAGAAAGCCGCCACCAGGTAACCCCGGCATATCAACCCCGCCGGGCAGCCCGCCCGGCATTCACTTTCAGGAAAACCCGGATTCATGGCCCTCATCAGCCTGCGTCAACTTCTCGATCATGCCGCCGAACACGGCTATGGCATCCCCGCCTTCAACGTCAACAACCTCGAAC
Organism: Modicisalibacter ilicicola DSM 19980; assembly: GCF_900128925.1. Taxonomy (GTDB): domain Bacteria; phylum Pseudomonadota; class Gammaproteobacteria; order Pseudomonadales; family Halomonadaceae; genus Modicisalibacter; species Modicisalibacter ilicicola. The sequence goes on from NZ_FQUJ01000010.1 coordinate 69,283, forward strand.
AGATGCGCGCCATCATGGAAGCCGCCGATCGCACCGATTCGCCGGTCATCGTCCAGGCGTCCGCCGGCGCTCGCCAGTACGCCGGCGCCCCCTTCCTGCGCCACCTGATCCTCGCCGCGATCGAGGAGTTCCCGCACATCCCGGTGGTCATGCACCAGGACCACGGCACCAGCCCCGGGGTCTGCCAGCGTTCCATCCAGCTCGGCTTCTCCTCGGTGATGATGGACGGCTCCCTGGAGGAGGATGGCAAGACCCCGAGCAGCTACGCCTACAACGTCGAGGTCACCCGACGCGCCGTCGAGATGGCGCACGCCTGCGGCGTCTCCGTCGAGGGTGAGCTGGGCTGCCTGGGCAGCCTGGAAACCGGCCAGGCCGGCGAGGAAGACGGCATCGGCGCCGAGGGCAAGCTCTCCCACGAGCAGTTGCTGACCGACCCGGAAGAGGCCGCCGACTTCGTCGCCAAGACCCACGTCGATGCCCTGGCCATCGCCATCGGCACCAGCCACGGTGCCTACAAGTTCACCAAGCCGCCCACCGGCGACACCCTGTCGATCTCGCGCATCAGGCAGATCCACGAACGCATCCCCAACACCCACCTGGTGATGCACGGCTCCTCGTCGGTGCCCCAGGAGTGGCTCGAGATCATCAACGAATTCGGCGGCCAAATTCCCGAGACCTACGGCGTCCCGGTCGAGGAGATCGTCGAGGGCATCCGGCACGGGGTACGCAAGGTCAACATCGACACCGACCTGCGCCTGGCTTCCACCGGCGCCGTGCGGCGCTTTCTGGCCCATCACCCGGCCGAATTCGACCCGCGCAAGTTTCTCAAGGAAACCGTCACCGCCATGCGCGACGTCTGCATCGATCGCTTCGAGGCCTTCGGCACCGCCGGCAATGCCAGCCGGATCAAGCCGATCACGCTGGAGGCGATGTTCGAGCGCTACGCCCGGGGGGAACTGGATCCACGGGTCAACTGATCGGCGTCGCCTGGCGACGACCACCACCTAGCGACTGACCCATGGTGACAAGGTAGGCGGAGCTGTTCTATTCCCCGAACCAGCGCGTCAAGGTCGCCCGCGCCTTGGCGACGTGCTCGTCCTTGACGTGCGCGGCTACCACGGCGAGCGCGCCGACCAGCACCGAGACATCGTCGGTGTAACCGGCCAGAGGCGTCACATCGGGAATGGTATCCAATGGAAAGATGAAATAGCCCAGGGCGCCGTAGATCGTGGTTTTCGCCCACACCGGGGTGTCCGGGTCCTGGGCCGAGTAGTAGAGCTTCAGGCCCGGCGCGAGAGTCATTCTTCCGGCCTTGCGGGCGTAGCGGGTCGCCTTGTCCCAGAAGGCTTCGTCGGAATAGTGTGCCTCGTCGCCCCGGCTCGCGCATTGCCCCGCCGGCTCTTCGAGGGGTACCGGAAGTGCACGCTCCCGCTCTCTGGCATCATGCGTCAGTCGTTTCGTTTCCATAGGCGTCTCACGGCTGGCTCGAACAGGCCTAGTCAGTGATTCAATCATCACCCACACTAGCATAGGCCATCAACAAGGGACGTATGTCCGCTGGACTCAAGGAGGAGTCATGTACTGGTTAGGGCCGTGCCTGGTCGTGCTGGGTGCCTTCTTGTGGGGTGTATCGGGGGGCCTGGGGGGCTTGCTGATCGACAGGGGCTGGGGGCCGCTGATCACCGTGTTCTACCGCGGTGCCACCGGCTTTCTCTTTGTGCTGGTCTGGCTGATGTGGCAGCCGCGCCAGAACCTGAAGATCGACAGCCACCTGATCTTGTGGTCGATCCTTGGCGGGCTGGGCGTCACCGGCAACCTGACCTTCTATCTCATCAGCATCTCGGAAGTGGGCGTGGCCGTCGCGGCGACGCTCATGTACCTGGCGCCTGTCTATGTCTACCTGGCAGCCTTCCTTACCGGCGTCGAGCGTTCGACGATCCCCAAGTGGCTGGCCATCGGCGTCACGATGCTCGGTATCGTGCTGTTGACCGATGTGCTCAATAGCGCCACCTCCACCATCACCCTGCTAGGGGTGACGGCCGGGCTGCTGTCGGGGCTCTGCTATGCGCTGTTCATCTTCGTCTTCAAGCATGCCGCCGCACGCGGTGGTCGCCCGCAAACCATATTGAGCATCAGCTTGCTGTCCTTCACGCTGCTGCTCCTGCCCTTCCTCGACTATCCGCGGTTGGTCGCGGCGAGTCTCTCCTCCGATGTGGTCTGGTTCATCCTGACCGGCCTGTTCGGAGCAGGAATCGCGTTTCCCGTGTATTTCATCGGCTTGCGCACCACCTCACCCCCCGTGGCCTCGGTCATTGCCATGATCGAGCCGATCACGGCCGCCCTCATGGGGGTAGTGATTCTCGGCGAGACGCTCAGCCTGCTGCAATTGGCGGGAATGGTGCTGATCCTCATCCCCGTCACGCTGTTGAGCACTCGCCGAATTTGAAAGGCATCGCGCGGAAACGATGCCGGGAGGACTCAGCGCACCCGTCGTTCGAGTACTTTGCGCGTGCGATGGCGGCTGCGCGCGCGGCGTACCGCTTCGCTGCCCGCCCGGCGACCGACGATGCGTGCCACCCCGACCATGATGCCGGTAGAGGCTCCCCACAACAGGGCATGGCGCCACCGCACATCGGGATCGTAGGGATCCAGGGGTGGCTTGCCGATCTTGCGTTCGTAGGCCTTGCGCGCTCCGTTGCGCGCCGCTACCCCGGCGGTGATCGCCATGCCGGTACTGATCAATGACCAGAGCGTTTCGCGTTTCATGCTGCCTCCCGTCCTTGCGACAACCGTGGTGATTCTTGCAATTCGTTCTATCATCCTATCCCCGTGGCGACCAGACTCTGCCCTTGAATCGAACGAATCTCGTCTCCACTGTCCAAGGCATGCAGCCAAAGAGGGATATCTTTCAACCGCTATCTCTCCGAAACAGCGTCAAGGAGGATGACATGAGCCGCAAGACATTGATTGCCACCAACCCCGCCAACGACAAAGTGCTGGGTGAGCACGAGATGCTCGATGCCGCGGGCATCGCGGAGAAGCTCGACCAGACGCGCCGAGGCTACGCGGAACTTCGCGAATTACCGGTCGCCGAGCGTGCCCGGAAGCTTCATGCCCTCGCCGACCTGATCGACGAACGACAGGCGGAAATCGGCGAGATCATCTGCCACGAGATGGGCAAGCCCTTCAGTCAGGTCATTGCCGAGACCAAGATCTCGTCGGCCATCGTGCGCTTCTATGCCGATCATGCCGAAGAGTTCATGACACCCAAGACGAAGGAAGTGCCCGGCGCGCAGAAGGCCGAGATCGTGCGGGATCCGATGGGCGCGGTGCTGGGGGTCATGCCCTGGAACTACCCGCTCTATCAGGTGGTACGCTTCGCGGCGCCCAACCTGGCGGGCGGCAATGCCTGCCTGCTCAAGCATGCCTCCAACGTGCCCGGGAGTGCCAAGCTGATCACGCGCCTCTTCCACGATGCAGGCTTCGAGGAGGGCACCTTCACCTGGTTGCCGGTCTCATCCAGCGAGATCGATGGCATCATACGCGATCCGATCGTCTGCGGCGTCACCCTCACCGGAAGCGACGCGGCTGGCAAGGCCGTGGCCAAGACCGCCGGCGAGGAGATCAAGCCCAGCGTGCTGGAGCTCGGCGGTATCGACCCCCTCATCGTGCTCGACGATGCGGACATCGACAAGGCGGTGGAGCTGGCGATCGACGGCCGGTTCGACAACACCGGCCAGAGCTGTGCGGCCTCCAAGCGCCTGATCGTGCTCGAGCCGATCGCCAGGCGCTTCACCGAGAAGCTGATCGACCAGGTCCAGAAGCTGCGCATCGGCGATCCCATGGACGAGAACACCGATATCGGTCCCATGTCGCGCAAGGACCTACGCGATGACCTGCACGATCAGGTTCAGCGTGCGGTGAAACAGGGCGCCCAGATCGAGACCGGCGGCGAGATCCTCGACAGGCCCGGTGCCTGGTATGCGCCGACGGTGCTGACCAATGTCGCCCCGGGCAATCCGGCCTTCGACGAGGAACTGTTCGGGCCGGTCGCCTCGGTGATCGTCGCTCGCGACGTGGAACACGCCATCGAGTTCGCCAACCACAGCGAATACGGGCTGGGAGGCACCGTGGTCGGCCAGGATGTGAAGCGCGCCGAACAGGTCGCACGTCGATTGAACGTGGGCATGAGCTTCGTCAACCGTCCGACCACGCCCTTCGCCCAGTTGCCCTTCGGGGGCGTCAAGAAGAGCGGCTACGGTCGCGAGCAGAGCGAGTACGGCTTCGGTGAGTTCATGAACGTGCGCACCGTCTTCATCGCCGAGTAACCTTCCGCCGCAGGCCGCCGTGCAGATGTCGCGGGGGCCTGCGGCTGCTTTCGGCCGACGGAGCATCGAGAATGGCGACCACCGAGGATCGCTGCATAGCGGTCGCCCTGGTATATTGCGGCGCAGCAAACTATAGTCTATTCCTTGATTCAAGCCGTACCCGACGAAGACGGCCCCCTTCCCCCAACCCGGTACACTCCCATGACACGATCCCCCCATATCACGACCCTCGTGCCCTTTACCCCCGCCGCCATGTTCGACGTCTGGAAGGTCGGCGTGATGGCCTTCGAACTCTGGACCAGCTCGCTTTCTACCATCGCCATGCGCAACAACCTCTGGTACACCCAAGTGCCCACCAGCGCCAGGATGATGAAGGAAAACCAGCGCATGGTGACCGAGAAGCTCGATGCGAGCCTGGAAGTGGCCATGGAAATGAACAAGGCCATGTTCGGCATGTTCACGGGCCAGCATGCCCCCTGGTGGGTCACCAGCAGGCGTACGCTGCAGCCCTTCCACCGCCGCACTACCGCCAATTCCCGCCGACTGTCCCGGTAGGCCTTCCTTGAATGTCCGAGCGAACGGTTCACCCGTGTTGCTCGGCAATTCGCTCGGCGATCCCGCAACTCCCTTTCCGGTTGGTCATTTGTCAGGGCGGCCCGGTGCTATCTACAGTTACATCATGCCCAAGGAAAAGGAGCGCAACATGATGTCATCGCCACGCCCTGCCTCGCGGCGCTACCTGGCACCCGGTATCACCGCGGCATTACTGCTGTCCATCGCGGCTAGCGCCAGCGCTCAGAGCGCCACCCGGAACGCCGCGCCGATGATCAGTGAACAGGAACCCTATGGCCGTTATGTCACCGACAGGGAAGGCCATAGCCTGTACCTGTTCGAACAGGACGAGCCGGGTAGCGGCATCAGTACCTGTACCGATGCCTGTGCCAACGCCTGGCCACCCTACGTCACCGACGAGTCGCCCGAGGCCGGCGAGGGCATCGACGCGTCCAAGCTCGGCACGATAGAACGGGACGGTGGCACGAAACAGGTTACCTACGCCGGCTGGCCCCTCTACTACTTCAACGGCGACAAGCAGCCCGGCGATGCCCTGGGCCAGGATGTGCAGCACCTGGGCGCCGAATGGTATCTCGTTTCTCCCGAGGGGCAGATGATCCATCAGGGCGGTCGCACCGAAGCCGACGGCGAGAACCAGGACAACCAATGAACCAGCATCGCTGGAACGCCGCCCCGAAGCAGTTCCTGGACGACTCGCTCGCCGCCCGGCCTCGGGGGTGAGCCGCCACTCATCTTTTATTATGAAGAGACAGCTCCAGACAATTTCGCTACACTGTTCGAAAACACTGTTCAAAAAGTATGAAAATTAGCCTCAATCACTGGGCGTAACCGGCCGATAACAGTAACAATGCTTATGTAAGCTTGCGACTCCAAGAGGTTTCCCGATGTCACGGCCACTTTGCCTGCTCTTCGACTGTGATGGAACGTTGGTAGACAGCGAGCCCTTGCTGGCCGCTGAAATGGCGACCAGCCTCGCCGCCATCGGCCTCCCCTTCACGGCGGAAGACTACATCGGCGAGTTTCGCGGCGCTCGCTTTCGAAACATCGTCGCCGAACTGCAAAAGCGCCATGGCCGGATCGACGCGACCTCGCTGAAGGAAACCGAAGCCGGCATGCGCGCCCGACTGGCCGACCGCCTCGTGCACGAACTCACGCGCCTGCCTGGCGTCCTCGAAGCCCTTGTCGCCCTCTCGGACTACCCCTGCGCCGTGGTCTCCAACGGCCCCGAGTCCAAGATTCGCACCTGCCTGACCGCTACCGGCCTGAGCGACTACTTCGGCAACCACCTGTTCAGTGCCTATACTGCCAACTGCTGGAAGCCCGATCCTGGGCTCTACCTGCACGCCGCCCACAGCATGGGGTTCAAGGCACGGCAGTGCCTGGTCATCGACGACTCCATCGTCGGCGTTCGTTCAGCGCTTGCCGCCGGCATCCCCGTGGTGCACCTCAATCGTTTTCCGGACGTGGAAACGACCCCGCAAGGCGCCATCACGATCAGCAACATGCACCAGTTGCCCACCGTGGTAAGCCGACTGAGCCATCAGGAAGCCCTCGCCCTGTAAGACGGTCGCCGGGGGCTCCATCCGGCCGCACCAGGCGGTACCCGCGCCATGCCGCGTCGGGTATCATGACCCGACGCTCACTCGTCAGGAGGTGCCATGGCGTCCCTTCAGGACCAGCTCCGCGGCCTCGTCTATTCCACCGAACATGGCGACACCTGCCCCGACTGCCGCAAGCCCCTGGCCGAATGCGAATGCGCCGAGCGCGCCGAGGCCGAACGCCTGGCCGCCCTGGATGGCGTGGTGCGCATTCGCCGCGAGACCAGCGGCCGCAAGGGCAAGGGCGTCACCACCATCAGCGGCGTCCCCCTCGCCAAGACCGAACTCAAGGCCCTGGCCAAGGAGCTCAAGAAGCGTTGCGGTACCGGAGGCGCGGTCAAGGACGATGTCATCGAGATCCAGGGCGATCATCGTCAGACGCTCAAGAGCGCCTTGGAAGCCCAGGGCTACAACGTCAAGCTGGCCGGTGGCTGACTCATCCTCACTCGTCTTCAAGGAGCCCTGCATGATCCGGAAGGCTCGTACGACCCTGCGCCTGTCTTTCATGACGGGCTGCCTGCTGGTGCTCAGCGCCTGCGTCACCGGCCCGCGCTTCGCCAATCTCGATGCCCTGGTGGTGCCCGCCGAACCGCTGGACCTGCCGCCCAATGCCGAACTCACGGTGCGTCTTGAAGATGTGACCCGCGGTTCCGATGTGATCGCCGAAAGCACTTATACACGGCTGGGACGAGGGCCCATTCCGGTGATGCTGCGCTACGACGCCAAGGCCATCGACGATGATCGGGTCTATGTGCTGCGTGCCGCGATTCGTGCCAACAAGACCCTCACCCACCGCAACGCGGAAGAGGTGCCGGTGCTCACCGGCAAGGCGCCCCGTGGCGATGTGCGCGTGCCCATCGAACGCGTGGAGCGCTGAAGGCTACCCCACCCTGCTCCCTGGCTTGTCAGAATGTCCATCTGCTACCACGCTATGTACGTTCATCTGACAACGGAGTGCAGGATGCAAACTCTCGATATCCCCGGGACGGGCATCACCGCCTCGCGCATCGGCCTGGGCACCTGGGCCATCGGTGGCTGGATGTGGGGCGGCACCGACGACGCCCAGGCTGTTCGTACCATTCACGCCGCCCTGGAGCGTGGTGTCACGCTGATCGATACCGCGCCGGTCTACGGCTTCGGCCATTCCGAGGAAGTCGTCGGTCGTGCCGTGGCAGAGTACGGTCAGCGCGACAAGCTGGTGCTCGCCACCAAGGTGGCGATGGAATGGAAAGCGGACGAGAGCGTGGTGCGCAACGCCAGCGCGGCGCGCATCGAGAAGGAGGTGGAGGACTCGTTGCGCCGCCTGCGCACCGATGTCATCGATCTCTATCAGGTGCACTGGCCCGATCCCACGGTCCCCATGGAGGAAACCGCCCGCGCCATGGAGCGCCTCTACCGGGATGGCAAGATCCGCGCCGTCGGCGTCAGCAACTTTTCCCCCGAGCAGTGCGACACCTTTCGCGAGGTCGCGCCCTTGCACAGCGTGCAGCCGCCCCTGAACCTGTTCGAGCGCGAGGCCGAGCGCGACATCATCCCCTACGCCGAGCGTGAAGGCCTGGTCATGCTGACCTACGGCGCCCTGTGTCGTGGCCTGCTGACGGGCAAGATGCGCGCCGATTCGCAGTTCGAGGGCGATGACCTGCGCAACAACGACCCCAAGTTCCAGTCGCCGCGCTTCAACCAGTACCTGAGCGCCGTCGATGCCCTGGAACGTTTCGCCCAGGAGCGTCACGGCAAGCAGGTGCTGGAACTGGCGGTGCGCGCCCTGCTGGATCGCCATGATAACGGCATCGCGCTATGGGGTGCGCGGCGCCCCGATCAGGTGGAGCCCATCGAACGCATCGACGGCTGGCAGCTTAGTAGCGACGACCTCGACGAGATCGAGCGCATCGTCGACGAACACGTCAAGGACCCGGTAGGCCCCGAATTCATGGCGCCCCCCAGCCGGGACGACTAACCCAGGCGCGAGGAATGAGAGGTTCATCGCAGATTCGCGTGACGCCGCAACGCGGCGTTCGCCCGATAAATCTCCTACACCCAACAGCCATTCACGGAAAAGTGCGATGGACCGAATGAAAGGCCCCGGCATTCAGTCGCAATAGCCGGCCGAATGCCGGGGCAGCAGACGTCGTTCAAAAGGTATATTCGAGCCCCAGCACGGCTACTGGATAGACACCGAATTCATCGACGTCATCCTGCAGGTCGTCCTCTTCCTGCTGGATGTCCTCGCGCAGCTGGGGGTCACTGGCGGCGCCGCTAGCCTCGAGGTTGACCTCGGCATCGGTCAGGAAGGCGCCCAGCTTGGCGAACACGCCAAGTCCACTCTTGTGACTGCCGCGCCAGCCCAGACCCAGGTAGGGCTGAATGGAATCACCCAGGGTCACGTCGCCGCGCAGGGTGCCGACTTCTTCGGCGGTATAGGTGTTGCCGTTGTATTCGTAGCTCTGGCCGTCTTTCGGACGCCCGATCACCAGCGCGGCGATATCCGGCTTCACGGCACCGGCGGAAAGGAAGAAACGTCCGCCAAAGGGGAAGTAATCCAGCGTCAGGCCATAGACATCCATGTCGACGTCGCCGTCGTAGTCGGCGTCGTCCGTCTCGTACTCGATGTCGTCGTAGGTAAAACCGCTGTAGCCTGCGGTCAGTGCCAGATTGTCGTGAAAGCGGTAGCTGAGGCTGCCGCCATAGCCGGTAGTCCCGACCTCGGCGCCGACCGACCAGTGGCCACTGGCGGCTGCAGCAGGCAAGGCGAGGGCCGTCAAGGCCCCGGCCAGCATGAAGGTGTGCAATGTGCGCATGGGTTCCCCGTGTCTCGTTCGTCATCGTGATGGCCGGCTCGATACGACCGGCTACAAGGCGATAACGACCATGATCGGGAAATCTTTAGTCACATCTTTGCCATGCCCTTCTCTATCTCATAGCCCGTCAGCGAGTGCCATCAGGGTCTCTCCCACCGCGGCCTCCACCTTGAGGGAGTAGAGGTCGTCGGCCCGGGTGCGGCCGCGATTGAGGCAAGCGATGGGCTTGCCCTCCAGGGCCGCGCGTCGTGCGAAGCGATAGCCCGAATAGACCATCAGCGACGATCCGACCACCAGCAGGGCATCGGCCTCTGCCAAGGCGGCGAAGGCAGCCTCGACCCGCTCGGGCGGCACATTGTCTCCAAAGAACACCACGTCCGGCTTGAGCAGACCGTCGCCACAGCGAGTGCAATCGAGCACCTCGAACCGGGAAAAGTCCAGCCCATCGAGGTCGGCGTCGCCGTCCGGCCCCACCGGCGCCTCGAGGGCGCACCAGCCGGTGTTGCGGGCGGCGAGTTCATGATGCAGGTGATGACGCATGCGTTGGGCGCCGCAGGCCATGCAGCGCACCATCTCGGCGCGGCCATGCAGGTCGATGACCCGACGGGAGCCGGCATGCTGATGCAAGCCGTCGACATTCTGGGTGATCACCGTGGACACGTACCCGCGAGCCTCGAGATGTGCCAGCGCGCGATGGGCCGGACCGGGCCGAGCGTTCTCGATGGCCTTGAAGCCAAGCAGGCTACGCGCCCAGTAGCGCTGACGCGTGGCCAGGCTATTCATGAAGGCATGATGCTGCACCGGCGGCGAACGTTTCCATTCGCCCCGCTCGTTACGGTAGTCGGGGATGCCGCAATCGGTGCTCACCCCGGCGCCGGTCAGCACCACCAGCCGCGGGTGGCGCAGAACGAATTCATGCAGAGCCTGGACGTCCGCCGTTGCCGAAGCCTGCAACGGTGGCACACCAGGCGTTTCCTGAAGCGAGAGCATGGCGCTGGCTACCTGCGTTGATTCACGACGAAGAAAGTATGGCTGCCCATTGAGTATGATGGCCAGTCGTACCATTGGCGATAACATGGCCTACGCGAACCATCCCTGAAACGTCGACGCATGGTTCTTGTCGATGGGCTTGGCTAAGATAAGCATTTCATGAACCACCAAGGACGAGGAAATCAGCGATGGCCTGGCTGGAATATCTGTTACCGCTGATTTTTCTGACCCCTCTCGGGGCCACCGCCGTGGTCGTTCTGGCACTGCGCAACCTGCACGATGCCCGGGTCCGGTCGCCCTTCGACGCCCATCCCCTGCGCGAACCCGGTCAGGCCCTGCGGGACAGACTCGATCGGGCCTTTTCCAGCCTGTTTCTCAACGGCGCCCTGGGGCCCATCGTCGTGCTGACCCCGCTGGTCTACGGCATGGGCCGCATGCTGTTCGCGCCGCATCAGAACTGGGTGGAATGGGCCATCTACGGCCTGCTCTCCACGCTGCTGGTTCTGCTGTTCTGCTTCCTGCTGATGCTCGACTATCAGCGGATTCGTCGCATCAAGCTCGGTCTGGCCTGCGAGCTGGCGGTGGGCCAGGAACTGGAGCGCCTCATTCGCCCCGAATCCCACCCTTACTTCGTGTTTCACGACGTGCCCAGCGACACCTTCACCATCGACCATGTCGTCGTCACCCCGCACGGCCTCTTCGTCGTCGAAACCCGCGCCCGCACCCACCCCCTGGATGCCACCGGGGCCCCCAGGCGCACGGTGGTGGTGGAGCGTGAGCGGCTGCGATTCCCGGGCTGGAGCGAACGACTGCCACTGCGCAAGACCCGCCAAGCGACGACCTGGCTGCGCCAGTGGTTGAACCGGCATCATAGCGTGGAAGCCCCGGTGCGTGGCGTGCTCGTCTTGCCGGACTGGGACATCGAGCAGGAGCATCCTTTCGACGACCCCCTCGTGGTCGATGGTGAGGGGCTCGCCCAACTGCTCATCGACACCTCCCTTGGCGATCTCGACCGAGCGACCCACGACAAGATCACCCGGGCCCTGACGGCGCGCGCGGCCTCTCAGGATGCTCGTCGCCTGCAACGACCTTCCGTCTGACTCATGGCGTCGTGACGAGCCTGACGCGCGGCGCACAGCGCCCACGGTGCAGCGGCACGAGACTCCGCGCCGCGGGGAAGTCCGCCAGCCGCCGGGCATCGATACCGATGCGCACTTCGGTCAGCACGCGGTTGCCGCGCCCGGCACACTTCAGGTTCAACGCCCGGCCCGTCCCCTGACCGAAGACTGCCTCGAAGGTCTCGATCAAGGCATTGCGGTCTAGCTCGCCGCCGCGATGGATCATCACGAAATCCACGAAGGCGCTGGCATTGACCGTCTCCAGCAGTTCCACGGCCATGGCGAAGTAGTCGTCGGCAGGCAACTCCAGGCAGGCCGCGTGCTTGGCGTACTGATAGCGATCCAGGCAACTGGCGCGCCCGGGCATGGCCTCATCCAGCTCCCCGGCCAAGGGCTCGGAGAAACCGAAGGGCGCATGGGCACGGCAGAAGCTGCCCCCGGCACGCGGCTGCTCGAGAAAACACCCCTCGGCACGCCAGCGCCTAGGGGTGATGCCCTCGTCGGCCAGGCGCTGCGGCAACGAGGGCCACAGGCCATGCAGCACGAAACCCTGCTCGGCACTTTCCTGTACCTCGGCGTCGCGGCACTCCGCGAGCGGCCGAGAAGTCGTCTCACAGAAGCCTGGCTGCCAGGTCAGCGCCAGCACATAGTGATCGAAGCCCTCCGCCTCGAGCGTGGCGCCTGCCAGCGCTGGTTCGTTCGACACCAGCGCAAGCGTCATCAACACGCCACCGAGGAGCCGTTTGATCGACATGGCCTTCATGGCCCTCCGGGCCGGCTTCACCGTTGACTCTCTAGAGGCGCGATGGATGACTGCGTCGCCCAGTTTGATATGCCGATATCGCTGAAGATGATGCAGGTCATGAAGCCCACCGCCCCCGGCATCAGGTAGAGCACCCCCAGCTTGTTGGTGACGAAGTCCTTGGCCAGCAACACCCAGACCGCCCCCTGCTCCGGGTAGATGATCAGCGGCAGGGTGACCGCCAACAGAAGAAACAGGGAGCCGAAGAAGGTCGGCTTATCGATGACGTCAAACGCGCGTTTTGGCTTCACGAGAGTTCCCTTGTGTTGTTCTGGCACTTTCTATGTATAAGTTTTTCACGAGGAAAGCACAGGCAGTATCGCCCATTTTGGGTATATCAGAACAGCTTTGAATAAATTAAAAAAATACTAACAATAAGAAATTGAAAATTGCGCAATACAACGCCGTCGTCGACGCTGATGGTCAGCGTCTTCTCTCCAAGACGCCTTCCACAACGACAATGATCAAAGCAAAGGTATCGACACATGAAGACGACGTTTTCGCTCCCGGCCCTGGTCGGGCTGGCCGTCTTTGCGGGCAATGCCCAGGCCCTCGACATCAAGCTTGGCCACGTCCTGGCGCCTACCCACAACTGGCATGTCGCGGCGGAAGGTTTCGCCAAGGATGTCCGTGAAGCCACCGATGAGCGCGTCAATTTCCAGGTCTTTCCCAGCGGCCAACTGGGCAACGAGAAGACCATGGTCGAGGGCATGCAGATCGGCAGCGTACCGGCGGGCATCATCGGCTGCGGTTCCTTCCAGCCCCTGGATGCCAAGTTCGGCATCGTCGAGCTGCCCTACTCCTGGGCCGATCGTCAAAACGCCTACGCCGCCTACGACGGCGAGCTGGGCGATCGCCTGGAATCCCTGGCCGAGCAATACAATATGAAGATCCTCGCCTGGTGGGAGAACGGCTTTCGCCACGTCACCAACAACCGCGGCCCCATCGAGGCGCCCGAGGATCTTGAAGGGCTCAAGATTCGCGTCACCCCGGACAAGATGCGTCTCGACACCTTCAACGCATTGGGCGCCAGCCCCGCCCCACTCTCCTTCGGCGAGCTCTACTCCGCGCTGCAGCAGGGTGTCTTCGATGCCCAGGAAAACCCGCTGTCGATCATCTACTCCTCGTCTTTCTACGAGGTGCAGGATTACGCTTCTCTCACCGGCCATGTCTGGGCACCGGCCTGCCTGACCGTGTCGAACAGCACCTGGAACCGCCTCTCGGACGACGACCAGGCCAAGGTACAGGAGTTGGCCAACACCTGGCGCGACAAGCAGCGCGAGATGACCCAGGCCGACGATCAGAACATGATCGAGAAGCTCGAGGCCGAAGGCATGCAGGTCAACGAGGTCAATACCGCGCCCTTCAACGAGAAGGTGCAGAGCGTATGGACGGAGTATGAATCGGTTTTCGGCAGCGAGCTTATGGGGCTGGTCAAGCGCTATCGCCAGGGCGAGTGATTGCCATGGCATTGTCCTCTTTCACCCACACCATCGCGCGGATCAGCCTGGCGCTGGCCGCTACCGGCGCCGCCAGCCTCGCGGCGCTAGTGGCCTATAGCGTGTTCATGCGCTGGGTGATGGGCAAGCCGCCGCACTGGGCCGAAGAGCTGCCCCAGCTGATCCTGGTCTGGACCACCCTGTTGGCGGCGATCGTCTGCACCCGTAACCGCTCCCACCTCAACGCCGGGCTGTTGCCGTTGCTGGTGCGCTCTACCCGAGCGCGCCGCCTGATAGGTCGCGTGACCGACCTGCTGCTAATGCTCATGCTGCTGTTGCTGGCCAAGGCCGGCTGGGACCTGGCGATGCTGACCATGTCACAGACTACCACCGCCTTGCAGATTCCCGCCGGCATCGTCTATCTGGCGGTACCGATCAGCTGCCTAGGCATGACATTGATGCAACTCGAGCACCTGTTGGCCCGTGGAGACACACCATGACCCTAGGTGCCCTGACCCTGATCGGCGTCTTCGCGCTGGCCATCCTCGTCGATATCCCCATTGCCTTCGGCCTGATTCTTGCCGCCCTGACCTATCTGCTGGTCTTCGGCGCCGCGCCGATGATGGTCTCGGCCCAGCAGTTCGTGGCCGGCATGGAAAGCTTTACCCTGCTGGCCATCCCACTGTTCGTGATGGCCGCCCAACTGATGAATCGCGCCGGGCTGACCCAACGCCTGGTGCGTCTGTGCATGGCACTGGTCGGCGACATTCGCGGCGGTCTGGCGGTGGTGGCGGTGCTCGCCTGCATGATGTTCGGCGCACTCTCCGGCTCCGGGGTGGCCGACGTCATCGCCATCGGCAGCATGCTGTTGCCGGCAATGCATAACAATGGCTACCACAAGGGCTTCAGCAGTGCCCTGGTCGGCACCGCCAGTTCGATCGGCACGGTGATCCCTCCCAGCATCGTGATGATCGTCTACGGCACCACCTCCAACACCTCGGTAGGCAAGCTGTTCATGGGCGGCGTCGTTCCCGGCATGCTGCTGACTGCTGCGCTGGTCGGTGTGGCGCTCTACGTGTCGCGCAAGCACGGCTGGGCCGGTGGCAAGGCCGCCGAGCCCGGCGAGCGTCGGCGTGCCTTCATCGGCGCCCTGCCCGCGCTACTGGTGCCGGTGCTGATCATCGGCGGCATCCGCTTCGGCGTGTTCACCCCCACCGAAGCCGCCGCCTCGGCGATCCTCTATGCGCTGCTGGTCGGCACTCTGGTGTATCGCAGCCTGGGGCTTCGTGAGATCGTCGACAGCCTGATCGCCACCGCCGAGACCAGCGGTGCCATCCTGTTGATCATCGGGGCCGCGGGGCTGTTCGCCTGGGGGCTGACCTACGAACAGGTGCCCCAGGCGATCGCCGCGCTGATCGGCGAGTTCACCGATAGCCGTTACAGCGTCCTGCTGCTGCTCACGGCGGTGCTGCTGGTGCTCGGCTCCTTCATGGAAAGCATCGCCATCATCATCATCGTCACGCCGATCGTCATGCCGCTGCTCAGCCAGTACGACATCGACCCGGTGCATTTCGGCGTGCTGCTGACCGTCAACCTGGCCATCGGCGCCAATACTCCGCCGCTGGGGGTGGACCTGATGGCGGCCTGCCGCATCGCCGGGATCAGCGTCATGGAGTCGTTGCGCCCTCTCGTGTTGATGCTCGGCGCCATGTTCGCGGTGCTGATGCTGATCACCTTCGTGCCCGAGCTGGTGCTCTTCCTGCCCAACCTGATGGACGGCTAAGCCATGTTACCCCACGAGCAAGCGATCCCGCGCAGCTGGCTGTTCGTGCCCGGTCACGATCCGGCGCGTCTCGATGCGGCCCTGGCCTCGGCGGCCGAGGCCATCATCGTCGATCTGGAGGAGTTTACTCCCGCGGCGGAGCGGGATAGCGCCTGTCAAGCCTTTGCTGCCTTCGCCGCGCGTTGCCGCCGCCAGGGCCGCCTGCCCATGGTACGGATCAACCGACTGGATCGAGATGGTGCGGCAGAGCTCGAGGCTCTGATCAAAGGCGCTCCGAGCGCGATCTTTCTACCTCAGGTGGAAAGTTCCCAAGCACTAATCGACCTGGCCCTGACCTTAGACGATGCCGAACATCGCCACAGTCTGTCGCCGGGGCAGGTGGGCATCGTGCCGACGCTGGAGAGTCGTATCGCGATCGATAACGCCGCGGCGCTGCTTTGTGCACCACGCCTCAACGCCGCGCTGATCGGCACCGGCGATCTTGCCGGCGATCTCGAACTATCCCCGGACGAGGCCCCGCTTATGCTGCGCCCTTATCGCCGACGCTTCCTTGAAGTCTGTCGCCAGGCCGAGGTGCTCGCCATCGACGGCCCCTGGCCAATGTCCGATGGCTTCGCCGACGATCAGGCTTGGGCGATGCGCCAGGGCTTTCGCGCGCGCTGCGTGGTCGATCCCGTTCAGATTCCGTTTCTGCATGCTGCCCTATCGGCGCCGCCCCAGGCCGAATGAGCCATGCTTCATAAAGAGAAAATCACCATGACCCACACCACGCCACCTCTGCGCAATGGCGGTCAGATCCTGATCGACCAGTTGCGCCGCCACGGCACCCGCCGCGTCTTCCTGGTGCCCGGGGAGAGCTATCTGCCCTGCATCGATGCCCTGAACGAGCATCGCGATGCCATCGAGCCCATCGTCTGTCGCCAGGAGAGCGGTGCCGGCTACATGGCCGAAGCCTACGGCAAGCTGACCAATGAGCCCGGGGTGTGCTTCGTCACCCGCGGGCCCGGCGCCACCAACGCCTCGATCGCCGTGCATACCGCCTATCAGGATTCAACACCCATGATCCTGTTCATCGGCCAGGTGGGAAACGATTTCATCGAGCGCGAAGCCTTCCAGGAGATCGATTACCGGCGCATGTTCGGCCAGATGACCAAGTGGGTCGCGCAGATCGACGACACCGCGCGGATTCCCGAATACATTGCCCGGGCTTATGCCGTAGCCAGGAATGGCCGGCCCGGCCCGGTGGTGCTGGCCCTGCCGGAAGACACCCTGTGGGGCGAGGCACAGGTCGCCGATGTCGAACCGCGCCCACGGGTACACGCCTACCCCAGTCAATCGCAACTCGCGGCGCTGCAAGAGCGTCTGGAAGCTGCCGAACGCCCCTTCCTGCTGGTCGGCGGCAGCGGCTGGACCCAAGAGGCGCAGCAGGCAGTAGCAGCGTTCGCCGAGCGCTTCGCGCTGCCGGTCGGCGTGGCCTGGCGTCGCCTGGAATGCTTCGATCCACGTCGGGAGCAGTATGTCGGCCATGTGGGCAATGCCATGCACACTGCCCTGCGCGAGCAGCTCGAAGCCTGCGATTTATTGATTGCCATCGGCACACGCATCGGCGAGGCCACCAGCGAAGGCTATAGTTGGATCGCATCGCCGGTGCCCCGCCAGGCGCTGATTCACGTCTATCCTGATCCCGAGGAGCTCGGTCGCGTCTATCAACCGAGCCTGGCCATTAATGCCGACGTGGTCGGCTTCGCGACGGGCCTGGAGACCCTGGTGCCACGCCAATCGCCGCGCTGGGCGGCCACCACCCAGGCCGCGCGCCACGTCTATCTCGACACCCTGGTGCCGCAGCAGGCCCCGGGAAGGCTGAGCCTCGACAAGGTCAGCCACACCGTGGATCGCGTCCTCGATGGCCGCGGCTGCATCAGCGTGGGGGCGGGCAACTATGCGCTCTATCCTCATCGCTATGTGCGCTTCGGGGGGCTGGGCACGTCGCTGGCCCCCACCGTCGGGTCGATGGGCTACGGCCTGCCGGCGGCGATCTCGAGCAAGCTCGAGCAGCCCGAGCGACCGGCGATCTGCTATGCCGGCGATGGCTGCTTCCAGATGAACCTGCAGGAGCTGGGCGTGGCGCTGCAGTATCGCCTCGGCATCGTGGTGCTGGTGTTCAACAACGGCATGTGGGGCACCATTCGCGCCCATCAGGAAACCGATTTCCCCGGCCGGGAAATCGCCCTGACCTTCACCAACCCGGAATTCGCTACGCTTATCCAGGCCTACGGCGGTCACGGCGAGATCGTCGATGACGACGACGCCTTCGAGGACGCCTTCCGCCGGGCCCTGGCCTTCGCCGAACAAGAACGCCTGCCGGCGCTCATCGAACTGCGCTACGACGCCGACGGCATCGCGCCAGGTCAGCGTCTCAGCGCGATCCGCGAGGCAGCCCTCGATCGCCACTACACCCAATCGACAAAGGGAGCCACACCATGACCAATTCCCCGACATCAGCACTGCGCATCGATGGTCAGCGTCTCTGGCAATCGTTGATGGACCTGGCCAAGCTCGGCGCCACTCCCAAGGGCGGCAACTGTCGCCTCGCCCTGACCGAGGAAGACCGCCAGGGCCGCGAGCTAGTGACCGGCTGGCTACGCGATGCCGGGCTGACGCTCCAGGTCGATCAAATCGGCAACATCTTCGCCCGCCGCGAGGGGCGACGCGACGACCTGCCGCCGGTGGTCACCGGCAGCCATCTCGACACCCAACCCACCGGCGGTCGTTTCGATGGCTGCTACGGCGTCCTCGCTGGCCTCGAGGTCATGCGTGTGCTCGCTGACCACCAGATTACCACCGAAGCCCCATTGGAGGTGGTGATCTGGACCAACGAGGAGGGTTGTCGTTTCGTGCCGGTGATGATGGGCTCCGGTGTCTATACCGGCATCATTGCCCTGGAGGACGCCCTGGCCGCCAAGGACCGCCAGGGCGACACGGTGGCCGCGTCTCTCGAGCGTATCGGCTACGCCGGCGACCTGCCGGTCGGCGAACAGGAATTCGGCGCCTACTTCGAGGCGCATATCGAACAGGGCCCCGTGCTCGAGGCCGAAGGGCTTCAGGTCGGCGCCGTAACCGGCTCGCTGGGCCTGCGCTGGTTCGATGTGGTGGTGACCGGCCAGGAAGCGCATGCCGGCCCCACGCCCATGCCCTATCGCCGCGACGCCCTGAAGCACAGCGCGGCACTGCTCGGCGAGATACTCGAGCTGGCCGATCCTTACCAGCCGAATGGACGGGTAACCTGCGGCGAATTCGACCTCTACCCCAATTCGCGCAACGTCATTCCCGGCCAGGTGCGATTCAGCGTGGATATTCGTCATCTCGAGCCAGAGGTTCTCGACCAGATGGAGCAGGCGCTGCGCGATGTCTGTGTCCGACACGATGAACCCGGCAAGGTGACGGTCGAACTGCGCGACGTGCAGCAAGTCCCTCCCACCCCCTTCGACAAGGAATTGGTGGACCTGGTGCGCAGCAGTAGCCGGGCGCTCGAGATCCCCTATCGCGATATCGAAACCGGGGCGGGACACGATGCGGTGTTCGTCAGCCGGGTGGCGCCCACGGCGATGATCTTCGTGCCCTGCGAGGATGGCATCAGCCACAACGAGAGCGAGTACGCCAAGCCCGAGGATCTCGAGGCAGGGGCCAATGTGCTGCTGCATGCCATGCTGGGCAAGTCGGGCGTTGTCGATGCCCAGACGAGCGAATAGGAGCACAATATGTCGACCCATGATCTGAGCCATTGGCGCCACCAGGCAGACCGGCTAAGCCTGACAACCCGCCCCTTCATCGACGGCGACTTCGTCGATAGCCAAGGCGACGGGATCCTGACCGCCTATAATCCGGCCACCGGGGCTGTGCTCGCCGAGGTTAACGCCTGCAACGCAGCGGATATCGACCGCGCGGTAGGCGCCGCGCGGCGCGTCTTCGAGGGCGGCAGCTGGTCGCGGTGCCCTCCTCTTCAGCGCAAAAAGGTACTGCTGCGCTTCGCGGCCCTCATCGAAGAACATGCCGAAGAGTTGGCGTTGATCCAGACCCTAGAGATGGGCAAGCCAATAACCGACAGCCTGAGCTTCGATCTAGCCGAGACGGTGCGCTGCGTAGCCTGGTATGCCGAGACAATCGACAAGCGATACGATGAGATCGCCCCCACTGGCGAGGACGTCCACGCCACCATCAGCCGTGAGCCGCTTGGCGTGGTAGCCGCAGTGGTGCCATGGAACTTCCCGCTGATGATCGCCGCCTGGAAGTTCGCCCCGGCGCTGGCCATGGGCAACAGCGTGGTGCTCAAGCCCGCCGAGGCCTCAAGTCTCAGCGGGCTGCGGCTCGCCGCCCTGGCCGAGGAGGCCGGGCTGCCGGCGGGGGTATTCAACGTCACCCCGGGCCACGGGGCCGTCGCCGGGCAGGCGCTAGGACTACACAGGGACGTCGATGCCCTGACCTTCACTGGCTCCACCGCCACTGGCAAGCGCTTCATGCGCTACTCGAGCGAATCGAACCTCAAGCGGGTATGGCTGGAGTGCGGTGGCAAGTCGCCACATATCGTCTTCGCCGACTGCCCGGACCTGGACGCGGCGGCACAGGCCGCCGCCGCTGGCATCTTCACCAACCAGGGCGAGGTGTGCATCGCCGGCTCGCGGCTCTACGTGGACGAGGCGATCTTCGACACCTTCCTGCCGCGTCTTCTCGAGGCCGCCAAGGCCATGCCGGCGGGCGACCCTCTGGACCCAGCGACGCGCATGGGCGCCCTGATCAGCGCCGAACATCATGCCAAAGTACTCGACTACATCGAGCGAGGGCTCAGTGAGGGCATGACCCTTCACCATGGCGGTCGGGCGGCCACACCGGTCGACGGCGGCTGGTATCTGGAACCGACGATTCTCGAGGGCGCCCAGGCGGCCGTTCTCATGCGCGAGGAAATCTTTGGCCCGGTACTCGGCATTAATCGCTTTACCAGCGAATCAGAGGCCATCGACCTGGCCAACGATTCGATATACGGCCTGGGCGCAGGCTTATGGACCAGCGATCTCGCCCGGGCTCATCGGGTATCACGACGGCTAAGTGCCGGACTGGTATGGGTCAACTGCTACGCCGATGGCGACATCAGCGTACCTTTTGGAGGCATGAAACAGTCCGGATTTGGTCGCGACAAGTCCTTGCACGCCCTGGACAAGTATTCGGACCTGAAAACCACATGGATGAACCTGGCCTATGGGTCATCGTGATCGCCCGGTATCACTCTGGATCGGCGACATCCGACTCGAGCCCGGACGTCAGTCGCTCCTCCATCGGCACCTTGGCCATGGCGTTGAGGAAGAACTCTACGAAGGTCGTCTCGGCCGCACTGAAGCGCGCGTCGCTGTGCCACATCAGGTTCAAGTCGATATCCGCCACGCCATCGTAAGGCGGTAGGGGCCACAGCCGCCCTTCGGTTACATCCCGGGCGACCAGGTGTTCAGGGAGGCAGCCAATGCCCCAGCCGGCGAGCACCATACGCTGTATTTCCTGGAGGCTGCTCGACTGCCCGACCACCGACCCCTGCAGGCCATGCTGGGCACGAAACACCGCCAGCGGCGACAGGACGCCATCGAGCTGCTCACTGCCAAAGGAGACATAGGCTTCATGCAACAGGCTTTCCATCGGCAGGTTGTCCCGCCCGAAGAGCGCATGCCTGCGTCCGCAATACAGGCGATAGCGCTGCCGCGCGAGGATCTGGCTGTTCAGATTGTCCGGGCACTGGCGAGACAGGCAGATGCCTATCGCCCCCTGGCGCTGCAACAGGGCATGCTGGACCTCCAGACTGGACATTTCCTCGATACCGAAGGTGATCTGCGGGAAATGTTGGTGGAAGCGCTCGAAGACGCTATCCAGGAAACGGCATTGAATGCCGGTGATGAACAGCAGCGAGATGTGACCCGCTACCTCCGGATCCGCTTCGCTCACCGAGGCGGCCAGCCGTGCCACGTTGGCGTAGATATCAATGGCCTCCTGATACACCAGGTGTCCCGCCTGGGTGACTCGGAAGCGGTGGCTATCGCGCTCGATGAGCCGTTGGCCCAGGCGCTCCTCCAGGCGTTTCAGGGACAGACTCACGGCGGGTTGCGACAGGTACAACCGCACCGCCGCACGACTGACGCTCTCCTCCTGCACGATGACGATGAAGGTACGTAGCAGGTTCCAGTCGAGCGTATCGTGAATGGGCCGCATGGCGGATTCCTTGCAAGAGTGACACAGCACGAACCACATTGAGATCAAGAGCGTAACGGCCAACGTTCGGAGCGTCACGCACTTGATAACCACACCACCAGGAGCTAGACGTGTTCAATGAACGGGAAACCCTCTACCTATCGATCGTCGTCATCCTCTGTGCCCTCTTCCTGATCGGCCTGTCCTACTACTTCTACCGACACATCAAGACCTACGACGACTACAACGTTGCCGGCCGCTCGGCAGGCACCTTTCCGCTGATCTGCACGCTGGTGGGCACCGCCGTGGGCGGCTCCACCCTGTTGGGTTTCATGTCCAAGGGTTTCCAGCAGGGGGTCGGGCAGATCTGGTTGCCCGGTGCCATCACCATCGCCGGCGTACTGCTGCTATTGTTCTTCGTGCGGCGCATCCGCGACTACGGCGAACGCTACAGCATGATCACCCTAGCGGACTTCATGGTGAAACAGTACGGTGACAGCGCCCGCCTGCCGACCCTGCTCAGCATGATCTGCGCCTATTCGGCGATCACCGGCATGCAGTTCGTGGCCATCGCCACGGTGCTGAACCTGGTGTTCGGCCTGGAGCTGGCCTACGGCATCGTGATTACCTGGCTGATCCTGACCATCAAGACCTACCTGGGCGGTCTCAAGGCGGTCATCTGGTCGGATGCGATCCTGGGCACGCTGCAGACCCTGGGCGTGTTCTTCCTGCTCGCGGTGGTCTATCACCTGGCCGGTGGCTGGGGCGGCATCACTGACAGCGAGAAACTGACGGCGCAACCGCATTTCCTCGAGGTAAGCGGCATCGCCCCGAGCGATCTCTTCGTCTATCTGCTGACCATCGGTGGCTACCAGTTCGTGCGCCAGGACCTGTGGCAACGCTTCTGGGCGGCCAAGAACGCCCAGGCGGCCTATTCAAGCTACGCGGTGGCGGTGGTGTTTACCATGCTGATCGGCGGGGCTGCCGTGCTGATCGGGGTGTTCGCCTCGCTCGGTCTGAACATCCAGCTCGACAACCCCGATCTGACCTTCTATGCGGTGCTCGAGGCCACGCTGCCACTGCCGCTGATCATCCTGATGATCGTGGTGCTGCTCTCGACGGTGGTGTCCTGCGCCGACTCCTTCTTCATCGCCGGGGCGTCGTCGATCGCCAACGACATCATCAAGCCGCGGCTCAAGAACCAGGATGATCGCTTCCTCCTGCGCATGAGCCGCTATTCGGTCCTCGTCATGTCGGTGATTTCCGTGGGCCTGGCACTGTATGCTCCCCGCCTGGTCACGATCTGGATCCTGGGCAGCGCCATGCTAGTCTGCGGCGTGCTCGTCCCGGCCCTGGTCGGCCTGCTGTTCGACAACCTCAATCGCCGTGCCGGTGTCGCCACCATGTGGGCGGGGCTGGTATCGGCGGTGGCGTGGCAGGCACTCGGCCAGCCCTTCGGTGTGCATCCTGTCTTCATCGGCCTGCCGATCTCGCTGCTGATGCTGCCACTGCTGTTCCGTGGCCGCGATCCCGAACCGATGATCCAGGAACGATGATGCCGAAGCGCTGAGCTAGACCGGTGCAGTGCTCATTTCGAGCACTGCGCCTGACTGGGCCAGCGACACAGGAAGAGCGCATAGGCCTTTAGCGTATGGCGAATCGACGCGATGCCCGCCTTCATGTCGTCGGCCCCTCGCCCTTAGAGCCAGCCGTCCTTTTCCCAGGGCTGCCAGGGCGTCTGCGTCCACATGTCCACCGGTTCGGCCGGCACCACGCCGCCATGGTCTCGAGCACCCCTTGCTCCTGGCCCAAGACGCTGTATTGGCCGACCAGCGGCCGGGTCATCTCCAGCGTCTGCGGAAAGAGCCGATCGCATTGCTCCAGCACGCGCTGTTCCGTCTCGCTCAACATAGGATATCTCTTGAATGGGATCGCTGCCTTTTCAATCAGGATAAGCACATCGCGGGACACGAGCACCCAGAACGCTATTATTTATACAAAAATAAATATGTATAAATCTCATAAATTCTAAGCATTAAAAATAGAAAACGCCCAGCCGCTGGATTCGTTTGACCCTCTCTCGGGGACGTGACTAGATGGATTCGACCATACAGGGCGCTTCCAGAACGCCCGGCACAACAATCACAACGCGAGGCAAATCATGAACACTCCCCTCAAGATTGCGGCGCTGGCCGCAGCGATGTTGACCGCTTCCCAGGCCATGGCCACCGACCTGCGCATGCTCTCCAGCTACGACCAGACCGCGACCTATACCCGCGAGGTCGCCCAGCGCTACATCGACAAGGTACAGAGCGCCAGCGGAGACGAGATCAGCATCGCCCTGAACGGCCCCGGTGTGGTGCCGCCCTTCGAGCAACTGCAGCCGGTCTCCGCCGGAGTCTTCGACCTGCTTTACACCCACGGCGCCTACCACACCAACACCACCGGCGTGGGGGCGGCCATGGACGCCGTCTTCGTCGACCCGGCGATGACCCGCGAGTCCGGCCTCTGGGACTTCATCGACGAGCACTACAACGACCAGGGCCTCAAGCTGCTGGCGATTCCACCGCTCGGCACCAGCGGCTTCCAGTACGTCCTCGAGGAGCCGATCACCGGAACCCCCGGCCTCGAGGGACGCCGCCTGCGCGGCAGCCCCACCTACACCAACGTGACCAAGGGCCTGGGCGGCACCCCGGTGCTGATGTCGAGCGGTGACGTCTATTCGGCGCTGGACCGGGGCGTGATCGACGGCGCCGCCTGGGGCCTCAACGGCGTCGAGGACCTGGGCTGGCACGAGGTCGCCGGTTACTTCACAAAGCCGACCTTCGGCCAGACCTACACCTACCTGTTCATGAACCTCGATGCCTTCAATGCGCTCAGCGAGGACGAACAGCGGGTCATGCTAGAACAGGGCCAGGCCCTGGAGAACGAGACCGCGGCGATCCTCGACGAGCTCGCTCAGGAGGAATGGCAGTCGCTGAAGGACAAGGGCATGCAGGAGACGCACTTCGAGCCGGCCGACGCCGAGCGGCTGGATGCGCTGGTCACCGAGGGCATCTGGCAGCTGGGCATCGACAAGTCGCCCGAGGCGGTGGAGACCATGCGCGAGATCGCCCAGCAGCACGACATGACGCCCGACGCTCAGTAGGAATCCAGCATGAACCACCCGATAGCCAGGCTTCACGACCACGTCACGCGATTCGGGTTCTACCTCGGCGGTGCCACCCTGTGTGGCATCGTCGTGTGTTTCTGGATCGAGGTGGTCGCCCGCTACTTCTTCAACTCGCCGACCCTCTGGTCGGGCTCACTGGTGGCCTACTTCCTGTGCGTCTCGGCTAGTCTGGCGATGCCCGAGCTCGCCCGCACCCATGGCCATATCGCCATCACGGTGCTTCCCGACCGGCTGTCGCCCAAGGCCCGCCGGCGCTACGAGCGCATCGTCGCGCTGGTCGCGGGCGGCATCTGCCTGCTCGCCGCCTGGATCATCGTCGACGAGAACCTGCGCCAGATCGCCGGCGGCACCACCACCGCCATGGGGCTGGACATCCCCAAGTACTGGGTGTCGAGCTTCATCAGCTACGCCTTCATCAATACCGCCCTGCACTTCCTGCGTCACGCCCTGTTGCCGGTGGACGCGACCGTCACCGACCCCCAGGAGACCTGAGGCATGGAATGGTATGTCACTCTCGGGCTCGCCATCGCCCTGCTGATGGGGCTCTTCGCCTTGGGGGTGCCGGTATTCGTGGCCTTCCTGACGATCAACGTCGCCGGCACCCTGTGGCTGATGGGCACCGCTGGCTTCGGACTGTTCGCCAACAGCGTCTACGACACCGTCACCTCGGAGACCCTGACCACCATCGCGCTCTTCGTGCTGATGGGCGAGCTGCTGTTCCGCTCGGGCTCGATCGACGTCATCTTCGATGCGCTGGACACCCTGATGGGGCGCATCAAGGGACGGCTCTATTTCTTCGTCGTCGCCCTCTCCACCCTTTTCGGCGCCCTCTCGGGCTCGGCCCTGGCGGTCACCGCCATGCTCAGCCGCTCGGCGCTGCCGACCATGCAGCAGCGCGGCTACGACGACCGCCTGTCGATCGGTCTGATCCTCGGCGGCGCCAGCCTGGCGCCGATCATTCCCCCGAGCCTGCTGGTGATCATCATCGGCTCGATGGTCGATGTCTCCATCGCCCGCCTGCTGATCGCCGGCATCCTTCCCGGCATCCTGCTCGCCGGCCTGTTCGTCGCCTACGTGGTGATCCGGCTGATGCTCGATCCCTCCCAGGCGCCGCCGGTCGACGACAGCGGCGGCGGCACGCCCCGCGAACGCAGCCGGGCACTGCTCAAGATGGCGCCCTTCAGCATCATCATCTTCTCGGTGCTGGGGCTGATCATGCTCGGCGTGGCGACCCCCTCGGAGTCGGCGGCCACCGGCGTGCTCGGCGCCCTCCTGGTGGCTTGCTACTACCGCCGCTTTAGTCTGAAGATGGCCCGCGAGGCCGTGCTGTCGTCGCTGTCGATCAGCGCCATGATCATCACCATCCTTGCCTGCTCGAAGCTGTTCAGCCAGCTGCTGTCATTCGCCGGGGCCACCTCGGGCCTGGTCGCCGCGGCAACCGCCCTCGAACTCGACCCGGCGTGGATGATGCTGCTGCTGATGCTGATCCCGCTGTTCGCCTGCATGTTCATCGACCAGATCGCCTTCATGATGGTGGTCATCCCCATCTATGCGCCGCTGCTCCAGGTCTACGGCTTCGACCCGATCTGGTTCTGGACGCTGTTCCTGATCAACCTCTCGGTGGGCAGCCTGACCCCGCCGTTCGGCTACAACCTGTTCGCGGTCAAAGGCGGCGCCCCCTCGGTGTCGATGCCGACGATCTACGCTGCCGCCTGGCCCATCGTGCTGTGCTTCCTGTTCGGCATGCTGGTGCTGTTCTGGGTGCCATCGCTGACCACCTTCCTGCCCAGCCTGATCTGACCACTGCCCCGGAGCCTCTCATGTACCATATCGCCCCCATGCCCGCGCCCCTCGACGAGCCCCTCAGGCAGCAGTTGCTGGGCTGCGAGACCGCCACCATCGGCCACTTCCGCGAGGTCGGCTTCATCGACCCGGCGATCCGCTCGGTGCTGGCGCAGACGCGCATCGCCGGCACCGCCGTCACCCTCTCGCTGCCGCACACCGACGGTACCCTGCTCAATCATGCCATGCGCCTGGTGCGCCCCGGCGATGTGCTGGTCATCGACCGTCAGGGCGACGAGCGCCATGCCTGCTGGGGCGGGGTGATGACCCAGGTGGCCAAGGGCCTCGGCGTAGCCGGGGTGATCATCGACGGCGTGGCCACCGATGCGGCAACGATCCGGGAGCAGGGTTTCCCGGTGTGGAGCCGAGGGGTGGCGGCGCTGACCACCAAGCTGGCAGGAATCGGAGGCGCCCTCAACGTGCCGATCAGCGTCGGCGGCCTGGTGGTCCAGCCAGGCGATGCCATTCTCGCGGATGAAAGCGGCGTGCTGGTGCTGCCACCGGAAGACGTCGCCGCGACGGCGTCACATGCCATTCATCTGCAGCATCAAGAAGAGGAAATCCTTGCCCGGGTCGCGGCCGGGGAGCTACTCCCCGACATCAGCGGCGCCACGGCGCTGGTCGAGCGCATCAATCAATCGGCGTCTTGAGCGATCGTCAATCCGCCTTCAAGCGTCCGCCCATCTCTTGGGCCAGGTCCACCGCGTAGTGATCGGTCATGCCGCCGATGAAGTCGAGCATGCGCCGGTAGCTGTCGTAAAGGCTCCAGGACGAACGCGGCGTGTTCTCGCCGATCAGCGCCAGCACGCGCTGATGCTTGAAGGTGGAATGGCCATGGTAGTGCAGTTCGTGGGCCGCGCCGATGAAGGCTTCGAGCAGGATGCCCAGGGTCGTGTAGGCACCGATCTCCAGCTTGGCCTTGCGCTCGTTCTGGAAGATGCGCTCCCGGGCCAGTTGCTTGGCCGCCGAGACCCCCCAGCCCAGGTCGGGATGACACAGCTCGAGGAGATCGCCCTGCAGCGCGCCGTTAAGCAGCGCCTGCTCGTGCTGCACGAATACCGCCCCCACATCGTTGACCGCCCGCTCCATGGCCGCCCCGCGCAGCGCGGCGATACGCCGGCGCTGGGACACCCCTTCACGCTGCATCTCGGGATACTCCGCAGGCTCGCCGCCGGCGATCTGGGTGAGCACATCGGCCACCTCGTCGAAGCGCAGGATGCCCATCTCCAGGCCGTCCTCGAGATCCAGCAGGGCATAGCAGATGTCGTCGGCGGCCTCGACCAGGTAGGCCAGCGGGTGCCGACACCAGATCCAGTCGCCCCGCGACTTGAGGCCCAGTTGCCCGGTCACCTCGGCCAGCAGGTGCGTCTCGGACTGGTAGCAGCCGAACTTGCCCGCCTTGCCGCCGTGCTCCACGGTCCAGGGGTACTTGAGCAGCGTGCCCAGGGTCGCCGCGGTCAGCCGCATGCCGCCCTTGAACTGGTTGTATTCGATCTGGGTGACGACCCGAAAGCCCTGGGCGTTGCCCTCGTAGGTCAGCAGATCGGCCCGTTCGGTGTCCGAGAGCCCTTCGAGCAGGCCGCTGCCATTGTTCTCGGCGCGCTTGAACCAGTCGCGGATGGCGTATTCACCGGCATGGCCGAAGGGCGGATTGCCGATGTCATGACCCAGGCACGCCGCCTGCACGATCACCCCCATGTCCGCCGGAGTGATCCACTTGGGCAGGCGTTCACGCAGCCCCTCGCCGACGATCATGCCCAGGCTGCGCCCCACGCAGCCCACCTCCAGCGAATGGGTCAACCGGGTGTGGATATGGTCGTTGTCGGTCAGCGGATGGACCTGGGTCTTGCGCCCCAGGCGACGAAACGACCCGGCGAAGACGATGCGGTCGTGGTCCTTGTGGAACGGGCTGCGACCGATCTCGTCCCGGGATTCGCGGGGCTTGTCGTTGAGCCGGTGCGGATCGAGCAGGCGTTCCCAGTGCATCTGCGTCATGCGGCATCCTCGAGGTCGTGGCGCAGCAGCGCGGTGGTGGCAATCAGGGCATTCTACGTGATTCACCGGCAATGCCCAGAATGCGTGCGCAACAACGCCACTCCATCCTTTGAAAAGACAAAATAGAAATGAATGAACTCTTCAATAAGTCACAACTTCCAATACCCGCTTGATCGACTCCCATCGGAACCCGCTTGACCGGGACTTTTTCCCCCTCCACCACGTCAGCCATTTCAGACACTTCATGTAAGACATTGACTACATTTTGGTGTAGGAAATTGCCCCACCACCTTTCATTAAATAAATCCGCAAAAATGCACTGAAATTTTTTATTTTTAAAATCAATCGCCTATAAAAACAAGATCACAAAATATTCTCCGTGACCATCAAATACCCCGCCTAGGAGATCACTTTCCTAATTTCAAAAACGATGATATTTATCCGCCAGCGAGAAACGGTATAGTCATACGGCAAAATAATTATTTTTTTATCAGGTTAGTTAAAAAAAACTACCAGAACCTTCTCCTGTCAGCCCGAAAAAGGTTCTGTAGAAAGCATTAACGCTCGCCTCTGGCCAATCTTTTCGCTTACTTCCGTGACGCCTGTCCAGATGGGTGTCGGCATGCATCGATAGGGATTCTTAAATGGCAAAAGACGCAACAGTCGCTCCCCGGGAGCGCATCAACATCAAGTACGTGCCGGCGACCGGCGATCAACAGGCGGAAACCGAACTACCTCTGAAACTGCTGGTGGTAGGCGATTTCAAGGGCAGTGAAGAGCCGACGCCCATCGAGGAGCGCGAAGCGGTCTCGATCGACAAGAACAACTTCCACTCGGTGATGCGCGAGGCCGGGCTTTCCTTGAAGGCCAGCGTACCCAACCGCCTGGATGACAGCGACGCCTCCAGCGACATCGCACTGGAGCTCGAATTCAAGTCACTCAGCGATTTCGAGCCCGATAGCGTGGCCCGACAGGTACCGGAACTACGCAAGCTGGTCGAGTTGCGCGAGGCACTGGTGGCGCTCAAGGGGCCACTCGGCAACGTCCCGGCCTTTCGCGAGCGGCTACAGAAGCTGATCGAGAGCGAAGACGCCCGTAGCCAGTTGCTGAGCGAGCTCGAACACCTCGACAAGTCCGACAATCGCACCTGAATTACCGACCAAGACGCATCAAAATCGAGAGACAGCGCATGACCGACACGCTACAAGAACGCAGCCAATCCAGTGAAACAGTAGAAGAGCTGTCACTGCTGGACCAGGTAATGGCCCAGACGCGCATCGCGCCGAACGAAGAGGGCTACGATGTCGCCAAGCAGGGTGTTGCCGCCTTCATCAGCGAGCTCCTCAAGGGCGCTCAGGATTCTCCCAATGTCAACAAGGCCGTGGTCGATCGCATGATCGTCGAGCTCGATCGCAAGATCGGCGCCCAGGTGGACTCCATCCTGCACGACCAGCAATTCCAGAAGCTGGAATCTTCCTGGCGAGGGCTGAAGCTGCTGGTCGAACGCACCAACTTTCGCGAAAACATCAAGCTCGACCTGCTGCACGCCACCAAGCAGGAGTTGCTCGAAGACTTCGAGTTCGCCCCGGACCTCAGCCTGAGCGGTCTCTACAAGCATACCTACTCTGCCGGTTACGGTCAGTTCGGCGGGGAACCGATCGGCGGCATCATCGCCAACTACGATTTCTCGCCGTCGACGCCAGACATGAAGCTCCTGCAGTATTCGGCAGCCGTCGGCGCCATGGCGCACGCACCTTTTCTGTCCTCGGTGGCCCCCTCGTTCTTCGGTGTCGACAGCTTTCAGGAACTGCCCAACATCAAGGATTTCAAGGCCATATTCGAAGGGCCCAAGTATGCCCGCTGGCGCAGCCTGCGCGAATCCGAGGATGCCCGCTACCTGGGACTGACTGCGCCGCGCTTCCTGCTACGCATGCCCTACGATCCGGTCGAAAACCCGGTCAAGAGCTTCAACTACCGGGAGAGCGTCAACGAGAGCCATGATCACTATCTGTGGGGCAACACCGCGTACCTGCTCGCCGAACGCCTGACCGACAGCTTCGCCAAGTATCGCTGGTGCCCCAATATCATCGGACCGCAGAGCGGCGGTGCGGTGGAAAACCTGCCGGTACATACCTATGAAGCGCTGGGCCAGGTGCAGGCCAAGATACCCACCGAAGTGCTGATCACCGACCGGCGTGAGTTCGAGATGGCCGAAGAGGGGTTCATCTCGTTGACCATGCGCAAGGGCAGCGACAACGCCGCCTTCTTCTCCGCCAACTCGGTCCAGAAGCCGAAGAAATTCTCCAATACCCCGGAAGGGCGACACGCCGAGACCAACTTCAAGCTCGGCACCCAGTTGCCCTACATGTTCATCATCAATCGCCTGGCACACTACATCAAGGTGTTGCAACGCGAGCAGATCGGCTCCTGGAAGGAACGCCAGGATCTGGAACGCGAGCTCAACGCCTGGATTCGCCAGTACGTGGCCGACCAGGAAAATCCACCGGCAGAGGTGCGCAGCCGTCGGCCACTGCGCGCCGCGTCGATCCAGGTCTCCGATGTGGACGGCGACCCGGGCTGGTACCAGGTGACGATGGCGGTGCGTCCGCACTTCAAGTACATGGGTGCCAACTTCGAGCTATCGCTGGTCGGCCGACTCGACAAGGAGTGAGCTGAAGCGTGAGAAGAGCAGCGGATATGCGTGATCACCACGGAAAATTGACCGGCAGCCGATTGTTCGAACGCCTGGCCATGCCCGAGCGTGATGCGCCGATGGACCACGACGGACCGACCTTTGCCATCCTGGATTCCATCAAGCGCCATCTCGTCGATCTGCTCAACAGCCACCCGGGGCACAGCGAGAGTGCCCCGGAGCTGGGACTGCTCGATTTCAACGATGCCACCGCCGGCGTGCTCGATCTGGAGCTCAACATCCGGCACGCCATCCGGCGGTGCATCGAACGCTTCGAGCCCCGTATCAGCCAGGTGGCGGTCGAATCGCAGCCCCATGACGGCGATCCCCTGCAGTTGCGCTTCCAGGTCCAGGCCGAGCTTGCGCTGGGCCGAGAGAGTACCAGAACCACCATCGACCTGCTGTTGAACGACAAACGCTATCAGTGCCTTGACTGAAGGGGTGTTGCCTTGCCGTATCCGAATACGAGGCCCGAATGCTGAACCGCTACTTCCGGGCAGAGCTCAATTTCCTCAAACGCCAGGGGCGGGAGTTTGCCGAGGGCAATCCGGGCCTGAGCCGTTTCCTGTCGGAGCACGGCAGCGACCCGGACGTCGAGCGCCTGCTCGAGGGCTTCGCCTTTCTGACCGGTCGACTGCGCGAGAAGGTCGAGGACGAATTCCCCGAGCTCACCCACTCGCTGATCACCATGCTCTGGCCCAACTACCTGCGCCCGGTTCCCAGCATGACCGTGGTACAGTTCACGCCCAAGTGGAACACCCTGAGCGTCGCGCAGACCATCCCCCGCGGCACCTCCCTTGGCAGCAAGACGGTGGATGGCACCACCTGCTGCTTTCGTACCTGTCACACCGTAACGGCGCATCCGCTGGCCCATGCCGGTGTCGATGCACAGCACTCGCGGGAATCCTCCATCGTCGAGCTTGCCTTGACCGTGCACAGCGACCAAGCCCTCGACACGCTGGGCATCGACGATCTGCGCCTGCATCTGGGCGGGGACGACTACACGGCGCGCACCCTGTACCTATGGCTCAACCATTACCTGGCCGGCATCGAACTCGAGATCGACGGCCATCGCGAACGACTTCCTGGAGAGAGCCTGCGCCCGGTCGGTTTCGCCGAGAACGAGAGTCTGCTGCCCTATCCGCGCAACACCTACCAGGGCTATCGCATTCTTCAGGAATACCTGTGCTTCCCGCAGGCGTTCCTGTTCTTCGACATCGTCGCGCTGGGGAGTCGATTGCCCTCCCGCCCCGGCAGTCGCCTCACCCTGCGCTTCGTCTTCACCCGCACCTTGCCCGTGGATGCCCGTGTCCATGACGAGCATCTGGCATTGCACTGCACGCCGGCGATCAACCTGTTCGAGCACGATGCCGACCCCATCGATCTCGATGGCAAGCGCAGCGAATATCGTTTGCGGCCAAGCAGTCGTCATCCTGCACACTTCGAGGTATTCAGCGTCGACCACGTATCAGGCTGGCTGGAGAGCGAGCCCGGAAAGATACGCGGCGAACCGCGCCACTACGTGCCTTTCGAGAGTTTTCAGCACCAGATCGAACGCGACCGCGGACGCAATGCACTGTATTACCGCGTGCGTGTGCACGACAGCCTGCGCAACGACGGTTTCGACCACGACATCGCTTTCGTGCGCGGCGACGAACGGGCCTGCCTGGGCCTGCGTGAAACCATTTCTCTGAGACTGACCTGCTCCAATCGCGAGCTACCCGAACGCCTGAGCGTCGGTGATATCTGTGTACCGGGTGAAGACAGCCCGACCTTTGCCGACTTTCGCAATATCCTGCGACCGACACCCGCGCTGCGACCGACACTGGATGGCAGCCTGCTGTGGACGTTGATCTCCAACCTGTCGCTGAACTATCTGTCACTGCTCGACCGAGACGCCTTGTGTTCCGTATTGCGTGCCTACGACTTCCGGGCCCTGATGGATCGTCAGGCCGAGCGGGTCTCGCGGTTGCGCCTCGAGGGCATCCTGGCCATCGAGACGCAACCCATCGACCGCCTTCAGCGCGGGCTCCCGGTGCGTGGGCTGCGCTCATTCGTCACCCTCGACCAGGAGGCCTTCGGCGACGAAGGCAGTCTTTATCTATTCGGCAGTGTGCTGGCCCGCTTCTTTTCGTTGTACGCCAGCATCAATTCATTTCACGAGCTGCAAATCGTCAATCAACACAATCGCGAGCGCTATACATGGACCTCTCAGCCGGGCCAACAGCCCCTGATATAGCGCTCGCCCCTCTGATCAAGGGAGCGCGACGCTACGACTTCTTCCAGTTGGTGGATTTGATCCACCGACATCATGACGACGACATCGAACGCGGCGATGTCGCCCTCGACCGGCGCATTCGTTTCCGAGCCTCGGCCTCCCTGGGCTTTCCCGGTAGCGACGTGACGGCGCTGAAGGCCGTGCGCTCAGGTGCCTACGAGATGGAAGTCAGTTTCCTTGGCCTGCAAGGCGCGCAATCGCCATTACCCGGCTACTACCTGGAGACCCTGGCCCATGAGGCAGCCCACGGCGAAGGCAACGGTGGCGACTTTCTCGATTTCTTCAACCATCGCCTGCTCAACCTGCTATACCGGAGCTGGCGCAAGTATCGCCATTACATACGTCACCAGGATGGCGCTCGCGACGGCTTTTCCGCCAGCGTCTTCGCCCTCGTCGGTCTCGGCGACGCAGACCTGCGCGGCGAGACCGCGATCGACTGGAGCAAGATGCTGGCCTACGCCGGCCTGCTCGCCGGGCGTTCACGCTCGCCCCAGATCGTGGCAGGCATCATCGGGCACTGCTTCGACCTGTCGGAAGTCACCATCGAAGAATGGGTAAAGCGCTGGGTCGCCATTCCCCAGGATCAGCGCAGCAGCACAGGGCTGAGCAACATGATGCTGGGCAGCAATGTCGTCGCTGGCGAACACGTGGCCGATATCGGCGGCAAGTTCGCACTGTGTCTCGGCGGACTCACCCTGACACGCTTTCGTGACTTCCTGCCGGATGGTTGCGAGCACGCGCCGCTGCGCACCTTGGTCGATTTCGTTCTGCGCGAGCCACTGGCCTACGACCTGGAACTCGAACTACTGCCCAGCGAGATGCGCCCCTTGCGCCTGGGGGACGCCGACAGCTGCCAGCTCGGCTGGACCACCTTCGTCGCTCCCGGCGACACCCCGCGAAGGCAGCGGGTTCGCATTCAAATGACACGTTGATTCACAGGAACGCACATGCAGGGCACTCCCCCTCTGTATCACGCCATCACGCTGGTGGTGACCAACAGCGAACGCCTCGATGGCCGCTCGATGAGCAGTCACGTCTTCCATGCCGAAGGGGGCTTTATCGGCAGTGGTCGCGAAGACCACTGGCTGCTGCAGGATCGCCATGGCCAGATCCTCCCGGCGCATGCCGAAATCAGGCTGTTCGACGAGCGCTTCTGCCTGATCGATTGCAGCGGACAGACCTTCGTCAATCACGCCACTCTGCCCATCGGACAGAATCGTCAGGTCGCCCTGCGAGACGGCGACGAGCTGCTCATCGGCGACTACCGGTTGCGTGTGCACTATGGCGACCGACAGGCGGTGCAGCCCGGCTCCCAGCCTCTCGACACCTTGATCACCGAAGAGAACGAAATGCCCGAAGGTGCCGAACTGCCGGCCATGGAGATCGGGAAGCATCGGCACGACGACCCCCTGGATGCCCTGGACGACACCACGACCCATATCGTTTGCCGAGACCCCCTCGACGCACTCGCTCCGAGCGATGCTTCCACCAACGACGGCAATGCCCGGGCAGCGCTCGCCACCCGTTTTACGTCGAGCGCCATCCAGGGCGTCGGTGACGATCTTCGAGATCGGAGCCAGACCGCGATGCGCTTGCCGACAATCAGACGACACGAGGAACCCCCGATGGATGAAACAATTCTCAACGACCTGGAACGCTCCGTGGGCGAACAGCTGGAAGAACGCTGGCAGGACCCCACCACGACCGGGGCCAGCGTCACCAACCATGTCGGCACCGCACCACTACTGCGCGCCCTCGGCGGCAAACTCAGTTTCCGCGACAGCGAAGAACAGCACGCCTTCCTGGAAGAGGCGGGCCACACCCTGCGTGCCACCATCGAGGGTCTGCTGAGCCTGCACCGGGAGCAGGACAACAATCGCTACCCGTTGCGCGATCGCCATCTGCAGCCCATCGAGGACAACCCCCTGCGCCTTGATCAGGATTACGACGAGACGCTCAACACCCTGTTTTCGGCCCGGCGTAGCCCGGTTCATCTATCGGCCCCGGCAGCGATCGGCGAATGCCTCGAACACCAGCGCCAGCATCAGACAGCCATCGAGGAGGCCATTGGCCAGGCGCTTTCATCGATCCTCGAAGCCTTTTCTCCCGATGCCCTGCTCAAGCGTTTTCACGCCTATCGCCGTAGTCAGCGAATCCAGCAGGACGAGAGCGGTTGGGCTTGGGACATGTATTGCCACTACTACCAGGAGCTCGACTCGGGGCGCCAGCGCGGCTTCGAGAAACTGTTCTGGGAAGTCTTCGAGCAGGCTTACGACAGCTCCGTGCGGCGCCAGCAGCGGGAGAACGCGTGATGCGCCTCCTCGTTCCATTGGCGCTGATACTACTGTTGAACGGGTGCAGCGCGCCCTTCCAGGCCATCGGCAAATCCGCCCAGGTCATCTGGGATCCTTCGCTTCCCGTCGGCCATCCCGAGAATCGCCCCAGCCGGGTCGATCTTTCGATGGTCGCCGAGCGTGACGTCAACCCCAACTACCGAGGAATCGGCACGCCCTTGATGTTCCAGATCCTTCAACTCAAGGACGACTCGATGCTGATGGCTGCCGACTTCCCGGAATTGAAACGCGATCTCGAGGAGACCCTGGGAACCAACTACCTGGTTCACGATGACTTCACCCTGTTGCCCGGGCAATTCAAGTTCTATGCGCCGTTCGAGATCGATGAGGACACGCGCTACATGGGTGTCATCGCGCTTTATGCCGACCCGAACAGGGCGCAGTGGAAGAAGGTCGTGCGCGTCGACGCGACTGGAAACGACTATCACCTGCTCGTGCATCTTCGTGAGCACGAGGTGGAACTGAGGAAGGAAAATTGATGGCCGCTGGCAATCGCGTCGTATGGAACGAAGGGCTGTTCATCAAGCCCCAGCACTTTCAGCAGCAGCAGCGTAGTCTCGAGACGCTGATCGATATTCGCCTGAAGGGGGCCAGTGGCCAACCTCATGGTTTCCTGTCACTCGAACTCAACACCGAGTTCCTGAGTTTCGGACGCATCGCGCTGACTCGAGCCAGTGGCGTGATGCCGGACGGTACCGCCTTTCGTCTTCCCGAGGACGATGCCGAGCCGGCGCCTCTGGAGATCGAGGACTCCGCACTGACCAACCAGATCGTCTATCTGGGAGTGCCATTGGCCACCGATGCCGTGGGCGAAGTGAGTTGGCCCGAAGACCAGTTGCCTTCACGCTATCGGCTGGCCACGCGAGGAATACGTGACTTGCACTCCCGGGAGGGGGGCATCACCGAGCTCGATGTCGCTCGGGTAACGCCGCGTCTCTTGCTCGAGCGCGACGACCGCAGCGCCTACGCCTGCCTTGCGGTGACACGCATCATCGAGCGCCGCCCGGATGGCAGCCTGATCCTTGACGACCAATTCGTGCCGACGCTGCTCAACGTGGCGGCATCTCCCTTCCTGCAGCGTTTCATCGGCGAGATGACCGGCCTGATGCGCGAACGGGCACGCAATATCGCCCAACGCCTGGCGACACCCCATCAATCCGGCGTGGCCGACGTCTCGGACTTCATGCTGCTGCAGCTGCTCAATCGTGCGAATCCACGTTTCCAGCATCTTTCTCGCCTGGGGAGGCTGCATCCCGAACGCCTGTATGAGGCGATGCTCGAGATCGGTTGCGAACTCATTACCTTCACCGACGAATCGCGACTGCCGCCGGACTTCCCGGCCTATGACCACGATCAACCGGGACGCGCCTTCAAATCGCTGATGCAGAGCCTGCGCCAGTCGCTTTCGACGGTGCTCGAACCCCGTGCCCTGGCCATACAGCTACAGTCGCGCCGCTATGGACTGATGGTCGCGCCGCTGTCCGATAGCGAATTGCTCGACGATGCAGACTTCATTCTTGCGGTACATGCCGACATGCCCCCGGACACACTGCGCAAGCAGTTCGTTCAACAGACCAAGGTTGCCAGCGTCGAGCGCATCCGCGATCTCATAAGCCTGCAGTTGCCGGGCATACCGCTTATCCAATTGCCGGTGGCACCTCGCCAACTGCCCTATCACGCCGGTTACACCTACTTCCAGCTCGATCGTCAAAGCCAGGCCTGGAGCATGCTCGAGGGCGCCAGCGGTTTCGCCTTCCATGTGGCCGGTGAATTCCCGGGGCTGGAAATGCAGTTCTGGGCGATCAGGAGTTGATCATGCAAGACGTCGTGACACGCCACGAAGATCACATAGACGCAACCGGCCTGAACGGGCTGATCCATAGCGACGTCGAGCAACTCGATGCCGATGAGGATTACTGGTTCCACCTGCGTGGTCACAACCTCAATCCGCTGGTCGATGCGGCGAGTTCGTTGCTCGGCATGGTGCTGCGCGTGCGCAAGCTTGCCAGTCTCGAGGATATCGAACGGCTCTATCACCAGGTCGTCACCGAAATTGCCTCGATCGAGGTCGAGCTCGCCGAACGAGGTTATGACCGCGCCACGCTGCTGGCCTATCGCTACGTCCTCTGTTCCTTCATCGACGAAGCGGTGATGGGTACGACCTGGGGTCAACAGAGCAAATGGGCGGAGCACTCGTTGCTGACCCGTTTTCACAACGAGACCTGGGGCGGCGAGAAGGTCTTCTCGATACTCGCCCGCCTGCAGCAGGAGCCCCAGCGCTACCCCCACATGCTGGCCTTCATCTATTTATGCCTGTGCCTGGGCTTCGAGGGACGCTATCGGGTCATGCCCCAGGGCCGCACGGAATACGAGCTGATCGTGCGCACCCTTGGCGAACAGCTCTCGGCCCAGGGAGATGCCACCAACAGCGCTCTGACTCAGCCACTGGAAAACGTCATTCCCGCCCATCGTCGCCGTCGCGAGGGTTTGCCCCTGTGGGGCGTTTTCGCCCTGTTCGCGACATTCGCAACGCTCGCGTATGGCGTGCTGGCCTGGTCGCTGGATCAGAAAGCCGATGCCGTGATCGCCATTCTCGACCGAATACTTTAGGAGAAACTAATGTATAGGGTAGAGCTCTCTGCGCTCATCGGCAGACTCAACGCCATCGCTCGCCAGGGTCTGGAGCAGGCCACGGCCCATTGCGCGGAACAGCGGGCACCGGAAGTGAGTGTCGGGCATCTGCTGCTGGCGTTGCTCGACCAGCCGCTCTGCGACGTGCGCCACCTACTCGAGCATCAGGCCATCGAGACGTCGGAACTGCGCGCCTCGCTGAGCGACGAGACCGCTCCACCCCGGGGTCTCATGGTCGCCACCCCAAGTTTCTCGCCGCTGCTCATCGAGCTGCTGCAGGATGCCTGGCTGCTCGCCTCCACCGAACTCGAGCATACTCAGCTGCGCAGCGGCGCCATCTTCGTCACCTTGCTGCACAATGCCTCCCGCTATTTGGGGCCGCGCAGCAGCGAACTTCTCACCCCGCTCAATCGCGAAAGCCTGCGCCGCGACTTCTCGCGGCTGACCGCGGAGTCCACCGAAGCGCCCCGCCTCCAGGAGCACGAAGATTCCTGGCAGCCGGGTCCTGGCGTTTCAATACCGCCTCCGGACAGCGACAGCGCCCTGGCACGCTTCACCACCTCGCTGACCGAACAGGCGCGCCACGACAAGCTCGATCCAGTCCTGTGCCGCGACCCGGAGATCGACCAGATGCTCGACATCCTAGGCCGCCGGCGCAAGAACAACCCGATCGTCATCGGAGACGCCGGCGTCGGCAAGAGCGCGGTGGTCGAGGGGCTGGCGAACCGCATCGTGGCCGGCGACGTGCCACCCGCGCTGGCCGAGGTCGAGCTTCTGGCGCTGGATCTCGGTGCCTTGCAAGCCGGTGCCTCGGTGAAGGGCGAATTCGAAAAGCGCCTCAAGGCGGTGATCGACGAAGTGCGTAATGCGCCCCGCCAGATCCTGCTGTTCATCGACGAAGCGCATACCCTGATCGGCGCCGGCAACCAGGAAGGAGGAGCGGATGCCGCCAACCTGCTCAAGCCGGCCCTGGCTCGGGGCGAACTGCGTACCATCACCGCCACCACCTGGCGCGAATACAAGAAGTATTTCGAGAAGGACCCGGCACTATCCCGGCGTTTCCAGCCGGTTTCCCTGGCCGAGCCCAGCCCCGAGCAGGCGCTGATCATCCTGCGGGGTCTGCGCGACGTCTATGAGCGCGCGCACGGCGTGCTGATCGGCGAAAGCGGTCTGCGCGCCGCGGCCCAGCTGTCGGCCCGCTACCTGGCGGGACGCCAGCTTCCCGACAAGGCCATCGACGTGCTGGACACCGCCTGCGCGCGGCTGTCCCAGGCCCTGGACGCTCCGCCACGCCGCTTGAGTCATTTGCGCAGCGAACACCTTGCCGCGCGCCGCGAACGCGAACAACTCAATCGTGAAGTCCTGTTGGGTCGCGCCCCGGATACGCAGCGCAGCGACGAGCTCGATACTCGCCTGGCACGTATCACCGACGAGCTCGCCACCCTGGAAGCCGCCTGGCATACCCAGCGCGAGTGCGTTGACGCCAC
The DNA here is from genome assembly GCF_900128925.1 of Modicisalibacter ilicicola DSM 19980. Taxonomy (GTDB): domain Bacteria; phylum Pseudomonadota; class Gammaproteobacteria; order Pseudomonadales; family Halomonadaceae; genus Modicisalibacter; species Modicisalibacter ilicicola. Next base: position 109,388 of record NZ_FQUJ01000010.1, read on the forward strand.
CCTGGTATTGCACGCCCAATTGCTCGGCAGCCACGCAGAATCGCAAGACGTGCAACTAGCGTCGGCTACCAATGATCCCTGCGGCGATACTGCCCCCGACGCCGACCACCATCGTCTGCATGCCGAACTGCTCGAACGCGAGGCCGAACTCAAGACACTGCAGCACGAACATGCCTTGCTCGATGCCAGTGTCGAGGAGGCCCAGATCGCCCAGGTCATCGGCGACTGGACCGGGGTTCCCGTGGAGCGCTTGACCAGCGACGAACTGACCCGACTGACCGAGCTACCCCAACATCTCGGTCGTCTGGTGCAGGGCCAGGACACCGCCATCGCTCGCCTGCATCGCCATCTGCTCACCGCCCGCGCGGACCTGCGTCGCCCGGGGCGCCCCCTGGGCGCCTTCCTGCTGGTCGGCCCGAGCGGGGTGGGCAAGACCGAGACCGTGGTGCAGATCGCCGAGCGTCTTTACGGGGGGCGGCAATTTCTCACCACCATCAACATGTCCGAGTACCAGGAAAAACACACGGTCTCTCGGCTGATCGGGTCTCCGCCGGGTTATGTCGGCTTCGGCGAGGGCGGCTTGTTGACTGAAGCGATTCGCCAGCGCCCCTACTCCATCGTACTGCTCGACGAGGTCGAAAAGGCCCACCCGGACGTGCTCAACCTGTTCTATCAGGCCTTCGACAAGGGTGAACTGGCCGATGGCGAGGGGCGCTTGATCGACTGCAAGAACGTGGTGTTCTTCCTGACCTCGAACCTCGGCTTCGAAACCATCGTCGCCCATGCCGATTCCCCCGGGTCCCTGGACGATGCGCTCTATCCCGAGCTTGCCGGCTTCTTCAAGCCGGCGCTGCTGGCGCGCATGGAAGTCGTGCCCTATTTTCCGCTCTCCGCGGATACGCTGACCTCGATCGTCGAAGCCAAGCTCACCGCCCTCGCCTCACGCATTCGCCAGCGCCATCGCGACGCCGAGGTGCGACTTGGAGAGGGCTTGGCCGAAGCCATCCGTGCTCGAGCCATCCGCAGCGAAAACGGGGCCCGCATGCTCGAATCGGTCATCGACGGTGAGCTGCTGCCACCGGTCTCTCGGGCCCTGCTCGAACGTCTCTCCCGGGGCGAACCGGTCACTCGCGTCACCTTGGGCGTCGACGACGAGCGCGCGGGTTTCGTGGCCTGCGTGGAATAAGCCGATGAGCCTGGACAGAATGACGATCGCTCTCGACATGCTGGCATGCCCAAACACTGCCAGCTTGCGCGAGCGCGGTCGTGCGGCGTTGTGCGAGACCCACGATCTGGTCTGGAGCCATTGCCTGGCGCTCGATGCCAGCGGTCGCTGGCTGGTTCAGGACGATAGCGAGATACGCCTTGCCTGCGATGACTTTCGTCATCCTTATGCTCACGCCATCCGTCGCGGCACCCCCTTGACCCTGAAACTCGGCGAGGCTCGCTCGCGGCTCGACCATCCGGACTTCCAGGCTCAGGTCGCGAGGCTGTCAAGCGATCTGCTCTTGGAGATCCGACCGCTGAGAGCCCTGGATGGTGCCCGAGAATGGCTCGGCGTACTGGCGTTTGCCGCCAGTACCGTCGCACTCGATGCCCTGCTCGATGATCCCGGCTTTTCCGTCTTCGAAAGGCTGTTGTGTCAGCTCTGGGCTCGACACCATCGCCAGCTCGACGAGCATCGTCAGCGCAGCCAGCTGCGCGACTCCTTGACCAAACTCAACGCTGGCGCTCGTCGCCAGGCCCTGAGCCGTCGGCTGGCTGAGACCATCCTGGGCGAAACCCCGGCCATCCAGACCCTGCGCGAGCAGATCGTGCGCGCCGCCGAAACCTCCCTGGCCGTGCTGATTCAGGGTGAAACCGGCAGCGGCAAGGATCTGGTGGCCCGAGCCCTGCACCGTCTCTCGGCTCGCGCAAATGGCCCTTTCGTGGCACTCAATTGTGCGGCGATCCCCGAAACGCTACTCGAATCCGAGCTATTCGGACACGCCAAGGGCGCCTTTTCCGGCGCCGACCAGGCCCGAAACGGCCTGCTCGGCGAGACCGATGGCGGCACCCTGTTCCTCGACGAAATCGGGGATATGCCACAGTCGTTGCAGGCCAAACTGCTGCGCGTGCTGGAAAGCGGTCGCTATCGCCCATTGGGGGAAAGCGAGGAGCGGCGTGCCGATCTGCGCCTGGTCGCCGCCACTCATCAACCGCTACGCGAGCACATTCGTGACGGTCGCTTTCGCGCCGACCTGTTCTATCGCCTGAGCCAATTTCCCTTGGTATTGCCTCCCCTGCGAGAGCGCCGCGACGACATCGCCTTGCTCGCCAAGACGTTCATCGATGAGTTCTGCCGACGCGAGAGACGCGCCGAACTGGGCATCACCCCGGCGGCATTGCGCCTGCTTCGCGAGCGCGACTACCCGGGCAATATCCGCGAACTCAAGAACCTCATCGACTATGCCTGCGCCATGACCCCCGCCGGGGAAGACGTGGGCCCCCGGTCCCTGCTGATCGTTGCCGAGGAAAGGGCAGCGCCGGCGCAGGACATCGCCCCGCCTGGCACGACCGACAATGCGATTTCGGACTTGCGCCAGGCGCTGCGCGACTACGAGGCCCGCCTGATTCGTGAACGTCTTGACCGCTTCGATGGCAATCGCACCCTGGCCGCCCAGAGCCTGGGCGTTCCCAAGCGCACCCTGGCACACAAGTGCCAACTGCTGGAATTGGACCCCTGATGATCCCGACCTTTCTTCGTCCCAGGGCCCTGGTACTGATGCTGATGGTGCTGTCGAGCCCCGCATCGAATGCCGACGACCCTAACGAGCTGGCTACCGGCTGTGCCGGCCTGCAATCACGGCTGGAACGTCTCCAATGCTACGACGCCCTGTTTCGCCCGGCTTCGAGCACCGTTTCAGGCGGCGACCCCCGACCGGCGCTGTGGCATGCGATCAACGTCCTCGAACAGGGGCGTGGCGACGACTTCAGCCTGCGTGTCGCCCAACCCGACAACGGCGACGTGCTGATGAGCGCCCCGGCCCTGGGCGCCATGCATCCGCGTCCCCGACTGGTCATCAGCTGTGAAAACGACATCACCCATTTTCAGATCCATGTCGACGAACCGCTCGGGGAGGGTCGCGTTCGACTGCGGCTCAAGACCCCAAGCATCGATATCGAGCGCCCCTGGCGCATCCGCGACGAGGGGTATGTGGTGAGCGGCGGTCGAGGCCTGCCCGCCATCGACACCCTGCAGCGCCTGCTCGATGCCAATACCCTGACGCTCGGCAGCAATGTCGATGCCCTCGATGGGCTGCGTTTCGATCTGACCGGGCTGCGCGCACGCATCGAGCCGCTGCGCAACGCTTGCCGCTGGTAGGAGATGGCCATGACACGCATCACTACACAAGCGCAGCTCGCTCCTCTGCTTGCCCCTCTACCCGCCTCCTCGTCAGGCGACACGGAGGGCGCACCGGAGATCGGTCATCGTGTCGATGGCGAGGCCGATTACGCCTGGCTCGACGAGGAGATGATGAAGATAGGATCGCTGCGCCATGGCAGCGTCGACTGGCTGCAGGCGGAAAGCCGCGCCATGCGCCTGCTCAGCGAGAAAGGCAAGGACCTCAAGGTGCTCGGCCACTTACTGCACTGCCTGCAACAGGATGGCGACCCTCTCCGCTTCGCCTTGTCCCTGCAATTGCTTGTCGGGGTGCTGGGCAGCTGGTGGCACGCGGCCTGGCCCTTTCATAGTGAGCGCGCCCGCCATCGGCTGTTCATCCAATTCACCCAGCGCAGCGCACGCCTTGCAGCAGCCCTGGATTTCTGCGGCACCCCGACCGAGCATCGGCTTTGCGAGGAGGCCTGCCTAGCCCTGATCGACGCTGCGCAAGCCCGGGAGTTGCCGACAGAAAATCTTGACGAACTCAAGCGCACCCTCGAAGGCGCGAGGCAGTCCGAGCCGGCATCTGCCCAAGGCACGGCGGCGACTGAACGAGGTAGGGATAAAAGTCGCCATACCGGAACCTCTCATGACGACCCTGCCCCCTCGCGGGCGCCAGAAGGTCGCCTGGAAAGCAGCAACGAGCGGGGTAACCGCCAGGCACTGCTCAAGATGGCCGATTTTATCAACGAGCAATCCCCCGGCGAACCGCTGGGCTATCGCCTGCGCCGCCATGCCCTGTGGCATGCCATTCATGCCCTGCCCGGCACCCGGGACGGCGAACGCACGGAGCTTGTTCCGGTCTCGGCGGACCGCATCGCCAATTATCGCGACGCCCTGGCCCGTAATGCCGATTCGGCGCTATGGCGGCGCATCGAGGCGAGCCTGGCGGTCAGCCCCTATTGGCTCGAAGGCCATCGGCTGAGTGCCGAAGTCGCCAACGCCCTGGGGCATGCCGATTGTGCGACGGCAATTCGCGAGGAAGTCGTGCGTTTCGTCGAACGTCTGCCCGGTCTCGAAGCGCTGACCTTCAATGACGGCACCCCTTTCATCGACGACGCCACCCGGGAGTGGCTCGATAGGGCGCCCACCGGCTCAGGTCCGCGAAATTACCATGGCAGCGGCGACCCCTGGCAAATCGGCTTGGCAGAAGCGCACGACCGTCTTGCCGAGGAAGGACTGCAAGCGGCCCTCGGGGTGCTCGATCGAGGTCTCGCCGAGGCACGCTGGCCCAGGGATCGCGCCTACTGGCGACTGGCCAGCGCCGAGCTGCTCGAGGCAGCAGGACTCGACGCCCTGGCTCGACAACATTACCAGGCGCTGCAACACGCCCTGGCGGATATCGATCTGGCGCGCTGGGAGCCGGCCTTGGTGGCCCATCTCGACAAGTCGCTGAAGAACTGACAATAGCAAGGTACAGGGGAAAGACAACGATGTGGTCACGAGTCAAGAGCGGGTTGCGCCGCTTGGTGCCCGGGCTGGCGAAGGCAGACAGTCAAGCCGACCAGGTGAAGATGCAAGGCAATCGTACTCAATCGCTTCGCCAGGACGCCCGGCGTCTCTCGGTGATCCCATGGCTGCTGCTGGCAGGGATCGCCCTGGCGGCCATCTGGTGGCTGGGGCCATTGTGGGTGGTAGGTGAATCGCGGCCGCTGGTTCCATGGCACAATCGACTGCTGGCCAGCCTGGCCCTGGGCGTCATCGTCAGCGTGGTCTGGGGTGTGCGACTATCGCGTCGCTTGCAAGAGTTCCGCGATGCCGATGAGCACAAGGAGCTGCTGCAGCATGACCCGGTTCGAGGCGATGTCGAGCGGCAGGAAACCTCGCTCAATGCCACGTTGGCGGAACTCACCGCGAGTCTCGGTGGCGGCAGAAAGGCACGTTACAAGCTGCCCTGGTATCTGGTCATGGGCGTCGAGAATGCCGGCAAGACCAGCCTGATCAACCGTTCCGGCCAGAATTTCTCGCTGACCCACGTGCTGAAAGTCTCCGGCCAGGGCAAGCGCAACCGCCACGGCTTCGACTGGTGGATAGGCGATAAAGCAGTACTCATCGACCCGGATGGCGAACTGCTTACCCAAAAGGCCCTGACGGGTGGTGAACCCGCCGAGCCCGAGAGCCGTCTTTGGGATCACTTCATCACCTGGCTGGAGCGTGAACGCACTCGCCGCCCCCTGGACGGTATCGTTCTGGTGCTCGATCTGGCGAACCTGAGCCATGCCAAGGTTGGCGTGAGGAAGGCTTACGCCGCCCTGATGCGGGCACGCATGCGTGAGCTGATGGAACGACTGTCGACGCGCCTGCCGGTCTACGTCACCTTCAGCAAGATGGACCTGTTGCACGGCTTCGACGATTTCTTCCGCCACTATTCCCGTGACGAGCGCCGTGCCCCGCTCGGCTTTACCTTCAGTGCCGCGTCGCTGGATCAGCCGGAACGTTGGGAAGAGGAGTTCGCCACCGCCTACGACGGCATGCTCGAACGCCTCAACGCTCGTCTGCCGGCTCTGCTCGCGGAGTGCCGCGACGGCGAGGAGCGCCAATCCGTATTCCGTTTCGTGCGCCAGTTGGCCGGCTTGCGTGACGTGCTGCTCGGTTTCCTCCAGGAAGCCTTGGCCAGCGATCGCTTCTCCACTGCCGCCATGGTGCGTGGCACCTATTTCACCTCGGTCTACCAGCAGGGCGTGCCGGAAGACCCCTTCGTCGATGCGGCGGCGCGACGCTATGGCATGGCCGATAGCGTGCAGTCCGCCCATCGGGCGGCACGTTCAGCCCTGTTCTTCAGCGAAGAGCTGTTCGACAAGATCATCTATCCCGAAGCCGGGCTTGCGGGCGACAACGCCAGGGCCTCACGCCGTCGCCATCGCCTACACAGGGCCAGCGTGATGGCCTGCCTGTTCGGCGGCGCAGTGCTGGTCGGTGGCTGGAGTCACTTCTACCAGAAGAATGCCCTGGCCCTGGCAGCGGTGGAAGAAAAGGCGCACGACTTCACCACGAGCCGTCCTGCCGAATTGCAATCCGGGGCCCACACGGGCCACGTGCTGCTCGACACCCTAGACCGCCTGCGCGGTGCCACCCTGGAATTCGGCGATTTTCGGGCACATATGCCCGTAATTGCCGACATGGGGCTCTACCAGGGCAACAGGGTCGGTCGCGAGGTCGAGGGCGCCTACCTGGCGACCCTCGAGTATCGTTTCCTGCCGGCCCTGATGATCGACATCATGGACGAAATGAACCGCGCCCAGCCCAACAGCAACGAGAAACTCGCCTTGCTGCGCGTATTGCGCATGCTCTCCGACGCCAGCGGTCGCCAGCCCGAGCGCGTGCACGAGGTCATGGCCAACCGCTGGCGGCAGGAATTCCCCCACCAGGGAAGCGTGCAGCAACGCCTGCTGGCACACCTCGACTATGCCATGGCCTATACCGACCTGGAGGGGGACGCGAACGCAGGACAACCCGGCGCCATCACCGCCATGACGCCACTGCGAGGCAGTATCGAAGCCGCCCAGCGCGAACTTGCCCAAATCCCCATGGCAGAGCGCGTCTATCGTGCCCTGGCCGCAGGCAGTACCCAACGCAGCGCTGCCAGCCTCGATCTTCGCCAGGGAATCGGTCCCGCCTGGAGCACCGTGTTCCGGGCCCGCAACGACGACCCTCGAAACGTGCTCATCCCTGGCCTGGCGACTCGGGACGGGTTCGAACACTACTTTCTTCCCAAGCTCGACCAGGCTACCGAACTGGCGTTGATCGATCTTTGGGTACTGGGCCGCCGCGAGAACATCGATTTCAGCGACGCCGACAAGCGTCATCTGAGGGACGCCCTGCGCGAACTCTATGTCAGCGACTACAGCATCACCTGGCGTGAGGCCCTGGCCCAGGTAGAACTGGTGCCTTTTCAGGACATCGACCAGGCCGTGGTGGTCATGGACAGCCTGCTAGGCGCCAGCCGCCCGCTGGATCGTCTGCTTGGCGAGGTGGCCCGCAATACCGAGCTCTATCCGCAGTTGCCGATCGACGACGATACCGCGCGTCAGGCATTGGAGCGTTCGCTCCGCTATCAGTTGGCTGGTGAAATCGACAGGTCTTTCAGTGACCTCAACCACCTGATGACCGCCCAGAACGACAATCCTGCCGACATCGTCGAGATCAAGCGCGTCATCGCCGATCTGCGCGACTATCTACGCCAGGTGCAAGGCGCCAACGATCCCGGTCGGACCGCCTTCGTCATCGCCCGCGACCGTTTGGTGCTTGGTGGCGAGGACCCCATAGGTGCTCTCGGGCGCATCGCCAAGGAAACGCCCGCGCCGGTGGATCGCATGCTTGCCGAGCTGGCGGATCAGAGCTGGCAGCTGTTACTGAACGACGCCCTACGCCATCTCGAGCGCCAGTGGCTCGACGATGTCGTCGCCCCCTACGAGCAACGTCTCGCCGGCCGTTATCCGCTGGCTCCCGATGCTCGCCGCGATGTCGCTCTGGAGGACTTCGAGCGCTTCTTTGGCCCGAAAGGCATCCTGATCAGCTTCTATCAGGACAACCTGCGCCCCTTCCTGGAAGGCGCCTCGGAACAGCTCCGCGACAACAACGGCAACCCGCTCCTGCGTGACAGCGTGCTCGCCTCTCTCGAACGTGCCAAACGCATTCGTGAGGCCTACTTCGACACCGATGGCCTGCTCGATGTCGAGTTCAGCCTCGAGCCTGTCAATCTCACACCGGACAAGCGGCGCAGCGTGATCAGTGTCGACGGCCAGCTGATCGAGTATCTGCACGGCCCGCGCAGCAACGTGCCGATGATCTGGCCCAACAGCCTGCGCCACCTCAATGAGAGCCGGGTGACCCTGGTACCCAGCCAGATCAATCGCTCGCCCCGCAGCCTGCGCCGTCAAGGGGCCTGGGCCTGGTTCCGCCTCCTCGACGAGGCAGATATCACCGGGGCCAGCGAGCATGAACTGGAACTGCGCTTCAACGTCGACGGCGGCACCATGCATTACCGACTGCATTCCGATCGCTCCCCCAACCCGTTCACCCGGCCGTTGACGGCGGGCTTCAGCCTGCCCACCGCGCTCTATGGCCAAGGAGGCGTCAACGATGCTGACGAGACTTGAGCGCTTGTTGCGACGCCAGAACGGCAAACGTGCAGCCGGCCCCCTTCAACCCGCCGACCCGTCATTCGGACTGAACTTGCTGGAAAACGCCCATGGCGACGACATCGAGATCTTTCTCGTCGCCGCGCGACATGCTGCCGCGCTTGGTCAGGCCCCCTGGATACTTCGCGATCGAGCGCATCTCGACACCCTCGGGCGGGCACTCGCTTTCACCCTTCAGTACGGCCTCTGGCTACAGCGAAACGACATGGGTGTCGAGCACTGGCAAGGGCAGTTGCTTGCCTTGCGCCCTTCCGGCGCGCCGCCCATTGGACTGGTACTGGCTTGCCGGCCGGACGACGAGGCCGCTTGGCAGTTGCGCTTTTTCTGCATCGACACCCCCTGGCTGGGCAAGGGCTACGGCGCTCGCCTGTTGCGTGCCGCCCGTCGTAGCTTGAGCGGCGTCCCTCTGCATGCCCGCCTGCCCTTGTGCTGTGTTGCGGCAGTCAAGAGCCTGGAAGCCGCCGGTTTCCAGCGCATGCATGTCGATGCCACCGATATCGCCAGCTTCGAAGCCCCCGCCGAGTGGGATTGATCGATCATGAACGACCGAAGAATCAAGGGGGAACGACCCATGGGACGCAGGAGCATGCAATTCACCCTCACCCGGGGCGATGGCGCCTCGAATGATGCCGGCGCCGACCTGGCGGTCGTCGACTTCCATCTCGAGGAAGCGCTCTCCCGGCCCTTCGAACTCACGGTGAATCTGGCCAGCCCCCGGCCCGATCTTGCCGCCGACGACTGGCTCGAACGCGAGGTGACCCTCACCGTGTGGCAGGACGGCAAAGCCCTGCGCCGCGTGCATGGCGTGGTCGCCGAGTTCGCCCAAGGCGATCGCGGCCACCGCCGCACCTTCTACACGCTTCTCGTCAGGCCGGCCCTGTGGCGGCTCTCCCTGCGCCACAACTCGCGTATCTTCCAGAACGCCTCGCCGCTGACCCTCATCAATACCCTGCTTGCCGAGCGCGGCATCAAGGATGCGACCTTCGCGGCGACCCGGGAGCCCGTCGAGCGCGAATACTGCGTGCAGTACCGCGAGACGGACCTTGCCTTCATCGAGCGCCTGGCCGCCGAGGAAGGCCTGTGCTATTTCCACGAATTCGACGAGCGAGCGGGTGGCGCCCATCGCCTGGTATTCGCCGACGATCCCAAGAGGCTCGGGAACCTGGGGCCACGGACCTACCACAGCCGCGCCGGCGGGACGGCGCCGGTCCACCATGTGCGGCGACTGCGCCAGGTTGCCCGGGTGCGACCGGCCTCGGCCATGCTGAAGGACTACTCCTTCAAGCAACCGGCATATGCGCAATTACATGAACAGGTCGGCAGTGCTCTGGAAGAACACGCGCAAAGAACCGACTACGAGCACTTCGACTATCCTGGGCGCTACAAGGCGGATGCCTCGGGCCAGGCGTTCACCAAGACCCGCCTGGAACGCCTGCGCCACGACGCCCTCACCGTGAACGCCGAAAGCGATCTACCCGAACTGCGGCCCGGGACCCGTTTCACCCTCGCCGGGCACGATAACGACGCGCTGAACCGTGACTGGCAAGTCATCGAGGTGGTCCACGACGGCAGCCAGCCCCAGGCGCTCGAAGAAGACGCCGTCGGCGGTGACGGCATGACTAAATACACCAACACCCTGGTGCTGATGCCTGCCGACCGGGCCTGGCGGCCAGCGCAAGATACAAAGCCGCGCGTCGATGGCCCCCAGGTGGCCTTCGTGGTTGGCCCCGAAGGCGAGGAGATTCACTGCGACGAACACGGCCGGGTCAAGGTGCGCTTCCCCTGGGATCGCTATGCCAAACCCGATGACACGGCCAGTGCCTGGATTCGCGTCGCCCAGGGCTGGGCCGGCGGTGGTTATGGGTCGATCGCGATACCGCGCATCGGCCACGAGGTGATCGTTTCCTTCCTCGAGGGCGACCCGGACCAGCCGCTGATCACCGGGCGCACCTATCACGCGGTGAATACCCCGCCCTACGCCCTGCCGGAGCACAAGACGCGCACCGTAATTCGCACCCAGACTCACCAGGGCGAGGGCTTCAACGAACTGCGCTTCGAGGATGCCCAGGACAACGAGCAGATCTGGATTCATGCCCAGAAGGATCTGGAGCTGATCACCGAAAACGATCGCACCGAGGAGATTCGCCGCGACAGCCATCTCAGGGTCAAGCGCGACCGACTCACCGGGATCGAGCACGACGAGCACCTCCACGTAAACGGCGAACGGCGCGAGAAGATCGACGGCGATGATCACCGGATCGTCGGCCAGACAAGCCACGAGAAATATGGCCGTGCCCAGCTCATCGAGGCGGGCAGCGAGATTCACCACAAGGCCGGCATGAAAGTCGTCATCGAAGCCGGCGCCGAGATCACCCTCAAGGCCGGCAGCAGCTTTCTCAAGCTCGACCCCAGCGGGGTGACGATCGTCGGCGCCGCGGTGAAGATCAACTCCGGCGGTAGCCCGGGCAGTGGCAGCGGCCAGGGCGCGCTGGAGCCGCTGGTGGCGGCGGAGGTGGAGGCAGCGCCGCAGTTCAAACCGGTACAGGCGCCGCAGCATGCTGCTCTTCTTCAGCAACGCGCACTCTGCCCGGTCTGTGAACCCAGTGGAGACGAAGCAGCCTCATGAGCACGACCTGGCCATTGGTACATGGGTTGTCACCCTCGCACTGGCGCTGGCCCGCTGACCAAAGCGTGCTGTTACTGCTCGATGGTGTCCGTGTGAGCGGGTTGGCGCGCAAGCTCTACGAATGGTCGGATGGCGCGATGGACGCCGAGCTGCTGTATGCCGGCACGCCCTGGGCGACGGTTCAGGAGGTGTCCCCCTGGCTGATCGCATTGCCTCATTTGCATGACCCGATTATCGCGATGTTCCTTGAGGAGGGAGCAGGCGACGAAGGGGGGTATCTGATCGTCAGCGATGCGTCGCTGGTCGAGGTCGCCGATCATCTGCGGCAATTGATCCAGGTCCGTCACCCTATGGATATTCCCATGCTACTGCGCCTGGCCGATCCGGCGGTGATTCATGCCTTGCTGCCTGAAGAGCCTTCTATGGGTCTGGCCCCTTGGGGGCCCATCACCCAGATCGTGGTGCCGGATGCCGTGGTGGGCGTATGGCGGGCCTGGTCGCCAGACACAGAAGTCGCGCAGGTGTGCTCTCCCATCGAACCGCCAGGCTATCGGTTGAACGAGGCTCAGCTACAGCGCCTGCAGGCCTGTGATCGCCGCGCGGATATTCGCCAACTGGCGAGCTTCGTCGAGACACATTGCGCGGGCTGGCTGAGCGACCTCACGCCTCAGGCACGTCACGCGCATCTATCGGCGCTCGTGACGCAAGGGCGGTCCTGGGGCTTTACCTCGCTGCGCGAGTGGTCGCTGCTCTGCACCGTGCTGGCACGGCTCGACATTCCCTCGCTGGACGACGCCAGGCTTTCCGAGAGAACACGCCATCTGCTTGCAGCTGTGGGTACCGGTACAGGCCTGGAGCGGCTGGAAGCGGCATTGACGAACATGAATGACATAACCAATAACACCTCAAGGAGTCTGTCATGACATCCTTTCAGCGACCCGCCGACGACCGCCACGATGGCGCGTTGGCCGCCTACGAGCAGCCGTGTCGTGACAGCGAAGAAGGCGCCAACTGCCCATTGCTGGAGCGCAAGGTCCAGCTATTGCCGCTACGCTACGGGATCGTCGAGGAGCTCCTTCCCGGCATCGGCATGCCCTATACGCTCGACGCCCGCCCGCTGGGCATTCGCCTGCTGCGCAACGGCTATCTTTATGTGCTGGACTCGACCGACAACTCACTCGCGGAGTACGAATTTCGCGACCAAGGCAACACCATCAGCGGCAAGCTCGAGTACCAGACCGATCGCACACTGTATGTCGGCTTCTCCGAAGTCCCATGGACCGAACGCAAGCGCGCCCAGGTACGTAACAGCACCAAGGATCGCGATGCCTTCATGCAGATGGTCGATCTCTCCGGTGCCAATCCCATTACCGGGGGCGGGGCTCAGCTCATTACCACTTCCCAGGCCGAACAGTGGGTCGCCGAGTTTGCCGAAGACGTCCAACCCGCCGCCATCGAAGACGGCCATGAACAGGAAGGCGAGCCCTATCACTGGGAGAACGAGCCCTACTACCACAAGACACGCCTGGGCAAGCTACTCAAGCAGCACCGGGTCGCCGATCGCGATGAATGCCTGTGCCTGATCTTGCGTGATGACCTCGGCGTGATGCGCGATCTGGCGAACCACCAAGACCACGTGGTCGACTGGGTCGAGACCTGGGCGAATGAAAACGACGGGCGCACCGAGCGCGATTATCTGCTCGGCTGTTACATCGAGTCGATCACCCAGTTGAGCAGCGACGAACTTGAGGCGCTGGCCAGCGCGGAAAAAGATACTGAGCGCCAGCCAATGTGGGACGACCTCACGGCGATGGACGATACGTCTCGGGAACAAACACGCCAGTCCATACTCGACTACCTAAACGATAATACGCCACTGCTACGGCCCAACGATCCCGATTTGCCTTCTGAGCTGAGAGCCCAGATTCTCGAGAACTCAAAAGGTGTCGACCGCGCCGATTATGCCTATCAGGGCGGCAGCGCTGATTATCGTGACGTCATCCAGCGTCGACAGGCGACCACTATCCAGCGTTATCAGGCACGCCAGGCATTGCAGGAAGCCGACCCGGGCTTTGTTGGTGCGCACCTGGACAGGCTGGTCAATGCCAAGCGTGAGCATGATCGCCGCGTTCACGATATTCTCGAGGGTGCCAATTTCGGTCAGCGCGGCATCAATGAGCTGATCAACCGGCCCAGGATGGATGCCTTTGTCGACCAGCAGCGCGAGAAGCTCGCCCGCTGGAATACTCTGCTCGACCGCATCACCGCCGACCGGGTCGACATGCTGTGCAGCGATCGCTTCCATGTGGCCGCCTGGCATTTCGATGCCCAAGACAACCAACAACTGGAAGCCGCCTTTGCCGCCGAATACAGTTGCATGCGGGATATCTGCCGTAGCGATGAGGCCAATGAACAGATATATGCCTGGCTAGAAGACAACCCACATAATGACCGCCCATTGCTGTACACCTTGTCGCTTGAGGAACAGACGACACTGACCAAGCAGTATGCCGACATCTTCGCGGCCGGCTATAAAGTCATTACCAATGCCCCCGAGTGGCTGGAAAAGCTTAAAAATATCGAACACGGCAGTCTACCGGATATTGCCTCCCTGCCTGAGAATGTCCACGCTCTCGCCGATGGCGCACGCGCCAACCTGAACCCGGCATTGGGAATTGGCATTGCAAAAGCTCTGGAACCGCTTTATCAGGTGACAGGCCATGCACTACCTCCACTGGAAGCGCTATTTCGCCCCATGCCAAGATTGCTGGCAGCGCGCATCCTCGATGCCACCGCCCGTGGAGATTTCGAGTTCCAGGTCTCTTCCACCGAGGAACTGCATGATTTTCGCGCCACCCTCCAGCGAGTTCTCGGGTTGCGTGAACGGCTTCTTTACGTCAATCGTCGACATGATCAAACCAAGGCAAGACGAGGGCATCGCTCTGCCGAGGCGCGGGACTTGCTCGGTGAACGACGCGCAATACAACGCCAGCTCGCCACGCAAGAAGAAGCCTTGGCCCGAGCGCTCAGCCCTGTGGCGGATTCTTCGGGTGAGCGTATCTCTCTTGCAGAGGGTAGTGCCGGTCGCGCAGGTCTAACGCTGGTATTGCCCGCCAACCAGCAGCAGCACGTCAGCGGAATGGTTCGCAACCTGCGTCAGGGCATCAACAGCGCCCCACGAATGGCCCTGGCCGGCGACGGCCTGGCGCTGGCTATTTTTATGGTACAGGCAGTCAATCTATGGGGCGCGATCGAGGCATTAAACCAATTGTCAAATCGTGATGGGGAAAGTCCAGATTACTTGGCTCGAAAGAGGCAGGCGTGGGCGGCATTCTTCGCTACGGGAGCAGCAGGGTTTCTTGCCGCCCAAGGGGTTGGCCATACCGCCTTGAGCACCCAAGCACGGGTGCTAGGCCAGGCGCTTCAGAAAACCGCTTCCGAAAAAGTTTATACCCAACTCGGCAAACTGCATCTCGGGTTAGGATTCGCGGGCTATGGCGCGGGGTTCCTTGCCGCTGGTTACAATCTCTATTCCAATCATGGCAACTGGCAAAGTGCCGTGCGCAGCGGCAACCATAAAGCTCAGGGTGCCGCATTGTTAGCCATGAGTGGTAACGCCAGCATGATGGGTGCTTATGGCTATGGTTTTGGAAGCAACGTACTCGCAGGGCTTGCCGTGCGTAGTGGTAAGATCACTTGGGCCATGGCGGGTGCCCGTCTGGCAAACGTATTCGGGCGCGTCAACCTGATTGGCCTTGCCGCCACCGTGCTGGAACTCGGCGGCACCTGGTTATACAACCGTCACAATCTCAGCGCCCACGATACCTGGTTACAGCACACACCCTGGGGACAAGAAGCTGGCGACGAATCTCTTGACTATTATTTGCAGACATTACGGGCCAGTGTCCAGCCAACGCATATCACTCTTGAGCCGCACTATGCCGATACCGGCATGGGGGGCTGGTTCAATCACGCCACGCGTTGGGCGCGCGATCCAAGCCACTACACCTTGAAGCTGACATTGCCCAGCATTACCCGGCAAATGCTCCAGGCTCCACTCGACGGCCAAGCTCCGGTCAGGTTGTCGTTCAGGGTATCACTGGTGCAGCCGGCCAAATTCAACCAGCGCACTGGCATCACACTCGCATCGGAGCGCTGGGTGCCCACCGAGTCACTGACCGACGCTCTAACGCTTCGACTGGCAACGGATCAACCGGGCATCAGCCTGGTCGGAGCTATTGCAGCTCATGAACGCACATCACATGGCTACAAAACCGAGCACATCGTCGTCGGTATTCGCGTCGAATGGCTCGATGGCACAGGCAGTTATGGCAACCCCAGTGATCAAACCATCTATCTCGATCCAGCCGGCGGTACGGGCCCGGACAAGCGATATACTCCGGGCGATGTCGATATCAGGCGTATGCAACAGGATTGGCAACGCCTTGATATCGGGTCGTGGTAACCAGGAAGGAAAAAACAATGAGCCGTGACACATCCACCAAGGACTTGCCCAAGCCAGAGCTGAATCAACCTCGCCGCGCCGGCGACAGCGAGCGTCAGTCCGGCAGCCGGATCACTTATCTGGCGCCGTTACCGTTGCCGACCGGCTATCCGAAGAGGGATTATCTCAAGGCCATCGACGAGATCAACGATACCTGGCTGGACTATGGCGCCGGCTGGCCTACGGTATTTGGTTGGCAACTGATTCTGGGGGGCACTGTCGGCCTTTTACTGATGTGCGTAGCTATTATTCCGTTACTAATGTCGGCCATGACCTATAGCGAGGCTTACCCTTTCATGGGTGAATTAGCAATCAACGTCGATATGGGCATTACCACTGCCTTCTGGGGTGGAGGAGCACTATTTCTCATCGCACTCTCGGTTGTTTTTTATGCCCACCAGCAACGCAAAAGTATCATCCCGGTACGTTTCAACCGCGAGCGTCGCGAAGTGTGCTTTGTACCGGAAGGCCTCCAAGGACATGAAGCGCCGGTTTTCGTGCCCTGGGAATCGTTGATGGCCTGGGTGATCGAGGGCCGCGGCGCTAGCGAGTACGGCGCGATGCAGCAATATGGCTTTGGACTAGGCTATGCACATCCCAAGACCGGGAAGTGGCTGACGCTGGAGTTCATGACGCCCGGCCTGCCACTGGCCATCAGCAGTTGGGAAGCGATTCGCGCCTATATGGAGTACGAAGTGAACTCGCTACGCGAAATCCAGGACCCTGAAGGGTTGCGAGGCCCCGACGACCCTCCCTACGAAGGTCTGCACACCTTGCGCAACGCTCGCCGGAATCTCAATGAGCGACGCCGCAACGGTGAGGTGGGCTGGTTATATGCGCTATGCTGGTACCTGTTCGATATCATTGAGTTGTGGAACCTGCCCGGCTATCTGGCCGAGTGGGAAACCCGCCGTCTCAAGAAAACCCGGCCCAAGCTACGTCCTCAAGCAATGGAGGAATGGTCGAAGCCGCTCCCCGAAGAACATTGGGCCCCACCTAGCGAAGGACTGACGCGCCTTTCAGCCGAGGTAACTCGGCTGCGGGAACAACAACCCAATCGTTCGATTGACCAGATCTTTGCCGAGGTTTATCAGCAGGAAAGGCTCACGGCGTAACAGGATGAACACTACGTCCCCTGGCTTCGTCTTCCGCCATGACGTGGGAACGCCAGAACATCAGGCGAGACGCGGGCGAGTCGTTGGGGCGCTGGTGACCGCCGGAGCTGCAGGATTTCTTGCCGCTCAATGGGTTGGTCATACAGCGCTGACTACCCAGGCTCGAGTGCTAGGTCAGGCGCTGCAAAAAAAGCCGCTTCTGAACGTGTTTATACCCAGCTCGGCAAACTGCATCTAGGGCTCGGATTCGTGGGTTATTTATCAGGCTTCATCACTGCGAGTTACAGTCTCTATTCCAATCATGGCAACTGGCAAAGTGCCGTGCGCTACGGCAACCAGAATTCCCAACATGCCGCAATGGCCAGCGTATTGGGGGCCAGTGGCATGCTAGGCGCCAATGCCTATGGCTTGGCCAGCACCCTCCATGCGGGGGCGTCGGTGATGCTAAAAAGGGCCACCTGGGCCGCCGCAGGCGCTCGCTTGAGCACGGTCTTCGCGCGCTTCAATCTCGCCGGGGCGCTCTTCACGGTGCTGGAGCTGGGCGGAAGCTGGCTCTACAACTATTACAGCACCAGCCGCCACGACAACTGGTTGCTCGGCACCCCTTGGAGCCGCGATCCCGAGACGAAAACCGATGTCTCGCTACACGACTACCAGCATCAGCTTCAAGCGTTGGCACAAGCGCCCAAGATCAACGTCAGCATCGAGAACCACGACAGCTGGTGGAAAGCGGCCCTTACCGGGCCAAAATCGATCGCCCTCGCCCTATCCTCACCGGCCATTGGTTTGAATGATTTGCTTGCTCCACTTGGCGGTCAGGCAAGCGTCAAGCTCTCGTTGGCGGGTTATCAGGTGCAGCCAGAATATCATGGCCGCAACTACGCACCCGAATATTGGGTCGTCGCGACGGACAAGGTGACCGCGGAGATTGAGTTTACTGAAGATGCCCCTCTGGTCTTGCGCTTTGCACTGCCCGAGCCTGCCTCGACACCCTATGGCCGTCGTACCCGCGACCTGGTCATCGCCGTTCGACTGGAGCGTCTGAATGACGATGGACAGTACCAGGGCCACGAGTATCATATCCGCGTCACGCCGCACGGGGGAGAAGGTGATTACACCCCCTCTGAAGTCGCCATCCGCGGCCAAAGCGCACCCTGGTACATCATCGATCCACTTTTTCTGACTTCATAAGGTAGCCCATGGCCGCTAGCGAACCTCAAACGCCGCCGCCCGATATCCATCAGACCTATCGGGCTGGTGATATCACCCCTTTCCCGACGGGCAAGCGCACCTTCCTGTCGCCCTTGCCGTTGCCCACCAAGACGGCGCCACTGGATTTCAATCACGTGATCGGGGAACTCAACGATACCTATCTGGATATCGGGGGGGGGTTACCCACGGCATTTACTTGGCAACTGACGTTAGGTGGGCCTTTTACTAGCTTTTTAATAATGGCTTTAATTTTTCCTCTTTTTTCTGCCACGTTGACGTCAGGCGAAGGGTACTCTTTCTCGAGTGAATTCATGGCTTTTTTTGAGGTTGGATTCGAGCAGGGAAGTTGGGCAGGGGGGCTAACGCTTGCCCTCGCCTTGATCATCAAATGCCATCACCACCTCAAAGCCCGCAGCGCTCTTCCCACCCGCTTCAACCGTCAGCGCCGTGAAGTCTATTTCGTGCCCGAGGATGGCAAGACACCCATCGTGGTGCCCTGGGAGTCCGTCGCTGCCTGGATCACCCAAGCTCAGGGCGTGACCCAATACGGCGTGCAGCGCCAGTATGGCCTGGGCATCGGGTTCTACGATCCCGCCACGCAGCAACCCCATCACCTGGAAATGCCCATGCCCGGCTTGCCCTTGGCACTCGGCCTGTGGGAGGCGATCCGTGGTTACATGGAATATGAGGTGAACTCGCTGCAGGAGATTCAGGACCCCCACGGCCTGCAACGCCCCGGTGATCCTCCCCATGAAGGCGTGCATACCTTCTACAACGCCCGGGATCGCCTGCATCGGCGTTATCGCGACAACGAGATCGGCCTGTTCCGAGTGACCATGTGGTACCTGTGGCACATTCTCGATCTCTGGACGATCCCGCACCATGTCACCGAGTGGGAAAT
Organism: Modicisalibacter ilicicola DSM 19980; assembly: GCF_900128925.1. Taxonomy (GTDB): domain Bacteria; phylum Pseudomonadota; class Gammaproteobacteria; order Pseudomonadales; family Halomonadaceae; genus Modicisalibacter; species Modicisalibacter ilicicola. The sequence continues at coordinate 128,311 of NZ_FQUJ01000010.1, forward strand.
CCGCGCGCTGCAAAAGGCCGGTCGCAAGGCGTTGCCCGAGGCCATGCAGGCCTGGTCACAACCGCTTCCCGAAAGCGAATGGGCCCAACCCAGCGAAGAACTCAAACGCCTTTCCGCCCAGGTTGATGCGCTTTACCAGCGGCGTCCACCCGGTGATATCACCGCGATCTTTGCCGAGGTTTATGAGAAAGAAAAAGCTAACGGCGTGAGGGGGCCTGGAGGTGTCTACGAAACCCGGGGCGATTCAGAGGTGTACTTCCCACAACCACTGACACAGGCGGCCCGACGCCGATGATGACCCGATCTTGACCCTCACCCCATATCAGGACCGGCTATCAGTAGAAATTCCGGCGGTGTTTCGCTGGAAGTCTCCGTTCGACAGAGACTTCCAGCGAACTCCTCAGGCATTAGCCAGTTCAAGGATGAATAAAACCAGGTCGACGAGTGGTGCTTCCTGGTGGAAACCCTCTATCGGTCTGCCGTCCGGCTGAAGCCTGGGATGCCACGTACTCACAATACTACTGCTGAAGATGCCCATGCCCGCTGCAGACCGCTCATCATGCCTTTTACCCCATCAACGCCGTCACGATCTGCCAGCACATCCCGAACAGACAGAGGATGCCAACCCCGTAGGCGATGGTGCGCCAGGGCTGAAGCGCCATCAGGTAGAAGATGGTGTGCAGGATTCGTGCTGCCGTGAAGGTCATGAACAGCCAGCCCGCGGCGCCCGGGCTGGCGCCGACCCAGCCGTAGGCGACGCCGAGGGCCAGGAAGATGGGGATGTTTTCCAGGTCGTTGCGCCAGGCCATGGCGGCGCGTTGCACCGGCGCCAACTCTTCATCGAGAGGCGTACGCCCGACGAATCGGGCGTCTTCCGGGGTCTTGAAGGCTTGCTTGCCGATGCGGTGATAGGCCTGGTAGAGGGAGTTGGCAAACATCTTGAAGAACAGCACCACCGCACTGATCGCGTACCAATAGGCGACGTCACTCATCGGCTCCCTCTCCTCTGCCTGTGTCAACATCCCGTCGATGCCTTCAAGCGTAGCTTTTATCACCCACGCTGCACGTCATTCAATTGTCGAGAATCATGGCCGTCAGGTCCTGGGCGAGAGGGTCGAGCACTTCCGACCAGGAGAGGTAGGGCGTGCTATGGTTGCCGTTGATCAGCACGCTGAAGCTGCCCCAGCGCCCGCTGCGGGTACGGAAGTAGCCGCCGATCGAGCGCACCGCGAACGGCTGGTTGAGGGTGCCGGTCTTGATCATCACGTGATGCTGGAACACCTCGCTGCCACGTCGGATGAAACGCATCGGGCCATTGGCGGGCGTTTGCATGCCGGCCACGAAGGAAGGAAACAGCGCTGCCCGTCGGTACATGGCCTCGAGCAGCTTGTTGACGCCTCGGGCCGAGGTGCGGTTCTCGGTGGTTAGTCCGCTGCCGCTGAGCAGGGTCAGCGGGCCATGCCCCGGCAACGCTTCGGCGAACCGTTCCAGGGTCCGCCCGGCCTGGACCAGAGAGGCGCGCGGCACCTCGACCAGGTCGAGACTCAGCATGTCGGCCATGAAGTTATTGGAGTGATTCAGGGTGCTCAGCAGCAGGGTCTGCAGCGTCTCGCTCTCGACCGCCGCGAGTTCACGGCTGGAAGAAGGCGGTGGCGTGGTGCTGGTGGCATGGCCGCCGCCGACCTCGACCCCGGCCTGTTCGAGCAGGGCAAGCAGGGTCAGCCCCGTCTGGCGCCCGGGGTCGGAGCTGGAGCGATAGAGTGGATGCTGGTTGCTGTTCAGCGCGATCTGGCCGCCGAGGACCAACCTGTCCACGTCATCGCGGGTGACACGTTCGGCCTCGAGCCGGGTGTTCTGCCCTGTCGCCACGGTCGTGACGCGATTTTCCATCTCGACCAGAGGAGTCAGGATGTCGCAGCTCATGACCCGGGCCGGGGCGCCGACCCGGGCACCGGGCAGCACGCTCGCGCACCAGTTGCCATAGTTGATGCCGGCGGACGACAGGAGCGCGTCATAGGAATTGCTCGAGCGCCAGCGCGAATCGCAGCGATCGGTGGTGATGCATTCGACGGGGCCGAAGCGCCACTGGCTGACGATGACATCACCGTTCACCGCCGTCACCCCTTGCTGGCGCAGCCCCTGGATCAGGCGCCAGAGATCCTCCGAAGTGAGCGCCGGGTCGCCACCGCCTTCGAGCACCAGATCGCCCTGCAATACCCCTTGCCCATCGAGGGTGCCGCTGGAGACCAGCCGCGTCGTGAAGCGGTGCTGAGGCCCCCAGCGCTCCAGTGCCGCGGCGGCGAGATAAAGCTTGGAGACCGAGGCCGGGGACAGGCGACGCTCGGGGTCGATCTCGCCGAGCACCTTGCCGCTGTCGAGCATCTGGGCCTGGGCGCCTATCGCGAAGCCCCTGTCGGCCAGGCGGGCGACATGGTCGAACCCGGCAGCCATGAGCTTGAGGGGCAGGCCAGCGAGCAGGAGCGCGGCAAGCAGCGCAACGAAGGGGCGAAGCATGAAAGAGACCTGAAATGAAGTACGCATGAACTAGTGGGCCGAGACGTTGGAGAACGCCTGGATGACGACCACGCCTCCGACGATCATCGCCAGGCCCAGCACCGCGGGAAGATCGAGCCGTTCCTTGAAGACGACGACACCGATCAGCGTCACCAACACGATGCCAAGCCCCGCCCAGAAGGCGTAGGCGATGCCCACCGGGACCGTGCGCAGCACCAGGGTGAGCATGTAGAAGGCGAGCCCGTAGCCCGTGACCACCAGCACACTCGGCCAGAAGCGGGTGAATTCCTCGGAGGACTTGAGCGCGGAGGTCGCCAGCACCTCGGCGACGATCGCCACGAACAGATAGAAATAGGCCATCACATGGCTCCCTGTGCCAGTCGACGACGCATCCAGGCATCGAAGGCAGTATTGAATATCAGCGCATAGAACAAAAAGAACAGCATGAAGCCCAGGTCCAGCCAGAAGGCCTCGACGATGCCGATCCCCAGCCACCAGGCAACGCCGGGCAGCGTCACGATCAACAGGCCGAGTTCGAATCCTAGCGCTTGAGCGCTTCGCTGCAGCAGTGTCCGCCGACGGGTGGGCACCCAGTGATCGAACAGGCGATTCCACACCAGATTCCAGAGCATGGCAAGGGTCGATATCGCCGCGGCCAACAGTCCCAATTCGCCGATCCCGTGTCCCGTCAGCCAGCTTGAAAGCGGCGTCACGATGACCAGACCACCGGCCTCGAACAGGGATGTATGCAGTAACCGCTCACCCCAACTGCGCATTGCTTCTTCTCCCTTCCTTCATCTTCGATCCCCATGGGTCCACACCACATCGAAGCGCTCAGGTAGGTACCAGCCCGGGACGATACGGGAGGTCGACGATCAACTTCCAGAGTCGCTGGCCGCTTTCGTGGTACTTGCGCTCGAAGGGGGTGAGGTAATCCCCCGCGGGGTCGTGCTCGACCACGTCGGGCACCACGTCGGACGCCAGACGCGTCGCCTCGGCGAATTCCTCGAGGTAGAGCCGCCAGTTGGACCGCAGTTCGAGCCGCCCCCCCAGGGCCTGGATCACCGGGAACACCGGGTGCCCCTGCCAGCGCATCTTGAGGTGCCCCGACTTGGGGTACGGATTGGGATACAGCAGATAGTGGCGTGCCGGCTGCCAGCCGGCGGCCAGCACCAGGCGCCAGAAGTCGACCAGGTCGGCACGCACGAGGCAAGCGTTGTCGGGAAGCGTGCCATGCTGCCGAGCGAGACGATCGGCGCTGCGATCGATGCCGATCACCGCATGATCCGGGTAAGCGCAGGCCAATCGACGCGTCGACACTCCCGTGCCGCAACCGGCATCGAGTATCAGGGCGCGCTCTTGCGCCGACAGCCACGCCCGCGCCTCGTCGAAGGCCCGCCGGGTGTGCTCGGCCACCGGCTTGCGCAGCGGGTGCGTCAGTGCTCGGTCGACACGCCGCGACAGATCCTGGTGCACTCCGTGCTGATTGGTGACGATGGATCGCGAATTGGCGTGCATACTGATGATGAAGCAACAAGAAGAATGGCCGACAAGTCTATCAGCCCCCGGGCGTAACCCCCAGATGGCGTGTCACATGGCCTTGCATGACGGGGCTGCGGGCCAGGTGCTATCATCTCGCACCAGAATCGCACAGATAGAGAACCAACAGCACACGAGGGACGCGGCTTGTCACAACTACCGGTGATTGTCGGCATGGGCGGTGTCAACGCTGCCGGCAGGAGCTCGGGCCATCAGGCGTTTCGCCGCACGGTGCTCGATGCCTTGCCCCAGGACGACCAGGCGCAGACGCTGATAGGACTGGCAGCGATGATGCAGTTGATCCTGCGCCAGGAGGACGGTTCCTGGCGGGATCGCCAGGGCGACCGCGTGGAAGCCGACGAGATCGTCAGCCGCTACCGTCAGACGATTCTCGAGCGCACCCTCATTCGGCGCATCGAGGCGTCCCTGTTCGATGTCGAGGGGATTCCCGCCAATCGTGCCAGCCGGCTCCAGTTCGATACGCCCCTGGTCTTCAAGGTGCGACGCCGCCAGCTCCCCCAGCCGGTTCCCGCCGACTGGCGGGTGCGCGAGATCGACGGCCGTCAGGTGGAGGTCAGCGTGCCGCCGGGCAGCCTCGACGTGCTGTTCCCCGAGCGCCGTGCCGCTCTGGTACGCGCCGCCGGCCAGTTGCCCAGCGGCTTCGAACCCGGCGCCCTCTATCGCAGCGTGCACCATCCGCGCGGGCTGTCCATGGCGGTGTTCGGGGCCAGCGACTGCCTGGGCCAGAGCGGCCTGGACTGGGCCACGCTGCGCGACAGCCTGGACCCGGACCAGATCGCCGTGTATGCCGGCAACTCCATCGGCCAGCTCGACGACCAGGGCTGGGGCGGCCTGCTCAAGAGCTATGTCTCGGGGGGCCGCGCCACCTCCAAGCAGATGCCGCTGGGCTATGGTCAGATGCCAGCGGATTTCCTGAACGCCTATGTGCTGGGCAGTGTCGGCCCCACCGGCGCCATCCAGGGCGCCTGTGCCACCTTCCTGTACAACTTGCGCCTGGGGGTCGAGGACATCCGCAGCGGTCGCCGCCGAGTGGTGATGGTCGGTACCAGCGATGCCCCGATCACGCCGGAGATCATCGAAGGCTTTCGCACCATGGGCGCCCTGGCCGATGACGACAGCCTCAAGGCGCTGGATGCCCTCACCCTGCTCACCGATGCCGACTATCAGCGTGCCTGCCGCCCGTTTGCCCGCAACTGCGGCTTCACCATCGCCGAGGCCAGCCAGTTCCTGCTGCTGATGGACGACGGCCTGGCCCTGGAAACCGGCGCCCAGATCCTCGGTTCGGTTCCCGGCGTGTTCACCAATGCGGATGGCTGGAAGCGCTCGATCTCGGCACCGGGAATCGGCAACTACATCACCCTGGGCAAGGCGGTCGCCCTGGCCCGCGAGATCCTGGGCGAGCGCGCGGTTCGGGAGCGCAGCTTTCTCCATGCCCATGCCACCAGCACGCCCAAGAACCGGATCACCGAGTCCCATGTGCTCGACGAGATCGCTCGGGCCAACGACATCACCGCCTGGCCGGTGGCCGGCATCAAGACCTTCGTCGGCCATTCCCAGGGCAGCGCAGCCGGCGACCAGCTGGCCAGCGCCCTGGGCAGTTTCGCCTACGGTCTGATTCCCGGGCTGCCGTACCTGGATGCCGTTGCCGATGACGTGCACGGCGAACGGCTTCGCCTCTTTCGCGATCCGCTGCCCTTCGAGGCCGATGCCGCCTTCATCAATTCCAAGGGCTTCGGTGGCAACAACGCCACCGGCGTGGTGCTGTCGCCACGCACCACCGAGCGCCTGCTTGCCAAGCGTCATGGCCAAGCCGCCCTCGAGGCCTGGAAACAGCGCCGGGAGACCGTCATGGCTGCCAGTGACCGCTATTGCCAGCGCGCCGACGCGGCAGACTTCGATGTCATCTACCGTTTCGGTCACGACGTGCTGGAGGGGCCGGAACTGGATATCGACAGGCACCGCATTCATATTCCCGGCTACGCCCGAGCGGTGTCTCTGGACGTGGACAACCCCTTCGGCCACCTCGACGACGACGCCCCTCAGGGCGAATCTTGAAAAACGGGCCTCGGCCCCGACTATGCGTGTCGGCTCGCCTCGATTAACCTGCAGCCATGCGATATCACCTGACCCGGCAAAGGACGCGCCCATGAACATCGTGGTCTACCCTGGCACCTTCGACCCCATCACCAACGGTCATTTCGATCTGATCGAGCGTGCCGCACGCATGTTCGACAGGATCGTGGTCGCGGTCGCGGAGAGTCCGGGCAAGCAGCCGGCCCTGGATATCGATACCCGGATCGCCTTGATCGAAGAGGTGGTCGACGGCCTCGACAACGTCGAGGTGGTGGGTTTCAGCTGCCTGCTGACCGAACTGCTCGACCAGCAGGGGGCGCGCATCATCCTGCGCGGCCTTCGCGCAGTTTCCGACTTCGAGTACGAACTGCAACTGGCCAACATGAACCGCGCCCAGGCTCCGCATGTCGAAAGCCTGTTCCTCACCCCCGCGGTGGAGAACTCCTACATCTCCGCCACCATCGTGCGAGAGATCGCCCGGCTGGGCGGCGACATCAGCAAGCTGGTACACCCGCGGGTCGCCGATGCCCTGCGCGCGCGTTATCATGCACCTCAGAATTCAGGTTAGTGGTGGCTACTCGTCGCCACACCAGCGAGGACTCGAATCATGGCCCTGATGATCACCGACGAATGCATCAACTGCGACGTCTGTGAACCCGAATGCCCCAACGGTGCCATTTCACCCGGGGAAGAGATCTACGTCATCGACCCCAACCTGTGCACCGAATGCGTCGGGCACTACGACGAGCCGCAGTGCCAGCAGGTCTGCCCCGTGGACTGCATCCCGCTCGATCCCGAGCGCAAGGAGACTCATGACCAGCTGATGAAGAAGTATCACATCATCACCGCCGCCTGAGTCTTTTATCACTCTGCTTGGAGTCTCCACGTTCGACGCCGTATCATTGGCTGCAGTAGACCTGCCGGCAATTTCTAGAAGCGGTAGTACGTGTATATCTCGAACAGCTGTGACGTCTCGTCGTTGCCCGCAAACCGCTCGTCGGCGCCCTCGTCCGGGAACGCCACGGCATAGACCGCCGAGACCGAGAACTTGTCGGTGATCGACCAGTCGGCATAGAGGTTGACCTCCTTGGCAAAATCGCTATCGCTCGCCCCCGCCGCCTCGACATCGTGGTAGCGGAAACGGTAGCCGATCAAGCCTGTCTCCAGGTCGTCCCGAGGCTGGATCGATGCCTTGACCATGTCGATGTCGAGGTTGCTGTTGAACAGCATGTACTCGCCGACGATCTCGCCCATGAACCAGTTGCCCCAGCCACCGGCAAAGTCGTAGAACAGCGTGTCGTAGTTTTCGCTGAATTCCGCCCGGCGGTACATGAACTGCGGCCGTAACGGCGCATTCTTGAATGTATAGGTCGCCTGCAGGTACCAGCCGTCCTCGTCGGTATTCTCATCGTCGTTTTTCTGATGCACCCATTGCCCGCCCAGGGACAGGTTGGGCACATTGGCAAGCGGTATCCCCTTGGCGCGCAGGTTGTAGACCTCCATGCCGTCGCGGATGGGGATATCGCTGTCGTAGACGTCCAGATAGGCCGCCCCGAACTTGGCCCGCTCGCCCCAGGTGTAGTCCACGTTGGTACCGTTGAGGCTGGTCTCGTTGTCGGGCCCGCCACTGACGTACTGGTCCGCCTTCAGGTAGAAAAGATCACCGTGCCAACCATGGCTATCGATGGTGGCAACCGCGCTTCGCGCGAAGGCCTCGCTCGGGCCGACATAATAACCGGCATACTTGCCAAGATCGGTGTAGCCGTCCCCCACCAGGAAGCCATCGCCAAAGATGAATTTCTGGCGGCCGAAGGAGAGCGTGACCGCGTCTTCACCCAAGGCATCCGCCCACAGCGTGCCGCTTTGCCAGCCCAGATAAGCTCGGTCGATGCGACCCTGCTCCGGATGATTCGGTGTCGTGCCAGCAGCATCGCCGTAGCGGCTGCCGCGCGTCAGGGCGTAACTGCCTTGCACCCCGCTAAACAGGGTACCGCTATCCGGGATGTCCCACTCACCCAGCACGCCGGGCTTGGCCGCGGCCTCCCACCAGGCTGGGCTTTTCTGAGTCGGCGCAGCGCCATCGATGCTGCGATCCGAACCGAAATTGACGTCATCGGTGACGATGCCAGCGGCATAGAGCGACAAGCCGGCCTTGAGCCGCACATCACCGTCGACGCTCTCGTAGAAGGTATGCTCCGAGGAGAGCGGCCGGATACCGGCATCCAGATAGTCGATATCGGTCACGGCGGCAAGCGCCTGGGGTGACGCGACGGCCAGACAGCACAGCACCCCCAGGCGACCACGCGCCGGAGTCTCTGCGGGGGGTAAGGAGGCATGATGTTTCATATGGCGGTCGTCCCTGTTCTATCATTGTCGCTTCCTTGCATGACGCTGCGCCCTCCAAAGAACGCGGCATCATTGATAACCCTAGGCCACCGATCCGGTTTCGCAACTTTCGTGACAAAAAAGGTTCATCGCATTTTGCCGGGAAACGCAGCTTTGATCTTCAGGAAGAAGTACGTCGCCCGCGTCCTGCTGCCGCTGCTCCGCAGGCTTAGCGTAGCGCTTCATCCCCTGATAGAGACTGTAGCCGGATACCCCCAGCCGGGCGGCCACTTCCGTGACGGGATGGCCTCGTTCCGTCACCTGCTTGACGGCTTCGATCTTGAATTCTTCGGTGTATCGCTGGCGGCTCATGGGACCTCATTGGTGCCTTCAGTATAAGGCCTGGAGGTGTCTAGAATACCCGGGGCGATTCACTCCCTGCTTTGTCGAGCAATTGCCGGGCAATGGCCTGGCCCAGTTCGAAACCTTCCTGGACAGTCACAATGCTCGCGTGCGGTTTGTCACGGGACCATGCCTCCCCGGCAGATCGAGAAGCAAAAAAGTGGACATCGCAACAGAAGGCACTGCGAATGTCGCCCTCCGTGGCCACGGACACCAGCGAGAGGACCGCGTCCTCTGGCTGAAGCGAAAGTACCTCCTGCGGTATCACCGTCAAGGTGACCGGCTTGTGGGTGTGGGGACAATGCGACCGAACCCGTGCGGGTTCGCCAATGACACTCGGAAACATCAAGGCGTCGAGTGCACACCAGGTGTAGAGCGGCTGATCGTTTATCACAAACGCATGCGGCGTTTCACGCAGGGTGACGCCGTAGCCGACCAGCCGTCCCTGACCGTCATACTCGACGGTTCCACAAGGCAGCTGTTCCAGCACCTGCACCACCTGGTCCGTCGTCCAGTTGAGCGACGCCGCAAGCCGCTCAAGAGTGACCGGACGACCCTGGGCCAGCTCACGCAATAGCGCCACATGAAGCGTGGCCTCCGCTTCTCCGGTCAGGCCCAGCCGATTCACGATTTCACGCCTATCATTCACGGGGCCTTGCCTTATCCCGCACAGCAGGATAATTGTTTGACATCCTTGGTGAACGTCTGAGCGCACAGCTTCAGGCCTTCCACCATCGTCAGGTACGGGAACAGCTCATCGGCAATCTCGTTGACGGTCATGCCCGCACGTAGCGCCATCACGGCGGTCTGGATCAGTTCGCCGGCCTCACCTGCCACGGACTGCACGCCCAGTAACCGTCCGCTTTCCCGTTCCGCGACCAGTTTGATGAAGCCTCCGGTATCAAAGTTGACCAGGGCCCGCGGCACGTTGTCGAGGGTCAGAGTGCGGCTGTCGGTGACGTAGCCTCTTGCCTCGGCGTCGGCTTCGGCTTCGGATAGCCCGACAGTTGCAATCTGCGGATCGGTAAAGACCACCTCAGGCATGGCGCTGAGATCCAGCCGTGCATTGCCACCGGTCATATTGACCGCTGCCCGACTGCCGCCCGCGGCGGCGACATAAACGAACTGCGGCTGGTCGGTGCAGTCCCCAGCCGCATAGATGTCGGGCACGGTGGTACGCAGACAGTCATCGACTAAAATTGACCCGCGGGCAGTCTCGACGCCAATGGCCTCCAGGTTCAGCCGGTCTGTATTCGGTGTACGCCCCACGGCTACCAGCAGCCGATCAGCTCTTAGTTCCCCGGCGTTCGTGTCGAGCACGAACTCCTCGTTGGCATAACGGATCTGGCTCGCCTGGGTGTCGTTCAGAACCTTGATACCCTCGGCTTTGAACGCGGTTTCGATGGCCTCGCCTACGGCCGGGTCCTCCCGAGACAACAGCCGGCTGCGCGCCAGAATGGTCACTTCGCTGCCCAGCCGGGCAAACGCCTGGGCCAGCTCCACTGCCACGACGGACGCACCGATGACAACCAGTCGATCCGGAATGGTGTCGCTGGCCAGTGCCGTGGTGGAGGTCCAGTAAGGCGTATCGGACAGGCCCGGAACTGGGGGAATGGTTGGTCGCGCACCAGTACCAATGAACGCTCTGTCAAAGTGTACCTCGCTTTCCGTCCCGTCGGCTCCAGTCACTGTCAGCGTATTGGCGTCGGTAAAACCGCCCTCACCCCGCAGGACAGTGATCGCCGGATTGTCGTCGAGAATTCCCTCATACTTGGCGTGACGAAGCTCATCGACCCTGGCTTGTTGCTGGGCCAACAACCGGGGCCGGTCAATTGACGGTTCGGCCGCTGCAATGCCCTCGTCGAACGGAGTGGTTCGGCGCACGTGGGCAATGTTAGCGGCGCGGATCATGATCTTCGAGGGCACGCAGCCGATATTGACACAGGTGCCCCCGATGGTGCCTTGTTCAATGAGGGTGACACGCCCCCCCCGCTCGACACTTTTCAACGCCGCTGCCATGGCAGACCCGCCACTGCCGATGACGGCAATATGCAGACCTTGTTCGCTGCCTCGGTCACTACTGGCTCGCTCTGTGGCCTGCGTCAGCTCGGCGCCGTAGCCTTTGGCACGGATCGTCTCGAGCAGACGCTCGGTACCCACCTCGCCCGGGCGCGTTATCACCGCGCGGCTCTGGTCATAGGACACATCAGTCTCGACACCGGGTAGCGCATTGAGCGCTGCCTGGATCGAGCCGGCGCAACTCGTGCAAGTCATGCCGGTAATCGTAATCGTGGTTCGCATCACTTTTCCTCAGGAATCGTCATTGCAGCCGCCGCTGCGGCTCGTATTACGGCGGTACAGGGCATAGATGGTGAGCCCGATGAAGATTGCCAGCGCTGGAAAAAGCACATAGTCGAGATATCCCAACCAAGCCGACAATCCCACCGTCGCGAATAACACCACCAGCACGGGCGTGAAGCAGCACAACGCTACCAGCACCGTGCCCACAACCCCAGTCGTGAGAAGACTGGGCTTCTTCATTGCGCTTGCTCTTCAGCTTTCTCAGTGGCCAGGCGCGACGGATAGCCCGCATTGGTGGTGGCGGCGATCAGATCCGCCACACTTGTTTCGGTATCCTCGAAGGTCACCGTGGCGGACTTGCCCTCGAAGGAAGCCGTTACCTCTTTTACGCCTGGCACCTGGCCAAGCGATTTCTTGACAGTGTAGGGGCAGGTCGAACAGGTCATGTTGTCAACCGCCAGGGTAACGGTTTGCTGAGCGGCGGAGGTCGTGCCGATACTCGCCACGGACAAGACAAGCGTGCCAACCAAGGTACGAATTTTCATGGTGAAAGACTCCAGAAGTTAGAAAGTTGTTTAGCCAAGGAAAAGCGGGGCGATGTAGGGCCAGGCGAGCACCACCACGACGAGCAGTGTCGCGCTCCACAACGCGATCTTGATCACGCGCTCGGCCAGCGGCGTGCCGCAGTAGCCATCTGTGCTGCAGGCATCAGTACGGCAGGCGTCCATGGGCTTGCGGTAAACGTCGTAGAAGCCAACACCGAGCATGCCCAGGGTGAAGAGAAGAAAAACCGGCTGGTAGGGTTCAAGCGCCGTGAGATTGCTCATCCAGGCTCCGCCGATGCCCAGTGAGAGCAACACCACCGGCAGAATGCAGCAGGAGGAAGCGAGTATCGCGCCAATCACACTCCCGCTTGCCAATAGCCCCTTGCGCCCTGATCGGCTCGTCTTGGCTTGCTCACTTCGATCAAGCGTCTGGCCTTTGCTGGCTTCCATCGTGATCCTCTTTGCCATAGAGACATTTGTCTCTACAGTAGCCCCTGTAGCTACTACAGGATCAAGAGGGAATATAGGTCATGTCATTACGCCGAGGGGAGCTAGCCAAGCGGACCGGCTGCAACATCGAGACCATTCGCTACTATGAGCGCATTGGGCTTCTGCCGGATCCGCCCCGAAGTGAAAACGGCTTCCGTAGCTATGAAGAGCGCCACCTCACGCGGCTGACGTTTATCCGTCGAGCGCGCGAACTGGGGTTTACCCTCGAAGAGGTGCAGGATCTTCTAAGATTGGTTGATGGCGGGAATTACACTTGCGCTCAAGTACAGGAACTCGCGCTTAGGCATGCCGATGAAATTCAGCGCAAGATAGATGACCTGCATCGCATGCAACACGCCTTAAAAGAGATGTCGGCCCAGTGCCGCGGAGAGGAAGTCCCCAAATGCCCCATCGTAGAGATCCTTTCTGAGACCTCCTAGCCGAATACCCATTACTGCAGTGTGTTACATCTTTGGCCTCTTCGCATCAGAGCGATTTTAAGTAATCTTTCTGACCGCCGCCTCCTTCTCTTTCATGCTGATCGGCGAAGAACCCAAAAAAAGGCGCCCCGTTTGACCATCACCTCCCCCGACAAGCGCGTCTGGATGCTGGCCTGGCCGATCATCCTGTCGAACATCACGGTGCCGCTGCTCGGCCTGGTGGATACCGCCGTCGTCGGCCATCTGCCCGAATCGCGCTACCTGGCCGGGGTGACCCTGGGTGCGACGCTGTTCAGCTTCCTCTACTGGGGGTTCGGGTTCCTGCGCATGGGCACCACCGGCCTGACCTCCCAGGCCGTGGGACGCGAGGACGACGGCGCGATCCGCAACCTGCTGGGCCAGGCCCTGATAATGGCCACGATCATCGGCATCTTGCTGATCCTGCTTTCGACCCCGCTGATAACGCTGGGGCTATGGCTGCTCGACGGCAGCGAGCAGGCCACCCGTCTCGCCAGGGAATACGCCGGGATCCGCATCCTCTCGGCGCCGGCAGTACTTGCCAATTACGCCATCCTGGGGTGGTTTCTCGGCCAGCAGAACAGCCGCGTGACCCTGCTGATCATGGTGGTGACCAATAGCGTCAATATCGTGCTGGACCTGCTCTTCGTGGTGGGCCTGGGCATGACCAGCGATGGTGTGGCCTGGGCCACGGTGATCGCCGACTACACCGCGCTGGTGCTTGGCCTGGGGCTGGTGGTACGCCAGTTGCGCCTTTTGCAGGGGAATTTCCTGCGCGATCGGCTCGTCAAGCTCGCCGCCTACGGCGAGCTCATCCAGGTCAACGCACACCTGTTCGTGCGCACCCTGGGGCTGCTGTTCGCGATGGCCTTCTTCACCTCCCGGGGGGCCAGTCAGGGCGATGTGATCCTCGCCGCCAACGCCGTGCTCCTGCAGTTCATCATGCTGACCTCCTACGGCCTGGATGGCTTTGCCCATGCCGCCGAGGCACTCATCGGGCGAGCCTTTGGTCGCCGCGCCTGGAACGAGTTTCATGATTTCGTCGGTGCGGCAACACGCTTCTCGCTGCTCACCGCCGGCGGCGCCATGCTGGCCTTTGCCCTGGCGGGCAACCTGCTGATCGCCCTGCTCACCGACCTGGAACCGGTGCGCGAGACGGCGGCGGAGTATCTGCCCTGGATGATCGCCATGCCGGCCCTGGCGGTGTGGAGCTATCTGCTCGACGGGGTCTTCATCGGCGCCACCGCCACCCGGGAGATGCGCAACAGCATCTTCGTCGGCCTGGCGGTCTATCTGCCGCTGTGGTGGCTGACCCAGCATCTGGGCTCGGGCCTGGGCAATCATGGGCTATGGCTTGCCTTCACGGGCTTCACGCTGGTGCGCTCGCTGACCCTGGGAGGCTACTACCTGCACTATCGTCGCCACTACTGGCATGGCGCGGCGCCGGCTGCCCGCTCGCAACGTTGACCGGCTGCGACCAGAGTGGCACAGGCAGCCAACGTTTTTTACGCTACGTTACCTAAAGCCTGATCGTGATCTGCTGATACAACGCCTAGAACGAACAATCACACGAGAACCGCCATGCTCAAGTTCCTGTCCCGGCCGGCCGTCAGGCTGGTCGAACGCTACCTGCCCGACCCCTATATCTTCGTGTTGCTGCTGACCCTGGTGGCCGCCGCCGCCGCCATCGGCGTGGAACGCCAGACACCCCTGGCGGTGTTGCGCTACTGGGGCGATGGCTTCTGGGACCTGCTGACCTTCTCGATGCAGATGCTGCTGGTGCTGGTCACCGGCTTCATGCTGGCAAGTTCGCCCCCGGTCAAGCGTCAGCTGGCGACACTCGCCACCAAGGCAGGTACGCCGGCCAGGGCCATCGTGCTGGTCACCCTGGTCTCGCTGGCGGCAAGCTGGATCAACTGGGGCTTCGGCCTGGTGGTCGGGGCGCTGTTCGCCAAGGAACTGGCCAAGCAGATTCGTGTCGATTACCGGCTGCTGATCGCCAGCGCCTACTCCGGCTTCATCGTCTGGCATGGCGGCCTGGCCGGCTCGATTCCGCTGGTCATCGCCACCGAGGGGCACTTCGCCGCCGATCGCATCGGCGTCATCTCCACCACCGAGACGATCTTCTCCTGGTTCAACCTGGCCATCGTCCTGGTGCTGTTCGTCGTCGTGCCGCTGGTCAATCGACTGATGCTGCCCGACGAAAACGAGAGCGTCTACGTCGATGCCGACAAGCTCGACGAGGGCCCGCCCCGCCGGCTCAGGGCATCGCGGCCGGCGGAGCATCTCGAGAACAGCGTGACCCTGGCCTGGCTGGTGGGGATCCCGGGTCTGCTGTTCCTGCTCGACCATTTCCTGCTGCGCGGCGGCGGCCTCAACCTCAACGTGGTCAACTTCTCCTTCCTGTTCCTCGCCATCGTGCTGCACCGAACGCCCCGCCACCTGCTCGACAGCCTCTACGAGGCGGTGAAGGGCGGCGCGGGTATCGTCATCCAGTTTCCCTTCTATGCCGGCATCATGGCGATCATGGTGCAGTCCGGGCTAGCCGAGACGCTCTCGAAAGGCTTCGTTTCCATCGCCACCGCCGATACGCTACCCTTCTGGTCGTTCATCAGCGCCGGGGTGGTCAATCTCTTCGTACCCTCCGGGGGCGGCCAGTGGGCCGTCCAGGCACCGGTGATGCTGCCCGCGGCAGAGGCGCTGGGCGCTAGCGTACCGCGCATCGCCATGGCCGTGGCCTGGGGCGACGCCTGGACCAACCTGCTGCAACCCTTCTGGGCATTGCCGGTGCTCGCCATCGCGGGGCTGAAGGCCAAGGACATCATGGGCTTCTGCCTGATCCAACTGTTCGTCACCGGGGCGATCATCAGCCTAGGACTCACCTTTCTCTGAGGGAACATGAGCATGATAGCCGACGCCCTGCCCGGCCAGCACGAATTGACCATGACCGTGCTGATGACCCCCGACATGGCCAACTTCAGCGGCAAGGTGCACGGTGGCGCCATCCTCAAGAAGCTCGACGAGGTCGCCTATGCCTGCGCCAGCCGCTACTCGGGCAGCTACGTGGTGACCCTCTCCGTGGACCAGGTGCTGTTCAAGCAACCGATCAACGTCGGCGAGCTGGTGACGTTTCTGGCCTCGGTCAATCACGTCGGCACCTCCTCGATGGAGATCGGCGTCAAGGTGATCGCCGAGTCGATCCAGGAGAAAGTCATCCGCCATACCAACAGCTGCTACCTGACCATGGTCGCGGTGGACAAGGCGGGGCGCCCGGCACGGGTCCCGCCCTTGCGGCTCGAGACACCGCTGCAGAAGCTGCGTTTCGACAAGGCGGCCATGCGCAAGAAGCTACGCAAGCAGGCGGAAGAGGAAGAGCGGCTGACCAACGAACATCACTACGGTGAACAGCCCGCCGGCTGATACGCCATAAGCACAGGGAGGTGCCATGACAGCGGCGACGACGCAGGACACGCGCTCGAACCGGGAGCGGCTGCATCTGGTCTGGGACGTGCTGATCATGGTGCTGGTGGTCATCAACCTGGCGCTGCTGCTGTTCGACAGCCTGTTCCTGATCGGCCCGCTGAATACCGGCTTCGAGGCGATCGCGCCGGGGCTGCACCAGGCCTACGACGAGACGATCCACGCCAACTTCTTCACCATCGACCTGGTCTTCGTCAGCATCTTCATTCTCGACGTGCTGCTCGGCTGGGCAGTGGCGATCGTCGAACGCCGCTATCATCGCTGGTTCTTCTACCCCTTCATGCACTGGTACGACGTGCTGGGGTGCATTCCCCTGGCAGGGCTGCGCTGGCTACGCGCCTTGCGGATATTCTCGCTGCTGTTTCGCCTGCAGAAGCTGGGCATGATCGACGTGCGCCGGTGGTCGCTGTATGCCGGATTCGCGAAGTACTACGACATCCTGCTCGAGGAGCTCTCCGATCGGGTGACGATTCGCCTCATCGGCAGCATGCAGGACGAGATACGCCACAGCGATGCCCTCTCCAGCCGTCTTTCGCAGGAGGTACTGAAGCCGCGCAAGCATCAGCTGGTGGCGGAGATCGCCCAGCGCCTGGAAGAGGCGCTGGGTAGCAGCTACGCGAACAATCGCGCGCTGATCGTCCGCTACATCAGTGCCCTGGTCGGGCGCACCATGCACGAAAACCCGGAGATCCGGCGGCTGCGTCGCCTGCCCTTCGGCGAGCAGCTCACCGATGCGCTGGATCACACCGTCACCGGCGTCGCCAGCCAGCTGGTTCACGAGGCGGTGACCGGGCTCAATTCGCCGGAGTTCCGGGAACTGCTGGAACGCCTGGCCGAAAGCGGTTTCGACGTACTTCTCGAACCGGATCAGCGCAGCGACCGCATCACCGAGCAGGTACTGATCGACAGCCTGGAACTGATCAAGGAGCAGGTGGCCACCAAGCAGTGGCAGGCCAAGTATGAGTGACGATCAGCCGTGCATGTCGAGCAGCGTATAGGGCGCCTCGCAGGCATGACGCTCGTCGCGCTCGTCGATGGACCCCAGCCCCATGTGGCGGTCGTTGTCGTAGGCGACGAACAGCCGTGTCTCGTCGAGCACCGCCAGGCCTTCGGCCTTGTGCTCGAACTCGAACAGTTTTCCAGAGGCCTCGGTGACCGGCTCGGGAGGCTTGCCGGCTGCAAAGTCGTCCAGCGAAACGATCCATAGATAGCCGCCGATGTGCTCGACGCCGTCGACCTCGTTCTCGAAGCTGGTCAGTAGATAGAGCCGGTCGTTGAACGGGTCGTACTCCAGGCTAGACAGCCCGCAGACGTAGCGCACCCCGTCGTACTGACCAGGATCGAACTGATAGAGACTGCGCAGCTTATCGACGAATTCCAGATTGCCCTTGTCGTTGATCCGGTAATGCGCCCCCACCACCCGGCAGACGTAGTCGAAGTCGTCGTGGGCGTCGCCCTGCTCGCGCACCCCGAACAGCAGCAGCCCATCGCCCCGCTCGCCGGGAATCGCCGCCAGCCCCTCGATCTTGTAGTAGGGCGTGCCGATGGCCGCGCCCAGCTTGGTGCGCAGCTCAAGCGAGCCCTCGACGCCGTCGCGCGGGTCGGGATCGACGGTCTGTACCCTGTTCGGCTCTCCCAGGGGCCAGATCAGCAGATGATTGTAGTCATTGAGGGCGTGACTCTCGTCATCGATACGATCGAAGCCGGTGGTCGCGAGCACATGGCGGCCGTCTGCCGTGAGGGCAAAATCCTCGTACTTGGTGGCCCGCTTGATGGTCTCGGTGGTGAAGTATTGCAGTGAGTTCTCATCCGGCACGCCCTGATGATCGATGTCCACGGCGAACACCGCCGAGCGCTCGTCACCGGGAATCGGCTTGTCGCTGGCCAGGATCAGGCGGCGGCCATCGTAGACCGCCGCCGACACCTCGACGTTGGCCAACCTGTCGCGTTCATCGCGCAGCCCGGCGGGAAAACAATGGAGGGTGCCGTGGGAAAAAACGGTCGCGCGGGTCATGAGGGCCTCTTGTGCGAGCGGGTTCTTCCTATACTTGGAGATACGAGGGGCCGAATGCAAGGAAGCGAAGCAGAATCGAGCGACATGATCCAAGTTATACTTTGGCTGGAAAATCGATACTCCCTTATATATATTGAGATTTTTCTTCCTTGCCCTACGCCGCCTCGCGGAGGCTTCCCTCATGAACAAGTCGACCGGGGCCACGGAGGTCACCATACTGTTCGCGCGCCAGCCCATCTATGATCGGCAGCACAGGCTTGCCGGCTGCGAGCTGCTGTTTCGCCCCTGCCCGAGGGCCGAGGCGCTGACCGAACCCTTCGATGGCGATCTCGCCACTCGTCAGGTGATCCTCAATGCCTTCCGGGAAACCGACATTCGCAAGGTATGCGAGAACACCCCGGCCTACATCAACTTCACGGCGAATGCCCTGCGGGGCGAGATTCCCTTCGACCCGGGCGACATCGTCATCGAGATCCTCGAAACCGTGGAAGCCACCGATGAGGTCGTCGCCGCCATCGAGCACTACAGACAACGCCGTTACGCCATCGCCCTGGACGATTATCGCCTGACGGATGCCGGCCATCCACTGCTGCCCTTCGCCGATATCGTCAAGCTCGACTACCCGCATTACGGCGATGACGAACTGCCCGCCCTGGTGACGCAGCTACGGCATCGCTACCCGTATCTGAAGATCCTGGCCGAGAAGATCGAGACCCTGGAGGATTTTCTATATTGCCGAGAGGCGGGCTGCGATCTCTTCCAGGGGTACTACCTGGCCCGGCCTTCCCGGGTGGAACGCGAGCGACTGTCCGAGAAGCATTTCGAGATTCTGCAGCTGCTCGCCGAGCTCAATCGCGTCGATGCCAGCCAGGACGAACTGGCCGAGACCATCGGCAGCGACGACTTCCTCGAGGAGCAACTGCTGGGGATCGTCAACAGCACCCACTTCGACTGCCGTGAAAAGATCACCTCGGTAGCGATGGCCATCGACGCCTTGGGCCAGCGTCGCATCCGCAACCTGGCCAGCATGCTGGCGCTGGCCAAACTGGATGACAAGCCTTGTTCACTGCAAAAACTCGCCCTGGATCGGGGCGAGTTGTGCCAGGGGCTCGCCGACAACCTTGCCGAGACACCCATCTCGGGATTCACCGTGGGCCTGTTTTCCATCCTGGATGCCTTCTTCCAGCGCTCTCTCGACGAGATCTTCGACAGTCTTCCTCTTCCGCGCGTGCTCAAGGAGGCCGTCCTCGAGCATCGCGGCCCCATGGGGCTGATACTGGCCACGACACTGCACCTCGAGCAGGGCGAACTCGAGGATCTCGACTGGGCGGCCCTTGCCGAACAGGGCCTGACCCCGGAACAGGTCAGTCATGCCCAGCAGCAGGCCATCGAGAACAGCGACATGTTTTTCTGAGCGATCATAAGCTAACAATAATTAAGCACCATTCCTTAAAGCATCCGATGGGGAAGTCGATAACATTGGTTAGCCACCTACAACTAGACCATCGGGCCTCTATACATGCATGCACTGAACGAGTCCGCGAACATGACCGTGCTGTTCGCGCGCCAGCCCATCTACGATCGTGAACTCCTGCAGGCCGGGTGCGAGCTGCTGTTTCGCCCCTGCGCCGGGGTCGACGCCCTCGTCGAGCCCTTCGATGGCGACCTGGCCACCCAGCAGGTCATGCTCAGCGCCTTCACGGAGAGCAACATCCGCGAAGTGTGCGAAAACACACCGGCCTTCATCAACTTCACCGCCAACACCCTGAAGGCGGAAATTCCCTTCAGCGCCAGCGAGATGGTCATCGAGATCCTCGAGACCGTGGAGATCGACGAGGAGATCATGGCAGCCATCAGGCGCTGCCGGGAGCAGGGCTACTCGGTGGCCCTGGACGACTACCGCCTGAAGAACGCCGACCATCCGCTGCTGCCCCTTGCCGATATCGTCAAGCTCGATTACCCGCATTACTCCGCCGACGAGATGCTCCAGGTCGTGACGCTGCTCAAGCGCAGGCATCCTCATCTGACGATCCTTGCCGAGAAGGTCGAGACCTACGAGGAGTTCCTGAATTGCCATCAGGCCGGGTGCGACCTCTTCCAGGGCTATTTCCTGGCGCGCCCCGCCCCGGTGGAGGGGCTGCGCATCCCGCACAACCGCCTGGCGATATTGAGACTGCTGGCCGAACTCAATCGTGACGACGCCAGCCTCCGCGAATTGACCGACGCCATACGTCAGGACCCCTTCATGAGCGTGCGCCTGATGAAGATGGTCAACAGCGCCTACTACCATCGCACCGAGGACATCACCTCGGTGCAGATGGCGGTGACCTTGCTGGGACAGCGGCGCATACGCAACCTGGCCAGCATGCTGGCGCTCTCCAAGCTCGACGACAAGCCTCATGCACTGCAGAAACTGGCGCTCGCCCGCGGCTATCTATGCGAGGAGCTGGCAACCAACCTCGTGAGCAGTTCCGCCTCCGGCTTCACCGTCGGCCTGTTTTCCTGTCTCGACGCCTTCTTCGATCATCCGCTGAAAGCGGTGCTCAAGGAGCTGCCGTTGCACGCCTCGATCAAGCAGGCCATTCTCGAGCATCGTGGCCCCCTCGGCCTGGTTCTGGCGACGGCCCAGCATCTCGAACGCGGCGAGCTGGAAGCCATCGACTGGACGGCACTCGGCGAGCAGGGCTTGACCCCGGAGCTTGTCAGCCACGCCCAGCAGCAGGCCATAGGCCTCGCCAATATGCACCTATGAGACGGGGTCCGACCGGTCTCAGCCGCAGCGCAAGTCGCTGATGCGCCCCTCTTCATCGAGGTAGATGTTCAGGCGCGTCTGGCGGTAGTCGAGCGTGAAGCCTTCCCCGGGCTCGATGACGCGCACCTCGCTCGCGTCGCTCTGGCTCGCGAGCGCCTGATTCAACGCCTCGCTGTGGGTGCGGCCCAGATAGCCCTGAAGGCCGGAAGCGTCGCACCTATCGCTGTTCCCCGGCGCATCCATGGGCGGCGGGCGCGGTGCATCCTCCGGCGCAGGCCCCGTCGCGCAGGCACTCAGCCAGAGCACTGACGCCAATCCAAAGCATATCGTCCTGAGCATGACTCCTGCCTCCCCGACGGATCCAGCATTACCTGAGTTAAGTTCCCAAGTTGCCTCTAAGATGCTGAAAATTGGTGTTTCCTATCAAGGATAGGCTAGTCTGAGTATCTGTCAGGGCAAGGAGAGCCGATTCCGGCAAATGACCTCGGCCCGATATCGCCACGGCGCGTTTCAACCGCATCGCAGATTAGAGGACGGACACTTATGATCAGGTTTGCCAACCTAGTCGGTATTGCCCTGGGAACGGCGCTGACGATGAGCCAGGCAGCGGCGGCCGAGCCGATTCGTGTCGCATCGAAGATCGATACCGAAGGCGCCCTGCTCGGCAACATGATGATTGCACTGCTCGAGAACGCGGACTATCCGGTCGAGAACAAGCTGCAACTGGGCCCGACCAATATCGTGCGCACGGCGCTACTCGAGAACGAGATCGACATGTACCCCGAGTACACCGGCAACGGTGCCTTCTTCACCGGCACGACCGATGACCCTGCCTGGAAGGACCTCGAAAAGGGCTTTGACAAGATTCGCCAGGCGGATCTCGAGGAGAACAATGTGGTGTGGCTGCAACCCGCTCCGGCCAACAACACCTGGGCCATCGCGGTGCGCCAGAATCTGGCCGAGGAGCATGGCCTCGAGACCATGGAGGACTTCGGCGAGTGGATCGGCAACGGGGGCGAGGTCAAGCTGGCCGCTTCCGCGGAATTCGTCGACAGTGAGGCCGCCCTGCCGAGCTTCCAGCAGACCTACGACTTCGAACTGAGCCAGGATCAGCTGCTGGTGCTCTCCGGAGGCAACACCGCCGCGACCATTCGCGCCGCCGCAGAGGGCACCAGCGGTACCAATGCGGCCATGGTCTATGGCACCGACGGCGCCATCCAGCCCGCCGGGCTGCGCGTCATGGACGATACCCAGGGCGTGCAGATGGTCTATGCCCCGGCCGTGGTGGTCCGCCAGCCCGTGCTCGAGGCCAATCCCGAGCTCGAGGAATTGTTCTTGCCGGTCTTCGACTCCTTGGATCGCGAGACGTTGCAGAAACTCAACGGCCGAATCCAGGTCGAGGGGCAGCCCGCCAGGCAGGTCGCCCAGGACTACCTGAAAGAGAACGGCTTCCTGGAATAAGGGCCTGAGCCAGGTGCATTCAACGAAGGTGTCCAAGGGAGAGTCCGAGGGCCTGGTGGCCAACCGGGTCCTGCTGACCCTGCTGGTGGCCGCCCTGATAGGGGCTGCGCTATTGCCGTTTGCGGCCATGGCGCCCAATCGGCTTGTCTCGGGCCAGTCGGTGGGCCTGGTCAGCGCCCTCCTGGCCTGGCAGTGGGGAACGCTGGGCCTGCTGGCCGTGCTGCTGGGGCTCTGTGCACTTTCCCGGCCCTTCTCCTTGCCGGCGGCCTATCGCCTGGTGCTGGTGGCCGCGCCGCTATGGCTGCTGCTGGTGCTTTACGGGCTTGGGAGCTACGCCGATCGCGCCCTGGAGGATGCCTCTTCCGCGGCCCGGATCTCTCAGGGGGCGGCCTTCTGGATTGTCGCCTTCTGCCCGGTCCTGATGATCGTCGATGCCTTCCAGCGCCTGCACACCAACCTCGCACTGCGCAGCCTCTATGCCGCCTTGCTCGCGGGCAGCGTCGCGGCCATGTTCGCCCTGGACGTGTTCGATGGGTTGGCGATCCTGCGCGAATATGCCAACAACCGCGAGCTGTTCGCGGCGGAGTTCGCCACGCATCTGCGGCTGGTGGCCTCGGCGCTCGGGCCAGCCCTGGCGATCGGCCTGCCGCTGGGGCTGCTCGCCCACCGTCGCAGCGGCGCCCGCGGCCCGCTGTTCGGGCTGCTCAACTTCTTCCAGACGATTCCGTCGATTGCCCTGTTCGCCCTGCTGGTCGCCCCTCTGGCGGCACTCAGCGAGGCGCTTCCGTTCCTGCGCGCCCTGGGGGTGAAGGGCATCGGCGCGACTCCCGCGATCATCGCCCTGATCATGTATGCCCTGCTGCCTATCGTGCGCAACACCTATGCCGGGTTTGCCGGTGTCGCCGCCACCACCCTGGAGGCGGCGCGCGGCATGGGCATGACATCGCGCCAGATCCTCTGGCGAGTGGAGATTCCGCTGGCCTTGCCGGTGATCCTCTCTGGGCTGCGCATCGTCACCGTGCAGGCCATCGGCCTGACCGTGGTGGCGGCCCTGATCGGCGCCGGCGGGCTGGGATCGTTCATCTTCCAGGGGCTGGGGCAGTACGCCATCGATCTGGTGCTGCTCGGCGCGGTCCCGACCATCGCCCTGGCCGTGGTGGCCGACTTCCTGTTGCAGATTCTGGTCGCGATCAGCAAACCCGCGGGGGCCCGATGATTGAACTACAAGGATTGACCAAGACCTACGCCGGCAAGGACGTGGTCGAGGAGGTGTCGCTACGGGTCGAGAGCGGCGAGTTCGGGGTGCTGATCGGCCCTTCGGGCTGCGGCAAGTCGACGACCCTGCGCATGATCAACCGACTGATTCCCATCACTCGCGGTCGCATCCTGCTGGGCGACGAGGACGTCACCGAGCTGCCCCCGGAACAGCTGCGCCGTCGCATCGGTTATGCCATCCAGTCGACGGGGCTGTTCCCGCACTGGACGGTGGCGGAAAACATCGCCGTGGTGCCCGGCCTGCTCAAATGGCCGAAGCAGCGCATCGACGCGCGTATCGACGAACTACTCAACCTGTTCCATCTCGATGCCGGTGAATTTCGCCACAAGTACCCGCATCAGCTCTCGGGGGGCCAGGCCCAGCGCGTCGGGGTCGCCCGGGCGCTGGCGGCGGACCCGGAAGCCCTGTTGATGGATGAACCCTTCGGGGCGGTCGATCCGTTGACCCGGGACGTGCTGCAGAACGAGATGCTCCGTGTCCACCGGCAGACCGGCAAGACCATCGTCTTCGTCACCCACGACATGGACGAAGCCCTCAAGCTGGCCTCGCGCATCGCCATCCTCAATGCCGGACGACTGGTGCAGTACGACCGCCCCATCGAGCTGCTGACCCAGCCCGCCGATGAGTTCGTGCGCAACTTCATCGGCAAGGCGGATCTCGGGCTCAAGCTGCTGTCGCGCCGCTGGGTGTACCAGTATCAGCAGTCCGCCGAGATTCTAGAGCAACCCTCGTCCTTCCATCACGATCGTTCCTCGGTGACCCATGGCTGGGAGATCGACGACCAGGGGCGTCCGCTCTGCCTGCACGGCGGGCGTTTGTATGCCGAGGAGAGCGAACAGCGCACCCGGGTGACCCACGAGTGGAGCGCGACCCCGGACATGACCATGAAGGAAGCCCTGTCGCGCATGGTCTGGTTCCGCGTCATGGTGTTGCCGGTGCTGGACGAGCAGGAACGCTTGATCGGCGAGGTCGCCATGCAGGGCGTCATGGGGCGCGAGCCATGAGGGCAGTGACGCTGCGCGCGCCGACCCAGGGGCGTACCTGGCTGCTGGTCGGGCTCAGCGTCCTGCTGGTCGTGTTGGTGCTGTTCATGGAGGCACTGAAGCCGCTGTTTCAGTTCGCTTTCCCGGATCTCCAGTCGCCGCTCTACGATCGCGAGAGCTTCCTGCAACTGACCCTGGACCATCTTTTGCTGGTGCTGGTCTCCTCGGTCATCTCGGTGAGCGTCGGGGTGGGGGCGGGCCTGTTCGTGACACGCCGTGGCGGACGCGAGTTCGAGCCGCTGGTCTCCTCCCTGGCGGCCATCGGCCAGACCTTCCCGCCCGCCGCGGTGCTGGCCATCGTCGTGCCCCTGGCGGGCTTCGGCTTTGTGCCCACCATCGTCGCACTGACGCTCTACGGCCTGCTGCCGGTCGTCCAGAACACCATCGCGGGGCTGGGGACCGTGCCGGCCACCACCTTGGAGGCGGCGCGCGGCACCGGCATGAGCCGGGCGCAGATCCTGCTGCGCGTCGAGCTGCCGCTGGCCATGCGGGTGATCATTGCCGGGGTACGGGTGTCGGTGATCATCAACATCGGTACCGCCACCATCGGCTCGACGGTGGGCGCCCAGAGTCTCGGCACGCCGATCATCGCCGGGCTGGTGGGCAACAATATCGCCTACGTGATACAGGGAGCGGTGCTGGTGGGGTTGCTGGCGATCGTGACCGACCTGTTCTTCGAACGCCTGGAGCGACGTTTCAGCTTCGGAGGGTGAAAGAGTAGATCAATGCCGCCCGGTGCTGCCGGGCGGCGTCTCATGTCAACCAGGCATCAACTGCTGGATTCCTGAATTTCCTCGCCACCTTGCTCGATATCTTCGCCGGCACCCTCGAGGGTGTTGCACCCCGTCAGCAGGCCGGCACCCATCAACAGGGTAAAGGTCAGCGCCAAAAGCTTCTTCATGATGTCCTCCTTAACGTCGAAGTGATCCACTTTCGTGGCCAGACTTCAGGCCATGGTGGCCGAGCCACCCTCCCGCAGCCTAACAGGTAACGCCTGGTCACGCACAACGGCGGGTGGGGGCGTTTTCCGGCTAGCTGGCCTTTTCCTGAATGGCTTCACCGCCTCGCTCGATGTCTTCACCGGCACCCCGGATGGTGTTGCAGCCCGAAAGGGATGCCATCACCAGCAGTACGATGGCCAATACGGCTTGGGTCCGCTTCATGTCCTTTCTCCCTGAGTCGCCCAATGATGTATATCAGTTATTGTCTATTCCGCGAGGGACGACAAGTGGCAACATCAACGCAGTGACGGGCGTTCCGCGTCCGGCCTTCAGAAGAACAGCAAGCGCAGGACGATTGCGGCGATGACCACCAGGGTCAGCCGCTTGACCCACAGGGCGCCCCGAGGCCCCATGTTGACCTTCACCGCCAGCCAGGCGCCGCTCATGCTGCCCACGGCCAGCAACAGGCCGTACCCCCAGCGCACCTGATCGTCGAGCATGAACAACGCCAGCGCCGGCAGGGTGTAGATCAGGATGATGAACACCTTGAACACGTTGACCTGGGCCAGGTCGATCCTGAGCAGTCGATAGAGTACCGCGATGAACAGCACGCCGACCCCGACCTGGATGAACCCCCCATACATGCCGATGGCGAACATGGCGAGATGGACAACCGGCGTCAGCCGGTCCGGGGTCAGGGCGCGGGTCTCGAGTCTGGGCTGGGGCAGCAGCATCATGACCGAGGCGCCCGCCATCGCCACGATCAATACCGCCTCGAACAGCACGTCCGACACCCGCAGGGCCAGCCAGGCACCAACCAGGGCACCGGCCACGGCGGGGATCGACAGACGAAGGCTGACGCCGAGCTCTCGAGCCCCGGCACGAAAGAAGCTACCCACGGCACTCACGCTCTGCAGCACGATGCTCACCCGGTTGGTGCCGTTGGCCTCCTGGGCCGGCAGGCCCAGAAACATCAGCAGCGGCAGCGTGAGCATCGAGCCCCCGGCCGCCAGCACGTTGATGAACCCTGCCACTCCCCCGATCAGCACCAGCGCCAGTGCTTCGAGCAGGCTCATTGTCTCTCCTCGTTGTTCATCTCACCCATCGGCCGGCTTTCCCGATCGTCCTCGACGTTCTATGGTGCGGGCTAACGATAGCACGCCCCCACCCCTGCCCGGAGCCTTTGCATGAGCGACTTCAGCCTTCATCCTCGCCTGGCCGCGGATACCCACCCGCTGACCGACCTGACGCTGTGTCAGGTTCGCCTGATGGACGATGCACGCTTCCTCTGGTTGATACTGGTGCCCCGCCGCCCCGGCATCCGCGAGGTCTATGAACTCGACGAGCGTGACCAGGCCCGCCTGTGGCAGGAAGCGACAGGAGTGGGAAAGGCCGTTCAGACAGCCTTTGAGGGGGATAAGCTGAACCTGGCAACCCTGGGCAACCAGGTACCGCAACTGCATCTGCATGTGATCCTGCGACGCCAGGACGATGCCGCCTGGCCGGCACCGGTCTGGGGCGTCGGCCAGGCGCAGCCCTATGCTCCGGAGCGGCTGGACGAACTGCGCGAGCGACTCCTGGCGGTGGTGGAAGCGGCATTCGAGGCCGATTGAAGATCAGCCAGGCACGGCCCGGCTCACTGATCGCGCTCCAGTCGCGAGGTGATCTCCACCAGCAATGGATCGAAGCGGTACGGCTCGATGGCCTGCCCGCCCTGACGCCCCGAGAGCGCCAGCCGGGTTCCCGCGGGGATCGCGCTGGTGGCCAAGCGCACCTCATAGCCCGGGCGTGAAGCGAACACCGCATCGATCCTTCCCAGTTGGGCATCGGCAAAGCGGATCACGAAGCCGCGCTCGACCAGCACATCGAGTCCCGTGCGCAAGACGTGCTCACTGCCGGCATCGACCTCGACCTGGCGCTCGGGGGGCGCCGCCGGTGTGCTGGCACAGCCTGCCAGCCATACCATCAGCAACATGACTCGGACGTTAGGCTTCATTGCTGGCTCTCCAGGGCACGCACCCGGGACTCGATGGAGGCGCTGAGTTCGCGACAGAAATCACTGCGGTTCTCGGTACCGGCGTGGCGCACATAGCCTCCCGCATCGACGACGCTGGCATCCCGGGTGATGCTCACCTCCTGTTCACCCACGATCACCGACAAACGCTCGATCTCGATGGGATCATCACTGTAACGGGTCCCGAAGCCGGTGCCGAAGCCCACGGAAACCCCGGACCCCCGGCTTCCCACGCTGCCCCATATCCCGCTGCCGCCGAATAGCGGCCTGTCCACGGCCCCGAGCCCGGGCAGGCGAGTGGTGCGCTCGGCACTGACCACCCCCAGGCGAGGCTCGGTATGGCGAATGGCGTAGCCGCGCGCTTCCAGTGCCTCGACCGATGCCCTGATCCAGAGTTCACGAGGCGCCTGGTCGCTGCGGGTCCAGGTGCAGGGGACAGGCAATGGCTCGACGTTGCGGGCCAGGGGGTCCGGGGCGGCCAGCGTCTGACACCCCGCCAGCACCAGCACGAAGAAAGGCAATGACAAGTGCAAGAGACGATACATGGCGTTTCCTCGCGATTCGTGACTCGACACGCCGGAGTGCATCCGACCCCTTGAGCATAGTCGCGACCGGCTAGATTTCGATCCACAGTCGCTGCAGGTTGGCCAGCGACTTGCTGATCAAGTCGAACTCCCGGGACTTGCCTTCGCGCTCGAAGAGCTGACGACGCGCGGTGTCCAGGTCGAAAAGGATTTCCCGGGCTCCAGGATCGCGCACCTGACTCTGCACCCAGCCGATCGCCGCCAGGCGCTGCCCACGGGTCACCGGCTCGACCCGGTGCAGCGTCGACGACGGGTAGAGGATCATCGAGCCTGCCGGCAACTTGTAGCGCTGTTCGCCGGCGGTGGTGTCGGTCACCAGTTCGCCACCGTCGTAGGTTTCCGGCGATTCCAGAAACAGGGTGAATGAGAGGTCGGTACGTACCGACTGCTCGCCGCCCATCACCGGATCATCCACGTGGTTGCCGTAGTGCATGCCCTGCTGATAGCGGCTGAAGCGGACCGGCGTCATGCGCGCCGGCCGTGCCGCCATCTGGAAAAGCGGATGGCGGCGAATGCACTCGCCCACCCTCTCTCGCCAGCGCTGCACCTCGGCCGAGCCTGCATCCGCCTGCTCGTTGCGCTTGACTTCCCGAGCATGCCAGCCCGCCGTCTTGCGGCCATCGACGTACAGCTCATCCGTGGCCAATTCGTTCCTCAAGGCTGTCAGGGTCGGGGAATCGAGCACATCGGCTATGCACAGAATCATCGTGTTCTCCAGGTGGTGTTGATAATGCAAATAACTCTTGCTTAGTTTATCTTATCCTTCACGCCCCAGGCGTCTCGTCTTGACAAGATAAAATTTTCAGGAGTCCCTGATGACGGAACATCGACTTAAACTGTGGGTCGGGGTCGGCATGGCCACCTTCATCGGCGCGGCCAGCCAGTCGGCCTGGGCCGATGATGCCGCGGCCGAGGCCGACACCAAGCAGGCCGACATGCAGCATCAGCCGTCGCAAGGCGGTGAAGGTGGCGAAGGCCACGGCGGTGAAGGTGGCGAAGGCCACGGTGGTGAAGGCGGCGAAGGTCACGGTGGCGAGGGAGGAAACAGTTATGTCTTCAGCCACTTCCCCGCTGCGGGAGGTGGTGAAGGCGGCGAAGGTGGCGAAGGCGGCGAAGGTGGCGAAGGCGGCGGCGCCACAGTCGATGCCATGACCTCGCCCGGCGTTTACTACACCCAGCTCGCCTTCATGGAAGGTCATCTGCAAATCAGCCAGGATCTCTATGCCGATGGCCATGCGATGCAGGGTACCCCGCACCTGAGCCACCCGCTGGCGGAGCACTACCCGGACGTGGAAAAGGCCCTCGAGGCCCGCGAGCAGGGCGCCCTCGAGGAGGCGCTGCGCCAGCTCTCCCAGAAGGCGGAACAGACCGACGACTGGAAGCAGCTCGAACCGGCCTATCAGCGTGCTCGGGATGCCATCGACGCCGCCCAGGCCAATGTCGACGAGACCAAGCGCAGCGAACCGCGCTTCATCAGCGACGTGACCCTGGCCTTGCTCAAGAAGGCGGGCGCCGAGTACGAAGAGGCGGTGAAAGGCGATGAATTCGTCAATCGCACCGAATACCAGGACGGGCGTGGTTTCGTCCTGGTAGCCCAGGAACTCTGGCGCGACCAGGCCCAGGCCCTCAAGGAAAAGGACGCCGAGGCCTATCAGAAGGCCCAGGATCGATTGAAGGCGCTGGAGCGCGTATGGCCGACTACCCAGCCTCCCGAGAAGCCGGTCGTGTCGGCTGACGAGTTGCATGCCGACATCGCGCGCTTCGAGCTGGCGACTTCCGCATTCCGTTATTGACTTCAGGCATCTACGGCGTCGTCCTCGTCCCGGTTCGAGGCGACGCCTTACGATAGGCAATAGCTATTCGGTCAATGGTCCTAATTGGCTTTTTACCGATAAGCCAATACCCTATCGTGAGACCATGTTTCAGTAACCCAAGGAGGAAGATTATGCCGGACATCAACGCCATCGGGCTGCATGAAAGCAGCGCCAGCCAATTGGCGGACAAGCTCAACACGCTGCTGGCCAATTACCAGATCTTCTACATGAACGTGCGCGGCTACCACTGGAACGTGAAGGGTCAGCAGTTCTTCGAACTGCACACCAAGTTCGAGGAACTCTACACGGATCTTCTGACCAAGGTGGATGAGGTCGCCGAACGCATCCTGACCCTGGGCCATCAGCCGGTGCACGCCTACAGCGACTATGTGCAAATGGCATCCATCGAGGAAGACAAGAACGTGCAGGATGGCGAAGCCTGCGTGCGCGGCATCCTCAAGGGCTATCAGGTGTTGATCGAACGGCAACGCGAGATCCTCAGCCTGGCCTCGGACGCCGACGACGAAGGCACGGCTTCCATGGCGGGCGATTACATCCGCGAGCAGGAAAAGACTGTGTGGATGCTCAACGCCTACCTGGGCTGAGCCATCGAATGTTCCACTGCCCGCTGCCGCCCTGATCGATGGCAGCGAGGCTTCATGTGGAGTAGTCGCTCTCCTCGGCAGAGCCGGACAGGGAGCGGCGTTCTTCTTCGCCCCCCTCTTCCCCTTCCTCGCCATCGAGTTGCGCATTGCGCAGCGTCTGTTCGGGCAAGGCCTTCTTCATGCGCACCCCGAGGCGTTCAAGCTCGACGGCCTGGCTGACCAGGTTGCCCTGGCCGGTCTTGAGACGCCCCATGGCCTGGCCATAACTGCCCTGGGCGCGCTCCAGATGGCGTCCCACGTCCTCGAGGCTTTCCGCGAAGCCGCTGAACTTGTCGAGCAGCCGCCCGGCACGTTCGGCGATCAGCCGTGCATTCTCGTTCTGCCGCTCGAGGCTCCACAGGCTGGCCACGGTACGCAGGCTGGCCAGCAGGGTGGTGGGCGTGACCACCACCACATGGCGGGAGAAGGCATCCTGGAACAGCATCTCGTCGTGCTCGAAGGCCAGGGCGAAGGCCGGCTCCACCGGCATGAACAGGAAGACGAAATCCGGCGACTTGAGCCCCGGAAGACGCGCGTAGTCGCGCCGCGCGAGGGAGTCGATATGATAGCGAAGCGCCTGGACGTGCGCCTTGAGCGCCCCTTGGCGCGTCGCCTCGTTTTCGGCGTTGACGTAGCTCACGTAGGCGTTGAGCGACACCTTGGCGTCGATGATCAGATGCTTGTCATCGGGCAGATAGATGACCGCATCGGGGCGTTGGCGCCCCGCCTCGCCCTGGATCGACACCTCGCGTCGATACTCGATGTCGCGCCTGAGGCCCGAGCGTTCCAGTACCGTTTCCAGCACCATCTCGCCCCAGTTGCCCTGCATCTTCTTGTCGCCCTTGAGGGCCTTTGCCAGATTGGCGGCCTCCTCGCCCATCTGTCGATTGAGGCCGGCCAACTGTTCGATCTGCGCCTTGAGGGTGGTCCGCTCCCGGGTATCCTGACCGTGCAGTTCCTCGACCCGGCGCTGGAAGCTGCCCACCTGCTCGCGAAACGGCTTGAGCAAGGCTTCCAGGCTCTCACGGCTCTGGCTGGCGAAGCGCTGCTGGCGATCGTCGAAGATGCGCCCGGCCAGCATCTCGAAATCCTGCTTGAGTCGTTCCCGGGCCTCCTCGAGCAGGGCCAGCTTCTCGGCATGATGGGTACGCTGCTGATCGCGTTCGACCTCGAGACGCCCGCAACGCTCCCGGGACGCGGCGAGACGCTCATTGAGGTCGGCCAGACGGCCATCCCGCTCGGCAAGCTGCTCGCGAGCGCTGTCGAGCTGGGCATCGCTATGCGCCAGTTCCTGTTCCAGGCGACGACACTGCCCCTCCGCCGTCTCCAGGCGCCGATTCAATGACTCGCGAAGGCGCGCCTGGCGTCGTGAGCGTATCAGCCAGATGCCACCGAGCAGCATCGCCGCCAGCAGCCCCCCGAGCGCGGTCGCCTGCAGGGCCGACAGCTGCGCTAGCAGCGCCACGGGGTCGGCTCCGAAAAACATTGTCGAACCTTCGCCATCTTCTATCCTTCAGTGGCCACCGGGCATTCGGTAGCAGTGGGTACATTTTGAAACAGGTCGTGCCCTTGTGATCCTCGCCACCATCCCAACCTTTCACTCTACGGCGCGGTCCTGCACCGTGCTCTTCATTTGCTTCAGGCAATGTGCCGCAAGGAGGTAGCCATGAGCCAGCAACTCACCGGTAAGCGTGTCGCCATTCTCGCCACCCACGGCTTCGAGGAATCGGAACTCTCGGTGCCCAAGGCCAAGCTGGATAGCCAAGGCATCACGGTGCATGTCATCGCTCCGGATTCCCAGGGTATCCGGGCCTGGGCCGGCAATGACTGGGGCGACACCTACGACGTCGACAAGCCCCTCGACGAGGCCGATTCTACCGATTACCACGCTCTGGTGTTACCCGGCGGCCTGTTCAATCCGGATACCCTGCGCCAGAACGACAAGGCGCTCGATTTCGTGCGTCATTTCTTCGAGGCAGGCAAGCCGGTCGGCGCCATCTGTCACGCCCCTTGGATACTGATCAATGCCGAGGTGGTGAAAGGACGCAAGATGACCTCGTTCCCCTCGGTCGCTCAGGATCTTCGCAATGCCGGCGCCGACTGGGTCGATGAAGAAGTCGTCGTCGACAGCGGCCTGGTCACCAGCCGCAAACCCGACGATCTCGATGCCTTCTGTAGCAAGTTGCTCGAAGAGATCGGCGAAGGGCGGCACTCGAAGCAGCACGCTTGATAGCTTCTCTTCTGCGACTCACGCCTGTCTCCTGCATGAGGCAGGCGTTTTTGTGTATGCTTTTTTAGTATTCCCTGCCGCCGCCTCGAGGTCATCCATGCCGCATACTCCCCGCCCGGTCAGCAAGGCGTTGAGAAAGATCCTGCGCGTCGCGGCGCGTCCGATGAAATCGGACAAGGGACGTGGCGGCATCGTCGTCAACGCCTATCGCGGCTATGGCTCGCAGACCGAAGTCTTCGTCATGGGGCGTGTTTTCCGACAATTACGCATCGGTATTCCGGCGCCCGAAGGTACGCTCTACCGGGACATCGTGGACGTTTTTCGTCGGGCCATGCGCTGGGGGGCCAAGCATGTCGAGGTCACCCTGGACCTCGAGGGCAACCGCGAGAAGGTGACCACCGACCGGGACGGCTATTTCGACGTTCACATGAAGATCGAAAAACCGCTACCCGCCGAAAGGATCTGGCACCAGGGCAAGCTCGACATCGTCATGCGCGACGCGCGCACCGTGAGCGGCGAGGTCGAAGTCTACATCCCGCCGTCGGCGGTGGACCTGGTAGTGATCAGCGATATCGACGACACCGTCATGTACACCGGGGTCGCCAACAAGCTCAAGATGATGTATCGGCTGTTCTTCGAGAAGGCCCATCAGCGCACGGCCTTTCCCGGGGTTGCCGACTTCTACCAGGCCCTGTTCGCCGGCGCCGACGGGCAACGGCGCCGACCGCTGCTCTATGTCTCCCGGGGGCCCTGGAGCATCTACGAGGTACTCGAGGAGTTCTTCCAGCGCAACCGGATTCCGGTCGGGCCGATCCTGTTCCTGCGCGAGTGGGGGCTGACCCTGCAGCGCCCGCTGCCGCGCAAGGCGGAGGATCACAAGTTAAGCCTGATCACGCAGATGCTCACGCTCTACGACGAGCTACCCTTCGTGCTGATCGGCGACAGCGGTCAGCACGATCCCGAAACCTACGCACGCATCGTGCGCGACTATCCGGGAAGAATCAGGGCAATCTATATTCGCAACGTCCATCACGATGCCTCCCGGGACGAGGCGATCGAGTACCTCGCCCGGGAGGTCGAAGAGGATGGCTGCTCGCTGCTGCTGGCCGCCGACAGCGTCAGCATGGCCGAGCACGCCCACGAACTGGGGCTGATCTCCACGGCCGGCTTGCAGGCGGTGCGTCAGGCACCCGACGAGGCCTGATGCTGCCCATGCAGCATTTGTTCGTCAGCCAACGCCTCGATCAGCTCACGCAACAGCCCCCAGAACTCCTCCACCGAATCGATCTCGACGCGCTCGTCCGGGGAGTGCGCCCCACGGATCTGCGGCCCGAAGGAGATCATCTCGAGGTGCGGGTACTTGCCCCCGAGGATGCCGCACTCGAGCCCCGCATGAATCACCTTGACCTCGGCATCGTTGCCCAGTCGCCGCTGGTGCAGCCGGCGAAAGCGAGCCAGGAGCGGACTCCCGGGATTCGGCGTCCAGCCCGGATAGGCATTCTCGATCCGGGTTTCTACCCCGATCAGACCGAACAAGGCGCGAAAGCGATCCCCCATATCCCGTGTGGCACTGTCGCGCAGCGAACGCACCAGGGCGCAGAGATGAAGATGCCCCGCTTCCAGGGCGACCACTCCCAGGTTGTTGGAGGTCTCCACCACCCCGGGCACCTCGATACTCATGCGCTCCACGCCGCAGGGCGCCGCATGCAATGCCGCGACCAGCAGATGACTGGCGGTGGCGGTCAGGGGATCGCCCGAGGGCGGGGCCACCGCCTCCAACGAGAGACGCAGGCCATCGTCGACCCCGGCCAGTTCGGTTGCCAGTTCCTGATGCAGCTCGCCGACACGGGCCTGGGCGGCCTCGCCTTCCTGAACATTCAGGGCCACGGTAGCGAAGGCTTCCCGGGGCAGCGCATTGCGCAGCGTCCCGCCCCGATAGTCGATCAACCGTACCCCGCAGGGTTCCAGGGTGCGCAACACACGGACCAGCAAGCGGTTGGCGTTCCCCCTCCCCTTGTGGATATCGATGCCCGAATGCCCTCCGATCAGGCCGGTCAGCGACAGCCTCCAGACTCGCTCATCCGCCTTCACGGGGCTGGTCGGCAGGTCGGCCGATACCAGCACGTCCGCACCGCCGGCACAGCCGATGTATACCTGGCCGCGATCCTCGGAATCCAGGTTGAGCAGAAAGCGCCCCTGCAGCCAGCCCTCGGCCAGGCCGAGCGCGCCGCCCATCGACGACTCTTCCTCGACGGTGAACAGCGCCTCGAGGTGGCCATGACGCAGGGAATCGTCCTCCAACACCGCCAGCGCCGCTGCCACACCCAGGCCATTGTCGGCACCCAGGGTGGTGCCCCGGGCGTGCAACCAGCCGTCCTCGACGTAGGTGTCGAGCGGGTCCCGGGTGAAGTCGTGAGGATGGTCGGAATTGGCCTGGGCCACCATATCCAGGTGCCCCTGCAGCACGACGCCCGGCGCCTGTTCGCACCCCGGCGTGGCCGGCTTGCGGATCAACAGGTTGCCCGCCGCGTCGCGTTCGTGATCGAGGCCACGCTCATCTGCCCAGCGCTCCAGCAGCGCCACCAGCGCGGCCTCCTGGCCGGAAGGCCTGGGCGTGTCGCACAGGGTACGGAAATGACGCCAGACGAGAGAGGGCGACAGATCGCGCAGATGTTCGTTCATGACTTTCTCCCCGGACTTTCTCGCAGAATTATAATGCATGGCATCAGGTAGCCAGTGGGAGCGTCACTACAGCTTGCGTTCCATTCTGTGCGGATAGCAACTCTACCTTGCCACCATGCCGTTTGGCGACGGCTTGCACGATGGTCAAGCCTAGGCCACTGTTCGAGCGTGAGTGCTCGTCACGTCGATAAAATGGATCGAAGGCCCGCTCACGATCAGCCTCGGCAATACCTGGGCCATGATCACGAACTCGGATGACAACCTCTTGGTCCTGAGCGTCGAGACGTATTTCGACTGCCGCGGCTCGGGGAGAGAAACGCACCGCATTGTCGACCAGGTTGGTGAACATTGCCTCGAGCAACGATGCATCGCCAGGCAGGGGCAGCCGGGATACCGAGGATGCGAAATTCAACGTAACCGCTGCATGCCCCACCCGCTCGCGACATGTCGTGACCACGTCCTCGACCAGTGCGACCAAATCGACTTCCTGTAGCGCATCCCGTGGCGCCGCCGGATCGTTGCGCGCCAACAGCAGCAATTGGTCCACCAGGCACGTCATGCGATCCACCGCACGTTGAATATTGTCCAGCGCACGATCACGCTGTTTCCGATCTTTGCTGCGCAAGACGACCTGCACTTGGGCCCGGCACCCAGCCAGGGGGGTACGCAATTCATGACCCGCCGCCCCGATGAATGCACGCTGCCGAATCAGCACATCCCGCATACGCTCAAGAAGTCGGTCGAGTTGAGCGACCAGGCCTCGCAGTTCGCGGGGTATTCTGTTCCGCTCGATATCCAAGGACTTGGGATCGTCAGGGACCTGACGCGCCACCGCACTTTCGAGTCGCCTGAGGGGTGCCAACCCTTGCCGCACCAACAGGATCGCAAAAGGCACAAACACCAGCAGCATCCAGATCAATGGCTTGAGGAACTGACGCTCAAGCTCCCTCGAGCGCGAGGCGATAGTCGTCTTGCTCACGGCCACGCGATAGATGAAGCCATGCTGTTCGCTGAATCGAGTGAGGACGCGCCAGGATTCATTATGGACGAGGCGGTCGTCGAACCCTTCTGAAGCCGCTCGCAGCGCCGGCGGGAACTCCCTTGAGCGCAGCACGACGCTGTTATCCCAGGCAAGTACTTCGAAACTGGGCGGCCGCGACCAAGCCGGTTCTCCATCAGAGGAAACCAAGTCACTTCCTACTGCCCGACGAAGATCTATTTCATCAAGGTCATTCTCGGGACGTTGGTCGGCCATCGTTATCTGAAGCATCGCGACACTGGTTCTGAGGTGATTGTCTATATCACGACCAGCCTCATGGTGGGCCGTCGAGCGTACGCTCACCCAGTCTGCCAGAGCGACCGCCAGCATCAGGATCAGCAACCAGCCAACCAACCGCCTCTTCAGGCTCGGCGAACGCCTTGTCATGTTGCCAGACGGTATCCGAGGCCACGCACGGTCTCAATGTGCCGTGCACCGATGTGATGACGCAACTTGTGAATAAGCACCTGTAGGCTGTTACTTTCCGGACCGTCTCCCCATCCATACAGACGCGTTTCCAACTGCTCCCGACTGACGAGACGTCCTGGTCGTTCCAGTAGCGCTTCAAGTGCGACAAACTCATGAGCGGACAGATCGACCGGCCGCTGATCAACCCATACTCTCTTGTCGGCGCGACTCATGCACACTGGCCCATGGCGCAGATAATCGTCGGTGTGGCGATTGGCGCGGCGCACCAGGGCACGCAGCCGCGCCTCAAGCTCGCCCAGGTCGACGGGCTTGACCATATAGTCGTCGGCGCCGAGATCGAGGCCAGCGATACAATCCTGCGTGGCCCCATAGGCGGTGAGGATCAACACCGGCCCCGGATAGTGAGCGGCACGCCAGCGCGAAAGTACCGACAAGCCCGAACTGCCGGGCAGGGCCAGATCCAGCACCACGACGTCGAAGGCATCCGCGTCAAGTGCATGTTCCGCCTCGCGTCCATCCGTCAACCACTCCACAGTGTGGCCGTCGAGGCGCAGCCCTTCGCAGAGCCCATCGCCGAGCACCGGATCGTCTTCGACAAGTAGAATACGCAACGGAGTCACTCCCTTGATGGCTGGTCATCCTTCCATGGACTTGAATCCAGGATTCAAGCATTGAGCCCAGAGGTGAAAACGACCGATCTATTTCAAGTTACAACATGCACGCCGTCAGCGCCGAAAATCATTGGCGCCGTTAAGGTTCAGTTAATGTTGCATGCCCAAGGTGAAACGACCGGTAAAAGCCGCAAAGCCATTTGCGCGCTCGCCGGCGAAGTACCAATTTTTTCTTGCAACCTGACGTTGCCAAGGAACGATTGCTCACTCGTTGAACATTGGAGGTATGACGATGACCCATTTCCCGCTCAAGACAACGCTGGCAGCCGCTATCGCAGCACTAGGCGTAAGTTCGGTCGCTCAAGCTCAGCAGTACGGTGATGGCGACGATGTCGTTGCAATCAACGACTGGAACTACGACGAACTCTACAACCAAAGCGGCTTCGACGCTGATTGGCTACTCGACCGGGACGTATCGACCCAGGACGAGGACGATATGAGTTAAGCTCATGTCTTGTGTATGGAGGGAAGAAGAGAGGGTGGCGTATCCTGCTGATTGATCACGCCAGATCACAACCAGCATAGGATGGA
>NZ_FQUJ01000007.1:0-29343 GCF_900128925.1 Modicisalibacter ilicicola DSM 19980
GGCCATCCGTTACAACCCTGATATCAGCGACCAGTACGCGCGCTTGAAGGCGCGGGGCAAGCCGTCGCTGTCGGCGCTGGGGGCGGCCATGCGCAAGCTGGTGCATATCGCCTATGGCGTGTTGAAGTCGCAGAGCGAATATCGGCCACAAGGGGTATAAGCCTCCTTGCAGCCGGTATCGAGAGACGGTATCTACAAAAATCAGAACCACTGGGGTGGTAGGAGCCCGGTTTACCGGGCGATGAGGATACTCAAGACACAGTGCATTCTTCGACAACAAGAAGGAAATACCTATGTCGTTTTACAGATTCGGTCATGAACTCGGTCACAAGTTCGTCACCCTGTCTCTGGTCGCCGCGGGGCTGGCCGCGACCTTGAATGCCAGCGCCCAGGCGGCCACGGAATGGGACATGCCCACCCCCTACGGTGATCGCACCTTCCACACCGTCAATATCCGCGAATTCGCCGATGATGTGCGTGAACGTACCGATGGCGAACTGGACATCACCGTGCATGCCGGCGGCTCGCTGATCGCCCATCCGGAGATCAAGAATTCGGTGCGCCGGGGCATCGTGCCCCTCGGCGAGGTGATCATGTCGCGCCTGGCCAACGAGAACGCGATCTTCGAGGTGGATTCGGTGCCCTACCTGGCATCGAGCTACGACGACGCCAGAACGCTGTGGGAAGCATCGCAGGAAATCATCGGCGAAGAACTCGCCAAGCAGCGACTGCGCCTCCTGTTCACCGTGCCCTGGCCGCCCCAGGGCATCTATACCCAGGAGAAGGTCGAGGCCATCGACGACCTGGAGAACCTCAAGATGCGCGCCTACAACAAGTCCAGCGAGCGGCTGGCCCAACTCGCCGGCGCCGTGCCCACCCAGATCGAGGTACCGGACATTCCCACCGCCTTCAGCACCGGCCGGGTCGATGCCATGGTCACCTCACCGGCCACCGGCGCCGACACCAAGGCCTGGGATTATCTCGAACACTTCAACCATGCCCAGCTGTGGCTTCCCAAGAACATGGTCATCGTCAACGAGCAGGCCTTCTCGCGCCTGGACGAGAAGACGCGTCAGGCGGTGCTCGAAGCGGCCGATGCGGCGCAGCAGCGCGGCTGGGAGATGAGCCGCAAGGAAACCGAGGACGCACTCGAGGTATTGCGCGACAACGGCATCACCGTCAGCGAACCCAGCGAGGAACTGGCCGCGTCACTGGAGGAGATCGGCACTACCATGACCGAGGAATGGCGGGAACGTGCCGGCGAGCAAGGCGAGCAGATAATCGAGAATTACCGTGAATTACAGCAATAAGTGCTTCCTTCGTAACCAGGCGAAGAGATGGGCTTTTCCGGCGGCAAGGCTTCGCAAGGGCGCTGTTAACCCTTCCTTGGGCGCTACTTTTGCCTTCTCTGGCAAAAGACCCTCGCTTCGCCTTGCCCCCGGCGCCCATCATTGGGGAAAGTTTGTCAACGAGTTCTAGGCCCTCGCCCATGACCGACTCCGACCAGGCCTCCATCCGCTTTCGCCTCAAGCCCCTCTATACGCTGGGAGGCTACGCGGCGGCGGTCTGCCTCTGTGTGATCTGTCTCATGATCGCCCTCCAGGTGATCGGCCGCCTGCTCGACAAACTGCTGACGGCGATCGGCGCCGGGACTATGAACCTGACGATTCCCGGCCTGGCCGAGATTTCCGGCTTCCTGCTGGTGGGTGCCAGTTTCCTGGGGCTGGCCTACACCTTCGTGCACGGCGGGCACATCCGGGTCACCCTGGTCACCGGCCAGCTACCGCCCAAGGTGCGGGTCTTCGTCGAGCTGTGGTGCCTGAGCATCGCCCTGGGCCTGTGCGGCTATCTGGCCTGGTATACCGGCGTGCTGCTGCAGGACAGCATCGAATTCAATGAGGTCTCCTACGGCATGGTGCCGGTGCCGCTGTGGATACCGCAGAGTGCCATGCTGCTGGGAATCCTGCTGCTGGCCCTGGCATTGGTCGAGGCCTGGGTCACCACCGCCGTGATCGCCGTCACCCGGCCCGGCGAGTTTCATATCGACGATGCCAGTCCTGATGAATGACTTAGGAAAACCTTGATGCTGACGCTTGTTCTGACATTGCTCATCGCCTTGCTTGTCCTGCTGGGCAGCGGCGTCTGGGTGGCGTTCTCGCTGATGGGTCTCGGCTGGCTGGGCATCAGCCAGTTCACCTCGATTCCCGCCGGTGACGTCATGGCCTCGGACATCTGGAGCGCCAGCTACAGCTGGGAGTTGACGGCGCTGCCGATGTTCATCTGGATGGGCGAGATCCTGTTTCGCTCGCGCCTGGCCGAGGACATGTTCTCCGGCCTGGCGCCCTGGATGACCCGCATCCCCGGACGCCTGCTGCATACCAACGTGGTCGGCTGCGGGCTGTTCGCCGCCGTCTCGGGCTCCTCGGCGGCGACCTGCGCCACCATGGGCAAGATGGCGATCCCCGAGCTGGCCCGGCGCGGTTACGACGAACGCCTGGTGCTCGGCACCCTGGCCGGTTCCGCCACCCTGGGGCTGCTGATCCCGCCCTCGATCATCCTGATCGTCTATGCCGTCGCCACGGATCAATCCATCGCCCGGCTGTTCATCGCCGGCATCCTGCCCGGCGTACTGCTGATCTCGCTGTTCGCCGGCTACCTGATGCTCTGGTCCTGGCGTTTTCCAGACCGTGTTCCCCCCGCCGATGAACACACCTCTCTCGGCGAGAAGTTTCGTCGCTCGCGGCGCTTGATACCGCTGCTGGGATTGATCATCGGGGTGATCGGCTCGATCTACGCCGGGCTCGCCTCGCCCACCGAGGCCGCCGCCGTGGGGGTGATGCTGTCGCTGATGCTGGCGCGCTGGCAGGGCGTGATGGACTGGCAGACGTTCCGCGAGGCCACGATGGGCGCCGTGCGCACCTCGACCATGATCGCCTTCATCCTCGCCGGCGCGTCGTTTCTCACCGCGGCGATGGGCTTCACCGGCCTGCCCAGCGACCTGGCGGCCTGGATCGCCTCGCTGAACCTGTCGCCCTACATGCTGCTGGTGGCACTGACGGTGTTCTTCATCCTGCTCGGCTGTTTTCTCGACGGCATCTCGGTGGTGGTGCTGACCACCTCGATCCTGCTGCCCATGGTCGAGGCCGCCGGCATCGACCTGATCTGGTTCGGCATCTACCTGGTGATCGTGGTCGAGATGTCCCAGATCACCCCGCCGGTGGGCTTCAACCTGTTCGTGCTGCAGGGCCTGACCGGCAAGAACATCCTGCGCATCGCGGGCGCCGCCCTGCCATTCTTCTTCCTCATGGGCCTGGGGGTCATCCTCATCACGCTGTTCCCGGCGATCGCCACCTATCTGCCCGGGGCGATGAGCGGGCGTTGATTATTAGAGGCTCTTCGACGCTGAGCATGGACCTCGACGTGCCTATCGCTCGCTGAAGCGAGCTCCCACAGACGTTTGATATAAAAGGGTTTTGTAGGAGCCCGATTCATCGGGCGATGGATCAGACCGAACCCATATGAAACGTCGAAGAGCCATACAGCATCACGCCTGATTCTTGCGCGGCCGCCCTCCTTTGGCGCCATTGGCTCGGGCCGCGTTGCGCTTGGCCTGACTGCGGCTACGACCTCCCGCCGCGCCCAGTTGATGCGCCATCCACTGCCTGGAGCCAAACTGGCCCTCCAGAAGCGCCGGCACATAGAGATCGGCATCGAGCCTTGGCCAGTGCAAACCCAATCCCGATGGTGACACTTCGATCTCGGATAGCGATTCGGCGGTAGCGCCCACCAAACCCTCCACCAGGTGAGGCGGGACGGCAAGCTCCAGCCCCGAATGAAGACGAATGATCACCCGCTCGCTCCGGCAGTCGTACCGGGCCGAAATGGCATGGGCATGGTCTCGCTTGCCGGCCATGCGATCTTCGGCCTGCTTGATGGCGTCGTCAGTAATGGCCATGAATCTCCCTCCATTTGGCGCATAATGCCGGCAGCTTCTCCAGGAGTGCCGACGCAATGCGATTGAGCTCCGATGAGCTGAAGCGATAGCTCTCCCGCAACTCCGGTGGCCCATCGGGACAGTTCAGGAT
The DNA here is from genome assembly GCF_900128925.1 of Modicisalibacter ilicicola DSM 19980. GTDB lineage: Bacteria > Pseudomonadota > Gammaproteobacteria > Pseudomonadales > Halomonadaceae > Modicisalibacter > Modicisalibacter ilicicola. Next base: position 4,086 of record NZ_FQUJ01000007.1, read on the forward strand.
GAACACCGCCTCGCCTCCGTTGCCTATGACATGCACATGAGCTGGTCGATGGTCGTCGGGGTAAATAACGGCTCGCAGGCCATCGAAACGGAGAATGGTGGGCATGAAGCGAGTCTAGCATAAACCCAAGCGTTTGGATTCATAGCTTGCATGCCGCTGGTGGCCCTGCCGTTCTTCTTCCTCATGGGCCTCGGTGTTATCCTCATTACGCTGTTCCCGGCGATCGCCACCTGTCTGCCCGGTGCGGTGAGCGGGCGTTGATTATTAGAGGCTCTTCGACGCTGAGCATGGACCTCGACGTGCCTATCGCTCGCTGAAGCGAGCTCCCACAGGCGTTTGATATAAAGGGTTTTGTAGGAGCCCGATTCATCGGGCGATGGATCAGACCGAACCCACATGAAACGACGAAGAGCCCATTATGTTGGCTCCAGGAAGTGCTCCAGCGATATAATCAAGCACTGAACTAGCGGGTAAGCAAAGGAGCCAAATCATGGGCCGGATTGAAGCCATCGAGCATGAGATTCAAAAATTATCGGCACGCGAACTCGAGGATTTTCGCGAGTGGTTCGCCCAATACGACGCCGATGCATGGGATCGCAAATTCGAGGCTGACGTTCAGGCAAGCAGGCTCGAATCGCTGGCTGAGCGTGCCCTTGCTGATCATCAGGCCCAATGCCAAATCCCCCTCTCCTGATCATCTACACCGGCGGCACCCTGGGCATGGTACCCAGCGACGCCGGCCTCGTGCCCGGTCACGATATCGAGGCGCGCCTGCGCACGGCACTGAAAACCCTGCCTCCGGCCAGCCAGGCCTCGCTGCCCGCCTTCGAGGTGATCGAGTACGCCGACCCCATCGACTCCAGCGCCGCCACCCCTGCGGACTGGCAGCGTCTGGCCGGCGATATCGCTGAGCATTATTCCCGTGCCGACAAGGAGTACGCCGGCTTCCTGGTGCTGCACGGCACCGACACCCTGGCCTGGACGGCGGCAAGCCTCGCCTTTCAACTGCAAGGCATCGACCGCGCCGTGGTGGTCACCGGTGCGCAGCTGCCCCTGGAAGCCGAGAACAGCGACGCCTTGAGCAACGTCGAGGCGGCGCTAAGGTTTGCCGCCCTGGCCGAATTGCAGGAAGTCGCGGTGTGCTTCGCCGGCAAGCTGCTGCGCGGCGTGCGTACCCGCAAGTGGGACACCCACGCCTTCGACGGCTTCGCCAGCCCCAACTACCCGCTGCTCGGCGAGCTGGTGGACGGTGAACCGGTGCTCTATCCCTCTCGGGGACTGGACGCCCAGCAGCGTGGCCTGCCGCGCTTCGAACTGCCGGACTACGCCGCGCTTGGCGGCTCGTCGGTGGTGCGCATTGCCCTGTGGCCGGGCATCTCCGCACGGCTGCTCGCCGCCTGGCTGCGCGATGACGGCGTGAAAGGCGCGCTGCTGGAAGCCTGGGGCAGCGGCAACGTTCCCGACGACCCTGAAATCCTCGGCGTACTCGCCCAGGCCACGGGGGAAGGCAAGCTCCTAGTCGCCATCAGCCAATGCCCCCACGGGCCGGTCGCCATCGACACCTACGCCGCCGGGCGCGGCCTGCTCGATGCGGGCGTGCTCTCCGGCGACGCCATGACCCCGGAAGCCGCGATGACCAAACTGGTGCACCTCACGGCCCAGCCGCTGGGCGAGAGCGAACGGCGCGAGCGGTTCTTGTCGGGGCTTGTGGGAGAGCGTTAGATGGGCTATTCGACGCTAGGCACGGAACTCGACGCGCTTATCGCTCGCTGAAGCGAGCTCCTACAGGCGATTGATATAAAAGGGGTTTGTAGGAGCCCGATTCATCGGGCGATGGATCGGACCGAATCCACATGAAAAGTCGAAGAGCCCTTTTGGCAAATCGACGCTGGGTGTGGAATTTGCTCCTGTCGCAGAGCCACGATAAGGCCTGCCAAACGACAGGGGCAGGACATGGGCGGCGCCTATTCCGACGCTAGGCATGGAACTCGACGCGCCTATCGCTCGCTGAAGCGAGCTCCTACAGGCAACTGATATAAAAGGGGTTTGTAGGAGCCCGATTCATCGGGCGATGGATCGGACCGAATCCACATGAAAAGTCGAAGAGCCCTTTTGGCAAATCGACGCTGGGTGTGGAATTTGCTCCTGTCGCAGAGCCACGATAAGGCCTGCCAAACGACAGGGGCAGGACATGGGCGGCGCCTATTCCGACGCTAGGCATGGAACTCGACGCGCTTATCGCTCGCTGAAGCGAGCTCCTACAGGTGATTGATATAAAAGGGGTTTGTAGGAGCCCGATTCATCGGGCGATGGGTCAGTTACGAAAACATATAAAGGGCTATATTGATGGCTACTATAACAGCCATTGGCTGCACAGTGGCCTTGGTTATCGGACTCCGATAGAGTTCGAGGAGATTAACTGATGGCGGCGTGTCCACTGGAGTGGGGGAACTCCAAGGTGCCACCATGGAAGCCACAACCAAAGAACTGCGTCTGCATACACGTGAACTTATTTCCGCGACCGATCGCGGCGAGGAAGTCATCATCACTTACCGTGGCAAACGTCGTGCCAAGCTGGTCGCATGGAGTGAGGAGCGGCAATCTATCAAGGAGGGGGCGCGCAACCCTGCTTTCGGCCTTTGGCAGAACCGATCTACGGATAGTGATTCCGTGAATGATTATGCCCGCTCCTTACGTCAGCCCAGGAAACTGATCTAGTGCTAGTGGAGACGGATGTACTAATCTGGAATTTGCTGGCTCTGGCGGCGGAGGGTTTGAATGCCGAATTGATGCTGATTCCCAGGGAAAGACTGACCGCTGTACTGGCGCTACTCGACCAAGGGTCGTCCGAGGCCCCCCCAACGCCCCAGTGCCGACGTCGACCCATGGCATGGCCTGCTCGATGAGAGCGAGTCATGAAAACCGAGGCGGTGGAAGCATTGGAGCTGCGCCTGCATGGCGTACGAGTCGGCTATCTAGCCGGTTATCAGAGCGGTCGGAACGCGCTGGCCCCGTGATTACATCAGCCTTACCTCAAACCCTTCGGCGACAAGCTCAGGAATCTTCGAATGGCGAGGCCCTTCTTTGATCGACACCAGTCCATACTCGCTCATTTTCTTGATCGTCCGGCTGAGACTCTCTTTCTTTCTCCCAGTGATTGACGACAGCTCACCAAGCGATTGCGGCTTGTGCTCACCGATTATCCGCAGCAGTTCAAGATTACGAGTACTCAACATTTGTGACATGGATTCGACGCTATCGAACCATACCTTGGGCTCATCAGCAGCAGGTCGATAGTCGCCCTTGGCAATTGCTATCGTGCGGCGACGAAACTCGTCTCGATTCATGATACCGATCTTCATGGTCTTCATGACATACCCTCCTCATCGAGCATGCGATCCACAGCTTTTCGGAAATTTCCATCAAGATCGAGCAGCGTCTGCAGATCCTGCACGCTCATCTCAGCCTCCCTAAAACCTTCAAGGAGCATACTTTTGGTTGATATCGGAAATCAACCCCGTGCGGCTACTCGCGCGCAAGCTCTACCATCCCATGCCTGGTGCCTCGGCACACGCCTCACCAAAAAATTCGCATCTAGCCCTAAAGCATTTCCCCCCTGCGACGATAAACAGGGTAACGGCCAACGGCGCCGTTGCGGTGGAAGAGGCAGAACCGTTTGGGCAAGCACCGATTCGCCGCTGGAGCCCCCAAGACCTAATCAGGTACATAGAAGGAAAATCACATGTCCGTCATCAATACCAACATCACTTCGATGATCGCTCAGCAGAACCTGAGCTCCTCCAAGGGCGACCTGACCACCGCCATGGAGCGCCTCTCCTCCGGCCTGCGCATCAACAGCGCCAAGGATGATGCCGCCGGTCAGGCCATCGCCAACCGTATGAGCGCTCAGGTCACCGGTCTCGCACAAGCACAACGCAACGCCAACGATGGTATTTCCATTGCACAGACTGCAGAAGGTGGCTTGAACCAGATCAATGACAACCTGCAGCGTATTCGTGAACTCACTGTCCAGGCACAGAACGGAACGAACTCTGCCTCCGACATCGACTCCATCCAGCAGGAAGTAAACGAGCGTCTCGCTGAAATCAACCGGATTGCTGACGAAACCGACTTCAACGGCAGCAAAATTCTTTCCAACTCAAGTGATACAAGCCTCGCTATTCAAGTAGGCGCGCAAGACGGGCAGCAAATTTCAATAGAAATTAAAGGTAATAGCGACTGGAACCTGAAGTCCAATGGAACTACAGCCGCCGGCTCTCTAGCCAGCGTGAATGGTGAAGCACGTACCGTCGACGCCGAGGGATTTGATGTTCGCTCAGCTGCGGCCACAACCGTTAGCCTAGCTGCAGGTGTTGTAGCAAATGCCGAAAGCGATGCCTCAACTGCTTCTAACACATTCGCCACTGCTGATTTGGTAAGCTATAGCGATGCCTCAGGGAAAACTGCCTATGCTGTAGTCGATTCAGATGCTACGCCAACAGGTGCTGCCGTCGGTGTAACCTTCAATGATGATGGCACTTACTCAATCGGTGAAGCATTAACAGGCGCAAACAAGACCCTGGCAGAAAACGTTGGAGCAACAGTCGCTGACGCAGCAACAGTCAACACTCAAGGTGGCAGTAACGCCCTCCAAACACTTGATGATGCACTGAAAGCCGTAGATAACCAACGTAGCAGCCTGGGTGCCATCCAGAACCGCTTCGAGTCTGCCATCACTAACCTGAGCACCAACGAGACCAACCTCTCTGCCGCGCGCTCACGGATCGAAGATGCCGACTACGCGACCGAGGTGGCCAACATGACTCGCAGCCAGATCCTGCAGCAGGCCGGTACTTCCGTCCTCGCCCAGGCCAACCAGCTGCCGCAGTCCGTGCTGTCACTGCTGGGTTAATCCTGAGCATAGCGGTATCAGTGAGGGTCGGCTTAAGCCGGCCCTTTTTCCGTTTTTTATCTTGAGTGAGGCGTATCCATGGCATGTAGCTACTGCAATGGCGAGGGTGAAGTGCGCTGCCCGGTATGCAAAGGCGGGGTGGTCGAAATCGAATGTCCCGACTGCGATGGCGACGGCTGGATAGTCGACCCCGAGGCGGAGAAGCTACGGGAGTGCAACCGCTGTGAAGGCGAAGGCACCCTCACACCCGACGAGTGCTCGAATTGCGATGGTATGGGCCTCGTCGATTGCGACGACTGCAATGGCACAGGCGAGGAATAAGGCTTCTTCGTTATTTCATGCAGGCTTGGTCCGGTTCAAAACATTCCGCCGGGCCGCCGCAGGTATTCCAGTTTCTGATTGATCAGCGATTGATCCATGCGTTCTGCCTGGCTATCAGGATTCGCCGCTGTAGCGGGACGCAATCCTCGTTTTCGATGATGTTCCGGTAAATGACGTTTGCCCAGCGGGTATCGCTACCCAACAGCCGCTTTCCCGTGGTGACGATCTGGGTCAGCAGCGGCTGCCCGGCGGCCTTCAAGTCGACGAGATCGACCGGGCGCCCGAATTCCATGGCCAAGGCCTCGATCATGGCGATGCGCAGCTCAGACGTCAGTGGTTTGTCCGCCTCCACCGCCACATCGATATCGCTGTCAGGCCGCCCCGCTCCGCGAGACAAGGAGCCAAACAGCACGATCTGCTCTATCTCGCTGAAACCGGCCAATGCCCGTATGATGCGGCGGCCTAAAGCTGCCACGCTTTTATTGGAAGGTTCTCCAGGAGAAGCTTGAGAGTCTTCAACCGAGTCATCGATCATTTTCGGCCTCGTCAGCGCCTGGTCTTCCCAGCATAGCGGATCGCCGGCCGGGAATGGCGCTTTTGCTGATCAGAATACTACCGTGCGAGGTAGCCGTGTCGGAAGGGGCTGCAGGAACCCGCTTCAGTGGGCGATAGCGCACACTTTCGCGACTTGACGGCACCTCCAGGACGCCTGCCGGCGTCAATCGCTCGCTGAAGCGAGCTCCTACAGGTGGCTGTTATCAAAGGGTTTGGTAGGAACCTGATTCATCGGGCGATCCCAACCAATCCCTCGCTCGCTGAAGCGAGCTCCCACAGAAAGCCCGCGCCACCGGGGTGATGGGCTCGATTCATCGGGCGATTCCGATCCCCCTCCCGCTCGCTGAAGCGAACTGCTGCAAGAGCGAGAGGCCTGCTTGGCCAGTCTTCCTTCGTGTGCTGGTCCCGGGGATCGAAGGATAGGAGATAGATCCGTTGCAAGACGAACGCCAATGGGTGTACAAACACCTAAACACACAAACACGTGAAAACCTCATGAATACAGTCCGGTGGAATATTGCTGTGTCGGCCGACACTGACCGATCCCTTCGCATGTTTCTCGCCAATCAGGGTGGAGGCAAGAAAGGCGATCTATCACGATTCATCGAAGAAGCCGTGTGCGCGCACATTCTGGAGTTGACGGCGGAACAGGCTAAAGCGAGCAATAGCGACATGACAGAAGAAGAAATGGCCTCAGTCGTCGATGAGGCGCTTGAGTGGTCACGCAGACGCTAATGCGGGTCATACTGGATAGCAACATTCTGCTCAGCGCCTTGATCTCGTCTCGCGGCACCCCGGATACCATTTATCGCGCTTGGCGTGCAGCAAGGTTCGAACTTGTCACGTCACGCACGCAACTTGATGAAATCCGCCGGGCCAGCCGCTATCCCAAACTGCGGGCGATCCTTCAGCCGGCCAAAGTGGGTACGATGATCAATAACTTGCAACGCGCTCTGGTACTGGAAAATCTGACGATTGAAGCTGAAACCAATGATCCCGACGATGCTTTTCTGCTGGCCATGGCAGTAGCCAGCAACACCGATTATCTGGTAACCGGTGATCGAAGAGCGGGGTTGTTGCAGCGTGAGCATATCGAACGCACGCGAATCGTCACTGCGACCGTTTTCTGTCAGGAAGTGCTTTAAGCCTCGAACCTGCCGGCTGCCGCAATGTGGCCTATCACCCTCTGCGACTCCGCCTTTTCCCCTTCCGACGAAATGCACGTCAACCATCAATCTTTTCTCCCCCTTGCCGATAAGTAACTCAAGTTACCCTGTCACCATTTCACAGCCACCGGACTGCAAGGGGAACACCGATGAGTCATCTGCGGGTATTGCGAACAACCTCGGAAGACACCTTCCTCGAGACCCTCGACCAGGCGCTGCAGACATTGATCGAGCAGGATCGTTTCCTTCTCAGGAAAGGCGCCAACGAGCGGGCGATCTCCTTTCGGCTGGCCCTGCACCTGCAGGCGCTGCTGCCCGAGTGGAACGTGGACTGCGAATACAACTGCTGGGAGAAGCCCTGCCACTACATGAAGCAGGTCGTCACTTCCACCACCTCGGCAGCGACCGAGGCCCGCACCATCTATCCCGACATCGTCGTTCACAAGCGTGGCACCGCGGAAAATCTCGCGGCCATCGAGATCGCCAAGAGCACCAATCCATTCGGCGTGCATCAGGACATCAAGAAGCTCAAGGCCTACAGGTCGCAACTTGGGTATCAACTCACCCTGCTGCTGAGCATCGGCGTCGACGACGATATCGGCAGCAGCCAGATCGAGGTCATCTCCTGAGAACCCCTTACATGATGCCACCGGTCTACGACATATCGCCCATTGGCAGCACTTCGGTAACGGCCAATCTTACGCCCCGCCAGCGCCTGGAGAGCGTGCTGTCGCATCTGCCGGCGCCGAGCAGCCGTATCATGGAGCAACAGGGCGTCGACGCCCTCGCCGCCCCGGACGACACCGACTTGGTGAAGCCGCTGGAGCGGGTCAACGAGGTGATGCGCGGCTACGGCATCGAATTCGACCTGCAGCGCCATGAGGGACGAGTGGTGACCCGTATCGTCGATCGTGAGAGCGGTGAATTGATTCGCCAGATCCCCAGCGAGGAGGTGCTGCGCATTGCCGAGTCCCTGGAGCAGCTGCAAGGGCGGTTGATAAGGCTCGAGGTCTAGGCGGACTTTCCCCTCCAAGGAAGACTTGCCACTTTTTCCTTCTGTAAACTTTGTGTTTTGTTACTGCCCTAAGGTTCTCACCGGCACTGCCGATAAGAACGGATATCAGGGAAGGCCCGAAGTCATCGGGATCGCCGCATCCATGTCTCCAGGAACGAGCCTAGTAATGCCCCACTGCGCCAGTTGCTCATTGAGCCCGCCGGGCTCGAGGATCAAGGACTCTTCGCGTCTCGAGGCGCTGGATTCCCTGCGCCTGCTCGACACTCCCTTCGAGGAGCGCTTCGATGTACTGACACGGCTGGCCTGCCGCCTCTTCGATGTGCCCATCGCCCTGGTCAGCCTGGTGGACGACGAACGTCAGTGGTTCAAGTCGGCCCAGGGCATCACCCTGCGCGAAACGCCGGTGGAGTACGCCTTCTGCGCCCATGTGGTCGAGGCGAATGCGACCCTGGTGGTGACAGATGCCAGCCAGGACCCGAGGTTTCGCAACAATCCGCTGGTGCTGGGCGCACCACACATCCGTTTCTATGCCGGCGTTCCGATCCACGGACCCGCGGGCATGCCCCTGGGTACCTTCTGCATCATCGATACCCGGCCACGGGGGTTGAGCGAGCACGACAAGGAGACCTTGCACAGCCTGGCCCGACTCGTCACCCTCGACATCGCTCATGGTCGCCAGCCTCTCTACCTGGGCGAACTGCCCGAGAGCGAGAGCGCGATGGAGACCACCGTCGGCGCTCTCAGCACGCGCGCCGAGCAACGACACCGAGCCGGCGCCGCACCACGACTCATCCTGCTGGAACTGCTCGACGACCTCCTGCGCCTCGCCCGATGCGAGTACGGGCTCGTCGGCGAGGTGCGCCCGATGGACGGCACCTTGACACTCGATGTGCTCGGCATGTCCCTGGGGGAGGTCAGCCATGATGCCCAGGCCTTCTTTTCCCAGGGCCGCCGGCGACTGAGCCTCGAGCGCATGAATGCCCTGGTCGATAACCGCCTGCTGCGTCCGGAGATCCAGGTATTCAGCGAGCGGGACTTCGCCAGGATGCCGTCGAGCGCCTTGCCCGAAAACCATCCCAGGCTGCGCAACGCCCTGCTGGTGCCCTTCGTCGTCAACGACCGGAACATCGGCCTGATGCTGATCGCCAATCGACCCGGAGGATTCGATCAGGATCGGGCAAAACGCCTGCTGAAGCCGGTGATGCACATCGGCAGCCGACTGCTCGAGTCGCTGCACAAGGATCAGGAAAAGAGCGCACTTTACGCCACACTGGAGGAGTTTCGTGCGACCCTGGATGCCACCCTGGATCTGATCCTCATCTTCGAGGAAGAGTCTCAGCACTTCACCTACTGCAACCAGGGCGGGCTCGACCAGCTCGGCTACAGCGATGATGAGCTCAAGGCGCTGTCGCCGGCCCAGCTGATCGATGGCCTCGACAGTACCGAGCTGACCGCGCAGTTCGCCGCACTCCGGCAGGGCAGGAACTCGATACGCCTCAACACCCACCTGCGCTGCCGTGACGGGGATACACTGCCGGTCCAGGCGACGATACAACGCACCCGATACGAGGACTGCGATCGTTACAACTATGTCATCGTCGCTCGAGACCTGCGTGAGTCCCTGGAAGCGCAACGCGAGATCGACTGGATCACCCACCATGACGCCCTGACCCGCCAGCTCAATCGCACGGGATTCCTTAAGGCACTGGGGAAGAACCGCCCGGGACGCCATGACGCGTCACGGCGCCAGGCCATACTGCTCTGCGGTGTCGACCGATTCAAGCGCATCAATGACGCCCACGGCACGGCAGTGGCGGACGACGTCCTGCGCGAACTGGCCGGTGCCTTCTCTTCCGCACTGGCTGCGTACCCCGGCGCGTTGCTGGGACGCCTGGGTGGCGACGAATTCGCCATCGCCGTCAACCTGACGAGCGACAAGCACGCCCTGGAACTGGCCGATGCGCTGCGCCACCGGGTGGAACAGCACCGCTTCCCGATGCTCGACGAACTGCAGCTGACCATCAGCATCGGGCTGGCCACCGCCACGGGCGGTTATATCAAGCCCGAAGAGCTCTTGCGCCGTGCCAACGCCGCGCAAGTCCAGGCCAAGCGGCATGGTCGCAACCGGGTGCGTCAGTACATGAGCGGCATGCTCCAGGAAGCCAGTCGCCATCAAAGCATCGAACGGCGCCTTTCCGGTGCCTTCGCCCGCGGGGATTTCTACTTGCACTTTCAGCCCCAGTGGCAACTGGCCGACCTCTCGCAGCCCATCGGGGCAGAGGTGCTGCTGCGATGGCGGGATGAAAAGCTCGGGGTCATCGGTCCCGACGTTTTCGTGCCGATCCTCGAAGAGAACGGCATGATGGTCGAGGTGGGCAACTGGATCATCGAGCAGGCGCTGGATGAACTGGTCGCTGGCCGGGACGCGCTTCCCGAGGGGTTCTTCATCAGCATCAATGTCAGCGCGATCCAGCTGATGGATGACGATCACCTGGCCACCCACGTCATGGAGGCGCTCCGCCGGCGCGGCCTGCCGACCCACATGCTGGAGCTGGAGATCACCGAAACCGCCCTCATCCAGTCCCCGGACTGGATCGGCCAGCAACTCGCGGCGCTCTACGACCTGGGGATACGCATCGCCCTAGACGATTTCGGCACGGGGTTCTCGTCGCTCTCGCACCTGAAGCAGTTCCCCTTCGACACGATCAAGATCGACAAGTCCTTCATCGCCGGCCTGCCCGGCTCCGGGGAGGATCGCGCCATCGTCGAATCGCTGCTGACCCTGTGCAGCGGGTTCGGACGCGAGGTCTGTGCCGAGGGCATCGAGACCCGGGAACAGCTGGAGTTTCTGACGCGACACGGCTGCGAACGGGTCCAGGGGTACTACCTGGCCAGGCCGGGGCCTGAACTGCCGGCCCCCGTTGTCAGTCACCCCAAGTCGCAAGGGAATCTCGACTAGCCTCTCGGGGTCTACCCAAGCAGAATCGAGAAACCGATGCCGGTCGATCCAAGGAGTGGCTATGCGCGGATCATGGATGCTTTTGGCCCTGCTGTTCGCTCTGAACGGTTGCACGACCCACCTGAACGCTCCCGAGCCCCCGACCGACGCCAGCTTGCCCGGGGCCGAGTCCTTCGAGGTGCTGGAGGGGCTGACCTACACGCCCGTCGACTGGCCAGAAGTCCTGAAGGCGGATGTCTACCTGCCGGCTACCCCCGGCACGGCCAGGCGACCCGCTGCCCTGGTCGTGCATGGCGGGGGCTGGCAGGGCCGCTCTCGGGATGACATGGCCGATATCGCCAAACGCCTGGCACGTCGCGGGATCGTCGCGGTCAATGTCACCTACCGCTTCGCACCGCAGTACAAGTTCCCGGCCCAGCTCCACGACCTGCAGCAGGCGATGGCCTGGATTCATGAAAATGCCGACGCCTGGCGCGTGGACACGTCGCGCATTGCTGGGGTCGGCTATTCATCCGGGGCGCATCTGGTCAGTCTGCTGGCCCTGGTGGCAAGCGACGGAGGGGAGTTGAACGATCCCCATGGCGGGGAGGAGGCGCGACTCGATGCGGTGGTGGCCGGGGGAACGCCCACCAACCTGTTCAAGTTCGACGATGGGCGGCTGGTGGTGCAGTTTTTGGGCGGAACCCGCCTGGAGGTCCCCATGCAATATGCCCGGGCGTCACCGACGGAGCACATCACCCCGGATGCCCCGCCCTTCTTCCTGTTCCACGGCACCTGGGACGGCCTGGTCCCCGTCGATCATGCCGAGGATTTTCATGCCGCCCTGGGCGAGGCGGGTGTCTACAGCGAGCTCTACCTGCTGCGCTACCGCGGCCATATCACCACCTTCCTGACTCGGGGCAATGCCATGGAGGCGGCCATGGATTTTCTCGCGAGGGAGCTAGGAGATTAAACCTGCATGTTCATGATGTCCTTGTAGGCCGTCACCAGGCGATTTCGCACCTGCACGCCCATCTGGAAGCCGACGCTGGCCTTCTGCATGTCCACCATTACATCGTTCAGCGCCACCCCGGGCTCCCCTGCCTGAAAGGCCTCGAGCTTGGTGTTGGCGTTCTGCTGCAGCCGGTTGATGCGCTGTATGGAGGACTGCAACTCGCTGGCGAAACCGCCCTGGCCGACCGCCGTGGTTAGATGCTGCCCCTTGGCGGCCTGGCCGCTGGCCTGGGTCGCCAGGCTCTGCATCTGGCTCAACGCCGCTTGAATGGACGGTGCACTCATGAGGAACTCCTGCACGGATTGATAGTGATGGCAAGACTATCAACCCTTTAGCCGTACTCATGCAGTCAAATGAAGTAAGAAAAGCGGCCTATTCCTGCCTTTAGCCTTGCCCGAGCCACGGATAATGGGCCCCATCACCCGACCGTTCGCAGTGGCCTCCGACGCCACCAGAACGACGAATCGAGACGGATGCTGGAGCCGGACATCATCATGCTATCTGGACCGACCCGCGGCTACCGGGCCAACACGAATAACATCGCCCTCGCGGGCAATATCTTTAACGCCGGGAGGCGCGCATGACCGACGCCACCTTGGCCCAAAAGTCGTCTTCGCCGAACCCCAATGCGGCGACGTCTGCGGCCGGCCTCGTGTCGAAACTGCGCACGAGCCCGATGATCCCCTTGCTGATCGCGGGCGCCGCGGCGATTGCCATTCTGGTCGCCCTGCTGATGTGGGCCCGCACTCCGGACTACCGGGTGTTGTACAGCAATCTCAGCGATGCCGACGGCGGGCGCATCATCGGCGAACTGGACACTCGTGGCATCCCCTACCGTTTCAGCGATGGCGGCGGCGCCTTGCTGGTGCCCGGCGACCAAGTACACGCGCTACGCCTGCAACTGGCCGAACAGGGGCTCCCCCAGGGGGGCAACGTGGGCTTCGAACTGATGGACACCCAGGCCTTCGGTGTCAGCCAGTTCACCGAGCGGCTCAATTACCAGCGCGGCCTCGAGGGGGAACTCGCACGTTCGATGGAAGCCCTGGGCCCCGTTTCCCAGGCACGCATCCACCTGGCCATGGCCAAGCCTTCGGTCTTCGTGCGCGACAGCAAACCCGCCAAGGCCTCCGTCGTACTGACCCTGCAGCCCGGGCGCGTCCTGGGCGACGGCCAGATCAATGCCATCGTGCACATGGTGTCGAGCAGCGTGCCCGAGCTCTCCTCCGAGGCGGTCACCGTGGTCGACCAAGACGGGCGCCTGCTGTCGCGCTCGGGCAGCGGTCTGGGTGACCTCGACGGTACGCAGCTGAGCTATATCCAGGAAGTCGAGCGTTCCTACCAGCAGCGCATAGAACATATCCTCTCGCCGATTCTCGGTCCCGAGAATGTCCGCGCCCAGGTGGCCGCCCAGATCGACTTCTCTTCCCGGGAAGCGACCGCCGAACGTTACAACCCCAACCAGGGGTCCAACGAGTCGGCGATACGCAGCCGCCAGACCAGCGAATCCTATACCGGTGGCGACGCGCAGGGCCGTGGCATCCCCGGCGCCTTGACCAACACCCCCCCGGGGAACCCCGAATCCCCCATCGACGAGGGCACCGAAACCGACGAGCAGGGCAAGGTCGATCAATCCCGAAAGAGCCCTTCCAGCCGTCTGGATCGCGACGACGTGGTCAACTATGAGGTCGACCGCAGCGTCGAGCACGTCCAGTACCGGCGTGGCAACATCGAACGGCTCTCCGTCGCCGTGGTGGTCAACTACCGCGATGGAACCGACGACAGGGGCCAGGCCGTTCGCGAGCCGTTGAGCGACGACGAGCTGGCCCAGATCGAGCGTCTGGTCCGCCAGGCCATGGGCTTCTCGGAAGCCCGCGGCGATGCCATCGAGGTGGTCAACTCGAGCTTCATCCAGCGCGACGACAGCGTGGAGCCACTGCCCTGGTGGCAGACCCGGCAGGCCATCGACCTGGCCATGACCCTGGGGCGTTATCTGCTGGTCATCCTGGCCGCCCTGTTCCTGTGGTTCATGATGGTGCGTCCGCTGGTCAAGCGTCACAGCCAGGCGCGGCCGATGATGCCGGCAGCCGCCGGCCCCCGGGCGGTCACGGCCGCCCAAGCGGACGACGGCTTCGAGGAAGAGGCCCCGCCGCCCCGCCGCCGCCGGCGTGGCGCCTCGGCCTACGAGCACAACCTGAAGGCAGCGCGCGACATGGCTCAGGAAGATCCGCGCATGGTCGCCCTCGTCGTCAAGGGATGGATCAAAGAACATGACTAAGAAGATGAACGGCACCCGTCGCAGCGCCATCCTGCTGCTCTCCCTGGACGAGGACAGTGCCGCGGAGATATTCAAGTACCTCTCGGCCAAGGATGTCGAGGCGCTGGGCATGGAGATGGCCCAGCTCGACCAGATTTCCCACGAGGAGATGCGCTCGGTACTCGACGAATTCCACGACGAGGCCGAACAGTTCGCCGCCCTCAACCTGCATACCAGCGACCACATCCGTGCGGTACTGACCAAGGCCCTGGGCAACGAACGTGCCTCGAGCCTGATCGAGGACATCCTCGAGGCCAAGGGTACCAATTCCGGCATCGACACGCTCAATGTCCTGGAGCCGTCGATGGTGGCGGAGCTGATCCGGGACGAACACCCGCAGATCATCGCCACCATTCTGGTGCACCTCGAGCGTCATCAGGCCGCCGATATCCTCGAGCTGTTCAGCGAGAAGCAGCGCAACGACGTGGTGCTGCGCATCGCGACGTTCAGCGGCGTGCAGCCCGCCGCCCTGCAGGAACTGACCGAAGTGCTCGGCGGCATGCTCGACGGCCAGAACCTCAAGCGCAGCAAGATGGGCGGCGTGAGGACCGCCGCGGAGATTCTCAACCTGATGAACTCGGCCCAGGAGGAGGCCATCATCGAGACCGTGCGCGCCCACAGCGAGGACCTCGCCCAGAAGATCATCGACGAGATGTTCCTGTTCGAGAACATCGTCGACATCGACGATCGCGGCATCCAGCTCCTCCTCAAGGAGATCGACACCAATTCCCTGGTGGTGGCCCTCAAGGGCGCTCCCCAGGAACTGCTCGAGAAGTTCACCTCCAACATGTCGCAGCGCGCGGCGCAGCTGCTCACCGAGGACCTCGAGGCCCGCGGCCCGATTCGGGTCTCTCACGTCGAGAACGAACAGAAGGCGATCCTGCAGGTGGTGCGTCGCCTGGCCGAGAACGGCGAGATCGTGCTGAGCGGAGGGGACGACAGCTATGTCTAGAGGATCGAGCCTGCCGGAACACGACCGGGGCGACTGGCGCCCCTGGCAGATGGACGAGCTGGGCGTCTCGGAGCGTTCCCGACAGGCCCGGGATCGTTCGCGCCAGGATGCCATTCGCCAGCAGGCCTTTCAGCGCAGCGCCGAGCTCGAAGCCGAACGCGAGAAGGCACGCCGGGAGGCTTATGAAGCCGCCTACGCGGAGGGCTTCGAACAGGGCAAGCAGGCTGGCTTCGAGCAAGGGCTCGACGAAGGCCGTGCCACGGGGGAGCAGGAACTGCAACGCCAGACCCAGCAGACCCTGGCTTCACTGCTTCCCCTGGCCGAGCACTTCCGCACTGCCCTGGCAGGCCTCGACGACGAGATCGCCGAACGCCTGGCCGACCTCGCCCTGGCTACCGGACGCCAGCTGGCCGGAGAGGCGCTCGAGGCCCGACCCGAGCAGGTACTGGTCATCGTGCGCGAGCTGCTGCACGCCGAACCCGCGCTGACCGGACGCCCCAGACTCTGGCTGAACCCGGCCGACCTGTCGCTGGTCAAGTCGCACCTCGGGGCAGAATTCGAGGCAGCCGGCTGGCAGCTTCAACCGGATGACCAGGTCACCCGGGGCGGGTGTCGTGCCTCCAGTGCCAGCGGTGAACTCGATGCCACCCTGGAGTCGCGCTGGGAGGCCATCGCCGGCAAGGTACGCCGCCGCCATCACCACGATGCCACGCCGGAAGGCACGTCATGAGTGCCGCCATGGATACCTTGAACCCCCACCAGCGTCGCTGGCAGGACGCCATCGAGGGCGTGCAGCGCCGCATTCAGGGCGTTCCTCCCTATCGCGCCAGTGGACGCATCGTGCGCGCCACCGGCCTGGTGCTCGAGGCGGTCGGCCTGCGGGTGCCGCTGGGCAGCGCTTGTCGCATTGAACTTTCGATGCCTTCGGCCTTGTCATCGAGCGTCCCGGACAACGAACGCTTCGCGGAAGCGGAAGTGGTGGGCTTCTCCGGTGAGAAGCTGTTCCTGATGCCCCTGGAAGAAATCAGCGGGTTGCTGCCCGGCGCGCGGGTCTTTCCGCTTGGCGAAGGGGGCCAGCAGGGCAGCGCCCGACGCTTCCCGCTCGGGGAGAGCCTGCTGGGGCGGGTCGTCGACGGCAACGGCCGGCCGCTGGATGGCCTGGCGCCGCTCACCGACGCCCCCCATGCCCCGCTGACGACGCCTCCACTCAACCCGCTGGCCCGCGCGCCCATCGAGACCCAGATCGACGTCGGCATCCGTGCCATCAACGGCCTGCTGAGCGTCGGTCGCGGCCAGCGCATGGGGCTGTTTGCGGGTTCCGGCGTGGGCAAGTCGGTGCTGCTGGGCATGATGGCACGCTACACCCGGGCGGACGTGATCGTGGTCGGCCTGATCGGCGAGCGTGGCCGCGAGGTGCAGGACTTCATCAACAACATCCTGGGTGCCGAAGGGCGTCGGCGCGCCGTGGTGGTCGCGGCGCCGGCGGACACCTCACCGCTGCAGCGCCTGCAGGGTGCTGCCTACGCCACGCGTCTGGCCGAGGGGTTTCGCGACGCCGGACGCGACGTGCTGCTGATCATGGACTCCCTGACCCGCTATGCCATGGCCCAGCGCGAGATCGCCCTGGCCATCGGCGAACCGCCGGCCACCAAGGGCTATCCACCCTCGGTGTTTGCCAAGCTGCCCGGCCTGGTGGAGCGCGCGGGGAACGGCATGCAGGGCGGCGGTTCGATCACCGCGTTCTACACGGTGCTCACCGAAGGCGACGATCAGCAGGACCCGATCGCCGACTCCGCCCGGGCGATCCTCGATGGCCATATCGTGCTGTCGCGCGCCCTGGCAGAGAGCGGGCACTACCCGGCCATCGACATCGAGGCCTCGATCAGCCGGGCGATGACCGCCATCGTCGGCAACGAACAGCAGCGCCAGTCCCAGCGCTTCAAGCAGATGATGTCGCGCTATCAGCGCAACCAGGATCTGATCAGCGTCGGTGCCTACACGCCGGGCCACGATCCGCAACTCGACCAGGCCGTGATGATGCAACCCAAGCTGGAGCAGTTCCTGCAACAGCGCATCGACGAACGTGCCGATATTACCCAGACGCATCAGGCGCTTGATGCCTTGCTGCCGGCATGATGGCCTCATCAGGCGCAACGAAGGAAGGAAGACGACCATGGCGACATCGACACCGCTGGACACCCTGATCACCCTGGCCCGGGATTCCCGGGACAATGCCGGGGTGGAACTGAGTGGCCTGCGCCGTGCCCAGCAAGAGGCCAGGACCCAGCTCGACACGCTCCTGCAGTATCGCCATGAGTATCGCCAGCAACTGCAGGCAGCCATGGAAACGGGGATCGGCCCGGACCGCTGGGGAAACTACCAGCAGTTCCTGCGCTCCCTCGACGAGGCCATCGCCCGCTCGCGTCAAGTGCTCGCCGAGCGCGAATCCCGGCTGGCCCAGGGCCAGCAGCGCTGGCAGAGCGAGCAGCGCCGGCTGAATGCCTACGACACCCTCGTCGATCGCCGCGAGTGCGCCGAACGCCAGCGTGTATCGCGCCGCGAGCAGCGCCTCGCGGATGAGATGAGTGCCGGCATGCGGCTTCGCCGTCAAGCCCATACCGCCCATTCGGGCTCCAATCACTGAGGAGGCGTCGCGTCATGGAAATTTCACAGTTGCTCACGCCCCAAGGGGCTTCTCCTGCAACCCGGAACCTCAAGGGCGAGGCAGGCGATGGCGCCAGGTTCGCCGAGCTGTACAAGCAAGCCGGCCATTCAGCCGAGTCATCGGCCGGATCACTCGACGGCAAGGACAGCCTGCTCAAGGGCGTGACCCAGTCGGGCACCGTCGCCGCACTCGAGAAGCTGATGGCCGGCGAACTCGCACCCGGCGAGGAGGCGTCGCTGCTCGATACCCTGGTCGACGGCGGCGAGCTCCCGGCACAGTTGTC
This sequence comes from Modicisalibacter ilicicola DSM 19980, assembly GCF_900128925.1. Classification (GTDB taxonomy): domain Bacteria; phylum Pseudomonadota; class Gammaproteobacteria; order Pseudomonadales; family Halomonadaceae; genus Modicisalibacter; species Modicisalibacter ilicicola. Next base: position 22,222 of record NZ_FQUJ01000007.1, read on the forward strand.
GCCGCTCGCGCAGCAGATCACCACCCTGCTGGCCGGCGACGCCCTGAACCAGGCCGGCATGGCAACCGGCAACGTCCAAGGCAATCCGACCGATGATTCCGTGCTCCTGAAAGGAGGACAGGTCGCGGGAGAGACAACCCTCGCCGGCATTCGCCAGCGGCTGGAGCTGATTGCCGATGCCCAGCGAGGCGACACCCTCGCCCAGGCCCCCCAGGCCGCCGGGCTGAACGCCACCAACGGAGCAGCTGGAGACGCCAGGACCACGCCCCGGGAGAGGCTTGCCGATATCGCCACCCTGGGCGCTACGGCCGATAAAGGCGCCCTGCGTCACCAGGCTCTGACTGCCCAGGGCGCGGCAAGCATGCCTTTCCAGGAAGGCATGCCGGCGACCGCAACGCAGGCCTCGAACACCTTCTTCGAGGCGGTCGCCACCATCGACGGTGGCCAGAGCAGCCTGCCTGGACGTGCAGGCGCGGAGAGTCTTGCCAACCCGGCGTTGCTCTCCACCGCCGGCAACACCTCGGGTAGCACGGCACTGAACGGCATGAGCCAGCCCCAAGGACTGCCCCAACCGGCCCTGAGCGCGCCGCTGGCCTCCGCGCAATGGCAACAGGGCCTCGGTCAGCAGCTGGTGGCCATGCACCAGCGCGGCGATCAGCGTGTCGACCTCCATCTGCACCCGGCGGAACTGGGCCCCGTGAGCATTAGCCTCAAGCTCGACGACCAGCTTGCCCAGGCGCAGTTCGCCTCGACCAACCCTCAGGTGCGCGCCGCCATCGAGCAGGCAATCCCCCAGTTGCGTGAAGCCCTGGCGGAAAGCGGCATCCAGCTCGGGGAAGCCATGGTCGGCGAGCATCGGCAACGTGACAGCGATCAATCCGCCGAGCAGGGCAAGGCCGTGCCGGCGGATGTGGCCACGGGAAGCCCCGACGACGTTGATACGGAGTCGCCGACCGTGAGCGAAGGCATCGCCCCGAGCGGCAGGATCAATCTCTACGCCTGAGCCCTTCGGGCGTTCGTGGTGCCATGCATGCTCTCGTCGCGCCCGGGCACAAGTCATCCGTGCCCCGGGCGAGCAACCAATATCATTTGGCAATCACAGTAAAACCGCGAGATGAACCCATAACGGCAGTCTTTTCCTGCCTTCCCGAGGAGAGGGCTGCCGCCATAATCCCCTTGCTATCCCCGATCAATGACGGCGTGAACACATAATGGCCAATAACCAGAACACCGATGATAAAAGCCGCAAGCCCTGGTGGCTGTTCGGTATCCTGATTATCGCGATATCGATGGCCAGCTCGGCTGCCGTTTATTACCTGCTTGCTCCGAACACCTCGGCCCACGCCGACGAGAGCCAGCAGGAAGCGCCTGAACCGGAACCGATCGTTGCCCCCACTCCCATCTTCGTGAGCATTACGCCCTTCACGGTGAATGTGCAGAGCGACTATTACGAACAACGCCTCTTGTACATCGGGTTGTCGCTCAAGGTCGGTGACGAGGAGACCGCCGCACTGATCGAGGAGAACATGCCTCAGGTGCGCAGCCGCCTGCTGATGCTGCTGTCGGCTCAGTACGCGGAAGAGCTGACGCGCCCCGAGGGCAAGGAAGCCCTGGCCAACAAGATTCTGGCGCTTTTCGACGAGCCGTTCGGCGACCCCCAGCCACCGCTGGCGATCGACGACGTGCTCTATACCGACTTCATCGTGCAATAGGGACACCATGTCTCAAGACGATCTGCTTTCGCAGGATGAAATCGACGCCCTTCTCAAGGGCGTCAGTGGCGAAGAAGAGACCACCGACAAGGGCGATACGTCCTCGACGGGCCGTATTCGCCCCTACGATCCGGCGACCCAGCACCGCATCATCCGCGAACGTCTGCATGCACTGGACATGATCAACGAGCGCTTCGCTCGCCAGTTCCGCATGAGCATGTTCAACCTCTTGCGGCGTAGCGCCGATATCACCGTGGAAAGCGTGCGCTACCAGAGCTACAGCGACTTTTCCCGGCATCTTCCGGTGCCCACCAACGTCAACCTGATCGCCATGAAGCCCCTGCGCGGCACCGCGCTGGTCGTGTTTCCGCCCAGCCTGGTGTTCATGGTGGTCGACAACCTGTTCGGTGGTGACGGCCGCTTCCTGACCAAGTCGGAAGGCCGTGAATTCACGCATACCGAACAGCGCATCATCCAGCGCCTGCTGCACCTGGCCATCGACTCCTATCAGGACAGCTGGAAGTCGGTCTTCCCCCTGGAAATCGATTACGTCCGCTCGGAGATGCAGGTGCGCTTCGCCAATATCACCAGTTCGCCCAACGAGATCGTCGTCACCAGCACCTTCCACCTGGAAGTCGGCAACCTGTCCAGCGACTTCCAGATCTGCATGCCCTACTCGATGATCGAGCCGGTACGCGATCGGCTTTCCGGCCCCCTCACCGACCATGGGGCAGGTGGAGATCGCCATTGGGGCCAGCGCATGGCGGGCGAGATCAAGCACTCCCAGGTCGAGCTGGTCGCCGACTTCGTGGATATCGAGGCCAGCATCGCCCAGGTCATGTCGCTCAAGGTGGGTGACGTGCTGCCTATCGAGTTGCCCGAGATCGTTCCCGCCCGGGTCGATGGCGTGCCGGTCATGAACTGCGAATTCGGCAGTCAGCATGGCCAGCGCGCCTTGCGCGTGCGTCGCCTCATCGATCATGCCGTCCAAAACACCAAGTTTGCCCCCGGTCTGGTGCCGGGAGCCAAGGAAACCGACAATGACTGATCCCAAGAACCCCGACCAGAACAGCCCCGAAGATCCCTGGGCAGAGGCGATGGCCGAACAGAGCGCGGCCGAAGCGCAGGGCGATGCCAGCGCGTCGGAAGAGGACGATCCCTGGGCAGCCGCCTTTGCCGAACAAGCCGAAGCCGAGTCCGAGGACGACATCGAACTGCCTCAGAGCGGCAATGATTTCGGCTCGGCAAGCGCCGCGGGTGACCAAGTGTTCAAGCCATTGAGCGACGGCGCCATCGGTGGCGTCTCCCGGGATCTGGAAATGATCATGGACATCCCGGTCAAGCTGACCGTGGAGCTGGGACGCACCCGCATCACCATCAAGCAACTGCTCGAACTCGCCCAGGGGTCGGTCATCGAGCTCGATGGCCTGGCCGGTGAACCCATGGACATCCTGATCAACGGCTACCTGATCGCCCAGGGCGAGGTCGTCGTGGTGGACGACAAGTACGGCATTCGCATCACCGAGATCATCACCCCCTCCGAACGGGTACAGAAGCTCAACCGATGAGTCAGCTCTCCTCGACTTCCGGCCAGGACGCCCTCGAGGCTGTCAGCGGCGCCCAGGGCGACACCCTGATCGGCCTGGCGACCCTGGGCAAGACCGCCCTCGCCCTGGCCCTGGTCATCGCCGTGATCCTGATGTGCAGCGCGCTGCTCAAGCGTGTCGGCCCCGGTCGCAAGGCCGCGGGACAACACCTCAGAATGGTCGCCAGCACCGCCGTGGGGCAGCGCGAGCGAGTGGTGATCGTCGATGTGGAGGGCACCTGGCTGGTGCTCGGCGTGGGTGGCGGCCAGATCACGCCGCTGCACCAGATGCCGGCTCCCGAGGAGGAAGCGGCAGCCGACAGTGTGCCGCAGGGCGTCCAGGGCCACGACAGCTTCGCATCCCGCTTCGCCTCTGCGCTGCGCCACAATGCCAAGGACCGCTTCGCCGGCCGTGGGCGCAAGCCCGGAGACGAGGGATGATCGCCACGGATGCCGTGCGGCGCCTTCGCCTGCTCGCCCCGCTGCTGTTCGTCTCGCTCCTGCTTGCCTGGCCCCAGGCAAGCTGGGCCCAGGCCGCCATTCCCGGCATCATCAGCCAGCCGCTCGAAGACGGGGGGCAGAAGTGGTCGCTGAGCCTGCAGACGCTGCTGCTGCTCAGTTCCATGGCCTTCCTGCCGGCCCTGCTTCTGATGATGACCGGCTTCACCCGCATCATCATCGTGCTGAGCCTGCTGCGCACCGCCATGGGCACCCAGTCGGCACCGCCCAACCAGGTGCTGCTGGGCCTGGCCCTGTTCCTGACCTTCTTCGTCATGTCGCCGGTGATCGGCCAGGTGTACGAGGTGGCCTGGCAACCCTTTTCCGCCGACCAGATCAATTTCGATGAATTCCTGCGCCTGGGCAGCCAGCCATTCCGTGAGTTCATGCTCGGCCAGACTCGCCAGCCGGATATCGCCCTGTTCGCGCGACTGGCCGATGCCGGCACCTTCCAGGGACCGGAAGACGTGCCCATGCGCGTGCTGCTGCCGGCTTTCGTCACCAGTGAACTGAAGACCGCGTTCCAGATCGGCTTCACGATCTTCATCCCCTTTTTGATCATCGATCTGGTAGTGGCCAGCGTCCTGATGGCCCTGGGAATGATGATGGTGCCGCCGGCGACCATCTCCCTGCCCTTCAAGCTGATGCTGTTCGTGCTGGTGGATGGCTGGCAGCTGTTGATCGGCTCCCTGGCCGAGAGCTTCTACATCTGATGTTCGGGTTCGATTTCCCTGACCAAGGAGGTGCGCAATGACACCGGAAATGGTAATGAGCATGTCCTACCAGGGCATGAAGGTCACGCTGTTCCTGGCGGGCCCGCTGCTGCTCACGGCACTCTCCATCGGCCTGCTGGTGAGCCTTTTCCAGGCCGCCACCCAGATCAACGAGATGACGCTGTCGTTCATCCCCAAGATTCTCGGGGTTTTCGGTGCCCTGGTGCTGGCCGGCCCCTGGTTGCTCCAGTTGATCACCAACTACACCACCGAGCTGTTTCGCGGTATCCCGCTGATGCTGGGCTGACATGGTCGAGGTCACCTTCGACCAGCTTCAGGGCTGGCTCGCCACCTTCCTATGGCCCTTCGTCCGGCTGACGGCCTTTCTCATGGCGGCCCCCTTGTGGGGCCATTCCGCCGTGCCGCGACAGGTCAAGATCGGCCTGGCGGTGGTCCTGGCCATCGTGATCACGCCGACACTGCCCCCGTTGCCTGACGTGCCGATCATCTCCTGGGCGAGCCTGGGCCTCATGATCGAGCAGATGCTGATCGGCGTGGCCATCGGGCTGGTCATGCGGGTCGTCCTTGCCGTGGTGATGGCCGCCGGCGAGTACATCGGCCTGCAGATGGGCCTGGCCTTCGCCACCTTCTTTTCGCCGGACACCGGTGCCAACACCATGGTGCTGTCGCGCTTTCTCTACATGATCGCGCTGCTGATGCTGCTGGCCTTCAACGGCCATCTGGTCGTGATCGAGATCCTCGCCAACTCCTTCGAGACCCTGCCCATCGGCCTGGGCGGCTTCAATCCCGACGCCTGGGAGATGCTGGCTCGCTACGGCGGCACGATCTTCTCCGCCGGGCTGCTGCTGGCCCTGCCGCTGGTGGCATCGCTTCTGATCATCAATCTCTCCCTGGGCATCCTCAACCGGGCCTCTCCACAGTTGACGATCTTCTCGATCGGCTTCCCGATGACCCTCACCGTGGGCCTGATCCTGCTGATGGTGCTGATGCTGGACCTGGGCCGTTACCTGGAGAGGCTGTTTTCCCAGGGGTTCCTGTTCATGCAGGAATTATTGCCCCTGATGGCGCCGATCGGCTGAACGGCGCCATTGGCCACTCTATTTTTGCGAAGCCTCCAGAGCTTGGTCTAAATCGGTAACGATATCGTCGATATGCTCGATGCCGATGGACAGCCTTACCATGTCCGGGCTGACGCCGGCGGACGCGAGTTCCTGCTCGTTGAGCTGGCGATGAGTGGTCGCGGCGGGAATCGACGAGCAGGTCTTGGCATCGCCGATGTTGACCAGCCTCAGCACCAGCTTCAGCGCATCGTAGAACCGCGTGCCCGCCTCGAGGCCACCGTTGATGCCGAAGCTCAGGATGCCCGAGGCGTGGCCGTCCATGTAGCGCCTGGCCAGGGCGTGATCCTTGTGGCTCTCGAGCCCTGCGTAGTTGACCCAGTTGACCTGCGGGTGGTTTTCCAGATGGCGAGCCACGGCAAGGGCATTGTCGCTGATCCGCTCGATGCGCAGCGCCAGGGTCTCGAGCCCTTGCAGCAGGTTCCAGGCCGCCTGGGCGGACAAGGCGGCCCCCATGTTGCGCAGCGGCACGACGCGTGCCCGGGCGATGAAGGCGGCCTCGCCCACGTCCCGGGTATAGCTGACGCCGTGGTAGGAGACATCCGGCTCGTTGAGCAACGCGAAGCGCTGGGGTTGGTCCGCCCAGGGGAACTTGCCGGAGTCGACGATCACCCCGCCCACGGTGGTGCCGTGGCCGCCGATGTACTTGGTGGCGGAGTGGATGACGATATCCGCTCCCTGCTCGATGGGCCGCCACAGGAAAGGGGTTGCCACGGTGTTGTCGACCATCAGCGGGACGCCATGGCGGTGCGCCGCCTCTGACAGGGCCTGGATGTCCACGATGCTGCCGGACGGGTTGCCCACGCTTTCGCAGAACACCGCCTTGGTGCGCTCGTCGATCAATGCCTCGATGCCGGCGATATCGTCCTTGTCGGCAAAACGCACCTGGATGCCCTGGCGCGGCAAGGTATGGGCGAACAGGTTGTAGGTGCCGCCATAGAGCTCGCTGATCGAGACGATGTTGTCGCCCACTTCGGCGACGGTCTGGATGGCATAGGTGATCGCGGCCATGCCCGAAGCCACCGCCAGCCCGGCAATGCCGCCCTCCAGGGCAGCGAGCCGTTGTTCCAGCACGGCACAGGTCGGGTTCATGATTCGGGAATAGATGTTGCCCTCCACCTTGAGATCGAACAGATCGGCTGCGTGCTGGGCATTGTCGAAGGAAAACGAGGTGGTCTGGTGGATGGGCACCGCCACGGCATGTTGATCGTCGGCGACGTAGCCGTGGTGCAGGGCGATGGTCTCGGGCTTCATGGTGATTCCTTGGTGTTGTTGTCGAGAATGGAGTTCTACCAGCGATGCTATCCAAGAGTCGTCGACTCGGCCACCGGGCTGGCAGAAGTCGATTTTATTGGGCGATTGATCATACCATCGCTCGCTTAAGCGAGCTCCCACGAGTGATCAGCGCCACCGGTGTGGTAAGAGCCGGATTTATCCGGCGATGAATCAACCCCTCGCTCGCTGAAGCGAGCTCC
>NZ_FQUJ01000007.1:29983-220667 GCF_900128925.1 Modicisalibacter ilicicola DSM 19980
CCAGCCACCCCCCTCGCTCGGTAAACCGAGCTCCCACAAATGCTCCGAGCCACCGGGGTGGTAGGAGCCCGATTCATCCGGCGATGAATCAACCCTCGCTCGCTGAAGCGAACTCCCACGAGTGATCAGCGCCACCGGGGTGGTAGCAGCCCGATTCATCGGGCGATGGCTCAGGTCAAATCCACAGGAAACGACGAAGAGCCGAAAAAAGCCGGCGGGCATTGGCGCCCGACCGGCCTGAAAATGGAATGAATCAAGCGTAGCCTTTTACAGGCGATCGAACAGCGACATGCCCTGAATGTCGACGAAGGCCTTCTGGGAGGCCTGCAAGCCGACCTGGCGCAGGGTGTAATCCGAGATCGCCTTGGCGTAATCGAGGTCGACCAGCTCGGAGAGTGTCTGCTCGTAGGTCAATGATCGGTTGCCGCCCACGGAATCGAGCACGTCCAGTTCGTTGAGACGCGCCCCCACGGAGGCACGCACGGTCAGCACGTTGTCGAGGCTGTTGTCGAGTTCGCGACTCGTCGTGGAGAGAGTGTTCTGCAGTGCGGCCCTGGCCTTGGCCGACTCCGTCGGGGCTTCCAGTGCCGCGATGGCGTTCTCCAGGGTGGTGAAGATGCTGCGATCCTCGGCCTTGGCCATGGAAATCGTGTCACCGGCCTGAGCCGCCCCTTCGAGCGTGACCGACAAACCTCCGAACTCCAGACTGTCTCCGGCAGTGTAGGTTACGCCAGTGTGACCAGGCACGGCGTTACCGGTGGTCGTGTTGGTCACGGTATATTCCAGGACACCGGCATTGTCGGCGAAACTGACTTCATATCCATCGCCATAGCCCGGATCGGCGGCATCCACTCGCGTCGGCCCGGTAAAGGTCACGCTGCCGTTATTGCCAGGCGCCGCGGAAGCGACATAGCCGGCCCCGCTGGGAACACCTTCGAAGACCGTCTTGCCGTTGTCACCCACGGGCATTCGCCGGGAGGCATCGACCTGCTGCTCCCTGACGCCTTCGTCACTTCCCTTGTAGCTAACCGAGCCGTCAGTGGCCTTCACGAAAGGCGGCGCATCGTCCTTGTAGCCACCGAACAGATAGGTGCCATTGCCATCGGTGGCATTGGCCTGGCCCAGCAGGTTCTCGTAGACACCCCTGAGCTCGGCAGCGATCGAGGCGCGATCGGCATCGCTCAGGGTGCCATTGCCCGCCTGGATGATCAGCGTCTTGGCGCTGGCGATTCCGTCACTGACGCTGTTGAGTACGCTCTCCTCCTGGGACAAGGCGTTGGCGGCGGTAACTCGCGAGTCGGCGTACTGCTGGGTGAGCGCCATGGATTGGGAAACGGAAACTGCCCGGGAGGCAGCCTGCGGGTCGTCGGACGGATTGACAACCCGTCGCCCGGTGGCAAGCTGCTGGCCGACCTTGAGAAAGTCGCTCTGCTGCCGATTCATGGACGACAGGCTGGATTCGAACATGGTGACGGTACTGATACGCATGATGTCGCCTCAGAATCGATGATATTCAGCGCAGGCCGAGAACGGCATCGAGCACACGCGTGCCGATGTCGATGACCTTGGCATTGGCCTGATAGTACTGCTGAAAGCGCAGCAGGTTGGCGGCTTCTTCATCCAGGTTGACCCCGGATTCGGATTGCTGAACCGCGGTCAACTGCTCGGTCAGCCCTTCCTGAGCCGAGAGGTTGGCCTTGACCACGTTGGTGCGATTGCCCACATCGCTGACGATGGAGGCGTAGGCTTCGTTGAGGCTGGCATTCCCGCCGACGATATTGCGGCTCTGCAGGGCCTGCAGTTCCAGGGCATTGCGGTTATCGCCCTTGGAAACCGGGTCCGTGGCGGAGCTGGGATCGGTATCTTCCGCTGCCGCTATCTCGGCACCGTCGGTGATCTCGACATCGACCCCCCCGGCAAGATCCCGGGTGGGCTGCAATTCGAAGCGATCGCCTGGGACCGGGCTGCCCGTCACGGTCAATTCGACACCATCGAAGGCCAGGGTGGGATCGCCATTCGCATCGGTCCCGGCAGTGGCGTTCACCTGGCTACCGCTGTCCTTGCGCGTTATCACGAAATCCGCGGCACCAGGTCCCTCGTAACGTATGTCGTAATCGCTGGTCGATACCTTCGCGCTGTCCACGAAGGCCACCTCCACCGTGACCCCGCTGCCGTCATTGCCGGCATTGGGGATCACCTTCGCCGAAGGAATGCTGAAGAATGCCTTGCCGGGATCGCCATTGAGATCCAGGCCCTTGGCGTGCTGGGCGTTGAACTCGGTAGCCAGGTTCAGTGCCATCTGGCCGAGCTGATTCTGGGTCTTGTCCAGGGACTCGCTGCGAAAGGTCATCAGACCGCCCAGGGTACCCTTGTCGAAGGTCGATTCGGCCAGTTCGATGACGTTGTTGCTGGCGTCGCGATAGGCCACCACGGTACGTGACGGATCCACCGCCGAACCCACGGCTTCCAGGGGAAAGCTGCGGTTGCCCGCCACCAGGGGCTGGCCGTTGCCGATGGTCAGGTTGTAGCTGCCGCCATCCTGGACGGTCAGCTTGACGCCGACGCGCTGGCCAAGTTCGGCCACCATCTTGTCGCGCTGGTCCAGCAGGCTGTTGGGCGCCTCACCGGTCTTGGCCTTGGCCAGGATGATCTCGCGGTTGAGCTTGGCCACCTGGTCGGCGCTGTTGTTGATCTGGGTGACCTCGTCACGAATCTTGCCATTGATGCCGGACTGCATGTCGTCGAGGTAACTGTCGAAGGAACGGAACTGGGCGGTGAGGGTTTCGGCGGTGCCGAGCACGCCTTGACGGGCCGCCGGATCGGACGGCGCACTGGCGAGGTCCTCGAGGGACGAGAAGAAGTTCTGCATCAAGGGCGCCAGTCCGGCTTCGCGGTCGGCGAGCAGGTTGTCGATCTGGCTGATCTGGGTCGAGTAGGCCTGCAAGGCGCTGGAGCTGCCCTTGGCCTCGTTGAGCTGCGAGGCGACGTAGGTGTTGAACTGGCGCTGCACGTCGTTCACCTGCACGCCCCCGCCAGTGCTGCTCTCTCCCAGCAGGGTCAGCTGGCGGTTGTAGCCCGGCGTATAGACATTGCTGATATTGCTGCCGGTCGTCTGCAGGGCGGTCTGCGCCGCACTCAGGCCACTCAGGCCGATGGAAAAGAGGCTCATGAGTCCGTTCCGATTCAGTGATTGCTATGGATATCGGCCGGAGCCGCCCTAAACTTGAGTGACAGATGCAATTCGATCGTTATTTTCTACTCAAAAAATACTCGTCGGCGCCCTGCCAATGGAAAAGTTCTTGTCCCGCCCCGGGAGATTGTCGGAGGCACCGGCGCTTGCCGACATCGATGGCGAGCGCTTCTCGAAGCTTTCCATGACCGCGATCAGCTTGTCGGCGTAGGCCGGGTCGGTGGCATAACCTCCGTTCTGCAGGGCCCGGGCGGCCGCCGGAGCATCCGGCGCGGTGATCACGCCACTGTAACGCGGATTGTCGCCGATCAGACGGGCATAATCGGTGAAGGCCTCCTCGAAGGAGCCATAGACCCGGAAACGATCCTCCTGCTGAATGGGCCGCCCGTTCACGTATTCCGTGGTGGTGATGTCGGTGGTCGCACCCTGCCAGCGACTGCCGGCCTTGATGCCGAACAGGTTGTGACTGTTGCCGCCATCGGCGGTGGGAATCTCGTGCCGCCCCCAGCCCGTCTCCAAGGCCGCCTGGGCGAGGATGAGCTTGGCCGGCACCCCGGTGGTGCGGCTGGCCCGTTCCGCGGGCGCTTCGAGCCTGGAAAGGAATTGGACCACGTGATCCGGCTGTTCGCGCCGAGGCGCCGCCGGCTCGACAGACGCCACGGCAGCCGAGTCCCTGGCGCGCAGGTCGAGCTCGTCGAACAGGTTCACGGGGCTGTCGGGCTCGATGGCACTCCTGGCGTCTTCTGCCGCATCGCCACTCAGGCCATCATGCAGCACGCGAGGAGTGCCCCGCGGGATGCCGGCGATCAGGTTCTCGCTGACACCGGACGGCCTGGGGACCAGACCACGCCCCTCGAGCTGATTGATCAACTGCTCCGCCAGGCCGATCCCCTGCCCTGACAGATGCTGGGACCACTGCTTGTCGAGCATCTCGATATAGAAGTCCGATTGCTGACTGTCGAGCAGGCCGGACTCGGGAATCGTCTCGCGCATGCTCTTGAGCATCATCTGCAGGAAGATCGACTCGAACTGCTCCGCCGCTGCCTCGAGCCCTTCGCCGGGCGCGTTGCCGGCGGTGTGCTTGAGGCGCTGCAGGCCCTGCAGGTCGAGGGCGAACTGGCTGCTGATATTGCCGGCGCTCATCAGATGATCTCCAGTTCGGCCCGCAGCGAGCCCGCTGCCTGGAGTGCCTGCAGGATCGACATCAGATCCTGGGGGGTGGCGCCCAGGGCGTTGAGGGCGTTGACCACTTCGGCCAGATCGGCGCTGGTTTCCATCATCTGCAGGGCGCCCCCTTCCTGGGCCACGCTGATATCGGCATTGGGAACCACGACGGTTTCCCCCTGGCTGAAGGGGTTGGGTTGGCTGACCTGGGGATTGGAGTCGATGGTGATCGACAGGTTGCCATGGGCCACCGCGGCTCGGTTCAGGGTCACGGCACTGGTCAGCACCACGGAGCCGGTGCGCGAATTGATGATGACCCGCGCCGGACCCTCTCCCAGGGTCAGATCGACGTTCTGTACCCGGGCCATGAAGCGCACCTGGTCGTTGCGGTCTATCGGGGCATTCAAGCGAATGACGCGACCGTCCAGCGCCGACGCAACCGGGGCGCCGAACTCGTTGTTGATCGCCGTGACGGCGCGCTGGGCGGTATCGAAATCGAAGGTGTCGAGTTGCAGGTCGAGGGTGCCATCGGCGCCGAGCACCAGGGGCACTTCCGCCTCGACTGTCGCGCCGTTGGTGATGCGTCCCCCGGCCTGCTGGTTGATCTGCACGCTGCTGCCCCCCGCTTCGGCGCCGACGCCCCCCACCAGCACGTTGCCCTGGGCCATGGCATAGGTGCGTCCATCGGCCCCCTTGAGAGGAGACATCAGCAGCGTACCGCCACGCAGGCTACGCGCATTGCCCACCGAGGAGACCACCACGTCGATCCTCTGCCCCTGGCGCGAGAACGGCGGCAGTTCGGCGGTGATCATCACCGCCGCCACGTTCTTGAGCTGCATATTGGTGCCCGGCGGCACGGTGATGCCCAGCTGGGACAGCATGTTGGTGAGGCTCTGGGTGGTGAACGGCGCCTGGGTCGTCTGGTCGCCGGTGCCGTCGAGGCCGACCACCAGGCCGTATCCCACCAGGGCGTTGTCACGCACGCCAACGAACGAGGCCAGGTCGCGCAGGCGTTCCGCCTGAGCCGATTGGACGACGAACAGCGCCAGGAAGAGGGTGAACATCGAGCGCACAAGAAGAGCGCGATAACGTTGGCGGTGACTCATTTTCATCGACCTGTGGTTCATATGCCCCTCAGAAAGGCGACACGTTGAGGAAGAAGCGCTGCAGCCAGCCCATGGTCTGCGCCTCGTTGATATAGCCATCGCCAACGTATTCGATGCGCGCATCAGCGACCTGGGTCGAGGGTACGGTGTTCTGTCCGCTGATGGTGCGCGGGTTGACCACCCCCGAGAATCGAATGAACTCGGTGCCCTGGTTGATGGCGATCTGCTTCTCGCCCCGCACGCGCAGGTTGCCGTTGTAGAGCACGTCCATCACCGTCACGGTGATGGTGCCGGTGAACGAGTTCGTCGCCTTGGCACCGCCACTGCCGGAGAAGTCGTTCTCGCCGGAAGCCTCGAAGTTGTACTCGATGAGCTTTTCCAGCTCCTCGGGCAGCTGGGCCAGCTCGAGGCTGGCCGAGCCACTGCGCCCGGCATTGGCCGAGGAGTTCTTGCTGGCACTGACTTCTTCATCGAGCACGATGGTCAGGATGTCGCCGACCATGCGTGGCCGGCGATCCTCGAACAGCGGCTGGTATCCCCTGCCCGGTTGATAGATCGCGCCATTGGCCAATGGCGGTGGCGGCTCGACCACCACCACGGTCTCCTGGTCGCCGACCACGGAGGCACGCGGTATCTGCGCGCAGCCTGCGATGACCAGCAGTGCTCCCAGCACCAGCAGCACACGCAGCGCCTGGCGAAGGATCGGAGTGGTACGAGGTATGCTGTGCTGCTCGATGCCCATGGGTGCCATGCTCACATCTGGCTCAGACGCGCCAGCATCTCGTCGGAGGTCTGCACGGCCTTGCTGTTGATCTCGTAGGCGCGCTGGGTCTGGATCATGCTGACCATCTCCTCGACCACGTTGACGTTGGAGGTCTCGACATAGCCCTGGTAGAGCGTGCCGGCGCCGTTGAGCCCGGGGACGCTGTCGTTGCGCGGCCCCGAGGCGTTGGTCTCGAGGTAGAGGTTCTCGCCGATGCTCTCGAGCCCGGTGGGGTTGGTGAAGGTGGACAACAGCAGCTGGCCGACCTGGTTGGATTCGGAGGTGCCCGGCTGGGTCACCGAGACGACACCGTCCTGGCTGATCGACACGGACAGGGCATTCTCGGGAATGAAGACCGCCGGTTCGATGGGGTAGCCGCTGGCGGTGACCATCTGGCCGTTCTGGTTGACCTGGAAGCTGCCGTCCCGGGTATAGGCGGTGGTGCCATCCGGGCGCAGCACCTGGAAGAACCCCTTGCCGCTGATCGCCAGGTCACGGGAGTTCTGGGTGTTCTCGAGCCCGCCCTGGGTGTGCAGACGTTCGGTGGCTACGGGACGCACCCCGCTGCCGATCTGCATCCCGGAAGGCAGGTTGTCCTGCACGGTGGATTGCGCGCCGGGCTGACGCAGGTTCTGGTACAGCAGGTCCTCGAATACCGCCCGGGAGCGCTTGAAGCCGTTGGTGCTGACGTTGGCCAGGTTGTTGGCGATGACGTCCATCTGCACCTGCTGGGATTCGAGCCCCGTCTTGGCCGTCCAAAGCGATCTGATCATGTTTCAATTCCTTGCAAGAAAAGATGTCGGATCGTTACGTGATCGACAGTAGATTGTTGGCTCGCTGGGCGTTCTCGTTGGCGCTCTCGATGGTCTTCATCTGCATGTCGTAACGCCGCGCGCTATCGATCATCGCCACCATGGTCTCGGTAGGACTGACGTTGCTGCCCTCCAAGGCGCCGCTGACCACGCGCACCGTCTCGTCGGCCTGCAGCACGCCACCGCCCTTGGGACGAAAGAGCCCGTCCTCGCCGCGAACCAGGCTGCCAAGCTCCGGGTTGACCAGCTTGAGCCGGCCCGCCGGCCCCATGGTGGTGGGCTCGCCCCCGGGGATCAGTGCACTCAGCGTGCCGTCGCTGCCGATGCTGACCTGGGCGCCCAGAGGCACCACGATGGGTCCACCGTCGCCCATCACCGGACGCCCCAGATTGGTCACCACGCCATTGGCGTCGATCTGCAGGTCGCCGCGTCGGGTATAGGCCTCGCCATCGGGCGTCTGTACCGCCAGCCAGCCGTCACCGTCGATGGCCACATCCAGTTCGCGGCCCGTGGTGCTGATGGCACCGTGGCTGAAGTCGCTGCCCGGCGTGGTCGCCGCGACCATGGTGCGAGTCGGCAGGCCATCGCCCTGTACCGGCACGGCACGCATGGCCTGCAGCTCGGCGCGAAAGCCCGGTGTCGAGGCGTTGGCCAGGTTGTGGTTGATCACCGCCTGCAGGTCCATGCTCTGCCTGGCGCCGCTCATCGCGGTGTAAAGAAGACGATCCATGGGTTCCGGCTCTCCTGATTCGGCTCGGGATGATTCAGATCAGTCCGTTGCCGGGTCGACAGACCCGGCAGACTCAGTGCGATCAACGCAGGTTCACGACGCTCTCCAATACTTCGGACTGCGTGCGCACCGAGTTGGTGTTCGCCTGGAAGTTACGCTGGGCGATGATCAGGTCGACCAGTTCGCTGGTCAGATCGACGTTGGAGGTCTCGACAACCCCGGACTCCACGCTGCCGAACATGCCGGTGCCGGCCTGGCCCAGCAGCGCCTGACCGGACTTGCCGGTTTCCGCCCAGGCATTGTCGCCGACCGGCTGCAGGCCTTCCGGGTTGCGGAAGTTGGCCAGGCTGATGGTGCCCAGCACCTGGGACTGCTCGTTGGAGAAGTTGCCGACGATGTTGCCGTCGTCGTTGATGGCGATGCCCACCAGGCTGCCGGAGGTATAGCCGTTCTGGTTCAGCGAGCTGAGCTCGAAGTCGCCGCCAAACTGGGTGGTGCCGGCAAAGTCGATATCGTAAGTGAGCGGATCGGCGCCACCGCCGGGCGTGAAGCCATAGGTGGGGAATGTGCTGCCTGCCGTGTCGAGGGTGCCGTTGGCGTTGAAGGACAGGCTCCCGACATTATCCGGAACGGGTGCCGAGCCATCCATCCGCTGGCGCACTTCCCACTGGTTGTCGGCGGTCTTGGTGAAGTACATGGTCACGTTGTGGGCGACACCCAGGGAATCGTAGACCGTGGCGCTGTTGGCGTAGGAGTAGGTGGTGGGGTCCGCCGCGTCGAAAGTGACCGTAGCGCGATCGATGGTGGCATCTTCTGCATTCAGATTGAGGCTGGTATCGATGGCGGTGGTCGGGTTGGCCGCGAGTCCCTCGGAGGGGATCTTCAGTTCCTGGGGCTGGCCGCCGGCACCCACGCCTGCGGGGAAGCCGGTCAGGCGCGCCCCCTGGGCGTTCTCCAGATAGCCGTCGCTGGTCATGGTCAACTGGCCGTTGCGGGAATAGACCACCTGGTCGTTCTGGGTCATGCGGAAGAAGCCGCCGCCGCTGATCGCCAGGTCGAGATTGCGGTTGGTGCTCTCCAGGGTACCGTTGCTGAAGTCCTGCAGCACCGCGGACACCCGGGTGCCCAGACCGACCTTGGCACCGGCGTAGACATCGGCGAACTGCACGCTCGAGCTCTTGAAGCCCACGGTCTGGGAGTTGGCGATGTTATTGCCGACCACGTCGAGATTGGCCGAGGCGGCATTCAGGCCGCTGAGTGCTTGTGAAAAACCCATGTTTCTACTCCTGCGCGTGTTTGCTTTCAGCTATCTTTCTTTTTTATTGGAATGGACGCCCTAGAGAATCTGGCGTACATCCTCGAGTCCTACCGAGTCCATCTTGGCGCCCAGGTCCAGTCGCGGGCCGCCCTCCGTCTTGGCCACCCCACCGACCACGGCATAGTTCAGGGAGGTTACCGCCACGGGTTCGTCGCCGCTGGTCGCCTCGACACTGAAGCGGTAGGCCCCGGCGGGGGCGGTCGTCTTGCCGTCCGCCAGGGTGCCGTCCCAGGTGAAGGACTCGACGCCCTTGTTCAGCTGCTTCACGTCGAAGGTTCTGATCACTTCGCCGCTGCCGTTGGTGATGGTGATCGTCGCCTGCTCGGCGGGGCTTGCCAGCTCGACACCGAAGGAGGTGGTCGCCACACCCTCGACCGCATCGCTGCCCTTGCCGACCAGGATCTGGTCGCCCGGCACCAGCACCCCCTGCCCGATCAAGGCGGCGGCCTGCAGGGTCTGCCCGGCGTCGATCTGGCCGGTGATGCCCTCGAGGGTCGTGTTGAGCTCCTGGATGCCGTTCACCGTGTTGATCTGCGCCAGTTGCGAGGTCATCTCGGCATTTTCCATCGGCTTCAGGGGGTCCTGATTCTTGAGCTGGGTCACCAGCAGGGTCATGAAGCTATCGCTCAATTCCTGGCTGGTCCCCTTCGCGTTGCCGCTCCCGGCGGCGGGATTCAGGCTATTCAGGACGCTGCTGTCGATCGTGTTGGCCATGGCTTGTCTCCTGAGGCGCCGGATCAGTTTTCACCCAGGGTCAGGGTCTTGAGCATCAGCGTCTTGCTGGTGTTCATGACCTCGACGTTGGCCTGGTAGGAACGGGAGGCGGCGATCATGTTGACCATCTCGTTGACCGGCTCGACGTTGGGCAAGCTGACATAGCCTTCTTCGTCGGCCAGGGGATGCTCGGGACGGTACTCGAGGCGCATCGGCGTCGGGTCCTCGACGACCTCGGTGACACGTACGCCACCGACGCCATTACCGACCTGGGACTGGGTCTCGAACATCACCTGCTTGGCGCGGTAGGCCTGGCCGTTGGGGCCGGCCACGCTGTCGGCATTCGCCAGGTTGCTGGCGGTGACATTCATGCGCTGCGCCTGGGCGCTCATGGCCGAGCCGGAAATATCGAAAACGCTGAACATTGACATCTAGGATCACTCCGGTTGCATGGCCGACTTGAGGCCCTGGATCTTGCGATTCAGGACGGTCAGGCTCGCTTGATAGCGCACCGCGTTGTCGGCAAACTGCGCGCGTTCGCGGTCCATGTCGACGGTATTGCCGTCCAGGCTCGGCTGGTCGGGCACGCGATAGAGCAGGTCGCGACCGACCGAGGCCGCCCCCTGGGCCGCGATATGGCGACTCGAGGTGGTCGCCAGGGCCAGGCCACTCGCGTCGGCACGCCCCTGCTGCATGGCGCGCGAGAGCTCACCGGAGAAGTTCATGTCCCGCGCCTTGTAGCCGGGCGTGTCGGCGTTGGCGATATTGCTGGCCAACACCTTCTGGCGTTCGGCACGCAGGTTGAGTGCCTCCTGGTGGAAGCGCAGTGCACCTTCGAGCTTGTCGATCATCGTCAAGGCCCCTTGTTTTTCATGGGGAAAGATTCAGGGTGGAGAATAGACGCCCAGGCATCCCACCAAAGGCAAAAACAAACCCAGATTTGCCCATCATTTCCGCGCATGAGCTTTTGCACACTCTTCTAGAATCAGCCTCATTCGACAGGAAGAGGCTCAAGATGCTGACCGCGCACTATCCTCGCCCGGGAGCTGACAACGTCTCGGGAACGACGCTCGTAACGGTGCTGAAGCTGCTGGGGGTGACGCTGCTGTGGGGGCTGGCGCTGCTCTCGAGTGGCGCCCAGGCGAACTCGCCCTCCCCCGACGAGGGGCTGATCGAGCGGCGTGTGAAAGACTTCCTGGCAGAACGGACTCGCGACCTGGGGCGCGACATCACGATCCGCGTGCATCCCGGCTCCGCCCGCCTGCCCCGGTGCGAGGCGCCCCAACCCTTTCTGACCAGGCCCGACCAGCGGCTCCATGGCCGCGTCTCGGTGGGAGTGCGTTGCGGCAATGCCACCGGCCCGGTGCGCTACCTGCAGGCCGAGGTGTCGGTGCTGGTCGATCATGTCGTTGCCGCTCGGGACATCGCCCCCGGGGCAACCATTACCGCACAGGACATCGAGCTTGCCGAGGGTCGGCTGGAACGGTTGCCACGCCATGCGCTGCTCGACAGGGACGAGGCCCTGGGGCTGACGGCAGCGCGCCCGCTGCGCACGGGATCGCTGCTGCAGTCTCACCACCTGCGCCGTGAGAGGCTGGTCGAACGAGGTGACGTGGTGACGGTCGTTGCCCGGGGCGGAGGATTCAGCGTGAAGCGCGAGGCCAAGGCCCTCGACAATGGAGCACTGGGGGATTCGGTTCGCTTGCGTATCGCCAGTGGCGACCAGTTGAGGGCAACCGTGACCGGCCCTGATCGTCTCGAAATTCCCTTTTGAGTAGGCAAGATTGGGTTGCCTGACGTACTATTTTTTCCGTGACGCCCTTAAAGTTGTGCACCTCGTAGCCGATAGTGTGTGAAAGCGCACTCTCGAAAGGATGTTCCCGTGAAGATCGACAGCACCCAGCCCCTAAATCATGCCAACCAGAGTGAGGCCACCAAGAGAGTGGCCCCTGCCCAGAGCGGTAGCGAGTCGCGGGCTTCCAGCCCGGCCAGTGTCACGCACCTGAGCACCGGAGCCAGTGATACCAGCCACGACGTCGATGCCGCGCGGGTCGCGGAACTGCGCCAGGCCATCAGCGAAGGCCGCCTCGACATTCGGCCCGAACGTATCGCCGATGGCCTGATCGACAGCGTGCGAGACCTGCTGGATCACTCCAGCTGACGAACAATCCCCTGCGGAGCTTCTCCCATGAGTCTGGCCCAGCACATCGCTCGACAGCGCGAGCATCTCGAAGCCTTCATCACGGTGCTCGAAGCCGAGCGCGAAAGCCTCTCCGCGGGGCAGGTGGACGGCCAGCGGTTATCCGAGCAAGCCAGGCAGAAGCAAGCCCAGGTTACCCAGCTCGAACGGCTCGAGACCCAGCGCTTGAGCGCTCAGCGCCGGCTAGGCTATGGCGAGGGTCGCCAGGGTGCAGAGACTGCCGCCAGGGACGCGGGATGCCTCGATGCCTGGCTCGAGTTTCGCCAACGCGCCCTGCATGCCAGGCAGCTCAACCAACTCAATGGGCTGTTGATCGGTTCACGCCTCGCCCAAAACCAGAAGATCCTCGATTTCCTCAGAAATGCAGCCGGCCAGGCCCTCTATGGCCCCGACGGCCAGTCGCGCCTGGGAAGTCTCGGCGGGGTGAGTTCCTGCGCCTGAGAGCACTGAGCATGCAGCGCCGAGAGTGTCGCTGCTGCGGCGTCCTGCTGGCGAAGTTGTGAGCCAATTCGATATTTGTTATGGAGAGTGACTGCTTGATCAACGATGCGCTTCGCGAATCCCTGGCCTCATGCACTCAGCTGCCTTCGCTCCCTACCGCAGTCCTGAAGGTCATCGAACTCGCCCAGGACAAGAGTACCCGGCTTCAATCCATCGCCGAGCCGCTGAATCACGACTCCGCTCTCACCGCGCGCCTCATCTCGCTCGCCAACACGGTGTTCTACGCTCATCTGCGCCCCGCGGACACGCTGCGCGAGGCCGTCGATCGCCTGGGCCTCGAAATGACCGTCTCCCTCGCCCTCGGGTTCAGCCTGGCACGCAGTTACGGCAATCGACAGAGATCCAAGGGGCTGGGGCTGGACCTGCACTATTATTGGCAGCGTTCCTTGACCAGCGCCATCGCGGCCCAGGAGCTCGCCCGCCTGCTGCCCGAGGACCCCGAGGGAGCCAGCGTGTTCACGGCGGCCCTGCTGCAGGACATCGGCATGCTGGCCCTGGATACGATCGAGGGGCCCTCCTACGCCGAGATCATCGGCGATCTGCGTCGTCATGATGAGGTGGGCAAGCGGGAACGCAACGAGCTGGGCGCGGACCACACCGAGATCGGCGCCTGGCTGGCCGCCAGCTGGGGGCTCTCCCGGCGCTGCTGCGACTGGATACGCCACAGTCATGACAGCCCCGTGGGAACTTCGTCTCTCAGCGGGGCGGAGTGCGTCATGCTGTCGGGGCGGTTGGCCGATATATGGCTAGCCGGGGACGGGCCCAACACCCTGGCCCAGCTCGACACCTGGCTGGGAAAGGGAGTGCAGCGGGAAGCCCTGCTCGGCCGCATCCAGGAACGGCTGCCCATGATTGCCGAACTGCTGGATGTCGAGACCCCCGAACGCATCGACCCGCAGCGCCTGCTGTTCGCGGCCAAGCAGTTGCTGCTGGAGCGCAACCTGGAGATGCAGCGGAACCTCCAGCAGGTCGACAGCGAGCTGGAGCACCTGCGGTCCCACAATCAACAGCTGGATCGCGTGGCGCGCTTCGACCCCCTGACCCACCTCTACAATCGGCGACATCTAACGATACTTTTCGAACAGCATTTTGCCGATGCCAAGCGTGACGCGCTCGAGCTGTCCCTGGTTTTCATCGACCTGGATCATTTCAAGCAGATCAATGACCTCTATGGCCACCATCAGGGGGACGAGGCGCTCAAGGCGTTCGCCGAACTGCTGCTGCGGATAAGCGATGCCGGCACGGTCGTGGGGCGTTATGGCGGGGAGGAGTTCCTGGCCGTTCTCCCCGGCCGGGAGCTGCCGGAGGCGCTGGCATTCGCCGACCGGCTTTGCGTGGAGCTGCGCGATCACCCCCTGGTGGCATCGCCGGACGTGACACTGTATGTCACCGCCTCGATCGGCATCGCCAGCCTCAAGGACGGGGATTTCGAAACCTCGGAAGCGATGATCCAGACCGCCGACCAACGCATGTACCTCTCCAAGCGGGAAGGTCGCAACCGCGTCACGGCGGGTCGCTCCCACCTATAAGCGCGCCTCGACACGTTCGAGAATCTGGCGACTGACCTGGTTCACCAGCGGGCGGGCCGCCTTGTTCACCGCCCTTTCGACCAGCCTGTTGCGAATCTGATATTCGACGGTCAGCCTGACCCGGGTGCCCTCGGGCACGGTGAACAACTCGTAGCGGCCGCTGTTGCGCACCCCGTCTATCGACTCCCAGGCCAGAACGTCTGGCGGCTTGATGTCGGTCACCTCGACATCGAAGCTCCAGTCCATTCCCACGGCATGCACGTGCCAGCGATAGCGACGACCACCGAGAGGTTCGATGGCCTTGATCTGGTCGGAATAGTCCACGAAATCCTCGACCCTCTCGAGCAGGGCGAAGACCCTCTCGCGAGGAGCGTGCAATATCGCACTGTGTTCGATGGTCGCCATGCGCTTTCCCTGGTTGGCAATAAAACAGCTGACACGAGAGTAACGTCCGCCACCATGAATCACCAGCCCCATCCCCGGGCTCGGCGGGCACGTCATCCTGCAGCCACGGCCTGCCCTTGCCTGGCCGTGACGCCTCTCCGATGGGTACAATGCCCGTGGGCAATCTGCGCGACCCGATCATGCCTGGCCCCGAAAGTTTTTCCGGGCTCGAACTAAGGAATCACTGCATAAATGCCTACACGAACGAATTGCTGCGTTGCGCGGTGCTGGTGCGCCAGCCCGGTCGAAATTCGCCTAACCCCATGTTATGTCTCATTTCCTGCGCTCCGTGCGCCTTGCACTTCATTTCGCTCGGCGATTTATTCAGCAATTCCCTAACGACACTGGAAATCGACCAATGACGCTTTTCGTCAATGCCCTGACGCAGCTCGATGTCTCGCTCTGGTGCCCGCGTCGGGGATTGATCGGCGCCAGCTGGCAGGTAGATGCCCAACTCGACGGTGAAGTCGGTGAAGATGGCATGCTGTTCGGTTTCGACGAGGCCAAGTCGTGGATCACCTCGCGCCTGGATACCAGCCCGGATCACACACTATTGGTGCCCACCCAGGCACCAAAGCTGACCGTGCAGGAGTGCAGCGAAGGCCTCTGCATGCGTACTACCCTCCCCTACGATTTCGAGATACGAGCCCCCCGGCAGGCGTTCACATTGCTGCCCTGGAGCGAGATCGGCATCGAGCGCCTGGCACGCCATTACAGCGAGGCACTCACGCGGCGCCCACCGCCTCGAGTCGAGGCGATCCGCCTCAAGCTGCGGGAAGAACAGATCGACGGGGCGGCCTACACCTATAGCCATGGACTCAAGCGCCATCCAGGCAACTGCCAGCGTATCGCCCACGGCCATCGGTCGCGACTGCACATCTGGTGCGACGGCGAGCGTTCGCCCCTCCTCGAGACGCAATGGGCACAGCGACTCGACGACCGTTACCTGGTGGCCGCGGAGGACATACTCGACGGCGATGCGACATCGAAAGAGGCGTTGACGATAGGCTATCGGTCCACCCAAGGTCGCTTCCAGCTTCGCCTGCCGCGTGCGCGCTGCGATGTCCTGCCGATTCCCACCAGCGTAGAACACATCGCGGCCTGGCTGGCCGAGCAGGTGGCCCGGGATCGCGGCCAAGGCGTTCGGGTCCAGGTCTTCGAAGGCATCGGCAAGGGCGCCATCGCCGAGGCAAGCCCATGAGCGAATTCCGCATGCCTTCCGAAAGCGTTCAACCGGACTGCCGCCCCGGTTGCGGCGCCTGCTGCGTCGCCCCCTCGATCAGCTCGCCCATTCCGGGCATGCCCGAAGGCAAGCCCGCCGGCGTGCGCTGCGTTCAGCTCGACGAGCACAACCTGTGCCGGCTGTTCGACGACCCGCGCCGGCCCGAGGTATGCCGGCACTTCGGCTACGACAGCGAACTCTGCGGGAGCGATCGGGATGACGCCCTGCAAAGAATCGCTGCCCTGGAGGTGGCGACCTGAAGAAGTCGCCTCATAGCTTGACCAGCATCTTGCCCCGGTTGCTTCCCTCGAAGAGCTTGAAGAATGCTGCCGGGGTCCGTTCCAGCCCCTGCTCGACGGTTTCCCTGTAGTCGATTTCACCGCGCTCCACCAACGGGCCGACCTCGTCAAGGAAGGTGGTGTAATGATTCCAGTGCTCGAAGACGATGAAGCCTTCCATGCGGGCGCGCTTGATCAGAATATTGGCGATGTTGCTGGGCCCCGGTACCGGTTGCTCATCGTTGTAGCGCGCGATCATGCCGCAGACCGCAATACGCGCGTAGGTGCGCAGGCAATTGAGCGCGGCCTCGAGCACTACCCCGCCGACATTCTCGTAATAGATGTCGAAGCCGTCCGGGCAGGCATCCTGCAAGGCTTCCGTGAGTTCCCGGGCATTCCTGTCCCGGTAGCTCACGGCCGTGACACCGCGGGACTCGAGCCAATCGAGCTTGTCCTGACTGCCGGCGATGCCCACGACCTGCCCGCCCTTGGCCTTGGCCAGCTGAACCGCCAGGGAACCGACCGCCCCGCTGGCCGCACTGACCAGGACATTCGCCCCTTCTTTCATCTCGGCGATACGGTTGAGTCCGGTCCAGGCGGTCATGCCCGGCATCCCCAGCACGCCCAGATACGCCTGTTCGGGCACCTGATGACCAGGCAATGGCTCGAGTTCGTCGCCTTTCAGCTGGGCGATGTCACGCCAGCCCGCCATGTGGCGAACCTTGTCGCCCATCTTGAAGCGCTCGTCCCGAGACTCGACCACCTCCCCGATCGCCGCACCCTCGAGCGGCATGTTCAGTTCGAAGGGGTCGATATAGGTACGCACCCCGCTCATCCGGCCTCGCATATAGGGGTCGACGGAGAGCCAGGTGTTGCGGACGCGAACCTCGCCCTGGTTCAGCTCCGGCAACGCTTCCTCGCGCAGGCGAAATATCTCCTCGCCAGGCAGACCTTCGGGGTACTCGGTAATCGTGTAGTAGCGGCTTTGCATGGTGGCGCTCCTTGCGTCCCGGTAAAGGATCTCCAGACAGCCTGTTAACAGGCTAATAGACAGCCTGAGCCGTAACGTAACATGTCATCCCAGACTAGACGACAGATGGCGGGCGGATGCGTTAAAAGAAGAGCGCGGCAAGGCCGCGCTCCATGGACAGGACGAACAGGGACTGCCGGATGGCTAGAGACGCTCGATTTCGGCCTCGGCCCGCAAATCCTCCAACAACCCTTGAACGGCTGCCTGAGCACGCAATCTCTCGACAAGCTGCGCGGCGAAGGCGGTGATCTGCGAGTCCGAGGCCTGCTCACCCTGGGCGACGTCGGTAAGCGCGATCAGCACGATGTCCTGCCCGTCGGCGGTCTGCCCGTAGACGGTTTCTCCGTCGGGCTTGGGCAGTCTGAAGGCCGTGCGCAGAACAGGTTCGGGTATGTCCCCATCCTGCTGGCGCGACACCCCATCGGCACGTTGCCAGTCAAGCTCGGGAGGATCGTCACTGCGCAGCGCCTCGACCAGCCTCTGCGCTCGTTCACGCAGGGCCTCGCGGGTCTTCTGCACCGCGACCTGCCGGCGAACTTCCTCCTGCACTTCCTCCAGGGGCAGGGTCGCCGCCTCACGGTGATCGGCAACGCGCAGCACCATGCGCCGCTGTTCATCGAGCTCGATCACCTCGCTGTTATATCCTTCATTGAGAACGTCGGGCTCGAAGGCTGCCGCCATCACGCCGGGCTCTGCAAGCACTCCGTCCACCGCGCCCCGGGATACCCAATCGCTTTGCTGCAGCTCGAGATCGAGATCCTCGGCGACACTGGCCAGATCTTCTGCGGCAAAGCTTTCGTCGATAAGACGCTGCGCTTTTTCATTGAAGCGGTCGAGGGCCCTGTCCATCGCAAGCTGCTCGCGGAGTTCGTCGCGCATTTCCTCGAAAGGCGGCAGATCGAAATCCGTCACCTTGATGAGGTGGAAGCCATTGTCCGTCTCGACGATGTCCGAGACTTCCCCCTGCTCGAGAGAGAAGGCGGCATCCTCGAAGGCTTCTCCGAAGAAGCCACGATTGATGTAACCCAGATCACCCTCGCTGTCGGCGGTCGTCTCGTCGTCGGAATACTCCGCGGCCAGGCTGGCGAACTCCTCTCCCGACTCGAGTCGCTGGCGAACCTCCTGCAGGCGCTGCCGGGCTTCCTCCTCGGTACGCTCCTCGCCATGGGCCACCATGATGTGCGATACCCGCCGTCCTGCATCACGCTGACGCTCGGCATAGGCCTCGCGCAGCGCCTGATCGTCTATCTCGACGGATTCGGCCATTTCGGCCTGGTCGAGAATGACGTAATTCAGGCGCACCTGCTCGGGGCGACGAAATTCGTCCTGTTGGGCATCGTAGTGGCTCTGGAGATCCGCCTCGGAGATCTCGATCTCACCTTCGATGTCCTCGGCATCGAGCCGATGGTAACGGAAGCTGCGCGTCTGGTTCTGCAACTCGGCGAGCCGGCGGCGTTCGCTGTCGAGCAGGAACTCGCTGTCGGCCAGCCCCTGCTGTACCTGCTGGCGAATGAGGTCGGACCTGAGCTGGCCGCGGAAGGAGAGCGGCGTGTACCCGGCACTCGCCAGGCGGTTGCGAAACAGCTCGGTGGAAAAGTCACCGCTCTGATCCTGGAATTCCTCGCGATTGACGATCACCCTATCGAGTTGCTGATCCGAGATGGTCATTCCACCTTCAACAGCGTACTGATCGAGCAACTCCAGGGTGATCATCTGCTCGATCACCTGGCTGCGCAACTCGCGCTCCTGCTCAGGGGGCACCTGCCCCGAACGAATCGCACGCTGCACTTCCATCTCTACCTGCTGTCGGGTAATCGGCTCACCGTTGACCTCGACGACATCGTCACCGCCGCTGGTAAAGAGTCCGACGACGGATTCGATGCCGAAAAGCGCCAGGGCGACGACCACCGCACCGACGATGATCTTGGCGATCATGCTTTGGGAGCGGTCACGGATTTGTTGCAGCATGCTAGCCTCGAATGCTGTGGACAGGATAATAAAAAGGCGTACCGCTTACGCGATACGCCTGGCATCGGGGGTCATGAGTGAAGACTGTCGGCAAGATGAAAATGCTCAACACCATGGTCGGTCATCGGCACCCTGATATCACTGCTAGGCCCCGCATTCACTCTCGGGACAACGCGTAGACTTCGCCTGAAAAGTACCTGCGCTCGTCCATACGGCGTTAAAAATTGTCTCAAGATGCTCATTTACACTGCGTAAACTCCGCTTCTTCGCCAATTTTTGCCTTGTCTAGACCTCGCTCGCTGACTTTTTCAGATAAGCTCTAGTTCAGTTGACTGAATCCTTGAGTGCTTTACCGGCCTTGAAGCTGGGCACCTTGGCCGCGCTGATATTGATCGGCTTGCCCGTCTGAGGATTGCGGCCGGTGCGAGCGGCACGCTCTTTGACGGTAAATGTGCCAAACCCAACCAGCGCCACGGAATCGCCTTTTTTCAGGCTATCGGTGACGGACTCGATCATCGCATCCAGCGCGCGACCGGCTGCTGCCTTGGGAATATCGGCGGACGCAGCGATAGCTTCAATAAGCTCAGATTTATTCACACTTCACCCCTTGACTGTTTCAAAAATTACTGGAAATCGGCGCTACTATTCGGGTGGCTTGCGCGACCACAGCAAAACATAATTTATAGCAATGCCGCGAAACTTGTGTCAAGTAATTAAGGCGCAAACCCCCGCCATTTCGGTGTTTAGACGTCGCTATATTGTGATAGACATCTCAATGCGTGCTGGCCATGGGTCGTGATGGCGAGGCATCATCCTGGCGATTATCATCACCATTAGCGTCCGTATTATTCAATAACGCGAGATCGAGAACCTCGTCTATCCAACGTACCGGACGAATATCGAGTGCATCCTTGATATTATCCGGAACCTCCTTGAGGTCGCGACGATTCTCCTCTGGAATGAGCACCGTCTTTATACCACCGCGCCGGGCAGCCAGCAATTTCTCCTTGAGCCCGCCGATGGGCATGACTTCCCCTCGCAGATTGACCTCGCCGGTCATCGCCACATCGCAACGAATGGGACGCTCGGTATAGGCCGACACCATGGCCGTGACCATGGCGATACCGGCACTGGGGCCATCCTTGGGGGTTGCGCCCTCGGGAACGTGGATATGCAGGTCTTCCTTCTCGAAGCGCTCGGGGTCGATTCCCATGGCGACCGCGCGCGCCCGCACCACGGTGTGCGCCGCATCCACGGACTCCTTCATGACATCGCCCAGGGAACCGGTCTTGTGAACGCGACCCTTCCCCGGGGTCACCACGGATTCGATGTTGAGCAACTCGCCGCCGATCGAGGTCCAGGCCAGCCCGGTCACCCTGCCGACCTGATGTTCCATGTCGGCCAGGCCGTAGCTGTGGCGGCGCACACCGGCATAGCCTTCGATATCATCGGCCGAAAGCCGCTGAGCCGCCTGGGCGCCTTCCTGGCCTTCCTTCTCGATGCGCTCGCGCAGCACCTTGCGGCATACCTTGGCGATCTGTCTCTCGAGTTCGCGCACCCCCGCCTCGCGGGTGTAGTAGCGGATGATCTCGAGCACGGCCTCGTCGGAGAAGCTCAGCTCGTCCTCCTTGAGGCCGTTGGCCTTGAGCTGCTTGGGCACCAGGTAGCGATTGGCGATGGCCAGCTTCTCGTCCTCGGTGTAGCCGGGCAGGCGGATGATCTCCATCCGGTCCAGCAAGGGGCCGGGGATGTTCATCGAATTGGCCGTGCAGATGAACATCACGTCCGAAAGGTCGTAATCCAGTTCCAGGTAATGATCGCTGAACTTGTCATTCTGCTCGGGATCGAGCACCTCGAGCAGTGCCGAGGAGGGATCGCCACGGTGATCCATGCCGATCTTGTCGACTTCGTCGAGCAGAAACAGCGGGTTCTTGACGCCGGCCTTGCTCATGCGCTGGATCATCTTGCCCGGCAGCGAGCCGATGTAGGTACGCCGGTGGCCGCGAATCTCCGATTCGTCGCGAATCCCGCCCAGGGCGAGTCGCACGTACTTGCGGTTGGTCGCCCTGGCGATGGACTGGCCCAGGGACGTCTTGCCGACGCCCGGGGGGCCGACCAGGCACAGCACCGGCCCCTTGAGCTTCTTGACTCGCTTCTGCACGGCCAGGTATTCGAGAATGCGCTCCTTGACTTCCTCCAGGCCGTAATGGTCCTCGTCGAGCACCGAGACGGCATGAGACAGGTCGTGCTTGACGCGGGTGCGCTTCTTCCAGGGCACCGACACCAGCCAGTCGAGATAGGAGCGCACGACGGTGGCCTCGGCAGAAGTTGGCGTCATCATCTTCAGCTTGCCCAACTCCTGATTGGCCTTGTCCGCAGCCTCCTTGGGCATGCCGGATTCCTTGATCAGCTTTTCGTACTTCTCGGCCTCGTTGGGCACGTTCTCGAGCTCGCCCATCTCCTTCTGGATGGCTTTCATCTGCTCGTTGAGATAGTACTCGCGCTGGGACTTCTCCATCTGGTCCTTGACCCGAGAGCGGATGCGCTTCTCGACCTGCAGCAGGTCGATCTCGGATTCGATCAAGGCCATCAGGTGCTCGATGCGATCCCGCACCTTGTCCATCTCCAGAAGCTCCTGCTTGTCGCCGATCTTCAGCGACAGGTGGGCGCAGATGGTATCGACCAGGCGGCTGGGGTCCTCGATGCCCTGCAAGGAATTGAGCACCTCGTTGGGCACCTTCTTGGAGAGCTTCACGTACTGCTCGAACTGGTTGAGCAGTACGCGCACCAGGGATTCCTGCTCACGCTCCGAGAGCGGCTGACTTTCACGCAGGGCGATCTCGGCGACGCTGTAGCCCGCCTCGACGACGCCCACCCGGTGGACATCGGCACGTGACGTCCCCTCGATCAGTACCTTGACGGTGCCGTCGGGGAGCTTGAGCAACTGCATGATTTCGGCCACGGTGCCTACCGCGAACAGGTCACCGGCATCCGGGTCGTCCTGCCCGGCCTCGCGCTGGGCGACAAGGAGAACGCGCTTGTCGGTCTCCATGGCCGCCTCGAGGGCCTGGATCGACTTCTCTCGACCGACGAACAGGGGAATGACCATCTGCGGATAGACAACGACGTCCCGCAGAGGAAGAAGGGGCAGACTCTGGGTCTGATCGGCGCTCTGCTGCATCGCAGAAGTTCCTCAAGGATCGGGGAGTTGTGCGCCATGGGGCGCTACTGGTTGAAACAGGTGATGGGGGCGGATGAACCGTTTTGCAACCGTGCGTCGGCCACTGCTGCCGACAACAAAAGGGGGGCCAGAGCCCCCCGCGTCCTGGCGGCACGGCATCAGCCGTCCTTGTTCGCCACCTTGCCTTCTTCCTGGTTGGAATAGATCAGCAAAGGCTCGCTCTCGCCGGCGATGACCGACTCGTCGATCACCACCTTGGAGACGCCATCCAGTGACGGTACTTCGTACATGGTGTCCAGCAGTACCGATTCGAGAATCGACCGCAGCCCGCGGGCACCGGTCTTGCGCGCCATGGCCTTGCGCGCCACCGCACGCAGGGCATCTTCCCGGAAATCGAGCTCGACGTTCTCCATGTCGAACAGCTTGGCATACTGCTTGATCAACGAGTTCTTCGGCTCGGTCAGGATCTGGACCAGCGCATCCTCGCTGAGTTCGGTCAGCGTGGCGATGACCGGCAGGCGACCGACGAACTCGGGGATCAGGCCGAACTTGACCAGGTCCTCGGGCTCCACGTTGAGCAGCACGTCGCCCACACCCTTGTTGGAGTCCTTGCTCTTGACCGTGGCATTGAAGCCGATCCCGCCCTTCTCTGCCCGATCACGAATCACCTTGTCCAGCCCGGCGAAGGCACCGCCGACGATGAACAGGATATTTCCGGTGTCGACCTGCAGGAATTCCTGCTGGGGGTGCTTGCGACCGCCCTGCGGCGGCACCGAGGCCGTGGTGCCCTCGATCAGCTTGAGCAGAGCCTGCTGCACCCCTTCCCCGGAGACGTCCCGGGTGATGGACGGGTTATCCGACTTGCGGGAAATCTTGTCGATTTCGTCGATGTAGACGATGCCCTTCTGTGCCTTTTCCACATCGTAATCGCACTTCTGCAACAGCTTCTGAATGATGTTCTCGACGTCCTCGCCCACATAGCCGGCTTCGGTCAAGGTCGTGGCGTCGGCGATGGTGAACGGCACGTTGAGCAGTCGCGCCAGGGTCTCGGCGAGCAGGGTCTTGCCGCTACCGGTCGGACCGATCAGCAGGATGTTCGACTTGCCGAGCTCGACGTCGTCGGACTTCGACTCCATCCGCAGACGCTTGTAATGATTGTAGACCGCCACGGACAGCACCATCTTGGCCCGGTCCTGCCCAATCACGTAGTCATCCAGCGTGTTGCGGATTTCCCGGGGAGCGGGCAGGCGGTCCTCATCTCCCTCCGAGTCGGCCTCGAGGACTTCCTCGCGAATGATGTCGTTGCACAGGTCGACACACTCATCGCAGATATAGACGGACGGACCAGCGATCAGCTTGCGCACTTCGTTCTGGTTCTTGCCGCAGAACGAGCAGTACAGAAGCTTTCCCTCGTCCTTGTCCTTGCCTTTGCCGTCGGCCATTAGCGTACCTCTTGGCTGTGGCGGCCCAGGACGACCGCCAAGATATGCATGAATTATGATTTACGCCATCAGGATGCCGGACGCTTTTCCAGCACAGCGTCGATGAGACCGTATTCCACCGCCTGATTGCCGTCCATGAAGTTGTCACGGTCGGTGTCTCGGGCGATCGTATCGATATCCTGACCTGTATGATCGGCCAAAATCTTGTTCAGTTTATGGCGGATGTTGAGAATTTCCTTGGTGTGGATCTCGATATCCGAAGCCTGGCCTTGATAACCGCCCAGGGGCTGATGGATCATCATCCGCGAATGCGGCAGACAGAAGCGCTTTTCCTTGGCTCCGCCGGCCAGAAGCAGGGCACCCATGCTGGCCGCCTGGCCGATGCATACGGTGGAGACGTCGGGCTTGACGAATTGCATGGTGTCGTAGATCGACATGCCCGCCGTGACCGAGCCTCCGGGAGAATTGATGTACAGGTGAATGTCCTTGTCCGGGTTCTCGGACTCGAGGAACAGCAGCTGCGCCACCACCAGGTTGGCCATGTAGTCTTCCACCGGACCGACAAGGAAGATCACTCGCTCCTTGAGCAGCCGAGAGTAGATGTCATAGGCCCGTTCACCACGCGCGTTCTGCTCCACCACCATCGGCACCAGACCGCCGGCGTTCTGAATGTCGTACTCGTTGCCCATTGCGTGACTACCTTAATCCGGTGACTTGAAAACACATGACTATTCTGCGCTCTGAGGCCACCCATGACCAGTGACCCGGCCATGGCCGGGTCGAGCGTTCATGGTAACGGCGGCTTTCAATCGTCTGTGGCGGCTTGCTCGTCCGCCTCGGCTGCAGCTTCGCCATCCTGCTGCTGAGCCGCCTTGAGGGCCTGCTCGTAGGACATGTCGACGTCCTTAACCTGTGCCTGCTCCAGCAGCTTGTCAACCGCCTTTTCCTCCAGCACCGCAGACTTGACCTGATTCTTCATCTGCTCGTCCTTGAGGTAGTATTCGATCACCTGCTCGGGCTGCTGGTACTGCTGCGCGAGCTCTTCGACCTTGGCCTTGATCTCGTCGTCGCTGGCATCGAGCTCATGAACCTTGATCACCTCCGCCAGCAGCAAGCCGATCTGCACGCGGCTCTTGGCCTGGTCGGCGAACAATTCGTTGGGCAGCTGGGACACGTCGAAGTCCTCGCCCAGCCCGAACTGCTGCGCTGCCTGACGCTTGAGCGCATCGGTCTCCTGTTCGATCAGCGACGCCGGCACCACAATGTCGTTGGCATCCTTCAGCGCTTCGAGTGCCTGCTGCTTGACGCGATTGTCGATGGCCTGCTTGACCTCGCGCTCCATGTTCTTGCGCACTTCGGCACGGAATTTCTCGAGATCACCAGCTTCGACACCGAACTGCGCGATGAATTCATCATCGATTTCCGGGAGCTGCTGGGCGTTGACCTGGTGGACCTTGACCTTGAAGGTGGCTTCCTGACCGGCCAGGTGCTCGGCCTGATAATCCTCGGGGAAGGTGACCTTGATCTCGGTCTCGTCACCGGCCTTGACCCCTTCGAGCTGCTCCTCGAAACCGGGAATGAAGCTGTTGGAGCCCAGCACCAGCTCGTGCCCTTCGGCCTGGCCGCCCTCGAACGGCTCGTCGCCCAGATAGCCCGTGAAGTCGATCTTGACCTGATCGCCTTCGGCAGCAGCGCGCTCGACGGGCTCCCAGGAGGCGTTCTGCTTGCGCAGCGTCTCGATCATCTGATCGACATCGGCCTCTTCGACGGAAGCGACCGGACGCTCGATCTCGGTGCCCTCGATGGAGGCCAGCTCGATTTCCGGGTAGATCTCCAGCGTGGCGACGAACTCGAGATCCTTGCCGGATTCATTCACGATCGGCTCGAGGGCAGGATAGCCTGCGGGATTGAGGCTCTGCTCGGTGATCGCCCTGACATAATGCTGGCGCATCATCTCGCCCACCACTTCATTGCGCACGTCGCGACCATAGCGCTGCTTGACCACGGCCATCGGCACCTTGCCCGGGCGAAAGCCATTCAACCGGACGTTCCGGGCGGTGTCCTTGAGGCGGTCGGTAACAGCCTGATCAACCTCCGCGGCGGGTACCTGCACCGTGACGCGGCGTTCGATCTGTGAAGTCGTCTCGACGGAAACTTGCATGAAAGGTCCTCTACCGGCTGGGCATTTGTGGGTACGTTAAAAGAGCAGGATTTTAAGAATCCCTGAGCACGCTGGCAAGCGCGCGCTTGCCTGATTGAATGGGGGCGAACCGGCAAACTTGCAAGGGGTGTGGGAACTCACTGAATTCGCGGGCGTATCGGAAGAATCGCAGATGAAGCGCCTCGTGCAGCGAAGGCAGCCTTGCAGACGGGAACCGGTACATTCAAAACGTGGGGTGGATGATGGGGATCGAACCCACGACCACCGGAGCCACAATCCGGGGCTCTACCACTGAGCTACATCCACCACGTCATGAAACCGGCGATTGATCGATATGGGGTGGATGATGGGGATCGAACCCACGACCACCGGAGCCACAATCCGGGGCTCTACCACTGAGCTACATCCACCATATCGAGGAGTTGCCGTTGGCTCGAAGGCCAGCCGACACGGGATCGACCTGCCGCCTTGCCGGTCTTGGCGCGCCCAGCAGGACTCGAACCTGCAACCTACGGCTTAGAAGGCCGTTGCTCTATCCGATTGAGCTATAGGCGCAGGAGTCGGCCGCGACACGCCAGCCTGCAACCTCATTGAAAACTGCCTTTCTATCAATGGGTTGGTCGGGGTAGAGGGATTTGAACCCCCGACATCCTGCTCCCAAAGCAGGCGCGCTACCAGACTGCGCTATACCCCGTCGGCGAATTGCCGAGGCTTGAACGACTGCCGCTCGGCGTCGTCAAGCGATGCGTATTCTACGCTAGATTCCCTGTCGGTCAAGCCCTGGCCGCGAGAGACCTTGACCGTGGCGCCGAGCGTGCGAAGATCAGCCTCTGCCTTACCCAATCGGTGACATCTGCCGAACCGCACCAAAGGAATCCTCGATGCCCGCGCAACTGATCGACGGCAAGGCCATTGCCGAGAAGGTACACCAACAGGTCGCCCGCCAGGTGGAAACACGCCGCCTCCAGAATGGACGTGTTCCTGGTCTCGCCGTCGTGCTGGTGGGTGACGATCCGGCTTCGGAAGTCTATGTGCGCAACAAGCACCGGGCTTGCGAGAGGGCGGGCATCCACTCCTTTCGTCATCAGTTGCCCAGCAGCACGTCCCAGGATGAACTGGAAGCCCTGGTCGACCGCCTGAATGCCGACCCGGCGGTGGACGGGATACTGGTGCAGCTACCGCTGCCGCCCCAGCTCGACGAGCGACCGATACTCGAGCGCATTCGACCGGACAAGGACGTGGACGGCTTCCATCCCTACAACCTGGGTCGGCTCGCGCAGCGCCTGCCGCTGTTGCGCCCTTGCACCCCCAAGGGGGTGATGACACTGCTGCAGATGAGCGATCTCAAGGTGAGAGGACTGAATGCCACCGTGGTCGGCGCCTCGAACATCGTCGGCCGCCCCATGGCCCTGGAGTTGATGCTTGCCGGCACCACCACCACGGTCTGCCATCGCTTCACCCACGACCTCGAGGCCCATGTGCGCCGCGCCGACCTGCTGGTCGCCGCGGTCGGCAACCCCGGACTGATTCGGGGAGAGTGGGTCAAGGAAGGCGCGATCGTGATCGATGTCGGTATCAACCGCCAGGAAGACGGGCATCTGATCGGCGATATCGAGTTCGAACCTGCCGCCGCCCGGGCCAGCCATATCACGCCGGTCCCCGGCGGTGTCGGCCCGATGACGGTGGCGTCGCTGCTGGAGAACACGCTGTTCGCCGCGGAGTTGCACGATGCCGCAAGCCGATAGCCTGCCCGAGGGACGGCTTATCTATCCAAGACCCAGGTGGTGCCCTCCCGGGAGTCCTTGAGCACGATCCCCAGGGCCGCCAGCTCGTCGCGGATACGATCGGCCTCGCTGAAGTCGCGAGCCCTCTTGGCGTCGGCTCTCGCCAGGATCCGCGCCTCGATCTCCGCTTCGGAGATCGGCAGCGCCTGGGCGCCGGCCTTGAGAAACGCCTGGGGCGACTGGGACAGCAGCCCGAGTATCGCCCCCAGACGCTTGAGTTCAAAGGCCAACATCGGCGCCTGGCCGGATGCTTCCTTCTTGGCGCGATTCAGCTCCCGGACCAGCTCGAACAGGGTCGCCAGGGCTTCGGGCGTGTTGAAGTCGTCGTCCATGGCAGCGACGAATCGCTCATCGAAACGCGACGACACCTCGCCCGGCTCGGGGTTCACGCCCTCCAGGGCATTATAGAAGCGCTCCAGCGACTTGCGGGCGTCATCGAGGGCATCCGGCGCGTAGTTGATCGGGCTGCGGTAGTGGCTTGCCAGCAGTAGATAACGCACCACCTCCGGATCGTGCACCTCGAGAACTTCGCGAATAGTGAAGAAATTGCCCAGGGACTTGGACATCTTCTGCTGATCGACACGCACTGCCCCGGCATGCATCCAGGTATTGACGTAGCGCTTGCCGGTGGCCGCTTCGCTCTGGGCGATCTCGTTCTCGTGGTGTGGAAAGGTCAGATCCGGCCCGCCACCGTGGATGTCGAAGGTGTCGCCCAGGCAGCGGGTCGACATCGCCGAGCACTCGATATGCCAGCCTGGGCGCCCCTCTCCCCAGGGCGAGGGCCAGCTGGCTTCTCCCGACTTGGCCGCCTTCCAGAGCACGAAATCCAGCGGATCCTCCTTGTGCTCGTCGACCTCGACCCGGGCCCCGGCGCGCATCTCGTCCGGGTCGCGATTGTTGAGCTTGCCGTAGCCCTCGAACCGGCGCACCCGATAGTAGACGTCGCCGTTATCGGCACGATAGGCGAACCCCTTGTCGATCAGGCGCTGGATCATCGCCTTGATCTCGTCGACATGCGCCGTCGCCCGGGGCTCGTGATCGGGGCGCAGCACGCCGAGGCGGTCCTCGTCCTCGTGCATGGCGTCGATCATGCGACCAGTCAGGCTGTCGATGCTCTCGCCGTTCTCTTCGGCCCGCCTGAGTATCTTGTCGTCGATGTCGGTGATGTTGCGGACGTAGTTGACGTCGTAACCCCGGCTGCGCAGATAGCGGGTGATCACGTCGAAGGCGACCATGACCCGTGCGTGACCGATGTGGCAGTAGTCATAGACGGTGATGCCGCACACGTACATGCGGATCTTGCCCGCCTCCAGGGGAACGAACGCCTCCTTGCGCCGGGTCAGGGTGTTGTAGATCTGCATGTGGCGCTCACCCCTTCTTCTGAATCTTTGCCCAGGTATCCTTGAGACTCACCGTGCGGTTGAAGACGCGCCGACCGTCGCTGGTGGCGTGCCGGTCGGCGCAGAAGTAGCCCACCCGCTCGAACTGGAAGCGCGCCTCGGGCTCGACGTCGGCCAGGCTCGGCTCACCAAACGCCTGCACCACGCGCAGCGACTCGCGATTGAGATGATCGAGGAAGTCGACATCGCGATCCCGATCCGGCGCCTCGACCTGGAACAGGTTGTCGTAGAGCCGCACCTCGAGGGGCACCGCATGTGCGGCGCTGACCCAGTGGATCACCCCCTTGACCTTGCGCCCCTCCGGGTTCTTGCCCAGG
The DNA here is from genome assembly GCF_900128925.1 of Modicisalibacter ilicicola DSM 19980. Lineage (GTDB taxonomy): Bacteria > Pseudomonadota > Gammaproteobacteria > Pseudomonadales > Halomonadaceae > Modicisalibacter > Modicisalibacter ilicicola. The sequence goes on from NZ_FQUJ01000007.1 coordinate 59,238, forward strand.
GTATCGAAGTCCACGCTGCAACGTAGCTCCTCGACCTTGCCGGCGGTGCTCTTGATCACCTCGTCGCAGCGAATCACGTAGCCGTTGCGCAAGCGCACCTCCTGCCCCGGCGCCAGCCGGAAGAACTTCTTCGGCGGCTCTTCCAGGAAGTCGTCGGCATCGATCCAGATCTCCCGGGTGAACGGCAACCGGCGTACGCCCATGTCCTCCCGGGCCGGATGACCGGGCACCTCGAAGACTTCGTCGTGATCCTCGGGCACATTGGTCAGCACCACCTTCAGGGGATTCAGCACGCACATCGCCCGTGGGGCGTTGTCCTCGAGATCCGAGCGGATGGCGTGGTAGAGCATGGCAATGTCGACCATCCCGCCATCGGCACGGGTAACTCCGATCATCTCGCAGAACCTGCGGATCGAGCCCGGCGTATAGCCTCGCCGACGCATGCCCGAGATGGTCGGCATGCGCGGATCGTCCCAGCCGTCGACGATGCCCTGATCCACCAGCAGCTTGAGCTTGCGCTTGGAGGTCACGGTGTAATTCAGGTTCAGCCGGGCGAACTCGATCTGGCGCGGCCTGGCCGGTACCGGCAGGTTGGCCAGGAACCAGTCGTAGAGCGGTCGATGATCCTCGAACTCCAGGGTGCAGATGGAGTGCGTCACTCCCTCGATGGCATCCGACTGGCCATGAGTGAAATCGTAGGAAGGATAGATCCTCCACTTGTCACCGGTCTGGTGGTGGCTGGCGTGACGGATGCGATAGAGGGTGGGATCGCGCAGGTTGATGTTGGGCGAGGCCATGTCGATCTTCGCCCGCAGCACCTTCTCCCCTTCGGCGAACTCACCCTCTCGCATGCGCTCGAGCAGATCCAGGTTCTCCTCCACGCTGCGATCGCGGTATGGACTGGGACGCCCCGGCTCGGTGAGTGTGCCGCGATATTCACGAATCTCGTCGGCGGAGAGGTCGTCGACGTACGCCCTGCCCTCGCGGACCAGGTGCTGTGCCCAGGCGTAGAGCTGGTCGAAATAGTCCGAGGCGAAACGTACCTTGCCCGCCCAGTGAAAGCCCAGCCACTCGACATCCGCCTTGATGGCATCGATGTAGACCTGCTCTTCCTTGGCAGGATTGGTGTCGTCGAAGCGCAAGTGACAGTCGCCGCCGAACTGCTCGGCGAGGCCGAAGTTCAGGCAGATCGACTTGGCGTGGCCGATGTGCAGGAAGCCGTTGGGCTCCGGGGGAAAACGCGTGACGACCGTCTCGACGGTACCCGCCTCGATCTCCTCGAGGATCTGGTTGCGGATGAAATTCGGGGCACTGGTGCTCTCGGTGGTCATGGGGTGTCGGTGAACCTCTGTAAGTCGCTAGAAAAACGCTGAATTAAGTGCCTGCGCGCTTCTCGAGTGGCGAAACGACAGGGCGAAGATTGTCAGTTGCTTTCGCACGTCGATCCAAAACCGCTATTATAGCGCGACGCTCGCGCGCTTCGCCAAGGCGCATCATTCAGACCGCTCGGGAAACCTCTCATGATCGTCCTGTACACCAATTACGGCGAAATTCACATCGAACTGGATCACGACAACGCCCCCAAGACGGCGGCGAACTTCGTGCAATACGTGCGCGATGGCCATTTCGACAACACGCTGTTCCACCGGGTGATCCCAGGCTTCATGGTGCAGGGCGGCGGGTTCGATACCGACTTCGAACAGAAACCCACCCGCGAGACGATCGACAACGAAGCGGACAACGGCCTGAAGAACCAGAAGGGTACCGTCGCCATGGCGCGCACCCAGGACCCTCACTCGGCAACGGCGCAATTCTTCATCAACGTCGCCGACAACGATTTCCTCGATCACCGCGGCAAGAACCTGCAAGGCTGGGGATACTGCGTCTTCGGCAAGGTCGTCGCCGGCATGGACGCGGTCGAGAAGATCGAGTCCGTCCCCACCACGCGACGGGGCATGCACGCCGACGTGCCGGTGGACGACGTCATCATCCAGCGCGCCGAGATCAGAGAATGACACGATACGCTTTACCCCGCCCCTGAGGCGGGCTGCCCACGACCTGACCATGGCCAGCGATTCATGACGACACTGCTGATTTCCGATCTGCATCTGCATGCCGGCACGCCGGATATCGCCAAGGGGTTCCTCGCCTACCTCGATCGCCAGGCGCGAGGGGCCGAGGCACTCTATATCCTGGGCGATTTCTTCGAGGCCTGGATCGGTGACGATCCCCAGATCCACGGCGAATTCGAGGCACCCATCATCGACGCGCTCAAGCGGCTCGGCGATGGCGGCACTCGTCTCTACGTCATGCACGGCAATCGCGACTTCCTGATCGGCAGGGAGTTTGCCCGGGCATCCGGTGCCACCCTGCTGCCCGATCCGCATGTCGTCGAGCTAGGCGGCGAACGCACATTGCTCATGCACGGCGACAGCTTGTGCACCAGGGACGAGGCCTACATGCGGTTTCGTGCCATGACTCGTGATCCACAGTGGCAGGCCAAGGTCCTGGCGCTACCGGTCGAGGAACGGCTCGAGCTGGCACGCAACCTGCGTAACCAATCCGGCGAGGCCAACTCCACCAAGGCCGAGGACATCATGGACGTGACGCCGGAGGAAGTTCGCAGGGTCATGCACGAACACCAGGTGCGCACCCTCATTCACGGCCATACCCACCGCCCCGCCGTGCATGAACTCGACGTGGACGGCGAACCGGCCAAGCGTTTCGTGCTGGGCGACTGGCAGGCGGACCAGGGCTGGGACATCCGGATCGATGCCGGCCAGGCTCCGGAACTCAGACGCTTCGGGCTGTAATGCCGCGGCCTAGAGGCTACGGCTGGGGTGGCGCCTCAGCGCGGCCTCCTGGTTGTCCAGCAGCATGCGCCAGCGCATCAGGATCGGCGCGTCCGTCTTGTGCACCTCGTTCAGAAGCTGGCGGAACTCGTCTCTAGCCTGCCGATCGTCGGGATCGACGCTCTCCAGCCAGAGCTCCAGGGCATGCAGCAGGTGGTGGACATTGCCATGTTCGTGGGCCTGCTCGCGAGCCTGCTCGACCAACCCTCTCACCGCCTCCGCCGGGCGCTCGAGCTTCAGGTAGACATTGGCCAGCCGCACCGCCAGCTCCGGCACGTAGAGCGAGTTGCGTTCCCGCGCGACCAGAAGGCACTGGTCCAGGTAATCCTCCGCCCGCGACCACTCCTCGAGCATCGTGCAGGCATCGACGTACCAGAGATTAGGGCGCTGATAGCGGTCGCGCCCGACCAGTTCCGAGAACTCCTCCAGCCCCGTCTCGATCATGGCCAGACCCGACCGATCGCCCAGGGTGGCCTTGTGCCACCCTAGCGCGCATTGCGCGCTCATGTGCCAGAGATGCAGATCCGGCGTTCGCGTCAGCTCGAAGGCACGCTCGGCGCGATTTCCGGCCAGATGAACATGACCCAGCTGGCGATAGATGGTGGCGGCGAACATCAGTGCCAAGGCCAGCGAGCCGGGATGATTGAAACGTTCCGCCAGACGAATGGCGGCTTCCACGTGCTGCTCCGCCGCCAGATAATCGCCACACAGGCATAGCGTCCAGCCCTGATAGCAGGCGGCCGCGACCTGGGGATGATCGGAGAACGGCAACCACTCGATCATCATCGGCTGATGCAGTGGGTCGATCTCGCGAAGATGATCGTGTGCCTGGCGCACCCGGCCCGCCCAGTACTCGCAGTGGGCCTGGGCATATTCGGCAAGACGCGCATAGCGTGGGTCGGGAAGCTGCTGGGCCAGGGCCGCCATGCGGGACGCCAGGGAAAAGGCATCGGCATTGGCATGGCGCTGGCTGCAACCGACCCAGAGCCCCCACTTGACCAGGAAGCGCTGCTCCAGTTCGGTCTCTTCGTCGGCGCAAGGCGTCCCTTCGAGCACCTCGCGCGCTCGCACGAAGCTCTCGTGGGCCGTGGGCGAACCGTGCCCCTCCAGGGCGAAGGCGGCCTGCCCCTTGACGGTCAACAGGCTGATCTCACGCTCCGCCTGCCCTTCCACGTGGTGCAGGCTGGCCAGCCCGGCATCCGCCATGCGCAAGGCCGTGCGATTGGCACTCACCTTGAGGGCCTCGCGAGCGGCCAGTTCGAAATAACGTGCCCCGCGTGCATAGTGGCCGCTGCGCCGCAGGTGTGCAGCGAAATCTCCCGGATGACGACTGATCCACATCGGGAAGCGCTCCTCGATCAGCGACACCACCTGCTGATGGATCTCGGACCTGACGTCTGCCGGACAGGAGAGATAGGCTGCCTCCTGCAGCAGCGGATGCGTGAACTGATAGTCGTACTCGCTTTCCGTGCTGCAGGGCTCGATGATCTCCAGGCGCTGCATCTGGCTCAGGGCCTGTTTGAGGTGAGAGTCGCCGACTCGGCAGCATTCACGCAGGAAGTCGAGCCGGAACTGGCGCCCGAGCACCGCAGCGGCATGCGCAATCGGCCGGTCGCCATCGAGCTGGTCGATACGCCCGGCCAGGAGCCCCAGCAGCCCCTGCGGAAGCTCGTCGATCTGTATGCTCTTCCCTTCGCGCCGATTGATGTCCAGACGTCGACAGACCTCCTGGAGATAAAGCGGCACCCCCTCGCAACGTTCGATCAGTTGACCGCGCAGGCGTGGAGCGAGATGCAACCGATAACGCTTGGCCAGATGCGACAGCAGTCGTGACGACTGCAGGGCATCGAGTTGCGTGAGAACGATCTGCTGATCCCAGTTCAGCTTGACCTGCAGGGGTTCCTGCCCACGATAGCTGGCCACCAGCAGGAAGGGACAGTTGATCGGCAGGCGTGCCTGCAGGCCACAGAGCACCTTGAGCGAGAGCTCGTCGATCCACTGCAGGTCGTCGACCATCAGCACGAACGGCTTGTCTCGGGTGATTCGCTCGATCAAGCGGTGCAGCAGCCGGATAGCCAGCTCGATCGCTTCGCCACGCTGCTCTGCTGCGCTGTTCTGCACCCCGTCGCTGGCACTGCCATGCTCTTCCGCGGCGCCTTGCCGATCGACGGTTTCGAGTCCCAGCGCCTTCTGCAGCAGAGGAAGTCGCTCATCACTCTCGAGCATCGCGGCATCGTCGCTTCCCGACAGCAAGGCATGCAGCACCTCGCCATCCAGCTTGCCACCGCCATGCCAGCGCAGCAGGGAGCGCACGATGCCATAGGGTTCCTGCATCGACATGCGCGTCGTGGATTGCCAGCAAATGGCCGTATCCTGACTCTGTTCCAGCTGCCGGAATCCTACCATCAATGCCGATTTGCCCATGCCGGTAGCCCCCTGCACCAACACGCTCTGGCGCAGGCCGATGCCGGCACGCGCGAGGGCATCACGCAACTTGCGCAGGGCGCTCTCGCGGCCGATCAGCGCCTGGGGCAACGCCTCGCGCCCCCCCTCGTCGACCCCGAGGACCAGCGCCCGCAGTCGCACCTTGCCGTCGCTGGCCAGCAGACGGGGGGAAAGACGTGGCTGCAGGTCCAGGGCCGGCGGCATGTGCTGGCTGGCTTCCTGGGAAATCACCAGCTCGCTGCCATCGGCGGCACTCATCAGTTCCAGCGCGCGCTGGGTAACCCGGCCCAGTGGATCGACCAGTCGTCGTTCGGGAAGGTAAACCACGCGACCGCTGTCGAGACCGGCCGCCAGGTCGAAATGCGGGGGAGGCGCCTCTTCGTGCCAATGCCTTGCGATTTCATCCGGCAAGGCGCGTCGGCAGTGCTCGTAGAGCGCCACCAATTCGGCGAGCTGATGAGCCGGGCCATGGGTACCGAAGCAGGCAAGCCCCAGGCCCCCGGTGGCACCCGGCAACCAGAAGCCCCCCAGATGATGACACTGCTGCTCGAGCCAGCGCAGCAACTCGATTTGCAATGCCAGGCAGGCCCGCACTTCGTTGCGCTGCTCGTACTCACCGTGCAGACGCAACCGGATGGCCATGACCGACAACTGGCGGTGTTCGATCTCGTCGTCCAGAAGCGGTTCACTTTCCGTGCTGAGGGTCCGGGAGTAGGCACCCTGGGGGGAGAGCGCCTGAGGCTCACCGCCGCCATCGGACCAGTAACGTGCCAGCTGCAGGATGCCTGGGTCGGGCTGCTGACCGGAGAGCGCCAGCAACTGCAGATAGGCGTTGTACTCTTCATGGGCGGCGGCGGACTGCTCATGCTCGATCAACTGCCGCACCAGCCGCTCGTGGAACGGACCGTAGCCGGAAAAGCGGCTGACCAGGGTACGAAGAAGCTCGTCCGCCACATCGTCGGTCGTCGCCAGCACCTTTTCGGCGTAGGCGATGACACGTTGGCGCCATTCACCACGAACACGCACCAGCCAGCGCTGAAAATCGGCGCACTGCGTCAGTTGCAGTTCTTCGGCGAGATCCCCTCGATAGAGCGTGAGCAGTCGCTCGAGTTCCGCCGTGCCGGGAGACTCGGCCAGCAATGCCTCCAACTCGTTCAGGTCAAACATCCACTCTTTCGGAAGCCGAAAGGCGATCGTCTGGCGCGATACCGTCAGCACTCTATCGGCATCCTCGCCAAGACTCTGGCGAAGGCAGTGCAGCGCGTGGCGCAGATTGGTCCGCCCAGCGGAGAGCCCCTGGTCCGGCCATAGCAGTTCGGCGAGGGTCGCACGGTTGACGGGCTGTTCCTGGAGCAGGAGATAGACCAGCAGCGCCTTTACCTTGTCGTAGCTGAATTGGTTGAGGGAATCGTCGCCGACACTCAGAGAGAAATGACCGAACAGCGTTAATCGGGTGGTGACGGACACATTGCGCATCATCGTTGTCATTGCCTACGTTGTTCTGTCGCTTTCGGGATTCCCGCCCCAAGCAGCCGTCCCAGAGTCATGCAGCCACGGGCAAGCCGCTGTGAAAGCGAAAAGTGGTATCGGGCGCCTCGATCAGTTCTCGCTCCCTTTCGGCAAAAAAGGCGATGCGTGCATCGATGCACTCCGGGGCATAACGTCGCGCCAGCATCAGGTAATCCTCGTAATGCCGCCCTTCGGACTTGACCAGGGAGCGATAGAATCGGGCGAGTTCCTCATCGAGATGGGGAATAAGACACGCGAATCGCTCACAGCTGCGCGCTTCTATGAAAGCCCCCACGATCAGCATGTCCACGAGGCGTTGCGGATCCTCTCGCCGCACGCAAGCGCGCAACCCTTCGGCATAGCGTGACGCCCCGATGTGACGGTAGTCGATCCCCCGGCTCTCCATGAGCTTGACGACTTGTTCGAAATGCAACAACTCCTCGCGCGCAAGCTGCGACATCTTGGTCAGCAGCAGCGGTCGATCGACATAGCGATACATCAGGCTCATGGCGTTGGATGCCGCCTTCTTCTCGCATTGCGCATGGTCGATCAACAGCAGGGCCTGGTTGTTCAGCGCCGCCTCGACCCAGCCTGGGGGCGTCGAGCAAGCCAGGAAGGCCAGCAAGTCGGCAGGCAGCAGTGCTTCGGCGGATTCACGCATCGTCGTCTTCGTCATATCGGGTTACTCGATCTCGAGCGTGGACCGGCGTGCCTCCGCGCGCCCCAGCAACGCTCGCGCAATCTCCTCATGGAGTTCATCGGCAGTCAGCCGCAATCCTTTACCCTGGGGCTCGAGCCCATAGCGAGAGAGGTCACGGATGCGGGTGCGACCGACACGCAACAGCTCCACGGCTCGCGACAAGGCCGGCTGATCGCTGCGAAAGCGAATCCCGTGCCGCTCCAGCTGTGCCTGCAGCACGGAAGCGTCCCTCACCCGGAGAAATTCGCTTGCCGTGCGCTCCCTCAGCGCGTCCAGCTCGGCCATGCGCATCCCCCGCTCCTCGTCGTCGTAGCCGAGCCAGTCGCGGATTTCACTCGTGCGGCGCTGGCAGCCACGGCATACGGGGTCGCCGAGCGTGGTGGAGCAGAGCCCGACACAGGGCGAAACGATGCGTTGTCCCATGGCATTCTCCTTGACCGCTCATGGTAACGTGCCCGCCTTCTTGCAGCGACCACCCAAAAAAGTAAAAAGCGTGACTTATGCGCCAACTAAAGTACAACGCTTTCCCGGCAAGACGCGCTTAACATTGTCGACAATTTCGCGTAATATCCCTTCGCCAAAATGCGGAAGAAGAAGCCAAAGAAAAGCGTATTTTCGCCGACGTTCGTGCCTCTTGTCCCAAAGATTCCGCTTCTGGATTCCCGAATATCGAAAAGGACCCCACCGTGCTCGAAGCCTACCGCCATCATGTCGAGGAACGCGCCGTCGAGGGCGTGCCGCCGAAACCGCTCAACGTCGAGCAAACCGCCGCACTCGTCGAACTGCTCAAGTCGCCGCCCCCCGGCGAGGAACAGTTCCTGCTCGAGCTGATCACCGACCGCGTGCCGCCGGGCGTCGATGAAGCCGCTTACGTCAAGGCCGGCTTCCTCAGTGCCATCGCCAGGAATGAGGCCACGTCGCCGCTGATCGACAGGGTTCACGCGGTCAAGCTGCTCGGCACCATGCAGGGCGGCTACAACATCGCCACCCTGGTCGAACTGCTCGATGACGAGACCCTTGCCAAGGAAGCTGGCGCACAACTCAAGCACACCCTGTTGATGTTCGATGCCTTTCACGACGTCGCCGAGCGGGCCAGGAACGGCAATGCGGTAGCCAAGGATGTTCTACACTCCTGGGCCGAGGCCGAGTGGTTCCTGGCCAAGCCCGCGCTGGCCGAGAGGATCACCCTGGCGGTCTTCAAGGTGCCCGGCGAAACCAACACCGACGACCTCTCCCCGGCCCCGGACGCCTGGTCGCGCCCGGATATTCCGCTGCATGCCAACGCCATGCTGAAGAATCCCCGGGACGGTATCGAGCCGCTCGAGCCCGGCGTCAAGGGCCCCCTCGAGCAGATCGAGGCGGTCAAGGCCAAGGGCTACCCGGTCGCCTACGTCGGTGATGTGGTGGGCACCGGTTCCTCGCGCAAGTCCGCCACCAACTCGGTGCTGTGGTTCTTCGGCGACGACATTCCCTTCGTGCCCAACAAGCGGGCGGGAGGCTTCTGCTTCGGCGGCAAGATCGCGCCGATCTTCTTCAACACCATGGAAGACGCCGGGGCCCTGCCCGTCGAGATGGATGTCTCGCGCATGGCCATGGGGGAGCTGATCGATCTCTATCCTTATGCTGGCAAGGTATGCAAGCACGGCAGCGACGAGGTGCTGACCACCTTCGAACTCAAGACCCGGGTGATTCTCGACGAGGTGCGTGCCGGTGGCCGCATTCCGCTGATCATCGGTCGCGGCCTGACCGACAAGGCACGCGGCGAACTGGGACTGGGCCCCTCCGAGGTATTCAAGACCCCGGAGCAACCGACCGATACCGGAAAGGGCTTCACCCTGGCCCAGAAGATGGTCGGCAAGGCCTGCGGCATGGACGGTGTGCGCCCGGGCATGTACTGCGAGCCGAAGATGACCACCGTGGGCTCCCAGGACACCACCGGCCCGATGACCCGGGATGAGCTCAAGGACCTGGCCTGCCTGGGCTTCCAGGCGGATCTGGTGATGCAGTCGTTCTGTCATACCGCCGCCTACCCCAAGCCGGTCGACGTGGAAACCCATCATACCCTGCCCGACTTCATCATGAATCGTGGCGGCGTCTCGCTGCGACCCGGCGACGGCATCATCCACTCCTGGCTCAACCGCATGCTGCTGCCCGACACCGTGGGTACCGGCGGCGATTCCCACACCCGCTTCCCGATGGGCATCTCCTTCCCCGCAGGCTCGGGACTGGTGGCCTTCGCCGCGGCGACCGGCGTGATGCCCCTGGACATGCCGGAATCGGTACTGGTGCGCTTCAAGGGCCAGCGCCAGCCGGGCATCACCCTGCGGGACCTGGTGCACGCCATTCCTCTCTACGCCATCAAGCAGGGGCTTCTGACCGTCGAGAAATCCGGCAAGAAGAATGCCTTTTCCGGTCGCGTGCTGGAAATCGAGGGACTCGAGGATCTCACCGTCGAACAGGCCTTCGAGCTCTCCGACGCTTCCGCCGAGCGCAGCGCGGCAGGCTGCACCATCACGCTCTCCGAGCAGAGTGTGGGCGAATACCTGACATCCAACATCACCCTGCTCAAGTGGATGATCGAGCAAGGCTATGGCGACCGTCGCACGCTGGAGCGGCGCATCGAAGGAATGCAGGCGTGGCTTGAAGACCCCAGCCTGATGCGAGCAGACCCGGATGCCGAGTACGCCGAGGTGATCGAGATCGATCTCGACGAGATTACCGAGCCCGTGCTCTGCGCGCCCAACGACCCGGACGACGCACGACTGCTCTCGGAAGTCGCCGGAGAGACGATCGACGAGGTCTTCATCGGCTCCTGCATGACCAACATCGGTCACTTCCGCGCCGCCGGGAAGTTGCTGGAAAGGCAGCCAGCAGGTAGTCTGAAGACTCGCCTGTGGCTGGCGCCACCGACCAAGATGGATCAGCACCAGCTGACCGAGGAAGGCTACTACGGGATCTACGGCCGTGCAGGCGCACGGATGGAAATGCCGGGTTGTTCGTTGTGCATGGGCAATCAGGCACGTGTGGCACCAAAGTCCACCGTGGTCTCGACCTCGACCCGCAACTTCCCCAATCGCTTGGGGGACGGCGCCAATGTCTACCTGGCCTCCGCCGAGTTGGCGGCAGTCGCGGCGGTCGTCGGTCGTTTGCCGACGGTCGAGGAGTACCAGGGGTACATGGGCGAGTTCAATGCCATGGCCGGTGAAATCTACCGGTACATGAACTTCCATGAAATCGAGGAGTTTCAAAAGGCTGCCTCGAAGGTGATTCCTGTGGCACAGGAAGCCTGACATTTTTCGATTCCGATGCTCGCAACATCGATGAGGCCATGAGGCTTCCGAATCGATCACCGAAGCACCCCGCACATCGCGGGGTGCTTTTTTTGCAACAAAAATTTACCTTTTCCATGCACCTATCTCTTGTAAACGAACAGTGTTCGGCTTAGCTTCAGGACATGCGCAACGATCGTTTTGTCGCTTCCCTAATTGGACACGGAACCTCCAGGCAGCAAAAACCGCGATCCGCGATCGCCCACCTGCTGGATATCACGAGGAGAATGCACATGAAACTCAAGACTCTGGTCACCACGTCCTTCGCTTCCACCTTTCTCCTGGCCGCCCCGGCGGTGCTGGCCGCGCCCAACGCCGATGGCCTGTACCTGGGGATAGGAACCGGCTTCAGTTCGCTGGAGAACGATGACGACGAGGTGGACGACTTCATCTCGGATGGCACGGAAGACTTCGATCTCGACGACGACAACGACAACGTCTTCAAGGGCTTCGTCGGCTACGAGTTCAATCCCTACTTCGCCACCGAGCTGTTCTACGCCGACCTCGGCCGCATTCGCCTGGAAGGCAACGACAACGCCAGCACCGACCTGGAGTCCGACGCCTATGGCGTGAGCGCGGTGGGTCAATTGCCCCTCACTTCCTGGTTCACGCTGTTTGCCAAGGCCGGCATCGCCAAGTGGGAGACGGATGTCGACGGCAACCTGGGCAATGCCAGCGTCGACCTGGACGACCAGGACGGCACCGATCCGGTGTATGGTGCGGGTGCCCAGTTCAACTTCGACCCGTTCCTGGTGCGAGCCGAGTACGAACGCTACGACTTCGACAGCGACTATCAGATCGACACGTTCACTGCCTCGGCGGGATTGCGCTTCTGAGCAGCGACGCCGGACCACCGCAACGCCGGGCTTGTCCCGGCGTTGTCGTTTCTGGAATCCTAGGGGTGGCAAGACCAACACCCTCATTCAAGGAATCACGCCATGCCCGCTATCGTGACACCGGACATCTGCGATGCGCATCCGGAGGTTAGAACCCTCGATCCTCTGTTCGTCAACTTCGGCGGCATCGAGGCCTTCTGTGGCCCGGTGAGGACCGTCAAGTGCTTCGAGGACAACTCCCGTGTCAAGGAGGCCGTCGAGGAGCCCGGCGAGGGCGCGGTGCTGGTGGTGGATGCCGGGGGCTCGCAGCGCTGCGCGATGCTCGGCGACATGCTCGCCGAAAAGGCCGCCGCCAACGGCTGGGCCGGGGTCGTGATGTTCGGCTGCGTGCGGGATATCGACGTGTTGGCCGAGATCCGACTCGGTGTACAGGCGCTGGGAGCCCATCCCAGACGCAGTGAAAAACGCGGCGAGGGGCAGCGCGACATTTCCGTCGTTTTCGCGGGGGCCACCATCCGTCCCGGGCAGTGGCTGTATGCCGACAACAACGGCATCCTGATCGCCGATGAGCGCCTGATGCTCGAGGATTGAATCTCGAGAGGCGCCGTCTGCTATACCGATCGTGGAATAAAACGCCGTACTCATGCCCGATCATTCCTCTCTCGCCTTGGCGCCCCATCGCCTGCTGACAGCGGTGCTGGCCTCCCTGCGCGAGCACTGGCGGCCCCTGGTCGCCTACCATCTCTTCTTCACGCTGCTGGCGGCCACGCTGCTGCTGCCTGCCTCCGCCGCCGCCCTGGCGGCATTGTTGAAGCGCATCGGCCGCCCGGTGTTCACCAACGCACAACTGCTCGATATCGCCCTTTCTCCGGCAGGGCTGCTGTGGTTGCTGGCTGCCATCGGCCTCGCCTTTCTGGTGCTGGCCCTGCAGCAGGCCGGCATGATCCTGGTCACGGTGAGGCCGGGCGCCAGCCGTTACCATGCGGCGCTGGACGCCTTGTGGACCGTCGCCCGGCGATTCTTCGGCATCGCCTCGCTGACCCTGACCCAGGTCGGTGCTCAGCTGCTGCTTGCCGTGCCCTTGCTGCTCATACTCGTGGCGCTCTACCAGTGGCTGCTCGGCGGAATGGAGAGTTACTATGTCCTGCGGGTCAAACCCCGGGAATGGTGGCTGTTCCTGGCGAGTGCCTTGCCCTGGGTACTGCTCTGGCTCTGGCTGGCGGCGCGACTCTACCTGCGCTGGTCGCTGGCCTCGACGGCCCTGATCCTGGAAAACGCTTCCGTGCGCCGCGCCCTGGCACGCAGCCATGAACTCACCCATGGCCTCAAGAGACGCCTGGCGGTGCCGGTCACCATCCCTGTCGTGGTGCTCATCGTCCTGCCGGTCGTGGTGACGAGCCTCTTCGATTGGCTGATAACCCCACTGTTGAGCTGGCTGCCGGAGCGCAGCAGCGTCTTGATTCCCGCCATGCTCGTCTATCTGACGACCTACGGCCTGCTGACGCTGGCCGCCACCTTCGTCGGCGTGGCCATCAACAGCCTCCTGATCGGTTGCCTCTACCTGCGTCTGGCGCATCGACAACCCAGACCCCAGGCCCCCCCCAGGGGCAGCCACCCGGGCTGGGTGGCCTGGGGGGCCGAGGCGATCGTGCTGGCACTGGCATTCAGCCAGGCGGCAACGGTGCTCACCAGCTTCGAGATTCGTGACCGGGTCGAGATCACCGCCCACCGCGGCAGCTCGATGAAGGCGCCTGAGAATACCCTGGCGGCGATCGAGCAGGCCATCACGGACGGGGCCGACTACGTCGAACTCGACGTGCGCCTGACCCAGGATCGGCAGGTCGTTGTAGCCCACGACAACAGCCTGCGCCGCCTGACGAGCCTCGACCGATCCCTCTCCGAGATGACGCTGGAAGAGGCGCGCCAGGTCGATGTGGGGAGCTGGTTCGGCGATGCCTATACCGACGAGCGCATTCCGACCCTCGACGAGGTCATCGACATGGCTCGCGGGCGCATCAAATTCTACATCGAGCTCAAGCCGGCGCGAGGAGACGAGGAGGCGCTGGCTTCCGCGGTAATCGACCACCTGGCGTCGCTGCCGGAGAACGAGGTGATCCTGGCATCGCTTTCCCCCACCGCGCTTCGCGAAGCCAAACGCCTTGCCCCTCGCCTGCGCACCACCCTCTTCGCCCAGTTCGTGGTACGAGGCGGCATGGATCGTCGCCTCTTCAATGCGCTGGGACTGCGCCACAACCGGGTCACGCCGGACTCGGTCAGGGCGGCGCAACGTCATGGCTACCAGCTGCATGCCTGGACGGTGAACGGCCAGGCGGAGATGTCGCGTCTGATCGACCTGGGCGTCGACAACATCATCACCGACCGGCCCAATCTCCTTGCCGAGGTGCTGGAGGAGCGCGCCACGCTCAGTGACGGCGAGCTGCTGCTGGTGAAGCTGCGCAACTGGCTGCATTCCTGAGCCCATGAAAACGCCCGTCACGGCTAGGCCGTGACGGGCGTTTTGGCAACAAGCAGCTCGTGCTTTTTAGTTCGCAGTCTCTCCCGCCAGCATGAACCAGGTCTCGAGCACCGCATCCGGATTCAGGGAGACCGAGTCGATGCCCTGATCCATCAACCACTTGGCGAGTTCGGGATAATCCGACGGGCCTTGGCCGCAGATGCCCACGTACTTGCCCTGGGCCTTGCAGGCGGCAATGGCCATGGCCAGGAGCTTCTTCACCGCCGGATTACGCTCGTCGAACAGGTGGGCGACGATGCCGGAGTCGCGATCCAGTCCCAGGGTCAACTGGGTCAGGTCGTTGGAACCGATGGAGAAGCCATCGAAATGCTCGAGGAACTCTTCGGCCAGCAGCGCGTTGGCCGGCAGTTCGCACATCATGATGATCTTCAGGCCACGGTCGCCGCGCTTCAGGCCGGCTCCCTCGAGGAGCTTGACGACTTCGCGCCCTTCGTCCGGCGTGCGCACGAAGGGAATCATGACCTCGACGTTATCCAGCCCCATCTCGTCACGCACGCGCTTGATCGCCTGGCACTCCAGCTCGAAGCAGGGCCGGAACGACTCGGAGATGTAACGCGAGGCACCGCGGAAACCGAGCATCGGATTCTCTTCCCCGGGCTCGTAGAGCTTGCCGCCGATCAGGTTCTCGTACTCGTTGGACTTGAAGTCCGACATGCGCACGATGACCCGCTTGGGATAGAACGCCGCCGCCAGGGTGGAGATGCCCTCCACCAGCTTGTCGACATAGAAGCTCACCGGATCGTCGTAGCCGGCGGTGCGCACGTCGATGACCTGCTGCAGGTCCGTGGGCAACGTGGCGTAGTCCAGCAGCGCCTTGGGATGCACGCCGATCATGCGGTTGATGATGAACTCCAGACGCGCCAGTCCCACGCCGGCGCTGGGCAGCCCGGCGAAGTTGAAGGCGCGGTCCGGGTTGCCGACGTTCATCATGATCTTGAAGGGAATCTCGGGCATGCTGTCGACACTGGAGGTCTTGCAATCGTAGTCGAGCAGGCCCTCGTAGACGTGGCCGGTGTCACCCTCGGCGCAGGAGACCGTCACCTCGCGACCGTCGGCAAGCACCTCGGTAGCGTCACCGCAGCCCACCACCGCGGCAATGCCCAGCTCCCGGGCGATGATCGCTGCATGACAGGTGCGCCCGCCGCGATTGGTGACGATGGCCGAGGCACGCTTCATGACCGGTTCCCAGTCCGGGTCGGTCATGTCGGTGACCAGCACGTCGCCAGGGTTGACCTTGTCCATCTGTTCCGGTGTCTCGATGACCTTGACCGCGCCGCGACCGATACGCTGGCCGATGGCTCGGCCCGAGACCAGCAGCCGCCCCTTCTCCTTAAGCTGGAAGCGTTCGAGCTTGCCGCCCTCCTGGTTGGAGACCACGGTCTCGGGACGCGCCTGGACGATGTAGAGCTTGCCATCGTCGCCGTCCCGGGCCCATTCGATGTCCATCGGCCGGCCGTAGTGCTCCTCGATGATCATCGCCTGGCGCGCCAGGGCCATGACGTCCTCGTCGTCGATGCAGAAGCGCGCGCGATCCGCCAGCGGCACGTCGACGGTCTGTACCGAACGCCCGGCCGAAGCGTCATCGGTGTAGGTCATCTTGATCAGCTTGGAGCCCAGGGTGCGGCGTAGTACCGCCGGCCGATCGGCGGCCAGGGTCGGCTTGTGCACGTAGAACTCATCGGGGTTGACCGCGCCCTGCACCACGGTCTCGCCCAGCCCCCAGGAGCCGGTGACGAAGACCGCATCGCGATAGCCGGATTCCGTGTCGAGGGTGAACATGACCCCGGCCGCACCGGTCTCGGAACGCACCATTTTCTGGATGCCGGCGGAGAGGGCCACCTGATCGTGATCGAACCCGCGATGTACGCGGTAGGAGATGGCCCGGTCGTTGAACAACGAGGCAAACACCTCGTGGACGGCGCGCTTGACGTTGTCGAAACCCTCGATGTTGAGGAAGGTCTCCTGCTGACCGGCGAAGGAAGCATCGGGCAGGTCTTCCGCGGTGGCCGAGGAGCGAACCGCCACCTTGAGGTTGGCGTGCCGCGATTCGAGTTCGCGATACCCTTCACGCAGGGCCGCCTCGAAGGAGGGCGGCAGCGGCGTGTCGATGACCCATCGGCGTATCTCGGCCCCGACCCGGGCAAGCTCGTTGACATCGTCGACATCGAGTCGCTTGAGGGCATCGTCGATACGCTCGTTGAGCCCCTCGTGGGCCAGGAACTCCCGATAGGCGAAGGCCGTGGTGGCGAAGCCGCCGGGTACGGTGACCCCGGCATCGGCCAGGTTGGAAATCATTTCCCCCAGCGAGGCATTCTTGCCGCCTACCCGCTCGACATCGTTCATGCCGAGACGGTCGAACCATTCGATGTACTGTTCCACGAGACCCCCTTCAGATGGACATGGAGCCAAGCCAGCCCTGGCACGCTCCTTTCGATGCTGGCTACCCTACCAAACCGCGGGTCTTATTCGCCATTAGTCTAATAGCGAAGTCACTGGAGTATTTTTACAACACCGCGATCTTTCGGCGCCGTTCTGTAGTCGTGGGGGAAAGCGATTGTGACGGCGCCGGTGAACCGGGACAATACGGCATATCGCCTACTACAGCGCAGGAGACAGGGCATGCCCCGGACCGCCTTCTTCATTTCCGATGGGACCGGCATTACCGCCGAAACCCTGGGTCGCAGCCTGCTGGCCCAGTTCGAGAACGTCGAAATCCACATGGTGACCAAGCCCTACATCGACTCGACGGAGAAGGCACAGAACCTGGCCACGGTGATCGAAGCCACTGCCGTGCGCGACGGCGAATCCCCGATCATCATCGACACCATCGTCGATCAGACGATCCGTGAGATCATCACCCAGGCGCCGGGCTTCAAGGTGGACATCTTCACCACCTTCCTCGCCCCCCTGGAAGAGGAGCTGCACACGCACTCTTCCTACTCCGTGGGCCGCACCCATGCCATCGGCAAGGACGAGGTCTACATGCACCGCATCGACTCGGTGCACTTCGCCCTGGACAACGACGACGGCGCCCGGGTGCACCAGTACGACAAGGCCGACATCATCCTGGTGGGCGTCTCGCGCTGCGGCAAGACGCCGACCTCGCTCTACCTGGCCCTGCAGTTCGGCATTCGCGCCGCCAACTACCCGCTCACCGAGGACGACCTCGACGAGGACGGCAACCTCAAGATGCCCAAGGCTCTGGCGACCTACCGTCACAAGCTGTTCGGCCTGACCATCGACCCACGCCGGCTGGCGGCCATTCGCACCGAACGACGCCCCAACAGCCGTTACTGCTCCATCGACCAGTGCCTGCTGGAAGTGCAACAGGCCGAGGCGCTCTATCGGCGTCATCACGTGCCGTTCATCGACACCACGCGCTTCTCGATCGAGGAAATCTCCACCCGCATGATCGCCGAGACGGGGCTGCAGCGGCGTTTCTCACCACGTTAAACGCGTTGGCAGGCGGGGCTATCCGGCGACCATCGATGCAAGAAGTCTAAAAAGGACGATTTTCCTGGCTTCATACCTCCAGGCGCCGACGCAGGGTGCGTCGCATCTGCCACCAGGAAATCAGCGCCATGACGAAATTGGCGCTCATCATGCCGAGGAAGATGCCTAGCGGACCGGCTAGCTGTCCGCCCAGCCAGGCCAGGGGCACGAACAGCACGAACAGGCGAACCACCGACAGCTCCAGCGCCCGCCGCGGGCGGTGCAGGGCATTGAATGACGAGTTGGCAAGGATCACCACCCCCTGGGCGCCCAGCCCCAGCGGCACCAGCCACAGGAACAGCCGCAGCACCTCCCCGACTTCCGGGGTTTCCGCGTAGCTGCCGGTCAGCCAGGGCGCCAGCACCTGCAGCGCCCCCCACACGCCCAGCTGCCAGATCAGCACGAAGGCGAAGCAGCCGAGGATCGCGCGCTTGACGCGCTCGGGTCGACCGGCACCGTGATTCTGGCTGACGAAGGGCGACAGGGTCATCGACAGGGACAGCACGGCGATCTGGGCGATGGCATCGATCCGCGTACCCACACCGAAGGCCGCCACCGCGGCGTGCCCATAATCGGCGACGATGCGCGTGACCAGGGCCATGGCGATGGGAGTGAACACGCTGGTGACGGCTGCCGGAAGCGCGATGCGCCCCAATTCCCGCCAGGAGTCGACGAGCGTCGACCAGGTCATGTCCCGCAACGCGATCATGGCCCGCAGGTAGATCAGCAGAGCCAGGGTCATCACGCTCCAGCTGATCACCGTCGCCAGGGCCGCCCCGCCGACACCCAGCGCCGGCAACGGACCCCAGCCGAAGATCAGCAGCGGATCGAGCAGGCCGTTGAGTATCGCTGCGGCGCCGATCATCAAGCCCGGCACCAGCGTGTTGCCCTGTGCCCGCAGCACGCTGCTCAATACGCGAGGCGCGATGACGAAGATCGCACCCAGATACCAGATGCCCATGTAGTCGTGTATGTACGGCATCAACGCCTGATCGGCACCGAGGGCGGTGAACAGCGAGGACACCGTCGCCTGCCCGACAAGGGTGACCGCCACGCCTAGAAGCAATGCCAGCAACAGGGCGTCCGTGGCGCGTCGGCGTACCGTATCCACCTCGCCACGCCCCAGCCGTCGCCCCACCACCGCCGAGGTGCCGATGGCCAGGCCGATCGCCAGGCTGATGACGGTGAAGGAGACCGGAAAGGTAAAGGAAATCGCTGCCAAGGGCTGGGTGCCAAGCCGCGCGATGAACCAGGCATCGACCAGATTGAACAGCATCATGGCGATGGAGCCTGCCGCCACCGGCAGGGACTTCTTCACCAGGGTGGCGGCAATGGGCCCGGTCAACAGGCTGTTGGACGGGGCCCGGGAGGAAGCCGGCGGGGCCGCATCCGGGGAGGGTGAACCAGCAGAGGGGCTGGAAGAACGCATGGGGCTCTCTATTCTACCTTCAGGCAAAGCCGCCATTGTGCCCCGGCGCGTTCGCCAGCCCAACCCGTGGCACTACTTTTCCTCGGGCGCCTCGATGGGCCCCGCGGCCTCGCGCCAGGCCTCGAACCCGCCTCCGACATGGCACACCGGGCCGAACCCCATGCGCTGCAGCTGCTGGGCCGCCAGCGCCGAACGCTGCCCCTTGGCACAGAACAGCACGTAACGATCGCCTCGGGCGAAGACCTCGCGATGGTAGGGTGACTCGGGGTCTACCCAGAACTCGAGCATGCCGCGGGGGGCGTGTACCGCGCCCGGCACGCGCCCCTCGCGTCCCAGCTCCCGGATATCGCGAATATCGACGAAGGTCACGCCAGGCTGCCGATGGAGTTCCAGGGCCTCTTTTACCGTGAGCGTCTCGATCTCGGCTTCCGCGTCGGCCACCAGGGCGGCGACCCCCTTGTGCAATGGTGCCATGCTTACTCCTCGCCGGCTCGGTAGAAACGCTGGATGCTGGAGAAGTCGAGGCGGCCGCTGCCCTGGGCGGCGTGCTGCACGAACAGGTTGCGTGCCTGGGACCCCATCGGCACCGCTGCCCTGGATTCCAGGGCCATCTCCCAGGCCAGCCCCAGGTCCTTGGTCATCAGGTCGACCAGGAACCCACCCTGGTAATCGTTGGAGGCCGGCGCATTCTCCATGACTCCCGGCCAGGGATTGTAGACATTGAGCGCCCAGTTGCCGCCGGAACTCTGCTTCATGATCTCGGACAGCACCGTCGGGTCGAGACCGTTCTTCACGCCCAAGGAAAGGGCCTCGGCGGTGCCGCTCATGAGAATGCCCAGCAGCATGTTGTTGCAGATCTTGGCGACCTGGCCGGCACCGCTCTCGCCGGCATGGAAGACATTCTTGCCCATCGCCTCGAGCACCGGCCTGGCCTGCGCGAAGCCGGCCTCGGAGCCGCCGACGATGAAGGTCAGGGTACCGGCCCTGGCGCCGCCCACCCCGCCGGAGACCGGGGCATCCAGATATTCGAGACCGCGTTCACGGGCAGCCTCGGCCACCAGCCGCGCGTCCTCCGGTGCAATGGTCGAGGCGTCGATGAGCAACGGCTTGCCATCGAGTGCATCGAGCAGACTCGGCTGGTCTTCCCTGCCGAGATAGAGCCCCCGCACGTGGACGCCGGCGGGCAGCATCGAGACGACGACCTCGGCGCCCTGGGCGGCCTCGGCGGCGGAAGGCGCACGCCGAGCGCCGGCGGCTTCCAGGGTCTGGATGGCGGACTCGACCAGGTCGAAGACCACGACCTGGTGACCGGCCTTGAGCAGATTGGTGGCCATGGGCCCGCCCATGTTGCCCAGGCCGATGAAGGCGATTTGCATAGACGTTGCTCCTCTGAAGCAGTTTGTTGTCGGGAATGCGCGAGCGTCAAAGATCCCTGAGCGGATGCGATTCGGGCGACCAGAGCGGACTCAGGAAGTCCTCGATATCGCGCTCCGGCACTCGGGCCACGTCGGCATGTGCCCACCGCGGGGTCTTGTCCTTGTCGACCAGCAAGGCGCGCACGCCCTCGGCAAGATCGCCATGGCGGCAGCACTGCACCGAGAGGTTGAGCTCGTCGCGAAAGGCATCCGCCAGGCTGGCGTGACGATGGCGCTTCAGCATGCGCCAGACCAGATGCGCGCTCATGGGGCATCCGACGGCCAGCCGCTGGCGATTGGCTGCCAGCCAGTCGTCGCTGACGTCATCGTCGAGAATGCGCGTGACGGCTTCATTGACCGTGGCGGCATCCAGCAAGGACTGAAGCCGATCGAGACGGGGCAGGACCTGCGCTTCGGGCGCCTCGCCGCGCGCTTCGAACTCCCGCAGCACGCTGCGCACGGCCGCCTCGGGGTCGCCGAGGTCGGCGCTCGCCAGGGCCGCGAGCACGTCCCGGCGCCGAGCGTGGGGAATCAGGCGATCGGCCAATCCGAGATCGAGGGCGTCCCGGGCGTTGAGTTGCGCGCCCGTCAGTCCCAGGTAGGCACCCACGCCGGGCGGCATGCGGTTCAGAAACCAGCTGGCGCCGATGTCCGGGTACAGGCCGATGGTGATCTCGGGCATGGCGATGCGGGTGGACTCGGTGGCGATGCGCTGACCGCCACCGGCCATCAGCCCCAACCCGCCTCCCATGACGATGCCGTTGCCCCACACGACCAGCGGCTTGGCACAGGTATGAATGCGATAGTCGAGGCGATATTCGGCGCTGAAGTAGGCTTCGGCGAACGCGGCGGCTTCATCGACGTGCTTCGCCTCGGTCATGGCGCGATACAGCGCCACCACGTCGCCGCCGGCGCACAATGCCTTGTCGCCGGCCCCTTCTAGCCATATCGCCTTGATGCGGTCATCCCTGGACCAGGCCTCGAGCTTGTCCGTCAGCTGGCGAATCATCTCCAGGGAGAGCGCGTTGAGGGACTTGGGGGCATTGAGGGTGGCGACAGCGATGCATGCGCCGTCGGGGGTCGACAACTCATCGAACAGGATGGGCGATTCAGACATGCGGGATGCTTCCCTCTCGGCGTGATGGGTTCATTGTTGCAATGCGTCGACGGCACCTTCCGCGAACAGGCGCCGGGCGATGATCAGGCGCATGATCTCGTTGGTGCCTTCCAGGATCTGATGGACCCGGGTATCGCGCACCAGGCGTTCCAGTGGATACTCGCGGATGTACCCATAGCCGCCATGCAATTGCAGGGCCTCGTTGCAGATGGTGAAGCCGAGATCCGTCGCCAGGCGCTTGGCCATGGCGCAATGGGCCGGGGCCTGAGGATCGTCGTGATCCAGCCGCCAGGCCGCGTGGCGTACCATCAGGCGTGCGCTGACCAGTTCGGTGGCCATGTCGGCGAACTTGAACTGCAGCGCCTGGAACGTCGCCAACGAGCTCCCGAACTGCTTGCGCTCATGCAGGTACTCCCGGGAGAGCGCCAGGGCGTGCTGGGCAGCCCCCAGCGAACAGCTGGCGATGTTCAGGCGGCCGCCATCGAGCCCCTTCATGGCGAGCCGGAACCCCTCGCCTTCCTCGGCCAGGCGGTAGGTAGCAGGCACCCTCACGCCATCGAAGCTGACCAGTCGGGTCGGCTGGCTCTTCCAGCCCATCTTCTCTTCGTTCTTGCCATATTCGATGCCGGCGCTGTCCGCCGGCACCGCAAAGGCCGTGACGCCCCCGGCACCGGAGTCCGGCTCGCCGGTACGGGCCATGACCACCAGCATGTCCGTCGCTCCGGCTCCGGAGATGAACATCTTGCTGCCGGTGATCAGGTAGTCGTCCCCCTCGCGCACCGCCTTGGTGCGAAGGTTGGCGGCATCCGAACCGGCACCGGGTTCGGTCAGGCAGTAGGAGGCCAGACGTTCGCCGCTGATCAGCGCGGGAAGCCAGGCTTCGTGCAACACCTCGCCTCCCCAGTTGGCAATCATCCAGCTGGCCATGTTGTGGATGGTCAGGTAAGCGGTGGTCGAGATGCAGCCCTGGGCCAACTGCTCGAAGATCAGGGAGGCGTCGAGTCGCGACAGACCCAGGCCGCCGTGAGCCTCATCGATGTAGATGGCCAGGAAACCCGCTTCCCCGGCACGCTTGATCACATCGACCGGGAAGTGGGAGGTCGCATCCCACTCGGCCGCATGGGGAGCAAGTTCGACCCGGGCAAAATCGGCGGCCGCCTGCTGCAGCGCGCGCTGGTCGTCGTTAAGGGCAAAATCCATGACAGCCTTCCTCAGCGCAGTCGAAATCTAGAAAAGGGTACGTTGTCACTCACAACCTAGCATCTGCCGGTGCATAAAAAAGCTACCGCTTAGTCTACTTTACGTAAACGTCAAGCTAGTCTAGCCTAGAGTCACCGGAAAAGACGATCACGACGTACGTCATCCATCACTCAAGGATAGCAGCATGTCCGATGCGCCCCAGCCAGCCACCCTCGAGCGCAGCACCTCATCGCGACGCAGCTACACGATCGGCGAACTCGCCAAGGTGTTCGAGGTCACGCCGCGCACCATCCGCTTCTACGAACAGGAGGGGCTGCTGACCCCGGAGCGCCGTGGCCGCAACCGGGTCTATCATGAGAAGGATCGGGTGCGATTGAAACTGACCCTGCGCGGCAAGCGCCTCGGCTTTTCCCTGGCGGAGATTCGCGAGGTGATACAACTCTACGACCGGGCCCCGGACGGCGACGAGCGCCAGTTGCAGCGTCTGCTCGACATCCTGGCCGAGAAGCGCCTGGCCATGCAGCAGCAGCTGGAAGACATCCGGGTGCTGCAGCAGGAGCTGGATGATGTCGAGACCCGCTGTCGCGAATCGCTCCAGGTACTCAAGGCGGCTCGCGGCAAACGCTGAGCCTCACTCCGACACGCCCGATATCCGTGTGATTCTGCCCGTCAACAACAAGCAGGAAGCATGATGACACAGCACGCCAACACCTCCACCGAAAGCGCCCTCTCCCGTCATGCCAGCTATGCCAGCGGCATCGGCGAACTTCCCCTGAAAGGTCAGACCATCGGGGACTGCTTCGACGACACCGTGGCGCGCCACGGAGATCGAGAAGCCCTCATCAGTCGCCATCAGGGGCTGCGCTACACCTGGCGCGAACTGCAGACAGAGGTCGAACGCGCCGCCCGCGCCCTGCTCGCCATCGGCGTGACCAAGGGAGAGCGCGTCGGCATCTGGGCACCCAACTGCGCCGAGTGGACGATCACCCAATTTGCCACGGCGAAGATCGGCGCGGTCCTGGTCAACATCAACCCCAGCTACCGCACCCACGAGCTCGAGTACGCACTCGGGCAATCGGGCACCTCGACGCTGATTTTGCAGGGGGAGTTCAAGGCCTCGAACTATGTCGAGATGGTCACCGAACTGGTACCGGGACTGGCCAGCGACGGTTCGGGCAACCACGACGACTCGCGCCTGCCCAGCCTGCAGCGCGTGGTCTGTCTCGATGCCGGCCTCGCCAAGCCGGGCATGATGAGCTGGCAGGCACTGCTGGAACGCGCGGACGAAGTCGCGCCCGAAGCGCTGTCAGAGCTGCAGTCCACCCTGCAGTTCGACGAACCGATCAATATCCAGTACACCTCCGGCACCACCGGCGCGCCCAAGGGGGCGACGCTGTCCCACCACAACATCCTCAACAACGGCTTCTTCGTCGCCGAGCGCATCCGGCTGACCCACGAGGATCGCATGGTGATCCCGGTGCCGCTCTACCACTGCTTCGGCATGGTCATGGGCAACCTGGGATGCATGACCCATGGCGCCGCCATGATCTACCCCGGCGAAGGATTCGATCCCCTGGCGACACTGCAGGCGGTCAGCGAAGAGCGTGGCACCGCCCTGTATGGGGTGCCGACCATGTTCATCGCCGAACTCGAGCATCCCGAATTCGCCAGCTTCGACCTGAGTTCGCTGCGTACCGGCATCATGGCCGGTTCGATCTGCCCCATCGAGGTGATGCGTCAGGTCATCGACAAGATGCACATGAAGGAAGTCAGCATCTGCTACGGCATGACCGAGACCAGCCCGGTCAGCCTGCAGACCCAGACCGACGCGCCGCTGGACAAGCGGGTGACCACGGTGGGCACCATCCATCCGCACATCGAGGTCAAGCTGGTCGACCCTTCCACCGGGGCGGTGGTTCCGCGAGGCGAGAAAGGCGAGCTGTGCACCCGCGGCTACAGCGTGATGCTCGGCTACTGGGACAATCGCGAGGCCACCGACAAGGCCATCGATCCGGCCGGATGGATGCACACCGGCGATCTCGCGATCATGGACGACGAGGGCTATACCACCATCGTCGGGCGCATCAAGGACATGATCATCCGCGGGGGCGAGAACGTCTATCCTCGCGAGATCGAGGATTTCCTCTATACCCATCCGGCGATTTCCGACGTGCAGGTGATCGGCGTGCCCGACGAGAAGTACGGCGAGGAGATCATGGCCTGGGTCAAGCTGGTCGACGGCGAGACCCTCGACGAGGAGGGCCTGCGCGACTTCTGCAAGGGCCAGATCGCCCACTACAAGGTGCCGCGCTACGTCAAGTTCGTCGACGCCTTCCCCATGACCGTGACGGGCAAGATCCAGAAGTTCAAGATGCGCGAAGAGGCCACGCACGAACTGGGCTTGAAGTAGCAGCCCGCCGCCACTCTGAAGCCGCACCGCCCGACGCCTTGCGCTCGGGCGGCGTCGTTCACGTCGCCAGCAGCGTCGATTCCCCTACATGCCTTTTGGGGCGAAGATTCCCGGCGCGTTGCGCCAGTACCCCTTGTAGTCCATGCCGAAGCCGAATACGTAACGGTCCTCGACCTCCAGGCTGCAATAGTCTGCGGTGAGCCCCGGCACCGCCTTGCGCTCATGGCGTTTGTCGACCAGTACGGCGGTGGAAATGCTTGCCGCCTGGGCCTCGCGGCAATAGTTGAGAATGGCCGCCAGGGTCGTGCCTTCGTCGAGAATGTCATCGACGATCACCACATGGCGCCCGGCCATGGGAATCTCCGGCGAGACCCGCCAGAACAGCTCGCCACCCCGGGTGCCGCCACGATAGCGGGTCGCGTGCAGGTAATCGACCTCGAGCGGGAAACCCAGCCGGGTAAGCAGATGCCCGGTCGTGATCAGGCCTCCGTTCATGACGCAGTAGAAGACCGGCAGCTTGTCTCCGAGGTTGCGGGTGATCTCCTCCGCCATGCGATCGAGGGCGCGTTCGACCTGCTCCTGGGTGATCAGGCAGTCGGCGTTCTCCATGAGATCGCGCATGGTGGTCAAGGATTCGTGATAGTCGGTGTCGAGTTTAGGCATCGGCATCCTGATTGCTTGCGTTTGCAGAAGCGTCGTCCGCCTCTCCCCGGGTGGGCGAGGCGGCGCGCTGAGATGAAGCGCCGGTGTCGCGCTTGTCGGATTTCGTCCGCGGCGAGTCTTCGTCGCTGGTCTCGCGCTCTGGGGGCTCGTCGCGATCGAGGGTCAACGAGTCGGCCATGTGCAGCTCCCGGGCGGGCATGGCGATGTCGGCTCCCGCCTCGTCGACGATCGTGGCGATGCGCAGCAGTATGTCCTGCTTGATATCCAGATGCTCCGCCCAGTCCGTGGTTCGGGTGTAGGCATAGATCACGATATCGAGGGAATAGGCTCCGAAGGCCTCGAAATTGACCAGCATGAAGTTGTCCTGGTCGATCGACTCGTGCTCCTTGAGCATGTCGCGAATACGCGTGACGATGCCTTCGACCTGGGCGATGTCCCGATAGCGGAGGCCAACGGTCTCGTAGATACGGCGATTGAGCATGCGCGACGGGTTGACGACCGCTATCGAGCTGAACAGCATGTTGGGGATATAGAGCGGGCGCAGGTCGAAGGTGCGGATCCTCGTCAGACGCCAGCCGATGTCCTCCACGGTGCCTTCGAGTTCACGGTCCGGCGAACTGATCCAGTCGCCGACCTTGAACGGATTGTCCAGATGAATGGCCAGGCCGCCGAAGAAGTTGGCCAGTATATCGCGCAGGGCGAAACCGACGACCAGCCCCCCCAGGCCACCGAAGGCAAGCAGGCCGGACAGCGACATGCCCAGCGCCTCGAGTATCGCCAATGCCACCACCGCCAGGATGACGGCCCCCAGCAACTTGCTGATCGCCGAGGCGGTGGAGGCATCCACCGGCTTGGCCCTGTGGCGCGCGTGGGGAGCCATCAACCGCCGCTTGATCTGTCGCACCAGACGGATACCGGTCCAGCCCAGCATCAATAGCACGAACACCCACAATGCCTTGGGCGCGTGTTGAACCACCCATTCCAGCTGCAACCGCGCAGCGGCGAGACTCGCCAGGGCGATGATGGCGCCCCCCCAGATGCCCACCCACAGCGGACGACGCAACGCCTCCAGGATCACGTCGTCCCAGCGGCTGTGACTCTTCTCCAGCAGGGAAATCAGCCGCCACAGCACCAGACGCAGAAACAGGTCGGCGATCAGCGCGAGCACCACGATGACCGTCGGCGCCAGCAGCCAGGATGGCAGGCCAAAGGCGGTCTGGAACCACTGCTCGATCGGATCGAGAACTTGCAGCACGCTCAACTCCCTTCAGCGCTTTCCACGGGTGTGTCGGCCAACGCCTCGAGGCGGGCGTGCACCCGGCGCCAGCGGCTCAATGCCGGCAGGGTATCGAGGCCGGGGCGCGAGCGCCCGTAACGCAACCGGGCCTGACGCCGGGACTCACGCCCGGTACACGCATCGGCCACCGCCAGGGCGGCATCGCGGTCGTTGCACACCAGCACCATGTCGCATCCCGCATTCAACGCCGCCAGCGCGCGGGCATCGGGACCGCCCGCCACGTGAGCGCCGGCCATGGAAAGATCGTCGGAGAAGATCGCCCCCTTGAACCCCAATTCCTCGCGCAACAGACCCAGCCAACACGGCGAGAACCCGGCGGGACGCTCGTCGAAGCTGCGGTAGACGACGTGCGCCGGCATCACGCCGTCCAGACGACTCGCCAGGGATGCAAAGGGCACCAGATCGTGCTCGCGCAACGCCCGCAGGGGGCGATCGTCGACGGGCAGTTCGAGATGCGAATCCGCGGCAACACTGCCATGCCCGGGGAAATGCTTGCCGATGGCAGCCATCCCCGCTTCGTGCAGACCATCGATGAAGGCGCCCCCCATGGCCGCAACGGCCTGGGGATCGCTGGAAAAGCTGCGATCGCCGATCACGCTGGAGCGTCCGGTATCGACATCGAGTACCGGCGCGAAGGAGACATCCAATCCACAGGCGGCCATCTCCATGCCGAGTAGCCAGCCGGCATCCTGGCACAGTTGCAGGCACCCCTGGGGATCATCCGGATAACAACGCCCCAGCCGGGCCATGGACGGCATGCGGGTCACGCCCTGGCGCAAGCGCTGCACGCGTCCTCCCTCCTGGTCTATGCCGAGCAGTATTTCCGGACGGATGCGGCGAATCGAGGCACAGAGCTCGATGACCTGCTCGGCATCGACGATGTTGCGCGCGAAGAGTATGACGCCACCGACTTCAGGCCGTGCCAGCAATGTCTCTTCCGCACGGGACAGCGAGATTCCTTCGAGATCCAGCATCACCGGGCCGAGAGGTTGGGTCATGATCGGTTCCTCTTGCGTGAAGGGGGCTGATTCTAGAGCAAAGGCCGGCATGGCGACAGACAGGCGCCCTCAACCCCGTGTCCAATCCATCGTGCGTATTGTCCGATCAAGGATCATCGACTCGAGGCGCCGGCTGCCTCAGGGAGCGGCGCATTCATGCCGGCCACGACCACGGGCCTCAGGCGATGGATCAGGTCGCGAACGGTGACCTGCTCGCCATAGTCCTTCTCGGCAATGTCGCGCAGGGCATCGAGTCCCGAAAGGGTAAAGATCACCGTACCCAGCATGAAATGCAACCGCCAGAAGCGTTCCGCATCGGGCAGCTCCGGCGTGGCACGGCGCACCAGCTCGCTGAAGCGCATGAAGACGCTACCGTAGTGCTGCTGAATGTAGCGGCGCAGATGCCCTTGAGCCTGGGTATAGGCCAGCCCCAGCAGGCGAATGAACACCCGGAGACTATTGCGCTCGGCCGGCACCTCCAGAACCGTGCGCGCCATGCTTTCGAGCAGCACCTCGAGCGGAATGGGCCGATCGCCGTAGTGCGCTTCGAGATCGTCCAGCGCGGTATGGAAGCGCTCGGTGAAGGGATCGAGATAACGGGCGAAGACCGCCTGGATCAACGCTTTCTTGGAACCGAAGTGGTAGTTTACCGCCGCCAGATTGACCTTCGCCTTGCTGGTGATATTGCGTAATGAGGTCTCGGCGAAACCGCGCTCGGCAAACAGCACCTCGGCAGTATTCAGGATGCGTGTCACGGTGTCGGTCTGGGCCATGGGGTCATCTCTTTATTTTAGTAAACGTCTGTTTAAAACATCTTCGATTCTACGCAGCTTACCCAAGGCCAACAATCGACGCCATCTCGACGGCCAACGATGGATTTTCAACCCCCGGATTACTGGATACAATACCATGCTGTATACTTGAACAAATCCCAGCGGCAACCGCGGAGCCACCATGACCCGTCCTCTCACCCCGCGCCAGCAGAATGTCTACGATTTCATCGTCAAGACCATGCATGAATTGGGTTATCCCCCCACCCGAGCGGAAATCGCCCGCGCCCTGGGCTTTCGTTCACCGAACGCCGCGGAAGAGCACCTGAGGGCGCTGAGCAAGAAAGGCGTGATCCACATGATCCCGGGGACGTCGCGAGGCATTCGTCTTGCTCACCAGGAGCAGGAGGAAAACCCGATAGCCCCCGGCAACGGCGGTTTGCCCGTGATCGGCGAGGTGGCCGCCGGGAGCCCGGTGCTCGCTGCCGCGCACATCGATCGCTACTGCCCTCTTCCTCCCGACTATTTCACGCCGCGTGCCGACTACCTGCTGCGCGTGCGCGGGCTATCCATGCGTGACGTGGGGATCCTCGAGGGTGATCTGCTGGCGGTACATCGCACCAATCGCGTGCGCGATGGCCAGATCGTCGTGGCTCGCATGGAGGACGATGTCACCGTCAAGCGTATCCGGCGTGACGGCCACCGGGTCTGGCTGCTGCCGGAAAACGCCGACTTCTCGCCGATCGAACTCGACCTGCGCCATCAGCATCTCGAGATCGAGGGAATCGGCGTCGGCGTGATACGCGGCGGCAACGGCCAGGCCCTCGGCTAGGCAATTCCTCGATAGGCAAAAGAGGTGCGCGTGCGCAAGATCCTGCATGCCGACTGCGACTGCTTCTATGCCGCCGTCGAGATGCGCGACGATCCGAGCCTGCGGGACATCCCCCTGGCGATCGGCGGCAGTGTCGAGCGGCGGGGGGTCATCGCTACCTGCAACTACCCGGCCCGGGCCTTCGGTATCCGCTCGGCCATGCCCACCTCTCACGCCTTGCGTCTGTGCCCGGAACTGAAACTGATGCCGGCGGACTTCCCGCGCTATCGTGCCGTCTCGGAACGCATCCAGGCGATCTTCCATGAACTGACCCCCCTGGTCGAACCCCTTTCCCTGGACGAGGCCTTTCTCGATGTCAGCGAGGTCACGCGGTTCAAGGGCAGTGCCACCTGGATGGCCCGCTGGCTCAAGGACGAAGCCCTCAAGCGCACCGGCATCACCCTCTCCGTGGGGGTAGCGCCGAGCAAGTTCCTGGCCAAGATTGCCAGCGACTGGGACAAGCCCGACGGGCTTCACGTCATCCCCCCGGAAGAGGTCGAGACATTCGTTGCCGCCCTGCCGGTCGACAAGCTGCATGGTGTGGGACCGGCGACGGCGACCAAGTTGCATGCCATGGGCATCGCCACCTGCAGCGACTTGCGGGGCTGGCCGCTCGAGACCCTGCTGGAGCGTTTCGGCAAGTTCGGCACACGTCTCTACGCCCTGGCCCGGGGCCAGGACGATCGCCCGGTGCGCGTCGAGCGCGAGCGCAAGTCCGTGAGTGCCGAGAACACCTTTCACCGCGACCTTCCCGGCCTCGCCGAATGCCGTGCCGAACTCCCCACCCTGATAGAGCGCCTCGGCCAGCGCCTCGAGCGTCACGGCAACCCGCCGATCAGGGGGCTGTTCGTCAAGGTGCGCTTCAACGACTTTACCCTGACCACCCTCGAAGGCCTGGGCCGCCAGGTTTCCCCGGAACACTTTCTGACCCTGCTGGACGAAGCCTGGGCTCGCGGCAGCCGTCCCGTGCGACTGCTGGGCGTCGGCGTGCGCCTGGTGCCTCCCGACAGTGCACGGCAGCTGACCCTTTTCGAATAGCCCCTACTTGGTGTCGATATAACGATGGCTATCGAAGGTCAGCACCCAGTGCGGGTGATAGACCAGCAGCAGGCTCAGCATCGTCCCGGTGACGAAGGCTTCCGAGGGCAACAGCAGCGGCAGGAATAGCGCATACTCGCCAACCAGGCGCAGGACTTCCGGATCGTTACTGCCAAGCCATACCATGCCGATGGCGCAGACCCCGCTGATCAGCGTCGCCAGGGCCGAGCCGAAGAAGCCGCAGACGAAGAGGAAGATGAAGAGATTGTCCGGCATGCGACGATCCACGAGACGCCAGATGAACACGCTGACCAGGACGGGTATGACACCGGTGACCAGGACGTTCATGCCCAGCAATGGCCAGGCCGTCTTGCCGATGAGCACCATGGCGAGATTGATCAGGCCATTGGCCAGCAGTGCCAGCGGTGCAGTGAACACCAGGGTGAGAAACACCGTGAAGACGAAATGCAGGGTCAGCCAGTCGACCGCCTGGGCCCGCAGTTGCCACATCAACATCACGAAGACCGTCGCCCCCAGCAACCGGTGCTGAAGGGATCGATCCCCCACGAGGCGCTGCCAGGGAAACACCCACAAGGCCCGCCCCACCACGCCAAGGCTTATGACCGCGGCCAGGATCAGCATCCAGGGAGCGAAGACGACGGCAGCAAACGACATGACCAACTCACACGGCTTGGGGAAGACGTCACACAGGACCGGGCCGGACTCGTGCATCGAACGTGGCGAACCAAATGGCCCGGATGACATTCATTGTGGCTCTGCCCCGGCATCACGTATAGTGAAAACCTCTTTATCAGCCAAAGTCGATAATGCCTCAGCCTCGCGTACAGCTTCGTTCTCGCCGCCGCCCGCCCTTGCATTTCCTGGCGCTGGGGGGATGTGGCGAGATAGGCATGAATCTCAGCCTGTACGGCTTCGCGGGCGACTGGATTGCGGTCGACTGCGGCATGATGATTCGTCAGGACCTGCCGGACTCTCCCTTGCAGGTACCCAATGTCGATGGACTGCCGGCGCTGGGGATCACCCCGATGGCCCTGATCATCACCCACGGCCACGAGGATCACATCGGCGCCGCCGCCTGGCTTTGGCCCCATTGGGGCTGCGACATCTATGCCACCCCCCTGGCGGCGGGACTGCTGCGCGCCAAGTTCATCGAGCGCGGGCTGGCCACCGATGCCATTCGCATCGTCGAACCCGGCGAGGCCCTGGAATGCGGTCCGTTCAGCCTGCGTTACCTGCCGCTGACCCACTCGATCCCCGAGAGCTGTGCGCTGCTGCTGGTCACCCCCCACCACCGTGTCGTGCATACCGGTGACTGGAAACTCGACCCCGACCCCGTGATCGGCCCTCCGGTCGATGAGACGCTCTACCGTTCCCTGGCGCCGATCGATCTGTTGGTGGGCGACTCCACCAACGCCCCGCTACCCGGCAGATCGCGCAGCGAAGGCGATGTCGCGCGTGCCCTGGAGAGCACCCTGGAGACATGCACGGGGCGTGTCATCGTCTCCTGCTTTGCCAGCAATCTGGCCCGGGTCCTCGCCGCGGGGCTCGCTGCTTCCCGCTGCGGCCGCCGGGTGAGCCTGATGGGGCGCTCCCTGGAGCGCATGGTGAGAATCGCCCGCGGCCTGGGCTACCTGGAAGAGTTTCCGCCCCTGGTCCCCGTCCGCGATCTCGGCTACTTGCCCCCGGAGGAGGTCCTGGTCATCGCCACCGGCAGCCAGGGCGAACCGCGTGCGGCCCTGTCCCGCCTGGCCCAGGGGCGTCATCCCGATGTCGAGTTGCAGGCCGGCGATACGGTCATCTTCTCTGCCAAGGCGATCCCCGGCAACGAACGTCTCATCGAGCGGCTCCACGACGGCCTGCGCCGCCTGAACGTCACAATTCTCGAGGAGAGCCGATATCCCGAGCTGCATGCTTCGGGCCATCCGGCTCAGGACGAATTGAGCACCTTCTACGAATGGCTCAAGCCCCGCCACCTGCTGCCCGTGCACGGCGAACGACGACACCAGAGCGCGCATTGTGAACTGGCCGAGGCGCAAGGCATCCAGGCACCGCTGATTCCAACCGATGGCGACTTGATATGCTTCGATGCACAAGGGTTGACGCTGGAAGAGCGTTATCCGCAGACGCCACGCATCGTCATGCAGGATCAGCTGCAGGACCTGGCTGGACTTCAGGCCCCCAAGGGCGACCGCCGGGTGCGCTCGGGCGAGCTGTTCATCCTGGTCGCGGTGACGCCCGAGGCAGACGGCTGGCTGCGTATCGGTCGTCTGCTCATCGACGCCTCGGTGCCGACACCGCTGGATGAAACCGGTTTCGCGGAGTGGATCGACGACACGCTCCAGCAATTGAATGCACACACCCTCGTGCAGCTCCGCGAGCAACTGCAGCCCTTGTTGATGGGGTGGCTGGCCGATCACTTGCGTCACCTGCCCAGGGTTCACCTGCAATTGACGCCTGCCGAAGTGAGTTTTGCGACCGAGGCCGAATGACTCGCAGCCTGTAGGTTACTAGAAAGTAACGTATGGATATAAAAAAGAAGCGGCTCGACGAACCGCTTCTTTTTTTGCAATCATCCCGGCACGGAAGAGTTCGGGTTGCTTCCGAGTCGCGCTTGTAGCCGCAATGACGAACAATCCTATGCCTTGGCATCCTTCTTGGGCGGGCGGCCACGACGACGCTTGGGCTGCTCGCCGACCAGATCATCCACGGAGAGCCCAGCGTCGTTGATGGCTTCACGAATCTCCGCGAGCTTGCGGGCCTTCTGCTCTTCTTCTTCCCGGCGAAGATAATCTTCCTGCTGCTTCTGTTCGATCACTTCGCTGATGACTTCTGCCAATTTGTGCAACTGCTCCATGCTCAACTGGCGTGCGGCGGCCCGAGCGACATTCTTATTGCGCGCAATTCTCTCCAGGGATTCGGTAGACATTGAACTCCTCCGTACTAAAGGTTATTTACCGCATTCCGGTTTATTATCATGAAAAGTATATGCTTGCACGGGCAATTGGCAAGCCATGACCACCATCAATTCATGAAAAAAGAATAATTAACCCAAAAAAAACAGCGATCATTGATCGCTGTTAATTGAAGAAAGCCCAGTTGGATAAGGATCACCCTCCGGTCATGTTCATGAATCGAACGACCTGCACGTCGCCATCGGTGGAAAAGTGATGGCGTTCCGGCTTGAGTGGCATCGCAGCAATGATACGCGACTTGAGGGCATCGATATCGCCAGGATGGCGGCGCAGCGTCTCGCGGAGATCGACCGAGTGCTCGTTGCCCAGGCAGAGGAGGAGGCGTCCTTCCACGGTCACCCGGACCCGGTTGCAGGTCGAGCAGAAATTATGGCTGTGGGGCGAGATGAAGCCGATCCGGGAAGTGCTGTCCGCCATCCTGAAATAGCGCGATGGTCCAAGCGTGGATTCGGTGGTCGGCAACAGCGCATGGCGAGACTCGATGATCGCCTGTACATCGTCGCTGGAACAGTAGGTTTCGCCGCGGGAATGATCCGACACGTCTCCCAGTGGCATCTCCTCGATGAAGCTTATATCCACGCCTTCGCTGCGGGCGAACTCCACCAGATCCAGCACCTCGTCGTCGTTCCTGCCCTTGAGGACGACGGCATTGAGCTTGATGCGATCGAAGCCTGCATCCTGAGCGGCATGGATACCGTCGATCACCTTCCGTAGGTCTCCCGTGCGGGTCAGACGCCTGAAGCGCTCCTCGTCGAGCGAGTCGATGCTGATATTCAGACGCTTCAAGCCGCCCCGACGCAAGGCAGGAGCATACTTGACCAATCCTGCCCCGTTGGTGGTCATGGCGAAGTCCTTGAGTCCATCGAGCCGACCGATGTTCGCCACCAGTTCATCGATCCCCCGGCGCACCAGAGGTTCACCGCCGGTCAGTCGAATCTTCTCGACTCCCAACTCGGTAAAGGCGCGCGCGACCATCGCCAGTTCTTCCAGGGTAAGGACCTGGGCACGCGGGAGAAAGGTCATCTCCTCACTCATGCAATAGACACAGCGGAAGTCGCAGCGGTCGGTGACCGAAATTCTCACGTAGCGTACGACACGCTGGAAATCGTCGATCAATTGCGTCATGAAGTCTCCCAACGCTTGGCATCGTGCTTGTCGGAATCGCGCTCGCCCACCCAGTAGTGGCCACTGGCGGTGTGTTCCTTCTTCCAGAAGGGCGCCCGGGTCTTGAGATAGTCCATGATGAAGTCACAGGCCTCGAAGGCATCCCGACGGTGTGCACTGGCCACGGCGACCAGCACGATCGGGTCGCCCGGCTCCAGGTGGCCGACCCGGTGGATCAGGCGCACGCCCTGAAGCGCCCAGCGCTGCTCGGCTTCGTCGACGATAGCCGCAAGCGACCGCTCGGTCATGCCCGGATAGTGTTCAAGAGATAGTGCCAGCACTTCCGGTCGCTCGTTGAAATCCCGCACCATTCCGGTGAAACATACCACGGCACCGATATCGGTACGTCGGTCGAGTAGCGCCTGGTGCTCCACTGCGACATCGAAAGGCTGGGTCTGCACGCGAATCATCGTCATCCTCCGGTCACCGGGGGAAAGAAGGCCACTTCGTCGCCTTCGGTCAACGGCGTTTCCTCCGTGCTCATCACCTGATTGACGGCACATAATATCCGCTGCTCCCCCAGCAAGGCGAACCGCGGATCCTGCTCTTCGAGGGCGCTCTTGAGTCCGGCAACGTTGGGTGCCGGAAGCGAATCGTAGGGAATATCGATATCGCTGATGCCCAGGCGCTCACGCAGTTCCGCCAGACATTTCACATGAATACATGACTGTTCATGACGTAGCGCAACACCGATATGACCCTCGAAGCATTTGCCGGTGACGATCGGCGCGACGCCCTGGGCCTGATCACTTGCCGACGGCAAGCCGTCGTGATCGCCATGCTCGCGCCGATACTCCCCGGATTTGCCCCCGGTCTTTGAGAGGAGCCGGATGGCGCCGATCTCCATGTCCTTGTCCACCGCCTTGCACATGTCGTACAGGGTCAGGCAAGCCACCGAGACCGCGGTCAGCGCTTCCATCTCGACCCCGGTACGCCCGGTCAGACGGCAGGTGGCGGTGACATCGACACTGGCGTCGGCTTCGTTGAGCGTGAAGTCGACGCTGACCTTGGAGAGTGCCAGGGCGTGGCACAAAGGGATCAGCTCAGGGGTTCGCTTGGCGGCCTGAATGCCGGCGATACGTGCCGTCGCCAGCACGTCTCCCTTGGGCAGCCCTCCCTCGGCGAGCAGGGCCAGGGTCTGCGGGCGCATGTGAATTCGTCCACCCGCTACCGCCTCGCGACGGGTCTCTGTCTTGTCGCCGACATCGACCATGTGGGCCTCGCCGCGTGAATTGAGATGGGTCAGGCTCATGTCAGTTCCCCAAAGGGTTGTAATGTCACGGTGTCGCCCGGTGCCACGACGGCTCGCGCCGCATCGATCTCGATCAGGCAATTGGCGGCGACCATCGACGACAGGATACCCGATCCCTGGCGCCCGGTCGTTCGCACGCGCAATCGCCCCTGCTCATCGCAGCTGTAGATGCCGCGCAGATAGTCGACCCGCCCCTGGCGGCTGTGCAGGGGTTCGTCGGCGAGGGCCGTCAGGCGCTGCACTTGCCACTGCTGCTCTCCCTGAAGGGTACGCAGCAGGGGCTGAACGAATTGCAGGAAGGTCACCATCACGGCCACCGGATTGCCCGGCAATCCAAAGAACGGAATCTCTCGCCCCCCCAGGGTGCCGAAGGCCAGAGGCCTGCCCGGGCGAATGGCGATACGCCAGAAGCCGAGGCGCCCCGTGTCGTCGAGGGCCTTGCGGGTCCAGTCCGCCTCGCCCACGGAGACACCGCCGCTGGTGATGACCATGTCCACCTCAGTCGCCGCTTCTTCCAGGACATGCCGGATACGGGCGTAGTCATCGGCGAGAATCCCGCGATCGAGCACCTCGCAGCCCATTCTCGCAAGCAAGCCCCGCAGGGAAAATCGGTTGGCATCGTATATGCCGGCCGGGGGCAGTTCCGCCCCCGGGGCCGTCACTTCATCGCCCGTGGAGAAGATGGCGACCCGCGGGCGCCGCACGACCCGTGCCTGGGCGACGCCCAGGGACGCCAGCAGTCCCAGATGCTGCGGCCTCAGCCGGGTGCCGGCGATCAGCGCTCGTGTCCCGCGGAGAATGTCCTCGCCGGCCTGGCGAACGTTCTGGCCACGCTTCACCTTGTCTGCTTGCTGCACCTCGACCCAGGGCCGGGCGCCCTCTCGCTCCATGACCAGTTGCTCGGCCATGACGACCGTATCGGCACCGTCGGGCAGCGGCGCCCCGGTGGTGATCGCTACCGCCTGCCCGGGTTCGAGCCTGCCCGCGAAGCGGCTGCCGGCGAGCACTTCGCCGACGAGATCGAAACGGGCCTGACGGGTTCCGGGCCAGTTCAAGGCAATGCCGTCCATGGCCGCGTTGGTGTTCTGTGGCACGTCGACCGGCGAGATCGCATCCTCCGCCAGTACCCGGTCGAGCGCTGTTTCCAGGGGCACGCTTTCGGCACCCAGCGAACGGGGGGCCAGCTCCTTCAGCGCCTCGAGCGCCTCCTCGACACTCAACATGCGCTCACCGAGATCGAAGCAGGATAGTGTCATGAATTCACTCCCGAGCCGCGCGGACTGCGGCGCCTCGACCATTGACCCGGCCAGGCGGCAATGTAGTCGGTCAAGGCAACGAGATCATTGAGATCCAGGGCCTCGACATCGGCGGGCAGGTCCAGCGGTTCATCGCTGGCGACCCCATGCACCCACTCATCGTCGCGGGCCAGCAACGGCTTTTCCAGCACGGGGCGGAACAGTTCCAGCTTGGGCAGCGGCCAGGCCTTGAACCCCTCGACCAGCACCAGATCGGGCTGCAAGGGCCTGACCTGCTCGATCAGCATGGCCAGGTCTGCCTCGCCACGATCCGGCGTCTCCATCATCAACGCGAAACGCGCCTTCGAGGCCACCAGCATGGGAGCCGCTCCGGCCTCACGCAAGCGATGACTGTCCTTTCCGGGTTGATCGACATCGAACCCGTGATGGGCGTGCTTGATGACCGCCACCCGCACCCCCCGTTCGGCCAGGCGCGGCAGCAAGGCTTCGAGCAGCGTGGTCTTTCCCGTACCGCTCCAGGCGGCAATACCCAACAGGGGCAATGTTTCGTTAGCAAGATCGAGTGTCATAGCATTCTGCAATCTTTGGTTTTCCTGAAATCTCGAGGCAATCATCATGCCGACGGCGCATTTGGGGCAGCGCAGAAAACACCCGGAAAAGCCGAGGAATTATCCCGCCTTCGACGACCACCCTACAAGCCGGATCAAGCCGACCCATCGTGCTCGAGACGGCGTGCGAGATCGTCCTTGTCCCGGGGGCTGTTGAGATTGGCGAATGCCAGTGGCTGATCGCTGAAGTCCACGTGGCACCAGTCGTGGCGTGCGTACCAGCGATCGATCTTGCGCTCACCGGCCGCCAGGGTTTCTCTCAGATCATCGACCAGGGCGCGGCGGATCAGCGCGACCACCGGATGGGCGCGCTGTCCATCGTGCGCCACGGCGATATCGTTCTCGCCGATGCCGGCCACCATTCGCTGCACCAGCGTCTCGGGCAGGGCCGGAGTATCGCAGGGCACGACCAGTACCCAAGGCGTCGATGCCGTGGCCATTCCGCTCAGCATGCCCATCAAGGGCCCCTGGAAGTCACCCTCGAGATCGCTGACGACCCGGGGGCCGAGACGGCCATAGGCATCGAGCGAACGGTTGGCATTGATCAGCACTTGCCCCGCTTGCCCCTCCAGTCGCGATAGCACATGGACGATCAGGGGCCGGCCGTTCAGCAATGTCCAGCCCTTGTCCACGCCGCCCATGCGGCGGCCCTGGCCGCCGGCCAGTACCAGCAGGGTAATGTCGTCCGGGGTCATGCAAGATCCTGTGCCTGGGTCACGAGGCCCAAGCATAACCGCCATGGCCCACCGATTGCATGACCAGAATCAGGATTTGCAAAGCAAGGGGACAAACAAGGCAGGGCTCAGCGCAGCACGCGTTCGGATTCCCGACTCGCCACCAGCACGCTCTCCTGCAAGATGCCATCGACGAGTTGCCAGCGACGCCGACAGCGATCCGTCAGCAGGCTGGTGTGGTGGGCGCTCAGCAGCACGGCACAGCCCAAGCGGGAGAGATCCGCCACCAGGGCATCCACCTCGGCGATGGCCAGGGCATCCAGGTTGG
Source organism: Modicisalibacter ilicicola DSM 19980 (assembly GCF_900128925.1). Classification (GTDB taxonomy): domain Bacteria; phylum Pseudomonadota; class Gammaproteobacteria; order Pseudomonadales; family Halomonadaceae; genus Modicisalibacter; species Modicisalibacter ilicicola. The sequence continues at coordinate 98,420 of NZ_FQUJ01000007.1, forward strand.
CGGTCGGCTCGTCCAGCAATAGCACGCGCGGCTTCAGTAGCCAGGCGCGGGCCAGTGCAAGGCGCAAACGCTCCCCGCCGGAGAGCGAGCGCGCCCGCTGGCGCCCCTGCTTCTCGAGACCGCACCAGGCAAGCATCCGCCGAGCCTGCTGCTGGGCGTCACTGCGCGCCAGGCCATGCCAGCGGGCCGCCAGACCCAGGTTGTCGAACACGCTGGTATCGAACATGTAGGGCGACTGGTGCAGATAGATCACCCGGCCCGGGCAAGGCGGCGCCAGCCACGCCTGCTCGAGTCGCCAGCGCACCCTGCCCTGACTTGGCATGTCCAGGCCCGCCAGTATGCGCAGCAGCGTCGTCTTGCCGCTGCCGTTGTCGCCTCGCAGATGCACCATGTCCTGGCCCGACCATTGCAGCTGGTCGATCGTCCAGAGCGGTCTGGCCGCGAAGCCATGGGAGAGCCCCGTGATCTCAAGCATGTTCGTGTCGTTCATGAACTCAGGCTCTGTTGCCCGCGTCCGCGCAACATTCCCAGCAGCAGGTTCAGTATCAGGGCCAGCAGCAGCAGCACCGTCCCCAGGGCGATCCCCTGGGCGTACTCGCCCTTCAGTGTCTCCAGGGCGATCGCCGTGGTGATGTTGCGGGTAAAGTGCTCGATGTTGCCACCCACCATCACCGCACTGCCCACCTCGGCGATGATCCGGCCAAAGGAGGCCACGATCGCCGCCAGCACACCGAAACGGGCCTCGCCCAGCAAGCGCCAGAGTGCCGCACCGCGGCCGGCACCGTGCAGCCGCGCGGTTTCCCAGGCACGCTGATCGATGCCCTGGAGCGTGCTGTGCAGCATGGCAACCAACAGCGGCATGGCCAGCAGCCACTGCCCGATGGCCATTGCCGGCTGGGTGAACAGCAGCCGCCATTCTCCCAGCGGTCCGCTGCGCGAAAGCAGCATGAACAGGATCAGCCCCACTACCACGGTGGGCACCGCCATCAGGGTATTGGCCAGGGAGATCAACAGCCAACGCCCGGGAAAGTCCAAGCGCGCAAGCGCCAGGGCGATCAATAGCGCCGGTGGAATGGCGAACAGCATGGCGATGAGCGAGACCCGGAACGACACCCCGATGATTTCCCATAGGTCGGGATCCAGGGTGATCAGCAACAGCAGGGCCATTCGCGTGGACTCCAGCAACTCAGGCATCACCGGCATCCTTCGTCGTCATGGGTTGTTGCCGCTCACTGCCTGCTTGGGCGAAACGCGCTCGCCGGCACTGGCATGGAACAGCCTTTCGCCATTGAGCCGGAAGGCGTCGATCGCCTGCTGTCCCTCTTCGGACACCAGCCACTCCGCGAGGGCCCGGGCGCCTTCGGCATTGAGATCGTCGTAGCGCTCGGGATTGACCAGAATCACCTGGTAGGGGTTGAACAGCCGCTCGTCGCCCTGCATGAGCAGGCTCAGGTCCAGCTTGTCCTGCATGGCCAACCAGGTGCCGCGATCGGTCAGGGTGTAGCCCTCAAGTTCATTGGCCATCTGCAGTGTCTTGCCCATGCCCTGGCCGACACTACGATAGCCGTCGAAGCCTGGCTCGACCCCGGTTGTCTCCCAGAGCGCCAGCTCCTTCTTGTGGGTGCCGGAATCATCCCCGCGAGAGATGAACAGCGCACCGCTGTCGGCGATACGGGCGAAAGCCTCGGTCACCCCGACGAGCCCTTGAATAGCGGCCGGGTCGTCTTCGGGCCCGACGATGACGAAATCGTTATACATCACTCCTTTCGGCTCGATGCCATGGCCGGCGTCGACGAAGGCCTGCTCCGCGGCAGGGGCATGGGTCATCACCAGATCGGCATCTCCGTCGCGGCCCATGCGCAGCGCCTTGCCGGTGCCCACGGCAATGACCTGCACTCGGTACGGGTGATCGGCTTCGAACTCGGGCAAGAGCTCATCCAGCAGGCCTGAATTGTAGGTGCTGGTCGTGGTGGCCAGCCGAACGATCTCCTCTTCGGCGGCCAGCGCCGGTAACGCCAGCAGGGCGAGCAGCGTTGCCCCCCCCATCGCACGCATCCGGCAAGACAGTCTCACGGTCATGGTATTTTTCCCTTCCGCCATGGCGACCCTTCCACGGCCGCCACTGTCACATCAGTTGTCGAATGGCTCGACACCTCTTGGCAATCCTTAGCAATCCCCGTGCCGAGTGGTGACATCCGCCCTGCCATCACCGGACAATTGCCGTGATAGATCGCAATCTTTACCATGAAAAAAGCGACAGATGTACTCGAAGTGCGCCAGACCGATCCAGTTCGGGACAAACTGACCCGCCCGAGGAGGAAGTTTACCCATGAGCGTTCCCAGCGAGCTACCCACCGCCTCGGTGCTGATCGTCGACGATGAGCCGGGCATGCGCCGCTACCTGAGCAAGGCGCTGGGGTCACGGTTCGCGATGATCGAGACCGCCGGGACGCTCGACGCCGCCGAAGCACTGCGCCAGCGCCTGCATTTCGACCTGCTGCTGGTCGACGTGCGCCTGCCGGGGCGCAGCGGCATCGACTGGCACGAAGCCCTGGAAGCGGGGGACCGTCGCAGCGACATCATCTTCATGACGGCCTATGCCGATCTCGACGTGGCGATCCGCGCACTGCGCGCCGGGGCCAGCGACTTCATCATGAAACCGTTTCGGCTGGAGCAGCTGCTCAACGCCGTGGATCGCTGCCTGGAGCGTCGCCGTCTGGCCCGGGAAAACTTCGTGCTGCGCCGGGAAACGGACCAGTTGCACCCGAACCGCGAAGGCATGCTCGGCAACAGCCCGGCCGTTCGCGATGTCCGGGCGATCACCGAGCGTGTCGCGCCCACGCCCTCCGCGGTGATGATCACCGGCGAGTCCGGCACCGGGAAGGAACTGGTCGCCCGGGACCTGCATCGCCTTTCCCGACGCCTGGGCGCCTTCGTGCCGCTCAACTGTGGCGCGGTGGCCGGCGAACTGTTCGAATCCGAACTGTTCGGCCACGTCAAGGGGGCCTTTACCGGTGCGGTCAGGGGCCGCGAGGGGCTGTTCACCTTCGCCGATGGCGGCACCCTGTTCCTCGACGAGATCGCCGAGATGCCTCTGGCCATGCAGGCCAAGCTGCTGCGGGTCATCGAGACCAAGCGGATTCGCCCCGTGGGAGGCGAACAGGAGCAGCCCGTGGACGTGCGCATCGTCACCGCCACCCACCGAGATCTGGAGCGGGAGGTCGCTGCCGGCCGCTTTCGCGAGGACCTTCTCTACCGTCTCAACGTACTGACCATTCGCCTGCCCGCGTTGCGCGAGCGACCGGAAGACATCCCGTTGCTCGTGCACCACTTCTCGCGACAACTCTCCCGGGAACTGGGGCTGCCTCCCCTGCCCTGGCAACATGGTGACTTGGACGAGATGGTGCGCTACTCCTGGCCGGGCAACGTCCGCGAGCTCAAGAACTTCGTCGAGCGCTGCATCCTGCTTGGCAGGCTGCCCAAGGATATCCTCCATCCGCCCGCCGGCGATCGTCGCGACACCGACATCAATGTGCCCCTGGACTGGACCCTCGAGACCCTGGAGCGACACCACCTGATGACGGTCCTCGAAGCTCATGACGGCAACAAGAGCCGCGCGGCGCGCAGCCTGGGCGTGTCTCGCAAGACCCTCGACCGCAAGCTGGTGGCCTGGCGAGAAGAGAGATGAAGAGGCTGCGACGCTGGCTGGACGTCTCGATCCGGCGTCGTCTGCTATGGATGGCCTGCGTGCCGCTGCTGCTGTTCAGTGCGGCATTGATCGGACTGACCGCCTACTGGACCAGTGCCTACAGCGACCGGCAGCTGTACATGAAGGTGCGTGCCGACCTGGCCGTGGCCACCCGCATCCTCGACGGCCTGGGCAATCAGCAGCAGGCACGCCTGGCCGAACTGGCCGGCAGCCAAGCCTTGACCACTGCGCTGCAGGGCGATGGCGCGCGCGCTCTCGACGCCCTGCTCGAGGAAACCCGCATCGCCAATCAACTCGACTGGCTGCGCTCCCTGGGTCCCGACGAACTGCCGGGGCACCTGGGCGAAACGCTGGCCGCCGAGCTGCGTCGCGGCCATCCGGTCCAAGGCCTCGACGCCCTGTCTCCGGAGCGACTCGACGCCATCGACCCGTTGCTTCCCGACCGGGCGCGCCTGGCCTTGCGGTCCACGCCAAGGGCCACGCCGACCGAACGCCAGGTCGAACGAAACGGCCTGGCGCTGCGCGTTCTCTACCCCTTGCACGACCCGCAGGGGCGACTGCGCCTGGTGCTCGATGCGGGGCGTCTGCTCAGCCGTGACCCGGCGCCCGTGGACGACATCCGTGACCTGATCTATGGCCCCGGCACCCTTCCCGAGAGCAGCGAAGGCACCGTCACGCTGTTCCTCGGCGACGTGAGGGTCTCGACCAACGTGCGCCTGCCCAACGGCGAGCGGGCGCTGGGCACCCGCGTCTCCAAGCAGGTGGCTCGCCAGGTGCTCGAGCGGGGGGAACCCTTCATCGATCGTGCCTTCGTGGTCAGTGACTGGTACATCGCTGCCTATGACGTCCTGCAGGACATCCATGGCCAGCGTATCGGGATGATCTACGCCGGCTACCCCGAGGCGCCCTTCACCCGCCTCTACCGCGATACCCTGCTGCAGATCGCCGTCACCCTGGCTCTCGTCATGCTGTTTTCCCTGGGCCTGGTCCTGCGTGGCGTCGAACGACTCGCCGCCCCCATTCGACGCATGCACCGGGTCATCCACGGCATACGTGAAGGAGACCACCTGCGTATCGGGGAACTCGGCAGCGATGACGAGCTGGCCGAGCTGGCACAGGAATTCGACGCCATGCTCGACCGCCTCGACGCTCATCGAAACGAGCTGCGACGAGCGGCCGAACAGCTAGAGCGTCGCGTCGATGACCGTACTCGCGCGCTGCGCGAGAAGACCCGGGCCCTGGAGGAGCACATTGACCTGCTCAAGCAGGCACGCACGCGGCTGATGACTCAGGAAAAGCTGGCGGCACTCGGCGAATTGACCGCCGGTATCGCCCACGAGATCAACAACCCGGCCGCCGTGATCCTGGGCCACATCGAACTCATCGAGCAGCAGCTGGGCCCCGACGCCGCCCCGGTCAAGGAAGAGATCGAGATGATCATCGCCCAGGTGGAGCGCATCCGCGCACTGATCGACAACCTGCTGCAATACTCGCGCCCCGGGCATCCTCACCCACCCCGGCAGCTCGAGGACATCAACGATATCGTGTCGCGCACCGAGACCCTGGTACGCCATGCCCTGGACAAGCGAGGCCAGCGACTGACGATCCACCTTCATGCCCGGCGACGGGTCGAATGCCACTCCGCCCAACTGCAGCAGGTACTGATCAACCTGATCATCAACGCCGCACAATGCGGCGAGGCGGAACAGCACATCGTCATCACCACCCGGGACATCGATCGGAACCACGAGCCCGGCGTGGGGATCGACATCGCCGATCAGGGTCCGGGTATCCCGGAACATCTACGTGAACGAATCTTCGACCCGTTCTTTACCACTCGCGAGGCCGGTTCGGGACTCGGCCTGGCGATCTGCGCCGGCATCCTGCGCCGCAATGGCGGCGATATCAGCGTGACCTCGACCCCGGGACAAGGCAGTGTCTTTCATGTCTGGCTGCCCTGCCGGGCCAGGCCCGGGGACGCCGACGAGGACACCACCCGCAAGCTGCTAGAGGGGCTGAGCGATGTGGCGCAGTCGGGCAGCGCCAGGGCCTCTTGACGGCAGGCCCGCTGCCACGGGCTTATCGACGAGTGCGTGACGGGTTATCATGCTGTCAAGGATGTTCAACAAGGACGCTCGATGAGTGGATTCGATGTAGGCACGCGCCTCAAGCAATTGCGCCAGCGGCGTGATCTTTCCCAGCGGGAACTGGCCAAGCGAGCGGGAGTCACCAACAGCACCATTTCGCTGATCGAGCAGAACAGCGTCAGCCCCTCGGTGAGTTCGCTGAAGAAGATCCTCGATGCGCTGCCGGTCTCCATCAGCGAATTTTTCGCCGGCGAGGAGCTCGCCAGCGAGCAGGTCTTCTATCGCGCCGAGGAGTTGACCGAAATCGGTGACGGCACGCTCTCCTGGCGTCTGGTCGGCGCACGACGGCCCAACCGCAGCATGTCGATCCTCCATGAGTACTACCCTCCCGGTGCCGATACCGGCGAGGACATGCTCGAACATGCCGGTGAAGAAGGCGGCATCGTCGTCTCCGGCAGCATCGAGATCTCGGTCAACGGCGAAACCCGCGTGCTGACCCGCGGCGATGCCTACTATTTCGACTCCCGCCTGCCCCATCGCTTCCGCAACATCGGCGACACGGACTGCGTGATCGTCAGTGCCAACACGCCGCCCTCCTTTGCGGAGGGCGGCGGCACCCAGCATCATTGAGAACCTGCCCACGACCTACTGCACTCGGCGATACTTCGTTGAAATTGATCTCATAATGCTCATTTACTCCAGTAAGCTGCGCTTATTCGACCAATTTCGTCTAGTCCCGCCATCGTTCGTGACGATCGTGAACAGTTTCTGGAATGAAGCTCAGTGATAATCCTCCCGAGCGGGGGGCAGCACCAGGTTCAGGAGAATGCCGACCACCGCGGCCAGGCTCACGCCCTGCAGGGCGAACTGGCCGCCGCCGATCTGCATGCCGCCGATGCCGAACACCAGGATCAGCGAGACCACCACCAGGTTGCGTGGCGCGGTCAAGGGCGCTCCGGCCCGCACCAGGGTATTCATGCCGACCACCGCGATCGAGCCGAACAACAGGGTCATGATGCCCCCCATCACCGGACCGGGGATCGTCTGCAGCAGCATGCCCAGCTTGGCCACGAAGGCCAGCACGATCGCCACGCAGGCGGCGACCACCATGATGTTGGGGTTGAAGTTGCGGGTCAGCGTCACCGCGCCGGTCACCTCGGAATAGGTGGTGTTGGGCGGCCCCCCGAACAGGGCCGCGGTGGAGGTCGCCAGGCCGTCGCCCAGCAGGGTACGGTGCAGCCCCGGCTGGGTCAGGTAGTTCCTGCGGGTCACCGACCCGATGGCGATCATGTCGCCGATGTGCTCGACCGCCGGGGCGATCGCCACGGGGATCATGAACAGGATCGCCGAAATGTTGAAGGAGGGGGCCACGAAATCCGGCAGTTCCAGCCAGCCTGCCTCGCGCACCGGCGACAGATCGACCACCCCCATCCCCAGGCTGAGCAGGTAGCCGACGAGTATGCCCCCCATGATCGGCACCAGGCGCAGCATGCCTCGGCCGAATACCGCCAGCACCAGGGTGACCAGCAGGCTGCTCATGGAAAGCGTGATCGCCTGGCCGTAGCCGATGTTGTCGCTGGTCTCGCCGGTGGCCATGTCGACCGCCACCGGCGCCAGCGCCAACCCGATGACCATGATGATCGGTCCTACCACCACCGGGGGCAGCAGGCGGTGCAGCCAGGCAGTGCCCTTGAGGCGCACGAACTGGGAAATCGCCACGTAGACCAGCCCCGCCGCGAGCAGCCCGCCGAGGGTGGCGGGAATGCCGAAGTTGGCGATCGAGCCCTGGATCGGCGCGATGAAGGCAAAGGACGAGGCCAGGAACACCGGTACGCTCTTGCGGGTCACGCCATGGAACACCAGGGTGCCGATGCCCGCGGTGAAGAGCGCCACGCTGGGGTCGAGCCCGGTCAGCAACGGCACCAGCACCAGGGCACCGAAGGCGACGAACAGCATCTGCGCGCCGGTCAGCAGGGTACGCGGCCAGGAATCGGTCGAAGGCGCCGAACTTGCGGCTTCACTCATCGGGAAATCTCCAGAGATGTCATTGTCGAGTCACTGCCTGGGTGCCAGACAGACAGAAAGAAGCCCCTGACGTCAGCAACGAAAGAGGCTTCTCGTACTTCAGCAGCATGTCGGCGAAAGTGAACTACCTCGTTCCAAAGATCTTGTCTCCCGCGTCGCCCAGTCCCGGCACGATATAGCCATTCTCGTCGAGCCGCTCGTCCACCGCCGCGGTATAGATCTCCACCTCGGGGTGGGCCTGCTGCACGCGACGAATGCCTTCCGGTGCCGCGACCAGCACGATCACCTTCATCGACTGGCAACCGCGTTCCTTGAGCTTGTCCAGGGTGGCGACCATGGAGCCGCCGGTCGCCAGCATCGGGTCGATGACGATCGCCATACGCTCCTCGAGGTCGTTGGCGAACTTCTCGAAATAGGCCACCGGCTCGAGGGTCTCCTCGTTGCGATACAACCCCACCACGCTGATACGCGCGCTGGGCAGCAGGTCGGTGACGCCGTCGAGCATGCCCAGCCCCGCCCGCAGGATCGGCACGATGGTCACCTTCTTGCCCTTGAGGTGTTCGACCGCGATCGACTCGCCATTCCAGCCCTGGATCGTCGTCGGCTCGACTTCCAGATCCTGGGTGGCCTCGTAGGTCAGGAGCTTGGCGACCTCACCGGCCAGCTCGCGAAAGCTCTTGGTGCTGATATCGGCGGCGCGCATGAGGCCTAGCTTGTGCTTGACCAGCGGATGATCGATGGCATGAACGCTCATGTCACGGTTCCCTTGCGATGATGGAGGGGCTTCGGGCTGACCCGAAAAATTGCCGGCAATTCTACCGCGCCAGGGCGTCGGGGTTAAGGGTTGTCACATGGCCGGCGAACGCGGCGCAGGACGACGCGTCCGATTCCCGGTGTCACTGGGCGCTGGCCGGCAGTTGCCAATCGATGGCGCCGCGGCCATGCGCCTCGAGAAAGGCATTGGCCCGGGAAAAGTGGTGCTGGCCGAAGAAGCCGCGATGCGCCGAGAGCGGCGAGGGGTGCGGGGCATGCAGGACGAGATGCTTGTCGCGATCGACGAAGTCGGCCTTCCTCTGGGCATAGCTGCCCCACAGCAGGAACACCACGTGATCGCACTGCGCGTCGACGACCTGGATGGCGCGATCGGTGAAGCGCTCCCAGCCCTGATTGCGATGCGCCCCCGCGTTGCCCTGCTCGACGGTGAGCACGCTGTTGAGCAGCAGCACGCCCTGGCGCGCCCAGCTTTCCAGGAAGCCATGAGCCACCGGAGTGACGCCGACGTCCTCGGCCAGCTCCTTGTAGATGTTCTGCAACGATGGGGGTGTCGGCACCCCGGGGCGTACCGAGAAGCACAAGCCATGGGCCTGGTTCGGGCCATGGTAAGGATCCTGCCCCAGGATCACCACGCGTACCCGGTCGAGGGGCGTGAGCTCGAAGGCGCGAAACCAGTTCGACGAGTGCGGATAGACGACCTTGCGCGCTTCCTTCTCCCGGGACAGGAAGTCACGCAAGGCCTGCATGTAGGGGGCATCGAACTCTTCGCCAAGATGGCGATTCCAGCTCTCGGGCAACGGCGCATCGGACATTGAACGCTTCCTTAAACCGAATCGTGCCAGCCGGGTGAGAAGGCTAGGGTTGCTGGCTGCCTTTCATCTGGTCGACCAGGGGCTCCACATAGGCGACCCCCATGTCCCAGGGAAACTGGATCCAGCAGTCCTGAGCCACTTCGGTCAGGCACTGATCGACCAGCGGACGCCCCTCCGGCTTGGCATAGACCGTGACGAAGTGGGCCTTGGGCAGCATGTCGCGAACGGCCCGGGCGGTCTTGCCGGTGTCGACCAGGTCGTCGATCAGCAGCCAGCCGTCGCCGTCGTGATCGACGCCCTTCATGACATGGAGACCGCCCTGGTCCATGTGGTCGTAGCTCTTGATGCAGACGGTGTCGATCAGGCGCACATCGAGCTCGCGAGCGATCAGGGCCGCGGGAATCAGACCGCCCCGGGTGATGGCCACGATACCCTTGAAGTCGCGTTCGACGAGCTGGTGGCAAAGCGCCCGCACGTCGCGATGAAGCTGATCCCAGGAAACGGTGAAGTGTTGCTGATAGCGATTGGCGCTCATAGTCGGATCACTCGTTCTCCAGGAAGGTGCACACGGCGAATACGCCGTGGCCCGCCTCCTGTATCTTTTGCGAGCCGCCCAGCTCGGGAAGATCGATGATGGTGGCGGTTTCCACGACCTGGCCACCGCTACGCTGGATCAGTTTCGCCGCCGCCAGCATGGTGCCGCCGGTGGCGATCAGGTCGTCCATCACCAGGATGCGATCGTTGGCGCGAAACGCGTCGGAGTGCAGCTCCACGGCGGACTCGCCATACTCCAGCGTATAGGTTTCGCTGATGGTCTTGAACGGTAGCTTGCCCTTCTTGCGGACCGGCACGAAGCTGCACCCCAGCTCGTAGGCGACCGGGGCACCGATGATGAATCCGCGGGCATCGATCGCGGCGATGGCGTCCAGCTCCGAGTCCTGATAACGATGCACGAAACTGTCGATCAGCTTGCGAAACGCCGATCGATTCTGCAACACCGGCGTGATGTCCCGGAAATTGACCCCCGGCTGTGGCCAGTCGGGCACGGTGCGAATCACGGACTTGATGTAGTCGCCATAGATGCTCATGGGTTGCCTCAGTCAAGGAACAGGAATTTCAGCGCGAAGAGAACGGCCAGAACGGCCACCGCCGGGCTGACCTCCCGATAGCGGCCCGACAGCAGCTTGATGCCGGCATAGCTGATGAACCCGAGCGCGATCCCGTTGGCGATCGAATAGGTCAGCGGCATGCTCAGCGCGGCGACCAGCACCGGGGCGGCCTCGGTCACGTCCTCCCAGTCGGCGCGGGCCAGGCTGCCGCACATCAGTACCGCCACGTAGAGCAGGGCCCCGGCGGTGGCATAGACGGGGATCGAGCCCGCCAGCGGGGCGAAGAAGAGGCTGATCAGGAACAGCATGGCGACGACCACGGCGGTCAGACCGGTACGCCCGCCGGCGGTGATGCCCGAGGCGCTCTCGATGTAGCTGGTGGTCGAGGACGTTCCCAGCAAGGCGCCACTCATGGTCGCCGTGCTGTCCGCCATCAACGCCTTGTTGAGGCGTGGCAGCTTGCCCTCCTTGTCGAGCAGACCGCCACGCTGGGCGACGCCGATCAGGGTCCCGGCGGTATCGAACAGGTCGACGAACAGGAAGGCGAAGATCACGCTGATCATGCTGATGTTCAGGGCACCGGCGATGTCGAGTTGCAGGAATACCGGTGCGACGGACGGCGGCAGCGACATGATGCCGCCGAACTCGCTGTGCCCCAGCAGGACGGCGACGATGGTGACCCCCAGGATCCCGATCATGACCGCACCGATCACCCGCAGATAGGAAAGCGCCGCGATCACGAAAAAGCCTGCCAGGGTATACAGCGCGGCGGGCTCGGAAAGGTCGCCGATGGTCAGCAAGGTTGCCGGATGATCGACCACGATGCCGGCGTTCTGCAGACCGATGAGCGCCAAAAACAGGCCGATACCCGCGGCGATACCCAGCCGCAGGGCCAATGGAATCGAATTGATGATCCACTCGCGGATACGGAAGATGCTGAGCAGAAAGAAGATCACGCCCGACAGGAACACCGCGCCCAACGCGGCCTCCCAGGTGTGGCCCATGCCCAGCACGACACTGAAGGTGAAGAAGGCGTTGAGCCCCATGCCGGGTGCCAGGGCGATGGGATAGTTGGCCCAGAGCCCCATGATCAGGCAGCCGATGGCGGCGGCCACGCAGGTGGCCACGAACACTGCGCCACTGTCCATGCCGGCCTGGGCCAGGATGCTGGGGTTGACGAAGATGATGTAGGCCATCGTCAGGAAGGTGGTGACGCCGGCAAGGATTTCGGTGCGTACCGAGGTGTGATGCTCGTCCAGCTTGAAGTAGTCGTTGAGATGTTTTTTCAGCATTGGCCCGGCCTTGCGTTTGTTTGTTGTGAGAACAAGTGTGGAGATGAAGGCCGCCTATGGTACCCAAAGGCAGATGGCGAGGCGAGATTACCGGGTATCGCGCGAGGCCAACACCCGTTCCACGGTCTCGACGATGGCCTGGGTCTGGGGGTCGATCTCGATATTGACCCACTCCCCCGTCCGGCGCTCGGACAGGGTGGTGCGCGCCAATGTCTCGGGAATCAGGTTGACGCAAAACCGCCGGCCCTGCACCTCGCCGATGGTCAGGCTGATGCCATCGATGCCGATATAGCCCTTCTCGAACAGGAAACGCGAATACGCCACCGGAAGCTCGAACCAGAGGCGCCTGTTGTTCGGTGCCTCGTCGATGTCGACCAGTTCGGCCATGCAGATCACGTGCCCGGACATCGCATGGCCACCGATCTCGTCGCCGAAGCGGGCCGCGCGCTCGATATTGACTCGATCCCCCACCTCGAGCACCCCCAGGTTGGTCAGACGCAGCGTCTCGCGCATCAGGTCGAAGCTGACGCGATCACCGTCGATGGCGGTCACGGTGAGACAACAGCCATTGTGGGCGACGGATGCCCCCAGCGTCAGACCCTCGCGCATCGCCCCGGGCAGGCTCAGCACATGGGTGCGAAACTCGCTTCTCTCGTCGATCGACACCAGCTCGGCCGTGCCCTGCACGATTCCAGTGAACATCCTGCGCCCCTTGCCCCACGTGGAGCCGCTAGTCTAGGGAAGATTCGCCACACGCGTCCATAGCACGATCCAAAAGCCCGCAAGGCGCCACGGGTCTCCCCCGAGACAGGGGTCGAGTCATTGACAGCGAGCGACGACCTTTCTACCATCTCGCGCACATCATACAGGCGCCGATTTGATCCCGGATTGCGGGCGCCGAAGCCATCGCGCCAGAAGATCGGCAGCGACGGCCTGGAAATGCAGCTAAAAGGGTGTGTCCAGCATTGATGGCCGCCCCCAGAGTCTGTGTCGGGGTGGCTCCACCGGCCTTCCGGATGTCGCGCCGAGACCGCTCCTTCCCGTCCGCACTGCTTGCATCATCGGTCAAACCATGCCACTGGGTGCCGCGTACCCGGCCCGGGCTCAAGAACGGCGTCGCGATTCGACCAGGACCAATGATCACACTCGAAAACGTTTCCAAGACCTATGGCAGCGGTGCCCAGGCGATTCACGCCTTGAAGCCGACCGACCTGCACGTTCCCCAAGGCGCAATTCATGGCGTGATCGGGCTCTCCGGTGCCGGCAAGTCGACCCTGATCCGTTGCGTCAACCTCCTCGAGCGCCCCAGCAGCGGGCGTGTCTTCGTCGACGGCCAGGAGCTCACGGCCCTCTCGCCCCAGGCGCTCAACCAGGCACGCCACCGTGTCGGCATGATCTTCCAGCACTTCAACCTGCTGTCGTCGCGCACGGTATTCGCCAATGTCGCCCTGCCGCTGGAGCTGATGGGCGTCCCTCGCCGCGAGATTCGCGAACGGGTGCAGCCCCTGCTCGACCTGACCGGCCTGACCGACAAGCACGACAAGTACCCGGCCGAGCTCTCCGGCGGCCAGAAGCAGCGCGTGGCGATCGCCCGCGCCCTGGCCAGCCGGCCCAAGGTGCTGCTCTGCGACGAGGCCACCTCGGCCCTGGACCCCCAGACCACCAGCTCGATTCTCGAGCTGCTCAAGGACATCAATCGCAAGCTGGGGCTGACTATCCTGCTGATCACCCACGAGATGGAGGTGGTCAAGTCGATCTGCCACCGCGTCGGATTGATCGCCGGCGGCGAGCTGGTCGAGGAAGCCGATGTCGGCGACTTCTTCACCGCACCCGAGACCCGCCTGGGACGCGACTTCCTCAATGCCTTTCTCGAGCTGGACCCTCCCCAGGCGCTGATCGATCGCATGCAGGCCAAGCCCGCTGAGCATACCCATCCGGTGGTGCGCCTCGCCTTCACCGGCGACTCGGTATCGATGCCGCTCATCTCGCGCCTGACCCGGGACTGCGGCATCGACGTCAGCATCCTCGAAGCCAAGGTCGAATCGATCCAGGACCGCACCCTGGGCCTGATGATCGCCGAACTGATCGGCCCCCCGGAGCGGGTCCAGGCGGCGCTCGACTATCTCGAAGATCACGACCTGAAAGTGGAGGTGCTTGGCCATGTCCAACGCGATGCTTGAACTGATTTTCAAGGCCACCCTCGACACCCTCTACATGGTCGGTCTGTCCGGCCTGGTGGCGGCGGCCCTTGGCGTGCCGCTCGGCGTGCTGCTCTATGTCACCCGCCCGGGCCAGATACTCGCCCGGCCCGTGACCAATCGTGCCCTGGGCATCGTCACCAACATCGGCCGCTCGATTCCCTTCATCATCCTGATGGTGGCGATCATCCCCTTCACGCGCCTGATCGTGGGCAGCTCGATTGGCACCAACGCGGCCATCGTGCCGCTGACCATCGCGGCGATTCCCTTCGTGGCACGTCTGGTGGAGGGGGCCCTCAACGAGATCTCTCCGGGGCTGATCGAGGCTGCCCAGTCCATGGGTGCCACACCGTACCAGATCATCGTCAAGGTGCTGATTCCCGAGGCACGGGGCGGCATCATCACCGGCCTGACCATCACCGTGGTCACCTTGATCAGCTACTCGGCCATGGCCGGCGCCGTGGGCGGCGGCGGCCTCGGCGATCTGGGCATTCGCTACGGCTACAACCGCTTCGACCCGATGGTGATGCTGATCACCGTGGTGATCCTGGTGGTCATGGTGCAGGGCTTTCAGAGCCTGGGGGATGCGCTGGTGCGTAAGGCCGACCACAAATGATTCACCGGATACTAAATGCCTGCACGGATGAATCACTTCGTTGCGCGGTACTCAAAAACTCGCCTAACACCCAGTTATGTCTCGTTTTTTGCGTTCCGTGCGCCTTGTCCTTCATTCCGTTCGGCAATTTAGTCATTGTTCCTTGAAAAGCATCTTTCGCTGATTCACGTAAGGAGAAATACCCATGACAGCTACCCTGGCACAACGCTTTCGCCCTGCTCAACTACTAGGCGCCGCCCTATTGGGTGCCACGCTGCTCGCCGGCTGCGGCGGCGGTGACGGTGACGACTCGAGCTCGATCAAGGTCGGCACCGTCGCCGGGCCGGAAACCGAGGTGATGCAGGTCGCCAAGCGCCTGGCCAAGGAGCGGCACGACCTCGAGGTCAAGATCGTCGAATTCACCGATTATGTCTCGCCCAACGCCGCGCTGGCCGACGGCAGCCTGGACGCCAACGCCTACCAGCACGAGCCCTACATGCGCAGCATGGTCGAGGACCGCGGTTACGACTTCGCCATTGCCGGGCGCACCTTCGTCTACCCGATCGGCGCCTATTCCGAGAAGTACGACAGCATCGAGAAGCTGCCCGACGGGGCCACCATCGCCCTGCCCAACGATCCCTCCAACGAGGGGCGTGCGCTGATCCTGATGCACAACGAAGGGCTGCTCGAGCTCGAGGACCCGACCAACCTCGAGGCGACCCCCATCGACATCGCCGAGAACCCGCGCGATTTCGAGTTCCGGGAGATCGAGGCGGCGCAGCTGCCGCGAGTCCTGCCGGATGTGGACATGGCCTTCATCAACAACACCTTCGCCCAGCCGGCCGGCCTGAGCCTGGACGACGCCCTGATCAAGGAAGGCCCGGAGTCGCCCTACGTCAACCTGATCGTGGTGCGCGAGGGCGACGAGGAACGCGAGGCGATCCAGCAACTGGTCGATGCCTACCAGAGCGAGGAGGTCAAGGAGAAGGCTCAGGAGTTGTTCAAGGGGGCCGCGGTCCCTGGTTGGCAGTGACGTGAGATGAGGGACTTGCCATGACGAACTATGAGCTGCTCGCCCGTCAGCTCGAGGCGTTGCTCGATACCCGAGACTGGCTGACCAATGCCGCCCAGACCTGCGCCTTCCTCATGCAGGAAGTGCCACGGCTCAACTGGGCCGGCTTCTATCTGCAACGGCAACCCGAAACGCTGAGCCTGGGACCGTTTCAGGGCAAGCCCGCCTGCAACCCCATCCCGTTCGACAAGGGCGTATGCGGTGACGCGGCGCGTAGCCGCGCGACCCAGCGCGTGGACGACGTCCACGCGGTTGCCGACCATATCGCCTGCGATGCTGCGTCGAGGGCCGAGCTGGTCGTGCCCATCATGGTCGCCGGGCACGTGTGGGGGGTGCTGGACCTGGACAGCCCCGTCGAGGGACGCTTCAGCGAGGAGGATCAGGCCGGCATCGAACGACTGGTGCGCATCTTCACCGACGCCACCGACCTGCGCGCCTGGTGAGTTTGCAAAAGCCCCGGGAACTCACTGGCCTGGCGACAATGCAAAACGCCCCGACGAAGACGGCTTCGTCGGGGCGTTTTCGAATCTGGTAGGACCAAGCGGATTTGAACCGCTGACCTCCACGATGTCAACGTGGCGCTCTAACCAACTGAGCTATGGTCCTTCGAGCAAGGGAGCGATGGTAGGACCGAGCGGATTTGAACCGCTGACCTCCACGATGTCAACGTGGCGCTCTAACCAACTGAGCTACGGTCCTATCTCGTGTTTGCCCCACTGCCACGGGGCGCCCTCGCGGAGCGATACGCGGCAACGGATGCGTATTTTACGCATGGCATCCTCGAATGCAAGATCGAATGCTGCACTTTTGTGCTACTGGCGTTTCACTCGCGCCACCGCATCCTGCCAGCCGGCATACAGGCGTTCACGCTCGCTCTCTTCCATCCTCGGCTCGAAGGTGCGTTCGCAGCGCCACAATCGGGAGATCTCGTCGAGATCGGCATACCAGCCGATTCGCAGCCCTGCCAGGTACGCTGCCCCCAGGGCAGTGGTCTCGAGGGTGATGGGCCGATCGACACGAATGCCCAGCATGTCGGCCAGAAACTGCATCACCCAATTGTTGCTGACCATGCCGCCATCCACCCGCAGCGCTCCGCTTGTCGCGGCGATGTCATCGTTCATGCAGTTCTGCAGATCCCGGGTCTGGTAGCAGACGGCCTGCAACCCGGCGGCGACGATCTCGGCGATGCCGGTATCCCGGGTCAGGCCGAAGATGGCGCCCCGGGCCATCGGGTCCCAGTGCGGCGCTCCCAGGCCGGTGAAGGCCGGCACCAGATAGACGCCATGACCACTGCGCGTCTGGGCCGCCAGCTGTTCCGTATCCGCGGCCTCGGCAAACAGCTTGAGCCCGTCCCGCAGCCACTGCACCGTCGCCCCGGCCACGAAGATGCTGCCCTCCATGGCATAGGTGGTCCTGCCGTTAAGCCGGTAGGCCACGGTCGTCAGCAAGCGGTTTCGCGAGACTTCGGCCTTGTCGCCGGTATTGAGGATCATGAAGCAGCCGGTGCCATAGGTGCTCTTGCCCATCCCCGGCTCGAAACACGCCTGGCCGACCAGCGCCGCCTGCTGGTCGCCGGCCACGCCGGCAATGGGCACGGCCTTGCCCAGCAGGTCTGACGCGGTCTCGCCGAAGTCGTCGCTGGAGTCGCGCACCTCCGGCAGCATTGCCGCGGGGACGCCAAACAGGGCGAGCAATTCCTCGTCCCAGGCCTGACGATGAATATTGAACAAGGCGGTGCGCGAGGCGTTGGTCGCATCGGTGGCGTGGACCTTGCCGCCGGTCAGCCGCCACAGGAGAAAGCTGTCGACCGTCCCGAACAGCAGTTCGCCGCGTTCGGCTCGCTCCCTAGCCCCCTCGACGTTGTCGAGCAGCCACTTGAGCTTGGTCGCCGAGAAGTAGGGGTCGATCAATAGCCCCGTGCGCTCGCGGATGAAATCGGTGTTCCCGGCGCTTTCCAATTCACGGCACAGATCGCTGGTACGACGATCCTGCCAGACAATGGCGTTATGAATGGGCTCGCCGCTCTGCCGGTCCCAGATCAGGGTCGTCTCTCGCTGATTGGTGATGCCGATGGCGGCAACCTGCCCGGCCTCGACCCCGGCCTCCTCGAGCACCCGACGACAGGTACGCAGCACCGATTCCCAGATGTCTTCCGGGTCGTGCTCCACCCATCCATCCTTGGGGAAATATTGCTTGAACTCCTCCTGAGCCATGCCGGCACTGCCACCCTGGCGATCGAAGAGAATGGCCCGAGAGCTGGTGGTGCCCTGATCGATGGAAAGCAGATAGGAGGTCATGGGCGCCATCCTTATGGTCGAGTAACGTGCATGTTCGTTTATGATAAAAAAGACTACGCACGTTTTCGATTAACAACAAACCGACGGCAAGGTTTCACTCTCATACCATAGTCTAGGCGGCGCGAGGCCAGGCCGGTGCATACCTGCTAAGATGGCGTTTTAGCGCCGGTTTCCGTCGAAAGCGGCAAGGTCGACAGCAGCTCCGGACAGATCGATGAACCAGCAGAAACGCCACGATGCCATCCTTTCCGTGCTCAAGCGCCAGGGCTATGCCTCGATCGAACAGCTGGTTCAGGACTTCAGCGTCACGCCCCAGACCATTCGCCGGGACCTCAACCTGCTGGCCAACGAGGGGCATCTGCGGCGCGTTCATGGCGGCGCTGGGCTGGAGTCGAGCACCGTCAATACCGCCTACCATACCCGCAAGACCCTCAACCTCGAGGCCAAGCAGCGCATTGCCCGGCAACTGGCCGCCCATATCCCGGATCACTCCTCGCTGTTCATCAACATAGGCACCACCAACGAGGTGATCGCCGAGGCGCTGCTGGGCCATCGCGGCCTCGAGGTCATCACCAACAACCTCAACGTGGCGGCCATTCTCCAGCACAAGGAGGACTTCAACGTCATCGTCGCCGGTGGCCAGGTGCGCTCCCGGGACGGCGGCATCATCGGCGAGGCGACCATCGACTTCATCAATCAGTTCAAGGTGGATTACGGTCTCATCGGCATCAGTGGCATCGACGAGGACGGCTCGTTGCTCGAATTCGACTATCAGGAGGTACGCGTCGCCCAGGCGATCATCGGCAACTCCCGCCAGGTCTTCCTGCTGGCGGACCATTCCAAGTTTCGCCGCAATGCCGTGGTTCGCCAGGGCAACATCTCCCAGATCGACGCCCTCTTCACGGACCGCGAGCCCCCCGAGAGCATTCTGCGCCTGATCGAGACCCACGACGTCGCCCTGCATGTCGCTGACGAGAAAGCGCCTTCCTGAACAGGGCCGCTTCCCTTCTTGGCGAACGAACGCCTTTCCCCGCTCCCCGAAGAACCGCGCCGGGTCGCCGTGGTCGCCCGCGCCCTTGATGTTCGTTTACGATTAATCTATGTTCGTATACGAACATTCCTTGCATTGCCGAACTCGCCTCCTCGGTGGGCCGGCATGTCCAGCGGAGCCGGCCATGGCCACAACGCAGCAACAGGAGCTTCTCGACCTTTTCGTCGTCGGCGGCGGCATCAACGGCGCGGGCATCGCCAACGACGCCGCTGGCCGCGGGCTCCAGGTCGGCCTGTGCGAACAGGCCGACCTGGCCCAGGCCACCTCCTCGGCGAGCAGCAAGCTGATTCACGGCGGGCTGCGCTATCTCGAGCATTACGAATTTCGCCTGGTGCGCGAGGCGCTGCGCGAACGCGAGGTGCTGCTGAAGAAGGCCCCGCACATCGTCTGGCCGCTGCGCTTCATCCTTCCCCACCAACCGCACCTGCGCCCGGCCTGGATGATCCGCTCCGGGCTGTTCCTCTATGATCACCTCGGCAAGCGCGATAGCCTGCCCGGTTCCCATGGCCTGCGATTCGACGACAGCAGCCCCCTGATGCCCGGGATAAGACGCGGCTTCGAATATTCCGACTGCTGGGTCGACGATGCGCGATTGGTGGTCCTGAACGCCATGCAGGCACGGGACAAGGGCGCCGAGATTCTGGTGCGCACCCGCTGCGTGGAGGCGCGGGAGGAACAGGGCCAATGGCATCTGACCCTGGAAGACACGCTCACTGGCGAGCGCTTCGAGCGCCGTGCCCGAGCCCTGGTCAATGCCGCCGGCCCCTGGGTAGAGAGCTTCATTCGCGGCCAGGCGAAGCGCCAGTCCCGCTATGGCATCCGCATGATCCAGGGGAGCCATATCGTCGTGCCGCGCCTCAATACCGACGAACGCGCCTACATCCTGCAGAACAAGGATGGACGCATCGTCTTCGTCCTGCCCTACGAGAACGACTTCAGCCTGCTCGGCACCACCGACGTGCGTTACCAGGGCGATCCTGCCGCGGTCAGCGTCAGCGACGACGAAATCGCCTACATCCTCGAGGTGGTCAATGCGCACTTCAAGGTTCAGCTTGCCGGCGACGATGTGGTGGCAAGCTTCTCCGGCGTGCGGCCATTGTGCGACGACGAGTCCGCGGACCCCTCGGCGATGACCCGGGACTACACCCTGGACCTGGATCGTCATGGCGCCCCCCTGCTGTCGGTGTTCGGCGGCAAGATCACCACCTATCGCCGGTTGGCCGAGGCCGCCCTACGCGATCTCGGATCGGTGCTTCCTGCCATGGGCGAGCCCTGGACCGCCACGGCGTTGCTGCCCGGCGGTGATATCGGCAGCCAAGCCGACTTCACTCGACGACTGCTGCACGACTACCCTTTCCTGGGCGAGAAGCGTGCCAGGCGTTTCGCCAGCAGTTACGGCAGCCTGAGCCTCGGGTTTCTCGAAGGCTGCCGCGCCTCCGAGGACCTGGGCGAGGAGTTCGGCGCCGGCCTGACCCGCCGCGAGGTCGATCATCTGATCGCCAACGAATGGGCGCGCGAGGCCGACGACATCCTGTGGCGGCGCACCAAGATGGCACTGCGCCTGGACGAGTCGCAACGTCGGCGCCTCGCGGACTACGTGCACTCCAGGACGAGCCAGCGGGCGGCATGACCCTTCTTCCCTGACATGCCAGGATCGAGATGCTTCGAGGGGGGATGAATGGCACCATGTCATTCAAGAACGTAACAACAACCCCGCTCGCGAGCGAGTGCTCGCCCGTCAGGAGACAGCCAGATGCTTGATATCGCCCTGGGAGTCGTCGCGGCCGCCCTGCTGATCGCGACCCTGATTCCTTTCCTTCACCTGGGGTACTGGTGGGTACGCGGCTTCGATTTTCCGCGCCTGCAGCTCGCCAGCCTGGCCATCCTGACAGGCGTCGTTCAGGTAATCTGGGGTGAGGCCGAGTGGCGCTGGATCTCCGTGGCGGCCTGTGCGCTGACCGCCCTCATCCAGGGGGCCTACATCCTGCCCTGGACCCCTCTCTGGCCGAAGCAGGTCAAGCGAATCGGCCAGGATCGCGAGCGCCGCACCATCACCCTGATGATCGCCAACGTGCTCACCCCCAATCGCAATGCGGAGGGATTGCTGCGCCAGATACACGACCACCAGCCGGACGTGGTACTGACCCTGGAATCCGATGCCTGGTGGGGCGAGCAGCTCGAACGCTCACTGCAGGAAGAGTGGCCGCACAGCGTCAAGGTCCCGCTGGACAACCTCTACGGCATGCACCTGTTCTCGCGCATTCCGCTGGAGGAGGCCGAAGTCAAATGGCTGATCCAGAGCGACATCCCCTCGATTCACACCTGGCTGCCCATGCCCTGTGGGACACGCATACGCCTGCATGCGCTGCATCCCCGTCCCCCGGCACCCAGCGAAAGCGACGTGTCGCTCTGGCGGGACGCCGAACTGCTGCTGGTCGGCAAGGGGATCGACCAGGCCGAGCATCAGCCGACCCTCGTGGCCGGCGACCTGAACGATGTCGCCTGGTCCGGCACCACGCGAAAGTTCTGCCGGGTCAGCAGCATGCTCGACCCGCGTCGGGGCCGGGGCATGTTCAGCACCTTCCACTCGAGTTATCCGTTCCTGCGCTGGCCACTGGACCATATCTTCATCAGCGATCATTTCCTGCTGGTCGAGATGCGCCGCCTGAAGGGCTTCGGCTCCGATCACTTCCCGATCCTGGCCACGCTCAGCTACCGGCCGGCCCGGGCAGATGAAAACGACCCGCCCGAGGCCGACAAGGAGGACCAGCGCGATGCCCAGGAGATCATCGTGGAGGGGAGTCGGAAGGGCGACGGAGAAGCATAGAGCCCACCCTCCTGCTGGTTTTTATCATTCCGGGATACCGCCTCGGGTGAGCTGGTCCGGATCGAGCAGGCGCTCCAGCTCGTCGCGGGAAAGGTCGGTCTCCTCCTCGGCGACATCGAGGATCGGCCGCCCCGCCTGGTAGGCCTTCTTGGCCACGGCGGCGGCGGCATCGTAGCCGATCACCGAGTTGAGTGCCGTGACCAGGATCGGATTGCGCGAGAGCGGCGCCTCGATGTTGTCGCGGCGCACCTGAAACGTGGCGATGGTCGGGTCGGCCAGCAGCATGCTGACATTGGTCATCAGGGTGATCGAGGTCAGCAGGTTGTTGGCGATCAGCGGCAGCATCACATTGAGCTGGAAATTGCCGCTCTGGCCGGCCACGGTGATTGCGCTGTCGAGTCCGATGACCTGGGCGGCAGCCTGGGCCGCGGCCTCGGGAATCACCGGATTGACCTTGCCCGGCATGATCGAGCTGCCCGGCTGCAGCGCCTTCAGTTCGATTTCGCCCAATCCGGCCAGCGGGCCCGAATTCATCCAGCGCAGGTCGTTGCTGATCTTCATGACCGCGCAGGCATAGGTGCGCAGATGCCCGGAGAGTTCCACCGCGGCGTCCTGGGAGCCGAGACTGGCGAAGAAGCTATCGTTGGGCCGCAACGTCAATCCCGTCTGTTCGCTGAGCCTGTCCGCCATGCGACTCGCGAACTCGGGATGGGCGTTGATGCCGGTGCCTACGGCGGTACCGCCCTGGGCCAGGCGCGAGAGCCGCTGCTGGCCCTCCCGGAGACGCTCGATGGCCTGACCCACCTGGCTGGCCCAGCCACCCAGCTCCTGACTCATGCGAATCGGCATGGCGTCCATCAGGTGAGTGCGTCCGGTCTTGACCACGTCATCGACTTCGCCGGCCTTGGCTTCGATGGCATTCTTCAACGCTTCGAGGGCCGGCAACAGCCGCTCCTTGACCTCCAGCGCGGCGGCCAGGTGAATCGCCGTGGGCACCACGTCATTGCTCGACTGGCCCATGTTGACGTGATCGTTGGGGCCGACCTTCAGTCCCTCCGTCGAGGCCAGATGGGCAATCACCTCGTTGACGTTCATGTTGCTCGAGGTGCCGGAGCCGGTCTGGAACACATCGATGGGAAACTGATCGCCGTGCCTGCCGTCGATCAGCGCCTTGGCCGCCTCCATGATCGCCTTCGCGCGCGGCGCATCGAGCAGTTCGAGATCGCGATTGACCTCTGCCGCCGCCAGCTTGATGCGAGCGATGGCCTGGATGAAGGCCGCCGGCATGGGCTGGCCACTGATCGGAAAATTGTTGACCGCTCGCTGGGTCTGGGCACCGTAGAGTGCCTCGGCGGGCACTTCCAGTTCCCCCATGCTGTCGCGTTCGATGCGGGTATCGCTCATGTCACGTCCTCCTGACGCTAGGTGGTGCGGGCACCACGCCTTGACTGGACCATCCTTCAGCCTTGCGCCGGAAGGCCACATTTTCAAGGCGAAAGATCGGCTATGCTCAACCAGCGGCCAGGATTGGTTGCTCGAACGGAGCGCTGTAGACTGAGGCGACCGCCGGCCATCGATCAATCGACGACAGGAGAACACCGTGGGCAAATGGATCGCCGTCTTGATGCTGGGATTGTTCGTGACAGGCTGTCAGTTCGTCGGCCGAGGACCCGACACCGGCCCGCCGGAGATAGAGGATCGCGGTGTCGAGCAACCGGAACGGGTCGAACGCCAGGTCGCCTTTCCCGAGGAAGAGTATGCCAAGCTGGAAAAGAGCGGCACGGCATCGGTTTCCGGACGGCTGTTCATCCGTTCTCGCAGCGGCGAGATCGTCTACGGCGCCGGGGAGACGGTCTCGGCCGCCCCGGCGACGAGCTATTCCGCCGAGGCGGCGGAAGTTGCCCTGGCCGGCGATTATATCGAGCCGGCCGATCCGCGGGCCCAGGCCTACACCCATTACGCCAAGACCGACGACCAGGGCTATTTCACCATCACTGGCCTGCCGGCCGGGGTCTTCTATGTCGCCGGCCGGGTCAGCGAGCCCGGCCCCGACGGCGAGCGCCGGGTGATCATCAATCAGGTCAGGCTTGGCAAGGGCGAAAAGGCGAAGATAGAACTCTCCAGGTAGCGTACGGGAGCTTGCCCATGTGGACACAACTGCAGATTTCCCTGAAGCCTCGCGAGCGCGGTTTCCATCTGATCACCCGGGAGATCGATGACGCCCTGCCCCAGTTGGCCGAACTGGATGTCGGCCTGCTGCACCTGCAGCTCCTGCACACCTCGGCATCGCTGACCTTGAACGAGAATGCCGACCCGGACGTGCGTCACGACATGCAGGCCTTCCTGCGCGACCGCGTGCCCGGCAACCTGCCCTACTTCCGCCATACCCAGGAAGGGGCCGACGACATGCCGGCGCACATTGCCGCCAGCCTGTTCGGCACCCAGTTGACCCTTCCCGTTCGGGGTGGCCGGCTGGCACTCGGCACCTGGCAGGGTATCTGGCTGGGGGAGCACCGCGACCACGGCGGCACGCGCAACATTCTTGCCACCTTGAACGGCGAGTGAGTTCTACCACTTCAAGGTTTGCTTGACGAAGGGAATCGTCAGCTTGCGTTGCGCGGAAAGCGAGGCGCGGTCGAGCCGCTCGAGCAGTTCGAAGAGTTCGCCGAGGCGGCGCGGGCCGCGATGCAGTATGTAGCGGGTGACCTCATCGGGCAATTGAATGCCCCGGGCCCGAGCGCGCAACTGCAGGGCCTCGAAACGGCCCCGGTCGTCGAGTCGTTCGAGGTGAAAGGTCATTCCCCAGGTCAGCCGCGAGGCCAGATCCGCCAGGGCCACCCCCAGCTGGCGTGGCGCGGAAGAGGCCGCGATCACCAGGCGCTTGTCGGCGTCGCGCAGGCGGTTGAAGCCGTGAAACAGGGCCTCTTCCCAGCGCTTGCGCCCGATCACCCGGTCGAGATCGTCGATCACCACGAGATCGAGGCGCTCGATCTCCTCGAGCATGGAGGGCGGGAAATGCCCCAGATCGTCCAGGGGCAGGTAGAGCGCGCGTTTCCCCCGGTCGCTTGCCGCATGGCAGGAGGCCTGCAGCAAGTGGCTGCGCCCCGAGCCCTCAGCACCCCACAGGTAGATGAAGGATTCGCCGTCGGGTTCGAACTGGCGCTGCAGGGCGGCCACGGCCGCCGCATTGCCCCGGGGGAGAAAGTTGGCGAAGGTCGCGTCGTCGCGTAGTCCGATACCCAGGGGAAGCTGCGCCGGCCCGCTAGCCATTAGCTGTCCTCGTTGTCGCCGCGTGAGCCGACAGCATCATACAAGCTGCTGTTTTTGTAGCGATCGTGCAAGTAGCGCAATAGTACCATGACCACTGCGGCAACGGGCAAAGCCAGCAGCACGCCGGTGAAGCCGAACAGCTGACCGCCGGCCAGCACGGCGAAGATGACCGCCACGGGGTGCAGACCGATCTTGTCGCCCAGCAGCAGCGGCTGAAGCACCATGCCCTCGAGCATCTGGCCGATGGCGAACACCACGCCGACACCGACCAGATGCAGCAGGTCGCCGTACTGGAAGAAGGCCACCAGCGCCGCCACCACCAGGCCGACGATCACCCCCAGGTAAGGCACGATACTCGCCAACCCGGCCATGAGTCCGATCAGCACCCCGAACTTGATGTCGATCACCGTCAACCCGACCGCATAGATGATGCCGAGGCTCAGCATCACCAGGAGCTGACCGCGCAGGAAGGCGGCCAGCACCTCGTCGCACTGCCTGGCCAGCCGGGTGATCGTCGGCTCGTAGGCCCTGGGCAGCAGGTCGCGAAGGCGTCCCTTGAGATGGTCCCAGTCGAGCAGCAGATAGAAGGTGACCACCGGGATCAGCGCCAGATTGGCGATCCACAGGACGAGGGCCAGCCCCGAACGCGATACCTGGGTCAGGAAGGCCGCGGCGAAGGTTCCGGTTTCCTTCCAGTTGGCCATCAGCGTCTGGCGCAACTGGTCGAAGTCCGTGGAAAGATCCACTCCGGTCAGCGACTGCACCCAGGGCAGCAGCGTGGCCTGCACCCAGGTGAAGACCTCGGGAAGCGCCTCGATCAACTGGCCGAACTGCCGACCGAGCAGGGGGACCAGAACCAGGATGGCAATGGTCAGGACCAGGGTCAGCACCAGGAAGACCAGGCTTACCGCCCAGCGCCGCGCCAGGCCCTTGGCTTCGAGCCAGTCCGTCAGCGGATCGCCCAGGTAGGCGAGGATCATGCTGATGAAGAACGGCATCAGGATCGGCTCGAGCAGCACCAGCAGCCAGACCATGGCCGCCAGCACCAGCAAGGACCAGATGTGTGTTCGCGACATTGCGACTTCCCGAAGAAGATGGTGATGAGGTTATGCCATCGATGCAGCCTGCCAGGCAGCGATGCTACAATGCAGCGCGCAATTGCCTCCACTCCGGCCCGTTCAACGGCATCGATGACGACGATATCAACAGGATCCGCCATGCCCCGTAGCGCCCCCCCTAACCCCCCGTCCCCTTCGTTGAGCTACAAGGACGCCGGCGTGGATATCGATGCCGGCAACGCGCTGGTCGAGCGCATTAAGGGCGTCGCCAGGCGTACCAGTCGCCCCGAAGTGCTGGGTGGACTGGGCGGCTTCGGCGCACTCTGCACATTGCCCAGCGGTTACCGAGAGCCGGTGCTGGTCACCGGCACCGATGGCGTGGGCACCAAGCTTCGCCTGGCCATGGATCTCGACCGACACGACACCATCGGCATCGACCTGGTAGCCATGTGCGTCAACGACCTGGTGGTTGCCGGTGCCGAGCCACTGCAGTTTCTCGACTACTATGCCACGGGCAAGCTCGACGTGGATATCGCCGCCGCCGTGGTGAGCGGTATCGGTGAAGGCTGTATCCAGGCAGGCTGCGCCCTGGTGGGCGGGGAGACCGCCGAGATGCCCGGCATGTACGCCGGCAGCGACTACGATCTGGCCGGCTTCTGCGTCGGCGTAGTGGAGAAATCCGAGATCCTCGACGGGCGCAAGGTCGCCGAGGGCGACGTGATCCTGGGCCTTGCCTCCTCCGGCCCGCACTCCAACGGCTATTCGCTGATTCGCAAGGTGCTGGAAGTCGGTGGCATCGATCTCGCCACCGAAGTGGATGGCCAGCCCCTGGCCGACGCCCTGCTCGCCCCGACCCGCATCTACGTCAAGCCGCTGCTTTCCCTGATCCGGGAAAGCGGCGTCGAGGTGCACGCCCTGTCCCACATCACTGGCGGCGGCCTGCTCGAGAACGTGCCGCGGGTGCTGCCCGATCATCTGACCGCGCGCATCGACGTCGGCGCCTGGCAGCGCCCGGCGGTCTTCGACTGGCTGCAGCGCCAGGGCAACATCGCCGAGCGCGAGATGTACCGGGTGCTCAACTGCGGCATCGGCATGATCGTGGTGGTCTCTGCCGCCCAGGCCGAGGCCGCCCGGCGCCATCTGGAAGGTGCCGGCGAGCAGGTCGTCCGCCTCGGCGAGATCGTCCCGCGCCAGGGCACGGGGGAGGATGGCGAGGAACAAGTACGCCTGGAGAATCTCGCGCCATGAGCGACAAGTCCACGACCAGCGACACCCTGAACGACTTCGAGGCCGAGAAGGTCGATGCCCGCCGCGTGGTGGTGCTGATTTCCGGCAACGGCAGCAACCTGCAGGCACTGATCGATGCCCAGTCCTTCGACGAACTGGGCGGCGAGATCGTCGCGGTGATCTCCAACAAGGCCGACGCTCATGGCCTGCAGCGCGCCCGGGATGCCGGCATCGATGCCGTGGTGCTGCCTCATGACGAATACGAAAGCCGCGATGCCTTCGACGGGGCGTTGATCAAGGTCATCGAGCGCCACGAACCGGACCTCGTCGTCCTCGCCGGTTTCATGCGCATCCTCACCCCCAGGTTCGTGCACCGCTTCCATGGCCGCCTGCTCAACATCCACCCCTCGCTGCTGCCGGCCTATCGGGGACTCGATACCCACAAGCGGGTGCTGGCCGACGGCGGCGAGGAGCATGGCGCCAGCGTGCACTTCGTCACCGAGGAGCTCGACGGCGGCCCGGTGGTGATGCAGGCCGCGCTGAAGATTCGCCCCGGGGACAGCGAAGAGAGCGTGGTCGAACGCATCCATGCCCGGGAGCATCTGATCTACCCCATCGCCGTGCGCTGGTTCCTGGAGGGGCGCCTGCAACTCGGCCCCGATGGCCCGACCCTCGATGGCATGGCCCTGCCTCCTCAAGGCATGCGTCTTTCCCATGAAGACGCCGCCGAGGAGCTGGACGAAGACCTCGACGGCTGATTGGTTGGACAAGAGTGCGCTCAGTTCCGAAAAGTCGCCGAGCAGAGGTCTTTTCAGACCAGGCGTAGAGCCTGTTCATCGTCGTCACGAGCGATGGCGAGACCAGGCGAAATCGATCAAAGAAGCGCAGTAGACCATGGGCAGGCTCTCAGAAGGTGAAGCCGGCGCCGACATGCAGATGCGGCGACCATTCACCTCCCCACCCCTGAGCCCCGCCGCCGAGGCTCAACCGCGCCTCCCCCAGTTGCACCCGCAGGCCGGCATCGGCGCGCAGGTAATTATCGTCCTCCCGCTCGCGGGTCTCGCCGGACCAGCTGTTGGTGGGCAGCGAGGCCAGTCGCACTTCGGCGCCCTCGCGCTCGTCCTCGAGGTACTGGCCCCAGGCAAACTCGCCATAGAAGCCGACACCCCCCTCGAGGCCGCGATCCAGCATCAGCCCCAGTTCGAGCTGGCGATCCTCGAGGTCCTGATCCGCCACGACCAGGGCGTTGGCCTTCGAACCTTCTTCCGTGTAACCGTCCACCTCGGCCTCCAGGTGCCGATAGGCCACGAACGGCGCGGTATACCAGGCCGAGTCTTCGGCAGTGAGGCGATAATCGAGGCGCAGTTCCGCGGCCCAGCCCCCGGTGTCGGCGTCCCCCTTCAAGCTGCGCTCGGCCTTGCCGAGAGTGACCTGGCGCCGCAGGTCGAGATCGAAATCACCGCCACTGACGATGGTCTGCACACCCAGCCGGCCCAGATGCTGCCGGGCAAGGACACTGAATGCCTGGCCCTCGAGATCGAATTCCCCCGGCTCGTCCATCTGTGCCGCGCGCTGAGCGACGGCCGCCCCCAGCCAGCCCCGGCCGACCGGAATGACGGCACCGATGCCCACGCCGCCCTGGGACGACTCCGGCAGGCCATCCGCGTCGAAGGTATCGGGCCGGTCGCCACGATAGTCGCCCTGGACGAACACGCGTAGCTCATCGCTCTGCAGCCCCGGCCGCAGTTCGTTGCCGATGGCGCGCTGCTGGGCATCCAGGGCACCGAGGGTCAGCTCCCCGGCCAGGGACAGAATCTGCGGGGCTTCGACCAGGGCGTAGGCATAATCCGCCACGATCTGCTGCCCCGCCGTGGTGGGGTGCACGGTATCGTTGAACAACAGCTTGTCGGGATCGGGATTGGCGGAGGTCAGGCCATGGGCGGAGGACGCACAACGCGGATCGCTGAAGCAGACATCGGTCAGCGCCACATCGGTTGCCAGGCCGAAATCCGCCGGTGCGGCCACCACCTCCTCGAAGAGCGTACCGATATCGAGACGAATGATGTCCACCTGGCCATCGAAGCGTGCCAGCCGCTCGCCCAGGGCCTGGTTGAAGCCCCCACCGAGGGCGGAAAACGCCTGGCGCTGGCCGCTGAGCAGGCCGGCAGGCGTGGCACCGACATCGGGCACGTTCGAGACCACGAGCGTCTGGGCACCCGCCGCCACCAGCGCCTCGACCCCATCGGCCAGGGTATTCGCCGAGGCAGCCGCCGAGGCAGGGTCGACGATCAGGCCGTCGAGGAAGTCGTTGCCGCCGCCGTTGAGGTAATAGAGCGCGTCCGGGTCCGCCGCACCGACGCTGACCAGATAGCCGTCCCGGGTGCGTGAAACGAGACCGGCATCGACCACCGACCCGTCCGGCTGGGTGATCGACGCCAGGATATCGCCAGTGGTATAGCCGCCGGTGGCGTAATTGTTGCCGTCAGGCAGCCCCAGTTGCTCGCGCAGTATCGACGTGGACGGCAGCAATGGCCCGAGCTCAAGTGCATTCGCCAGGCGTTGGGTACTGACCTCGCCATAGGGAGCCGGCGGCTGATAGTTCGGCCCCAGGCGATTGGTGAAGCGCAGGTTGCCGGGTTCACCGAGAGCGATGCGCTCGACATCGGGGAACTGCCCCGAGTCACTCAGGCTGTCGCCGAACACGATCAGGTCGGAATAGGCCCAGGCGGGCAGCGCCGTAAGGCCCAGTCCCAGGGTCAACAGGCAGTGACGCCCGAGGCGGCAGGTAAACGCGGTGGTCATCGGCAATGCTCGCAGGTGAAAGACGTTGTTTCACCTCAGCGTAGTCGAGATTGCCGGAATCAGGCTCTCGGGAGCGTCACCCCCCGCTGCCCCATGTACTTGCCACCACGATCCTTGTAGGAGATGTCGCAGATCTCGTCGGACTCGAGAAACAGCATCTGGGCCACGCCCTCGTTGGCATAGATGCGCGCCGGCAGGTTGGTCGTGTTGGAGAACTCCAGGGTCACGTGCCCTTCCCACTCCGGCTCCAGCGGCGTCACGTTGACGATGATGCCGCAGCGCGCGTAGGTCGACTTGCCCAGGCAGATGGTCAGCACGCTGCGCGGGATGCGGAAATACTCCACGGTGCGCGCCAGGGCGAAGGAATTGGGGGGAATCACGCACACCTCGCCCTTGATATCCACGAAGCTCTTCTCGTCGAAGCCCTTGGGGTCCACCACCGCCGAGTGGATGTTGGTGAAGACCTTGAATTCGTCGGCACAGCGCACGTCATAGCCGTAGCTGGACGTCCCGTAGGAGATCACCCGCTGGCCATTGACGTGGCGAACCTGATCGACCTCGAAGGGCTCGATCATGCCTTCGCTTTCGGCCATGCGGCGAATCCACTTGTCGGATTTGATACTCATCGGGCGTCCTTGAGGTTCACGCGGATGGAAACAAGGGCCGTATCATAACGGCCCTTCGCGCTTTTAAAAAGCTGTCCCAACGAGGCGGTATCGATAGGCGATGGAAGCAGCCGCAGGAGCGCAATTCATTAGGCGATAGCGGTCACCGCTGAGCTGGTGTCGTGCCGAGGACGCCTGAAACGTCAATCGCTCGCTGAAGCGAGCTCCCACAAGGTCGTCCTGCGATCATCGCGGGCGGCCTAGTCGCCGAAGGAAATGCTCGGCCCCTCCTCGCTCTGACCCTCGACCCCTTCGACCACCGCCCGGGCGATATCACGGAAAATGGCCGTTACCTCGCCTTCCGGCTCGGCCACCACGGTCGGCTTGCCGCCATCGGCCTGTTCGCGGATGGCAAGTTCCAGCGGCAACTGGCCCAGCAGTCGGGTGTCGTACTGCGCGGCGATGCGCTCGCCGCCACCTTCACCGAAGATCGGCTCGCTGTGCCCACAGTTGGAGCAGATGTGCAGGCTCATGTTCTCTACCACACCGAGCACCGGCACGTTGACCTTGCGGAACATCTCGATGCCCTTGCGCGCATCGAGCAGCGCGATGTCCTGAGGCGTCGTCACGATCACCGCCCCGGAAACCGGCACCTTCTGGGCCAGGGTCAACTGCACGTCCCCGGTGCCCGGCGGCATGTCGATGAACAGATAGTCCAGGTCGTCCCAGGCGGTCTGGTTGAGCAGTTGCTGGAAGGCCCCGGCCACCATCGGGCCGCGCCATACCATCGGCTCGGTCACATCGACCATGAAGGCCATGGACATCGCCTGGATGCCATGGGCCTCCAGGGGCTTGAAGCTGTTCTCGCCGGCCATCTCCGGCCGTACCCCTTGACCGATGCCCAGCATCTGAGCCTGGCTAGGGCCATAGATATCGGCGTCCAGCAGCCCCACGCGATAGCCTTCCGCCGCCATGGCCAGGGCCAGATTGGCGGTCACCGTGGACTTGCCCACGCCGCCCTTGCCCGACGCTACGGCCACGATATGCTTGACTCCTTCGATCACGACTCACTCCTTCATTCGGAAACACTGCATAAATGACGGGGCCCGGCTGAAGGACAGTATAACCCGCCCGGGGCGGCAATAACCAAGCAACCCGGTCAACTTCTTCAGGCGTCGGCGGTCAGGGTCCAGGGGTTGTCGGTCAGCGGCACCCCTCCGTTCTCGGTCACGCGCACGGTGTCGCTGCAACCGATGCCCCACGCCCCCGGGATGCGCAGGCAAAGCGGCAGGTGAAAGACCATATTCTCCTCGAATCGGCGCTGCTGCCCCCGGGCGATGAAT
Source organism: Modicisalibacter ilicicola DSM 19980 (assembly GCF_900128925.1). Lineage (GTDB taxonomy): Bacteria > Pseudomonadota > Gammaproteobacteria > Pseudomonadales > Halomonadaceae > Modicisalibacter > Modicisalibacter ilicicola. The sequence goes on from NZ_FQUJ01000007.1 coordinate 130,573, forward strand.
CCCGAACCCTCGACCCAGGAGGGTGGAAACTGGGCGCCCACCGCATACCCGAACACCCCCGAGTGAAACACCTCCGCGGCCAGCGGTGCCAGGGCCTGTTCGGCGACCCGGGCAGCGGCGTCAAAATCCTTGTCCGGGCGCATTTCTCCGAGCATGGCATCGAAGATGCGGCGACAGGTATCGAACACCTCCTGCATGCGCGGCGTGGGCTTGCCGGCCACCACGGTGCGCATCATCGGTGCGGTATAGCGTTGCCAGGCGGAGCCGAATTCGAGAAACACCGGCTCGCCCTCGGCGATCGGCCGGCGCTGATGGTTGAGATGAATCACGGCACTGCGCGCCCCGGCGACCACGATCGGCTGCATGCTCATGAATTCGCTGCCGGCGCCGTGCAGTGCCTGCGCGCCGATGCCGGCGATCTCGCTGTCGGTGATCCCGGCCCGCACGGCCTTGGCCGAGGCCTCGATGCCCAGCCCGGTGATCCGGGCACTTTCGGCCAGGCAGTCGAGCTCCGCCGCGGATTTGACGATGCGCACCCCCTGGAGGATGCCGGCGGCGTCGACGAAGCGATGCTTGGGCAGGCGCGACGCCAAGCCGCTCATGACGCCATGACGCAGTGAGCCATGCCAGGCGTCCACCCCGACGGTGGCACCCATGTCCTGCAAGGCATCCGTCAGCGGATCGAGAATCTCGTCGACATTCTCCCAACGATACCCCCGGATGTCCTCGACATGCGTACAGGCCACCGCTGGGCCGGTTTCGATGGAAGGCACCTGAAGCACCAGATGACGCTCGGAGAACACCAGGGCCGTATGCACCGAGACCTCGAAGGTGCTGTAGCCGGTGAGATAGAAGATATCGGCCGGCGACGTGAGCAGCAGTGCATCCAGCCCCCTGGCCTGCATGGCCGCGAGCACGGCGTTGCGCCGGCGCTGGAATTCTGCCTCGGGAAAAGGGCATTCCGCACCGGCCATGTGCTGGCGAAGCGTGAGTCGATAGTCGTTGTGGTCCATTTCGCATCCTCTCCAGGCGTCCATGGGCAAGCATCGGCCTTACTGTAGCGGCTGGGCGTTGCCGCGCACAAAAAAACCGACCGCCCAGGACGAAGGCGGTCGGTTGCATTGCTGGCCGGGAGTGGCCGACTCCGATGGGGTCAACCGGCCTCTTGCTGGGACTGCTCTTCGGCGGATTGCCCCTCCTTCTGCTGCTCCTCCTTGCCCTGCTGCTGCCCTTGTGACTGCTCGGGCTGCTCTTCCTGGCCTTGTTGCTGTGACTGCTTCCGGGAGTCCTGACCGGCGTCCTGCTTGCCACCTTGGCCTTGGCCGCCCTGCTGGTCGTCCTGCTTGCCACCTTGGCCTTGGCCGCTCTGCTGGTCGTCCTGCTTGCCACCTTGGCCTTGGCCGCCCTGCTGGTCGTCTTGCTGACCGTTGCCCTGGGCCTTTTGCTGAGCCGACTCGACACTCTGAGACAGTTCGGCCAAAGAAGCTTGCATCTGCTCGATGCGCGACAGTTGCTGCCGCACGTTGGCGATCAGGTCCTGCAACTCGTTCAACCGCTGGGTGCGGGTCTGGACCTGGGACTGCAGCTCATCAAGACGCGACTGGGCGGCTTCGACGTTCGAGGTCAGGGTTTCCTGACGCTTCTGGGCCTCGGACAGCGACTGCTGGACCTGCTGCAGGTTTTCCTTGGCGGTGGCGCTCTGCCCCTCGAGATCGGCAAGCTCCGACTCACGCTCGTCGACCTGCTCGCTCAGGCTCTCGAGCCGCTCGGTACGGTTGCCGATCTTTTCCTCGAGCTCGGCACGGCGGCCTTCCGCCTCGGCGATCTGCTCCTGGACCGTCTGTAGTTCCGACCGGGCGGAAGTCAGCTCCTCCTGGGCCGACTGACGCTGCTGATTGAGGTCGTCGAGCTTGGCCTGCGCCTGATCGACCTGCCCCTGCAGCGATTCAAGCTGGGTATTGGTCTGCTGAAGCTGCTGCTCCTTCTGGGCAGCCTGCTGTTCGGCCTGGTCGACATTCGACTGTACCTGGGAGAGCCGCTGCTGCGCCTCGCTGATCTCACCCTCCAGCGACTGCCGTTCGCTCTCGGCCTCCTCGACATTGGCATAGGCCTGTTCGAACTCTTCGTTCCTTTCACGCAGGGCGTCGTTGTTGCTTTCCAGGGTGGCGATCCTGTCCTCGAACGCCTGGCGCAGGTTGTTCCACTCCTCTTTCTGGCTACTGGCGTTGGAGGCGATGAAGATGGCGATGATCACGGCGAGCACGGCGACGATGACGACGGCGCGCACCCGGTTGTCCTTGAAGGGGCTGCCGTTGCTGCCGGATCCCCCCTTGCCACTGCCCGAGCCGCCCCCGGCCCCACCCGTGGAGCTGCCCGAGCCGCTGGAGCCTCTGTCTGTGGCAGCCGCCATCTTCTCGGTAGCCGAGCCGGTACTGCCCGGTGTGCCGGAGCCTTTCTCTGAACCGGAGCCCGCATTGCCCGATGTGGTGGAGCCCTTCTCTGAACCGGAGCCCGCAGTACCCGATGTGCTGGAGCCTTTCTCTGAACTGGGGCTCGGTGTGCTGGAACCTTTCTCGGTAGTGGAACCGCCACTGCTCGATGTGCTGGCGCTTTTCCCTGCTTCGGTCTTGCCGGAGCCGGCGTCAGCCTTGGATCCCTGGACGTCCTTTTCAGGCTCCTTGGTGGTCTTTCCAGGCTTGTCCGTGTTGTTGCCACTCTTGTTCGACGAGTCTGCCATGTGTCGCTTCTCCCTTGTTCTATGGCGTACTGGGGTCTGGCTGCAAAATGGCGAGCGCAGGCACTTCGCAGACAGGACCCGACTACAAGCATAGTTGCCTTACCGAGCATACAGTGAACGCCTTTCTTGCGCTCGGCTACCGGGTGTGATTTCACTCATCGCCCCATCATGCTCGTTCTGACACCCTATCATGCAAGCAGGAGTGGAGGCGGCATGACGTGCTACAGCCAGCCGGCCTTGCGGAATCGGTAGTAGAGCCCCCCGCAGGCCGCCCCCATCATGCCCAGCGCCACGGGGTAGCCAAGACGCCAATCGAGTTCCGGCATGTGCTCGAAGTTCATGCCCCAGATGCCGGCGAGCACCGTGGCCACGGCGAAGATGGCAGCCCAGGCCGCCAATGCCTTGTGTACCTCACCCTCGTCGATGGCCACGATCGACAAATTGACCTGGATGGCGGTGATGATGGTTTCCCGAATGGTATCCACCGACATCTCGATACGGTGAAGGTGATCGTAGACGTCGCGGAAGTACTCCTGGGTATTGGCACACAATGCCGGAACGCGTCCGCCGAAGAGATGCACCGTGGCCTCGGCAAGCGGTGTCACGGCGTGTTTCACAATCATTGCCTTGCGCTTGAGCTGATAGAGCCGCTCGATGTTGGAGCGGGCGGCTTCCTTGACGAAGATCTGCTCCTCGACGACTTCCAGCTCGGCCTCCAGGGCATCGATGACCGGAAAGTAACGATCGACGATGGCATCCATCAGGGCATAGAGCACGAAGGAGGGGCCCTGCTTGAGCAGGTGCGGCTCCCGTTCGCAGCGCGCACGCACGTCGTGGAATCCTTGTCGGGTGTGATTGCGTACGGAGAGGACGTAGTCCGGGCCCGCGAAGACCGCCACCTCGCCCTCGCAGATTTCATCGCCCTTCACCTCGAGAAGGCGCATGAAGGCGAAGAGCGCGGCACCGTACTCCTCCACCTTGGGTCGTTGCTGGCCGTGCAGGGCATCCTCGACGGCCAGCTCGTGCAGGGAAAAGACCTCGCGGAAGCTCTCGAACTCCTCGGGCTCGGGATCACACAGCGCCACCCACACGAAGCAGTCGGGCTGATTCACGTAGTCGGCGATGTCGGTCGTCTTGATGTCACCCAGCTTGCGGCCTTCCTGGTAAGCCACGCAGTTGACGATCATGGCTGCCATTCTCCTTTGCGATGCGTGCACTCGTCATTGTGGCCGATGCAGCGGAAAAGGTAGAAGGCGTGGCGAAATGAGGCTAGGTCTGGCTGGGCTCGACCTCGGTCCTGACGCGGCTGTCCAGGAACACCTGGAAGTCCTCGGGCGAGAGTGCCTTGCTGCACAGGTAGCCCTGGTACTGCTGGCCTTTCAGATCGCGGACGAACGCCAGCTGCTCCAGGGTCTCGACCCCCTCGGCGACGATCTCCAGGTTGAGACTGTGCGCCATGGCGACCACGGCCCTGAAGATGGCAGCATCCTGGACGTCGGTCATCACCCCGGAGGTGAAGGAGCGATCGATCTTGAGGCGGTCGATCGGGAAGCGCTTGAGCTGGGCCAGGTTGGAGTAGCCGGTGCCGAAGTCGTCGATGGAAAGCGCGATGCCCAGCTCGCGAAGGCGCCGCAGGATCATCGAGGCCCGATCGGGGTTCTGCATGATGGCGCTTTCCGTGAGCTCCAGCTCGAGATACTCCGGAGGAAACTGCGTCTCCTCCAGCACACGCTTGACCACCTGAACGAAGTTCTTGTTGTTGAGCTGAATGGCGGACAGGTTGACGGCCATCATCAGCAAGGGGTAGCCCTGCGCCTGCCAGGCCTGGGACTGGCGGCAGGCGGTCCTCAACACCCATTCGCCGATCGGCAGGATCAGTCCCGTGTCCTCGGCAATGGGAATGATCTCGTCCGGTGGCACGTTGCCCAGCTCCTCGTCGTACCATCGCAACAAGGCCTCTACCCCGACGATATCGCCGCTGAACACGCTGACCTTGGGCTGGTAGAACAGGGACAGCCCATCGCTTTCGATGGCCGCCCGCAAGCGGTTTTCCAGGCGCGAGCATTTGGCCGCGGCAAGCGTCATGCCGGGTTCGAAGAACTGGACATTGTTGCGCCCCGACTCCTTGGCGTGGTTCATGGCAGCATCGGCGTGGGTCATCAGGGCGTGCTTGTCCTCACCATGGGCCGGGTAGAGGCTGATGCCGATGCTGGTCGTGATGCGCACGACGTTGTCGCCGATCTGGAAGCCCTTGCTCAACGAGCTGGCGATGCGCTGGGCGACTTTCACGCTCTCGATGCGCCCGGTGTTCTCCTCGGTCACGATCATGAACTCGTCACCACCGACCCGAGCGACCATGTCGGTTTCCCGTATCGCCACCTGCAGCCGTGCGGCAACCTTCTTGATCAGCTCGTCGCCGACATGATGCCCCAACGAATCGTTGATCGCCTTGAAACGATCCAGATCGACGCAGAAGACGGCGAATTCACGTTGGGTCTTGCGGGCATTGGACTTTACCAACAGCCCCTCGAGTCGCTCCTCGAGCAACAGCCGGTTGGGCAGCTTGGTCAACTGGTCCCGGGAAACCATCGATTTCAACTCCCTGTTGGCCTTTTTCAGGGAGGTGGCAAGGTGCCCGTTGCGAGAAGCGAAGTGGGCATCGTAGATCGTCATCAGCAGCGTGGTCAGCACGAGCCCGATGGCCAGCAGGGCGATCATCAGGGCCAGACGCTCCGGCGACAAGGAACCAGACGCCAGGGCCAGGTCCTGCTCGGGCAGGTTCAGCGTGATCGCGGCATGATACAGACCGGCGATCGACACGCCGATGATCAGGGCGCTCAGCACCGTGAAGAAGGCACCGCCGATCAGCCAGACCGGCTTGACGAGCCCCTGACCGAAACGCACGCGTCCCGCCAGATAAAGGCCGACCAGTGACGCCGCGATGGCGATGCCATAGGAGAGAGTGACCAGCATGGGGTTGTAGCCAACAGGAATGGCGGTCATTGCAGTGTACCGATATAAGGGGCTGTGACAGTTCCATCTGTCTTGTAATGTGCTTGCGCTCCGTACACCTATAACGACCGCCCCGCGACAGAACTTTAATGCACGAACAAAGTTTTTCTGCTCTGCGGTCCCTTGGGATTGGGTGGGTGCCTTGGGTAGTGGCTATGCTTATCTGGGCGCCAGGCACACGAGAAAGCGACACCATCAGGGAGGCACATGGGTAGACGAGAACGAGGGCTGGAGCACTTGAAGGTGTTGCTCCCCCAGCTCTATCGCTTTTCCTTTCGCGTGCTCGACGCCTTCTTCAAGAACCGCGGCCTGCTGCTCGCCGGGGGTGTCGGCTACAACGTGCTGCTCTCTACCATTCCGTTGTTTGCCGTCATGAGCGTTCTATTGACCCATATCGTCGATGAACAGCGCCTGCTGGGCATCATCACCATACAAGCGGGGCACCTGGCGCCGGCCCACGCCGATATCTTGCTCGATGCGGTGCGCACCTTGCTCGACTCGCGGGATGTGGTGGGTATCGTGGGTACGTTGATCCTGCTTTTTTTCAGCTCGTTCGCCTTTCGCATGATCGAGGATTCGATTTCCCTGATCTTTCACCAGCCGAACCTATCGACGAAACGCCGCTTCTGGGTCTCGGCCCTGCTCCCCTATGCCTTCATGCTGATGCTGGGCGCTGGACTGCTGGCACTCACCCTGATGGTGGCGATCGGCAATGCCTTCAACGAACTGATTCTCCTGTTCTTCGGTTTCGAACTGCACTCCGCGCTGGTGTCCAAGTTGATACTCAACCTGTTCAGCTTCGTCGGCATGTTCGGTCTGTTCAGCGCCATCTACAAGATCATGCCCGTGGTCCGCATAGCCCCCAAGCGCGCCCTCATCGGAGGTTTCGTTGCCGCCCTGCTCTGGGAAATCACCCGGTTCATCCTGGTCTACTACTTCGCCAACATCTCCTTCGTCAACGCGGTTTACGGCTCCTTGGCGACCATCATCGTCGTCCTGCTGAGTCTAGAGATAGGCGCGGTCATCCTGTTGTTGGGCGCCCAGGTCATCGCCGAGCTCGAGCGCAGCGCACGCGCCAGGGTGCCCTGGCACACCGCACCGTAGCGCGGCACGGGGGTGTCAGGTCCGGCGATTCCTCGCTACGACCAGCCCCAGCCCGAGCAGGCTCGCGACCGGCAGTATCGCATCCTGGGGCAGGCCCGAACGCCAGGCCAGGACACCGCCAACGACGCCCCAGAGCACGGGGATGACCAGCAGATGATAAGGCGTTCGGCCTTGCACGAGCAGCAGCGCCCCCATCGTGAAGAGCATGGTGGGCCCCGGCGCCATGGCGAACAGACGCAGACTCTGCCAATCGTGACCAAGCAGCCAATCCACCAGTGGATACCCCACCAGCGCGTATAACAGTAGCGCCTGACCGATCCAGCCGACGCCAGCCGATCGCCAACGGTAACGCAGCTCCCTTCGTAAAACGGCCCAGGCGAACAGCAGCGCCTGCCCCAGAAAGGCGACGCCATACCACGGCGCGGCAAAGTTGAATGGTGCAAAGTGCCACCAGTGAAAGGCAATGCCTACCCAGGCCCAGGCGGCGGCCAGCAGGGCACTGAGTGCTCGGGCGCTGGCACGCTGGCCTGGCCGATAGGCCACCAGAATAAGGGCCGCCAGGGCCAGAACCTGGAAGGTCACCGCCACCGGCCAGGCCGTGCGGTTGAACTCGGCGAACAGCGCGAACAGCACTTCGGTGGAATAAGGCAGCATGGCGGCAAGCTCGAGCGGGACTAGAGACCTTCGACGTAGCGCACCATCCGTTCGCGCATCGCGGGATCGGGCAAGCGGCCATAGAGGGCGCCCATGTTCTCGTGCATGTGCTCGACCTGGGACGTGGCGGGGATGGTACAGGTCACCTCGGGTCGCGAAACGATGAACTTGAGCAGAAACTGCGGCCAGTTCGCGCAGTCGATCTCCCCGGTCCAGCCAGGCAACGGCTGACCCTGGAAACGCCGGATCAGGCGCTTCTGGCGAAAGGGACGGTTGGCGATCACCGCGATGCCTCGCTCGGCGGCCAGCGGCAACAGACGAGCCTCCGCTTCGCGGTCGAGAATGTTGTAGGTCAGCTGCACGAAGTCGATAGGCTCGTGGCGCATGATGGCCTCCAGTTCCTCGTGGCGTCGGCCGTGGGAGGTGGTCACCCCGATGTAGCGCACGCGACCACGCTCCTTCTCGTCGCGCAGGGTGCGCAGGTGCGTGCGCCATTCGACCAGGTTGTGCACCTGCATCAACTCGAAGTTGTTCACTCCCCAGAGCTTGCGTGAAGTGGCCATCTGCTCCCGGCCGCCGCCGCCCAGCCGCGTCCAGACCTTGGTGGCCGCGAACATGTCCTCGGGCTCGTCGAGCCGTTCCAGGCAGTGGCCGACCACCTCCTCGGCGGTGCCATACATCGGCGAGGAGTCGATGATTCGACCACCACGGCGGAAGAACACGCTGAGTATCTCGGCACGCTGGTTACGCAGACTCTCGAGTTCCCCGACATTGAAGGTGATCCAGGTACCCATGCCGATCACCGGCAACTGCTCGCCACTGGCGGGTATGGGCTTCGTATGGGGTGACGCTCCCCAGGCCGGCGAGATACCCAGGGCCGCAGCGCCGCCGACACAGGCCAGGGCACCGAGAAAGGCGCGCCGGCTCAAGACCGCGTGACTTCGGCTCACGCCCCCTCTCCATCGCTTCCATCGCGTGCCTGCTGCACGCGAAGCTTGGTTCGTATGAAATCGCCGTGGCGCACGAACAGCAGATCCGCCAGCTTGCGAATGCGATGCTCCTCGTAGGCGGCCAGCTCATCGTCGGAATAGGCGAGCTGCCACATCAGCTCGACCAGGGCGACCTTGTCGTCGTAGCCATAGTGATCGTTGATCAGGCGCACGAACTGGAAATGGTCCACCGCCTGCTCGGCCTCTTCGTCGGCCAGTTGCATCAACTCTTCCACGGCGCCCCGACCCAGGGCAAAGCGCTCCTGCAGCATGGTGCGCAGAATTTCTAGTTCTCGGGGGTCCTGGTGGTAATCGGCACGAACGATTTCGCAGAGCAGCGCCGCCGTGGCCAATTCGAGCGTCATCCGACGATCCTGCGCCTGCTCGGGCATGGCAAGCGCACGATTGAAGAATTGTTGGAGGGTATTCAGCATGAGAGCTCCCTGGGCCATGAAGCATTTCTTTCCACCGCTTTAGACCCGGTCGCCAGGGAAGGTTCGCCTCGGGCGCAAACCGGCACTTATCAGGACGTGCCGAATTTGCGCCTGGTGACGATTTCAGGTGTCAGCGTAGTCCTAGAAAGCTGAGGATGAACAACACAATGACGATCAGGCCGACGATATAGATGATATTTCTCATAGAGCAGTCCTTGTAATATGAGCGTGCCCTGACAGTTAAGCCCCTTCTCGCCCATTACGCCATTCGGTACCCGCCTTCTGGCTCAGAAGGTCGACAGGCCGGTGGCCTCCATGACGCGATAGAGCCAATAACGGCCGGGCGAGGGATCGGCGTAGATCGAATAGGGCAAGCTGTACAGCCGCCCCTGGCTGTTGCGCCAGTAGCGCAGGAAATATCGGGCAGCATCGGTAATGGCCGGCGTCTGGGTACTGCCTTTCAGGCGCACGCTGGTCTCCAGATTGAGGTTGTCGAGATTGCGTCGCGTGAAGTTCGCCGAGCCCAGGATCAGGGCGGCATCGCCGCTGAGCGAGCGTTTCAGCAACAGCTTGCTGTGGCACTGTTCGCCCGTGGTCGCACACCAGCGCACGGGCACCCCCGCCCGGTGCAGGCCCGTCGCCGCCTGGCGGTTGGGTATCCCGTTCTTCTCGAGACCGAAGGCATCCCGGTTGGGATCCAGCAGCACCCGCACGCGCACGCCGCGCTCGTGGGCCGAGATGACCGATTCGAGCAACTGCCGGTGAGAGAAATAGAACACTGCGATGTCGATGCGATCGCCGAGCTCGGCACTGTCGATGGCGATGCGCAGGGCGTTGCGTATCCTCGATTCCGTCAGCACTTGCAGGCGCAAGCCGTCGCTGCTGACCGGCTGCTCGATGACCGGAGTATCGAAATCGATGCGCCCACCGGACATCCTGACCACGGCCCGCTCGGTCTTGAGCAGATCGATGGCGGCCGGCCCCTGAAAGCGCAGCGCCACATTGTCGTGGGCGCTGCTGGCATCGTGAGGATTCGCCGAGGTCACCAGCCCTGTCCAGCTCTCCCCGGAATCCACCACCAGCGTCTTGCGATGGTTGGCATTGAAGTTGAGCAGTTGCAGATAGCTGCGCAAGGTCACCTCGCCCTGACCAAGGGGGTTCGGTAGCCAACCGCCCTCTTCGCTGTTGCCGAGCCAGCTGCAACACCAATACCAGAATCCCGACCAGAACGGGTTGGAAGCCCGCAGGCGTGTCAGGTCCGTCATGACGATCTTCACCCCCGCCGCGCGCAGCGCCTGCAGGTGATCGGGCTCCAGGGCGCCGTACAACGTATTGAGCGGATCGGTGATCAGTACCGCCTCGAGCCCCGGCATCTGATCCTTGCGCTGCGTCAGGGCCCTGGTGAGTTCGGAGGAAAGCGCTCGGTGGTCGTCCGTCGATTCGCCGGCGAAGTCGTTGAACAGGAACATGTCGAGCACGACCAGGCGGTTGGCCTGGCCGATCAGCCGCAGTATCTCGTCGAAGATCACCTGCTCCGAGCGGCGCTGGCCCCACTTGTCGAGATAGGTGGCATCGCCCAGGAAAGCGACGTTCTCCACCGGGCGCAGTGGCGTCGCCATGTTGATCCCCTCCGGCAACGGCTTGAAGGCCTGGTAAAGCGCCATGCCCAGGTAGGCGACGACCACCAACAGCAACAACGATCGAAACCATCGTGTCCCGGCCTCTTCCTGTCCGGTTGAATTCTTGACCCCCTTCACCACCTTCTCCCGTCATTACCGCTTATTTTGCCCATCGTTCCCCAGTATAACGATCCGACAGACATCAGGATGCAGAAATAAAGAAAGCCATGGCTCGTCGCCAAATGGCGACAAAGCGCAAGGCATCAGCGTTTATGAATCCAAAGGACCCGATTGTGCCTAAAGTTTAGTTAAATTTAGCCGAGGAAAGAGGGTGCAACACCCAACTACAGCTCAGGAAGACTCCCTCATGTCATCACCCCATCGACCTCGCCGAATCCTTCAACCCAGCCTGCAGGGCAAGATGCTGTTGCTAGCCCTGGTACCTCTGCTGATGGTGACCCTGGTCCTGGTATCGGTTGCTGGTTACAACCGTGTTCAGGATAACCGTGCCACCCTGGCCGATCAGCGCGAGCTGTTGATCGAGGCGCGCAAGAATGCCGTGAAGAATATCGTCGAGACCGCCAAGTCATCGATCGCCTCGATCGCCGCCAATGCTGGCCCCAATGACCTGGAGGCCAAGGAACGCGCCAAGGCCATCCTGCGCGACATAAGGTTCGACAATGGCAACTACATCTTCGCCTACGACTATCAGGGCACGAACCTGGTACTGCCACTATCGCAGGAGCGAGAAGGTACCGACATGCTCGACTTCCAGGACAAGAAAGGCAACTACTTGGTACGAGGCATGATCGAGGCCGCCAAAAAAGGTGGTGGCTATTACCAATATTTCTGGCCTCACCCCAGCGACGGCAATGTCGAGCCGAAGTATTCCTACGCCGCCGGTATCGAAAAGTGGGGCTGGATGCTGGGCACCGGTGTCTACATCACCGACATCGACGCCGCCATGAAAGAGATCGAGGCTGCCGCGGCCAGCGATCTTCAGCAGTCCATTCTCACGGGTATCCTTCTTGGCGCTGCAATGTTCGCCGGGGCCACGGCCATTGCCTACTGGCTGGTACGCCGTACCGTGCGGCCGATTCGCCGCACCGCAGCCGCCATGCAGGATATCGCCGAGGGCAAGGGCGATCTGACACGCCGCCTCGCCGTGGAAAGCCGTGACGAGATCGGCGAACTGGCCACCCAGTTCAATGCCTTCGTCGAGCGCATGCAGGAGACCCTGAAGGAGGTGCGCGTCAGCACCTACAGCGTCAACCAGGCCGCGAACGACATCGCCCAGGGCAGCGAGGAGCTGGCCTCGCGTACCGAGCAGGCCGCCGCCAACCTCCAGGAGACTTCGGCCTCCATGGAGGAGATCACCTCCACGGTCAATCACAGCGCCGAGTCGGCCCAGCAAGCCAACCAGCTGGTGCAGTCCACCGCCAACGTGGCGCGTCAGGGCGAAACCGTCATGACCCAGGTCGAGCGCACCATGACGGACATCAGCACCTCGGCGGACAAGATCGGCGAGATCATCACCATGATCGATGCCATCGCCTTCCAGACCAACATCCTGGCGCTCAACGCCTCGGTGGAAGCCGCCCGGGCCGGCGAGCATGGCCGTGGCTTCGCCGTGGTCGCCCAGGAGGTGCGCACCCTGGCCAGCCGCTCCAGCGACGCCTCCGGCGAGATTCGCACCCTGATCGACACCTCGGCCTCGCACACCAAATCCGGTGCCGCGCTGGTGCGCAACGCCGGCCAGACCATGCAGGAGATCGTCAAGAGCGTGGCCCGGGTCACCGACGTGATCGGCGAGATCAGCGCCGGCGCCAAGGAACAGAGCAGCGGCATCGGCCAGGTCAACACGGCGGTGATGGAGATGGACAGCATGACCCAGCAGAACGCGGCCATGGTCCAGCAGTCATCGACCGCCGCCGCCAACATGCGCCAGCACGCCCAGCGTCTCAACGACCTGATCAACTCCTTCGTGCTGGGCGACGATGGGATCGCGCATCAAAAGGCATCGACGCCGGACCCGAAGCCCCAGGCACGCCCGACCACCAGGGCGCCGGTCAAGCGCGCCGTGGTCGAGGAGGTCGAGGAGTGGGAAGACTTCTAGGATAAGTGCAACAGCAGGTGCGTGATCGCAAGACGCCTGGCCACTCGGCCAGGCGTCTTGACTCATGCCGACACACGGGTCACGAGCGGCTGGTCACTTCCAGCAGATGATAGCCGAACTGGGTCTTGACCGGGCCATGCACGGTATTCAGGTCGCCGTTGAACACCACCTTGTCGAATTCCGGCACCATCTGACCCGGGCCGAAGGTGCCCAGGTCGCCGCCGCTGCGACCCGAGGGGCAGGTGGAATGCTGCTTCGCCACCTCGGCAAAATCGCGACCGTTTTCGATTTCGGCCTTGAGTTCCTCGCACTTCGCTTCGCTATCGACCAGGATATGGCGCGCGCTTGCTTGGGACATCGTCAATTACCTCTTGCTAGTGGAGTGAAAGAGTGCCGACCACGCATCCTGACGGCGTGACGGTGTGCTGGCAAGTGTTTGCGGAAGCCGTCGCGCGACGAGATCAGCGAGTCCCGTCGATCACCTCGATACGCTCCACTTCCAGCCTGCGCCCTTCACTCGGCGCATAATGAAACCGACCGCCGACCCGCACCCGCTCGCCGAGATAGGGCGCGATGCGTTCGGCCGGGAGTACCTCGACCCGATTCAGGTCATCATCCTCGATCCAGTAATGACGCGGCGTCTCGAAAGTGCGCACCACTCCTCGGGTGTCGACTTGCTTGCCCGAGTATGCCGCTTGCCGAGTTGCCAATACCGATAGCGACACGTCGGCAGGCTTGTCGTCCGCACAGGCAACCAGTGCGATCACCAGTATGCCGATAACCCCTCTTGTGTGGCGCAAATGCATAAGCGACCCCCGCATGATCAAGCACTCGAAAGACAAGCCTTCAACATACGGACAAGACCCCGCCCCCACAATCTGACACCATGATGCCATCGATCCATGTTCGCGGAGCCCCGCCCATGCTGGACCTCACCCAGACGCCGATCACCCTGGCGCTGCTGGTCGTCAATGTCGTCGTCAGTGTCCTTGTCCTGCGAAGCCGCCCCCAGCTCATCAATACGCTGGCCTTCCGGCCCGAGCGCATCCTGCGCCACGGCGAGATCTACCGACTGGTGACCGCCGGTTTCGTGCATGTCAACGGTGCACACCTGCTGGTCAACATGCTCACGCTGTACTTCTTCGGTCCTTGGCTCGAGCTCACCCTAGGCCCGATCGGCTATCTGATCCTCTATTTCGGCTCGGAACTGGCGGCCCATGGCCTGTCGCTGGTCATCCATCGTCGCAGCAGACGCTATTCCGCGGTAGGGGCTTCCGGCGCCATCACCGGCGTGCTGTTTGCCTTCTGCCTCTACGAACCATTCAGAATGCTCTATCTCTTCTTCGCCATCCCGATTCCCGCCATCGTGTTCGCCATCGGCTTCGTGGCGATTTCGCTCTATGCGATGCAAGGTCGAGACCCGAATCAGGTCGGCGGCCTGGCCCACGAGGCGCACCTGGGCGGTGCCATCGGCGGCGTGCTCGTGACCGTATTGCTGGACCCTAGAGCATTGCCGCTATTCCTTCAGCAAGTGGGCCTCTAGCATGAACAGGACACCGATCCCCGCCGCCCTCGCCGTCGTGATCCAGGAACAGCGCGTCCTGCTGGTGAGGCGCAGAAACGAGCCGGATGCAGGGCGCTGGGGCTACCCGGGCGGGCGCATCGAGTGGGGGGAAAGCGTCTTCGAATGCGCGGTGCGCGAGCTTCGCGAGGAAACCGGCGTCATGGCCACGGCGCGGGAGCATCTGACCACGCTCGATATCATCAAGGCAGACGATGATGACCAGGTGGTACATCACTTCATCCTCAACGCGGTGATCTGCGACTATGTCTCAGGCACGCCGAGGGCCGCGGACGATGCCATGGAAGCGGCGTGGATCCCGCTGGAGGATGTCGGGGATGGAAAGCTTGCCATGAGCGACAACGTGGCGAGGATCGCGCGCCTGGCGACCGACTAGCAATGCGCGCATCAAAATAGCCCCAGCTGGCGATCGATCAGCGTCTCGAAGTCATCGCCGACGAACGGCAGGATGGCATCGGCCACCGGTTGCAGCTGACGCGTGAGGTAGTGCTGGTAGTCGATGGCCGAGCGGCGCGCTTCCAACGGCTCTGGCCCGGCGACGGTGATCACGTAGCTGATCCAGCCGCCATTCTGGTACTGGCGCGGCCGGCCGCGCTGGGTGTTATGCTCGTCGGCGAGACGCGCCGCCCGCACGTGAGGCGGTACGTTGCGTTGGTAATCGTCAAGCTTGCGGCGCAGGCGCTTGCGATAGACCAGCCGCTCGTCGAATTCGCCGGCCAGCGTTCGGCTGACGTAGTCACGCAGGTAGTCACGGTAAGGCTCACCCACGAAGATGCGCCGATAGAGCTCCTGCTGAAAGACCTTGGCCAGCGGCGACCAGTCGGCACGCACCGTCTCCAGCCCCTTGAAGGCCACTCGGTCGCTGCCATCCGCCTCGCGTACCAGTCCGGCATAGCGTTTCTTGCTGCCCGCCTCCGCGCCACGGATGGTCGGCATCAAGAAGCGTCGGAAGTGGGTCTCGAACTGCAGTTCCAGGGCACTCTCCAGGTCGTATTCCTTGCGCAGGTGCTCGCGCCACCAGGTATTCACTCGCTCGACAAGATGCCGGCCGATTCGCGCCGCCTCGTCCTCCGCCTGGGCACTGCCCAACCAGACGAAGGTGGAGTCGGTGTCCCCATAGATGACGGTATGGCCCTCGGCCTCGATCAGCGCCCGGGTACGGTTCATGATCGCGTGACCGCGCAGGGTGATCGACGATGCCAGGCGCGGGTCGAAGAAGCGACACCCCCTGGCGCCCAGCACGCCGTAGAAGGAGTTCATGATGATCTTCAGCGCCTGGACGAGCGGCGCATTGCCCTCGCGCCTGGCGGCCTCACGGCCCTGCCACACCCGCGCCACCATGTCGGGCAGTGCGTGGCGCGTGCGCGAGAAACGCGCCCCGATGAACCCCGGCACCGAATGGATGTCATCGGGCTCGCGCAGGCCCTCGATCAGCCCCACCGGGTCGATCAGGAAGGTGCGGATGATCGAGGGGTACAGACTCTTGAAGTCCAGCACCAGCACCGAGTCGTAAAGGCCGGGGCGCGAATCCATCACGTAGCCGCCGGGGCTGGCCTCACCGTGCCCGTCGCCCAGGTTGGGGGCAACGAAGCCCAGCCGATGCATGCGCGGCAGATAGAGATGCGAGAAGGCTGCCACCGAGCCACCGCTGCGATCCGCAGGCAGGCCGGTCACGGTGGCGCGCTCGAGCAGGAAGTCGATCAGTTTGGTATGCGCGAAGATGCGCGTGACCAGTTCACAGTCCTTGAGGTTGTAACGGGCCAGCGCCGGTTTGTCCTCGGCGAACATGCGGTTGATGTCCTCCATGCGCTGGTAGGGATTGTCGATCGCCTTGCCCTCCCCCAGCAGTGCCTGGGCGACGTTTTCCAGGCTGAACGACGCAAAGCTCCAGGTCGCCGAGCGCAGCGCCTCGATACCATCGACGATCAACCGTCCGGGGGCACCAGCGAAAAAGTGATTGGGCTGGTTGCCATGGGCACGCCACTCCATCGGCGTGCCGCCACGCCCCAGCAGCAGCGGCACACCGAGGCGCTCGGCGTGCCGCTGTAGAATGCGCAGATCGAACTGCACGACGTTCCAGCCGATGATCGCATCCGGATCGTGTCGTGCCACCCAGGCGTTGAGACACTCGAGCAGCGCCTCGCGGCTTTCACAATAATGGAGAGAGAAGTCGATGGAAGCAGCGGCTTCATCCTGCCCTTTGGCCGGTCCGAGCATATAGACTTGCCGCTCGCCGCAGCCCTCCAGCGCGATGGAATAAAGCTCACCCCGCTCACTGGTCTCGATATCCAGTGAGGCCAGCCTGAGACGCGGGCGATACTCCGGCGCGGGCTTGAGATGCGCCTCGTCCAGCGAGTCGTCCGCCGTCGCCTTGCCGGCAAACCGCACCGGGGCAGTAATGAAGCGCTCCATCAGATAGCGCTCCGGCGGGCGGATATCGGCCTCGTAAACATCGACGCCCGCCTCCTTCAGGCGTCGCTCGAGGCTCATCAACTGGCGATGATGATGGCAGTAGAGCCCCAGCACCGGGCGCTGATGAAAATCGCGAAGCTCGAGGGTGCGCAGTTCGACGCCTGCCTCGCCGCTCAGCACTCGCTCGGCCCGGGGGCGTTGCTCCACGGGAATGAACGCTACCGACGGCTGAGCCGGCAAACGCACGTAGCGAGGGCCGGCATCGGTGGCCAGCCAGAACGACACCTCGGTGCCCGCAGGCGTGTCCTGCCAATGGCGGGTGAGAACGAAGCCTTGTTGCTCCACGGTGGAAGATCGATGAGAGGATTTGGAGGCATGGTACCGGGTGTGGCGCATGTTGTCTCACGCGCGAGAGCGCAAGCATGGATCGTGTCGGGCCAAGGGGAATCCCCTGTGCTAGGGTTGGCATCAGTGACGTGACACTCTCGCGATGAAAAATACTTGAGACCGGCCTCGGTCGAGGCCATTATCTGCGCCCTCGCGTTCGCCTCGCAGGGCGGACGCGAGACCAGGACCGGGGTGGCATCGGGCCGGGGTGCGGAGCGCGCCACGACCGATAAGACCCTACCACTGTGAACTTTCCCGATCTGGAAGCGAACCCATGAGCAAAGTTCTGATTATTGGCGCCGGCGGCGTCGGTGGTGTCGTGACTCACAAGTGCGCGCAGCACCCCGAGGTGTTCAGCGAGATCTGCCTGGCCAGTCGCAACGAAGCGAAGTGCAAGGCGATTGCAGGCCAACTGGACCGTCCCATCCAGACGGCACAGGTCGATGCCGACGACATCGAGGCGCTGGTGGCACTGATCGAATCGTTCAAGCCGGATGTGCTGATCCACGTGGCCCTGCCCTATCAGGACCTGGCCATCATGGAAGCCTGCCTGCGCACCGGTGTGCCCTACCTGGACACCGCCAACTACGAGCACCCGGACGAGGCCAAGTTCGAGTACAAGGAGCAGTGGGCCTTTCAGGAGCGCTATGCCCACGCAGGCAACATGGCGACCCTGGGCTGCGGCTTCGATCCCGGCATGACCAACATCTACTGCGCCTACGGCCAGAAGAACCTGTTCGACGAGATCCACCGCATCGACATCCTGGACGCCAACGGCGGCGACCACGGCTACCCGTTTGCCACCAACTTCAACCCGGAGATCAACATTCGCGAGATCACCGCGAATGGCCGCTACTGGGAGAAGGGCGAGTGGAAGGAGACCGCCCCCCTGGCCGAGAAGCGCAAGTTCGACTTCGACGGCATCGGCGAGAAGGACCTCTACCTGCTCTACCACGAGGAGCTCGAATCTCTCAGCCAGAACATCAAGGGACTGGAGCGCATCCGCTTCTGGATGACCTTCTCCGAGAAGTACATCACCCACTTGAAGGTGCTGGAAAACGTCGGCATGACCCGCATCGAGCCGATCGAGGTCGAGGGCTGCAAGATCTCTCCGCTGCAGTTTCTCAAGTCGGTACTGCCCGATCCGGCGTCGCTCGGCCCGCGCACCAAGGGAAAGACCAATATCGGCGTGATCCTCGACGGCATCAAGGACGGCAAGCGGCGCAAGGTGCACATCTATAACATCTGCGACCACGAGGCGAGCTACCGGGAGGTCAAGTCCCAGGCGATCTCCTACACCACCGGCGTGCCCGCCGTGACCGGCGCCATGCTGATGCTCGAGGGCATCTGGAAGGGGGAAGGCGTATTCAACGTCGAGCAGCTCGACCCCGACCCGTTCATGGCACGCATCGGCGACATGGGCCTGCCGTGGCAGATGGTCGAGCTCGACCCCGACTCCGACCCGCTGGCCTGATCTACGATGACGGACAAGAGCTACCCGTTCGACAGCTATCCGTTTGACATTCAGGCCTGCCCGTCGCCGGCCTACGTGGTCGACGACGCCCTGCTGCGCCGCAACCTGGAGCGGCTGGGCCAGGTCCAGGCGGAAAGCGGCGCCAGGATCCTCCTGGCGCTGAAAGGCTTCGCCATGTGGGACACCTTCCCGATGGTGAGGGAGTACCTGATGGGCACCACCTCCAGCGGCCAGGACGAAGCCCGCCTCGGCGCCGAGACCTTCGGCGGCGAGGTGCACGTCTACTCGCCGGCCTTCACCGCGCCGGAGATGGACATGGTGCTGCGCTATGCGGACCACATCAGCTTCAACTCGCCGGGCCAGTGGCGACGCTTTCGCGACACGGTCGCGGCGGCGCCGCGCCGGGTCTCCTGTGGACTGCGGGTCAATCCCGAGCACTCCACCGGCGAAGTCCCGCTCTACGACCCTTGCGCACCGGGCTCACGGCTCGGCACCCGGGCCGCGAACCTGAGGCCGGGGGATCTCGACGGGCTGGAGGGGCTGCATTTCCACACCCTGTGCGAGCAGAACAGCGATGCCCTCGAGGCCACGCTGGCCGCCTTCGAGGCCAAGTTCGGCCACCACCTCTCCGCCATGCGCTGGGTGAACTTCGGCGGCGGCCATCACATCACCCGGGCCGATTACGACGCGGCACGACTGGTGCGACTGGTCCGCGACTTCAAGGCGCGTCATCCGCACCTCGAGGTCTACCTGGAGCCGGGCGAGGCGATCGCCCTGAACACCGGCTTTTTGGTGTGCAGCGTGCTGGACATCGTCGACGACGAGGTGCCCAACGTCATTCTCGACACTTCCGCTACCGCCCACATGCCCGACGTGCTGGAAATGCCCTACCGACCCGAGATCATCGGTGGCGGCAAGCCGGGCGAGAAGGCCCATACTTACCGCCTGGGCGGCACCACCTGCCTGGCCGGCGACGTGGTCGGCGACTACTCGTTCGACGTCCCGCTCGCCATCGGCGACCGGCTGGTGTTTACCGACATGGCCCACTACACCATGGTCAAGAACACCACCTTCAACGGCATTCGCCTGCCGTCGATCTGCCGGGTCGACGAGACGAGCCGCGAAGTGCGCACGGTCAAGAGCTTCGGTTACGTGGACTACATGCAGCGGTTGAGTTGAGTCGACAGGAAGGCGAGCCATAAACCCGCCCCCGGATGCAGCCCGCCGCCAGGCGGGCTACAATCGTCCTTTCGTCCTTGCCGACGTCCATTCTTCGTTCCCGTTTTCAGTCACTAGAGCCATCATGCCGACTACCGCCAACGCCCAGCGCAAGATCCTGGTCACCAGCGCCCTGCCCTACGCCAACGGCTCGATCCACCTGGGCCACCTGCTGGAGTACATCCAGACCGACATCTGGGTGCGCTTCCAGAAGAGTCGCGGCCACGAGTGCTATTATGTCTGCGCCGACGACGCCCACGGCACCGCCATCATGCTGCGCGCCGAGCAGGAAGGCATCACCTCGGAGCAGCTGATCGCGCGGGTCTCGAAGGAGCATCAGGCGGATTTCGCGCGCTTCGGGGTGGCCTTCGACAACTATCATTCCACCCATTCGGAAGAGAACCGTCTTCACAGCGAGCGCATCTATACCGCGCTGCGCGACGCCGGGCACATCGCGACCCGGGACATCGAGCAGATGTACGACCCGGTGAAGGGGCTGTTCCTGGCCGATCGCTTCATCAAGGGCACCTGCCCCAAGTGCAGGACGCCGGATCAGTACGGCGACAACTGCGAGGCGTGCGGTACCACCTACACCCCGGCGGAGCTGATCGATCCGGTCTCGGCGATCTCCGGCGCCACGCCGGAAGTGCGCAGCTCCACCCACTACTTCTTCAAGCTCCCGGATTTCGAGGAGTTCCTGAAAGGCTGGGTTCACCCCGGCCATGTGCAGCCGCAGATCGCCAACAAGCTGCAGGAGTGGTTCGAGTCCGGCCTGAACGAGTGGGATATCTCCCGGGATGCCCCCTACTTCGGCTTCGAGATCCCCGACGCGCCGGGCAAGTACTTCTATGTGTGGCTGGACGCGCCGATCGGCTATCTCGCCAGCTTCCAGAACCTGTGCGATCGCGAGGGCATCGACTTCGACAGCTACTGGCAGCGGGACTCCGAGGCCGAGGTCTACCACTTCATCGGCAAGGACATCGTCTACTTCCATGCGCTGTTCTGGCCGGCGATGCTCGAAGGCGCCGGACTGCGCACGCCCACCGCCGTCAATTGCCACGGCTTCGTCACCGTCAACGGCGCGAAGATGTCCAAGTCGCGGGGCACCTTCATCAAGGCCGAGACCTACGCGGAGTACCTGAATCCGGAGTACCTGCGCTACTACTTCGCCGCCAAGCTGACCTCGCGGGTCGACGACCTGGACCTCAACCTCGAGGACTTCGCCTACCGGGTGAACTCGGACCTGGTCGGCAAGGTGGTCAACATCGCCAGCCGCTGTGCCGGCTTCGTCAAGAAGCTCGGCGATGGCAGGCTCTCCGCGCAGTGCGCCGAGCCGGACCTGGTGGAGCGCTTCATCGCCGCCGGCGACACCATCGCCGCGGATTACGAAGCCCGCGAGTTCGGTCGCGCGATGCGCAAGATCATGGAACTGGCCGACGAGGCCAACGCCTACATCGCCGACAAGGAGCCCTGGGTGCTGGCCAAGCAGTCAGGCGGCGAGCAGGAGGTGCTGGACATCTGCTCGGTGGGCATCAACCTGTTCCGCCAGTTGATGGTCTATCTCGCCCCGGTGGTGCCCAAGATGGCCAAGGACACCCGGGCATTCCTCAACCTCGAATCCCTCGACTGGCAGAGCCGGGAAAGCGTGCTGAGGGATCACGCCATCAACAAGTTCAAGCCGCTGATGACCCGCATCGAGCGCGACAAGATCGATGCGATGATCGAGGCCTCCAAGGAAGACTTGGCGGAGGAGAAGAAATTGAAAGAGACACCCAAGGGCCCCTTGACCGACAACCCCATCGCTCCGGAGATCGGCTTCGAGGACTTCGCCAAGGTCGACCTGCGCATCGTGCGCATCGCCAAGGCCGAGTACGTCGAGGGCGCCGACAAGCTGCTCAAGCTGACCCTGGACCTGGGCGGCGAGACACGCACGGTCTTCTCGGGCATTCGCTCGGCCTATGCCCCGGAAGCGCTGGAAGGCCACCTGACGGTGATGGTCGCCAACCTCGCGCCGCGCAAGATGCGCTTCGGCATCTCGGAAGGCATGGTGCTGGCTGCCGGCGACGGTGACGGCATCTACCTGCTGGAACCGCACGCGGGCGCCGAGCCGGGCAACCGCGTGACCTGAGACTTTCGGCATCACTGCCTCGCACGTCGGTCGAGCCGGCGTGCACCACTCGGGCACCGTGGTCGATGCCCGGGTGCCACCTTGCCCTGCGCTGAACTCGTGAGGACTCATTAAACTTAAGCGCTGCCTCGCCGATAACAACAAGCATCGAGCGGAGACTGGGTCCGCCAAACCACCTTCACCGCGACGGCACTGTTCATGTCCCGAGTCCTGGCATCGCTACGTTATCGCTTCCTCCTGGCCTTGAGTGTCGTGCTGCTACTGGCGTTGGCCGCGCTGGGGTTCATCGCCCAGCAGCTGATCCTCCCCGCCCTGCTGGCCGAGGAGGATGAATACGCCGCCGCGGAAATCGACCGAGCGCTTCTTGCCATCGACAACGAACTCGACCATCTGTATCTGCTCAACAGGGACTGGGGTGTCTGGGACGACACCCATGCCTTCATGCAAGAAGAAGCGCCCCAGTATCAAGCCTCCAACCTGGCGCAAGGCGCTGTTTTCGACGAGGCCAATCTGCGCCTGATGATCTTTCTCGATGCCGATGCGGCGCCACACCTGATCGCCGGCATCGACCCTGCCAATGGCGCCTACACCGCCTGCCCCGCGCCCACCGGGGAGTGTGCCTGGACGGTCCCCATGGTGGCCTCGCTGCAGAAACGCATTCACGACGGTGTGGAACCAGGCAGAGCGGCCTGGCTACAGGCCTCTCCCGAACTCGGGTTGATGAGCGTCTCGCCCATCCTCGAGAGTGATGGCAGCGGGCCTTCCCTGGGCTGGCTGTCGATGATCCGCGAGATGGATGCCGCCTGGCTGTCGAAGCTCAAGCGGAACACGGGGCTGAACCTGTCTCTCACCGCGCCCCGGGATGGACCGGTTCCGCTGGGCGCCAGCATCCGCCGTGACGACTCCCGGACGATGACCGCCGTTCGGGAAATCCAGGCCTCGCCGGCCGGCTCTCGCATCAGGCTGCAGATCACGCTTCCTCGCCAAGGCTTCAAGAGCAGCCTGGACACCCTGCTCTTCGCGCTCTACTGGACCATCGGCCTATTGGTCGTCGTCGTCATCGTGGTGCTGATACTGCTGGAGCGCATGATCCTCGCCCCGCTGCGTCACTTCGCGGCCTTTGCCCAGGATATCGACACGCTGGCCAGAAACGACATGCCACCCGGCTTGAGGGCGCGGCACGACGAGATCGGCAAGCTCGCCCGCAAGTTTCAGCACCTTCTCGAACATCAACGGCAACGTACCTCCTCCCTGGTGGAACTCTCCCAGCACGATCCTCTTACCGGGCTGGCCAATCGGCGCCTGTTCGACGAGCGGATAGACCATGCGCTGGAGGCCGCTCGGTCAGACCGGCGCCATGTCGCGCTTTTGATGATCGATATCGACCACTTCAAGGCCTACAACGATCATTACGGGCACCCGGCCGGGGACGCCTGCCTGAAGGTCGTCGCCGAAACCATGCGCAAGCATTTCAACCAGTCCGGGCAGCTGGTCGCCCGCACCGGTGGCGAGGAGTTCACGATCATCCTGCCCGGGACGACACCGGCCGAGAGCACCGCCCGGGCAGACGAACTGCGCATGGCCATCGAGTCCCTGGCCCTCCCCCATGCCGGCTCGCCACACGCATCGTTACTGACGGTCAGCATCGGTGTCGCGACGGCTTCGCCCCAGGAGCGCTGCAGTGCCGCTCAACTGATCCAGGCAGCCGACGACGCGCTCTACGAAGCGAAGCAGGCCGGGCGCAACTGCACCCGGCTGATGGCTCGACAGGTGACTGCAACGGCCTGAGCCCGCGAATCTCGTGACGAGGTGGATCATGCCCGGCCTTGCCAGGCCGCATTTCCACCGAGTTTTCATTTTTCTCGATACGGTGATGCACGGCCTGGGCGTTATCCTGAACAAACAAGGAACGGTGTCGCCGAACGACGACCCGCCGTCGAGGCCATCGAATCGGCTTCGACGGCGGATCAGGCGTATCGCAACAACACAAGGCACAGGGAGCGGCAAGGTATGCTGGTCGTCGAATCATGGCGTTGATTTTCGATTCCCTGCGGTATCGCTTCTTCCTTGCCATGAGCGTCCTGCTGCTAGTGGCCGTGACATCGTTGGTCCTGATCGCCCATCACCTGGCGATTCCTGCCCTGCTCGCCGAGGAGGAAGTCTACGCCACGGCAGAACTCGATCGCGCAATGCGGGCCATCGGCAACGAGCTGGGGCACCTGAGCCTGCTCAACAAGGACTGGGCCATCTGGGATGACAGCTACGCCTTCCTCACGGGTGAGGCAGGAGACTACCTGGAATCCAACGTCGCGGACGGGCTGGTCTTCGAGGATGCCGACCTGAGCCTGCTGGTCTTTCTCGAAACCGACGGCTCCCCCCACTGGATCGCCGGCATCGACCCCGCGAACCAACGCTATACCTCTTGTCCAGGCCCCACCGAGGCCTGTACCTGGACGGCGCCTGTCCTCGAATCACTGCAAGGCCGTATCGCGAATGGCCTGAGCGACGAGACCCGGCTCTGGCTGCACGCCCACCCGCAACCGGGATTGGTCAGTGTCTGGCCAATCGTCAGGAGCAACGGTGCGGGGCCGGCCGTGGGCTGGCTGCTGATGATGCGCCCCATGGATACCGCCTGGCTGGGGAGAGTGAGGGAGGGGTTCGGTCTGGCCCTGGCCGTCGAGGCCATCGCGAGCGATGCGCCCGCGCCTCGACAGGAGATCGCACGCGAGGGGTCGCAGACCCTGATTGCCCTGCGTCGTGTCCCCGCAGCGCCCCCGGGTCACGCGTTGGAACTTCGCGTCGAGCTGCCCCGGCACGCTTTCAGAGCGAGGCTCGACGATCTGCGCCTGACCCTCTACTGGGTCGTGGGACTTGTGGTCCTCGTCGTGGTGCTGGTCCTGCTGGAAAGAATGATTCTTTCCCCCCTGCGCCAGCTTGCGACCTTCACGCAACACGTGCAGCAGAGAGGCGACATCGATCCGCCACGATCGCTGCTCCAGCGCCGCGACGAGATCGGCGTGCTGGCACGCAAGTTCCAGCAGCTTCTCGAACGCCAGCGCTGCCAGACCTCGTCGCTGATCGAGCTGTCCCAGCACGATGCATTGACCGGCCTCGGCAACCGGCGCCTGTTCGACCATCGACTCGAGGAAGCCATTGATATTGCCAATCTCAGCGGCCGATCCGTGGTCCGGCTCATGGTCGATATCGACCACTTCAAGGCCTACAACGACCGCTACGGGCACCCGGCAGGCGACAAGTGCCTGAAAACCGTCGCCGCCGCCATGGGCCAACACTTTTCCCTTCCCCAGCAGCTGGTCGCCCGCACCGGCGGCGAAGAATTCATGATCATCCTTCCCGACACATCCCTCGAGGCCGGCAGCCGGCAGGCGGAAACCCTGCGCCGGGCCATCGAGGCCCTGGCCCTGCCCCACGCGGCCTCCACGGCGAGCTCGGTGATCACGATCAGCATCGGGGTCGCCCGGTATTTTCCCGGCCAGGCACGCGATATCGAAGGATTGACCCGTGCCGTCGACGATGCCCTGTATGCCGCCAAGCAGGGGGGACGCAACCGGGTCAGGCGGGAGGCAGGGTGAACCGAGCCGGGGGGCCGGCCGACGGTATTCCCGTGGCCACCTGGGGCGTATAATGAGATCACTCTCTACCCATGGCAGCATCCCGTTGATGCGGGACGGACGTGCAAGAAGGGGCCATGGCATGTCGATCGACTGGCAATGACCGAATACTTCCTGATCCTGGTGAGCACCGTTCTGGTCAACAACTTCGTGCTGGTGCAGTTTCTCGGGCTGTGCCCGTTCATGGGCGTGTCCAACAAGCTGGAATCCGCCATGGGCATGTCCCTGGCCACCACCTTCGTGCTGACCCTGTCGTCGATCGTCAGCTACCTGACGTTCCACTACCTGCTGGCGCCCCTGGGGCTCGAATACCTGCGCACCATCGCCTTCATCATGGTCATCGCCGTGGTGGTGCAGTTCACCGAGATGATGGTCAGAAAGACCAGTCCCCTGCTCTATCAGGTGCTGGGCATCTTTTTGCCGCTGATTACCACCAACTGCGCGGTACTGGGGGTAGCGCTGCTGTCGCTCAATCGCCAGTCGAGCTTCATGGAGGCAGCGCTCTATGGCTTCGGTGCGGCGCTGGGCTTTTCCCTGGTGCTGGTGCTGTTCGCTGCGATGCGCGAGCGCCTGGTGCTGGCCGACGTGCCGCGTCCGTTTCGCGGCGCGGCGATCGCCATGATCACCGCGAGCCTGATGTCGCTGGCCTTCATGGGGTTCAGTGGATTAGTACAAATCTAAACGCAATAGGGTTTCAAACGTGCTCGAACTGCTCGCCGACAACGATATCCTGGCCGCCATCGCCGCCCTGCTGGGCATGGCGGTGGCATTCGGTGCCGTGCTGGGCTTTGCCGGGCAGTACTTCAAGGTCGAGGGCGACCCGGTGGTCGAACAGATCGACGCTCTATTACCCCAAACCCAGTGCGGCCAGTGTGGCTATCCCGGCTGCAAACCCTACGCCGAGGCGATCAGCCAGGGCGACGAACTCAACAAGTGCCCGCCGGGTGGCGAGACGACCATCGCCGCCCTGGCCGACCTGCTTGGCCGGGAAGCCAAGCCCCTGGATGGCGAAGCCCAGGACGTGCCCAGGGTCGCCTACATCCGCGAGGAGGAGTGCATCGGCTGCACCAAGTGCATCCAGGCCTGCCCGGTGGATGCCATTTTGGGCGCCGCCAAGCACATGCACACCGTCATTATCGATGAATGCACCGGCTGCGACCTGTGCGTCGAGCCCTGCCCGGTGGATTGCATCGACATGCTGCCCCGATCGGACGAGCCCGAGGATCGCCACTGGCCGCGCCCACCGGGCCCGGGCCGGCGACCGCTTCAGCACATCGACGCGGGGCTGATCGCCAGCGATCGCCAGTCGGTTCGGGAAGATGACAGGGCCTTCCTGCATGGCTGACTTCGATTTTCCCGGCGGCATCCACCCTCCGGGGCGCAAGGCACTCTCCGCAGGCGCCCCGCTGGCACAAGCCCCCCTGCCCCGGCAGGTCATCCTGCCGATGACCCAGCATCTCGGCCTGGCCGCCGAGCCCCTGGTCATTCCCGGTCAGCGCGTGCGCACCGGCGAGGTGATCGCCCGTGCCCAGGGCATGATCTCCGCCCCGGTTCACGCCAGCATCACCGGCATTGTCAGCGCCATCGAGGAACGCCCGGTGCCTCACCCCTCCGCCGCGGTCGGCGAGACGCGAGCCCTGTGCATCGTCATCGACGCTGATTACGCCGACGAGGGCTTCGGCGAGTTGGAACAAAAGGACGAAGGCTTCGGCGAGTTAGAGCGAAAAGACGAGGGCTTCGGCGAGTTAGAACAAAAAGACGACTGGCTTCGGATGCCGCCTCTCGACTGGCGAGCAAGCGACGACGACACCCTGATCGAACGCCTGCACGAGTCCGGCGTGGTGGGGCTCGGCGGCGCCGGCTTTCCCACCGCGGTCAAGGCCCGGGTGCGCCAGCGTCACGAGATCGACACCCTGATCCTCAATGCCGCCGAGTGCGAGCCCTATATCACCGCCGACGATCTGGCCTTGCGTCACTACAGCGCCGACATCCTGGAAGGGGCGCGACTGTTCGCCCGGCTGACGGGTGCCAAGCGGGTGGTGATCGGCATCGAGGATAACAAGCCCGAGGCCATCGAGGCGCTGAACCAGGCGCTGCGGCATGAGTCGTCCGCCGAGGACGTGCCCTTCGAACTGAAGATCCTGCCGACCCGCTACCCCAGCGGGGGCGAAAAACAGCTCGTGCAACTGCTCACCGGTCGCGAAGTGCCCTCCCGCGGCCTGCCGGCGGAGGTCGGCGTGCTCTGCCACAATCCCGGCACCCTGCTCGCCGCCCTGCGCTCGGTACGCGACGGCGAGCCTCTGATCTCGCGCATCGTCACCCTGACCGGCGAGGCACTGGAACGGCCCGGCAACGTCGAGGCCCGGCTCGGCACTCCCCTGCATGAACTGCTGCGCCTGGCGGGCCTGCAGGCCGAACGGCTCTCGCGCCTGATCCAGGGCGGCCCGATGATGGGCTTCACCCTGGAAAGCGACGCCGTGCCGCTGATCAAGACCAGCAATTGCCTGATCGCGGCCACTGCCGAGGAGCTGCCGCCGGTTCCCCGCGAGCAGCCCTGCATCCGCTGTGGCGCCTGCGAAGCCGCGTGCCCCGCCTCGCTGCTCCCTCAGCAGCTCTACTGGTTCGCCAAGGGCGGTGAGCATGCCAAGGCGGAACTCTTCAATCTGTTCGACTGCATCGAGTGCGGCGCCTGTGCCTATGTCTGCCCCAGCCACATCCCTCTGGTGCAGTACTATCGCGCCAGCAAGGGCGAGATTCGCGCTCGAGAGCAGGAGGCACGCAAGGCCGAACGCGCCCGGCATCGCTTCGAGTTTCGCCAGGCACGACTGGCCCGCGAGGAGGCGGAGAAGCAGGCCCGACGCCAGGCACGCAGACAGCGCCCCCAGGCGCCACCGTCCACCGACGACAGCGTACCGGCTGCCCATGCCAGGCCGGCACCCGCAAGCGATGTGGATCGTTCGGCCCAGGTCAGGAAGCTGAAGATCGCCCAGGCCGCCGCCAGGGCGGCGGTCAAGAAGGCCGAGAAGAACCTGGCACGAACCAGCGAGGCCGGACAGTCCGATGCCGCCGAGCTCGATGACCTGGAGACCCAGCTGGCCACCGCCCGGGAAAACCTGCAGGCCACCGAGGCGCGGCTGGCAGCGCTGCAGGGGCATGACCAGGATCAGGCCAGGAATAGCGGCAAGAGCGAGGAGACGCCGTCGTCATGAGCCTGATCCACACCAGTTCGCCGCATGCCCGGGCGACGACCTCCACCGGTCGCGTCATGGGCTGGGTGCTGCTCGCCACCCTGCCGGGTATCGCGACACTGACCGGGTTCTTCGGCTGGGGCGTGCTGATCAACGTGCTCTTCGCCGCCGGCCTCGGTGTGGGACTCGAGGCGCTGGTCCTGCGCCTGCGCGCCCGCCCACCGGGAGTGACGCTGCGCGACAACAGCGCCCTGGTAAGCGGCGTGCTGCTGGGTGTCTCGCTGCCACCTTTCGCCCCCTGGTGGCTGATCCTGATGGGCATGGTGGCGGCCATCGTCGTCGCCAAGCAGCTCTTCGGCGGGCTCGGCCAGAATCCGTTCAATCCGGCCATGGTCGGTTATGCGCTGCTGCTGATCGCCTTTCCGGTCGAGATGACCCGATGGGCCGCCCCGCTCGGGCTGTTCGGGGCCGAGGCCATCGGGCCGGGCGAGGCATGGGGGCACTTCCTGGGGACGGTCGCCCCCTCCGATGCCATGACCGGCGCCACGCCCCTGGATGCCTTCAAGCACAAGGGCGAGACGGTACTCGCCAGCGAATTCTGGGCGGACGAGCCCCTGCCCCCCGGCACCCTGAACGCCTGGCATACCACCGCCCTGGCCTGGCTGGTCGGCGGCGCACTGCTATTGTTCAAGCGCATCATCAGCTGGCACATTCCGGCCAGCCTGCTGGGTGCGCTGCTGGTACTCGCGACCCTCATGTACGCCAGCGATCCCAGTCACCATGGCAGCCCGCTGTTTCACCTGCTCGGCGGCGCGGCGATCTTCGGTGCCTTCTTCATCGCCACCGACCCGGTGAGTGCCGCCACCAGCCGCAAGGGCAAGCTCTACTATGGCGCCGCCATCGGCGTGCTGATCATGCTCATTCGCCAATGGGGCGCCTACCCGGATGCCGTGGCCTTCGCCGTGTTGCTGTTGAACTTCGCCGTGCCCTTCATCGACTACTACACCCGGCCACGCACCTATGGCCATGCCCGCCCCAATCGCGGCATCAAGGTGCGCCAGATCGATGACGACGAGGAAGCGTCATGAGTCCACTGACGCACAGCATCGCGCGCGGCGCCGTGGGACTGGGGCTGTTCGCCATCGTCACCGCCGGCGTGGTGGGCCTGACCCACTCGCTCACCTTCGAGCGCATCGTGGAGAATCGCCTGGCCAGCGAATACCAGGCCCTGGAACAGGTGGTGCCCGCCGCCCTGCATGACAATGATCTGGTCGACGGCGCCATCACACTGCCTGCTGCCGAGATGCTGGGTCATCCGGAGGCCTTCACCGCCTGGCAGGCGCGACAAGATGGCCAAATCAGTGCCATCATCCTGCCGGTGACGACCCGTCAGGGGTACAGCGGCGACATCTCGCTGCTGGCGGGCATCGCCGCCGATGGCACCTTGACCGGGGTGCGGGTGCTGTCCCATCGCGAGACCCCGGGGCTGGGCGACAAGATCGACGTGCGCAAGAGCGACTGGATCGAGCAATTCGCCGGCTTGTCGCTGGGCAACCCACCGCCCGAGCGATGGGCAGTGAAAGAGGATGGCGGCGCCTTCGACGCCTTCACCGGCGCCACCGTCACGCCCCGGGCGGTGGTCGGTGCCGTGCAGCGCAGCCTGGAATACTTCGCCGCCCACCGTGAACGGTTGCTGCAAGCGCCCGAGGAGACGACCGATGAGTCAATTCAATGAGCTGACGCGCAGCGGCCTGTGGTCCAACAATCCGGCGCTGGTACAACTGCTCGGGCTGTGTCCGCTGCTGGCGGTCACCAGCACCGTGGTCAACGCCCTGGGCCTGGGGCTTGCCACCCTGCTGGTCATGATCGGCGCCAACGTCTCGGTCTCGCTGATTCGCCATCACGTGCCGGCGAACGTGCGGCTGCCGGCCTTCGTGATGATCATTGCCGCCTTCGTCACCTGTGCCGAACTGCTGATGCAGGCCTATACCTTCCGGCTCTACCAGATCCTCGGCATCTTCATTCCCCTGATCGTCACCAACTGCGCGATCCTCGGTCGCGCCGACGGCTTCGCGGCGAAGAACCCGCTGCTGCCCGCGGCCACCGACGGGCTGATGATGGGGCTCGGTTTCGCCGCCGTCCTGGTGGTGCTCGGCGCGGTGCGCGAGCTGTTCGGCCAGGGCACCCTGTTCGCCGGAATGGAACTGCTGCTGGGGCCGATGGCCGCCGACTGGCAGATCACCCTGTTTTCCGATTACAGTTTCCTGTTCCTGGTGCTGCCCCCCGGCGCCTTCTTCGCCACCGGCTTGCTGATCGCCGCCAAGAACGTCATCGACGACCGGCTGGAACGCCGCCGTCAGGCCCGGCAGGCGGATCGGCCGAAGGAGAGCCGGCGGGTGCGAGTTACCGGCACGATACGATAGGAACCATTACCGGACAGGCATGAACGCACACAAACGCCAAGCCATC
The DNA here is from genome assembly GCF_900128925.1 of Modicisalibacter ilicicola DSM 19980. GTDB lineage: Bacteria > Pseudomonadota > Gammaproteobacteria > Pseudomonadales > Halomonadaceae > Modicisalibacter > Modicisalibacter ilicicola. The sequence goes on from NZ_FQUJ01000007.1 coordinate 161,728, forward strand.
TTCGCCCGCCTGCGGGATCACATGCCCGCCCCGACCACGGAACTGCAGTGGTCCAGCCCGTTCGAGCTGCTCACCGCGGTGCTGCTCTCGGCCCAGGCCACCGACGTGGGGGTCAACAAGGCCTGCGCCCGGCTGTTCCCGGTGGCCAATACCCCCGAGGCGATCCTCGAACTGGGGGTCGAGCGCCTCAAGGAGCACATCAAGACCATCGGCCTCTACAACACCAAGGCCGAGAACCTGATGAAGACCTGCCGCCTGCTGGTCGAGCGTCATGGCGGCGAGGTGCCCCAGACCCGCGCCGAGCTGGAAGCGCTTCCCGGCGTGGGTCGCAAGACCGCCAACGTGATCCTCAACACCGCCTTCGGCCAGCCGACCATCGCCGTGGACACGCACATCTTCCGGGTCTGCAATCGCACCCGCCTGGCCCCCGGCAAGAACGTCGTCGAGGTCGAGCAGAAGCTCCTGCGCCACGTGCCCCGGGAGTTTCGCCAGGATGCCCACCACTGGTTGATCCTGCACGGGCGCTACACCTGCGTGGCGCGCAAGCCGCGCTGCGGCAGCTGCGTGATCGAGGATCTGTGCGAATACCCGGAGAAGACGGAGCCCGCCTGAGAAGCGGGCAAGTTCCTTGGCCGCAGCAGGTGACTCATTCCAGCAGCAGCACATCCACGGAAATCGTATCTCGATAGCGACCCGCGATTGCCCGGGAGACATCACCGATCCTCACTCTCAGCCGGTAAGGCGTGGTCGCGTCCAGGGCACGTCCAGGCGACGGCCGATAGGTCTCTGCCCGGCGAAGATCCAGCAGCTTGTCGTCGAGCCACGCCCGATAGGCAATGTAGGCGTTGCTTGCACTGCCGTGAACATGTCGCAGACGGCCGCGGTTTTCCGAAGTCAGTTGCAGGGCGTATGCACTATTGGATTGCACGAACAGGTAGGCCGACTTTTCTTCCCCCGAGGTCAGGCTGCCAAAATCGAGTCCGGCGCCGTCGGCGGAAGAGAACCCGGTGGTCGAGGAGCCCGAAATGCGGATTCGGGCCTGGGGTCGCACGTCGCTTTTCAGCGTGAGCTCATGGGTATCGATGACCCGGGATCCGTTCATGAGCTGAACCGACACTCGGTCCGAATATGCCCCCGCCCGGGCCGGCTGCCCCGCGGGAATGACCACCGACACGGGGAAACGGGAATCGTCGCCACTGGCGATCGCCCTGCCGGAATAGACATTGACTCCATTCAGACGAAGATCGTTGCCCGAATGTGTCTGGATGCGATAGGTCAGACTCTCGCGCGAGCCCGACAGTCGGTTGCGGTTATGGCTTTCGAAGGTAAAGGCCAGGGTGCAGACCCCGCCACGGCGCACGTGAATATCGAGGGTTTCGACCCGGTCCCAGCGATCGAAGGGGGAATAGTCCATGGCCCCCTTGAGGGTGATCGACTCGATGCGTGCCTCGCAGGCGGCCGAAGAAACGGGGTCGCCCTGGGCCACGCCCTGCAGCACGATCAGCATCGCCATCAGGACGAATCGGTGAAGTCTTTTCATGTCATGCGTCGTCCTTTTCCATCACCAGAAAATTACCGAGCTCGATGTAGCCGCTGGCATCGCTCGACACGCTGAAATGAATCGTGCTCAGGGGCTCGGTGTTGAACCGGGCTTCATAGTCGCCCGGTTCGAGCCCTTGCAGGACGAAACGCCCCTTCCTGTTGGTGAACGTCGACAGGGGTTCGAACGTTCTTCCGTCCGCGGCGTGCAGGGTTCCCGCGATCAGGGAGACGGGGGCATCGTCGGCACCCAGCAGCCTCCCCATGGCGATGATCGAGGCGGCGGAGCCCGCCTGATAGGAGAAGCCGCCCCGGTAGGCAGGAAAGATGCGTTCGTGGACGTCCCCCATGTCATACCCTACCGGCGGGGCCTCGGCCCGCCACAGGAGGTTCTGAATCCTGTAGCTTTCGAGCCCGGGAACCAGCGCGGGACCGAAACCGTCGGCAATCGCCACCGGCCCATCGGAGGTTTCATTGACCAATATGCGTGTCCGGCTCAATGATTCATGACGATCGACGATGGCAAAGGCGTTGGACACGGGGCGTCCCATGGCCAGTTTTCCCTCTGCGGTGGCTATCCCCGTTTCGAACTGCACCCTCGTGAACTGCCCGGTGTTGTCCTCGAAGAGCCCTTCCTGGAGATAGTCGTGGCGGGCCCGTGCGATGAAACGATTACCCCGGTAGGTCACATCGCCCAGCAGGCGGCTGCCCTGGTCGGCGGTCTCGACCCCGATGCTTCCGGAGAGATCTCCGACGACGTTTCTCGGCATGGTCGACCATTCGGTGCGCAGCCGATTGTCGGTATCGGTGTAAGAGCTTCGCCACGTCTGGCTGCTGCCCAACGGCAGTGACACCGAGAGGAAAAGATCGGTCTCCTCGGCTTCCCCATCGATGTATTCCGCTCTGATACTGGTGGTCAGGCGCCCGAAACGCTTGGAAATCGAAAGCCCGACCCCGGTTTCATCCGCGCCGCGCGACGAATGGGCAACGCCCTGCCGGGCGGTGATGCTGCCGTAGGCCGTGTCTCCCAGCTGACTGCTGAGACGAATGAGGTTCTGCCAACGAAAGGTGGCACTCGGCTCGTCCTGGCCCAGGCTCTGGAAGTTTTCCGACGAGTAGATGCTGGCGAGACTCAGCTCCTGAGGGCGCCGGGTCCCGAAAAGATCGAACTCGTAATTCCAGCGCAACGTGCCTGCCCGGCCACTGCCATGCTCCTCGGCCTGGCTGGCGTTGAAGGAGCCGCTGAAGATACCGGTCCTCGTGCCCAGAACGGCTTCTACCCCCCCGACATCGAGCGTCTGGTCGCCTTGGTAATTCGCCCCGAGGGTCAGGTCGGGCGTAATGCCCTGCCGGTAGTAGCCTGACCAGGCGGGCGCATCGTGGTCGTATTCGATTGTCTCGCTGAAATCATCGGCTCTCTGATACCCCGCATTCACGGAAAACTCGCTGATCCCCTCGTCCAGAAGAATGGCGTCCAGGAACAGGGAGTAATTGAAGGTCTGGCGTCTTCCCGCATCATCCTCGACCACGACGCGCACGTCGTTGAGACCGTCGGTGAAGGCAAAGTCGCTGACGTTGTATCGCCCCGGCGAGAGGCGCTGGATGCTCTGGAGGACGTCGTTGACATAGACTTCGACCCGGGAGGGACGCGTTATGGTAAAGGTCTGCTGCCCGGTGGAAGTAACGACGCGAAACGGTTGCAGTGCAGAAAACTGACGCTCGACGGAAAAGCCCAGCAGCGAAGGAGCCCCCTGGAACTCGGCGGACTGATAGAAGATATCCCCTGCCGAGTAGCGAATGGCTCTTTCGACATCGTCGTGAACGAGTCGCGTCTCGCCCCTTTTCCATCGCCTTTCGTCCTCTTCGTCGTAGAACGCGGACCATTCGAGGGCCGTGCCATCGGCACCGAAGGCGCGAACCCCGCCGTCGAGGGAGAGGGTGAGCGGCTGGCGGCCCGAGGGCTCCAGATCGCTGTCGACGTAGTCCTCGACCGCCCTCAGGTTCACGTAGGCGGTCAGCGGATGCCGACCCCTGTCGACATTGGTCAGATCGGGCATGCCCGGGGCGAGGTTGAGCCTCTTCACGACGCGTTGTTCCTGCGTCGGACGCAGGATAACCAGCAACCGTCGAGGGTCGAACTCCATGTCCAGACCTGCCCGTGCAAATTCGGCCATTGAAATCCGATCACCGGACGATGCCGACTCCAGCCGGCGCAGGAACTCGCCCTGAAAATGCTCGACGGCAATGTCGTTCCAGGACGTCCGCTGCACGAAAACCAGCGCATTGTCGGCAATACCGACCGTCAGGTCGCCTATCACCTGCTCATCGATGGATGCAGGCATATCGATAACGTAGTCAGCCCCTGCCTGGGCCAGGGACAAGCCTGGCAAGAGAGCGAAAAGACACATTACCCCTATTGCTGCTTTTTTAATGACCCCTGTCAGCACTTGGCCTCACATTCCTCTGCGCAACGTCTACCTGCACGATGTCTTCTGAAACGAAGAGCTTGTCTTTTTTCAGGTTTATCGACTCTCCCGGTAGGATGGCATCCTTCTTTAGGACTCTGGCCATGTCCGATCCGGGGATCGTCACCTGCTTCTCGCCATTCAATTCGAACAGAAAATCGAGATGCTTCATCAGGGCGTATTGATCCCCCGAATTCTCGATTCTCACCACCTGCATGTCGCCTTTTTCGGTGAGGTAGGCTGCAACCTCCGAACTTCCGCTGCTGCCATAGACATGGACCGGAAGATGGAAGCGTGTCAGCAGCTTCACGTCGTTATCCATGTCGTCATGGTGGGAAATTGCATCCAATTCGACGGGAAGCGTTTCGATCACGAGGAAAAAGGAACGCGACCCATCCGTTGCCCGATCACCGGCCCAGGTCATCGTGACCTGTTGGCTGCCTCCCGGGTCCATGAGCAGCTGGGGGGGCACCAGGCGAAGTTCATCTTCCTTCAGGCCCCGTGTGATGGCTGTATCGTCACTGGCCACCACCCGCTCCAGGACGGAAAGTTCCACCGCCAGCCTGGCCGTTTCGCTACCCTGTATCCTGATATCGATCTGGGCGGGGTCCGCGGCGGGAAGTTCGATCAGCGTCGGCGACACGCCCAGGGCAACGGCAGGCCCCCATCCCAGCAAGCCTGCCGATAGCACGAGACCTGCGAACGCGCCGCGGACACTCGCGCTCATTCGACGAGTCGCACCCCGGGCGTGCCTTTCACTCCAGGCACGACGAAGGTTCTCTTGGCGCCGGGTGTCACCAGCGTACGCCCGGCGATGTTCGCCAGCTCCACGCCGCCGACGTGCTTGCCATCGAAGTCCAGGTCCAGGGAGTTCATGTAGAAGAAGCGCTGTCCCCGATTGGCGATGGTGACTTGCATGCCGTTCCCCTGGGCCCGGGCAGCCAGCAGCACCGGCTCAGGCGCGATGTCGGCCGGCGTCACGTGGACAGAGGCGCCTACCCGAAACAAGGTCTGTACCGACGGGCCCGAGGCTGCCTTCATCTCTACCGGCATCTGCGAGGCAAAAAGCGTGAACGACCGGGACCGGGAGGGTGGCGTTCCCACCCACTGGACCCGCAGTGATTGAGAACTGTCAGGCCCGATGACCGCCTGAGGAGGGAAGACCAGGAAAAGGTTGTCGGCAGGCGTGTACTCCTCCGAGCCGTCTTCCAGGATGGTTCGCTCGAACACCTCGAACTCGATCGGCAGATCGACACTACGAGGATTTCGCACCAGCAGTGTCGTTCCCGCGGTGTCCCTCGGCAACTCGAGTACCGAGACCGTGGGCGTCACGTCGAACGCGCGGGCCGGGGTCAGGACGGCGACGAGCAACAGGATCGCCAGCGAGACGACCATGGCGCAGCGTAGGGTGAAGGACGTTGACCAGCGTGGCATGGATGGCTCCTGCTGTTTCGCCACAGGCCCGGCCACCATCAGGCGACCGGGACCTCGTGACTCAGTTCGGCATGATGAATACCGTCACCGGTTCCTTTCAGTTGGCGGCGACCGAGACGGTGATGTTGTCGCTGTAGTCGCCTGCCACGGTTGCCGCACTGTCGAGCTTGACGCTCAGGCTGCGAGACTGGTCGTTGTTGGCGACGGTGGGCCAGCCGTTCCAGGTCTGGGCGGTGGCCAGGGACACACCGTTGGCGAACGGAGAGCCGGAACCGGATACGATCAGCTGATAGGGAACTTCGCTGTTGTCGCTGACCATCTTGCCGGCGTTGGCGGAGGCGAAGGTCACGGAGGCACTGCCGCCGTAGTTGCAGTTGACGGTCACGGACTCGGCGCCCTGCTTCTCGGTAGACTTCATGTCGAGCGCATCGAAGGGACCGTTGAGATAGGCGGAAATGGCACACTCCTTGGCCAGGGTTCCGTTGAGGGGAACCTCGACGCTGGTGTCTGCCTGGGCGATACCGGCGGTGGTAGCCGCTGCGATGGCTGCTGCGAATGCGATCTTGCGCATGATGATTCTCCACTTGATGGTGTAACTGCTTTTGATGGAAGCCTCTCGGCAGGAGGCTTTTTCCCCTGCTTAGCCATTTCGAGCCCTGCAGAAGTCTGCGGCATGAAGCCATGAAGCAGGCTTCATCCATTCGTCCGACTAGACCCTGTGCGCCAGGAACGGCAACGCCGTTCTCGGCCTCGGCGTCAGGCAAGCCCGGTCGCCTGAGCGGGTCGTGAAGCTCGCGGTGAGGCAAGCGCTGGGTAACGATAAGATAATTTTTGTAAATTTTCGCGCTTAGTTACTTACATTGATACAGCTGTTTTTTTCCATGCGGCAAGCCGATGGACAACAGGAAGCCAAGCCTGCTAGGCCCAGCCAGGAAGGGAGCACCGTGAATCGCCTTTCGAAGACTTTCTTTCCGACCAAAGAGCAATTGCGCGAGGGTATTTGCTGTTGGGAAGGCAGGGTACTGCGCGAGTGGGGGGTTGACGTATTGTCGCAGTGGCGCCGCACGACGAACGCCCGGCGTCATCGCCCAGGATGAGGGCCTAGAATATTAATTTTCATTCAATTAGAAACTTAGCTCTTCCAGGCGATCCGCCAGTGCCTCCAGGGCCTCGATACCCTGTACGTCAGAGGCCAGCAGTGGCAGTCGCGGTCGTGGCAGCGCCGCCAGTTCCTGGTCGATGCGCGCAAGATAGACGCCTTCCTGCTCGCGGCGCCGGCGCAGGAAATCGCCGTCCGCTTCCTCGGGAATGACCCGGTTGACCAGGGCACCGGCGACCGGAATGCCGGCGTCCTGCAACGCCTTCACCGACCGCACGGTCTCGAGGATCGGCAGCCGCTCCGGGGTCAGCACGAACAGGAACTGGCTTTCATCGGCGTTCTTGATGCGCCGCCGCGCTTGATGAAACAACCGGCGACGGCGCTTGAGGGTTTCGGCGATGGAACGCGCCCGCTCGTCCAACTCGCCCATGCCCTCCTCTTCCGGTTCGGCAAACGGCGAGCCGACATCCTGGCCGCTCTTGGGGGTCAGGTGCTTGAGTACCTTGCCCAATTCCTCGGACTTGCGGCTGTGCGCCAACAGGCCATCCGTCCAGGCCGCCATCGCCTCGGGCAGGCTCAGCAGGCGCAGCGTATGGCCGGTGGGCGCGGTGTCGAAGACGATCAGCTCATAGGCGTCGTCGTCCAGCATCAAGCGTGAGAGGCGCTCGAGCAGCGCCGCTTCCTGGGTACCCGGCGACTGCCGCGACAGGCGCATCTGGCGCTCCATCTCGTCCATCATGCGCGGCACGGTGAAGCGCCGCAGCTGGCTGATGACGCCTTGGAGATGGGCCTCGACCTCGGCGTCCGGGTCGATCTCCAGGGCATCCAGATTGGGCAACAGCCGGCGCGGCGCATCGCTCAGCTTGCGGTCGAAGGCATCGCCCAGGCTATGGGCCGGATCGGTGGAGACCACCAGCACGCGACGCCCCCGCCGGGCGGCCAGCACCGCCAGCGATGCCGCCACGGTGGTCTTGCCGACCCCGCCCTTACCGCCTACCCAGAGCAGACGTTTTTCAAGAAGTTCTTTCATGGATCGCCCTATCACGTCATAAACCTTGTTTCAGGAGCGTCGCGAACGAAGGCAAGACAAGGCGGAAGCCATTGAAGAGACGGAGTTTACTGTTGTAAATGAGTACTCTGAAATGGGTTTCAACGCAGTATTGCCGAGTGCAGTAGCTTCTGAGCAAGGTTTTCAGCAGCAGCGAAAATCGTCCAGGGGCGACTTCTCCATCCCCATGCGCCGATGCCAATCATGGAACCGCTCCAGCATCAGCGGTTGCAGCTCCAAGGTGTAATAGGCCACCGGATTGGGCACGCCCATCAGCTCCGAGAACACCATCAGCATGAACAGGTCGTCCTCGTCCCGCTGCGCCCGGGCGATCGCACCGCGGTAGCGCGCCGAATAGAACTCCTCGGCATAGAAGCGGGCCTGGCCGAGCCAGGCCTTGATCCTTGCGCGGCGATCGACGGGGTGCTCGTCGTTTGAATGCTCGCTCATACCCCCTCCTAGCCTTCCGCCTTGGTGGCCGACTCGCGACGCACGCGCTTGAGCGCCGCGGCGCACTCCATGGCGACGAGGATCGAAGCGATCAGCACCACGATATCCAGCACCAGCAGGAAGTAGTTGCCTGCCTCGTAGAAGCTGCGCAGCTGTGTCAACAGTGCCAGTACCGTCATGACCAGCAGGAAGAGCAGCGGCCCCAGGGTGAACCACATGGGGCGGCCCAGGCGCACCAGCATCACGGTGACGACCAGCAGGGTCAGGCCGGCCAGCAGCTGGTTGGTGGTCCCGAACAGCGGCCAGATAAGCAGCCCTCCGGAACCGTCGGCACCGGCGCCGAAGGCGAGTATCAAACAGGACCCCACCGCCAGCAGCGTTGCCATGGCAGGCTTCTTCATCCACTGCTGCTGGTAGATCTCGCCCCACTCCTGGAAGATGTAGCGCTGCAGGCGCAGGCCGGTATCCATGGTGGTGCCGGCGAACAGCGCCGCCATGACCGTCAGCAGGGTGGCGGCCGTCGTCTCGGGCAGCCCGAGGCCGTTGCTGATGATGTAGGCGCCGCCTTCGACGAAGGCGTTCACCCCGCCCTTGCCGAAGGCATCGTACATGGCGCTCCAGTCCGTCAGGCTGGCGAACCCGGCGGTAGCGGCAAGAATCGCGCCCAGGGCCAGCATGCCCTCGCCCACGGCGCCGAAGTAGCCGACCAGGCGCGCATCGGTCTCCTTGTCGAGCTGCTTGGAGGAAGTGCCGCCGGCCACCAGCCCATGAAATCCCGAGATGGCGCCGCAGGCGATGGTCACGAACAGCAAGGGAATGATCGAGGGCGTCCCCGCCGGCACGTTGTCGTTGATCATCGGCGCGACCATGGCAGGATTGAGAATCACCAGGGCGCCATAGAGGATGATCAGGCCGATGAAGAGCTGCAGTCCATTGATGTAGTCCCGGGGCTGCAGCAACACCCACACCGGCAACAAGGAGGCAATCGCCGCGTAGCCGAACAGGATCAGGATCCATATCGCATTGCCGGGCAGACCGGCGACCTGATCGGGCATCTGCAGCGGCATGGATGGCCCGATGATGATCAGGCCATAGAGCGCCACCACGCCGATCAGCGAGACCAGCGCCAGGCCGATGATGCGGCGATAGATGAGCTGGCCGATGACCAGCGCCACCGCGATCGCCCCCCAGACCGGTACCACGGCGCTGGGAAACCTCATCAGCAATCCGGCGATGACCACACCGAAGACGGCATTGACCATCAACAGCACCAGGAAGATGACGACCATGAAAAGGCTGCGGGCGCGCTTGCCGACCACGTCGCCGGTCAGGGCTCCTACGGATTTGGCCCGATTGCGCACACTGGCCCAGAGCGCTCCGGTATCGTGCACCCCGGCGAAGAAGATGGTACCGAACACCACCCAGAGGAAGGCCGGCAGCCAGCCCCAGATCACCGCGATGGCGGGGCCGACGATGGGTGCAGCCCCCGCTACCGAGGTGAAATGATGCCCCCAGAGCACGTAGCGGTTGGTGGGCACGAAATCGATACCATCCTCGAATTCGTGAGCGGGAGTCCGGAACTTCGAATCCAGGCGAAAGACCTTTTCGGCGATGAACTTCGAGTAGAGAAAATAGGCCAGGGCCATGCCGCCCAGGCCCAGAAACAGGATGACGATAGCACTCATGGCGTGAACTCCCTAGGTATGTCGTTGTTCTCCTAAACGTTTTGCACCTATTAGACTCAGGGTAGTCAAACAAGCCCGATCGCAACAGCGATCATGACCGGGTATCGCCACATGCTGCACGCCTTGAAATACCTGCTGTTGCCGCCGCTGATCAATATGCTGCTGATCGTGTCGGGGCTGGTGCTGTGGAAAACCAGTCGGGGGGTCGGAATCACGCTGGTGGCACTGGGCATGGCATCGCTGCTGGCCCTGTCCTTGCCCTGGGTCAGCTATTGGCTGCGCAAGGGCCTTGAGCCCTACGAGCCGCCTGCACCGTCAGCGCTGCAGGACGCGCAGGCGATCGTGATACTCGGTGGTGGCCGGGATTTTGGAACGCCGGAATTCGGCTGGGGGGATGCGCCCAACAACGCCACCTGGCGGCGTCTGGGCTATGGTGCCTGGCTTGCTCGCGAGACAAACCTGCCGCTACTGGTGAGTGGCGGCCGCGGTCATGACGAGGCCCTTGCCGAAGCCACGCTCATGGCACGGGCGCTCGAGCAGGCCTTCGGTCTGGATGTGCGCTGGGTCGAGACACGCAGTCGCAGCACGGCGGAAAACGCCGAGTTCAGCGCCACGATCCTCGAACGGGAAGGCCTCGACACGGTGCTGCTGGTTTCCCAGGCCTGGCATCTGCCTCGCGCGATACCCGAATTCGAGCAGACCGGGCTTCGGGTGATCCCCGCCCCGACGGAATATGCCAGCCGCCCGCCGAACGGGCCGATCGCCTGGATACCCCGAGCCTATCACCTGCGCCAGAGCACCCAGGCACTGCACGAATGGCTGGGGCGCGGTGCCCATGCACTCGGCGAGCGCAAGCCGGAGTGATTCAACCGCGCCGGTAAACGACCCGGTAGTCGCCCTGGCCGCAGTTGCCGACGATCTCGACCTTGCCCGGCTGGTCGCGATTCCGCGCAACGATCTCCTTCGCCCTTTTGGTGGGCACCACCTTGACCGTATAGTCGACCACATCGTTGGCACTTATCTTGCGGTCGATCTCCGCCTGCAGCATCTTGCATGCCTGAGGCATCTCCTCGATCTCCTCCCGCTCCTGGCGCCGATCGCTTGACGCCACGCGCTTCGCGTTCTCCATCGGCGCGACTCTCATCTGCTGCCGAGAGGCATCCTCGGGTGCCGACATGCCTGGTGTCGCCGCCTTGTAGGTCGAACGGACCCTGTCTGGCGACTCGTCATCGGACGACGAAGACTGAGCCCATGACGGCGATGCCAGCGCCAGCATCACCAGCGCCATTGTCAGGCGTGCGTTCTTGCCGATCATCGTTTTCGCCTCTCTTCTGCCCGCTCTTGAATCGCTCATGGCCATCACTCCGAGAGATTGAATTCTCCGCCCTTGTCGACGGCACGTTGATAGGCCGGGCGCTCGCGCATGCGTTCGAGGCATGCCTTCAGATGGGGTCTGCCTTCCAGCCCCTCGCGCTGCTCGACCGCCAGCAGCGGAAAGCTCATCTGGATGTCGGCGGCGGTGAACCGTTCGCCGGCGAACCAGGTCGACTTGCCTAGAATGGCCTCCCAGAAATCCAGGTGCTGGCGAATCTGGGGCTCCAGAAACTTGCGCTTCACGCCAGTGGCAAACAGGTTCCCCAAAGGGCGCATGAGCGCCGGTACCGGTGGCTTGCCCAGGCGCGAGAACACCAGCTTCATCACCAGCAGTGGCATGGCGGAGCCTTCGGCGTAATGCAGCCAGTACCGATAATGGCGATGCTCGGCACTGCCCGGCTCAGGCAGCAACTGGCACCGCGTGTCGTACCCCTCGATCAGGTAATCGATGATCGCGCCGGACTCGGCGACGACGACGTCACCGTCGGTGATCACCGGCGACTTGCCCAGGGGGTGCACCTTCTTCAATGCCGGCGGTGCCAGCATGGTCTCGGGATCCCGGGCGTATTCGACAATCCGGTACTCGAGACCCAGTTCCTCGAGCAACCATAGCACCCGCTGCGACCGGGAATTCTCCAGGTGGTGGACGTCGATCATCTCGTTCTCCAAGGGCGTCAACCCGACTTCCGTGTTTTCCCTCGAACGACGACCAAAGCCGCCTTTCTGGGTCGATCGGCCCCCGCTAAACTGCACGAAAGAGATACAGCAGAGAGGGCCGCCAAATGCCTACGGTACTCGTTGTCGACGACGAACCCAACATCGTGCTGTCCCTTGAGTTCCTGATGCAGCGCGCCGGCTTCGATGTGGTGACCGCCGAAGACGGCGAGCAGGCGCTCGCCATCGTCGCCGACCGGGCACCGGACCTGGTGCTGCTGGATATCAGCCTGCCAGGCATCAGCGGCTTCGATGTGCTCGAACGCTTGCGGGCGGATGCGGCCCACAAGCGACTGCCGATCATCATGCTCACTGCCCATGGTCGCGAGGTGGAACGCGAGAAGGGCCTGGCCCTGGGCGCCGACGACTACATCACAAAGCCCTTTTCCACTCAGGCCCTGGTCGACAAGGTCAAGGGTCTGCTCGACGAGGGGCGTTGAGCATGCCGGGCCGTCAACGCCTGCTCGGACTCTGGCTGCTGGCCAGCGGGCTTTTGCTGTTCGGCGGTGCCTTTCTGGCCTTGTGGCTTGAGGCGGAACTCGACCCGCAAGGTAGCGCCCGCGCGTTGCTGTGGCTGGCCTGCCTCGTGCCCGGAGTGCTCATAGTGAGTGCAGGCGCCTGGATGGAGCGCCGCCTGTTCGCTCCATTGCGCCATCTGCGGGTCCAGGTGACACGCCTGGTCGCCAACCCGGACGCTCGGGAGGACTACCCGCCGGAAGGCTGGCTGAGCGAGCTCGGCGAGGATCTTCAGCGCCTGCGGGACGGCTGGCGTGGCGATCGCCAGGCACTCCATACCGCGCATGCCGAAGGCGCGCGCACCGCCGCGCGCATTCGCCAGGAGCTGGAAACGCTGCTGCAGTCGTTGCAGGTGCCGCTGCTGCTGTGCGATCGCCATCGCCGCCTGCTGCTGTTCAATCATGCCGCCGAGACCCTGTTTGCCGGTCACTCCCCCCTGGGATTGGGGCGCAATCTGGCAACGTTGCTGCCGTCCACCAGCCTGCGCGAGACCCTCGCCACCCTGCCCGACGATGGCAGCCCTCGGGAGGTGCTGATTCCGTTTGGCGATCGCTGGCTGCGGGGCTCGCTGCGACGAGTGGTGTCGGGGCATGGCGAGACGCTGCTTACCCTGGAGGATGCCACCGCCAGCTGGCGCCGGGAACTCACCGAGCGCGTTCAACTGGCGGAGCTCATGCCGGCACTGCGCCGCCACGCCGCCAGTCTGGCCACCGCCGTCGAGGCACTCGAACAGGCCTACCAGGAGAAAGCACTGCGCGAGAAGCTGGAAGCGGCCATCCAGGAGGAAAGTCACGGGCTCGGTACCACCATCGAGCGTCTGGGCAACTTGGTGGAAACCCTCGCCACCCAGGGCGAGCGCCTGGCACCTACCTGGTCCAACGACCTTTGGCATGCCCTGGCCCTGCGCCTCGAGCCCAACCGGCTGAGCCTCACGCCCATCGGCATGCCCGCCTGGTTCAAGGCCGATGGGCCTGCCCTGCTGCCCCTGCTGCAAGCCCTGCTCGAGCGTCTGGGCGAGACGACCGGTTGCCGCGAGTTCGAGGGGGAAGTCTGTCTGGGCAATCGCCGGGCCTATCTTGACCTGATCTGGTCGGGCAGCCCCCTGGCCCAGCATCGCCTCGGCACCTGGAGCGAATTGCCCCTCGATGAACTGCCCCTGTCTCCCAGGATCGCCGACATCCTGCGCCAGCACGACAGCGATCTCTGGAGCCTGGCCGACGACGACGGCCAGCACGCGAGGTTGCGCCTGCCGCTCCCGGCGGAGGCCCGGGTCGGCACACCGGAGCCCCCGCCTCCGCCACGCCCGGAGTTTCACGACTTCGATATCGCCGAATTGCCGGCACCAGAAAGCGAGCTGGCGAACCGCGCCCTGCGGCAGCTGGAAATCGTCGTCTTCGACACCGAAACCACCGGCCTCGAGCTGGCCAATGGCGATACGGTGATCAGCATCGGCGCCTGTCGCATCGTCAACGGGCGCCTGCTGGCCGACGACACCTTCGACCAGCTGGTCGATCCGCAGCGCTCGATCCCTCCGCAAAGCACGGTCTTTCACGGGCTCACCGACGCGGATGTGGCCGGTGCGCCACCCCTGCGCCAGGTACTGCCCCGCTTTCGCGACTACGTCGAGGAGGCGGTGCTGATCGCCCATAACGCCGCCTTCGACCTCCGCGCCATTCACCCCCTGGGCAGCGGCGTGCGCTTCGACAATACCGTGCTGGATACCCTGCTGCTCTCCCGGGCACTGGACGAAAGCTTCGACGATCACGATCTGGACAGCCTGGCCGAGCGTTTCGACCTCACGGTGCCGCCTGGCGCCCGCCACAGTGCCCTGGGCGACGCGCGTATCACCGGCGCCTTGTGGCTCGCCTTGCTTCCCCGGCTCGAAGCCCAGGGGATCACCACCCTCGCCCAGGCGCTGGCCCTGCAGGGCAAGGTGGGGGCACCCTCATGACTCCCCGACGCCACGCACGCCTGCTTGCCCTGGCAGGCCTGGCGCTGCTGCTGTTCAGCCCACCGCTGCTCTTGCTCTTCGATCGACCCGCGGTGTACGGGCTGTCCTGGCTGCCCCTCTACCTGTTCCTCGCCTGGGCCGGGGTGATCGGTGTAGCGGCCTGGCTGCTCGAACGCCCCGACAGCGAACGGCGGGAGGAGCCTCGTCGGCATGAGAAGTGACGCGGTGGTGCTGGCCGTAGCCTTCGGCTATCTGGCCCTGCTGTTCGTGATCGCCGCCTGGGCAGACCGCCGCGCCGAACAGGGACGCTCGCTGATCGGCTCGCCGACGGTCTACGCCCTGTCGATCGCCGTCTACTGCACCGCCTGGACCTTCTACGGCAGCGTCGGCCGGGCCGCGGAATATGGCCCGAGCTTCTTGCTGATCTACCTGGGGCCGACCCTGGTCATGCTGGTCGGGCCGATGCTGATCCGCAAGATGGTGCGTATCGCCCGGGCGCAGCGCATCACCTCCATCGCCGACTTCATCAGCGCGCGCTACGGCAAGAGCGATGGCCTGGGCGCCCTGGTGGCGCTGATCGCGCTGCTCGGCATCACCCCCTACATTGCCCTGCAGCTCAAGGCGATCACCCTGAGCCATGCGATACTGACCCAGTATCCCGCCCCAGCGGCCGAGACGCTGGTCGATGCCGGCTTCTGGACCGACAAGTCGTTCTGGGTGGCGCTGGTGCTCGCCGTCTTCATCATCCTCTTCGGCACCCGCCATCTCGATGCCAGTGAACGCCACGAAGGGATGGTGGCGGCCATCGCCTTCGAGTCGCTGGTCAAGCTGGTAGCCTTCCTGGCCGTCGGCATGTTCACCCTGTTCATGCTCTACGACGGCCCCGGCGATCTGTTTGCCCGCGCCGCCGCCCACCCGGAACTGGCCCAGGCGCTGAGCCTGGAGCGTGTCCCCGGCGGCGCCCTGGGGTGGGTCGGCATGCTGGTACTGGCCACCCTGGCCTTTTTGACCCTGCCGCGCCAGTTCCAGGTGCTGGTGGTGGAGAACGTCGACGAGGGTCACATCCGGCGCGCCAGCTGGCTCTTTCCGCTCTACCTGCTGGTGATCAACCTGTTCGTGATCCCCGTGGCCCTGGCCGGAGTGCTGCTCGGCGACACCGCCTTGAGCCCCGACAGCTTCGTGCTGACCCTGCCCCTGGCGGCGGGGCTCGACGGCTTGCCGCTGCTGGTCTTCATCGGCGGCTTGTCGGCGGCCACCGGCATGATGATCGTCGAGACCATTGCACTCTCGACCATGGTCAGCAATCACCTGGTGATGCCGCTGCTGCTGCGCTCGTCGCGGATGCGTCCGGGATCGCGCCTCGCCCGCGGGCGAGGCGAACTCACCGGCTGGCTGCTCGGCATCCGTCGGGTGGCGATCGTGCTGATCCTGCTGCTGGGCTATCTCTACCATGCGCTGATCGGCGATGCCTACAGCCTGGTGACCATCGGCCTGGTCTCCTTCGCCGCCGCCGCCCAATTCGCCCCGGCCATGCTGGTCGGACTCTACTGGCGCGGTGCCACTCGCAGCGGTGCGGCCTGCGCACTGATAGCGGGGATCATGGTGTGGGCCTATACCCTGCTGCTGCCCGGTTTCGCTCAATCCGGCTGGTTGGACATGGCATTGCTCAGCGACGGCCCCGCCGGCATTCGCTGGCTACGCCCCTACGCCCTGTTCGGTCTCGAGGGCTGGGACATCTACACCCATTCGCTGTTCTGGAGCCTGCTCGCCAACATTGGCGCGCTCATCGGCGTATCGCTGTTCACCCGCCAGAGTCGCCTGGAGCAGACCCAGGCGGCACTGTTCACCGAGGCCCTGCATTCGGAGCTGATACACCGCACCCCGCTGTGGCAGGGCCAGACCACCCAGGGGGAGTTGCGCGAACTGCTGAGCCGCTATCTGGGAACCCCCGCGACGCTGCGCGTTCTTGCCGAGGAGGAGCACCAGACCGGTGATGCCGACGCGGCCCGGCCGGCGTCACCGACCCTGGTCGCGCGAGCCGAACGGGCCTTGGCCGGCGCCCTGGGCAACGCCTCCGCCCGGGTGCTGATCAATTCGGTGGTACGGGGCGAGGCACTGGATCTGGACGCCGTGTTGAGCATTCTCGATACCACCTCGCAGACGTTGGAATACAACCGGCGACTAAAACAGAAGTCCCAGGAGCTTACGACGATCAGCGAGGAGTTGCGGGCGGCCAACGAACGACTGCGGGAACTCGACCGCCTCAAGGACGAATTCGTCGCCATGGTCAGTCACGAACTGCGCACGCCACTGACCTCGATTCGCGCCTTCGCCGAGATCCTGCGCGACAGCCATGGCCTGCCCGAGGAGAAGCGCCGCCACTTCCTCGATGTGGTGGTACACGAGAGCCAGCGCCTCTCGCGGCTGATCGAGGAGATTCTCGATCTGGCGCGCCTGGAGTCGGGACGCTTGACGCTGCACCCCGAGCGACTCGACCTCGCCACCCTGGCCCGTCGCGGGGTGGATGCCGTGCAGCGCGTGCAGGAGGAGCGCGGCGTGCAGCTGGAAGTGAAGATCCCCGATTCACCGGCGATGGTGATCGGCGACCCCGACCGCCTGGAACAGGTGATCATCAACCTGCTCGACAACGCCAGCAAGTTCGCCGCCGACGAGGATGGGCGTGTGCGCCTGGCACTCGAGCGGCACAAGCGGCACTACCGCCTGAGCGTCGAGGACAACGGTCCGGGCATCGGCGAGGATGACCGCGAGCGCGTCTTCGAGAAGTTTCACCAACTGGAGCGTCAGGGCGAAAGCGATGCGCCGGCCCGCGGACGGCCTCGCGGCAGCGGACTGGGCCTGCCGATCAGCCGGGGCATCGTCGCCCATCTGGGCGGGCGCCTGTGGGTCGAGGAGGCGCCGACCCTGGGCGGCGCCTGCCTGATCATGGAACTGCCCCAGGCACCGGCCGAGGCTGCAGCGCTCGGCGCTGCCGCTAGCGGTGATGAGTGACCGCGGCCTTGGCGATACCGATCAAGGAACGCAGCTGCTGCAGGTCGTGGCGCAACAGCAGACGCTCGCCCTCCTCCAGCCGCCGCAGGTCGAGCCAGTTGTCCGGCTGGCGCCCAGCGGCAAGCGCCGTCATTTGCGCGCCAAGCAGTAGCCCCTGGAAGCGGTCCAGCGCCGCGATCGTCGCCATGCCGACCTGCGCTTCGAGCCGCCCCTGCATGACCAGCTCGTTCAGCCGCCCGCGGCTATCGACACTGCCCACGCCATGCACCAATGCCAGCACCCGCACCGCGTTCTGCAAGGGCAGCACGCCCTGGCGCTTGAGATTGAGCGCCTGTTCATGAGGGGCCTCACGGTCCTCGGCAGCCAGGCGGCCGAAACGATCGAGCGCCAGCGGGGTTTCATCGAGCAGTGACGCCATCTCGTCCAGAAACAGGCCGGCCCGGGGCATCAGTGCCTGCACGCACTCCCGTAGCGCCTCGGCGAGGCTGGCGTCGCCGAACACCGGATGAAAATCGAGCAGGATATTGGCCTGCTGGACCCGCTTGATCCGGCGCTCGCCCGTCCAGAGGCGCAACTGCTCGCGCCATTCACTCAGGCGCTTGCGCCACATCGGCCAGCGTGCCATCACATGGCCCTGGCACAGCGGAATGCCCGCCTCGCCCAGCGTCCCGGTGAAGCGCTCGCCGAGGGCCTGGAAGAAGCCATCGATCTCATCATGCCGGCCATCCGGATAATCGGCGACGATCATGGCGTTGTCCTGGTCGGGATGCAGCAGGCTTTCGTGGCGGGCGGCGGATCCCAGGGTGAGCACACAGTAACTCACCGGTGGCTCTCCCCAGCCGCTGCCAAGCATCTCCTCGAGGGCCAGATGCACCGAGCGTCGGTAGAGCCAGTCGTTGTGATCGCTGAGCAGCTGGCTGATACGCCAGCCCGGCAGGTCCAGACGCAGCAGGGCCTCCACCAATTGCGGCTGCCAGGCCTTGGTCTCGGCCAGGGACGGCGTGGCCCCCAGGCGCAGGAAGGCCTCGCGCAGGGGCGCCAGCAGGTCGGGCAACGTGGCCGGATCGGGAAACGTGTCCTCGGCGAACAGGCCGCGCCATGGCGAGGCGCGATAGAGTACCCGCATGCATGCACTCCCGGAGTCGTACTCCCCACACTATAGCCTTGCACTACAGCCCCGCCGCCGCCACCCCACGAAAAAGCGGCACTCCTCGGGGCGCCGCTTTTTCGTTTCCGTCACACGCTCGTATTCAGCGCTTGAACATCTCGTCGCCCACGTCATCGATATAGCGTTTCGCCTTGTTCAGGGTCAGCTCGACACAGGCCTCCCGGCTGCTGACGATGTCCGAACGCTCGAAGCGGTGCTCGAGGGTCTCGCCCTGCTCGACCGGCTTGCGAATCCAGCCGCTCACTCGGTACTGCCCCCCGGCATCCTGGGGATCGGGGGTGATCAGATAGCCGCGATGTTCCGTCGCCGGCATCTCCTCGTCGTTGGCGTCGCCGCCACGGAA
This sequence comes from Modicisalibacter ilicicola DSM 19980, assembly GCF_900128925.1. GTDB lineage: Bacteria > Pseudomonadota > Gammaproteobacteria > Pseudomonadales > Halomonadaceae > Modicisalibacter > Modicisalibacter ilicicola. The sequence goes on from NZ_FQUJ01000007.1 coordinate 180,523, forward strand.
TAGCCCGTCGATCAGTTTCTTGAGCACGCTGCCTCCTTGATTATTCAGCCTGCACTACGGCCCTTGCCCGCCGCAATGCGTAGACGCAGGGCATTGAGCTTGATGAAGCCCTCGGCATCCTTCTGATTGTAGGCGCCCGCGTCGTCTTCGAAGGTGGCGATCGACTCGTCGAACAACGACTGCTCGGACTTGCGGCCCGCGACGATGGCGTTGCCCTTGTAGAGCTTCATGCGCACCACGCCGCAGACGTTGGCCTGGGTCTCGTCGATGGCCGCCTGCAGCATGCGCCGTTCCGGGCTCCACCAGTAGCCGTTGTAGATGACTTCGGCGTACTTGGGCATCAGCTCGTCTTTCAAGTGGGCCGCTTCGCGATCCAGGGTCAGCGATTCGATGGCGCGGTGGGCGCGCAGCATGATGGTGCCCCCGGGCGTCTCGTAGCAACCGCGGGACTTCATGCCCACGTAGCGGTTCTCGACGATATCGAGGCGCCCGATGCCGTTGTCGCCGCCCAGCTGGTTGAGCCGGGACAGCACCTCGTGGGGCTTGAGTGCCTCGCCGTCGATGGCGACGATATCGCCCCGATCGAACGTCAGGTCGATGTAGGTGGGCTGATCCGGTGCCGCCTCGGGGGAGACGCTCCAGCGCCACATGTCTTCCTCGGCCTCGGCCCAGGGGTCCTCGAGGATGCCCCCCTCGTAGGAGATGTGCAGCAGGTTGGCGTCCATGGAGTAGGGCGACTTCTTCTTGCTCTTGGAGAAATCCACCGGGATATCGTGCTGCTCGCAGTAGTTCATCAGCTTTTCCCGGGAGGTCAGATCCCACTCGCGCCAGGGAGCGATGACCTTGACCCCGGGCTTGAGCGCGTAGGCCCCCAGCTCGAAGCGCACCTGATCGTTGCCCTTGCCGGTGGCGCCATGGGAGATGGCATCGGCGCCGGTCTCGTTGGCGATCTCGATCAGGCGCTTGGCGATCAGCGGACGCGCGATGGAGGTGCCCAGCAGGTACTCGCCCTCGTAGATGGTGTTGGCACGGAACATCGGATAGACGTAATCGCGGACGAACTCCTCGCGCAGGTCCTCGATGTAGATCTCCTTGACCCCCAGGGCCTTGGCCTTTTCCCGGGCCGGCTCGACCTCTTCGCCCTGTCCGATGTCCGCCGTGAAGGTCACCACCTCGCAGTCGTAGGTCTCTTGCAACCACCGGACGATCACGGACGTATCCAGGCCGCCGGAATAGGCGAGCACGACCTTCTTGACGTCGGACATTCTAGGCTCCTTCGCTGATTCGTGGGGATTCGATGGCCATTCAGTATAGCGCCGTTGGCCCCGAGCGAACACCGCGGTGCGCGGTGTTCGCTCGGGGGGAATTCAGGGTCAAGTGTCCTGGCCAGGGGCCGATAACAGAAGTTATGAATGGCTTCCATCGACCAACGACTCCACGACAAGCACAGACAGCATGCTGAACGACATGACAATCCTGATCGGCCTGGTACTGCTCGGCGCGATACAACTGCTGGGTGGCCTCTTCTATACGCGGCAGGTGATCCGCGAGATGCCCCAGGCGCGTGGCAGCTGGCACGTGCTGGCGGCACTGATCGCTCTCTTCCTGCTCGGTTATGTCAGCTTCACGCTGCTTCTGATGAATCAGACCGTGACGCCCCTGCTCGTGATCGTCACCGTGATCTTCGCCGGCGGTGGCACCTTCGTGCTCACCGTGACGAGGCTCAGCGCCGCCACCATTCACAAGGTCAGAGGCATGGTACTGCTGGAGCAGGAGAACGACCGCATCCTGGCGACCCAGCAGCGCCTGCAGACCATCCTGGACAATGCCGCCGAGGGCATCGTGACCTTCGACGAGCAGGGGGTCGTTCAATCCTTCAACAAGGCTGCCGAGAGGCTCTTCGGCTATCCTGAAGCCGAGGCGGTCGGGCTGACTATCGACCGGATCATCGTACCGCCGGACAGCATGGACCAGCGTGACGACTATGCAGCGCATTTCCTGCGCACCGAGGTGCATCGGCTCATCGGTCATGAAGGCGAAGTCATCGGCTGTCATCGTGATCGCTCCACCTTTCCCATGGCACTCAAGATCAGCAGCGTGATGCTGGAAGGACAGCGCGTCTATACCGGCCTGGTGGCCGACATCAGCGAGCGCAAGGCGATGCTGGAGCGATTGCGCCAGATCGCCGAACACGATGGCTTGACCGGGCTGCATAATCGCAGCTACTTCCAGCAGAGACTGGAACACGTCGTGCAACGCGCGCGCCGCACCGGCTGCCAGGCCGCCCTGCTGTATATCGACCTGGACAACTTCAAGTACGTCAACGACACCCTCGGCCATGCGGCCGGCGACCGGTTGCTGATCGATGTCGCCCGCCTGCTTGCCCGGCGGGTACGCAGCACCGATCTGATCGGCCGCTTCGGCGGCGACGAGTTCACCGTGCTGCTCAGGGATCTACCGAGTGGGCAAGCACAGATGGTCGCCGAGGCCTTTCGCCAGCAATTCGTCGACTACGTCTTCCGTCACGCCGGCAAGCAGATCGACATCGGCTGTTCGATCGGCGTCGCCCTCATCGGTCACGAGAGCTGCGATGGCGAAGAGGTGCTGGCCCAGCCCGACTTCGCCTGCCACCTGGCCAAGCGCGCCGGCCGGAACCGGGTGCACCAGTTCAGTGCCGAGGATCAGAGCGACATCCATACCCTGTCGGTGGACATGGGCTGGTCGCGACGCATCAAGCACGCGCTGGAGCAGGACCGGCTGGTACTCGCCTATCAGCCGATCATGACCACCGCCGAGGGTGAGCTTCATGGCTACGAGGTGCTGGTACGCCTGCTCGACGAACGCGACAGGCTGATCATGCCATCCGGCTTTCTGCCCCCGGCCGAGCGTTTCGGGCTGGCGGTCGACATCGACCGCTGGGTGATCGCCAACGCCATCGACTCGCTGCTCCAGGCGCGCAAGACACAACCGGCGCTGTGCTACTCGATCAACCTGTCGGCCCAGACGATCTCGGACAGTTCGGTGTGCGACCTGATCCTGCAGCGTCTCGAGGCCACCGGACTCGATCCCCAGGCGCTGATCTTCGAGGTCACCGAAACCGCCGCCATCACCGACATGAACATTGCCCAGCAGTTTCTCGGCCGACTGCGGGAGATCGGCTGTCGCACGGCGCTGGACGATTTCGGCTCGGGCATGTCGTCCTTCGCCTATCTGAAGGACCTGCCGGTGGATATCGTCAAGCTGGATGGCTACTTCGTGCGTCGCCTGGCGGAGAACCGGACCGACCAGAGCATGGTCAGGGCCCTGAACGAGATCATCCATGCGCTGGGCAAGCAGTCCGTGGCGGAATTCGTCGAGGATCAGCAAAGCCTTCAGCTGTTGACCGATTATGCGGTGGATTTCGTTCAGGGGTACTACCTGGGGCGCCCCGCTCCCCTCCCCGATCAACCTGCCACCATCGAATGATCGGTGACGCTCGTCCCGGGGGCATCGCGGCGAACAGACTCGAATGATCAGGAATACCTAATAAAATTAGTGGTCGTTCTCGACTGCTTTTCACACCATAATAGGCAGCACACGACGAGAAAAAGACATCGATAGGCAAGGGAGAGATGCATGACCGAGGCGAATGCCCAGGGACTGATGGCGCAGCGCTTTCGCAGTTTCCTGCCGGTGGTGATGGACATGGAAACCGGCGGGTTCGACCCCGAACGTGACGCCATCCTGGAGATCGCTGCGGTGACCTTGAGCATGGACGGTCAGGGCAACCTGATGCCCGATGCCACCCTGGCCTTCCATGTCGAGCCCTTCGAGGGTGCCAACATCGATCAGGCCGCTCTGGATTTCACCGGTATCGATCTGGACAACCCGCTGCGCAAGCGGGTGAGCCTTGCGGAATCGGCGGCGCTGAGCGAAATCTTCCGCCCGGTGCGCAAGGCCATCAAGTCCAACAACTGCACCCGCGCCATCCTGGTGGGCCACAACTCGGCCTTCGATCACGCCTTCCTTAACGCGGCCATCGGCCGCTGCGGCATCAAGCGCAACCCCTTCCACCCTTTTTCGAGCTTCGACACGGCGACCCTCTCGGGCCTGGTGTACGGACAGACGGTACTCGCTCGAGCCTGCCGCGCCGCCGGCATCGAGTTCGACAACTCCGAGGCGCATTCGGCGCGCTACGATACGGAGCGCACCGCCGAGCTGTTCTGCTCGATGGTCAACCGCTTCAAGGACCTGGGCGGCTGGCAGTTGGCGCAGCGCGAGCAGGGGATGAACGGAAGCTGAATCACAGGCTCTTCCCGGCCTTGAATGCCAAGGCCCCGGAGTCGACTCCGGGGCCTTGGCGTTGGCGTCATGGGATGGCGGCGTCTCAGGCGTTGCCGGCCTGCTCGGCATTGGCCTTGCTCGCAGCATCCTTGATCAGGGTTTCCAGCTCGCCGTTCTGGTACATCTCGACGACGATATCGCAACCGCCGACGAGTTCGCCGTTGACCCACAATTGTGGAAAGGTCGGCCAGTTGGCGTACTTGGGCAATTCGGCACGAATGTCCGGGTTGTCCAGCACGTTGACGAAGGCGAAGCGCTCGCCGCAGGCCATCAGGGCCTGAACCGTCTGGGCCGAGAAGCCGCACTGGGGCAGCTGCGGGGTCCCCTTCATGTAGATCAGGATCGGGTTTTCGCTGACTTGCTGCTTGATGTTCTCGAGAGTCGTGCTCATGGGGTTTCCTGAACGGGGTATCAACCAGGATCACTGCATGAAAGCCCAGCCGACACCGCGTGACGCGTGAATGATGGCGTGCTCCCATTCTACTGGTGCAGGCGAATGAAAACAGCCCCACAAGAAGATCGTTCTCGATCATGCGTTGCGCTGACCCTCGCCTGTGGCTAGGATGGGGCTTTTCAGCACGACCGGGGTGCCATGATGGGCGTCGGTCAGGGCGCCGTCGGTGCAGCATGTTGCTCCTTCGGCGCCTTTTGCGTTCGCGGCCGCTGGCCACAGGAGCATGCCATGGCGACACGCCATTTTCTGACCCTACTGGATCTCACCTCGGAAGAACTCGCCTACCTGGTAGCCCGGGCCATTCGCATCAAGAGCGAACTGAAGGCCCAGGGGCCGCGCTACACCCCCTTTGCCAATCGCACCCTGGCGATGATCTTCGAGAAGTCGTCGACGCGCACCCGCGTCTCCTTCGAGACCGCCATGGCGCAGTTCGGCGGCCATGCGCTGTTCCTCTCGCCCCGAGACACCCAGCTCGGCCGCGGCGAACCCATCGGCGACACCGCTCGGGTGCTCTCCGAGATGGTCGACGCGGTGATGATTCGCACCTTCTCGCATGCCGACATCGAAACCTTCGCCGCGGCCAGTTCGGTACCGGTCATCAACGCCCTGACCGACGATTACCATCCCTGTCAGCTGCTGGCCGACATGTTGACCTGGATCGAATGCCGCGGATCGGTCCAGGGCAAGACCGCGGTGTGGATCGGCGATGGCAACAACATGTGTCACTCCTGGATCAATGCCGCGCGACGGTTCGACTTCCGGCTACGCATCTGCTGTCCCGAGGGCTATGAACCCGACGCCGCCATCCTCGCCGCTGCCGGCGACCGGGTCGATGTACTGCACGACCCGCAGCAGGCCGTCGAGGAGGCGGACCTGGTGACCACGGACGTGTGGGCCTCGATGGGCCAGGAACAGGAGCAGAAGGCGCGCGAGCGCGACTTCGCGGGCTTCCAGGTCACCGAGGCCATGCTCGACAGGGCGGCAAGCGACGTCCTCTTCCTGCACTGCCTGCCCGCCCATCGCGGCGAGGAGATCAGCGCGACCCTGCTCGACGATCCGCGCGCCGTGGTCTGGCAGGAGGCCGGCAACCGCCTGCACGCCCAGAAGGCACTACTGGAATTTTTGCTTCTCGGACGCATCGATTAGTCATCATGGGCCAACCACTACTGCACGTCGATGACCTGGAGTGCCGCTACGGTGCCACCGTCGTCACCCGCCAGGTGAACTTCTCCCTTACCCGGGGCGATCTGTGCTGCCTGCTGGGTCCCTCCGGCTGCGGCAAGACCACGCTGCTGCGGGCCATCGCCGGCTTCGAGCCGGTCGCGGCGGGCAGCATCGCCCTCGACGGCCGGGTACTTTCCGACCCGACGACCCTGGTCGCCCCGGAAAAGCGCCAGATTGGCATGGTCTTCCAGGACTACGCGCTGTTCCCGCATCTCTCGATCGTCGACAACGTGGCCTTCGGGCTGCGCCGGCTCCCCGGCGATCAGCGCCGCCAGCGTGTCGATGAACTGCTCGAACTGGTCGGGCTCACCCATCTCGGCAAGCGTTACCCGCACGAACTCTCGGGCGGACAGCAGCAACGAGTGGCCCTGGCCCGGGCCCTAGCCCCGCAACCACGGCTGCTGCTGCTCGACGAACCCTTCTCCAACCTGGACGTCGAGCTGCGTCGCCAGCTCAGCCAGGAGGTCAGGCGCATTCTCAAGAAGCTCGGCATCAGCGCCATCATGGTCACCCACGACCAGCAGGAAGCCTTTGCCCTGGCCGATCAGGTGGGAGTGCTGCACGGTGGTCACCTGCAGCAATGGGACACGCCCTACAACCTCTATCACGAACCGGCGACCCGTTTCGTCGCCAACTTCATCGGACAGGGGTTCTTCATCCCGGGCACCATGCAGGACCGAGAGACCGTAAACACCGAAATCGGCGATATCGCCGGCAACCGCGCCTACCCCTTCGAGATCGGAGCCCCCGTGGACGTCCTGCTGCGTCCGGACGACATCGTCCTCGACCAGCAAAGCGCGCTCGAAGCCCGGGTCGAGCAGCGCACCTTCACCGGCGCCAGCACCCTCTACCGCCTTCGCCTGCCCTCGCAGCAGGTGGTCGAAGCCTCCTTCAACAGCCATCATGAATTCGCGCCCGGCGAAAGCATTCCGGTGCGCATACAGGCGGATCACCTGATTCTCTTCGAGCGCCGAATGGAGGAGTGAGCGAGCTGGCCTCGAGGGCCCATCACGCCTGGCGAATGATCAGGCTGGCGAAATCGAGCAGGTCCTCGCCATGATGCTGTATGATGGCGATGACGATAGGAACCTGCACCGCCTGGTAATCGTGCACGGCAATATTACCAAACCCCGTCATCCGTTTCATGACTCCCGCAAGTCCGGGCTCGAGCAACCGGTTGGCGGCCAGAATATCGAACACATCCCTGGCACTCTGGGGTAGCCCCAGGTGATGAAGCCTTACAAGGCGATTGCCCGCATCGATGGCGGCTTCACAGGCCCGCTGGAGATTCAGAATGGCAGCGTCCTGGCGTGTCTGGTCACTCTCGAAGGTCTCGGGGCCCTTGTCATACTCTTCCCGTGCTCGAGACACGCAGCGCTCGATGGTGGCGGCCTTGTTGAGCAGTACGTCATCAGCCATGAATACGGCCTCGCTGCTTGATATCGTCAATCAGCTGGCGACGCTTTATCGTCAGGTCCCAATATTCACTGAGCGACGAGAGTTCAAACTCGTCGGCGTCATGGAGATTGGCCCATAACCGCTGCCCCCCCTCGAGCACCTGACGCTGCATCACGGTGCTCGCACCACGAAGATCCACCAGATCGACATCGCGCCCCACTATCTCGGCGAGCTGATCCATCAGTGTCCAGCGTACGGTGGCTGACAAGGGAGTGGGCAATAGCACGGCCAGATCCACGTCGCTGGCGGAGCCGGCATGACCAGAGGCTTCGCTGCCGAATAGATAGACGGCCTGCAATTCGGGCAACTGTTCGCGCAATCGCTGCAGGCAGCGTTCCAGGGCGAGGGGCTCCAGAGGCATGCTACATTCCGTTGGAAGGATCGTTCCCAGCACTCTACGAGGCGGCCCGGTAACTGGCAATGACCATGGAAACTTCCCTGAGCGCGGCGCTGCTCCCGGGCACGAAAAAAGCCGCTCGAGATTTTTCTCTAAGCGACTGATTTCTTCAAACTTTCTGGTGGAGCCTACCGGGATCGAACCGGTGACCTCAACGCTGCCAGCGTTGCGCTCTCCCAGCTGAGCTAAGGCCCCGCCTGCGTTGATCCTGTCTACGGCGTCTGCGATAGACTTGGATCAACATCCTCTCGGAACGGCGCGCATAATATGTTCTTCTGATTATCGACGTCAAGCGTCTTGGCCACGCTTGCGCCGCTGGCATCAACGTTTTACTCGCCATTACAATCACTTGACATTTTTTGCCCCGGCACTTCCGGACAGAAGCGTTTCACCCAGGAGCGAACTTGATCAAGGTTATAGTCGCAGACGACCACCACCTGGTGCGCACCAGCATCGCACGCCTGCTCAGCGACGAAGAGGGGATACGAGTGGTCGGTGAAGCATCCAGCGGCGAAGAGGCCATCAGCCTGGCACGCAGCCAGCGCCCGGACATCGTGCTGATGGACATTCGCATGCCCGGCATGGGAGGGCTCGAGGCCACGCGCAAGATCGCCCGGGGCATGTCCGACATCAAGGTGGTGATCCTGACCGCCTACCTGGAAGAGACCTTCGCCCAACGGCTGCTGGATGCCGGCGCGAGCGGCTTCATCAGCAAGGGCACCGAAATGAGCGAGGTGGTGCAGGCGATTCGGGCCATCCAGCACGGGCAGCGCTACATCAGCCCCGAGATCGCCCAGCGTCTCGTGCTGGCCAAGATGGACGCCCAGGACAACCCGTTCGATCAGCTCTCGAGCCGGGAGTTGCAGGTCGCCATGATGATCATCAACTGCCACAGGGTGACCGACATCTCGGATCGCCTCTTCCTGAGCCCCAAGACGGTCAACACCTACCGCTATCGCATCTTCGAGAAACTCGGGGTGCAGACCGACGTGGAACTCACCCACCTTGGCCTGCGCCATGGCCTCGTCGACGGCTACAAGGAAGACCGTTGAGCCCGAAGGCCACAGGCACCATAACGGGAGGCGATCTGATATCCTGCTGGTTTTAACTTACCGAGACTCGATGATGGCATGAGCTTCGACGCCAAGCATTTTCTCAAGACCGTCAGCGCGTCGCCGGGTGTCTATCGCATGCTCGACGGCGAGGGCAATGTGCTCTACGTCGGCAAGGCCAAGCGACTCAAGGCGCGCCTGGCCAGTTACTTTCGGGGTGCCTTGAACGCCAAGACCCAGGCGCTGGTGTCGCGCATCGCCGATGTCCAGGTCACCATCACCCGCAGCGAGACCGAAGCCCTGCTCCTCGAACAGACCCTGATCAAGGAGCTGCGCCCGCCCTACAACATCCTGCTGCGCGACGACAAGTCCTATCCCTACGTCTTCGTCAGCGACCGGCACCCCTATCCGGCCCTCGAATTCAAGCGCGTGCGCCAGAAACGCAACGACGGCCGCTACCTGGGCCCCTACCCCAGCTCGAGCGCGGTGCGCGAGAGCCTGGCATTGATGCAGAAGATCTTTCGCATCCGCAACTGCGAGGACACGGTGTTCGCCCACCGCACGCGGCCCTGCCTGCAGTATCAGATCAATCGCTGCAGCGCCCCTTGCGTCGACTACATCTCCAGGGAGGATTACCGGCGCGACCTGGAGCATGCGGTGATGTGCCTGGAAGGCAAGAGCGAGCAGGTGACCGGTCAGTTGACGGCTGCCATGGAGGCCGCCAGCCATGCCCTCGATTTCGAGGAGGCCGCCCGCCTGCGCGATCAGGTGCAGCAGTTGCGCCGGCTTCAGGAGCGCCAGATCGTCGATACGGGGTCGGGCGATGCGGACATCTTCGCTCTCGCGGAACGACCCGGGGCCCTGTGCATCAGCGTGTTGACGGTGCGCCAGGGGCGCATGCTCGGCGCTCGCCATCATACGCCCGACAACGGCCTCGACCTGCCCGTCGACGAGCTGCTGGGCGAATTCGTCAGCCAGTTCTACCTCGGCCAGGGACGCGAACTGCCCCAGGAGGTCATCACCAGTCGTCGCCTGCCGGATGCCGAGCTGATGCAGTCCGCCTTCAGCGAACAGGCCGGCAGGCGTATCCGCCTCGCGCACCAGGTGCGCGGCCACCGCGCCCAGTGGCTGCAACTGGCAAGCACCAATGCGGAGCAGCAATTGGCAACGCAACTGGCCAATCGCACCCAGCTCTCGAAGCGTTTCGAGGCGTTGCGGGATGCCCTGGGCATGGATACGACCCCGACACGCCTGGAATGCTTCGATATCAGCCATAGCCACGGCGAAGCCACGGTGGCCTCCTGCGTGGTCTTCGATCAGGACGGGCCGGTGAAGTCCGATTACCGCCGCTTCAACATCGAAGGCGTGGCGGCGGGAGACGATTACGCCGCCATGCGCCAGGCATTGATTCGGCGCTTCAAGCGACTCCAGCAGGGCGAGGGCAAATGTCCGGACATCCTGCTGGTGGATGGCGGCAAGGGCCAGCTCAACATGGCCCGCGAGGTGTTCGCGGAGCTGGGTGTCAGCCACGTTCGGCTGGTCGGCGTCGCCAAGGGCACCACCCGCAAGCCGGGCCTGGAGACCCTGTTTCTCGAGACCGTCGACAACAGCCTGGGCCTGGAGGGCAGTTCGCCGGCGCTGCATCTGGTCCAGCACATCCGCGACGAAGCGCACCGCTTTGCCATCACCGGCCATCGGCAACGTCGTGACAAGGCACGCCGGACCTCGACACTGCAGGACATCCCCGGCGTCGGCCCCAGGCGTCGCCGGGAACTGCTGCGCTTCTTCGGTGGCCTGCAAGGCGTGCGGCACGCCACTCAGGACGAGCTGGCCCGGGTGCCGGGCATCAGTGCCAGCCTGGCGGCCACCATACACCAGACACTGCATGGATGATGGATACGATGGCGAATAGAATGATGGTTTTCGATCACCGGCATGGACTCCCGTTACCTCGATGAACATACCCAACATCCTGACGCTTGCACGCATCCTGTTCATTCCGTTGCTGGTGATCCTCTTCTATGCACCCTATGACTGGAGCCTGAAGCTCACGGCGGCGCTGTTCGGTCTCGCGGCGCTCACCGACTGGCTGGATGGCTACCTGGCCCGGCGCTGGAATCAAAGCACCCCCTTCGGCGCCTTCCTCGATCCGGTGGCCGACAAGGTCATGGTCGCCGTGGCCCTGGCGCTGCTGATCGAACGCTTCGATTCGATCTGGCTGACCTTGCCGGCGCTGGTCATCATCGGCCGGGAAATCGTCATCTCGGCGCTACGCGAGTGGATGGCGGAGATGGGCAAGCGCGGCAGTGTCGCGGTGTCCTGGGTCGGCAAGGTCAAGACCACCCTGCAGATGATCGCCCTGCTGCTGCTGCTGGGGTGGGCCCCGGGGACCTTGATTGCCATGCTGGGGGTCGTCACGCTGTATGCGGCGGCGGTACTGACGCTCTGGTCCATGCTGCAATACCTGCGTGCCGCCTGGCCGGAACTGACGCGCTCGATGTGATCAGCAGGCAAAGCGCGATAAGCGTTTGACAGAGGCGTACTTATCTGTAGAATGCCTCGTCGAGTCAAGCGGGAATAGCTCAGTGGTAGAGCACCACCTTGCCAAGGTGGGGGTCGCGAGTTCGAATCTCGTTTCCCGCTCCAAGAACTCGACTTTGGCAGCGAAACTTTGGCAGCGAAGAAGCAACGCGAACCGCGAGCGGTTGTCTCCCGTGCTTCGCGCCAACGTCAAGGCAAGACAATGAGGCTGGATGGCAGAGTGGTTATGCAGCGGACTGCAACTCCGTGTACGCCGGTTCGATTCCGACTCCAGCCTCCATTCCTCCCCTGGCCCGAACGGCCACCCCAATCCCCGCCCGGATGGCGAAATTGGTAGACGCAAGGGACTTAAAATCCCTCGGAGGTGATACTCCGTGCCGGTTCGAGCCCGGCTCCGGGCACCAGTCCACGGGCTACCCTGGCTAACTTGGCCGTCCTGAGATGATACGACCTCTCCTTTACTCGTCACCCGGTGCGTCCGAACTCGCCGCACCACGACACATGGCTTGAAGGGCTGTCGCCGATGTCACCATTGCGTCTGCGCGATCCTTACTTCAATTACCGCTACCGCCATTACCTGCATGTGCTGCGCACCAGCCTGGCGCTGGCGGCGACCTTCCTCATCGTCTCCCTGGTCCAGATCCCTCACAGCAGCTGGGCCCTCGTCAGCACCCTGGTGGTGGTCGGCAACCTGCCCCACATCGGCAGCGTGCTGGACAAGGGTGGCCAGCGACTGCTGGGGACGATTCTCGGTGCCACCTGGGGAATTGTGCTGATGCTGATCCCCGACCCTCCGGTAGGCGTGGTCCCGATCTGGACCCTGATCAGCATCGCCATCGCCACCTATGCGACCTTTGCCACGCGCTACGGCTACAGTGCGCTGATATTCGGCATCTCGGTACTGCTGGTGGTGGGCAGCGGCGATCACGACCTTGCCATCGCGCTCTGGCGGGCCTTCAATGTGCTACTGGGAACACTGGTCGGCATACTCGTCACCGTGCTGGTGCTGCCCCAGAAGGCTACCGACGTGCTGCGCTTCCTGCTGGCTGACAATCTCGACAAGCTGGCACGCCTTTACCACGCCCATACCAGTGCTCCCGCCGAGAGCGATGTCGACACCCGCGACCTGCTCAAGACCACGACCGCCCAACTGGTGGAACAGAGGAAGCTCGTCGATGCCATTCACAGCGAACGACGCTTGGGTCGCAAGGAACTCGACAGTCTACTGTCGCTGCAAAGGCGCATGCTCTCCACCATCGAGCTGCTGCTGGAAACCCACTGGACGACGCGTGCCGGACACGATCGCATCGATGCCATGCAGGGCTTGCGCGAGTCACAGCATCGTCTTGCCCGCGTCCTGGGAACCCTGGCCTTCCAGGTGCGCACGGGCCAGCCCATCGAGGTCGAGGTGGAGCGATTCGACCTGGAACAGTATGCCACTCAGGCGACCTCGGCCCGGGGCGAGGATGGGCGTATGCTATTCAGCCCGAGCGGCTACTTGTGGCTCAATCGTGAGTTGGCGAGACTGACCCGCGAACTGAGCCTGCGCCTGGGCCGGCTGCGTCGTTTGCCAAGCAAGCGACTGCGGCGCCGAGCCAGCCACCACACGCTGGTCAGCGATGCACGCCGCCTGGCAGTAGGGCCCGGCGCGCGAAACAGCGACAAGGGAGTCCCACGGGATGATTCGCAGCGACCATGATGTTCTGATCATCGGCGGCGGGGTCGCCGGCCTGAGCCTGGCCCTCGAACTGGCCGATCACCGCCCGGTGACCCTCTTGCGTCCGGCCCAGGATGATCTGGGGGCCAGCGTCTGGGCCCAGGGCGGCATCGCTGCGGTGCTGGCGCCTCAGGACGACGTCGAGGCCCACGTCCAGGATACGCTGGTCGCCGGAGACGGCCTGTGCGACGAGGCGGCCGTGCGCTTCACCGTCGAGAACGGACGCGCCGCCATCGACTGGCTTCTGGGGCTCGGCGTGCCCTTCACGCCGGACACCACCACGGATGCGCCCTACCCCTACCATCTCACCCGGGAAGGGGGCCATGGCGCCCGGCGCATCATCCATGCCGCCGACGCCACGGGCCGCGCGCTCATCGAGACCCTGCTGGACCACGTACGCCGACATCCCGCCATCCAACTGATCGGCGACCTGCAGGCCATCGAACTGCTCGAGGACCCTCGGGGCGACTGCCGTGGCGCGCTCTGCCTCGATGCGACCCATCGGCCCCATCTCGTCGCGGCACACGACACCGTGCTGGCGACCGGGGGGGCAAGCGGTCTTTACCGCCATACCACCAGCCCCGCGCCGGCCTGCGGAGAAGGCATGGCCATGGCGGCGGAACTGGGCGCCACGCTGATGAACCTCGAGTTCCAGCAGTTTCATCCCACCTGCCTCTACGATCCTTCCGGCACTCCCTTCCTGATCAGCGAGGCGGTACGCGGCGAAGGCGGCCTGCTGCGGGACGCACGGGGTCGACGCTTCATGCCCGACTACGACGAGCGTGCCGAACTGGCGCCGCGGGATATCGTCGCCCGTGCCATACACGCCGAGATACTGCGCGACGGGGGAACGCATGTGCTGCTCGACGTCACGCACCTCGAGCCAGGGCGCGTGCGGGAACATTTCCCGACCATCCACGCCCACTGCCTGAACCGAGGCCTCGATATCAACCGCCAGCCCATCCCGGTGGTCCCGGCCGCCCATTACAGTTGCGGCGGCATCGCCACCGACCTTCACGGCGCCAGTGACATCGGCCACCTGCATGCCATCGGGGAAGTGGCCTGTACCGGTCTGCACGGGGCCAATCGAATGGCCAGCAATTCGCTGCTGGAGTGTCTGGTCTTCGCGCGCGCGGCGGCCTCGGCGCTGCGCCGGAGATCGTCCGGGAGGCGCGGCGAGCCTGTGGAGCCCTCGATTGCCCAGGCCGGGGTCGCGTCTCAGCAAAGCCTTGCTCGACGGCTCGAGGAATTACGCGACATCATGAGTCTGCATGCGGGCATCGTGCGCAGCGACGCGGGGCTTGCCTCGGGTCGCGATGCCCTGCGGCACCTGCGGGAAGCGAGTGAACCACTCTGGAAAGATCATGCCCCCACACCGGCGCTTGCCCGCCTGCGCCATGCACTGCTGCTGGCCGGCATGCTGCTCGATGTCGCCAGCGCACGACGTGAATCGCGAGGACTCCATCACAATCTTGATTGCCCGACCCACGGCACGGGCAAGGCCACTGCCTCGCGGATCAGGTCAGGCGCCTGAGGGAGACCACAGCAGCAGGCGTCGCAAGGCGCGACGCGATTCCCGGCTCGCGCTGTCCGGCCACAACCACCGACGCTCGCCGCCCACCCGCAAGCCGATCAGCCAGGGGCCAAGATAATCACAGCTCAACGCGACGTCGCGCCAGCCCTCGGCGTCTGTCCGGCGGGTCTGCCAGCCTCCTCCGGGGCCCGGAATCCAGCGCAATGCCCATGGCTGTTCCCGGCGCCACTCGCGCCCCAGCGCCAAGCAGAGCGCAGCGAGCACAACCACCAGAAGCCAGGGCGGCCCGTAAGCCCCGACCAGCAGGCATAGCCCCGCGACCAGCAACGCCTGGGTTGCCCACCGTAACCTAGAGGGTACGATACTGATCGTTGCCGGTTGTTTCAGCATACTCGACGATCATCTTGACGATTCGACGAAGCGCCTCCTCCTGAGGCCATTCACGGCGCATCAGCCAAACGAACAGGTCCTGGTCCTCCTGTTCAATCAGGGCGCGATAGGCGGCCTGATCATCGGCATCGAGTTCGCTGTAGCGGTGCTTGAGAAACGGCACCAGCAACAGGTCGAGTTCCCACATGCCACGGCGCGAGTGCCAGTAGAGCCGTTTCAGTGCGACATCTTCGCTCACCATCTGACCTCAAGATATAGTGTTCAAGTAGGTGGCAGTATAACCGAGGCCGGCAGCGAAAACATGGGCCCATCGCCCGAGGTCTGGACCGCCTTTTATCGAGAGGCTAGTGCGTTGTTTTTTCTCGGTTTGCACAGTATGCTCAGTAAAACAACAATACCTGCCAGCCTGTCGGCGGCAGAGTGCGCGCTGCACGGAGATATCCGATGACCAAGTCCGAGTTGATCGAACAAATCGCCATGCGACAGCCCGAGCTGTCACTCAAGGAAGTCGAGGCAGCGGTACGCATCATTCTCGACGACATCACCGAGGCGCTGGCCAGCGGCGGTCGCGTCGAGATACGGGGCTTCGGCAGCTTCTCCCTGCACTATCGCGAGCCTCGCCTGGGGCGGAACCCCAAGACCGGAGAGGCTGTCGATCTGGATGGTAAGTTCGTGCCACATTTCAAACCGGGCAAGGAATTACGCGAACAGGTCAACGCCAGCAAGGCTTTGGGCTACTGACAAGCCGTTTTCTCACGAACGCGACCGAAGCGACCGAAACAGAAAAGGACATAGTTATGCGTTGGCTCAAAGGGCTGTTGCTGGCCGTCATCCTGCTGGTGGTCCTGTTGCTGGGCATTCTCTTTGCCGTCAACAACCAGCAGGCGTTGCCCCTGAATCTGATCTGGCTGGAGCTACCCCCCGCGTCGCTGTCGCTGTGGCTATTGATCGCCCTGGCCTTCGGGGTCGTGCTGGGCATGATCGCCATGAGTGGCGTCTACCTGCGCCTGCGGACACTGCTGACACGCGCCCAGCGCCATAACCAACAACAACGCAAGGAGCTGGATCGTCTGCGCACTCAGGAGTTCAAGGAAAGCCCCTAAATGCCTGATCTCTTGCTGCTGGCCCTGCTGGTGGCGGCAATCGCCATCGGCTGGTGGCTGGGTCGTCGTCAGCGAGACCCGCTAGAGCCTCGCCCCCGGCAGCAGACATCGCTTTCACGCGACTATTTCACGGGCCTCAATTATCTGCTCAACGAGCAGCCCGATCGTGCCATCGAAACCTTCGTCCAGGTGCTCGAGGTCGATAGCGATACCATCGAAACCCACATCGCCCTGGGCAACCTGTTCCGTTCCCGAGGAGAGGCCGATCGCGCCGTCAGGATTCACCAGAACCTTCTTGCGCGCCCCGCCCTCAGCGTGGCCCAGAGCGACCAGGTTCAGCTCGAACTGTCCCGCGACTTCCTGAACCTCGGCGTGCTCGACCGTGCCGAGCGACTGCTTCAACAGTTGATCCGCGACACCCGGGACGAGGCCATGCGTCGCTCCGCCAAGCGCCTGCTCGTCGATCTCTTCGAACGAGAGCGCGAGTGGCAGCAGGCGCTCGATGTCGCCTTGCCCAGACTGGTGCAGCAAGAAGCGGACATAAGGCGTGCAGCAGCCCATTGGCTCTGCGAACTGGCACACCAGCACATGAATGGCGCCAGTCCGTCCCTCGCGCGCAAACGTCTGCGTCAGGCGCTCGCCACCGATGCCTCGTGCATCCGCGCCAACTGGCTGCTCGCGACCATCGAACGCGAGGCCGGCAACTACAAGGCCGAAATACGTGCCTTGCGGCGTATTCCCGAACAGGACAGAAGCTTTACCCCCATCATCCTCGAGCCGCTACGCAACGCCTATCTCAAGCTCGAGGACGAAGAGGCGCTGGAGCAATGCCTGCGTGAACTGGACGAGGCCACCCCGTTCACCTGTGCGGTGATCATGCTCGCGCAGGCACTGGAACGTCGCGAGGGCATCGCTGCCGCGGCCGAATTCGCCGGCACCCGGCTCAATGCCAATCCGAGCCTGCGGGGTATCGACTACCTGATGGATCTTTACCTGCTGGATAGCGACGTGGCGCAGCACGAACACATTGTCGTGGTGAAGCAGCACATCACCAAGCTGCTGGAGGCACGCCCCCGCTTTCGCTGCCATCGGTGCGGTTTCTCGGGCATGCAACTGCACTGGCAATGCCCCCGTTGTCGGAGCTGGGGCGCCATCAAGCCCATCAATGGCCTGGAGGGCGAGTGACGAGTGACCGCTCGATGCCGGCCAGTGCTGCCATGGGGTCCTCGGCCTGGGTGATCGGGCGGCCGATGACCAGGTGAGTGCTCCCCGCCGCGAGGGCTCCGGAGGGAGTCAAGATGCGGCGCTGGTCGTCACTCGCACTGTTCTCGGGACGAATCCCCGGCGTCACCTTGAGGAATCCCTCCCCGCAGGCCCGGCGCACGGCCTCCGCTTCCTGCGAGGAGCATACGACCCCGGACAAGCCACACGCCTGTGCCAATGTTGCCAGTTTTTCCACCTGCTCGAGCGGCTCGAGGCCCACTCCCACCTCGGCCAGATCCTCGCGCTCCATGCTCGTGAGCACGGTCACTGCGATCAGTTGCGTCGACAAGCGGTTCCTGTCGAGCCGCTCCCGGGCCGCTTCCATCATCCGGCGCCCACCGCTGGCGTGCACGTTGACCATCCATACCCCCTGCTCCGCCGCAGCCTGCACCGCCCCCGCGACGGTATTGGGGATATCGTGAAACTTGAGATCGAGAAACACCTCGAAGCCGCGACCATGCAATGCTTCGATGACGCTGGGGCCGCTGCGAGTGAACAGCTCCTTGCCGACCTTGACCCGACATCGCCGAGGATCGAGCAGATCCGCCATGCACAGGGCCGCATCCAGAGAAGGGTAGTCGAGAGCAACGATCAACGGTGAATCACGGTGAGACATACGGGCTCCGCGGATGAGTTTCGAGCCAGTATACCAGTCCGCGGCATCCCCTGAGCAGCCGCTGCTCGACGAGCATGCCGCATCCCATCACGGGAAGGGCCGGGTCGATATCCTCAGCATGACGAGCCGATCTCTTCGGCACGACGAGCCAATTTCTTACATCAAATTAAGAATTAAGCGCTATTTATTACGACACTGCTTCATTAGGGTGAGATTGCAACATCAACTATCCCAAGAGAAGGAATGACGGTGAAAACATTATTCAAGGCAGCAATCTTCTGCCTCTTTCTCGGCATCGCACCACTGACCATGGCTCAGGAAGCTCCGAGCATCAACATCAATACCGCCGATACCGAAACCCTGGTACAGCTACCGGGCATTGGCAGTGCCAAGGCGCAAGCGATCGTCGAGGAGCGCACTGCCAACGGGCCCTTCAGGAGTGCCGATGACCTAGCCCGGGTCAATGGCATCGGCAATGCTACCGTGGAAGCGCTGCGCGAACGAATCGAGTTCTGAGGCTCGCCGTGCCTTGCCCTCGGCGCAACGAGGGCGTCTCTCGAAGACCCTCGTTGCGCCTGGGCATTACGGTTCAGATCCGCAATGCACCATCGCACTCCAGCACGCGACCGCTGAAGTAGTCGTTTTCGAAGATGAAGCGCACGCTGTCGGCGATGTTCTCGGGTAGCCCCAGTCTGCCGAGCGGTATTCCCCTGGTGATCTTCTCGAGTATTTCGGGGCGCATCGAGGCGGTCATCTCCGTCTCGATGAAGCCGGGAGCCACGGCCCCGACCCGAATCCCGTGCCGCGCCAGTTCCTTGGCCCAGGTCACCGTCAAGGCCGCCACGCCTGCCTTGGCCGCGGCATAATTGCTCTGGCCCATGTTGCCTGCCCGGGAAATGCTCGAGATATTGACGATCACGCCCTGACGGTCCGCCTCGATCATCTGGCGTGCCGCCTCGCGAGCGCACAGAAAGACCCCGGTCAGATTGACATCGATGACCTGCTGCCACTGTTGCAGGGACATGGTCGACACGACGTCACCCTCCTTGGCCTTGACCAGCAAGCCGTCTCGAGTGATTCCTGCATTGTTGACCAGACCGCTGACCGGGCCGAGCTTGGCACGAATCTCCTCGAACACCTCGGCCACCGACGACTCCTCGGCCACGTTGGCAACGAAGGCATGCGCCTCGACCCGGGAGTCGGCCAGTACATTGACCGCCTCATCCAGCCTTTCACCGTCCATGTCGATCAGCGCAATGCGTGCGCCCTTTTCGCCCAGCATCCGTGCCATGGCCAGGCCCAGACCCTGCGCGCCACCAGTAATGGCGATTACTGCGCCTTTGATGTGCATTCTCTATCTCCTTCAGTCCAAACCTGTTTTGTGCGCCGCAGCATAACGAACATAGCACGCCCTTTCCAATTCGGCCATCTCCGGACCCCTCCTTCGGCGAGGCGGGGCTTGCAATCCGGCGATGCGCCACCATCCTCCAAGGAGTACCGTAATTCGGAGCCGCCATGCCGATTCTTCTCATCTTTACGTTGTTCGCACTGCTCGACTTCGTGGTGCTGTTTTCCGTCGGCGCGAAAATCGGCCTGCTGGCCACCCTCGCGCTGATACTGAGTACCGGTTTCATCGGCCTGTACCTGGTTCGCCGCGAGGGGGTTGCCACCCTGCAGCGTGCCCAGCAGCGCCTGGCCCAGGGGGAGATCCCCTCCGACGAGCTGATGACCGGTGCGGCCTTGATCTTCGGAGGCGCCCTGCTGATGGCACCGGGATTCATATCCGACGCCCTGGGGTTCATGTGCCTGCTCCCGACCTCCAGACGCGTACTGGGAAGCCTGCTGTCGCGCTTGCCCTTCAAGATCCGCGGCTACACCACGACCGGCCGCTATCAGCCAGGAGCCGATGGCTGGGATCACCATGCCAAGAGTAACGGAGCCTCCGAGGATCAAAGCACCGATAAAGGCTCAAAAAGTGATACTCCCCTCGAGGGTGACTTCATCTCCAAAGACGAACCGCGACACTGAAATTTTTTCATCATGGCCCCTTGAAAGGGTTCGTGGTGGCCCCATCAAGGGACAGTAACGAAATTCGACCGGCCAGTGCTTCGACTGGAAGGTCAACAACACCGGAAGGCATCGCCTTCCATCCCATGAGCCTTGCTCCTGGGATCATGTATTTCGAGTCATGTAACCATCAGGAGAACGTGAGCAATGAATATCCGTCCCTTGCACGATCGCGTCGTGGTCCGCCGCGTCGAAGAAGAGCAGAAAACCGCTGGCGGCATCGTGCTTCCGGGCAATGCCCAGGAAAAACCGACTCGTGGTGAAATTCTCGCCGTCGGTAATGGCCGGATTCTCGATAACGGCGAAGTGCGTCCCCTGGACGTCAAGGTCGGCGATACCGTCATTTTCAAGGAGGGCTTTGGCGTCGAGAAGCAGAAAATCGACGGCGAAGAGGTTTTGATCATGAGCGAGACCGATATTCTCGCGGTAGTGGAAGGCTGATCGGCAAGCGACCGGTCGCCCTTCTGGCTTAAGACTTCTTTTTTTGTACTGATTCAGGAAGCAACGAAAATGGCAGCGAAACAGATCAAGTTCTCAGATGATGCTCGCAAGCGCATGGCGCGTGGTGTCAACGTCCTCGCCGATGCCGTCAAGGCGACCCTGGGCCCCAAGGGCCGCAACGTGGTGCTCGAAAAGTCCTTCGGCGCGCCGACCGTGACCAAGGACGGTGTTTCCGTCGCCAAGGAAATCGAGCTCAAGGACAAGTTCGAGAACATGGGTGCGCAGATGGTCAAGGAAGTCGCTTCCAAGACCTCCGATGTGGCCGGTGACGGTACCACCACGGCCACCGTGCTGGCGCAGTCCATCGTCAACGAAGGCCTCAAGGGCGTCACCGCGGGCATGAACCCGATGGACCTCAAGCGCGGCATCGATCAGGCCATCATCGCCGCGGTCAAGGAAATCGAGCAGCTCGCGGTTCCCTGCACCGACTCCAAGGCCATTGCCCAGGTCGGCACCATCTCGGCCAACGGTGACGCGCGCATCGGCCAGATCATCGCCGAAGCGATGGAAAAGGTCGGCAAGGAAGGCGTCATCACCGTCGATGAAGGTCGCGGTTTCGAGGACGAGCTGGAAGTCGTGGAAGGCATGCAGTTCGATCGCGGCTACCTGTCGCCCTACTTCGTGACCAACCAGGAGACCATGGCGGTCGAGCTGGAAGACCCGCTGCTGCTGCTGGTCGACAAGAAGATCTCCAACATCCGCGAACTGCTGCCGGTGCTCGAGAGCGTTGCCAAGGCAGGCAAGCCGCTGGTGATCATCTCCGAGGACATCGAAGGCGAAGCACTGGCCACCTTGGTCGTCAACAACATGCGCGGCATCGTCAAGGTCGCGGCAGCCAAGGCACCCGGCTTCGGCGATCGTCGCAAGGCCATGCTCCAGGACATCGCCGTGCTCACCGGCGGCACCGTGATCTCCGAGGAAGTCGGTCTCACGCTCGAGCAGGCCAACCTGGACCATCTGGGTAATGCCAAGCGCATCACCATGTCCAAGGAAAACACCACCATCATCGACGGTGCCGGCGCCGAGAACGACATCGAAGCACGCGTCAGCCAGATTCGCGCCCAGATCGAGGAGACCTCCTCCGACTACGATCGCGAGAAGCTCCAGGAGCGCGTCGCCAAGCTGGCCGGCGGTGTTGCGGTGATCCGTGTCGGTGCGGCCACCGAAGTGGAGATGAAGGAGAAGAAGGCACGCGTCGAAGACGCCCTGCACTCCACGCGTGCAGCCGTCGAGGAAGGCGTCGTCCCTGGCGGCGGTACCGCCCTGATTCGCGTCCTGACACGCATTCAGGACCTCAAGGGCGAGAACGAAGACCAGACCCACGGCATCGCCATCGCGCTGCGGGCCATGGAATCGCCGCTGCGCCAGATCGTCACCAACGCCGGTGAGGAAGCCTCCGTCATCGTCAACCGCATCAAGGACAGCGAAGGCAACCATGGCTACAACGCCCAGACCGGCGAGTATGGCGACCTGTTCGAGATGGGTGTTCTCGACCCGGCCAAGGTCACCCGCTCTGCGCTGCAGTCAGCCGGTTCCGTGGCAGGCCTGATGATCACCACCGAAGCGATGATCGCCGAAGATCCGGACGAGAAGGAAGCGGCACCGGACATGGGCGGCATGGGTGGCATGGGCGGCATGATGTAAGCCCAGCCCCTTCTTCTCAGGTTCGACCTGACACAGAGCCCCGCTGATCCAATCAGCGGGGCTTTTTTTAGGTTCTTATCATGTTGCCGTGAATGGCTGGGGGACGCATGGGCCCGATTGATCAGGCGATGGGCCAACCTCTCGCTCGCTGAAGCGAGCTCCTACAGGTAATTGATATTACGGGGTTTTGTAGGAGACCGATTTATCGGACGAACGCCGCGTAGCGGCGCAGGCTCGACTCAGGCGCCTGACGGCGTCACGCTAATCCTCGAAGAACCTTTTTATGTAGATCGGCTGTGCTCGCGTACACTGATGCCCTTGAATCACTGCCCACCAAGGCCAGCCCTGCACCATGCTCAGCAACGTTCGAATCGTCCTCGTTCAGACCTATCACCCCGGCAACATCGGTGCCAGCGCCCGGGCCATGAAAACCATGGGCCTGGAGCATCTGTACCTGGTCAATCCACGCCGCTTTCCCGACGAGGAAGCCTCGCGGCTCGCCGCCGGAGCCGAAGACGTCATCGCCAATGCCACGCTCGCGGACACCCTGGACGACGCGATCGCCGACTGTGTTCAGGTCGTGGGCGCCAGCGCCCGGCTGCGCAACCTGCCGCTGCCGCATTTCGATGAACCCGACGGCATGGCCCAGACGGTCATCGCCAACGCCTGCCAGGGCCCCGTGGCTCTGGTCTTCGGTCGCGAGCGCTTCGGCCTGACCAACGACGAGATTCGCCACTGCACCCATCAGGTCAGCATTCCGGCCAATCCCGACTACGGCATCCTGAATATTTCCCAGGCAGTGCAGGTTCTCTGCTACGAACTGTTCCGTGCTCATCGCCGCGCTCTGGCCAGCCCTCGCCAGCCCGCTACCCGGCAGGCGTCATTGCCCGACCAGCAGCAACTGGCGCATTTCCACGACCACCTGCACCGCGTCATGACGGACATCGGCTTTCTTACCCAGCCCCATGCCCGCACCGAGGAGCATCTGCGGGCCCTGTTCGCCCGGGCGCAGCCAAGCCGCAAGGAGCTTGCCATCCTGCGTGGGTTCCTGAGCGCCATCGAGAAAGACCGGGAAGCGCGCCCTCCCCGAGCATAAAAAACGCGGCCTCCTATCAAGTAGGAGGCCGCGTCGATACCTATCTATTTCTCTATTTCTCTATTTCTACACCAGTGTACTGCGTAGAAACATGAGGACCGAAAGGATCAGTCCTGACCCATCTGCTGCTTGATCAGGTCGCCGATGGTGGTCGGGCCACCGCTCTCGACTTCCTGCTCCCGCAGCTTGCTCATGTTGCGACGGGTATCGGCCTGGTCCTTCGCCTTGATCGACAGGGTAATCGCCCGGTTCTTACGATCGACGCCGATGATGCGGGCTTCGACGCTGTCGCCTTCGCTCAGCACGTTGCGCGCATCCTCGACACGGTCGGCGCTGATCTCGGAAGCCTTGAGCACGCCGATCACGTCGGTGGCCAGCTCCACATGCGCTTCCTTGGCATCGATCTCGACGACGCGGCCGGTGACGATGGAGCCCTTGTCGTTGACTGCCAGGAATTCGGAGACCGGGTCACTCTCGAGCTGCTTGATGCCCAGCGAGATGCGCTCGCGCTCGGGATCGATGGAGAGAATGACGGCTTCCGCCTCGTCGCCCTTCTTGAACTGTCGCACCGCTTCCTCGCCGGTCTCGGACCAGGAGATGTCGGAGAGGTGAACCAGACCGTCGATGCCGCCTTCCAGGCCGATGAAGATACCGAAATCGGTGATCGACTTGATGGTGCCGGAGACGCGATCGCCCTTGTTGTAGCGCGCGTTGAAGTCTTCCCAAGGGTTGGTGGTGCACTGCTTGATGCCCAGGGAGATACGACGACGCTCCTCGTCGATGTCCAGCACCATGACCTCGACCTCGTCACCCACCTGGACGACCTTGGAGGGGTGGATGTTCTTGTTGGTCCAGTCCATTTCGGAGACGTGAACCAGACCCTCGACACCCTCTTCCAGCTCGGCGAAGCAGCCATAGTCGGTGAGGTTGGTGACCCGGGCGTTGACCTTCATGCCTTCCGGGTAGCGATCCTTGATGTTGACCCAGGGATCTTCGCCCAGCTGCTTCAGGCCCAGGGAGACACGATTGCGCTCGCGGTCGAACTTGAGCACCTTGACATTGATCTCGTCGCCCACGCCGACGATCTCGCTCGGATGCTTGATGCGCTTCCAGGCCATGTCGGTGATGTGCAGCAGGCCATCGACACCGCCCAGATCGACGAAGGCGCCGTAATCGGTGAGGTTCTTGACGATGCCGTTGATCTGCTGGCCTTCCTGCAGGGTCGCCAGCAGCGCTTCACGCTCGGCGCTGTTCTCGGCTTCGAGCACGGCACGGCGGGAAACCACCACGTTGTTGCGCTTGGGATCGAGCTTGATGACCTTGAAGTCCAGCTCCTTGTTTTCCAGGTGCGTGGTGTCGCGCACCGGGCGTACATCCACGAGGGAGCCTGGCAGGAAGGCGCGGATGGAGGCGACATCGACGGTGAAGCCGCCCTTCACCTTGCCATTGATCACGCCCTTGACGATCTCGTCCTTCTCGAAAGCCGCTTCCAGTTCCTTCCACGCTTCGGCGCGCTTGGCCTTTTCGCGGGACAGGCGTGTCTCGCCGAATCCGTCTTCGACGGCTTCCAGCGCGACCTTGACCTCGTCGCCGACCCCGATGGTCAGCTCGCCGTTGTCGTCCTTGAACTGGGCAGCGGGAATCTGCCCTTCGGACTTCAGGCCGGCGTTGACGGTAATCCAGTCATTCTCGATGTCCACCACGGTCGCCATGACGATGGCACCGGGTTCCATGTTGATGTCCTGGAGAGATTGTTCAAACAGTTCAGCAAAGCTTTCGCTCATGAGCATCCTACGTGATCAACGTTAATGGCGGTTGTCGCCTTCTCCGCGTCACCAGCAAACGCGGGCCTAATCTACAAGTTCCCCGGGGATGTTGCCGCTGGTTGGACCCGACCCGGCTTACCACAAGAAATGCCGACTCGCATCATGACATCGTTCCGGGGCCCGGAGGTGTCGTTCGACCTGGTCGTCAAACTGACGGTTCAAATCCTAGATCGGCCAAGAGCCTCTGGATGCGATCCACCACGTCCGGTATCGACAACTCGGTGGTATCCAACTCGATGGCATCAACTGCCGGCTTGAGTGGCGCTACCGCACGCTGCATGTCGCGTGCATCCCGAGCCTGTATCTCCTTTAAAAGACTCGATAGACTAGCATCCGTGCCGCTCTCCTGCAACTGCAGAAGCCGGCGTCGCGCCCGCTCCTCGGCCGAGGCGGTCAGGAAGATCTTCAGCGTCGCCCGGGGGAAGACCACCGTCCCCATATCGCGCCCGTCGGCAACCAGCCCCGGTGCTTTCCGGAAGTCCCTTTGCCGGGCCAGCAGGGCACTGCGCACCTCGGGCAGGGCCGCGACCCGGGAGGCGCGCTCGCCGGCCTCCTCGGTGCGAATCGCCAGGCTGACGTCCTCCCCCTCGAGGATCACCCGGGCATCGCCGTCCTCGGCGAGAAAGGCGACGTCCAGGGTCTCGGCGAGCCTCGCCAGCCCCGGCTCGTCGTCGAGGGCCGTGTCGTGCTTGACCGCCGCCTGGGCAGTCAGGCGATAGAGCGCACCGGAATCGAGCAGGTGCCAGCCCAGTCGCGCCGCGATCAGACGGCTCACGGTGCCTTTTCCGGCGCCACCGGGGCCGTCGATGGCGAGCACCGGTACCTGATCCTGGGAACCCATCACCCCTCCTCGTCCAGCTGGAGCCCGACACGGCGCGCCAGATCGACGAACCCGGGAAAGGAGGTGGCGACGTTGGCGCAATCGTCGATGACGATCTCGTCGCCGGCGCGCAGGCCGGCGATGGTGAACGCCATGGCAATGCGGTGATCGCCCAGGCTGTCGATCTGCCCGCCGCCATAGCTGGGGCCGTCTTCGTCTTGCCCACCGCCACGACCGACGATGTCGATGCCATCCTCGTAGAGCGTGGCCTCGACGCCGAGCGCTTGCAGGCCATCCGCCATGGCCTGGAGACGATCGGACTCCTTGACCCGCAACTCCTCGGCTCCTCGCAGGCGGGTCGTGCCGGCGGCATTGGCGGCGGCGATGAACAGTGCCGGGAACTCATCGATGGCCAGGGGCACCTGCTCCGCAGGAATGTCGATTCCCTGGAGGGGGACGTAACGGATGCGAATGTTGGCCACCGGTTCGCCACCCACTTCATGCTCATCGAGCAGCTCGAGATCGGCCCCCATCGCCTTGAGAATATTGATCACCCCGATCCGCGTCGGGTTGACGCCGACATGCTCGAGGATGAGGTCCGAGCCCGGCGTGATCGCCGCCGCCACCAGGAAGAAGGTGGCCGACGAGATATCCGAGGGCACGTCGATGGGACCGGCGCTCAGGCGACCGCCACCTTCGAGCCAGGCCACATCGTCCTGGCGATGCACGGGATAGCCGAAGCCATTGAGCATGCGCTCGGTATGATCACGAGTCGGTGCCGGCTCGCGCACCCGGGTCTCGCCCTCGGCATACAGGCCGGCCAGCAGCAGACAGGACTTGACCTGGGCGCTGGCCATGGGCATGTCATAGGCAATGCCCTCGAGTTGCTGCCCTCCCTTGATCCTCAGGGGAGGACGCTGGCCGTCGGCGGTCTCGATCACCGCGCCCATCAGACGCAGCGGATCGGCGACCCGCCCCATCGGACGCCGGGTCAGCGAGGCGTCGCCGGTCAGCTCGGTGTCGAAGGCTTGCCCGGCCAGCAATCCGGCGAAGAGGCGCATGGCCGTGCCGGCGTTGCCCACGTAGAGCGGCCCGGCGGGCTTCTGGAGGCCATGCATGCCGACGCCATGAATGGTGACGCGCCCCTGGTGCGGCCCTTCGATGGCAACGCCCATCTCGCGAAAGGCCTGGAGCGTCGCCAGGCTGTCCTCGCCTTCGAGAAAGCCTTGCACCTGGGTGACCCCTTCGGCCAGGGCACCGAGCATGATCGCGCGGTGGGAGATCGACTTGTCTCCGGGGACGCGGATCGAGCCGCTGACGCTGCCGCCCGGGCTCACCCGATAGCGGACGTTACGTGGTTCCATCGTCTGGTATCTCGTCTTGTTCAATAGCGTGTCGAAATAGTGTCGGGCATGGCTGGCCCGATCAAGGGTTGCCAGCAGGGCATCCTGGTCGTCTGCCGCGATCGCCGCTCTCAGGCCGGCGATACCGTTCTCGAAGTCGTCCAGCGCATTCAGTAGTGCAGTGCGGTTGGCGGTGAAGATATCGCGCCACATCACCGGATCGCTGCCGGCGATGCGGGTGAAATCCCGAAAGCCGCCGGCGGCGTAACGGAATATCTCCAGTCGCTCGTCCTGGCGCGCCAGGGTGTCGACCAGCGAGAACGCCAGCAGATGCGGCAGGTGGCTGGTGCGCGCCAGCACCTCGTCGTGACGCTCGATCGTCATCTCCAGCACCTCGGCGCCGCAGGCGATCCACATGGCGCGCACACGCATCAGGGCAACCGGATCGGTATCGGCCTCGGGCGTCAGGATCACCTTGTGCCGGCGATAGAGGGAAGCATCGGAGGCGGCCACGCCGCTCTTCTCGGAACCGGCGATCGGGTGCCCCAGCACCATGGTCGGGGGCAGCCCGCCGAACACGCGCCGGGCCGCGTCACGAATGGCCTGTTTGGTGCTGCCCACGTCGGTCACCACCTGGTCATCGAGCAAGGGCGCCAGCGCGTGAAGCACGCCTTCCATGGCCAGCACCGGCACGGCCAGCACGATCAGCGAACTGCGCGGCACGAGGGCGGCAAGGCTCGTGCCCCCGTCGTCGATCACGCCCATCTCGAGCCCCCGGGCGATCTCGATGGCGTCCCGGTCGCATGCAACGATCTCGCCCTCGAAGCCTGCCGCCCTGAGTGCTCGGGCCAGGGAACCGCCGATCATGCCGAGCCCGACGATCAGCACCCGGGGCTCGGCAAGACCACTGGTATCCTGCGGGTCGGGTTGCATCGACGCCATCCTAGAGCACACCCTGGGGATAGGATCCCAGCACCTTCACTTCCGCCGCCCGCAGGCGCACTTCCTCGAGTACCGCGGCGACCTCGGGCTGGTCGCGATGCCCCTTGAAGTCGATGAAGAACACGTAGTTCCACACACCGGAGCGCGACGGCCGCGTCTCGAGGCGGGTCAGGTCGATCTGGTGGCGATGGAACGGCTCGAGCAGGTCGTGCAAGGCGCCTGGCTGGTTGCGCATGGCCACCACCAGCGAGGTCTTGTCGTCGCCGGAGAGAGGCACGTCCTGGTTGCCGATGATCAAGAAGCGCGTCGAATTGTCCGGGCGGTCCTCCACCTTCTCGGCGATCCTCTCGAGACCATAGAGCTTGGCCGCCATGTCCCCGGCGATGGCCGCGCTGTGCCATTCGGTCTTGATCAGGCGTGCGGCCTCGGCATTGGACGACACCGGCACGCGTTCGGCGTGGGGATAGTGCGCGTCGAGCCATTTGCGGCACTGGGCGAAGGACTGGGGATGGGAGTAGATGCGCGAGATCTTGTCCTGGCGGGTGGTGCTGGACACCAGCAGATGATGGTGGATGCGCAGCACCACCTCGCCACAGATGCGGATCGAGGAATCCATGAAGGAGTCCAGGGTGTGATTGATCACTCCCTCGGTGGAGTTTTCCACCGGCACCACCCCATAGCTGACGGCCCCCGCCTCGACCTCACGGAACACCTCGTCGATCGCCGCCATAGGCAGGCTTCTGGCGCTGTCGCCGAAATGCTTGAGGGTAGCCTGCTGGGTGAAGGTACCCTCGGGCCCGAGGTAAGCGACCTTGACCGGCTGCTCCAGGGCGAGGCACGCGGACATGATCTCGCGGAACAGCCGGGCCATCTCCTCGGCATCCAGCGGCCCCTTGTTGAGCGCCATGATGCGCCGCAGGACCTGGGCCTCCCGCTCCGGACGATAGAACGTCGCGCCCGGGTCCGAGGCGCTCTTCACCTGCGCCACCTGCTGAGCGCAACTTGCCCGCTCGCTGATCAGGCGCAGGATATCGGTGTCGATCTGGTCGATACGCTGGCGCAGCTCGTCGAGGTCGACCGGGGATTCATTCATGTGTTTTCCTCTCTAACCATGGCGCCGTTCAAAATCATCCATGAACCCCACCAGCGCCTCGACCGCCGCCTCGCTCACCGCATTGTAGAGGCTGGCGCGCATGCCGCCGACGCTGCGGTGCCCCTTGAGGTTGAGCAGGCCCGCCATTTCGGCCTCCTCGAGGAAGACCGCGTTGAGCCTCTCGTCGGCCAGCACGAAGGGCACGTTCATGCGCGAACGGTTGATCGGCGCGATGGGATTGGCGTAGAAGTCGCTGCCATCGATGGCGGCATACAGCCTGGCGGCCTTGCGCGCGTTGATGGCGTGCATCGCCTCGAGGCCGCCCACATCGTTCCTCAGCCAGTCGAACACCAGCCCTGCCAGGTACCAGGCATAGGTGGGCGGGGTGTTGTACATCGAGCCGTTCTCGGCCATGACCCGATAGTTGAACATGGTCGGCGTCTCGGGTCTTGCCCGATCCAGCAGGTCGTCACGCACGATCACCAGCGCCAGCCCCGCCGGCCCGATGTTCTTCTGGGCCCCGGCGTAGATCACCCCGAACCGGGAGACATCCAGGGACCCCGAGAGGATCGACGAGGACATGTCGCAGCACAGCGGCACGCTCTCTTTCGACGGGGTTTCGGGGATGTAGTCGAAGGCCAGGCCACCGATGGTCTCGTTGTCGGTGTAGTGCAGGTAGGCGGCATCGTCGGAGAGGCGTATATCCTCGGGCCGGGGAACTGCCGTCAGGCCATTCTCCTCGCTCGAGGCGGCGACGTGGGCCCCGGCCAGATGCCGGGCCTCGGCAATGGCCTTCTTGCCCCAGATGCCGGTGTACAGGTAATTGGGCGTACCGCCCCGGCCCAGCAGGTTGAAGGGCAACATGGCGAACTGGGTCGAGGCCCCGCCCTGCAGGAACAGCACCCGGTAGTCGTCCGGCACTTGCAGCAAGGCACGCAGGTCTGCCTCGGCGGTTTCGGCGATGGCCATGAACTCGGGACTGCGATGGCTCATCTCCATCACCGAGAGCCCCCGCCCCTGGTAGTCGAGCAGTTCGCTCCGGGCTCGTTCCAGCACCGGGGTGGGCAGCGCGGCGGGACCGGCGCAGAAATTGTGGTGTCGTGTCATCGGCGTGGTGTTCCGTCTCAGCTCAAGCCTTATTCCTCGTTCGGGGTCTCGTCTACGCTGCCGCTCTCGTCCGCCCCCAGTGCCTCCTGCGGTTCGTTCTCCGACTCATTCTCGGATACGGGCTCGTCGATGCGCACCGTCTTGACCAGGGACTCGGCCTCCCCGAGACGAATCAGCATGACGCCCTGGGTGTTACGCGAGGTGATGGACACCTCCTCGACCCGGGTGCGCACGAGGGTGCCGCGATCGGTGATCAGCATCATCTCGTCGCTGGTCGCCACCTGCATGGCCGCGACCATCGCACCATTGCGGGCACTGGTCTGCATGGCGATCACGCCCTGGCCGCCCCGGCCACGCAGCGGAAACTCCTCGAGCCGCGTGCGCTTGCCGTAGCCATTCTCGGAGGCGGTCAGGATATAGATCTGGCCATCGCCATTCGCGACCGGCACCTCTCCCGATGCCTGCTCGTCAACGAGCTCGACGTCCGCCTCGCTGTCGATCTGGGTCGAGCGCGGAATGATCAGGCTGATCACCTCGGCGCCCTCGGCGAGACGCATCCCGCGCACGCCCCGGGCGGTACGCCCCATGGCGCGCACGTTGGTCTCCTCGAAGCGAATCGCCTTGCCATTGGATGAGAGCAGCATGGCGTGATCGTGACCCGAGGTGATGGCCGCGCCCACCAGGCGATCGTCCTCGTCCAGGTCGATGGCGATCAGCCCGACACTGCGCGGCCGGGAGAACTGGTCGAGGCTGGTGCGCTTGACGGTGCCCTTGGCGGTGGCGAAGAAGATGAAGCTGTCCTCGCGATATTCCCGCACCGGCAGCATGGCATTGATCGACTCGTCCTCGTCCAGCGGCAGCAGGTTGACCAACGGCTTGCCCCGAGAGCCACGGCTGGCGGCGGGAATCTCGTAGACCTTGAGCCAGTAGACCTTGCCCTTGTTGGAGAACAGCAGCACCGTGTCGTGGGTCGAGGCCACCAGCAGATGCTCGATGACGTCCTCGTTCTTCATGCTGGTCGCCGACTTGCCGCGCCCACCCCGGCGCTGGGCCTGGTAGTCGCTGATCGGCTGGGTCTTGGCATAGCCCGAGCGCGAGATGGTGACCACCATGTCCTCCTCGGCGATCAGGTCCTCGATGGTCAGATCGAGGCGACTGACCTGGATCTCGGTCTTGCGCGCATCGCCGAACTGATCGCGCAGGGCGATGAGTTCGCCGCGGATCACCTCGAGCAGACGATCCGCCGATGCCAGGATCTCGGTCAGTTCGGCGATCTTCTCGAGAATGCCGAGGTATTCGTTGAGCAGCTTTTCGGTCTCGAGGCCGGTCAGGCGATGCAGGCGCAGCTCGAGAATCGCCTGGGCCTGGGCCGGCGACAGCCGGTATTCGCCGCGATTGTCGGAGAGCCCGTACCCTTCCTCGAGGTCCTCCGGCTTGCAGGAGGTGGCACCGGCGCGGTCGAGCATGCCGGTGACCTGACCGGGCTGCCAGGAGCGCGCGAGCAGGCGTTCCTTGGCCTCGGCGGCACTCGGCGAGGCCTTGATCAACTCGATCACCTCGTCGATGCTGGAAATGGCCACTGCCAGGCCTTCGAGGATATGGCCGCGCTCCCGGGCCTTCTTCAGCTCGAAGAGGGTGCGCCGGGTCACCACCTCGCGACGGTGGCGCACGAAGGCTTCGAGAATTTCCTTCAGGTTCAGAATCTTGGGCTGGCCATTGTCCAGCGCCACCATGTTGATGCCGAACACGGTCTGCAACTGGGTCTGGGCGAACAGGTTGTTGACCACCACCTCGCCGGACTCGCCACGCTTGACCTCGATCACCACCCGCAGGCCGTCCTTGTCGGACTCGTCGCGCAACTCGGCGATGCCCTCGATGCGCTTTTCCTTGACCAGCTCGGCGATCTTCTCGATCAGGCGCGCCTTGTTGACCTGATAGGGCAACTCGGTGATCACGATATGGTCGCGCCCGCTCTTCTCGTGGTGCTCGATGCTGTGCCGTGCCCGCACGTAGATGCGTCCGCGCCCGGTGCGGTAGGCCTCGAGGATGCCGGCCTTGCCGTTGATGATGCCGGAGGTGGGGAAATCGGGGCCGGGGATGTACTCCATCAGGTCGTCGATGGTCAGGGTATAGTCGTCGATCAACGCCAGGCAGCCGTCGATGACCTCGACCATGTTGTGCGGCGGTATATTGGTCGCCATGCCCACGGCGATGCCCGAGGCGCCATTGACCAGCAGATTGGGCAGCTTGGTGGGCAGCACGTCGGGAATGCGCTCGGTGCCGTCGTAGTTGTCGACCCAGTCGACGGTGTCCTTCTCGAGATCGGCCAGCAGCTCATGGGAGAGCCTGGCCATGCGCACCTCGGTGTAACGCATGGCGGCGGCACTGTCGCCGTCGATGGAACCGAAGTTGCCCTGGCCGTCGACGAGCACGTAGCGCATCGAGAAATCCTGGGCCATGCGCACGATGGTGTCGTAGACCGCGCTGTCGCCGTGCGGGTGATACTTACCGATGACATCGCCGACCACGCGAGCGGACTTCTTGTAAGGCTTGTTCCAGTCGTTGCCCAGCTCATGCATGGCGAACAGCACGCGCCGGTGCACCGGCTTCAGGCCGTCGCGCACATCCGGCAGCGCGCGGCCGATGATGACGCTCATCGCGTAATCGAGGTACGACTGCTTCAGCTCGTCCTCGATGTTGACGGGCAGAATTTCTCTGGCGATGTCACCCATGGGTCGTTAAATCCTTTGCACTACAACTGATAAGCGCTGGCACGAGGCAGCAACCGTGGAACCGCGCCCGCCCTCGCGGGAAATAGGGATCAGCCCTCGGACCGGGCTATCACAATCGGGAGATTGTACCATCACGCGGCCCGTTTAGGCAGCGCGGGAACCTCCCGCCGGCGACGTCACTCCTCGACTTCCAGCACCAGGGGCTCGAGCACGCTGCGCAGTTTTTCGTCGATGCGCAGGGAACGCCCGGTGCGCGTGTCGAGCACCACGAAGGTGAAGTCGGCGTCGGCAATGCGCTTGCCGTCGGAGACACGGTTGATGACCTGGTGCATCACCGCATGACGACCGCTGATCTTCGACAGCGAGCTGAGGATTTCCAGATCGTCGTGAATGACCGCCGCACGGCGGTAGTTGATGTTC
Source organism: Modicisalibacter ilicicola DSM 19980 (assembly GCF_900128925.1). GTDB lineage: Bacteria > Pseudomonadota > Gammaproteobacteria > Pseudomonadales > Halomonadaceae > Modicisalibacter > Modicisalibacter ilicicola. The sequence goes on from NZ_FQUJ01000007.1 coordinate 214,186, forward strand.
AGGTTGACGGTGACCACCGCCAACCCCTCGTTGAAGAGCGCTGCCAGATCGAACTGCTGCTCGAAATATGCCCAACGCCCTTCTTCGAGAAACTCGAGATAACGCGCATTGTTGACATGCGCATAGCCATCCAGATGGAAACCGCGCACACGCACGGTGGAACGGGCGATTCGGTGGTCCACGCTGCCACTTCCTGTAGTTGTCGGTTGACGTTGAACGAATACGGGGCGCTTGATCGACTCATTCGGTACTCTTACGAGACTGGCACCCCCGGGGGCTATTCGACATAATATGCCTCCTTTTAATCCGGGGCGACACCATGTGGTTCAAGCACTTACACCTTTATCGCGTGCACGACGCACCGGCGCTGAACGGCGGCGACCTGAGCGAAGCACTGAACGAGCAGGCCTTTCGCCCCCTGGGAGGCGTCGAAGCCCGCCGCCTGGGCTGGAGCACGCCCGCCGGACGCGACAGCGAACGGTACCTGCACGAGATCCAGGGCCATCGCCTGCTGTCTGCCCTGCGCCAGGAGCGCCTGCTGCCGGCCTCGGTGGTCAAGGAGGAAGTCGAGGCCCGGGCCGCCGACCGCGAAACCGCGGAAGGACGCCCGCTGCGCCGTCAGGAAAAGCAGGCGCTCAAGGAGCAGGTCTACGAGGAGTTCCTGCCTCGTGCCTTCGTGCGCACGCAACGCCTCGACCTGTGGTGGGACACCCGGCGCGACCTGATCGGCATCAACGCCTCGAGCCGCAAGCGGGCCGAGGATGTCCTCGACCTGTTGCGCCAGACCCTCGGCAGCCTCAAGGTGACGCCACTGGCCACTCGCACCCCCCCGACTCGCGCCATGACGGAATGGCTCGGCGACGCGACCCGGCGACCCGGCGGTCTCGCACTGGGCGACCAGGTCGAGCTCAAGGCATCGAGCGGCGACGACAGCGTGCTGCGCGGGCGCCAGATGGACCTCGATGGCGAAGAGATCCAGACTGCCCTGGAGGCGGGTCGCCAGGCGACACGCCTGGCGTTCACCATCGATGAATCGCTGTCCATGGTACTCGCCGACGATCTGGCGTTAAAGTCGTTGCGCTTCGCTGATACGCTTCTCGACGAGGCCAGCCAGACCGACGACGCCGGCGACCCGGTAGTGCGCCTGGAGACCGATTTCGCGCTGATGAGCAACGTGCTGGCCGACTCCATCGAACAACTCATCGACTGGCTGGGTGGCGAAGCCACCGCCACCGCATCGACACCATGACAGAACAACCGACTCAGGATCTCTTCGAGAACATCCGCCCCTACCACGACGACGAGGTCGCCGCGGTACTCGCTCGCCTCGCCCACGATGACGAGTTCCTCGATGCCATCACGCGCTACCGTCTCCCCCGGCTGGCGAAACATGCGCCCTGGCTGGCGCGAAGGCTGGCCGGCATCGCCATCGCGCGGCAGATGCGCGGCGTCGACAGTGTCGCCAGGTTCCAGGATCGCATCGCCTACTACATGCGGCGCATGCTCGCCTCCACTACCGACGCTTTCGAGGTGACGGGGCTCGACAAGCTCGACCCCGATACCGCCTACCTGTTCATCGGCAATCACCGCGACATCGCTCTCGATCCCGCCTTCGTCAATTACGCCCTCTACCAGGCCGGGCGCAACACGGTGCGCATCGCCATCGGCGACAACCTGCTCCAGAAGCCCTACGTCACCGACCTGATGCGGCTCAACAAGAGCTTCATCGTGCCTCGCTCCGCCCGGGGCAAGCGGGCCATGCTCGCCGCCTACCAGGCGCTCTCGAGCTATATCCGCCATTCGATCACCGTCGACAATCACTCGGTCTGGCTGGCCCAGCGCGAGGGTCGCGCCAAGGACGGCATCGACCGCGCCGACCCGGCGATCGTCAAGATGCTGACCATGGCGCACCGCCAGCAGCACAAGGCAGCCAGCTTCGGTGATGCCATCCGGGAACTGCGCATGGTGCCCGTATCGATCAGCTACGAATATGACCCCTGCGATCTCCAGAAGGCACGCGAGCTTCACGCGCTGCACACCGAGGGGCGTTACGAGAAGGTCGAGTTCGAGGACATTCGCTCCATCGTCGCCGGCATCACCGGCGCCAAGGGGCGCATCAAGCTCAGCTTCGGCGAGGTATTGACCGCGGACTTCGAGAGCCCCGACGAGGTCGCCGACGAGATCACCCGCCAGGTGCTCGACGGCTACCACCTGTTCTCCAGTCATGAACTGGCCCTCGAAGCGAGCGAACGCGCGCCCGACCTGGTCGATCTGAGCGAGGTCACGATGGCCGACCGGGAGCGTTTCGAGGCGCGGTTGAACGAGGTTCCCGAGCAGCTGCGCGACTGGTGGCTGGCCCAGTATGCCAACCCGGTCCTCAACCGTGCCGGGCGACTGGCAGATGCCTAGGCAAGACACCTCGACGACCGATACCCGCGCCGCCCACAAGGTGACGCTGGTCGGTGCCGTCCTGGACAGCATCCTGGGCGTGGCCAAGATGATCGTCGGCTATGCCGTGGGCTCCGCCGCCCTGGTCGCCGACGGCATCCACTCCTTCTCGGACGTGGCCACGGATGCCTTCGTCCTCGCCGCCACCCACTTCGGCCGACAGGCGCCGGATCACGATCATCCCTACGGTCACGGCCGCATCGAGACCCTCGGCACGCTGCTTTTGGGCAGCATCCTGATCTTCGTCGCCGGCGGCATCGCCTGGGCCAGCCTGAGCCGTCTTATCGAAGGGGTCGCCATCGCGCCACCCGGCCCCTGGGCCATCGCCCTGGCCGTGGTCGCACTGGCGGGCAAGGAATGGATCTTTCGCTATACCCTCAGGGTGGCCAGACGCATCGGCTCGCGATTGCTCGAGGCCAACGCCTGGCATTCCCGCAGCGATGCCCTGTCGACGGTGGTGGTACTGGTCGGCCTGGTCGGTGCACAGTTCGGGATCGAGTGGCTGGATGCCGTGGCGGCCATCGCCGTCGGCCTGCTGGTGGGGCATATCGGCACCTCGCTGCTCTGGGACGCCAGTCGCGAGCTGATCGACACGGCCCTGCCCGAGGACGAGCAGCGCGGCATGCGCTCCCTGGCCCAGCGGGTGCCCGGCGTGCGCAGCGTGCACAAGCTGCGTACCCGCACCCTGGGCGGCCAGGTGCTGCTCGATCTGCATCTGGTGGTGGCGCCCCGGGTCACCGTGTCCGAGGCCCACGAGATCGGCAATCAGGTCAGTCGCGAACTCTGCCGGGAATATCCACGCCTGGCCGATGTGACCTTTCATATCGATCCCCAGGATGACTCCAACGCACCCCCGCCGGTCAAGCTGAGCGGCCTGCCGCTGCGCGCCGACATCGAGGCCGCGCTGGAGCGGGCCTGGGGCGACATGCCCGTCTGGCAACGGCGCATCGCGCTGGACCTTCACTATCTGGACAACCGGGTCGATGTCTCGCTGTACATCCCCCTCGGGGAACGCCATGACCTCGATACCCAGGCCCGGGAACTGCGCCAGGCCGGGGAAGGCCTCGAATGGCTGGGCTGGCTGCGCATCTGGCAAGGGCCGGGAAAGGCGTGAAGCGCAGCTGCTCCTGCCGCACCCTCGTTCCCTCCGAGCAGTCAACGAAATAGCCTGGAAAAAGGCGCCAATTGGAGCGTTCGGCCGATTTCGTCGTCAGGTATGATCGACGTCATTTTCGATCCATGCCTGAGTATGCCCCCTCCTTCCATGCGCCTCTCAAGCATCGTTATCGCCCCTCTCCGGCCATGACCCAGGAGACCGCGGATGTCATTGATCAAACAGCTCTGGCTGACTCTCCTGGTGGTCCTTGCCCTGTCTTTCGCGGGAAGCCTGACCATCTCCCTGGTGACCGGCACGCATTACTTCGAAGAGGAACTGCGCACCAAGAACATCGACAACGCCAACGCCCTGGCACTCTCCCTGAGCCTGATCGACAAGGATCCCTGGGTCATCGAGGGCGTGCTAGCCGCGCAGTTCGATACCGGCCATTACCGGCGCATCGAGCTCGTTGCTCCCGAAGGGGAGCCTTTGATGCGTCGCGCGAGCGAGACGGCGACATCCGGCATCCCGGCATGGTTCGTCCGGCTGGTGGAACTTTCCATTCCCCCCGGTGAGGCGGTCATCCTCCAGGATCAGAAGCAGTACGCCACCGTCGTCGTCGAGAGCCACCAGGGCCATGCCTACCGCCTATTGTGGCAAGGCACCATCGACCTGCTGATCTGGTTCACCATCGCGAGCGTGATCGGCGCCAGCCTGGTCTGGTGGATCATGGGCACGATACGACGCCCCTTGCGGTCCGTGATCGCTCAGGCCAGCGACATCGGCCAACGCCGCTTCAGCGTCTGCGAGGAACTGCCACGCCCCCGGGAACTGCGCCAGGTCGTGCTCGCCATGAACCGGCTTTCCGGCGCCATGCGCGCCCTGTTCGCCGAGGAGTCCCGGAAACTCGATCGATTGCAGCGCCAGTTGCAGCAGGACGATATCACCGGCGTCACCAAACGCGGCATCTTTCTCCATCAGGTCGACACTGCATTGAACGGTGACGACCACGGCACCGCGGGCCACATCGCCATGGCACGCCTTGCCGGCCTCAACGAACTCAACGAACGCCTGGGTTATACCGCCACCAACCAGTTGCTATCGAGCTTCGCCGACATGCTCGTCGACCTGGCCTCGCACTACGATGGTGCCCAGGTAGGCCGACTCAACGGCAGCGATTTCGCCTTGCTGCTTCCCGGCAACGAGGCCACTGCCCACCTTCAGGCGCACATCGAGGCCCAGCTGAACGCCCAGTTCGACGGTGCCTCCCTGCGGGTCGCCTCGCCCATGGCCGTGGCGCCCTATCACCAGGGCGATCGTCGCCGAGAACTGTTCAGCGCCCTGGATGGCGCCCTGGCCAAGGCCGAGGAACGAGGCGGCAGCACCGTCGAGGCGGTTGCCGTCGACCTCCGCCATCAGATCTATCGGACCCACAAGCAGTGGCGCCATGCCCTCGATCAGGCCATGAAGGCCGAGGGCATTCGCCTGGCCCGTCATCCGGTACTCGACGATCGCGGCAGGCTGATCCACTACGAAGCTTGCGCACAACTCAAGCTGGAGGACGAGTGGGAGTCCGAGGGCACCTTCCTGCCCTGGCTTTCCCGTACCGGCCTGAGCAGCGAGTTCGATCTGGCGGCGGTGAAGACGGCACTCGCCGCGATCGACGAACAGGGCAGGCCATTGAGCATTCGTCTATCGAAAGACGCACTTGGCGACGCCCGGTTTGCCACGCAACTGCGTCAGTGCGTGGCGCTGCATCCGGAGGCCGCCCGTCGGCTGTGGATCGAGGTGCCCGAATCCACCGCGGTCAGAAACAAGGAGATCTTCCGCAACCTCTCCCTGGAGCTTCGCCCCCTGGGCTGCAAGATTGGCCTCGCCCATGCGGGCCCGGAGTTCGCGAGGCTTCCCGACCTCCACGACCTGGGCCTGAGCTACATGAAGATCGATGCCTCCCTGGTTCGGGACATCCACTCCCGAAAGCGCACGCATCCCTTGCTGGGTGGCATCGTCACCCTGTGTCACTCCCTCGGCATCAAGGTCATCGGCGAGAGTGTGACCAGTCATGCGGAGCGTCGCTGCCTGCTCGACCTGGGACTCGACGGGGTGACCGGTCCCGGCATTCGACTCCACCTGGGGCTGGTCAAGGAATAGCCAGGCGCCGTGGTGCGTCGACACCCGCTCGATGCCTGACGAGGGGAGCCGGCCCATGCTATCTTCCTTGCAGATCATTCATCTGGGAGACCCCATATCATGGCCGGTTCCGAAATGCAGAAGATTCGCGTCATCAACGAGCTTCGGCACTTCATCAAGAAGCTGCTGCAGGACCCGAAGATTCTCGAGCAATCCCTGGAAATCGCGCGTCAGGCGTATCGGGAACGCGCCGAGAATGGCTATGCCAACGAGCAGGAGATGCTGGCGAAGATCGCCAACGAGATTTCCGATACCACCAGCGTGCACATACCGGAAGACCCGAGCGAACACTCCGAGGCAGACAAGCTCTATCTGGAAGTATTGAAGGAGGTAGTGGCCGAGGAGCAGGCGCTCTACTAGTGCCGCCCGAAGGATAGGTTTTCGTATGAGCACGTCTTACCGGGCGATGGTCGTTACCCCATCGCTCGCTGAAGCGAGCTCCTTGTGTCTCTCGAGAGGGGGTGATTAGCTACCACCGCCTCACTGGTCTGGAGGGTAACCCGTCGAGCTCCTGATGGGCACAGACCCTGATCCGTAGATAGGCCCCTCCAGGCACCTTGATCTCAATAGTTTGAACGGTATCCAACGCCCCTCGCATCGACGAGAGAGGCTGTACGAAACAAGGCAAGACAACGAGATGGCACATATCGGCATTGACGTCAGCAAGCAGAAACTCGACTGCCTGTGGGTCCGCGACCTGGACAAGGGCAAGGTCAAGACCAAGGCTTTCCCCAACCGTCATCCGAAC
>NZ_FQUJ01000028.1 GCF_900128925.1 Modicisalibacter ilicicola DSM 19980
CGTGAATGAAGATCTTTCTCTCAATCGTTGCTTGTCTTTACCCATGCCATACCTGCCCAGGGCCCGGCATAGAGCGTTCCAAATGCCATCTCGAAAACGCTATCGCGAGTCGTGCCGGCCAGTTCCAGCGTCGAGGCGATTGAATCGCTCATCAACGTCTCCCATTGCCGATAGGGGCTGCTGCTATCGACCGGCGTCGGCATGGTCTCCGCCATCTCGGCCAGCCACTTCACGCCGTTCATCCAGGGAGCGAAGCGTTCCGAGAACATCAGCCGACTGGTCCGCGCAGGATGCAATTGACGCAGCATCTCGGCCGTCCAAGGGGTCGTGTACAGCCGCACCCAGGGGCCGACGAAGGTCTCGTAGAGGGCCACATTGTGCTCGGAAAGTGCGCGCACCTGCTCGAACGCCGGTGCCTGAGAGGGGTAATCTAGGTCCTCCACCCGGCGTTCCTCGAACCGCACCTGGAACTGGGGCTTGTGGCAATCGGGATCGCCGGTGGGGTTGTCGATCTTCATCTCGTAGAGCCCGGGGGCAAGATCGTTGAGATCGCCTACACTCTCGAGGATCGCTCGGTGCTCGAGGCGCGCCACCTTGGAGGAGACGAAGATGCCCAGATGCCCGACGTGGGGATTGAGCAGGTAGACGATGCGCTGGTCGGCGGCCTTGAGTGCCGCGGTATCGGGATAGACCGCGGGGATCCAGTTGAGCGCCTGATGGGGCGGGGTGATGTTGTCGCCGCCGGAGGCGAAGATCACCAGGGGGTTGCGGATGCGCTTGAGGTCGACGCTACAGCCGGGGCAGACCTCGAGCTCGCCACGCTCCAGCTTGTTGCCGACGAAGAAGTTCTCGACGATGGCAACGATCTCTTCCTTGCTCAGGCTATAGAAGCCCGTCCACCAGCGCTCGAACTCGAGGAAGCGTTCGCGCTGGCCGTCGATGTCGGCGAACAGCTGATAGTCCTTCTGCCACAGGGTATTCGCCGGCTTGAGGGCTTCGAAGTTGGTGGCGAGGTTCGCACCGTCGAAGCGCCCGTCTCCCAGGTCGGCCATCAGGTGCGTCAGCCAGGCACCGCCCAGCAGGCCGCCGGCGAGGCGCATGGGATTGACGCCGGATTCGCCGGACCAGTAGGAGAGCGGCGAGCCGTTCAGCACCGCCGGCCCGACCAGACCCTCGCAGTCGGCGGAGAGCAGCGCGATGGCCCAGCCCGCCTGGCAGTTACCGTAGAGCACCGGCGGCTGGCCGGGGTGGCGCTCGGCCAGCGTCTCGACGAAGCGCCGCAGGACGTGCTGCACATCCTCCAGCGTCTGCCCGGGCATGGGCTCGGGGAAGAAGATCACGAAGTAGACCGGGTGCCCCTCGTGCAGCGCCATGCCCACTTCGGAGTCTTGTTTGAAACCGCCGATGCCCGGGCCATGGCCGGCGCGCGGGTCGACGACCATCACCGGTGGTTTGGTCTCGTCGAGGCAGTCTTCCAGACAGTCCTCGCCGACCCGAGTGATGCGCAACAGGGCATAGTTGGCGGGGCGTTCCAGTCGGCGGCCGTCCAGGATTATCTCGTAGTCGAAGTCGAGCAGTGGCGGCTTGCCCATCCGTTCATGCTCGAGCATGTTGTCGGCGCGCTCGCGTAGGGTATCCAGGTAGCGCACGCCACGCCGCCACAGGTCGGTCTGGTAGGCGAGCAGCTCCGTCGCCGGGTTGCTCGGGATGGTGGCGTGTTCGAGTTCGGGCGCGGCCATCTGGTCGGCCGCCTCCTGGGAAGGAGCCGATTGACTCTTACGCGGGGCTTTACGCGCCGTGGGTGCCTTGGCTGTCGATGTCTTGGTATTCATAGTGGTTTACCTCTCGGTGTCAGGATGATGTTGGCTCGGGGTCGGTACCGATCTCGACCCGGGACTCGGACAGGAAACGGTAGGGTGGAATCTCCAGGTTGGTTGGCGCCGGTACCGCCTTGAATACGCGGCCGGCGAAGTCGAACTTGGAGCCGTGGCAGGGACAGAAGTAGCCGCCCGGCCAGTCGTCGCCGACCGAGCCCGGTTCCGGCCGGAATGAGGGTACGCAGCCGAGGTGGGTGCATATCCCGATGACCACCAGATACTCCTCCTTGATCGCGCGTAACGGCCCGCTGATATAGCCCGGCTGTTGGGTTGCTACCTTGGCGAGCGGATCGCGAAGCCGACCGGATTCGGTTAGCGTCGCCAGACGCTCGAGGATCGTCGGGGTGCGGCGTAACACCCAGATGGGCTTGCCGCGCCATTCCACGGTCACTTGTTGCCCCGGCTCCAGCTTGTCGATGTCGACCTCGACGGGGGCGCCGGCGGCCCGGGCGCGCGCGCTGGGCTGCCAGGAGGCGATGAAGGGCACCGCCGTGAATGCCGCTCCGACTGCGCCGACCACCACCGTCGCGCCGACGAGAAAGCGTCGTCGTTTCATGACTGCCTCCTGGAATCAATAGTCTTATCTTCCGTTGGGGGCTTGGGCGACGCCACCGAGCGGAGTGACCGTTCGGTAGTCGTTTCGACCCGGTGCCGCCGGGGCAGCGTTGCCGCCAGCAACGCACCGCCGAGGAGTGCCGCGATGGCCGAGGCGAGTAACACGCCCTGGCGGGCCGCGGTCAGGGCCCCCGGGTCGTCGAAGGCCAACCCGGCGATGAACAGGCTCATGGTGAAACCGATACCCGCTAGCACGGCCACTCCGTATAAGTGCCACCAGCGAACCCCGGCGGGCATCCGCGCGAGGCGCAGCCGGATCGCCAGCCAGGCGAAGGTGAACACCCCCAACTGTTTGCCCAGCAAGAGACCGAGGGCCACCCCGAGGAAGACGTTGCCGAAGCCCTCGCCTCCTGCTCCCACCACGATCCCCGCGTTGAAGAAGGCGAACACGGGCACGATGCCGAAGGTGACCCAGCGCCTCAGGTCATGGTAGGTGCGATTGAGTGGGGAGCCTTCCCGGTGGCCATCCCGTGTCTTGGCGGGAATGGCCAAAGCGATCACGACCCCGGCCAGGGTCGCGTGAACCCCGGACTTGAGTACCGCAAACCACAGCACCAGCCCCAGCAGCACGTAGGGCAGGGCGCGCATGACCCGCAAGCGATTGAGAACCATGAGGCCAGCGACGGCAATGCCGGCGACGAGTAGCGCCTCCCCGGCGAGGCGCTCGGTATAGAACAGCGCGATGATCACGATGGCGCCGAGATCGTCGAACACCGCCAGGGCCATCAGGAACACCCGCAATGCGGGGGGCACGCGCTTACCGAACAGCGACAGTACCGCCAGGGCCAGCACGATATCGGTGGCGGTGGGCACGGCCCAGCCGTGGGCGGCGATACCCTCGGTGCCATTGACCAGCAGATAGATCAGTGCCGGCAGTAGCATGCCGCCGATCGCGGCGATGCCGGGGAGTGCCACCTGTTGGATCGAGCCCAACAGGCCGCCGAGCATCTCGCGCTTGAGCTCGACCCCCATCAGCAGGAAGAAGAACACCATCAGCCCGTCGTTGATCCACAGGATCAGCGGCTTGTCGATGCCCAAGGCGCCCACCTGCACCGACACGGGGGTATGATGCAGGAATTGGTAGAACTCACGTAGCGGGGTGTTGGCGAGCACCAGCGCCAGGAGCATGGCGCCGACGGTGACCAGCCCCGCCGCCCGTTCCTCCGATCCCTGCTGTGCCGCCGTCGTCATGCTGTAGCCTCCCGGCATTCGCTCCTAGATGCGCCCTTTGCTTGGCCGCCGGTCTAGCCAGCGCTGGTTGTCGGCCATGATCAGATCCTCACTCGGCGTAGGCGCAGCGCATTCAAGACCACCGACAGGGACGACGCGGTCATCGCGAAGGCGGCGAACATCGGTGAGATCAGAATGCCGAGGAATGGATAGAGGATCCCGGCGGCGATGGGTACGCCGGCTCCGTTATAGATCAGCGCGAAGAACAGGTTCTGCTTGATGTTGCGCATGGTGGCCAGCGACAGCTTGCGGGCGCGTACGATGCCGTCGAGATTGCCCTTGACCAGGGTGAAGCCCGCGCTTTCGATCGCCACGTCGGCGCCGGTGCCCATGGCGATGCCGACATCCGCCTGGGCCAGCGCCGGGGCGTCGTTGACCCCGTCGCCAGCCATTGCCACCTTGCGGCCTTCGGCTTGCAGTTCCTTGATGATGCGGGCCTTGTCCTCGGGCATGACATCGGCGCGGATTTCATCGATGCCCAGGCGTCCTGCCACCGCCTTCGCCGTGCGCTCGTTGTCGCCGGTGGCCATGATGATGCGAAACCCCAGCCGGTGCAGCGCCTTCAGGGCATCGGGCGTGGTTGCCTTCACTGGGTCGGCGACGCTGACCAGGCCGGCGATCTGGCCATCGAGCACGACGAACATCACCGTTTCGCCTTCATCGCGGCGGGCGTTCGCGGTCTCGGAGATCCGGCCGCCATCGAGGCCCAGTTCGGCCATCAGCTTGGCGTTACCGAGGGCCACCGACTTGCCGTCCACGACCCCCTTGACGCCCATGCCAGTCACGGCTTCGAAATCGGTGGCATCGGCGAGGGACACGCCGCGCTCCTCGGCGCCGGCGACGATGGCCTCGGCCAGTGGGTGCTCGGAGCCTTTCTCGAGGCTGGCCGCCAGGCGCAACACCTCGGCCTCGTCATGCCCTTCCTCGGGCAGCACCGCCACCAGCTTCGGCTTGCCTTCGGTCAGGGTGCCGGTCTTGTCGACCATCAGCGTATCGACCTTGGCGAAACGTTCCAGCGCCTCGGCATTCTTGATCAGTACGCCGGCCTGCGCGCCGCGCCCGGTGGCCGTCATGATCGACATCGGCGTGGCCAGGCCCAGCGCACAGGGGCAGGCGATGATCAGCACCGCCACCGCCGAGACCAGCGCATAGGACAGCGCCGGCGCCGGACCCCAGATCGCCCAGCTAATGAAGGAGAGAATGGCGACGCCGATCACCGCGGGCACGAACTTGCCCGCCACCTTGTCGGCGAATTTCTGAATCGGTGCGCGCGAGCGCTGGGCAGCGGCCACCATCTCGACGATCTGGCTGAGCATGGTGTCGGCGCCGACGCGGGTGGCTTCCATGACCAGGCTGCCGGTGCCGTTGATCGTGGCCCCCGTGACCTGGTCGCCTTGGACCTTCTCCACCGGTACCGGCTCGCCGGAGATCATCGACTCGTCGATCGAGGAGCGGCCCTCGACCACCATGCCGTCCACCGGTACCTTGTCGCCGGGGCGCACCCGCAGGTGATCGCCGACCTGCACGTCTTCCAGCGGTATCTCCTCTTCGCTGCCGTCGGGCCGGATCACCCTCGCGGTCTTGGCGGCCATGTCGAGCAGTGCCCGGATCGCCTTGCCGGTGCCCTCGCGAGCGCGCAGCTCCATCACCTGGCCTAGCAGGACCAGGGTTACGATTACCGCTGCGGCCTCGAAGTAGACTCCGACGGAGCCGTCTTCCCGGCGAAAGCCGTCGGGGAAGACGCCCGGCACCAGCACCGCCACGATGCTGAACAGATAGGCCGCGCCGACCCCCATGCCGATCAGGCTGAACATGTTGAGGTTCATGGTGCGGAAGGAGTTGTAGCCGCGCACGAAGAACGGCCAGCCCGACCACAGGATCACCGGCGTGCTGAGCACCAGCTCGATCCACATCGCGTTGCGTTCACCGAAGAAGTCGCGAATGGCCCCGAGGCCCAGGTAGGGGCTCATCGTCAGAATCAGGACCGGAAGCGTGAGCACGGCCGCGACCCAGAAGCGTCGGGTAAAATCGACCAGCTCGGGATTCGGCCCCTCATCGCCGACGGCCGCCGATTCAAGCTCCAGTCCCATGCCACACAGCGGGCAGGCACCGGGGTCGGTTTGCCGCACCTCGGGGTGCATCGGGCAGGTGTAGATGGCACCGGCATGCCCGGCCGGCACCTTGTCGTACTTGCCGCCGTGGGCCGGCGCGGAGGCCCCATGACCATGCCCGTCATGCGTCTGCGAGTCGTCGCTTCCCACGGGCACGAGGTGCATGCCGCACTTGGGGCAGTCACCCGGCTGGTCGGAGACGACCTCCGGGTGCATCGGGCAGGTGTATTGGGCGCCACCCTGGCTGCCGGCGGCGTGTTGGTCCGTATCGCCGCTGCCTCGTGTCGGTGCCTCGTGCGAGGCATGCCCGTGACAATGGTCGTGTTGGTGTTGCGTCATGGAATCGTCTCCGTCGCTTCCGCGTCTTGATTCAACCTCGTGGCCCTATCTCGATAGGGTCGAAACTAATAGTGCCGTATCCAATAATCAGGAGGTGCGATCAAAGCAGAAGATCGCGCTTGCGTTGCTCGTACTCCTCGCGGTCGATTTCTCCCCGGGCGTAGCGTTCTTGAAGAAGGTCCAGGGCCGTTGGCCGCCGTTGAGAAAATGGCTCGCCCCGGCCTCGGGTCAGGCCACGCACCAGGAGAACGGCCAAGGCAATGACGGCGCCCCAGAACAACACCATCATGACCCCGCCGAAGAGCATATGTCCCCAGCCGTAACTCCCCATATACGCCGTCATGTCGTCCCACATGGTCGGATCTCCTTTCAAGTTGAATCATCCTGATATCAGGCTAAAACCTGTGGGAGACCCAAGGGTCAAGATAATATGAGGTGAAAGCATGCGGCTCTTGATCCCGGTCAACGTTCGGCATCTTCAGTGGGATGAAATCAACGCCGCCCGCGTGTGTTGATGTGTGAATCCAGGATGTCAGTGAACCCCCGGCTCATCGTGAGTATTGCGTGAGCTACCCGCTAGCTTCCGCCACTGTCCCCAGCGAGGAATGAACATCGGCACCCGCCGCTGGTAGGCGCGATAGGCGTCACCGAACCAGGCCAGCATCTGCCGTTCCTCGCGGTGGGCCAGCCAGGTATAGGCAAGCACGATCACTGGAAACAGGCCGATCGAGAATAGTGTCGGCCAATGCACCACACCTTCGCCGAACAAGGCGATGAACAAGCCGGTGTATTGGGGATGCCGTACCAGGGAATAGAGTCCGCCGGTCACCAGGTGGTTCTCGCGCCGTGCCTTGTAGACTTGCCGCCAGCCCTGGATAAAGATCCCGATGCCGGTAAACGCGAGCCCGTAGCCAAGCAGCATGGAGACAAGCATGCCGGTTTCTCCCAGCCCCACCAGCGTCGACCAGAGGCTGGCGCTGACATACTCGCTATCCAGACCGAAGAAACGCACCAACAGATAGATAGTGAGCGGAAAGCCATACATCTCGGCGTAAAGCGCGATGATAAAGGCCTGCACCGCGCCGGCACCGGTCCATTCGCGCCAGTTCTTCGGTGCGAAATAGCGATAGAAGAACCAGGACACCAAGACGATGACGATCAGCGCGAGGCCCCAGGCGCCGGTATGGTTGAGGGATTCGTTCATGGCCTACGCTCCGCTGCGCCGGTTGAGGCGTGTGACAAAGAAGTTGTAGAGCGGGCCGAAGACCAGGGCCACGTACCAGCCGTAGCCGAAGCTTTCAGCCAGGCCCAGGAAGAAGCTTGGCCAACTCAACCAGGTGAAGCCAGGCAGCAGGCGCAGCCAGCTCTCATACATCGCCCGGTCGGGAAACAGCAGGCCGAAGCCGACGCACAGGATGAAGGTCACGGCCAGAAACAGCCCCAGGCTCATACCCAGTGCGATCACCGGGATCCGCGGCACGGCTTGAACCGGCAAGCGGGTTCCGTAATGCGGCTTGGCTGTCGGCGGAACATCGGCATCAGGCATGTTCATTCTCCGGCTGGGCGGGCGGGCTCATGGCTTCAGCGGCGAGATATTGCTCGGGCGCGGCCTCGAAGCGTTCTCGGCAGTCACGTGAGCAGAAGTAATAGACATGGCCCTCGTGGACGCTCGACTTGGCCTTTTCGGTGCTGACGGTCTTGCCACAGACGGGATCGACGTCCTCGGCTGGCGGAATCCAGCGCAGGCTCTCGGTGGTCGCCTGCCTCTCTGATGCCCCCTCGCCATGCTTGGCCTTGCCACGACCATGACCCATCACGTGAGCACCGCAGCCGAAGCGCATCATCAGAAAGATGATTCCCGCCCAGAGCATGAAATATACGAGCTCGTTCATGGACTCTCTCCTGCTATTTCATTATCGGGACCCGTGTCATATCGGCCGCCTTCTTCGTTATGCCGAGAAGCTGTCCAGAGAAAGGCTAGAGCCTATGTGTGACACAATGGTCAAGGCCGGAGTCGCTGCCCTACGCCTCTCGGTTTCGCGGAGTGTCTCAAAGCATACGCAACGAAACTGAATTGACGCTGAAAAGCGAAGCACCCCGACGCCTGGCAGTGGTTTATAGCTCGAGATGCTGATAAGTCTGGTGGGAAGAGTCTCTGCACGCACAGCGGCCACTCCGGCAGTCGCCTGGTTCGATACGAGGGCGGGCACGAGTTATCTCCCCGCGTATCCGTCTGGAGTCGTGGGGCTGGGGAAATGGGGATGACTTAGACTCTGAAGCGTTGGCTCAACAGGTAGACTGCAACCGGAGAAGGGGCGGGAAGGGCACGTGGCGTGCCGCTGGCGGTGACAACCCGGGGCGCTATGGTCGGGGCAGCCATGCTCAAGGGAAGAAGCTTGCACTCGAGGTCCTGGCGTTCCAGGCGCAACAGGGCACTGCCGGCATGGCGAGCGCCATGGTGGCAGCGCGGCCGAGGGTGTTCCGTGTCGATGCGTTCGGCGCTCGAGTGCGTGTCCGAGAGAAACTCGACGCCAACCTGGCCAAACGCGGTCGAGGAAGGCACAGGCGCCGCCGTGGCGGCACTGAAGAGAAGCACCAGCACCATGCCCAGCAGGATGCCCATCCCAAGGCGCGGCCAGGCGACGTCAGGCCGCGTGGAATGCTTGGGAAAGAGGGCATGCCTGGCCATGTTGCAGGGCTCCTGTGGCAGGTTATGTCCCCACCATATAGCCCAGAACCGGATCCTGTCGATTGATCCAGATCAAGTCAGATGGCGCTGCAAACCTCGGTTGCAGTATCCTCAGATCGATCCGGTTGCCATCGCCATCGGGCCGGTGCAGATTCACTGGTATGGCCTGATGTACGTTGTCGGCTTCGTGGCGGCATGGCATCGCTTCCTTCGCATCAAGCTGAGCTGTACCTTGGACCTCATCGATTCGCAATGACAGGGATGACTGACCCCATGCTGACGAGATACACCACGCTTCCCGACCCTCGCGTCTGGCGGTTTGTCCTTGTGCTGATCATGGCGATGCTGTTGACGGGTTGCGGCGTCAACAACATCCCCACCTATGACGAACAGGTGAAGTCGGCCTGGGCGCAGGTGGAGAACCAGTACCAGCGACGCGCGGACCTGGTGCCCAACCTGGTCGAGACGGTCGAGGGCTTTGCCCGCCAGGAGCAGGAGACCCTGACCGCCGTGGTGGAGGCGCGGGCCAAGGCCACGTCCATCCAGATCGACGCCGAGTCGCTCGACGACCCGGAAAAGCTGCGCCAGTTCGAGCAGGCCCAGCAGCAACTCACCGGGGCACTGAGCCGCTTGATGGCGGTGTCCGAGCGCTATCCCGACCTGAAGTCGAATCAGAACTTCCTGGCCCTGCAGTCCCAGCTGGAGGGTACGGAAAACCGCATCGCCGTGGCGCGGCGCGACTTCATCACCGCGGTCGAGCGCTACAACACCGAGATCCGCACCTTCCCCGGGCGGTTGTGGCACAGCATCCTCTACAGCGACATGCCGCTGCGCGAGACCTTCGAAGCCACGACCGAGAACGCGGACCAGGCCCCCCAGGTGGAGTTTGAATGAGCGATCTTCTGCGCATCCCGCTATTGGCGCTGCTGCTGTCGGGGGGCCTCGGCCTTCAGGCACAAGGCCTCCAGGCCCAGGAGCTTGAGGAACAGGAACTCGACTTTCCCGAATTGACCGGTCGTGTGGTGGACCAGGCCGGGCTGCTGGATCCGGCCACCGAATCACGCCTGAGCGAGAGGCTCGCGGCCCACGAAGAAGCCACCACCGAGCAACTGGTGGTGGCCACCCTGCCGGACCTGCAGGGCGTCACCATCGAGGAGTATGGCTATCAGCTGGGGCGCCACTGGGGCATCGGCCAGCAAGAGGAGGACAACGGCGCCCTGCTGATCGTCGCGCCGAAGGAGCGCAAGGTGCGCATCGAGGTCGGCTATGGCCTCGAGGGTCGACTGACCGACGCCCAGTCCTCGGTGATCATCAACCAGACCCTGACGCCGGCCTTCCGTGAGGGCGACTACGCCCGCGGCATCACCGAGGGCGTGGAGGCGATGATCCAGGTGCTGGGTGGCGAGCCCATGGACACCAGTGCCACCGCCAGCGCCCCGGCTCGGGAACAGGGACCTGAAGGACCGGCATCGATTCTCTTCTTCGTGATGTTCGTCATCGTCATGACGCTGGTACGGGGCGGTCGCGGCGGCCTGCTGGCCGGCATGTTGCTGGGCGGTGCGCTCGGCGGCAGGTCGCGCGGCGGCGGCGGGGGTGGTTTCGGCGGAGGCGGCGGCTTCGGCGGTGGCGGCGGCGGCTTCGGTGGCGGCGGCGCTTCCGGCGGCTGGTAAGCCAGCCTTCCCGCCGGTGGCGACACCGACATGACAATCAGGATTCGGAGATCACAACCCCCATGGCCTTACTGAGTGAAAACGAGCAACGCCAGGTAGCCGAGGCGATTCATCGGGTCGAACGCGACACCGATGCCGAGCTGGTCACCGTGCTGGCTCCGCGAGCGGACAACTATGCCTATATCCCGCTGCTCTGGGCCGGCCTGCTGGCCCTGGTGGTACCGGGTGCGGTCAATTACTTTCCCGGCTGGTTGACGGCCTACGAGCTGACGCTGGTGCAGTGGGCGACCTTCATCGTGCTGGGACTGGTGTTTCGCATCCCCGCCATCACCACCCGGCTGATCCCGCGATCGGTTCGTCATTGGCGGGCGGCCAACCTCGCCCGGCGGCAGTTCCTGGAACAGGAGCTGCACCACACCGAGGGGGGAACGGGGATGCTGATTTTCGTCTCCGAAGCCGAGCGGTATGTGGAAATCCTGGTTGACCGGGGCATCTCGGCACGTATCAGCGACGAGACCTGGCAATCCATCGTGGCGGCGTTCACCCAGCAGGTGAAGGCAGGTGAGACCCTGCGGGGTTTCCTGGCGTGCATCGAGGCATGCGGCGAACATCTCAAGGAGCAGGTACCAGCCACCCACGAGCGCAACGAACTGCCCAATCATCTGATCGTGCTGGATTGACCCTCATCTGCCCATGCACCGGGGCATGACGAGTGCTTCTCCCCGGCAGAGGTGCCGCCGTCTGACACGGAACACGTGGGGCGATACGTTGAGAAGTCGCAGGAGACTCGACGGTTGGATGTCGATCAACGCCCTCAGCCGATTGTGGCCAGGGCCGGAAACCAGTCCACCAGGATGCTGGAGAGCCGGGTGAGCGTCCCGGAGACGATCAGCAACCCCATGAGGATAAGGATCACTCCGGCGACTGGTCGGGCATAGGCACTCCACTTACCGAGGCGGCCCCGGTAGTGGCTGAACCTGTTGAGCAGCAGGGTGCTGGCCAGGAAGGGCAGGGCCAGGCCCAGGGAGTAGGTCGCCAGGTAGAGCATGCCGGCCTGGGCATTGGCGGTGGTCGAGGTGGCCATCAGGATCGCCCCCAGGATCGGGCCGATGCAGGGCGTCCAGCCGATGGCGAAGGAGATGCCGAAGAAGGTCGCCGCCATGGGAGAGCCCCCTCTCAGCTCGGGCGACCACTGAAAGCTGCGCTGCAGGACGGGCAGCCGGAACACGCCCGTCATGAATAGGCCGAGCACGATGACGATGCTGCCGGTGATCCAGTTGAGCTCCTGGCGATAACCACGCAGCAGCTGGCCGATGCTGGTGACCCCCAGGCCCATCAGGATGAAGACCACGCTGAAGCCGAAGACGAAGAAGGTGCTGAGCAGCAACGCCTCGAAGCGCCGATCCGCCTTGCCGGCACTGCCGCCGGTGACCACCGACAGATAGGCGGGCAGCAAGGGCAGGGTGCAGGGCGAGAAGAACGACAGCAGCCCGCCGAAGAGGGCGCCGATCAGGCCGATGGAGGAGAGCGTTTCCACAGAGCTTCTACCTGGGTGAAATGAAGGGAATGGCTATCGGCCGGCGATCGTCAGGGTCGCCGGCCTAGGTGCGGAAGCAGACTTCGCGGTCACCAACTCATTGGTTCACCTGGAAGGCGATGCCCCGAGAGATATCTGGTGACCGATGCCCCCCAGCTCCACGGTCTGCAACACCTCGAGGGTGTCCGGGGCGATGATCCACAGGTGGGGTTCGTCGCGGCTGGTGACCAGCACCCGCCCATCGGTGGGCGAAACGGCGAGATGGTAGGGGGCCGGTGCCAGCTCGGCGGCATGCCGTGTGCCCTCCTCGAGGGAGATCCTGACGAGGCGGTTGTCGCCCTGACTCGTCGCATAGAGCGTCTGGCCATCCGGACTCAGGTCGATGCCGTGAGGCGCCGTGCCGATCTCATAATCCTCCGCCACACTGCCTGTCGTCAGATCCACCGCCAGGACGCGGCCCCCGGCATGATCGTTGACGTAGAGGGATTTACCGTCCTTCGAGAGCACCATGTGTTCCGGGTTCCCGCCGACGCGCATGTTGCGCCGCACGAACCAGTGCTGAGGATCCACCTCGCTGATGGTGCCGTTACCGGCGTTGCTGACCAGTATGCTACCCCCCTCCTCGTGCTGAACCAGGTAGTTCGGATTCGGCCCCGTGGCCAGGGAGGCGATGACCTGGCCGCTATCCAGCGACACCATGCTGATGCCTCCGCCCGTGGGGTGGGTCGAGACGGCATGACGCCCGTCTCGCGTGACCAGCACATGATGCACGGCCCCTGGCACTTCCAGGGTTCTGACGATGCGGCTCGTGGCCGTGTCGACGACGTAGAGCAGGCCGGTACTCGCTTCCTCCGGGGAGGTCGTTGCGCCATCGCCATGATGGGCCGCGTGCTCGTCTTCCGTCACCCCCTCGGGACGAACGATCTCGCGACCGGCATCCTGCGGGGAAAGGCTCCCCACGATGAGGTGTCGTCCGTCAGGAGTGAGGGCGGAGCCGTGCGTATTGATCGTATCGGTCACGGTCGATATCACCTCCTGACGCTCCAGGTCGATGATACCCACGGCATCTGCCGTCCCCATCGGCACGAAGGCCCGGTCGCTCGCCGCCAGGGCGGTCGTTGAGGCTGCGAGGGCGATGCCGGCCATGAGACTAGCCAGCCAAGAACTGTGCAGAGAGTTCTTCATGAGAGACATGTCCTAAGTATTGAGGCCCCTGTGGGGCGTGGGCGACCGTCAGCAGACGGTCGGGGCTATGGAAAACGTCGATGAGATCGACATCGATCAATAGCCATCGACAGACCTCGTGGTCAGATCCTCATTTGGCTCGAGCGCAGGGAGTGTCGTATCACCGATACCGAGCCGAACGACATGGCTGCGGCGGCGATGAAGAGAGCAGTCAATGGCAACTCCATGGCTCCTTGCTGGCATTGTCCTTGATGTTCTGGTCGACGAACCGGTAGTGGTCTTCCTTGAAGCGCGTCCACCAGCCATGGCTGATCTCGATGGCGTGCCAGGCGAGGATCGCCTCGATATGGTCGATGCACAGCCGCGTCGCATCATAGGCCATACTGAGCTTGTGCTTCTCGGTGTCATAGGTGACTCGCTCGAGCCCGTATAGCCCATCGATCTCGTCCATGGCGACGCGTAACTCATCCTGATCGCAGGGCTCGAGCTTCAGCTTGCGAGTCACTAGATTGACCTCGGAGACGCCGAGGCGGTGTTCGTTCTTTGACATACGAAACTCTCCCTTCTGCCATTTCGTCATGCACGGGTAGATCCACATCTGGTGGAAGTGCGGAGCATTGCCCGCCACCGACACCGAGCTGATCGCAATGACGATACTGATCTACTCCCCCTTCGGCCCAGGGCATCCTTGATGCCGTCGCCGGCCCTAGGCCTCTGGCGATACCTGGACGCTGGGAAGCCGCCGATTTGCTCGAAGCCTAAAGCCCTTGGGTAACGCAAAGGTCAAGCGAGTGGGGAGCACCAGGGTTGCGGATAGCTCCGAACCTTGATCGATGTCATGCAATTTCCGGTTTTGTGAGGCTCACCCCTAGCCTAGGGTCTGTTGACGTTTCACGAGAACGGCATTGCTGAATAAGAGCAGTCCCGCAGAATTGAGGTTTCCACACCGACACTCTGCGAGTCTGCAATGCCCCGATTGATGCTCAGTGACGAGCTCTGGTCGAAGCTGGAGAAAATTCTGGTTCAACAGGCCATCTACCGCAAGCCTGATCTGCGAATGACGGTGGAGGGAATTCTTTACCGGATGCGCGTAGGCTGCCCATGGCGGGACCTGCCCTGCGCCTTTGGGTACTGGAATTCGGTCTATAAACGCTTCAATGCCTGGTCGGCGGCAGGCAAGCTGCTCAGGGTATTTGATGCGCTGATCGAAGAGCCTGATTTCGAGTGGATGTTCATCGATGGGACTTACGTCAAGGCTCACCAGCACAGTGCCGGCGCTGCCAGCAGTCAGTCTGAGGCCATCGGCAAGAGCCGTGCTGGCCACACGAGCAAGATTCACTTAGCTGTTGATGCTTATGGATTACCTGTCGCTTTCAGACTTACGGGAGGCAACATCAACGACAGTACCGAAGCCCCCGGCTTGATAGCCCAACTGCCCTGTGGCGAGGCGATTGTGGCTGACAAGGGCTATGACAGTGAACGCATTCGTGAGCAGATCAAGGGCCAGGGGGCCCATCCGGTGATTCCGAGAAAACGTAACTCGCTCAGGGGCAATGCCGATCTGGATAAAGGACTGTATCGCTATCGGCATCTGGTCGAGAATGCCTTTGCGCGGTTAAAGCACTACCGCGCAGTGGCGTTCCGCTATGACAAGCTAAAGCGAAATTACGAGAGCATGGTGGCCATGGCGTGTGGGTTTCTCTGGCTACCGATGTGAAACGTCAACAGCCCCTAGATGGCAAAGCTGAACCAACCCTGAATGGGCGGAGCCTGTTGGGGCGTCATGTCATTGGGATGTCGGCTAGGCATGCCGGGTTAGGCGTCCCCGTACCCCATGCCAGAACCCCATCATTGACGCTTCAAGCAGGGCGCTTGGCGGGGCTGAGACTCGGCTACCCGAGATGCAGCCAGCGCCTTACGGTCGCGCGATAGCGCGCCGGAGCCGCCTTCCAGGCCAGGGGGAGCAGGGTGATGGTGCCGAGCGCGAGCACCGTGAGGCCCGCGCGGCGCAGATCGCTGGAGGCGAGCTCGTCACCGAAATGCGCCAGCAGGAAGCTCGCCGGAATGATCCCGAGCAGCGTCGCGACGGCAAAGCGCCAGGCCTTGAGGGGGGTGAGGCCGGCCGCGTAGCTGAGGACGTCGAAGGACAGGAACGGCATCAGCCGGGTCGCGAAAACCGCGACCATCAGGGCATTCTGCGAGCCGATGAAACGGTGTAGCAGGTTTGGAGTAGGGCGCACGCCCAACCAGGTCCTCAGGGCGTCATATCCCAGCAGGCGGGCAATGGAGAAGGCGATCAGCGCCCCCGTGCCGGAGCCGATGGCGACATAGAGCGTCCCCCAGGCATGGCCATAGGCCGCGCCGGCGGCAAGCGCTATCGGGGCGCTGGGAATCGGGCTCATGACGATGGCCAGGGTCATCAGGCCGATGACCAGGACCGGCCCCAACGGGCCAAGCCGTATCACTGCCTGCTCGAGGGTGTCGCCGGTCAGCAGGGTTTCCAGCGTCCCGGTGCGCCACAGCAGCAGGGTGGTGGCAAGGAAGGCGGCAAGCAGCCCAACGCCACACAGGATGCGCCGCCTCGAGGCTTGGGATAAGCGGGAAGGGGCGCCGTCTTCCGGCTTCTTCTGCCTGGCCATGTTTTCCAATCCCGATCTCCCACGCTTGTCGTTGCACCCACTCGGCCTCCTTGGGGATGAATGACAGCCGGCTGGCAGATGCCATCAAAGCCCGAGCGCTTTCCTCATGCTGTGCCTGCTTCAGTGGACGAAGCCCCAGGGCGGTGGCAATCGCCAGTGGCACCTTCACGCCGAGCACCCACAGCGGCGCATGTTTTGTCCTGCTCGTCCTCAATGGCAGTCACGGGAGCAGAAAAAGTAGTCATGGCCATCGTGAACACTCGGCTTGGCCTGTTCGGTACTGACGGTTTTGCCACACACGGGATCCACGTCTTCGGTGGGTGGAATCCAGTGCGGCCCCTCGGTAGTCGTCTGGCTCTCCTGCCTCTACCGTGTAGTCAACGGTGCTGCGGTGATTCTATGAGCCCAGGCACTATAGCCTGTGCAGCTCAGAAGAGGGGGCTTCAGGTGATTCCTGCCTGTGGCATGAACAGCACCAGCCTGTTCATCGTCGCTGTCCTTTGCCGTCTGCCGTCAACCTATCGCCACGTTGCGAATGCGAGCTTGTTATCAGGATACAACCTATGGGTTGCTCAAGGGTAAAGTGAGGAAGTGGTTAAGGATTCTTTTCTTGACCCTTGTCAGCTGTCAGTCTGCGCAGCCAAGCTGAAATGGCGCTGAACATTGGGGGGTTGATTGTTGTTGGCCTAAAGGGTGTGGAAGCACAGCCATTTTCTGAAGAAGGGTAAAGGGGGAAAGTGGGACGTCTTTATGCTTGATTCATGGCGGTAGATTGTGGGAATATTTTGACTTTTGTTCAGTATTGATATTGGTTAATTGCGTGAAAGGAGTGAAAGAGATGCGAATGACTAAGAGTGCCTTTCAAAACCTTGAAAACCCCTTCAGTCATTCCTAGATTTTCGGTATGGCTAAGAAAATCGTATCCGACGAACTCTGGTCCATTGTCGAGCCACTGCTGCCACCACCGACGCCCAGGCCACGCGGTGGCCGGCCTCCCATCTCCAATCGCGCAGCCTTGACGGGCATCCTGTTTGTGCTGCGCTCGGGCATTCCCTGGGAGATGCTGCCCCAAGGCTTCGAGGGGAGCACCACATTGGAGCTGGCTGATTACGGTATCGATATGAGCCAATTCCCCGAAGTCATGCATGAAGTCGAGTTATATGTTGTGCTTGAAGGTATTCGCCAATAAGCCTGGTTAGGTACTTTATATCTTCAAGACTGAGCTACGGCATCAGCCGATAGTTCATGCAACAAGAGCCAGCTGACAGTGTCGGCTGGTTTTTCTTGGTTTCATACTCTCACCAATAGCGAACCCTGAGCTACTCAGAAGTTAGGCGGTACAGCTGAATCTGGATGTTGCAAAACATTACCAATTGCGATTGCAGTATTCCCTCCACCTTCTGCGTCCCAGCAGCTTACGAAGGCGAGAGTTGATGGAACGTGGTGCGGGACGTAGGTAGTAGGTGCACCTGTCTAACTGATACCAAGTGGCTTCGTTCTAAATGACAGACAGGAGGCCTGGTTGGGGCGCTCCGGCAAAAAACCTCAAGCACTTGGGCTGGAACAACGGCAAGCACCTTGCCACGGTCGCCGGGATCATGCAGGGAGCGGATCTTTGGGCCCTTCAAGAAGTGATGGACACAGGCGCGGTCCAAACGCTTGAGCGGCAACTGGAGCAGCAGACCGGAGAATCGTGGAGCTCCATGGCATCACACGCGGTGGGGCGTAACACTTATCAAGAAAGCTATGCGTTCCTGTGGCGCGACAGCGCGGTCGATTACACCCAGGGCGCCGTGGTCTATCTCGATCCGGGCGACCTTTTCGCGCGGGAGCCTTACCTGGCGGAATTTCGCGATAAGGACAGTGGGGAGACGGTCGCCATGGCAGTAGTGCATATCGTCTACGGCGATAGCCGCACCGACCGCACGCCAGAAATACAAGAACTGGCCAGCATCTGGGAGTGGATGTATGAGGTCTATCCCGGCAGCGCTCGGCTGATCGTCGGCGACTTCAATCTGCCTCCTAGCGATCTCGCCTGGCAGCCGCTGCGCGATGCCGGCGCCCAGCCAGCGATTACCACCGGCGCCACGACGCTCAGTGAACGCGATGGTCGATATGCCAGCCTCTATGACAACTTCTGGATTGATGCGAACTCACTCGACGTGACCGAGGCTGGTATTGTTCATTTCCCGCAGATGTTAGGGATTGACCATCAGACTGCGCGAGCCTCCGTCTCGGACCATGCGCCGATTTATTTGACCACGGGCAATGCGAGTCCCGCGTTCACCGAGATAAACGACTCAGTGACCGCACGCGGTTTGTCTGATGGTCGTGGCTATCACTGCATCGATCTCAATAGGGCGCTGCCAAGCGAGCTCGATCGGCTCCCTAACGTCGGTCCGGCACGTGCGCAGGACATCATCGGCGGTCGGCCCTGGGCCAGCGTCGATGATCTTACTCGCATCAATGGCATTGGCTCGGCGCGCGTTGAGGAAATCCGGCAAAGCGGACTGGTGTGTCAGGGATAGCTCGCTACGGGTTACCTGCGAAACAGGTGCTCCCGATGATATCCCATGTAGGAGCGCTGATCCTCTGTCAGGGCTATTGACGCTTCGGTCAGCATTAGCCTGCAGACCTGACGGACTGATTCTGAAAGCTGATTGCCAATCTGAAGTCGCGCGGCAATATCGAACGTGATGTAGCGCTTTTCGAAGAGATAGCCGCCAGGTTGCGTACGAAAAATCTAGCTTTGCTCAAGTTTACAACGCTACCTACCGATACTGTTTAGTGTGTGATGCCTTTTTACTCGTTCCTATCAAGGATCGTCTGCGGTATGCGTCACACAGCTAACCCTGCCTCTAGTCAGGCAGGGTTTATCTAAAGCAGTACGGAAGGAAAAATGTATATGTCCGCTGAAAACACCCTCCGCTGAGGCTCGAATTCCAGGACACTAGGTATCGACTTGAAATAGGTCGGCATCTCGCTTGAGTGAATCAAGCTACCGGAAGCCCCTCGCAAGCGGCGCTATGCGAAACGCTAAAAGCTAAAAGCTATAAGACCAAGCTGAGTCGGGGATGCTGCCTCCCGAACAAGGGAGCAATTGCAGTCACTTACCCTTGGAAGAGAGTTTCAATGAATAAAAATCACTACCTTAGAAAACATCTGTGGAAATCGGCTACGGATTTCGGCGTGATAGCGATTCCCGTGGCGGTTTTCCTACTTATTAGCGGTTACGGCGAAGTCTGGAAAGCAGTTGTTATCATCGGTATGGGGATGGCCTTGATTGTTTTGAGTGTCGATCGTCGGGCGCGGATCGAAGCGGCAGAAGACGTCGAGAGGAAAACAGCTAAGAAAGGTGGCCAGGTTACGTAGTGTTTGTTGATGGAGCAGCATTAGGGCTTGGCAATGATAGAAAAGTCGCTCGCCTATACCACATACATAGTAGAACAATGATAATAGACGTATAGGGGCGTAGGGCTTGCCAGAAAAAGAATACTGGGCGGAATATCCATATTGAACTGATGGTCTTAAAGCCTTCGAACGTATAGAAACTTCAGGAAAACATGTCTTGCTATCGATTTTGAAGTGATTAAGCGGATCGTTTATGACGGTAATGGACCAGCTTATAAGCTAATGAAGGCGATGCAATCAGTAGAACGGCAAGAGGACATAGCGGGTTATTAGGGCCCACCGAGAATTAAGCTGGCCCTCCTAGCTTAACTCGCTGCGCGGGGCCGAGGTGAAGAGGCCTTGCTGGACCAGCTAGAAAATCAAGGCGCTGCCGATGCAGTGGACAGGGAAATCACCTATGTGCTTAAGAACCCTGCAATGCTAGGTCTGGTTAAGCCCTGGTTAAGTGTGGCTGTTCCTCACAAGCAGCCGTGATAATGCGTATGAATCAGTTACATATAAGCGGGGTTACCGTGCCGTTCGAATGTGTTTGTGCCGTTTAAGTCAATTGTTTTTAAACATCAGTCGGTCGAAAAGGACAATGATCAGTCTATGCTAATGCTGGTATTACCTCAATAAGTCGATTATAATTTAACATCAGGATCATACGATGCTTAAAGGTGTGTAATGGGAATACCTGCTTTATATTTAGCCATCCCTCTTTCAGCTTTATTCTTATATATTGCCTATCTACATTACAAAATCCATAGAATCAGTAATACTTACAAAATAAGGCAGGCAAAGTCTTTAGAAGAATACAGGTTGTCAAAAGTGCTTCACCAGGTTGAGGTAAAAAAAATACAAAAAGAATGGCGTGACTATTTGGAAAATGAGTTTGCTAGATTTTCAAAAATTAGGAACGGCGGTCTCAAGTTCCAAGCGCAACGCTATTGAAGGGTGCTCGGCCCACTGACTGATTTCTTGAGCACCTCGGCGTAAACTTCCAACGGCGTTCGCCAGTCCAGTGTCTTGCGCGGCCGGGTGTTCAGTGAGTCGGCGATCTCGTCGAGCTCTTCCTGGCTGTAGACCGACAGGTCCGTGCCCTTCGGCAGGTACTGCCGCAACAGCCCATTGGTGTTCTCATTGGAGCCCCGCTGCCATGGGCTATGCGGGTCAGCGAAGTAGATCGCCGTACCGGTCTTCTGAGTGATCTCGGCATGCTTCACCATCTCTCTG
>NZ_FQUJ01000018.1 GCF_900128925.1 Modicisalibacter ilicicola DSM 19980
GGGAGGCCTACCATGCATCAGGAACATCGCCTTGGCGTCAGCGAAGCCAACCTAGTTACTCGGAAACTGAAGCTCGAGCCCTGCAGCCAACGAGAGCTCGAGATAGCGCTCCAGGAAATCGATCAGCTTTATGGACTCGACAGCGTGGCTTTCGATGAAAATAAGCGAATGCTTCGTCTGGCTTACGATGCATCGCGTATTTGTATCGAATGCGTCGAAGAGGTTCTGACAAGACATTCGATCGACATCAGCCACGGCTGGTGGAACCGCTTCAAGGAAGATCACTACCGGTTCGTCGACCAAAACATCAAGGACAATGCCGCCAAGGATCCCTGGAGCTGTCATTGATCCTTGTCGTCGGTTAAGACACCGAGCAATCGTTTATCAGGAGGTCAGTCAATGTCGACGACGCCAGCCATTCTGGTGGTCAACTGTGGCTCGTCCAGTCTGAAGTTTGCCGTGTTTGGTCTGGCTAATGGCCTCAACCGTCAGTGGTGGGGAGCGGCCAGTGGCATCGGTACCGAGCAGGGCCGGCTTCGCGTGATGGATACACGGGGGCAAGTACTCGTGAACAGCGACGTGCGACTCGAGGGTCATGCGGCGGCCATCGCGCGCCTCGACGAGATCCTGCGCCAGCAAGGCGAAGGGCTGGCTCTGGTCGGTATCGGGCACCGAGTGGTCCATGGTGGGCCGGACTGCGATTGTTCGCAGCGTATCGACGACGCGCTGCTACGCCGGCTAGAAACGCTGATCCCGCTAGCCCCGCTGCATCTGCCGCACAACCTGGCCGGCATCACCGCCATGCGTGTGCATTTCCCCGATGTGCCCCAACTCGCCTGCTTCGATACGGTGTTCCATCATGGCCTACCCGAGGTCGCCCGACACACCGGGCTGCCGCGCGAGTACGAGGCCCAGGGCGTGCGTCGCTATGGCTTTCACGGGCTCTCCTACGAATTCATCGTCGAGGACCTGGTGCGTCGCCACGGCCCTGCGGCACTTTACGAACGTCTGATCGTCGCGCACCTGGGCAACGGTGCTTCCCTGGCAGCCATTCGCGGTGGGCACAGCGTCGAGACGACGATGGGGTTCAGCGCCCTGGGTGGCATGCCCATGGGGACCCGCAGCGGCGATCTGGATCCCGGCATCCTACTGTATCTAGGCGGGCAGCAGGGGCTCGATCCCCAGGCGTTACAAACGCTGCTCTACCGGCGCTCCGGTTTGCTGGGCCTCTCCGGCGTCAGCGCCGATATGCGCGAACTTATAGCGCGCCGTAATGATATCCCGGAGGCCGCCCAGGCGATCGACTTCTTCTGCCATCGTGCCCGCCACTTCATCGGTGCCCTGAGCGCCGCGCTCGGTGGACTGGACCGGCTGGTCTTCACCGGTGGCATCGGCGCGAACGCGCCGTCCGTCCGTGCGCAGATCTGCGATGGCCTGGCGTACCTGGGCGTCACGCTGGACCCGCAGCGCAACCGCGAGCCGGAGCCGCTGATCTCCACCGCCGATGGTCCGGTCCAGGTGGAAGCCGTGACCACCGATGAAGAACTGATGATCGCCACGCACGTGCAACGCTTGTATGGCGACAGACGGGAGGACACATGACTCACAGAGCAGTTCAACGACTTGCCACGCTCGATGACCTGGTTCAACAGGCCCGGGGCGGGGACCCGATACGGGTCGCCGTGGTCAACGCGGCCCAGTCGGCGGTGCTAGAGACGCTGCAAGAGGCGACGCGGCTCGGGATCTCCGAGCCCCTGCTGATCGGACGTTCGGCCGAAATCGCCGAGGCCGCCTCAGCACTCGGCTGGGACCTCGACCTGGAATCGGTGATCGAGGCGAACTCGGAGATGGATGCTGCCCGCCGGGGCGTGGAGCTCGTGCGTGACGGCCACGCCGACGTGTTGATGAAGGGGCACATCCACACCGATACGTTCATGCGCGCCCTGCTCGATGGTGAACGCGGCCTGCGCCAGCCTGGCAGCCGCGTCAGCCACGTCTTCCTGCTGGACCTGCCCAATTGCCCACGCCTGCTCGCCATCAGCGACGCGGCGGTGAACATCGCGCCGGACCTCAACGCCAAGGCACAGATTCTACAGAACGCCATCGCGCTGATGCACATGGTCGGCGTCGAGACGCCTCGGGCGGCGGTGATCTCGGCGATAGAGACTGTCAACCCGGCACTTCCCTCCACCCTGGACGCCGCCTGCCTGACGCTGATGGCCCGTCGTGGGCAGATCGCCGGCGCCGAGGTCGATGGGCCGCTGGCCTTCGATAATGCCATCTCCGAGCGTGCGGCTCGGGAGAAAGGCATCGAGTCGCCGGTGGCGGGCCAGGCGGACATCCTGCTGATGCCGGATCTGGTCTCCGGCAACGTCCTCGCGAAGAACTTGGAGTACCACGCCGGCGCCACCGCGGCGGGGGTGGTCATGGGGCTGACGGTGCCGGTGGTGTTGAGCTCTCGGGCCGATCCGCCGGCGGCACGCCTGGCGGGGCTGGGAGTCGCGGCGCTGATGTACCGGGCGGGCCTTCGCCTGTCGGTTTCGGCTCCAACCGTATCGGAGACGGAATCCGCGTTCCCCTGCGCGCCGCAGCCCGAGTCGGCCTGCTGCCCCAAGGAGGTGTGCTGATGGACGCCACCGTCAAGAGGAACGATGCCACCACCAAGGCGAATACCACCGAAGCCTCGACAATGACCACATCAAAAGCGACCGTCGATCAGCAGCTGAACGCGATGTTCAGCATGCTCTCCGGCGGTCTGTCGCCGAGTGCCGTCCAGCAGGCCTGGTGGGACTGGGCACAGCATCTCGCCACCTCGCTGGACACGCAGGCCAGGCTTGCCAAAAAGGCGACCCGCCAGTGGGAGCGCTTTCGGGCCTACTCCGAGCGAGCTTGCCACGACCCCGGGTGCGAGCGTTGCATCGAGCCGCTGCCTCAGGACAAACGCTTTCGTGGCGACGCCTGGCAGCGCTGGCCCTTCAATGCCCTCTACCAGGGCTTTCTGCTGCAGCAGCAGTGGTGGCACGCGGCGACCACCGGCGTGCCGGGCGTCTCGCGCCATCACGAAGCTATGGTGGCCTTCGGCGTCCGGCAATGTCTCGACGTCTTCTCCCCGTCGAACTTCCTTGCCACCAACCCGGAACTGATCGAGCAGACGCTGCGCGAGGGCGGCGCCAACCTGGTCCGAGGCGCCGCCAACCTCCGGGAGGACTGGCAACGCCAGCTGGCGGGGCAAGGTCCGGCGGGGGTGGATAACTATCGGGTCGGCCAGGAGGTGGCGGTGACGCCGGGCCAGGTGGTCTACCGCAACCGGCTCATCGAGTTGATTCAGTACGCTCCTGTCACGCAGGTGATCCATGCCGAGCCGGTGCTGATCGTGCCGGCCTGGATCATGAAGTACTACATCCTCGACCTCTCTCCCGAGAACTCCTTGGTGCGCTATCTGGTGGCACAGGGCCACACGGTGTTCGTCGTCTCCTGGAAGAACCCGGGTAGCGACGAGCGGAATCTGGGCATGGCGGACTACCGGCGTCTGGGGGTCATGGCGGCGCTGGACGCAGTTACGGCCATCTGCCCGGAACAGCGCATCCATGGGGTGGGCTACTGCCTGGGAGGGACCCTGCTCTCCATCGCCGCCGCCGCCATGGGCCGGGACGATGACGAGCGCCTCGCCAGCCTCACGCTGTTAGCCGCACAGACCGACTTCAGCGAGGCCGGTGAGCTGATGCTGTTTATCGACGAGGACCAGGTGCGCTTTCTCGAGGATATCATGGCCGTGAAGGGGTATCTGGATACCCGGCAGATGGCCGGGGCCTTCCAGCTGCTGCGTTCCAAGGACCTGATCTGGTCGGCGATGGTGCGCAGCTACTTGGCCGGTGAGCGTTCCCCGATATTCGACCTGATGGCCTGGAACGCCGACGGCACTCGAATGCCGGCGCGCATGCACAGCGAGTACCTGCGCAGGCTGTTCCTCGACAACGATCTCGCCGGTGGGCGTTATGCCGTGGATGGCCGCCCCGTCTCCCTGACCGATATCCGCATCCCCGTGTTCGCCGTCAGCACTTGGAAGGATCACGTCGCCCCCTGGCGCTCGGTCTACAAGATTCAGTGGCTGGCCCGGGCGGAGGTAACCTTCGTGCTCTCCAGCGGTGGGCACAACGCCGGCATCGTCAGCCCTCCCGGCCACCCTCATCGCTTTCACCAGATCTCGACCATCTACCAGGGGGATCCATTCGTCGACCCGGATAGTTGGCAGGCTGAGGCAGTACACCACAACGGCTCTTGGTGGCCCTGCTGGCAGGGCTGGCTGGAGACGCACAGCGGCGAACGCGTCTCAGCCCGGGAGCCCGGCGTGACGGCCGACTACCCGGTCTTGGACGAGGCGCCAGGGCGTTATGTGCTAGAGCAGTGAGCCCGTTCCACGGGCTGGAAAGGGGCCGCTGCCATCGATGGCCCCGAGCAGCCGTCCCGAAGGGTACGGCCAATGCCATAGTCAGCGAGGTGAGCATCCATGAAAGAATCCAACGTCGTTCTCTGCGCCCCGGTACGCACGGCCATCGGTACCTACGGCGGCACACTCAAGGGTACGCCGGCACCCGAGCTCGGCGCCACCGCCATCGCCGAAAGCCTGCGCCGTGCAGGCCTGACACCCGAGGATGTGCAGAGCGTGATCCTGGGTCAGGTGGTCCAGGCCGGCGCCAAGATGAACCCGGCGCGCCAGGCCGCGATCCACGCCGGCTTGCCGGTGTCGGTGCCGGCGATGACGGTCAACCGGGTCTGCGGCTCCGGCGCCCAGGCCGTGGCCAGTGCCGCCCAAGAGGTGATGCTCGGGCATCTCGACTGTGCCATCGCCGGCGGGATGGAGAACATGGATCTCGCGCCCTATCTGGATCTCGCCGGGCGCTGGGGCCATCGCATGGGCAACGCCGAAATCTACGACAGCATGTTGCGCGACGGGCTCAATGATGCCTTTTCCGATCAGCACTCGGGGTGGCACACCGAGGATCTGGTCAGCCGCTTCGGCATCAGCCGCGAGGATCAGGACCGCTGGGCGGCGCGCAGTCAGCAGCGATTCAGCGAAGCGCAGGCAGCCGGGCGTTTCAACACCGAGATCGTGCCGGTCGAGGTCAACTCCCGCAAGGGTACGGTGGCCTTCGAGCGCGACGAGCACAACCGTCCCGACGCCACCGCCGAGGGCCTCGGTAAGCTGCGCCCGGCCTTCCGTAAGGAGGGCACCATCACCGCCGGCAACGCCCCGGGGCTGAACACGGGCGCGGCGACGATGATCGTCGCCGATCGCGCCTGGGCGGAACGCCAGGGTCTCGCGCCCATGGCGCGGCTGGTAAGCTACGGCGTCGGTGCCGTCGAGCCCGACTACTTCGGCCTCGGCCCGGTGCCGGCGGTGCAACAGGCACTGGCACGCGCCGGCTGGCGCATGGGTGATGTCGAGCGCATCGAGATCAACGAGGCCTTCGCGGCCATCGCCCTTGCCCTGGTTCGGGAGCTCGGGCTGGCCGAGGACATCGTCAACGTGGAAGGCGGCGCGATCGCCCATGGCCATCCCATCGGCGCCACCGGCGCGGTGCTGACCACCCGGCTGCTGCACGCCATGGCCCGAGATGACGTGCGCCGTGGCGTGGTCACCTTGTGCATCGGTGGTGGTCAGGGGGTGGCGCTGGCGCTGGAGCGTCTAGCCTAACCGCAAATTAACGCTTATGCGCGGCTCGCTATAAGGTGCCGAGCCGCACCACTCAAGGAGAAAGCATCATGAAAGCATTGGTATTTCATGGCCCTGGCAAGCGCCGCTGGGAGGAGAAGCCGCGCCCGGGCATCGACAAGCCCACGGACGCGGTGGTGCGCATCACCCATACCACCATCTGCGGCACCGACCTGCACATCCTCAAGGGCGACGTACCCGCCGTGAAGGATGGCCGCATTCTGGGCCACGAAGGCGTGGGAGTGGTCGAGGAAGTCGGTGATGGCGTGAGCAACATCCAGGTCGGCGACGAAGTGCTGATCTCCTGCATCACTTCCTGCGGCCGCTGCGACTACTGCAAGCGCGGCGTCTATTCCCACTGTCGAGATGGCGGCTGGATCCTCGGCCACCTGATCGACGGCACCCAGGCCGAGTACGTGCGCATCCCTCATGCGGACAACAGCCTCTACCCGCTACCCAAGGGGATCGATCACGCCGCGGCGGTGATGCTCAGCGATATCCTGCCCACCGGCCACGAGATCGGCGCCCTGAACGGGGAGGTCAAGCTCGGCGACACCGTGGCCATCGTCGGCGCCGGCCCCATCGGCCTGGCGGCGCTGATGACCTCACGCTTCTACTCGCCCGCGCGAATCATCATGATCGACCCGGACGAGAACCGCCTGGCCATGGCCAAGCAGCTCGGCGCCACCGACACCATCGCCCGGGACCCGCTCGAGGCCATCGACAAGCTGACCGGCGGTGAAGGCGTGGATGTGGCCATGGAGGCGGTGGGCATTCCCGAGACCTTCGATGTCTGCCAGCGCATCGTTCGACCGGGCGGCCATATCGCCAACATCGGTGTGCATGGCAAGAGCGTCGACCTCCAGCTTCAGGATCTGTGGATCAAGAACATCACCCTGCGTACCGGCCTGGTGAACACCGACACCATCCCGGTGCTGATGCGCGTCGTCGAGAGCGGCGGCGTCGAGCCCGCAGGACTGGTGACCCACCGCTTCAAGCTCGATGACATCGAGAAGGCCTACGATATCTTCAGCGAGGCGGCAAAGGAGCAGGCCATCAAGATGCTGTTGACCGCCGAGTGATGTTCACCCTCATCGGCAATGACGGCCACTTCGAGGCCACTGATATCGATCCTGTGAATAAGGAGCGCAAGCATGGAATTGAAAAACAAGACGATCGCGATCACCGGGGCCACCCAAGGGCTTGGCCGCGCCATGGCGGTACACCTCGCACAATACGGCGCGCATGATTGAGGCCCGAGCGGATGACACCACCCGCCAATCCCTTGGGCTGATCCTTACTATCGAGTATCAGCCGTGCGGGCAATATCGGCCAAACCAACTACTCGGCGGCCAAGTCGTGGGTGGATGCAATGACCGTCAACTGGGCCAAGGAGCTCGCCCGCCACAACATCCGCGTCGCGGCCATCGCTCCCGGGTTCTGCCGCACGGCCATGATGGAGGCAATGCCCGACAAGTCCTCGACAAGCTGTGGGCCCAAATTCCTGCGGGACGGTTGGGGGACCCCGAGGAAGTCGCACACGCGGTGCAGTTCATCTTCGAAAACGACTATTTCAATGGCCGCATCCTGGCGTTGGATGACGGGGTGCGTTTGTAGACAGGGGCGCAGCCAGCATGCGCCGTTCCGAATAATGAAAAGGAGTGAACAGCAATGAAACGCGAACGCGTGGAGCAAAAGTCTTTCGTGGACCCGGTGTGTGGTATGACGATCAGCTTCGAGACCGCCGCCACGGGGAGCGAATACCAGGGCAAGCGCTATTATTTCTGCGCGACGGCTTGCCGCGACCAGTTTCAGGCGGATCCCGAGCGATATGTTCATACGCACCGACAGCATGGGTCGAGACATGGGTGAACGTAGAGGCCTTCAGCCATGATCCAGGCCCCGCAGGTCTGCGCCGACCCCACGCGACGCCACGCCCAGCACGATCCCGACTGCTGCGACAATGTCTGCACTTGCCTGCGTTGCCTGTGCAGGCGCCATATCACCTCGAGGGCTGTCGCGTCGCGTTAGGATCCTCGGCCGCTGGAATTCTAGGGGGATAGAAAACGAACATGGAAACCATTGACCTGGAAGGACGCAAGGGCCTGGTCGTGGGCATTGCCAACGAACACAGCCTGGCCTGGTCGGCCGCTCGCCACTTCCGTAATGCCGGTGCGGAGCTGGCGCTCACCTATCTCAACGACAAGGCTAGGCCCCATGTCGAGCCTCTGGCCCGGGAGGTGAATGCGGGGCTCTTGCTGCCCTGCGGCGTGACGGTGCCGGGACAGCTGGAGGCGGTGTTCGAGGCGATCCGTCAGCGCTGGGGGCGGCTGGACTTTCTCCTGCACGCCGTCGCCTGGGCCCGCAAGGAGGAACTGCACGGGCGACTCACAGACTGCTCGGCAGAGGGCTTTGCCGAATCGATGGTGATTTCCTGCCACTCGCTGATCCGCATGGCCCAGCTGGCCGAGCCATTGATGGACCGCGGCGGCAGCCTCATGACGCTGAGTTACGTCGGCGCCGAGAAGATCGTCGATCATTACAACGTCATGGGCCCCGTCAATGCCGCGCTGGTGCTGGCCAGCGACTACACCACCGCGATCACCGGCGAGGTACTCTATGTCGACGCCGGCTTCCATGTCGCCGGGATGGTCTTTCACTGAGGTTTTCATGAGGTCATCAGCACTTCTCAGCCGCTTCATCCACGTGCCTGGGTTAGCAGGCGTGAAATGGAAACCTCCGGTAGCGGTGATAGCGGTATGAGTCTCGACCCTAGCCTTCTATCAGGCCCGCGCGACGATAAATCCGATCGTTCGATTCGTGGGAGGACGAACTCCAACGGTGGTTTCACCACATTGCTCGCCGCCACCTTCGTCGTCTTCCTCGGCTATGGCACGGTGTTGCCGATCTTGCCGCTGTTCCTCGATCGGGTGTTGTCGATGACCGGAGCCGACGAGGTCGCGCTGCACACCGGGTTGCTGACCGGGGTGTATACGCTGGCCTTGTTCGGCTTCGCTCCGTTGTGGGGCGGCGCCTCCGATCGGCTGGGCCGGCGGGCGGTCCTGCTGTGGGGTCTGGCGGGATTCGCGCTGGCGATGCTAGGATTCAGCTTGACCCGTAATCTGCCGCTTGCCTATGGCGCGCGGGCGCTGGCCGGCGCCTTCGCGGCCGCGGTGATCCCGGTGGCGCAGGCCCAGGCGGCCGAATATGGCGGCGCGGTGCTCCGCGCACGCCGTTTTGCCTGGCTCAGTGCCGCCGCTACCCTGGGTTTCTTGTCCGGCCCCATGCTCAGCGGTTGGCTTGCCAGCATTCCGATGGTGATGCCTCAGGCCGAGATGGTGCTCGGCGGGCCGGTGGCCTGGCCCTTCGTGGTCACGGCGGGCCTTGCCGGTGCGGTGTGGCTGGTGGTCTACCGTCACGTTCCCGGACGACCGGCTCGCCTCTACCCTGCCGGCAGGCATGCCCCTGAGGTGGCGTCGACCTGGCCAACGGGGGGACTCCTGACGCTGACGTTGCTGGCGATGCTTGGCCTGGGGGCCTTCGAGGTGGGCCTCAGCCTGCAGGCACGACAGTCGATCGGACTCGATCCCTTCAGGATCGGCTTGCTGTTCACCGTGTGCAGTCTGGTAATGCTGGTGGTGCAGATTCTGTGGTCGACGCATCCGCCCAAACGCCTGTCTAGCGGTCACCTGATTGGCGGGGCCTTTCTACTGATGGCGGTGGGCGTCCTAGGCCTCCCCTACGCCACGAACTTCTGGGGGGCATTCGTTGCCGTGGGACTTCTCGGCGCCGGGTCGGGGGTGTTGATTCCGTTGCTGGCCTATCAAGTCTCGCTGGCCAGCGGATCGGCGCAGGGTGCCGCGCTAGGCAAGCAGACCGCCCTGGCCAGTCTTGGGCAAGCCGCGGGTTCCACGGGTGCGGGATTGCTATTCGTCGGCAGCGCGCTAGGTACGTACTGGGGGCTCGCGATCCTGCTTTTTATTACCGCGGCGACCGCCTTCTGCGCCCGGCATCGGCTAATCGCACCGTCCTCATAAAGCTGATGGATTTTTCCATGCCAACCACGGCTGCTGCAG
The DNA here is from genome assembly GCF_900128925.1 of Modicisalibacter ilicicola DSM 19980. Taxonomy (GTDB): domain Bacteria; phylum Pseudomonadota; class Gammaproteobacteria; order Pseudomonadales; family Halomonadaceae; genus Modicisalibacter; species Modicisalibacter ilicicola. The sequence goes on from NZ_FQUJ01000018.1 coordinate 9,790, forward strand.
CCGTTTCAAGGAAGTCCGTTACGAGGTTGTCGACCAAAATATCACCTGATTACGCATATGACTCAGCTAGTTTCAGGAGCCGATACGGCATCGGCGGTGTTCTGGCCGCCACCGTCAGCAAGCGCGGCACCATGGCCTTGAGGTCATAGCGCCGATTGAAGCGGTACTCGAACTCGGCCAGGTAGCGCGGGGCATGGTGGCCACGGATCGCGTGATAAGTGCCGGTGATGGCGTTCTTGCGTTGGGTCAGCAGGTACATGGCCAGGAACCAGGTGGTCAGCGGTAAGTGCGTGGCGTGGAAGATGGTACCGGCGGTGAGCGAGGTCTGATGATGGCAGTGATGGCACTGGTAGAGGCCCCGGGAGAGCCGGCAGCCGGTGGTATTACCACAGTCGGGACAGACGAACCCCTTGGGCCAGCGGTGCTGGAAGAGGGCCGCCTGACACTGCGCTTCGGTGCCGTACTGCTCGAGAAATGCCGGCAGTGACAGGCCTGACTGGAACTGGATAGGATTGCGAGCCATGACGTTAACTCCTTGACCTACTATCTGATTCCAGTATAGCCGCCGGCTGGCGTGATGGCGGATCAACATGAGTAATCAAGACAGTCTTTGCAACAGCCCCGCTAAATACGTTGCACCGACTGGTTTTGGCTCACGGGCGATAGTGTTTCAGCACGGCATGGCACCACTGCGACTGTCCGCTGCGCACTGCTTGTCCTCTTGGCTCGCCTCCTTGACGCGGTGGGCCCAGGTCACAAGCCCGATGCTCGAGAAGACCAGTGCGAAACCTATCAGATGAATTGGATGGAACTCATCTCCGAGCCAAAGGTAGGACAGAACAAGCGCCGCTGCGGGCATAGCGCTCATGTAACCCGAAGCCGTACTTGCAGGCACTTGGCTCAGGCCACGGAACCAGATCAAAGTGCCGACTGCGAGCGGACCCATACCCCACACAACCAGTGCCAGCCACGCATTCAGCGAAGGTGTGGAGAAGTCGAAGCTCGTGGCTTGGTAGATACCGGGCCCGGCAAAAAGCAACGTCGCGACCCAGACGATGAGCGGCAAGGCAACCAGGGGGCTCAACTCCCTGATCATCTGCTTGCCCAGAATTGAGTAGAGCGTCTGGCTGGCCACCGCGCAGAAGACCAGCACGCTGCCAAGGATCAGATCCCAGCCCGTGGACTGAATCGACTGGCCCGAAACGTTGATTACAAGCACGCCAGCCACGGCCAGCATAACGGCCAGGATCTTTCGCCACCCCATGCTGTCACCCATAAAAAGCACTGCAGCGGTGGCCATCGCGGCGGGACTCAAGCTCATCACGATCGAACCGACCACGCCGTTCACGCGCTGCATACCGTTGAGTAGAAAGAGCGTGAATGCGACGATGCCCACGCCACCAATCACGATGATCTTGATCCAGTTCTGTCTGGATATCTGCGGCAGGCGCTTACGGTAGATGATCAAGAAGGGCGTCAAGGCAAGGGCGGCCACCCCAAGGCGGAGAAATGGCCCGAGAAACATGGGAAAGGCCTCTGATACGATTTTGGCGGCCGGGGTGCCGGTACCGAACAGCGCCATGCCGACGAAAAGCTGGGCATATGCCGTCAGCTGTTGCTTGAAATTAGCTTCCATTAAACTTTTCATCCCAGGCTATTTTGAGTTTCCTTTCAAGATTTTCCACAACAATCCGTAAGTCCACTTCAGGTAGGAAGGACGGTGTATCCTGTTGATTGATCACGTCCAAGATATCAACCAACATGAGTGGATACACCATGACCTACTCTACCCTCCGAGCACTTTCACAACCAGGCCCCCAGGTCACTGATCCTCTGCATGAACTGCTGCGCCAAGCGCCCGCGACCTGATTACCAAGGCCGTGGAGGCCGTGGAGGCCGTGGAGGCCGAGCTGGCCACCTTCCTGGCCCAATATGCCGATACGACCCCGGACGGAGTACGCCAATCTCCTCTGGCGTGCGGACCTGGTGGGTGAGTCTCTCGAAAGCCTTGCCGCCACGCTCGATATCACCATAAGTCATCTGCGGGTGCGCCTGCATCGCGCTCGCCAGGCGCTACGGCGGCGCCTGGAGGAAACCTGTCGAACCTGTCCCGTGCACGGCTACCTGGATTGTCAGTGTGATTACAGTCAAGGAGTGCGAGCCGGGATCCAGCAGGAGCCGGATGCACGATAACGCTATCGTGGCTGGCGCATCGATTGGACTGACCGTTCAGTATCGACAAAAATGCTTTATCAACGGCCACCCCTGCTGAGCCAAGCGTCGTAGATTTTATCGTTCCATTGGCTTTGGAAATAGGCGATGGCCGCCTCTTTGTCGTCTTCCGAAAACTTGTCCTAGAAGGCCGGCATTTGCCCGCCCACCGGCGCGCCACCCTCGTTGATAGTACGCATCAACATATCGAAGGAGTGATGCACCACCTTTGCTTCGCCGCAACCGCTAAGCAGAAATACCGAAAAAAGTAACAATATTCCCCTTGCTATTCGAATCGCCTTCCACCCCCGTTTTCTTTATATCAAGCACCTGACTCGCCCAAAAGTAGATGAAAATTCTATAAATGCCATCAAAGAATCAAGAACATAACGTCCTACTGGTGACTTCCGATGAAAAACGCATGGGAAGTTTTTGCTAGTCCCTTATTTCCATTCAGCGTTAATTCAGCTTGGCTGCATAGGCTGGCTATTGACGAGGATCACGAGAAGCCTACTTGCCCGCTTTTTTTGCTTGTTCCTTGGGTTGCCCATAAGTTCTAGCCTGAACATAAGCTTGCTTGTGCAACACCGCACGAGGCTGATGATAAAGGAGAAAAGTGATGAACGAACTGGTGTATTTCATGCTCTGGGCAGGAATCATCTTCCTGATGATGCGTTTTGGCTGTGGCGCTCACGTGATGGGCCATGGGCGTGGCAAGGCCAAGCATGGCAAGGGGGCACCGGAGCGCCAGGCGACCACCGAGGGCCTGCGTTGGATTCCGCCCGCCGACGACGTGGATCCCGTGTGTGGCAAGACCGTCAGCACCGAAACGGCCAAACCGAGCGTCCACGACGGTCATGTCTATTACTTCTGCTCCCGTGACTGCCGCGAGCGCTTCGAGGCCGCTCCCGAGCAATATCTCGCCGGTGATGACGCCACGCCCCCGCCCGCCCAACCGGAGAACGAGCATGCCTGACCTCGAGACCACTTCGAGCGCCAAGCCCAAACCGCGTTATGGCACCCCCTTGCCGGGGCAAGCCGTACCAAGAATCTCGGTGATCGCCCTGGGGATGAGCCTGGGGCTCTTCCTGGCCGTGACCTTCATCCTATGCGTCGGCTTCGATCTGCTGTTTCCCGACCAGGCGATGTATGAGAGTTGGTTGCGCCTGCTGCCCGGCTTCACCTGGTTGAGCTGGCCCAGTTTTTTCCTGGGGCTGGCGGAAAGCTTCGGCTATGGCTGGTACGTGGCGTTGGTTTTCGGCCCGCTCTATAACTTCTTTGTCGCTCGTACTCATCGTCGTAGTGACGCATAAGTCGATCTCGGCGCCCTGCATGCCTCGCCTAGCGCCAAGCTCGGCCCGGTACCAGCGTGTCCTGAGGGCATGTGCGCACTATCAATGCTGATCAATATAAGAGCAAGTTTTATGGGTTCTGAAAGCAGCAATCAGGGCCATGCGGGACACATGCCCACTAGCGGCCCCGGCATGGCGATCTCGGCCTGGCTGACAGGTATTTATTTCATTATCGAAATGGGCATTGGTCTCTGGACCGGATCGGTCGCGGTGATCTCGGATGCCTTTCATACCTTCTCGGCCGTTGGCGGCGTGCTGGTGGCGATCATCGCCGCTCGGCTTGCGCGGCGCCCTGCGGACGAGGCTCGCAGTTTCGGCTGGTACCGGGCCGAGATCGTCGGTGCGCTGGTCAATGGTGGCTTTCTACTCGGCATGGCACTCGTCGTGATCGCGATGGGCGCGATGCGGCTCACGAATCCCATCGATTTGCCCACGGGACCCATGTTGTGGGCGGCCGCCGGCGGTCTGCTGACTGAGTTCATCTCGCTGGGCCTGATCTGGAAGCAGAGCCAAAGCGATCTGAACGTGCGGGGCGCACTGTGGCATATCATCCAGACCTTCGTGGGTAGCATTCTGATCATTGTGACCGCCCTGGTGATTCGCTTCACCGGTTTTTTGCTCATCGACCCGATCCTCGGTATCGGCTTCGGCCTGGTGCTGCTCTGGGCGAGTTGGGGCATCCTGCGCGACGCCGCCCATTTGCTGATGGAAGGCACACCCGCCGAGATCAGCCTGGTCGAGGTGGTCGACGCCCTGGAAGCGCTCGACGGAGTTGCTGATGCACACCACGTTCATGCCTGGGCGCTGACCAGCGGACGCTACGTATTCTCTGGCCATCTGCGTATCGTCGAGAATGCCGATCCCGAGGGCGTCCTCAGGACAGCACACCACACGCTAAAGGAAAGATTTGGTTTTTTCTTCGTCACCTTGCAGGTGGAGCGCGGTTGTCTTGATGAATCCGGCGCCGAGGCGATCGATGTGACGCGCACTGCAGGCGCTGGGGGCTGGCCATGAAAACCCTGCTCCTGCTGTTGCTCATCACGGTTTCCGAGGCAACGATCGGGGTATTTGTGAAGCTCACCGACGGGCTCATCCCGATTCAGACGCTGACGTTCTATGCGATGGCCTTCGCGGCGGCGTTCCTGTTCGTCGCGCGCGCTCTGGCGAGCGGAGAATGGCCGCGATTCCCCAAAGGCAATGTGCGGGACACAGCCATTATCGGCGCATTGATCGCGGCTCAAGGCAGCGCCTTCAATTTCGCCATGACGCTGGTACCGATTGCCAATGCGGTAATCTTCTGGAGTATCGCGCCCTTTTTCGTATTCATTTTCTCGGCGCTGTTTTTGGGGGAAAAGGCGCGCAAGAGTTACCTTCTTATCTTCGCCATCGCCCTAACCGGCATTGCCATTGCCAATCCGCTCGGCAATGGCAATGCGCTGGGCAACTTCGTTGCACTGGCCACCGGCGCGATCTATGCCGCGATGGTGACCTATATGCGCTATGAAGGTAAGACCGAGACCGGTAACGACATTGCCTGGTCGCTGTTGGCCGCCGCGCTGGCGCTCTCTCCCGCCCTGATAATTGCCGGCCCCGGCAAGGTGGCGGCAACCATTTCGTATACGGCCCTGGGGATGGAGGTGCCGGTCATGCTCTGGGCAGCCGGTCTGGGCATCATCTCTACCGGGTTTGCCTACTTCGGCATCTCCATTGTGCTGAAGTCGATCAACGCCAATGTCTATGCACTCACCGATATCATCGTCTCTCCGGTCGTGGCCGCGACCTTGGGCTATCTGATCTTTGCCGAGATACCCGGAGAAGGGATGCTTTATGGCGGTGCGATGCTGCTCGGTGCCGGGTTCTGGCTATCATGGGAGATGTCGAAAACGGATCGGCAGCGTGCTGTTCATGCCTGCCAGTGTGCATAGGAAAGCCTTCTATGCCCAGTCCCATCCTTCTCCGGCTCCTTAACCTGGCGCGGTCTCGTAAAAGACAGCATCGGATCAGCCGATTTTTTAATCGACAAAATTAACGAGTTAAAACCATGAACGACGCTATCAACCATACCGGAGCCTGGGGCCTTGCACTGATCGTCATCGTGTTGGTGTCCTGGTTCTTCTATCGCTATTTCGCCCCGAAAAACTGGCGAGAATGGGCCGGTGCCGGCGCGGTGCAGGCGTTCATCATCGCGCTCTATGCCGAGATGTACGGCTTTCCGCTGACTATTTATCTGCTGGTGCGTTTCTTCGGTCTGGATAGCGAGTATGTCAGCGCCAGTCTCTGGTCGACGCTGGTGGGGCTGGGCGAGACCGGCATGCTGATCTCCATGCTGCTCGGTTACGGCCTGGCGTTTACCGGCATCGGGATATTTATCCAAGGCTGGCGGCAGGTGTACAAGGCGCGACGCGAGGACCATTTGGTGACCGGCGGCCTGTATGCCCTCGTACGCCATCCCCAATACACCGGTTTATTCATCGCCTTGTTCGGCGAAGGCGTGGTGCATTGGCCAACGCTGTTTTCGGTCGGTCTGTTTCCGGTGATCGTACTGGCCTATGTCTGGCTGGCCCATCGTGAGGAAAAGCAGATGCTGGCCCGCTTCGGCGATGCCTACCGCGCCTATCAGCGGCGGGTGCCGATGTTCATTCCGCGCAGGGGTCAGTGGTGGGAACTGACGGATACCTCACGATAAGCCGAGATTTCACGGATCGTTACGCAATTAATACCCAGTAAGAACCGAATGCACTGTAACGCTCAGCACACTGAACCGTCTATTGGCCGACCAAATCGATACGTTTGTGAGCTACTCGAGCAGCTCATGGCGCTCGAAGAATACGAAGCCATGAGTATCGCTCGGGACACGGCACGAATGGAAGGCCTGTGATGCCCCTTCAAGCGTCTCACCTTAACGCAAGTGCTCAGCGTTAATTCAGTTCCACCGCATAGGCTGACAGTTGACCGGGATCAAGCGTGGCATGCGCCCTGGCCTATCTAGCTTGACCCTTGGGTAACCTACAGGTTTTAGCCTGGTACTAGCATCCGTCGATATTGTGATCAACATCAAGGAGATCAAGCCATGTGGGGAAACATGATGACGCATATGGGGAATTACGGCTGGGGGCACATGTTCTTTGGCGGGCTCATGATGGTGCTGTTCTGGGGCGCCGTCATTGCCTTGGCGGTTTTTCTCGCGCGAGGCCTGGCCCGGGGCCGAAGTGAAGTTGGCGATGGCGTTTCTCAAAGGCGGCCAACCGCGCTTGAACTTCTGCAGGAGCGCTACGCCCGAGGCGAGATCGACCAGCACGAATACGAGCAACACAAGCAGGACCTTAGGCATTGACGATTTTTGTGTAGCCAATAGGGCTACATCGATCGCGGGAAACAGGACGTTGAGCTACCACCCGCACCAAGGTGACGGAGACGATTTCATGACTCAGCAGCAATCTATAAAACAGCCTCAGGGTAAGCAGGGGCGAAACGAAGTGACCGGCGCTATGAGCGACAACGGTCAAGAGGCTGTTCAGTACACCTGCCCGATGCACCCGGAAGTGGTCGCCGATCAACCGGGTGACTGTCCGAAATGCGGCATGCATCTCGTGGCCGTGGAAAGCAGCGACTCGCAGGCGCACGCCAACCCTGGTGACCATGGCCATGCCCATTGTCACGGGCACGCCCCTCACGCCAACCATGAGGCCCCCGCGCTGGCCCAGGCCGATGTCGGCATCGCCATGGGCACCGGCGCCGACGTGGCGATCGAGAGCGCGGGCTTCACGCTAGTCAAGGGCAACCTCGACGGCATCGTGCGAGCCCGCAAGCTGTCCCAGGCCACGATGCGCAACATCAAGCAGAACCTGTTCTTCGCGCTGGTTTATAACGCCACGGGTGTGCCCATCGCTGCCGGTATTCTCTATCCGTTCCTTGGCATCTTGATCGGGCCGATCTTTGCCGCCTTCGCCATGAGTGCGTCCTCGCTATCGGTGGTCTTGAATGCGTTGCGTCTACGCCGAGTGAGGGTCTGATCATGCGCTGGGCGGAGGTCGGGGCCCTCGCCAGACAAAAAGGTGCTCCCCATGATGCTTAAAAGAAACGTTTTCACCCTATAAGGCGAGGAGAACGACCATGCCAGACAAACATCGTCTCGGTGTATCCGAAGCCAATCGAGTGACACGGCATCTGAAGCTCGAGCCCAGCGATCGGCAAAATCGGCAAAGCGCGATTGCCGAAATCGATCGGCTCTATGGCCTCGACAGTGTGTCTTTCGATGAGAGTAAACGAATGCTCCATCTGGCCTATGACGCTTCACGACTCTGTATCGAGGATATCGAAAGCATTCTGTCCAAGTGCTCGATCGACATCAGCCACGGTTGGTGGAATCGCTTCAAGGAAGAGAATTACCGATTCGTCGATCAAAACATCAAGGACAATGCCGCCAAGGATCCCTGGAGCTGTCACTAGTTGGAGCCGTCACTAGTTCTGGCTCGAGCCGGCTTGCCGAAGAGCATTGATCAACAGATGCCGTGCGGCCTTTTGCCGCGCTGCAATACCGTTTTTCCGTTCAGCGTTCAGGTTCGATTCAGGGTTGATTCCTACATTAAAAATACCCGCTGCATAAGGGATTATGTCATGCAAGCCAAGGTGTCTTCACTCGAATATTCACTTACGGCGGTGGTTGACCTTGATGTTGCACATAGGTTCTAAGCTTAGAACCATGAGTGATTCCTCTTTTTCAAGCGATCCAGTACGCCCTGCGCGAGGAGAGTGTCATGCACATGAATGGTTACGGCTGGGACATGGTCGGCTTTGGGCTACTGCATATGGCGCTTTTCTGGGGGCTGATCGGCGCGGCCATCGTGATCCTGGTCAGAGCGGCTCGAGGCGATCGAGAAGGTGTCGCAGTGCCTTCGAAGCTGACCAGGCTGGAAGAGCGCTATGCCCGCGGTGAGATTGATCGCGGAGAGTTCGAGCGCGGGAAGTTGGACATCGAACGCTGATGTCCTTGCGGCAACGGGCCTGGGATGAACCCGCCCGTACCTTGCACACGTACCTTGCAAAAGGAGAGTGACATGATCAGGAAGCCGATGCAGAAGATCGCCTTGAGCGCCTTGTTGGCCGTCATGACCACCGCTGGCGCCGGCACGGTCCTAGCCCATGGAGGAGGCTATGGAGCCTCCAAGCATGGCATGCAAGGGCCCTGCATGATGGGGGGCATGGGTCAAGGCCAGATGGGCCCCGGCATGATGGGTGGCATGGGTCAAGGCCAGATGGGCCCCGGCATGATGGGCGGCCAGGGTCAAGGCCAGATGGGCCCCGGCATGATGGGTGGCATGGGTCAGGGCCAGATGGGCCCTGGCATGATGAGCGGCCAAGGCCAGATGGGTCCCGGCATGATGGGTGGCATGGGCCAGGGCCAGATGGGCCCTGGCATGATGGGTGGCCAGGGTCAAGGCCAGATGGGCCCTGGCATGATGGGTGGCATGGGTCAAGGCCAGATGGGCCCCGGCATGATGGGTGGCATGGGTCAAGGCCAGATGGGTCCCGGCATGATGGGTGGCATGGGTCAAGGCCAGATGGGTCCCGGCATGATGGGCGGCACGGGTCAGAACATGATGAGCCTGGGCATGCTCGATCTCAGCGATGACCAGCGCCAGGAACTCGTCGCCATCCAGCAGGACCAGATCCAGCAGCAATGGGACCTGATGCAGCAAATGCGGGAACGAACCGCCGCCTTGCAGAAGCTTTATCAAGCCGAGCAGCCGGATGCCCAGGCCATCGGGAAGGCTCATGATCGCGTCTTCGAGGTGCGGCGCAAGATGATCGAGAACCGCATCGAGGCGCAGAATCGGATGAGCGCCCTGCTCACCGACGAGCAACGCGAGGCGATGCGTAATATGCAAGGCGGCGGCATGCCAGCCAACTGAAAGAGCGTTTGGAAGCCGTCGAGGTCAGGCGGTTTTCAGGCAGCGGCTTGGCAAGTGAGAGCCGTACCGGGGGCAATGGGGGCATGCCCCGCCCCGGGTCGATGAACAAGGAGACTCGACATGAAGCGCTTGTGGCTGACCATTGGCAGTGTGTTGCTCGGCCTTTCTGCGGCTTTTCCGGCGCTGGCCCAACAACGCTATGACGATTCCTTCTGGCATCCCGCCTGGGGCTGGGGGCACATGTTTTTTGGAGGCCTCATGATGATCGTCTTCTGGGGAGGCATCATCGCTCTGGTGGTTCTGTTGGTGCGATGGCTGAGCCGGAACGATGCGCTAGGTCGTAGCGACACATCGGACTCTGGCTCCTCACGGCGCCCAACCCCGTTGGAAATCCTGCAGGAGCGCTATGCCCGCGGCGAGATAGACAAGCAGGAATATGAGGAGCGCAGGAAGGACCTTTCGCGCTGAGCGCCAGCAAAGTTGCAAGGTGCTGTTGCGTCTGGAATGCAAAAACGAGTTTCCGGTAACGACTCTTGGGAGTGATATTGGAATGAAGAGATTCGAGCTTACCCGACTGTTGCGCGCCATGGCCGGTCTGACAGTTGTAAGTCTGGCAATGCCGGCCATGGCCGATGAATCGCGTGTCTATATTCCTATGGGCAGCGCGGATAGCATAGCCATCATCGATACCGACAGCTATCAGGTAAGCGGCCAAGCGCAGGGGGTCGTCAACTCCCACGGGTCCGACCTGACCCCGGATGGCCGGTTTCTGGTTGCCGGTAGCCTCACTCCCCGCGAGAGTGGGGAAACGCCGGTGAAGCCGGCGAGTGTCTCGGCGGACGAACACGCGGCGCACCACGGTGGTGGCGGTGATACAGCCGCCTCGTCGAGCACTCAGGGCACGCTGTACCTGATCGACACCCAAAGCAAAGAGGTAGTGCGTCAATTTGAGGTCCCCGGTCCGGTTCATCATGTGGTGGTGACCGCCGACGGGCGCTACGCCGTATCGACCCACCCAATGGGGGGCGGTATCAGCATTGTTTCTTTGGAAAGCGGAGAGTTGATCGCGAACCTTGCGACGGGACCGGCGCCGAATTACATGGTCCAGAGTTCTCAGGATCAGTCCCTCTATGTCAGCAATTCCGGCAACGGCACGATCAGTGAGGTCGATACCGAGAACTGGTTCGTGCGCAAGAACATGCGCCTGGAGGGGAGCCCCGAGCATATGGTGCTGGACAATGAGCGTGGGCGTCTATACGCCAACGACGCGGCTGGGGGGCAAGCAGTCGCCCTCGATCTGGAATCTGGCGACGTGGCAGCGCAATACCCGGTCGGGGCGGACCCTCATGGTATCGACCTGTCGAAGGATCGCAATACGCTTTATGCCACGAGCCAGGGGGACAATCGTCTGGTGGCTGTGAGCCTTGACGATGGCACGGTTCGAGAGATGGTGCTTGCTCCGGCGCCTTATCATCTTGCCATCAATCCGACCGATGGAAGGCTATTGATATCAAGTCGCGACAAGCCCCAGCTCTGGGTGGTGGATCCGCGCACCCTGGATACCCTCGAAACGGTTCCACTTGCGGGGGTAGGCCACCAGATCGCCGTGGAATAATAATCTGGAAAAGACGAAAACCCCTGTCGGGATGAAGGGTTGATACTGGCCAGTGTCATCTATCACTCGATGGGGTTTTGGTGCGAGTATAAGTTGCCAATAACCTGTTGTATCGATCGAATAAAAAATCTCCATGAATTATTTATTCTTATTTTTTCTTAGTTTAACCGTCCTCTTGGTGGAAGCCTTTTCTGAAAATATTCTGAATATGAACCCATAAAAAAGTTTGATTTTTTCAGTTTAGTTTCAGGTAATGCGTTCATAGTAGACACATATCCACAAAGCAGAGGAAGTACCATGAACCTAGTCAAGAAATCAGTTGTCTTGATCGTTACCGTCGCCAGCCTTTCATCCGCGTCGATGGTGTTGGCATCATTTGATTATGAAAATACCACGGGGCAGTCCGCGCAACTCAATAAAGTCATGCAAAACCTCCCCAGTCAGGAAAAATTTGATCGGGGAGAATGGCGCAATCAAAAGATAGATGAGGAAAAGAAACAGAATGCCCTCAAGATGTTTAGAGAACATAACATGCAGGGTCAAAGTGGTGGAATGTCCGAGACAAAACCATACATCAATTTAAATAAAGAACAAGCTAATGGTTCCTCGGATCGGGGAGGTGCCGCCCATTCCCCTCTTCATGAGCAGCCCGCTGTTGGCAATCGTCTCGACAAGTGATAGGCAGAGAGCACCGTCATAGAATTCAGACGATAGTTCTCGTCGGAAAGCCATGGCCAGCCTATCTCTCGAAGAGGTTGGCCATTTTCTGGCAAGGCATGCAACAATTTCTCCTTTGCAAACCAAAGCCCGCCCATGCCAGCTCCGGCCCTGAATCACAGGCCTCTCTAGAAAAAAGAATAAGTTGACAGCGGTCAATTCTTCGATTCGATGTTTTCAGCTTCAATTCAGGAAGGTTTCCTAGGCTGGGGCAAACTAATCGAGAAGGTGTTTTCATGAGCAATAGAATGACGGCTTTATTGACTTCCAGTCTGCTACTACTTGGTGCTGCCGGCGTGCAGGCTGCAATGCCCGAGACAGCCACGTTGTACAAGAACCCATCCTGCATGTGCTGCGATGGCTATGCCGAACATCTGAAGGCCAAGGGGCTCGACGTCGAGGTCATCGAAGACCAGGAGCTTAGCCAGGTCAAGATGGACGCGGGGGTTCCCCATGGCCAAGGCTCATGCCACACGGTCATGCTCGGCGAATATGTCATCGAGGGTCATGTCCCCTTCGCGGCGATCGACAAGCTGTTCGATGAGCGTCCGGATGTCGATGGCATCGCCCTGGCCGGCATGCCGTCTGGCACTCCTGGCATGCCGGGACCGAAACAGGCGCCTTACGAGGTGATGAGTTTCGAGAATCGTGAAGCCTCGCCTTTTGTGACACTGTAGATCCGGGATCGGCGTGGATACACTTTCTTCCATCGGCCTGCTGGGTGCTCTTGCCGGCGGGCTGCTTTCCTTCTTTTCCCCCTGCACCTTGCCGTTGCTGCCGGCCTACTTGTCGGTAGTCACCGGCGGCAGCGCCGGCAAGCAGGACAAACGCCTCGAAGCCATGATCCTGAGCATGTTCTTCGTGCTGGGCTTCAGTGTGGTGTTCATCCTGCTAGGGCTCGGCGCCAGCAGCATCGGCCAGTTGCTACGCGGCTATCGCCAGGAGTTGAACTGGGTCACTGGTTCGGTAGTCATGCTGCTGGGGCTATTCATGACCGGCGTGCTACGCATGCCGCTCTTTCAGCGTAGCTTCCTGCAGCTTACCCCCAACTTTCAGGGGGGCTCGCCACTGGCCGCCACGGCCTTTGGTGTATCCTTTGCCATCGGCTGGACACCCTGCATCGGCCCCATTCTCGGCGCTATTCTGATGGCGACCTCCAGCGCCGCCAATGCCCAGGCAGGCATGGTCTATCTCAGCGCCTATTCACTGGGCATGGCGATTCCCTTCCTTGCCAGCACATTATTGATCAATCGCTTTGCTCGACATGGCCGACGGCTGGGCAAGTGGAGCGCCTATGCACGTCCTGTCGCCGGCGGCATTCTGATCCTGATGGGGCTGGCCATCGTCAGTGGCACCTTGACCCAACTGGCCAGTGTGCTGGTCGACTGGTTCCCCTTTCTTGCCACCATCGGCTGACAAGCGTCATCGAGTCAAAACAGCAGGCGGCTCGATTTTTGTCTTGAATTAATGCCCTTTAATTGTCGTCGTGGCGTTTCCCAGATAGTGTTATTTTTTTAATTATACAAAAAATTACATCATATAATTAAGAACATTCAGCTTGGCTTCAGATAATGCGTTCATAGTAACACCCATACCCACAAAGCAGAGGAAGTACCATGAACGCAGTCAAGAAATCGGCCGCCTTGATCGTCACGATGACCTCACTTTCAGTCGCCACCTTGGCGTTCGCGTCAGCTGGTTATGAAGATAACCCAGGGCAGTCCGATCAGCTCTCCAAGGTCATGGAACGTCTCTCCAGTCAGGATGCCCTTGATCGGGATGAGTGGCGCAACAGCAAGATGGATGAAGACAAGAAACAAAGCGCATTAAAGATGTTCAGAGAGCACAATATGCAAGGCCAGAGTGGCGGCATGTCCAGCACCAAGCCATACGTCGACTTGAACAAGGAACAGCTCGATGGTCCCTCGGACCGGGGTGGCGCCGCCCACTCTCCTCTCCATGCCGAGCCCATCGTTGGCAATCGTCTCGACAAGTGACATTTGGAGATTCTTCTTCATTGAGGCACCGCGATAGTTCCCTATGAAGCCTTGGCCAGCCTCTCTCTTTTCAGGATGCTGGCCATTTTTTTGAGGTTGGGCACGCGCGCCGGGATGTCGGACGAGAAGCCTCCTGCGCTCCAGCGCTTGAGCTTCTGCGAGGCAATATTTCTCATGCATTCAGTTTCGTTTCAGCAATGGCCAATATACTCGCCATGGCGCCTGAAATGGGTGAAAGATTTCTTTCGCCCCCCTCTGGCGGTTTTCGGGCGTTCAGGCCAAGGGGGCGTCAGCGGTCGGCTTCAAGGATGAGTCAGCGGAACGATGTTTTTATCCCACGCAGGTAAGGTCAGGAACAATACGCATGAGACAGGGTTGGCGAACATCCATAGTGGCGCTGTCGATTGGGGCGGTGGTGATGCCTTCCGCCTGGGGCGAAGAGGCGGGGCTGGAATTGAACCAGGCGGTCCAGATGGCACAATCCCGTGACCCGTGGCTCAGCGGTAGCCAATACACCCAAGATGCGCTAGAAGCCGAGGCAACGGCGGCGGGGACGCTGCCTGATCCGATGATTTCCCTTACCGCGGCCAATCTTCCCACGGATACCTTCGACACCGGGCAAGAGCCGATGACGCAGTTCAGTGTCGGTATCACGCAGATGTTTCCTCGCGGGGACAGTCTCGAGCTGATGGAGAAGCAGAAAGAGCAACTCGGCCAGCAACACCCCTTCCTGAGGCAGGATCGCAAGGCAAAGGTCGCGGCGACGGTGAGCCAGCTGTGGCTCGAGGCCTACAAGTCTCAACAGACGATCGCACTCATCGAACGGGACATGGATCTTTTCGAACAGCTGGTGGATGTGACTCAGGTCAACTACTCCTCCGCCCTGGGCAAGGCGCGTCAACAGGATGTGATTCGCGCCCAGTTGGAGCTGACTCGGCTGGATGACCGTCTGACGTCGCTCAATCAGCAAATGGAAGCCTCCAGGCAGCAGTTGTCCGAGTGGATAGGTGACGCGGCTATTGCACAACCGCTGGCAGGCGAGTTGCCCGAGCTTGCCCTGGCCATGCCGGAATTCACCCAGGCGTCGACACGGCTCTCCAGACAAGAGGCGGGGCAGGCGCTGGTGCATCATCCTGCCGTACAAGCCCTGGATAGGAAGATCGAGGCGGTCAAGACCGGGGTTGATCTTGCCTATCAGAAATACTGGCCCGAGTGGAGCGTCACGGCAAAGTATGGCTATCGCGCCGATGACCCCATGGGTAACGACAGGGCGGCACTCTTTACTGCC
The DNA here is from genome assembly GCF_900128925.1 of Modicisalibacter ilicicola DSM 19980. Lineage (GTDB taxonomy): Bacteria > Pseudomonadota > Gammaproteobacteria > Pseudomonadales > Halomonadaceae > Modicisalibacter > Modicisalibacter ilicicola. Next base: position 24,882 of record NZ_FQUJ01000018.1, read on the forward strand.
GGCGTGGCGTTCGATTTGCCCATTTTCACGGAAAAGAAACAGGATAAGGAGGTAGTGGCTGCTGTCGCCAAGGCCGAATCCATCAAGACGGATAAATCGCTGCTGCTGAGAAATATGCTGGCCAAACTGGAGAAAAGCAAGGTGCAGCTCATTCGCTTGAATGAACGAATGTCACTTTACAGCAATCAGCTTCTTCCCCAGTTAGATGAACAGGCAGAGGCGTCCCTTGAGGCCTATAACAACGATGACGGCGACTTTGCCGAGGCCGTCAGGGCCTATATCGACGAGCTTGATGCCAAGATCGAATTTCTGAATATCGCGGTCGAGCGCCAGAAGTTGATCGCGACGATCAACTATTACCTTGAAGGTATCGAGTAACCGGTTATTGTTTTCTTGGTTCAAGAGGTCGACATGAAAAGAGTCGTGCTTTACATGCTGTTGCTGATCGTGGGTGCCGTGCTGGGTGTCACAGGTTATGGCACCTATGCGAAGCTGATAAAGGACCCCATGGCTGAGGAGCAGGATAGCCAGGAGCCCCTTTACTGGGTGGCGCCGATGGACCCCAATTACCGGCGAGACCAGCCCGGGAAGTCCCCCATGGGCATGGACTTGATTCCCGTCTATGAAGAAGAAGGCGATGAGCAGGATGATGGTGCCGGGGTCGTGCGCATCTCACCGGCTATCGAGAACAACCTTGGCGTTCGCACGGCTCATGTGGACAAGGGCGTCTTCGACTCCGAGATCAGGACGATCGGCTATGTGCAGTATGACGAGGATCAACTGGTGCATATACACCCTCGAGTCGAAGGCTGGATCGAAAAGCTGTACGTGACGTCGGAAGGCGATCCGGTCGAGAAGGGAGAGCCGCTTTACGACATCTATTCCCCCACCCTGGTGAATGCGCAGCAAGAGCTCGTGCTGGCGGTCAATCGTGGCAATCCACGACTGATACGGGCCGCGGAAGAAAGGCTGCAAGCATTGCAGGTGCCTGCCACCACCATTCAGGCAGTCAAGAATTCGAAGCGGGTCCACCAGTCCATCACCATCTATGCCCCCCAAGACGGGGTCGTCGATAACCTGAATATTCGCGAGGGCTTCTTCGTCAAGCCGGGTACTTCCATGCTGTCGATCGGTGCCTTGGAAGAAGTCTGGGTGGTGGGCGAGGTATTCGAGCGTCAGGCGGCCCTAGTCGAAGAAGGAGACGAGGTCACGCTCACCTCGGAGTATCTCCCTGGCAAGACCTGGAACGGCACGGTGGATTACATCTACCCGACGCTGAATAGCAAGACGCGCACGGCACAGGTGAGAACGCGGCTCGACAATAGCGACAGGCTACTCAAGCCCAACATGTTCATGCAGCTGACAATTCATAGCCGTAGCGATAACACCGCCCAGCAGATTCCCCGTGAGGCGCTCATTCGTACCGGTGAGCAGAACCGGGTCGTCCTGGCCCTTGGGGATGGCAAGTTCAAGTCAATCGAGGTGGAAGTCGGTCGCATTGGCGAGGATGTCGTCGAGATTCTCGACGGGTTGGCGGTCGGCGAGCGTATCGTTACCTCCGCGCAGTTCCTGCTCGATTCCGAGTCCAGCAAGACTTCGGACTTCATGCGTATGGATCACGCTCAGAACGACTCTGCCCAGGCGCAGGACGAGCATGCAGGAATGGACCATGTCATGGAGGACGACGCTGCTCAGGACCAGAAGATGGACCAGGACGCTCACGCAGGCATGAATCACACCATGGAAAGCGACAGCGAATAAGGAAACGTTGAACAATGATTGCCTCCATTATTCGCTGGTCCGTCAGCAACCGCTTCTTCGTGTTGCTGGCCACCTTTATCGTGATTGGCGGTGGGCTGTTCTCATTGAAGAACACGCCGGTCGATGCGCTTCCCGATCTCTCCGACGTCCAGGTGATCGTCAAGACGAGCTACCCCGGCCAGGCGCCCCAGGTGGTGGAAGATCAGGTCACCTATCCGCTGACTACCGCGATGTTGTCGGTGCCGGGGGCGGTAACGGTACGCGGCTATTCGTTCTTCGGCGACTCCTACGTCTACGTGATCTTCGACGAAGAGACCGACCCCTACTGGGCGCGCAGCCGGGTCCTGGAATACCTGAGCCAGGTGGCGCCGACGCTACCTTCCAACGCCCGACCGCAACTCGGCCCGGATGCGACCGGCGTGGGCTGGGTCTATCTCTACGCCCTGGTGGATAGAACCGGCGAGCACGATATCAGCCAGTTGCGTAGCCTCCAGGACTGGTTCCTCAAGTTCGAGCTGCAAACCGTGCCGGGGGTGTCCGAAGTCGCGGCCATCGGCGGCATGGTCAAGCAGTATCAGGTGCAGGTGGACCCGGAAAAGCTGCGGGCCTTCGACATTCCGCTGTCGAAGATCCAGGTGGCGATCGAGCGGGGCAACCAGGAGGTCGGCGCCTCGGTGGTGGAAATGGCCGAGGCCGAGTACATGATTCGTGCCACCGGCTATATCCAGAGCGTCGAGGATCTCGCCAGTATTCCCTTGGGGATGGACGCCAACGGCACGCCGCTGCTGTTGAAGGATGTGGCCGACATCAGTCTTGGCCCGCAGATGCGCCGGGGCCTGGCGGAGCTCAACGGCGAGGGTGAAACCGTGGGTGGCGTCGTCGTCATGCGTTTCGGCGAGAACGCGCAGAAGACCATCGAAGGGGTCAAGGCCAAGCTCGAGGAACTCAAGCAGGGGCTGCCCGCGGGGGTCGAGATCGTACCTGTCTACGACCGCTCCGGCCTGATCGATAGCGCGGTGGAGAATCTCTGGTACAAGCTGTTGGAAGAGTTCATCGTCGTCGCCCTGGTGTGCGTGGTGTTTCTTTTCCATGTCCGCTCTTCCCTGGTGGCCATCGTCAGCCTGCCCGTGGGCATCCTGGTCGCCTTCATCGTCATGCACCTGCAAGGCATCAACGCCAATATCATGTCCCTCGGCGGTATCGCCATCGCCATCGGCGCCATGATCGACGGTGCCATCGTGATGATCGAAAACATGCACAAGCACATGGAGCGAACGCCGCTGACCCGGGAAAACCGCTGGAGGATCGTCGCGGAGTCCGCCAGCGAAGTGGGCCCGGCACTGTTCTTCAGCCTGTTGATCATCACCGTCAGCTTCGTCCCGGTGTTCACCCTGGAGGCCCAGGAAGGTCGCATGTTCTCGCCGCTGGCCTTCACCAAGACCTATGCCATGGCGGCCTCCGCGGCCCTGGCCGTGACCCTGGTGCCGGTGCTGATGGGCTACTTCATCCGTGGCAAGGTGTTGCCGGAGCACAAGAACCCGCTCAACCGGTTGCTCATCGCCCTGTACATGCCGGTATTGCGCGGGGTCCTGCGGTTCCCGAAGTCGACCCTGGCGGCGGCGGGGCTTGTCACGGTGGTCGGGCTCTGGCCGGCGACGCAGATCGGCAGCGAATTCATTCCAAATCTGGATGAGGGCGACCTGATGTACATGCCCACCACCTACCCGGGCATCTCCATCGGCAAGGCCCGCGAGCTGCTGCAGCAGACGGACAAGCTTATCTATACCGTCCCGGAGGTGAAGACGGTGTTCGGCAAGATCGGGCGTGCCGAAACCGCCACGGACCCGGCGCCGCTCACCATGATCGAGACGTTCATCCAGCTAAAGCCACGGGATGAGTGGCGCGAGGGCATGACCACCGAGAAGCTAAAGCAGGAACTGGATAGTCTGGTCAAGTTCCCGGGGGTCACCAACGCCTGGGTGATGCCGATCAAGACCCGTATCGACATGCTGGCCACTGGTATCAAGACCCCGGTGGGCATCAAGGTCGCCGGGCCCGACCTGAAGACCATCCAGGGCATCGGCCAGCAGCTCGAGACGATCCTCGCCGACGTGCCGGGCACCGCCTCGGTGTACTCGGAACGGGTCGCCGGCGGCCGTTACATCAAGGCGGACATCGATCGCGAGAAGGCCGCTCGGTACGGGCTGAATATCGCCGATGTGCAGCAGGTTGTTTCGACGGCGATCGGCGGCATGAACGTCACGCAAACGGTCGAGGGGCTGGAGCGTTACCCGGTCAACCTGCGTTATCCCCAGGATTATCGCAGCTCCCCCGAACAGCTCTCCCTGCTGCCGATCGTCACGCCGGACGGCCAGCGTATTTCCCTGGGTGATGTGGCGGAGGTCGTGGTAGAGGATGGGCCGCCCGGCATCAAGAGCGAGAACGCTCGCCTCAACGGCTGGACCTTCGTCGATATCGCCGACGTGGACATCGGCAGTTATGTTCGGCAGGCTCAGGCGGTGGTGCGTGAGGAACTCGACCTGCCCGCCGGTTATTCCGTCACCTGGTCCGGTCAGTACGAGTACATGCAGCGCGCCAAGGCCAAGCTGACCTATGTGGTGCCTCTGACCTTAGCAATTATCATCATATTGCTGTACATGAACTTCCGCAGTCTGGCCGAGGTGGCCATCATCATGGGCACCTTGCCGCTGGCAATGGTGGGGAGCATCCTGCTGATGTATCTGCTGGGCTACAATTTCTCGGTAGCCGTCGGTGTGGGGTTCATCGCCCTGGCCGGGGTCGCCGTCGAGATCGGCGTCATCATGCTGGTCTACCTGAACCAGGCTTACCGCGAGATGCTGGAGCGTTGCCGGAGTCACGAGGTCGAGCCGCGAACGGAGACCTTGCGCCATGCGGTGCTGCATGGCGCCGGGTTGCGCGTGCGACCGGTGATGATGACCGCCGCCGCCATCATCGTGGGCTTGTTGCCCATCATGTATGGCTCGGGGACCGGCTCCGAGGTGATGAGCCGGATCGCCGCCCCCATGGTAGGAGGAATGATAAGCGCGGTGCTGCTGACGCTGCTGGTCCTGCCGGCCTCCTATTTCCTGTGGCGCAAGGCGGCTCTGCGGTGAGGGCGAGGTATCATCAAGCGTAGAGTCGTAGCGAGTGGGCATCGATTTGATTTCAAGACAAGTAGCGTCGGGAGGCGAAGATGCAAGTTGAGACCATAGGTGACGTGCTGGACTGGACGCGTGCCGTGCACGGCAATCTGGCCGACTGCATGGCCCACTGTTCGAAAGGGGCCGACCAGGAGAGGGTCAGGATGCTGCTGGATTACCTGGCCGAGCATGAACGGGAGCTGAGTCGTGTCCTCGAGCTGACGAAACAGGACGCCTCTCCCTCGGCGCTGCACACCTGGTGCTACGAATACTTCGAGCGCTACCCGGTCAAGCCTCACGAGCAGTGCAACGAGGATTTCCGCAACATGGACACGCGCGACATCATGTCCGCCGTGCTGGCCTTGCACGAGAAGGTCACCGACCTCTATCGCTATCTGCACTCGCGTGCCGAGGTGAACTCCACTCGGGAGCTGCTGGCAAACCTCATCGAGCTGGAGGAGCATGAGGCCATGCGCATGGCTCGCGACGCCGGGAGGATGGAGGATCTCTGAAGAGGAAGCTGTTCAGCTTCTATTCAGGAAAGAAGGCTAGCGTTTTACGCGAGGTGCTTATTGATCTAGCTTTATAGGCGTCTGCCATATAACGGCTTTCTATCGTGCCAGGAAGACAGGGACGAGCTGGCTGCTGTCGTCGGGCCAGCAACGCGAGGGATTCGCATGGAGCTGCTCACACTCTTCTTCATTCTGCTGATCGCTGCCGGCCTGGGGCTGCTGATCCAATGGCTGCCCCTGCGCCGTCAGCCGATGCCGACCTATCCCCAGCGGGCGCCCTTTCTGGGGGGCGGTCTGCCCGAGACCCACGCCTGGAGCCGCTTCCACGTCCGCTACTACCCCATGACGCTGCTGCTCATCGCCTTCGAGATGGAGATGATGTTCATGTACCCGTGGGCGGTGGTGTTTGTCGAGCAGGGCATGAAGGCGGTGATGGAGATGGGCATGTTCCTGGCCATCTTGTCCGTGGGCATCGTCTACGGTTGGCGCGAGGGGGTGTTCAAGTGGCAGTGAGCTGGCTTTCTCGCCTGGCGGCGCAATCCAGCGTGCCGGTGTTTCCGGTTCGCGGAATCCAGGGCGAAGCGGCCCTGCATCGCCTGACGCTGACGCCGGGCGTCGAGCTGGTGGATTCCCCGCGCCATGCCAGCATCCTGCTGGTGGCGGGAGGCGTGCCGCCGGATCAGCACGACGCCCTGCGCCGGGTGCACGATCAACTGCCCAATCCCTTTGCCACCCTGTGGTACCGCAGCGAGCCCCTGGCCGAACTCGCCAGTGCCACCCGCGTCGATGACCCCGACGCCCTGCCCGGGACGCTGATGACCGCCCACCAGGAGCTGATGCGTGGGAAGCGCGGCAGCTCGCCGCGCCTGTTGCCGGATGAGCCCCCCAACCCCTGGGAAGGGCTGGGGGACGACGGTCATGGCGGCGAAGGCATGATGGGCGGCGTGCCCTACGGCCGGCCCATGGCCATGAACATGCACGATGACATCCGCGATGGCCTGACCCTGGATTCGCTCACCGTCACCCTGGGCCCCTTCCTGCCCATGCTGCCCCCCGGGTTGGGCGCGAAGGTGACCCTGCAAGGGGATCTCGTGCAGAGCTGGATCACCCAGCACGCTCCATACCCCATCGCACTCGAGAGTGTGTTTCTTGAGGCCCGAGAGCACCCGGTGCCCATCGCGGAACTCGAGCTCGCCCGGGCGCGTTACCACCTTCAGCGACTGGCATTTGCCCTGCGCCTGGCCGGCCTCGAACGCCTGGCACTGGAAAGCTTGCGCCTGGCCCAAGGATTGAGCCCCGACAGCCGGTTGGAGGGGCTGCGCCGACGCCTGACGCGCTGCGGCTTCTTCCGCCTGACGACCACCGGGCGCGGCTGGCTCGACGAAACGTTGGCCCGTCGGGTAGGCGGCGTTGCGGCCAGGGCCGCGGGGCTCGAGGAGGATCTGCGCAGTCAGGACGCCGCCTATGGTCGATTGAAGTTCACGCCGGTCGTACAGAGCGACGGCGATACCAATGCCCGCTGGTGCCAGACCCTGGCGGAAATCGAGCAGTCCTTGCAGTTGGCGCGCCAGGCCGAACGGGAGGGGCTGTACAGTGAGACGACTGAAGCCATCGAGACGCCGCGCGGCCCCTGGGGAGAACAGCGGCCCGGGGATGCCAGCGGCGTGATTGATGATCTGCTGCCCGGCTTGGAATGGGACGAGGCGATGACCACCCTCGCGAGCCTGGATCTGGCGGCGGTCTCGGAATGGCCCCAGGACGTGACGCAAGAGCTTGGGGAAGCGCCTGGGGATGGGGCCGACGCTGCCGAGGAGCGCCGGGCATGATAGTCAATGAGCTGATCCTGCCGGTGATTCTTGTGACGATCGTTCTCGTGGTCGGCGCCTATCTGGTGGCGGTCATCGATGGGATGATCGCCGCCGCCCTCGGAACGCCTCAACGCGGGGGGGCCTGGTTGGCGCCGCTGACCCAGGGCGCCTGGCTGCTCACCCAGCAGGCCAATGCCACCGAAGCGCCGGACTGGCGTGCCTGGCGTCTGGCCCCGGCACTCTATCTGGCCCTGGCCGCGACCGGGCTGGCGGTGGTGCCCTTCTCGCCGACGCTGATCCCCACCGATCTGGTCACCAGTGTGGTGCTGTGGGGCAGCGTGGAGGCCCTGGCCACGGTGGTGATCTTCCTGCACGGCTGGTCCGCCAATACCTTGCTGGCGCTGATAGGTGCCTACCGTTACGTGGCCCTGGGGCTCTCCTACATCCTGATCAGCATGTTCGTGCTGATCGGCGTGGCGCTGCCGGCGGAGTCGCTGCAATTCAGCCAGGTGGTCGCTTCCCAGGAGGGGCTCTGGAACGTGATTCGCCAGCCGTTGGGGCTGCCGCTGTTCCTGATCGTCGGGCTGGGCATGACCTTCTGGGGGCCGTTCAACCTGGCGGACTCCCGGGATCTGGCCGGGGGCACGGCATCGACGGTATCCGGCCCGTCGCGGCTGGTCTGGGAATTGGCCCGGGCGGCGATGCTGGTGGCCTTCAGCGGCGTGGCGGCCAGCGCCTTTCTCGGGGGCTGGCTGGGCCCCTGGCTGCCGGGACCGCTGTGGGTAATGCTCAAGATGCTCGGGGTGCTCGCCGTGCTGTTGCTGCTCGGCCGGCTACTGCCTCGCGTGCAGCCGGAGCGCTGCGTCACCCTGATGTGGGTGGTGCTGTTGCCATTGTCCTTCGTCGATCTGATCTGGGCGGGCGTGGAGGCTCTTCTTTAATGGATTATCCGCTTATCGTCGATATCTTCTTTCTGCTGCTGGCCACCCTGGCGGTGGTCTCGGGCTGGCGGGTGTTCTGCACCGATTCCATGGTGCGCGCCTCCTTCTTCCTGCTGGTGTCGTTCATCGCCGTGGGCGTGATCATGATCCTGCTGACGGCGGAATACCTGGGGGTGGCGATGTTCTTCATGATGGCCGTGGAGATGATGGTCATGGCGATCTTCATGGTCATGTTCATGATGAACCCGGCGGGGCTGAATCCGATGATGATGGTTCACCAGCACAAGTTTTCCATCGCCGCCGGGGTGGCGATCTTCGTCGTCCTGGGGGGTGTGGCGCTGCTGTCGGAGTTTCCCGACAACCCCCTGCCGGCGGATCTCGACCCGGTGGCGTCCCTGGGCAACGAGCTGCTCGGCGACTCGATGCTGATCTTCGAGTCCGCGGGCATCGTGCTGCTGACCACCATGATCGGCGTGGTGGTGCTGTCGAGTCATCGGGGGCGCTATGGCGCCGCCGAGGAGGGCTCGATGCCGCCGGGGCTCGAACCGGGCGGCGACCCGGCGGGCATGCCCGAGGAAGGGGATGAGGGTGGTCATCATCATTGCCATTGAGGGGAGTTGGACACGGAGCAGGGCTATTGAAGTCGGTTTGAACACTCGGAGCTGATCCGGCAACAGGTCTACGAGGGGGCGCTATGAATCCATCCCTGGACGCTACCTGCGCCCTACCTGGCGCAGGACCCCCTCTTCGACCTGTCCCCGGCGCTCCTCGCCGCGACTAACTGCAATAGCCTGCAGCACAAGGAGGTAAAAATGACACTGGCGACTCTCTTATTGCTCGCCGCCGCACTGATCGGCATCGGCTTCTACGGCGCGCTCTCCCAGCAGTCCTTCGTGATGCTGATGATGGGCCTCGAGCTGATCTTGAACGGTGTCATGCTGGCCGCCGTGGCCTTCTGGGCCCTGAGCGGCGCCGGCGCACCGGAGGGCCAGTTGCTGACGATCGTGGTCATGGCGGTGATGGCCATCGAGATGGCCATGGGCTTTGCCCTGGTGGTGGCGGTGTTCCGCACCAAGCAGGCCGATGTGACCGAAGGCATCACGGGGTTGAAGCACTGATGCTGTGGACGCTTGCGCTGTTTCCGTTACTGGGCGCGACCCTGCTCTATCTGGGTGGCCGACACCTGAGCCGTGGTGGACTGGCGCTTGCGGCGGCACTTGTCCTGCTGGTCACGCTGGGGCTGGCCGGGCTGGCGGTGACGAATGACTGGCAGGGCGGCCATGCCTGGAGCGAGACCCTGGTATTGACCCTCGAGCTCTCCACCGCCGGTAGCGTCTTTGCCCTTACGATACCGCTGATTGCACTGCCCATCGTCGTCTACGCCGGGTATCACGAGGTGGCCCTGCGCACCGGCTATCGTCGTGGCAGCCGCCAGGGCGCGCGTTTGATCGGGTTGCTGCTGGGCTTCGTCGGCGCCATGCAGCTGCTGGTGTTGGCGGGTGATTTCTTGACGCTGCTGATCGCCTGGGAACTGGTCGGCGCCTGCTCCTGGGCGCTGATTTCCCATAAGTGGGGGCAGGCGGAAGTACCCAAGGAGGCGGTTCAGGCCTTCCTGGTCACCCGCTTCGGCGATCTGGGGTTGTATATCGCCGCGGCGGCGGTGTTCGCCGGCACGGGCGGCTTCGGCTATGCCGATCTGGCGGCACTCGACGGCGACTTGTTGAGTATGGCAGTGGCCGGCATCCTGCTGGCGGCGGCGGCCAAGTCGGCGCAGCTGCCGTTCTCTTCCTGGCTGTTCGCCGCCATGGCGGGTCCAGTGCCCGTCTCGGCCCTGTTGCATTCTGCGACCATGGTGGCGGCAGGCATCTATCTGCTGTCACGCCTGCAACCCGTCCTATCCGCCGTCGACTGGTTCGCGCCGCTGGTCATCGGCCTGGGGCTTGCCACCGCGCTGGCCGGTGGCGTGGTCGGGGCATTCCAGGATCATGCCAAGAAGCTGCTGGCGGCCTCCACCTCGGCCCAGTACGGCTTGATGTGGGTTGCGGTGGGAGCAGGTTTTCCCGGCGTGGCCCTGTTGCACTTTGTCGCCCATGCCTTCTTGAAGGCCGGCTTGTTCCTGGCGGCGGGGCTTGCCGAGCGCCAGACCGGCAGTTACGACCTGCGCGACATGCGCCAGGGAAGTCGCTTGCCGGGCATCGCGCTGGCCACCGCCGTGCCGAGCCTGGCCCTGGCGGGCGTGATTCCCTTGGGGGCAGCCTGGAGCAAGGAGCAGATCGCGGCAGCAGCGGGCCATCAGGCGGCCTGGCTGGCGGTACTGGTGGTGCTCGCCGGAGGCTTGAGCGCGCTGTATGCCACGCGCTTTCAGTTGCTGGCCTACGGTCGCCCGTTGCGCCGTGACCCCACGATGCTGCCGCAGGGCCCTCGTCCGTCCCGGGCTGAAAGCGGGGCGCTGGTGTTTCTGGCCGGGGTGACGCTACTGCTGTCGCTGGCCTGGTGGCCCGGGGCACAGACGTGGCTGGCCGAGGCCTTGCCCCGGCAACTGCCAGAAGGAAAGCCCTGGGAGCTGATCCTCTCGCTAGCGCTGGTGGTGCTGGGCATCGCCGTGGGATTCATCCTGACGCGCCGCCGACGCCGGTTGAGTGCCTGGGAATCCTGGGCATCCACCTGGTTCGGCCTGCCGGCAGTGATTCAAGGCGTCGCGATGGGTGCCCTGCTGCTGGGCCGCGCACTTGCCCGTTTCGATGACCGGGTCGTGGATGCCGGGCTACGCGGCACGGCACGCTTCGGCCAGTGGCTGGCACGGCGCCATGCTCGGGAAGGAGAGGCCTTCGCCGAGGGCGTGCCCGGCATGGCGACCCGCCTGAGCGAATGGGGCGGCCGCTGGGCGCGCCAGGCCCAGAGCGGCCAGACCCATCATTACTACGCCGGCATTAGCCTGGGCCTCGTCGTCATTTTCGCCATCCTGTTGATAGGAGCCTTGCTGTGATTCTCACCGTCGCCTGGATCGTCCCCCTGCTGGGCGCTGTCGCGCTTGCCGCTTTCCCCCGCTGGAGCGAGGCGCGGGCACGGCTATGGGCGGCGGTGATGGCCGCGCTGTCGCTGCTGGCGCTGGTCGTCGCCTGGGTCGGCTTCGATCCGGCAGGGCCGCTCTTCCAGCATGTCGACGAGTTGCAATGGGTGCCGAGCATCGGGGTCGCCTACCGGGTGGGGGTGGATGGCATCGCCCTGGCGGTGGCGACCATGAGCGCGCTGCTGTTCGTCGCGGCCATCGTCTATCCCGTGGATACCCTGGGCCAGCCTCGCCAGTATTATGCCTGGCTGCTGTTCCTGCAGGCGGTCTCCCTGGGCGTCTTCCTGACCCTGGACCTGCTGCTGTTCTACGTGTTCTTCGACCTGACCCTGGTGGGCATGTTCTTCCTCATCGGCCGCTGGGGGCACGGCACGCCCCAGGTCTCGGCGCTCAAGTTCTTCCTCTATACCTTTGCCGGCTCCCTGCTGTTGCTGCTGGCGATCATCGGCCTGTATCTGTCGATCGAGCCGCACAGCTTCGATATGCGCGTGCTGATCGAACGCCAACCCCTGGCCGGGACCGGACTCTACGCCGGGCTGGTGTTCCTGGCGCTGATGCTGGGCTTTGCCATCAAGACGCCGCTGGTGCCGCTGCATACCTGGCTGCCCCAGGCCCACGTCGATGCCCCGGGCCCGGCCTCGGCGATCCTCGCCGGGGTGCTGCTCAAGATGGGCACCTACGGCATGATCCGCCTGCCTTTTGCGATGATGCAGGAAACCTTCGCCGAGTATTCGCTGACCATCGCCATCGTCGCGCTGGTGGCCATCCTCTACGGCGCCCTGGTGGCCCTGGGGCAGAGCAACCTCAAGCGGCGCATCGCCTACACCTCGATCAACCACATGGGGTATACGGTACTGGGTATCGCCGTGGCGGCGGCATTCTTTGCCGATAACCAGGCCGCGCGGCAACTGGCGCTAACCGGGGCGACGGTGGAGATGGTCGCCCACGGCTTGATCACCGGGGCGCTGTTCCTGATCTGCGGCTCCTTCTGGCAGCGTACCGGCGACTACGAACTGGATCACTACGGCGGCCTGGCCCATCGCGCGCCCTTGCTGACCGGCTTCACGGTGCTGGCCGCCTTCGCGAGTCTCGGCATGCCGGGGCTGGCCGGTTTCGTCGCCGAGTTCCAGGTGTTCGCCGGTACCTTCGCCGTCTATCCTTGGCTGGCGGTGCTTGGGGTGCTGGGTATCCTGATCACCGCGGCGCTGTTCCTGGACATGCTGCGGCGGCTGTTCTTCGGTCGGCTGCCCTCGCATCTGGGAGGGTTTAGCGAGCTGAAACGGGCCGAGTGGGGCGTGCTGGGCGTTCTTTCCCTGGGCATCCTGGTCATCGGTGTCGCGCCGCAGTTCCTGCTGACCCTGATCGAGGCGTCTTCCGCATTGCTGGTGGGAGTGCGCTGATGCCCATCGGTGACCTGCTCCCCGAGACCATCCTGCTGGTCGGCGCGGTGCTTATCGTGCTGTTCGCCTCCTTCGCGCCGCACCAGCGCCAGGCCTGGGCCGCCGGTCTGGCGCTGGTCGCCCTGGCGCTCGCGGCGGGGTTCGGCCTGCTGCAATGGCGACAGCCCCCGGCAGTGACCTTTTCCGGTGTCTGGGCACTGGATACGCCAGCCGTCGCTACCAAGCTGCTGGTGCTGTTGAGCGGAGCAATCGCCGTGGCACTGTCGCCGGACTGGATGCGCAGCGATCGGCGCCACGGCGAGTACTATGCCCTGTGCCTGTTCACGTTGCTCGGCGTGATCATGATGGCCTCGGCCAACGACAGCATGGAACTGGTGGTGGGCATCCTGCTCTCTTCCACGGCCAGCTACCCTCTGGTCGCCTACCATCGTCGCTTCACGCCGGCCCTGGAGGCGGGCATGAAGTACTTCCTGATCGGTGCGCTGACCAACTCGCTGCTGGTGGTCGGCGTGGTGCTTCTGTTCGGCCTGGTCGGCGATACTGATTACGCACGCACGGCCGCCGTGTTGAGCGCCTCGCCGGATGCGGCGCCGCTGGCGCTGAGCGTGGCGGTGGCCTGTATCGTGCTGGGGCTGACCTTCAAGCTGGCGGCGTTTCCCGGCCATGCCTGGATGCCGGATGTCGCCCAGGGCGCCCCGGCGCCGGTCGCCGCCCTGCTCACCGTGGCGCCCAAGATCGGCGCCGCGGTGGCCCTGGCGCGGTTCGTCTCGCTGCTGCCCGAGTCGCAGCTCTGGCCGATCATCGTCGCCTTGATCGCCGTGGTGACCATGACCCTGGGCAACCTGGCGGCTTTGCGGCAGACCGATGTGCGGCGCCTGCTCGGCTGGTCCTCGGTCTCCCAATCGGGCTATGCGCTGATGGCGGTGGTGGTGCTGGACAGTGCGCCGCGAGCATTGCCGGCGCTGCTGGCCTTCCTGGCGGCCTATCTTGTCGCCAATCTCGCCGCCTTCGCCGTGGTGACCCACCTGCGTGGGCGCACGGCGCTTGCGGATTACCATGGCCTGGGGCGTACCCAGCCCATCGCGACAGCGATACTGATCCTTGCGCTGCTCTCGCTGGTCGGTATCCCGCCGCTGGTGGGCTTCTTCGGCAAGTTCCTGTTGTTCGAGGTGACCATCGCCGGCGGCTATGCCTGGCTGGCGGTGATCGCCGCCGTCAATACCGTGCTGTCGCTGTTCTACTACCTGCGAGTGATCATGGCGACCATGTTCAAGCCACTCGAAGGCGAGGTGCATGTACTCGGCGCCTGGTCCTGGCTGGCCCTGCTGGCAAGCGGTGTCCTGCTCGTCGTGGCGAGCCTGGGGGCGGAGGCCGGCCTGGGGCTGATGGGAGCCATTCGCTTCGCGGGCTAAGGTGGTATGGCTTGCGACGCGGTCAGGAAATGGCGCGCCTCGCGCAGCACCAGCCAGCGCCCCCGGTAGCGAAACGCTTGGGCATCGGCAGGGATGGTCGAGGCATCTTTCACTGTGGTGACAATAAGGCCGTCGGGATGCCGCTGACTCCACGCTTGGATATCTTCTTCGTCGATCTCCTGCAAGGGCTTCGCCAGGCGCCCGGCAAAGCCAAAAGTGGCCTGATAGTCGAAATCTGCGATGCTTACGGCCTTGCCGTCGGCCTGCCAATCGGTGATGACCCGCGATGGCGCGCCGATGTCATAGGCGCTCCACAAGGGGCCGAGCATCACATAAGCGGCCAGGACCCAGGCCAAGATGTTGAGCAACACCATGCTACGCAGCGTTCCCGTCGTTGATCGGGGGTGTCGATAAACGCTTCCGATGGCCAAGGCGAGCAGCAGCAGCGCACCAATAGGATCGATACCCTCGCGCAGCAAGGGTTTGCCCGTGATGCTGAGCAGTAACCCCGCTACGGCTAACAGCCCCCAACCCAGCCCCCAACCCAGCCCCAGGCCCAGCCATACCCCGGCCTCGAGCCACTGATTTCGTGCAGGAAGGGAGTCGAACGAGACCAGCGGCAAGATCGTCCCGAGCACGCAGGCGGTGAGCAGCACATCGAACATCATCACGCCGCTGTAGGTGAGCCACAGTAGTGTGGCAGCCAGGATGAGCGTTGCCTTCCAGGCGTAGTCGGCGTCACCCAGGCGCCGCGCGATACGAAGAAGGTGCAGCTGAGCCACGAGGGCAGCCAGCGGCGAGATCAGCTTGGGCCAGGTGTCATTGACGCCGAAGAGCTGCCAGCCGAGGTGGATCAGCCAGAACAGCAGCGGTGGCTTGTCCGAATAGGGGGTGCCGTTCATGTGTGGCACGAGAAACTGGTGGTGCTGCCACATCTCCCAGGCGACGCTGATATAGCGGGTCTCGTCGATGGGAATGTACGGACGTGCCAAGGCCACCAGGCCGATCAGCAGGTAGATGACCGCCAACGTGAGCGTATTGAGAACAAGTGCTGACAGCTTCATCGGGTGATTGTTATCGAGCCACGCCATTGGACCTCGACGTCCCTTGCAGCAGCGGTCGGTGTCCGTTGCCCAAGTCAGAGCAACGACAGCAATACGATGCTCGATATGGCCAGCACGGACATGGGCACCGGGCTTCCATGGGAACGGTACGTCACGGCGACGATCGCTGCCTCGAGGAGCAAAAGTGTCGTTCTATTCATGCAGCGCAGACTCTCTGTGGCCCAAGGTTTTCAGGCAGTCAGTATCGACCCGCGATCTTAATGTTTTCTTACCGCTGCCATTTTGGGGGTGAGGCCGGCGTGGCGATGCCGCGGCCCTGGTTGCACTGGTAGAGGGGTGGTATAAGGGAAGCCATGGAGTCAAAGCGTTAGGCTTCGTCCTAGCCATTCGGCGATCTTCGCGTGCAGGCACTTGAAGCCGTGGCTTCCTTAAAAAGCGTCGCTGGGCGACGAAGAGGATATGACGTCTCAACCTCCCGTTTCACCTGGCCGCATCGTGGCCATCGGCGGTGCCGAGGACAAGACCTCCGATCTCGAGATCCTGAAAAGGGTCTTCGACCTGGCGCCCGAGGCCAATGCCGAAGTCGCCGTGATCGCCACTGCCAGCAGCATTCCCGATGAGGTGCTTCCCGACTATCAAGCGGCCTTCGAGCGCCTGGGCGCGAGCCGCGTTCATACCCTGGACATACAGGATCGTCAGCAAGCAGCCGACGACGCCACCCTTCGTCTCATCAATCAGAGTGGCGTGATCTTCTTCACCGGCGGTGATCAGCTTCGCCTGACCAATGTGATCGGCGGTTCGGCGGTGCTGAACGCCATCCGCGAACGCCTGATGGCCGGCGCCGTGGTGGCCGGCACCAGCGCGGGGGCGGCGGCCATGCCGGGCACGATGATCTACGACGGCGCCGCCGCAGATGCCCTGCGCAAGGGCGCCGTCAACATGACCTTCGGTCTCGGCTTCGTCGACGGCCTTGTCATCGATAGCCACTTTCTCGAGCGAGGACGCTTCTCGCGCCTGATGCAAATCGGGGCGACCAATCCGGAGCACCTCGGGGTTGGGCTGGGCGAGGATGCCGGCGTGATCGTGCATCCGAACCGAGTCCTCGAGGCCATCGGTCCGGGCCATGTCATCATCATCGACAGTCGGGACCTAGCGAGCTCCAACATCGCCGATCTATCGATGGGAGAGCCGATAGCCATCGAGAACATGATCCTCCATGCGATGGTCAGCGGTCACGGCTTCGATATCGAGGCACGGCGCTATCTCGTCGCCGACGCCCTCGACGCCCTGCTCGAGGAGTCGCGATGAACATCCTCGAACATCGGGCCCTGCGCGGTCCGAATTACTATAGCCGCTACCTGACCATCTTCATGCGCCTGGACATCGGCGAACTCGAGGCGCGCCCGAGCGATACCGTTCCCGGCATCGTCGAGCGCATCAGCGGGCTCTTGCCTACACTACAGGAGCATCGCTGCTCGATCGGCCGGCCCGGTGGCTTCCTGGAACGCGTGGCGCGGGGCACTTGGGCCGGACATATCGTCGAGCACGTGGCGATCGAGCTGCAGAACCTGATCGGCTTCTCGGTGGGATACGGCAAGACGGTGGATTCCTACGAAACCGGGATTTATAACGTCGTCTATCGCTACCGGGACGAGGCTTGTGGGCTGGCGGCGGGCGTCGAAGCCGTGGCGTTGGTCGAGCGACTATTCGATGGTGGCGACATCGATATGCCGGCGATCATCGCTCGACTGAAGGCGGTGCGCGATGCCCATATGCTGGGGCCGTCCACGGCCTCGATCGTCGCTGCCGCCGAGCGGCGTGACATACCCTATACCCGCTTGAGTGAGGACAGCAGCTACATTCAACTGGGCCATGGCCATCGTCAGCAGCGCATCCAGGCGACGGTGACCGGCCGCACGGATCTAATTGGCCATAGCATCGCCGGCGACAAGGACTGGACCAAGCAGGTGCTTGGCGATGCCGGGATCCCGGTCCCCTACGGCAAGGTGTGCGGCTCCCTCGATGAAGCGCGCGACGCCGCACGGCTCATCGGCTATCCCGTCGCGGTGAAACCGTTGATCGGTAACCACGGTCGTGGGGTGAGCACGGACATCCAGAACGACGCCGAATTGCAGGAGGCCTTTAGCATCGCGTCTCGGCGCAATCCATCGGTGATCGTCGAGCAATTCATCAAGGGTGAGGATCATCGCCTGCTGGTGATCGATGGCAAGCTGGTGGCCGCGGCGCGGCGGCGTCCGGCGCATGTGATCGGTGATGGCAGCGCCACGCTGCAAATGCTGGTGGACAGGGAAAACCAAGACCCACGCCGTGGCGTTGGGCACGAGAACCTATTGACGCAGATCGAACTCGACGAGCAGACCGAGCGGCTGCTCGGCCAACGGGACCTGACCTTGCAAAGCGTCATCCCCAAGGACCAAATCGTCTATCTGAAGCCCACCGCGAACCTCAGCACCGGGGGCACCGCCACGGACGTGACCGACGACGTCCATCCGGAGGTGCGCTATGTGGCGGAGCGCATCTCGCGCCTGATCGGACTCGACATCATCGGCATCGATCTGTTGGCCGAGACCCTGACCCGGCCGCTGGAGGAGCAGTCCGCCGCAGTGGTCGAGGTCAACGCCGGGCCCGGCTTTCGCATGCACCTGTCACCCACCCACGGCAAGGGGCGCGAGGTCGGCCACCATGTGATCGACATGTTGTTTCCGGACAGCGACGACACCGGACGCATTCCCATCGTCGCGGTCACCGGCACCAACGGCAAGACGACCACGGTGCGCCTGCTCTCGCATCTGGTGCGCCAGGCGGGGCGCAATGTCGGCATGGCCTGTACCGGCGCGATCGAGATCGACAACCACGTCATCCTGCGCGGCGACTACAGCGGGCCCCAGGCGGCGGCGATCGTCCTGCGCGAGCCCACGGTCGAGTACGCCGTCCTCGAGGTGGCGCGGGGCGGCATCATGCGGCGTGGACTCGGTTTCGACGAATGCGATGTCGGTGTGCTGCTCAACATCGCCAGCGATCACCTGGGCGAGCACGATATTCACACCCTCGATGAGTTGGCCCGCTGCAAGACGGTGGTGATCGATGCCGTGCGCCCGGGAGGGACGGCCGTCCTCAATGCCGACGACCCGCGGGTGCTCGAGGGGCGTCGATGGGCCCGAGGCGACGTCATCTTCTTCACCCTCGATCCCGACTCGCCTGCCGTTCGTGAGCATGTCGCGGCGCATGGTGTCGTCTTCACCGTCCATCACGAGCGACTCGTGATGCGCCAGGGTCAGGTCGAGGCCGAGGTCATCCCGATCGTGGATGTGCCGATCACCTTCGAGGGGTATGCCCGCTTCAATGTCGCCAATGCGCTGGCCGCCAGCGCTGCTGCCTATGCCCTCGGACTTTCCATCGCCGACATTCAGATGGGCCTGCAGACGTTTCACCCGACGACGGGACAGAATCCTGGGCGTACCAATCTCATCGAAGTGGATGGCATGCAGGTGCTGATCGATTATGGGCACAACGTGCCGGCTCTCGAGGCGCTCGGCGAGCTCGTGAGCCGCATTCCGGCGAAGCGCCGCATCGGCGTGGCCAGCGCCCCAGGCAACCGCCGCGATGAGGATCTCTTCGCCCTTGGCGCTCAGCTCGCCAGAATGCACGACAGGGTGTTCATCTACGAGACCGACCCGCGTGGGCGTGCCGTCGGAGAGGCCGTCGCGCTGCTGCGCGATGGCGCCGAGTCGGTGCCAGGTGACTGCCAGGTCGCGGTCGTCATGCAGGAGGATCAGGCCGTCGGGAGGGCCTTGGACGAGGCCGATGAAGGTGACTTGCTGGTATTGCTGATCGACGATATCGATGGCGCCATCGAACGCCTCAAGGGACGCCGTTTCTCGACGAGCCTGGCGAGCAGCGGCAGTTGAACATCCTTATTTTCTTCATCCACCGTCACAGGTGACCCTTCGTGATGATCCGACATGCTGACGACGCTCCGCTGATGACCCTGTTGCGCGTCGGTCGTATTTACGCGCCAGAGCCCCTCGAGCAGACCGATATCCTGATCGCGGATGGACGAATCGCCGCCCTGGGACGCGATCACGAGGTGCCAGAAGGGTGGCCGGTGAACCTGGTCGAGGCTCGCGAGCTCATTGCCGTGCCGGCCTTCATCGATCAGCACGTGCATGTCACCGGGGGCGGTGGCGAGGGCGGTTGCGGCACTCGCTGCCCCGAGATCACAGCCCGCGAGATCGTCGCCATGGGGATCGGAACGGTCGTGGGGGTCCTCGGCACCGACGGCATCAGCCGCTCGCCGGCGGATCTGCTGGCCAAGGTCCGCGGATTACGCGCAGAAGGCGTCTCGGCCTATATGTACACCGGTGCCTACCGTGTGCCGCCGCCGACCCTCACCGGCGATCTACAGCGCGACCTGGCCTGGATTCCCGAAGTCATCGGCCTGGGTGAGCTGGCGATCTCGGATCATCGCTCGAGCCAGCCGCGTCAGGATGAGATCGCGCGTCTGGTTAGTGATGTGCGCGTTGGCGCCATGCTGGCGGGCAAGCGCGGCATTTGCCACTTCCATGTCGGCGACGGCCAGCGTGGGCTAGAACCGCTACGCCGGCTGCTGTCGGAGACCGAGATCCCCGCCGATCAGGTGATTCCTACCCATGTGAATCGCCATCGTGCCTTGCTGGAGGAGGCTGTCAACTATGCGCTGACCTTCGATGCCTGCGTGGATGTAACCGCCTTCGAGGGCGCCGGGGAAGAGGGTCTTTCGGCTTTTGACGCGGTGGTGTCGTTGCTCGATCGGGGGGTTCCGCGAGAGCGCATCACCCTGAGTTCCGATTGCAACGGCAGCCTGCCGGAGTTCGACGCCAAGGGCACGTATCTGGGCATGCGGGTGGCGCGCAACACCGCCTTGATCGCCGACTGGCAACGCCTCGTGCACGAAGAGGTGCTGCCGCTCGAAGAGGCCTTGGGCCTGATCTCTGGCCATGTGGCCCGGGTGCTCGGGTTGCACGACCGCAAGGGGTGTCTGGCCGTCGGTTTCGATGCCGACGTGACACTGCTCAACGACGCGCTGCAGCCGCAATGCACCTTCGTGGGTGGTCGCTGTCTCTACGACGGGCGCTAGGAAATCACTGCATAAATGGCTGCGCAAGCGAATTGCTGCGTTGCGCGGTGCTGGTGCGCCAGCCCGGTCGAAGATCGCCTAACCCCATGTTATGTCTCGTCTTCTGTGCTCCGGGCGCCTTGCACTTCATCTCGCTCAGCGATTCATTCAACAATTCCCTAGCCTTCACTCAGTGTCGTGGGCGCTACATACAGCGGTGCCGCCTCCTCGTCGCCGCCGCAATCCGTGACGGCGGCGCCCGGAATCAACCACCAGTCGTCGCTATTCTGATGCCCCATGTCCCAGGCCTGAGTCAGATCGATGCAGGGGTAGTCGCGGGTGCGGCGCTGTTCGGTGAGCATCCAGCGCTGACTCGGTGCCTTTCCGAGCCAGGCGAAGGCGCGCTCGAACTGGGCATCGACCGGCGTCTGGTCGCCGAAGTGCACGCTGGGCTGGCGGGACTGCAGCAGGAATTCCTCGTCGAAGCTCGGCAATGCCAGCCAGGCATCGTCACCGGTGATCGAGACGATCTCCTGCATCATGCGCCGCGGCGAGCGGGTCTCGTTCTGCAGTGCATAGCCCCAGGTGGACCAGGTCACCCAGAACACTGCCAGCCA
Source organism: Modicisalibacter ilicicola DSM 19980 (assembly GCF_900128925.1). GTDB lineage: Bacteria > Pseudomonadota > Gammaproteobacteria > Pseudomonadales > Halomonadaceae > Modicisalibacter > Modicisalibacter ilicicola. The sequence continues at coordinate 45,744 of NZ_FQUJ01000018.1, forward strand.
CAGCGGCAGGGCCAGCATGCCACGTCGCGGTCGCAGCCAGATCAGCAGCCCCGCCGCCGCGACACCGAGCAGGATCCACCAGGCCCAGGGCACGATGTCGTGACGCTCGGCGAGCCTGGCCAGCGCCGGCAGCCCCAGGGCACCGAGCAGGCCGGCGGCAAACAAGACGCCACCCAGCAGGGTCAGCACGCCGGCTCCTAGCCAATGTAGGCCCCGCTTGCCCAGCAGGCCCGGCAGCAAAGGCGCCAGCGCCAGTACCAGTAGGGGAATCGTCGGCAGCACATAGACGCCGCGCTTGCCCGGCGACAGCGAAAAGAACACGAGGATCAGGATCACCCCGCTCAACGGCAGCAGCAGGCGAGCATCGTGACGCCGGGCGCGACGCCACCAGGCGGGAATCGCCCAGGGCAGCGCCAGCACCAAAGGCATCCAGGCCCAGGGGAGCACCTCGAGCAAGTAGTAATACCAGGGCTTGAGATGGTGCCAGGCATCGGCGTAACGCTCGCCGGTCTGCTTGAAGAGGATGTTGTCGCGATAGGCCGCGAGGCTCGGATCGTCACCGAAGGTGGCGATGAAGATCATCGGCAGTGCCCATAGCGCCACAACGGCGAGTAGCACGGCCAGGCCCAACCCCATGTCCTTCCAGGTGATTCGGGTTACCTGCCCACGCCAGGCACACCATAGCCAGGCAGGCAGCAGCAACAGGGGCAGAAAGCCGACCCCCTTGGTGAGGATGCCCAGCCCCATGGCGCCGAAGCCGATGAACCACCAGGCCCTTGCCGGGCCGAGCAGGGCATGGCGCAGCAGTCCGTAGGTGCCCAGGGTGGTGAAGAAGGTCAGCAGCATGTCGATCTGGGCGGCCTTGGCCTGGAGCACGAACTGTAATGTGGCGAGCAGGGCCAGGCCGCTTAGCAGGGCGATGCGCTGGCCGTGCAGTCGGCGTGTCAGGTCCATCACCAACGCCAGGGTGCCCAGGGCGCCGACCAGCGACGGCACCAGGAAGCCCAGACGCAACGAGCCGGTGATGGCGATACTGAGCGCCGAGGCCCACATGAACAGTGGCGGCTTGTCGGGATAGGGTTCGCCGCCCCGGTGGGGAAACCAGAACTGACCGGTCTCGAGCATCTCCAGGGCGTTCAGCGCGAAGCGCGGCTCGTCGGCGGGCCAGGGGTCACGCAGGCCTATCCCCAGGCCGAGCAGCACCAGGGCGAAGGCCATGACCACGAGCCATGACCAGCGATAGGCATGATTCAGGTGACGCAGATAAGGGGGGCGAAGCATGGCAGCCGAATCCCGGTCAGGAGGAGGAGTCTGGGGTTTCTGCCCGTTGACGTGTTTCGCGGCGAATCAGCATCAGGTTGCGGGCATAGATGAAGAGCCCGGCCCCCTGGCCGGCGATGAACACCGGGTCGCGGCGGTACAGGGCATAGGCCAGCAGCGTGGCGCCACCCCCGAGGCTGAGGAACCAGAACGCCGTGGGGACGATGCTGCGCTTGGCGCGTTCGCTGGCCAGCCACTGCACGAGAAAGCGCGCCGAGAAGAGGGCCTGCCCCAGGAAGCCGATAGCCAGCCAGAGCCATTCATTGGTCATGGATGCTCCTTGGGAACCACTGACTAAATGCCTGCACGGATGAATTACGGCGTTGCACGGTACTCAAAGACTCGCCTAACCCCAAGTTATGTCTCATCTTTTATGTTCCGTGCGCCTTGTTCTTCATTCCGTTCGGCTATTTATTCAGCGATTCCTTGTTGTGTGTGGATGAAACGCCCTTTTCGGCTGGAATGGCTGCATGATTCTCCAGAGGTGACGGCAGCCGGGTACGCCGACGCAGCCACATGACGCCGACGATATCCACCAGGCCGACCCAGAGGCGATTGTTCAAGCCGTAGTGGGACTTGCCCGTGCCGCGGGAGCGGTGATTGACCGGCACGGAAACGCACTTGCCGCCCTGGGCCATGACCAGCGCGGGAATGAAGCGATGCATGTGGTCGAAATAGGGCAGTGCCAGGAAGGCATCGCGGCGAATGACCTTGAGGCCGCAGCCGGTGTCCGGGGTATCGTCCTTGAGCAGCGCCGATCGTACGCGGTTGGCGACCCTTGAGGAGAATCGCGTGAACCAGGTGTCGCGACGTTGCACGCGGTGCCCATTGACTAGGGTGATGCCTTCCTGGCGGGCCTTGTCATAAAGGCGTGGCAGATCGGCGGGATCGTTCTGGCCATCGCCATCCAGGGTCGCAAGCCAGGTGCCCCGGGCCGCCCAGGCGGCCTGCCATAGCGAGGTGCTCTGACCGGCGCTACGAGCATGACGCAGCGGGCGCAGCCGTGCATCCTGGGCGGCACGCTGGCAGAGCAGCGTCCAGGTCGCGTCCGTCGAACCGTCGTCGACCACCAGGATCTCGTAATCCGCCTGAGCGTAATTCTCCTGAGACAGCGCGGCGGCGATCTCGTCCAGTAACTGGGGCAGATTGCCTGCCTCGTCCTTGGCGGGAATGAGGATCGAGAGAGAGGGCTGCGGCATGGGTGAAGGTTCCAAAGAAGTAATGGCGTGATAGGCGTATTTAACCAAGTCTTGAAGAAGACTGCCTGGCGTCGGACGAAACGGCGATGCCATCATGATAGCGACGATACCAGGCAACGAAGCGTCGCACTCCCTCGGCCACCTCGATGCTTGGGCGAAAGCCCGTGGCGGCGAACAGGGGCTCGGCGTCTGCCCAGGTGTGCTGCATGTCGCCCGGCTGCATGGGGAGATAGTCGCAACGGGCCTCGAGGCCGGTGGCCTCCTCGAGGGTGCGTACCAGCTCCACGAGATTGACGGGGCTGCCGTGACCGATGTTGTAGAGTCGATAGGGCGTATTGTCGCTGGTCTCGGGTTCTGGAGCGAGATCCATGATGCGCACGATGCTCTCGGTAATATCGTCGATATAGGTGAAATCCCGGGACATGACGCCCTGGTTGTAGAGTTCGATGGGTTTGCCGTCGAGGATGTTGCGAGTGAACTTGAACAGGGCCATGTCGGGGCGCCCCCAGGGACCATAGACGGTAAAGAAGCGCAGTCCTGTGGTGGGCAAGCCGTAAAGATGGGAGTAGGCATGGGCCATCAGTTCGTTGGATTTCTTGGTGGCGGCATACAGGCTGACGGGCTGATCGACGCTATCCTCGACCGAAAAGGGCGCCCTGGCATTGAGCCCGTAGACCGAACTGGATGACGCATAGACCAGATGGCCGACTCGTTGCCGGCGACACCCCTCCAGCACATTCAGGTGGCCGATCAGATTGGATTGACCATAGACCTGCGGATGATCGAGGGAGTATCTCACCCCGGCCTGGGCCGCCAGATGCACGACACAGTCGAATCGAGGTCCGGCGAACAGTCGCTGCATGCCTGCCTCATCGGTGAGATCCAGGCGCTGGAAGCGCACGTTGTCGAAGTCGGCGAGATCGTTCAACCGCGCCTGCTTGATGGCGACGTCGTAGTAATCGTTGAGGTTGTCGATTCCTACGATCTCATGCCCGTGGTTCCTGGCGAGCCGACGCGCCAGGGCATGGCCGATGAACCCGGCCATGCCGGTGATGAGGACCCTCATGAGCTACTCCTGATGATAAGCTCGATCAGTGTGCATCGATTGCCTTAAGGGAAGCTTAAGCATCCCGTCGCTACACTCGGCCTTGTACGGTGGATGTCCGTGTCCATGTGTATTAGGTAAAAGCAAGGCCCAAGGGGCGTGTTCCTGGTGGGGTCGCGGGGATAAAGCATGCGCATACTGTTGGTGGAAGACGATCCGTTGCTGGGTGACGGCATCAAGATCGCCCTGGAACGAGAGGGCTATGTGGTCGACTGGTTCACCAGGGGGAGCGAGGCGATCGCGGCCCTCGGCGGCGAGGCGTTTTCGATGATGATCCTCGATCTGGGGTTGCCGGACATGGATGGCATGCAGGTGTTGGGTCGCGTCAGGCAGCACTCATCCCTGCCGATACTCATCCTGACGGCACGGGACGCCGTGGAGGAACGCATTCGCGGGCTGGATGCCGGGGCCGATGACTACGTGCTCAAGCCCTTCGATCTGCAGGAGCTGCTGGCCCGGCTGCGGGTGGTCACGCGCCGTGCCGAGGGGCGGGCCTCGCAGGTGTTGACCCTCGGCGAGCTGTGCATCGACGAGGCGCGGCACTGCGTGAGCTGGCAGGGCCGCGAGATCAAGCTGAGCCGGCGCGAATACGCGCTGCTGCTCGAACTGGCCCGACATCCGGACAAGGTGCTCTCGCGGCCGCGGCTGGAAAGCCTGCTCTACGGCTGGGGCGAGGAGGTGGAGTCCAACGCGGTCGAAGTGCATGTGCATCACCTGCGCAAGAAGCTCGACCGGGGCCTGATCGTCACCGTGCGAGGCATCGGCTACCGACTGGATAGCCAGGCCGCATGAGATCCATTCGTCGCTACCTTGCCCGGACCCTGGCGCTGGTGCTGGCGGTGACCGCGCTATTGACGGTCACTGCGGCCTACCTGATCACCGATCATGAACTCGAAGAGATTCTCGATGCCCAGCTGAGCCTGCAGGGGCGCATCATCGCCGGGCTCGTTTCCCCGACGACCACTCGCGAGGAGTATCGTCGCATCGCCCGGCGCCTCTCGCTGCCGGGGCACGAGGCCAGGGCCTACGCCGACGGCCAGCTCGAGCCCAGTTCGCCGCAGGCTCCACCCGCGGCACTCTACCACGAGGAAGAGCGGGTGTTGTCGATCGGCTTCTGGAACGCCGACGGTTCCCCGCGCCTGCTCGGTGCCAGATGGAATGGCGACACTCCCTTTCCTGCCCCGGGCGAGGAGGGCTACCGGTGGGTCGATTATGCCGGTGATCGCTGGCGGGTATTCAGCCTGTTCGATGCGCCCAGTGCAACCTGGGTTCAGGTGGGCGTGCGTGGTGATTTCCTCGAGGAGATCGTCGAGCGCGTGGCGCTCAACAATCTCTGGCCGATGCTTCTCCTGCTGCCGCTATTGTTGTGGCTGATGGTTCGTATCATCCGTCGCGGGCTGTCGCCCATTGCGCTGCTGTCCCGCCAGGTGCAAGGACGCGATGGCTGTGACCTGACCCCGATCGAGCTGACGGTCCCCCAGGAGCTCGGCGGCTTGCATCAGGCGCTGAACGATTTCATCGCCCGGCTGGGCAAGACATTGGAGCGCGAGCGGCGCTTTACCGCAGACGCGGCCCACGAGCTGCGCACGCCCCTGGCCGCCCTCAAGATCCATCTCGACAACGCCCAGGCTGGCGAAGGTCAATCGCTGCAGAAGGCCGCGATCGGCGTGGAACGGCTGCAGCGGGTGGTGGAGCAGCTGCTGGTGCTGGCGCGCTTGGACCGTGCCTCGACCGTCCAGGCGGAGACACTCGACATCTATCCCATCGTGGTGGAACTCACGGCCGAGCTCTGGCCGCTGGCCCACGCACGGCGACAGGAGCTGCTGGTGATGGGCGAAACCCGGCTGGAAGTGCAGGCCGATCCGGTGGAGGCGGGTATCCTGTTGCGCAACCTGCTGGACAACGCGCTGCGCTATACCCCCGAGGGTGGCTGCATCGAGGTGGAGCTCTGCCGCCGGCAGGACAGGCCGCAAGTCATCGTGCGGGATAACGGCCCGGGGATCCCCGAGGAGCTGCTCGACAAGGTCACCGAACGCTTTCGCCGCGCTTCGGATCAGCGCACCACGGGCAGTGGGCTCGGGCTATCCATCGTCGTGGAACTGGCCCGACGCCAGCATGCCGAACTGAGATTGAAAAATCGCGCCCCCCAGGGGCTGGAGGCCAGCCTGCTCTGGCCAACGCCATGAGTGGTGCAGGCCAGGCATGGGAACCGTCGAGGATGACATCATGTCACCGTCGGCCGTTCAGCGAGGCGAGTGCTTATCAGGTATCATGCGCACGGCAATGACCTGTGGATTGAACGCATGACGCTCGTATCGAATTTCTTCATGGCCGTGGGGCTCTCGGCGGATGCCTTCGCGGTAAGCGTTGCGCGCGGTGCGTGCAGCTGGCGTGCCGACCTGCGCGTGGCACTGCGCACGGGACTGGTGTTCGGCGGTGTCGAGGCCAGCATGGTGCTGCTGGGCTGGCTGTTGGGCGCAGGCTTTGCCGGCCTGATCGCCGACATCGATCACTGGATCGCCTTGGTGTTGCTGGGGGCGGTGGGTGGCCACATGATCCATGAAGGGTTGGGCGATGGCGACGAGGACGTCTGCGAGGAAGCCGGGAAAGGGGGGCTGAAGACCTTGCTGGCAGCGCTGGGCACCAGCATCGATGGGGCCGCCATCGGGGTGACCCTGGCCTTCATGTCCGTGCATATCTGGAGTGCCGTGGCCATCGTTGGCGTGGTGTCGTTCTGCATCAGTACCCTCGGGGTGTTGATCGGCCCGCGCATCGGCGCGTTGCTTGGCCGTCGGGCCGAGATCCTGGGCGGCCTGGTGCTGATCACCATCGGTGTCACGATCTTCTATTCACACATGCGTGATGCCGGCCTGTTCTAGACACCACTACCCTAGCCCGCTCAGCGCCAACAGCACTTGCAGGTACCAGGGAATCAGCAGCGGCGCGGCCAGGGTCGTCAGCAACACGGCAATGGTGCCCTTCTCGGGGCGTATGTTCAGCTCCATGGCGACCACCACCACGTTGGCGGCCATCGGCACCACGCCCAGCAGCAGCAAGGCCGAGGCCAGCGTCTCCGAAATCCCGATGCTCGCCTGCAGCAGCAGGACCGCGGCCAGGCTGACCAGCGGCCAGAGCACATAGCGGGCCGCGACGCAGGCGCCGATGAAGCGGGCGTCCACCTCGTGCAGGGTCACCCGCCCCAGGGTCATGCCGATGATCATCATGCCCAGCACCGTGTAGCTGTACTTGAAGTAGTCGAGCCCTTCCATCACGGCACCGGGAATCGGCAAAGAGAGACCGCTGACCAGAAGGGCGGCGGCGAAGGCATAGACCAGCGGCAGGCGCAGGATCTTGGCAAGACTGTCGCGCACCGAGAACCGACCCCGGGCGATGAGGTAGTAGCCGACGGTGAATTCATAAAGCGTGACGCCCAGCAGGCAGAACAGGTACTGGGTCACCCCCTCCGGCGGCAGCAGCACCATGGCGATGGGCAGGCCGAAGTAGCCGGTGTTGCCGGTGCCCGACGAGAAGGCCAGCAACGCCGCTTCCTCCGAGGCGAAGAAGGGGCGTGCAGCATGGCTGACCGCCAGGCCGATGGTGCTCGCCAGCAGGAACAGTGCCGCGGTCAGCAGCAGGTAATCGATGCTGGGCCCGCCCAGGGTCAGGCCGCGAAAGAAGGTCAGCGGGGCGATGATGTAGATCAACAGCGTGGCGATGGGGCGCGGGTCCACGGCCAGACGCCTTGCAGCGAGCCAGCCGAGGCCGACGAAGGCCAGCAGCATCCACAGTGGTTGGGAAAGATCGACGTCGAGCATCGGCGGTTCCGGATGAACAAAAGGCACATGGTGCCTGTGCCGGGGCGCAAATGGGAGAGCCCGAGAGCGGCTTGACGCGGCCATCGGGGGAAGGCGTTACACTGGAGTCGTCGTCCCACATCGAGGGAGTTCCAGATGGCGCAGCACGCCTCATCGCAGGAGAACGGTTCACGCGTTGCATCGCATGATCCTGATCACGCCCACGCACACGAGCATGCCCCGGCGGTGACCGCCGACAGCGAGAAGCGGGTGTTCTGGGCGATGCTGCTGACCGCGGGGTTCATGCTCGCCGAGATCGTCGGTGGCATCGTCTCGGGATCACTCGCCCTGCTCGCCGATGCCGGTCACATGTTCAGCGACAGCGCCTCCCTGGCCATGGCGCTGGCAGCCTTTCGCCTCAGTGCCCGCTCGCCGGATCCTCGTCGCACCTTCGGCTATCGGCGCTTCCAGGTGTTGGCGGCCTTCGTCAACGGCCTGACGCTGTTCGCGATCGCCCTGTGGATCTTCTATTCCGCCATCGAGCGCCTGATGTCGCCGGTCGAGGTGATGGCCGGCCCGATGATGATCATCGCGATCATCGGCCTGTTCGTGAACATCGTCGCCTTCGTTATCCTTCATCGCGGCGACAGCGGCAATCTCAACCTGCGCGGGGCGGCGATGCACGTGCTCGGCGATCTGCTGGGCTCCGTGGCGGCCATCGCCGCCGCGTTGATCATCATGTTCACCGGCTGGAACGCCGCCGACCCGATCCTCTCCGTGCTCGCCGCCGGGCTGATCCTGCGTGCCGCCTGGCAGATATTGCGCCGTTCCTCCCATACCCTGCTCGAGGGCACCCCGGACGGGGTCGAAGTGGCCGAGATTCGCACGGCGCTGGAGTCGATCGAGGAGGTCGAGAGCCTGCACGACGTGCATCTATGGGGCCTGACGCCCCAGGACCCGCTACTCAGCCTGCACCTGGTGGTGCGCGACGGTGCCGATCATGCCGGCGTGCTCAGGCAGGCCTACAAGCTGCTTCGCGAGCGTTTCGGCATCACCCATGCCACCCTGCAGCTCGAGGGCGAGGCCTGCCTGACCGGGGGCGACTGTGAGACGAGTGTTTCCTCGGCCCCGGAGAATAGAGAGTCTGTATGAAAGATTTCGATGTTGCCGCGCGAAACTTTCATTGGAGCCTCGCGCCGCTGGCAGACACAATACGGCTTTTCGAGGGCTCGGCAGCGTAGCGCCAAGCATATACTGGTTGAAAACGATTCATAAAGGTTGGGAACGATGAGCAAGAACGAGCATCCGCTGGGCATCAGTTTCGAATTCTTTCCGCCGAACACCGATGCGGGCCGTGAGAAACTGATGCAGACGCGCGATGCCCTGGCGGAGTGCAAGCCGCACTTCTTCTCGGTGACCTATGGCGCGGGCGGTTCGACCCAGGCGAGGACCGTCGATACCGTCAAGCAGGTCAGCGAATGCGGCATCACCACCGCGCCCCATCTCTCCTGCATCGGCAGCGACAAGGGCGAACTGCGCGCGCTGCTCGCCATGTACCGCGAGCGGGGCATCGACAGCCTGGTGGCGCTGCGCGGCGACCTGCCCTCCGGCATGGCAAGCATCGGGGAATTGCGCTATGCCAACGAACTGGTGGAGTTCATTCGTGCCGAAACCGGGGATCACTTCGAGATCGCCGTGGCGGCCTATCCCGAGTCTCATCCCCAGGCGCCGAGCTTCGACCGGGACCTGGAAAACTTCGTGCGCAAGATGCGCGCCGGCGCCAACCTGGCGATCACCCAGTACTTCTTCAACGCCGACGCCTACTTTCATTTCGTCGAGCGTGCCCGCGCCCTGGGCATCGAGGCGCCGATCGTGCCGGGCATCATGCCGATCACCAACTACACCAAGCTGGCACGCTTCTCCGATGCCTGCGGGGCCGACATCCCGCGCTGGATACGCAAGCAGCTCGAGGCCTACGGCGATGACCGGGAGAGCATCGAGGCCTTCGGCGAGGAGGTGGTGACGAGGTTGTGTCAACGACTGCTCGACGGTGGCGCGCCCGGTTTGCACTTCTACACGCTGAATCAGGCGCCCCCCAGCCTCAGGATCGTCGACAACCTGGCTTGAGCAGCGCTGCCGTGTTGGCAGAGGGCGTGGCCTCGACTAGCCTGAACAAGCGAGTCGAACTCATGGACAGGAGGAAGACATGATGCGTTCAGGCAAGCTGATAGGAGGCATGGGGGCACTGCTGCTGGCAGGCCTTGCGCAGGCGCAGCCGATCATCGAGATGCACGAGGTCAGTGCCGAGGGTGTCGGTGACAGCATTGGCACCATCAAGGTCGAGGACAGCGAGTATGGGCTGTTGCTCACACCGGAGCTGAGCGGGCTTGAACCCGGCATGCACGGTTTTCATGTGCACCAGAACCCTAGCTGCGACCCTGCCGATAAGGAGGGCGAGAGTGTGGCGGCAGCGGCTGCTGGCGGGCACTTCGATCCGGAGAATACCGGCACTCACGCCGGACCCTATGGCGACGGTCACCTCGGCGATCTGCCGGTGCTCATGGCGGGCAAGGAAGGCAACGTCATCACGCCGGTACTGGCGCCGCGTCTCAGGGTGTCGGAGCTGAAGGGGCACGCCTTGGTGATCCACGAGGGCGGCGACACCTATTCCGACCAGCCCGAGCTGGGCGGCGGCGGACCACGCGTCGCCTGCGGCGTCGTCGAGGAGTAGTCCCGGCTCGGCAAGTTGCTGGCCGGTCCGAAATCGCCAGCGCCCGCCGGGATTCCTGGCGGGCGCTGTTGGTTGGCATGATGCCATCGAACGTCACATCATGACTTGGCCGTCGAAGGTTTTTCCCCCCGTGACGACCCGCGCTGCATCAGGAACAGGACGATGCCGATGGCCAGCCCGGCCAGGTCGCTGTAGAGCCCGCCGTAGATCATGCACACCGCTCCCAGCAGCAGCAGCAGGCGCGACAGCGCCTTGACCGGTCCGAAGAACCAGGCCTGGACCGAGGCGGCCAGCAGCACGATGCCCAGGGTCGCGGTGAGCCCGACCCGCAGGATCTGCAGCCAGGAGCCTTCCATCAGCATCGCCGGACTGTAGAAGAACATGAACGGCACGATGAAGGCGGCCAGGCCGATCTTGAACGATGTCACCGAGGTCTGCATGGCGTTGGCCCCGGAGATGCCCGCGGCGGCGTAGGAGGCCAGTGCCACCGGCGGAGTGATGGCCGAGACCACGGCGAAATAGAACACGAAGAAGTGGGCCACCAGGGGGGTGATGCCGATATCGATCAAGCCCGGCGCCACCACCGAGGCGGCCACCGCGTAGGCCGCGGTGGTGGGCATGCCCATGCCCAGCAGGATGCTGATGCACATGGCGAACAGCAGTGCCAGCAGCTGACTGAAGCCCGCGAGACCCAGCAGCAGCGACGAGAAGCGCGACCCCACCCCCGTCAGCGAGATCACGCCCACGATGATGCCGGCGCAGGCGCATACCGCGATGATCTGGATGGCCATGGTCCCGGCCATCTCCAGCGCCTTCAGTATGGAACGCGGGCCCATCTTGTGGGGCGATAGCCAGCTCACCACCGCGGCCGAGGCCGTGGCCAGGGTGCCGGCGCGGATCACCGAATAGCCCATGAACAGCGCGACGATCAGGATCACGATGGGGGCGAACAGATAGACCTGCCTGACGAGGCGCGAGAAGCGTGGAATCTCGTCGTCGCGCATGCCGCGCATGCCCTTGTAGGCTGCCTCGAAGTCGACCATGAAATAGACCGAGGCGAAGTAGAGCACGGCCGGAATCAGCGCTGCCACGGCGATCTCTGTGTAAGGGATGCCGGTGATCTCGGCCATGATGAAGGCACCGGCACCCATGATCGGCGGCATGATCTGGCCACCCGTGGAGGCCGCTGCCTCGATGGCGCCGGCGCTGCGGCTCGGGTAGCCGACCTTCTTCATCAGCGGGATGGTCAGCGAGCCGGTGGAGACCACGTTGCCGGCGCTGGTGCCGTTGATCATGCCCATCAGCCCCGAGGCGAAGATCGCCACCTTGGCGGGTCCTCCCCGGGCGCGACCGGCCGCGGCGAAGGCGAAGTTGACGAAGTAGTCGCCGACCTTGGAGGCCTGCAGGAAGGCGGCGAAGATGATGAACAGGATGATGTAGGTCGACGATACCGCCGTGGTGGGGCCGAGGATGCCCGCATCGGTGTAGACCTGGCTGAAGAAGCGCCCCATGGAGAGCCCCGGATAACCCAAAAAGCCCGGCAGGTAGGGCCCGGCGAACACATAGGCGAGAAAGATCGCCGAGATGACCACCAGGGCCAGCCCGGCCACCCGGCGGGTCAGTTCGAGGATCAGCAGCGAGCCGGCGATGGCCGCGTAGGAGATGCCCATGGGCGCGAAGGAGGTGCCGGTGGACATGCGCAGCGGCGTGTTGTACATCACCAGCAGGTAACCCGAACTGGCCAGGGCGCAGACCATCAGCACGATATCCGGCGGGCTCAGGCGTTGGCGTGCCTGGCGATAGCCCCAGGAAAGCAGGATGGCCGCCACGGTGGTGGCAATCAGCGGATAACCGAAATGCCAGGCCTCGATCGCGGGCTCGATGCGCATGGCCTCGCCGCTGAAGGTGCGGTACATCAGGCCGACCTGCACCAGGGTATAGAGTGCCGGGGCCAGCAGCACCAGGCTCAGGTAGGTCGCCCAGCGCCCGGTGGGGCGGGTGTCGTCGTCGGCGAAGCGGGCGCCGGCATACAGGCCGTAGCCGAGGATCAGTGCCCCGCAGATGTGGATGATGCGAAATGACCAGGTCTCGAGGGGGTAGACGTTCAGCGAGACGAGGTGGAAGGTCGAATAGGCCACGGCCAGGGTGGCGAACAGCCACCAGCGCCAGTCGGCGAGAAGGCGGCGGTTGGATTCGACGATATCGTCGTCGACGCCGTGGGCGACGGTTTCTGCTTCAGTGGGAAGGTCGTCGTCGTGGGAAGCGTCGCGGGCTGGGCGATTGTCCGAGGATGGGCTCATGCGGGATCACCGTCGAGTAGTCATGACAATACAAAGACGGGAGTGACGCCGGTAGGCGTCACTCCCGAACCGATCGAAGGCGTCCTGCCTTATTGATGAACCATGTCCTCGGGAATGTCGTGGCCATTCTCCTCGTACCAGCGCGCTGCGCCGGGATGGAAGGGAATGACCTGGTTGTGCTTGATGTTCTCGGGCACCGTAGTTTCGGCACTGCGATGGATCGAGCGCATCTTGTCGTTGTTTTCCATGGTGATGCGGGTGGCCTCGTAGACGAAGTCATCCGGGAGGTCGCAGCCGGCGATGGCAAAGTTCCACATCGACACCACGCGGGAATCCTGCTCCAGGGTCGAGTAGGTGCTGGCGGGGATGGAAAACTCGGACACCGGGAACGCCTCGATGGCTTCAGCCTGCTCTTGCTCGGTGAATTCGATGATGTTCACGTCGGTCTGCACCTCGAGCTGGCTGACGGCGGGAATCGGGATGCCCGCGGCGAAGGCGATGACGTCGATCAGGCCGTCCTGGAGCTGCCCGGCCAGATCGTTCCAGCCACCGTTGCGCCGTTCGAACTCCACCCCCAGTTCCTCGAGGATCGCCGGGAAGTAGGTGTCCGAAGTCGAGCCCGCCGGGCCGAAGCCGATGGTCGCACCGTCGGGGATCTCCGAGATCGAGGTGATGCCCGAGTCCGACAGGGCGGTGATCGAGAAGGGGGTCTCGTACATGGGGAACATGGCGCAGACATTGTCCATGACGATCCCCGGAGCCAGGGGACTCTTGCCCGACAGGGCGTCGCTGGCCGGGCCCATGGTGGTCAGGCCGAAGGCGACCTCATTGTTGTGCACCAGCGCCAGGTTCTGGGTCGGTCCGCCGGTCACCTCGCCGCCGCCGGAGAGCCCCAGCTGGTCGGCGATCAGGTTGGCCCAGCCGGAACCATAGACGAAATAGGTGCCGCCCTGGCTGGCGGTGCCTACGGTGAAGCTCTGTGGCCACCCTTCGCGATCCTCCTGGGCCTGGGCGGCGCCGGCGATGCCGAGGCCCGCGACCAGACCCCCGGCAACCAATGCCAGGTTGAGACGATGGGCGATGCTACTGCGCGTGCTCTGCTGTTGAGCTGACATGCGACACTCCCCGCTTGTTGTTCTGAGCCGTGATTGACAGGCCATTTAAATCACCAGGCGCAGGCGCTGTAAACTGAACGAACGTTGAAGGGTTGCCGGTAATGCCCTCCCTCGCTGCGATTTTGCCGTCAACACCGCGTCGACCGGCCGGTGGTAGCGTCGATTTGTCACTCCTTCCGTTAATTGGCTAGCCTTGAAGGGCACGTTCAACTCAAGGACAGGAGATGGATATGAGGCGCTTGAACACAATCGCGATCGTGATCGGTATGTCGGTGGGACTCTCCGGTACGGCTCTGGCCGCCCAGGAGATCGAGATGCACGAGGTCAGTGCAGAGGGTGTCGGCGACAGCATCGGCACGGTCACGATCGAGGATACCGAGTACGGCCTGCTGCTGACGCCGGACCTGGCGGGGCTGGACCCTGGCGCCCATGGCTTCCACGTCCACGAGAACGCCAACTGCGAACCCCTGGAGGTGAATGGCCAGCAGAGCGCCGCGGCTGCCGCTGGCGGGCATTATAGCCCGGACGGCACCGACTTCCACGGCGGCCCTTACGGCGAGGGCCACCTCGGCGACCTGCCGATCCTGATGGTCGATGAGGAAGGGGCGGCGACCACGCCGATCCTGGCGCCGCGTTTGAAGGTGTCCGATCTCCAGAACCGCGCACTCATTGTTCACGAGGGCGGCGATACCTATTTCGACAACCCCACGCTGGGCGGGGGCGGCCCGCGCATCGCCTGTGGCACGGTCGGGAAGCAGTGAGCCCATCCTTCGTTAAAGGGCAGTAGAGGACGGCTGGCTCAAGGAAAGCCTCCATTCGCTGGAGGCTTTCTTTCCCAAGCCGGTATTACCCCTTGGGATCGAGGATGCGCACGGTCTGCACGTCATTCGTCTTCTGCTCTTCCCGGGGACGGTTGACCCGGGTCTTGAGCTCCTCGGCCCTCGTGGGGTCCTCGATCGGCAACTGTTCGAAGAAGTCGCAGGCCACGCAGTCGCGATAGCGGATGCCGTTCTGCTCCCAGGTGCGTACGCGGTCCATGGCAGCGCAGCGCGGGCAGACGGCGCCGGCGATGAAGCGTTTGGGTGTCGACATGAGCCTCTCCTGGATATCGTTCAAGCGGCACGGATGCCGCTGTGGCGGAGCAGGGGTTCGACGCTGGGATCGCGCCCGCGGAAGGCGCGGAACAGTTCGGCCGCATCCCGGGAACCACCCTGTTCGAGGATCTCCTGACGAAAGCGTGCGCCGGTCTCGCCATCGAAGACGCCGGCCTCCTCGAAGGCGCTGTAGGCGTCTGCCGAGAGCACCTCGGCCCATTTGTAGCTGTAATAACCTGCCGCGTAGCCACCGGCGAAGATGTGGCTGAAGCTGGTCTGGAAGCGGTTGAATTCGACCCGAGGCACCACGGAATAACGGTCGCGCACCTCGTCGAGCAGTGCCTGCACCTCGTCGGCCATGGGCTTGGCGAGTTCGTGGTGCAGGCGAAAATCGAACAGCGAGAATTCGATCTGGCGCAGCATGCCCATGGCCGACTGGAAGTTCTTGGCCGCTTGCAGCTTGGTGAGCAGGTCGTCCGGCAGGCGCTCGCCGGTATCGACATGCGCGGCGATCATGTCGAGCCCTTCGCGCTCCCAGCAGAAGTTCTCCATGAACTGGCTGGGCAGTTCCACCGCGTCCCAGGCCACGCCGTTGATGCCCGAGACATCGGCGACACTCTGGCGGGTCAGCATGTGGTGCAGGCCATGGCCGAATTCGTGAAACAGGGTGGTGACCTCGTCGTGAGTCAGCAGGGCCGGCTTGCCACCTACCGGGCGGGTAAAGTTGCAGGTCAGGTAGGCCACCGGCAGTTGCAGGCTGCCGTCCTCACGCTGGCGGCGCACCCGGCACTCGTCCATCCAGGCACCACCACGCTTGCCCTCCCGGGCATAGAGATCGAGATAGAAGCCGGCGATCGGCACGTTGCTCTCGCGAATCTCGTAATAGCGCACGTCGGGGTGATAGCGCGGCGCGCTGTCGTCCTCGACGAACTGCACCCCGTAGAGGCGTTCGGTGACCTTGAACAGGCCATCGACGACCTTGGGGGCGGAAAAATAGGGGCGCAGCTGTTCCTGGGAGATGGCGTAGCGGGACTCACGCAGCTTCTCGCTGGCGTAGCCCAGGTCCCAGGGCTGGAGGTCCGTGAGTCCGAGAGTCTCTCTCGCGAAGGCTTCCAGTTCGTTGAACTCTTCTTGGGCCTGGCGATGGGCACGACGCGCCAGGTCGTCGAGGAAATCACGCACCTGGGCCGGTGATTCGGCCATCTTGGTGGCCAGGGAGTAGTCGGCGTAGGTCTCGAAGCCGAGCAGCCCAGCCAATTCGTGACGTAGGGCGAGGATCTCTTCGATGTTCTGGGCGTTGTCATACTCGCCGGCATTGGGCCCCTGGTCCGAGGCACGGGTGACGAAGGCGGTATACACCTCGCGGCGCAAGTCGCGGTCGTTGGCGTAGGTCACCACCGGGAAGAAGCTCGGGAAATCGAGGGTGATGCGATACCCGTCGACGTTCTTGGCCTCGGCGTTGGCCTTGAGCGTGTCCAGGGCGCTTTCGGGGAGGCCGTCGAGGCTCTTGGCGTCGTCGACATCCTTGTGCCAGGCCTGGGTGGCGTCGAGCACGTTGTTGGAGAAGCTGTTGGAAAGCGCCGATAGCCGCGCCTGGATCTCGCCGTAACGTTGCTTCTTCTCCGCGGGTAGATCGACCCCGGCGAGGCGGAAGTCGCGCAGGGTGTTGTCGACCGAGCGGCGCTGCGCATGATCGAGGTCACTGTACGCCGGGGAATCCTTGAGTGCCTGATAGGCCCGGAACAGCCCTTCGTGCTGGCCCAGCCAGGTGCCGTAATCGGAGAGCATGGCCAGGCAGGTCTGGTACGCTTCGCGCAGCGCCGGGGTGTTCATGGTGCCGTTCAGGTGCGAGACCGGTGACCAGGCCTGGGCGAGCCGGTCGTTGAGCTCTTCCAGCGGTGCTGCCAACGTGGACCAGCGGGGAGGTTCCTTGGCGGCCTTGTCGGCCAGCCGGTCGATGGCAGCGCGATTCTCATCGAGGATCTGTTCGATCGCCGGCACCACGTGATCGGGCTGAATCTCGCCGAAAGGCGGCAGGGCATGGCTCTCGAGCAGGGGGTTGTTGGACATGGGGAGATCCTCGCACAGGGAAATGGCTGTCCCGTTAGATGCGGACGCCGAGGCCGCGTTTCAATATCGCCGGCATAAGATTGGCCGTCACGCGCCAGGCTGCTAGGCTTGCGCCTTCGGCGCGGAGTGCCGGCATCCCAGAACATGAACGAAACAGGGCAGGGCATATGGGTGAAACGTTGGAGCGCTGGAGTACGCGGCGTGCATTCATTCTAGCGGTAACGGGCGCTGCCGTGGGGCTGGGCAATATCTGGCGCTTTCCCTACATGACCGGCGAGAACGGTGGCGCCGCCTTCCTGGTGCTGTACGTCGTTTTCGTGGTGGCCCTCGGGCTGCCGGTGATGATGGCCGAGATCCTGATCGGTCGCGCCGGGCGTCGCAGCCCCATGCAGGCCCTGGCGCATCTTGCCCGGGAAGCCGGGGCCACCCCGCACTGGCGATGGCTGGGGTTGTTCGGTGGCATCACGGTGTTCTTCATCCTGTCGTTCTATTCGGTGGTTTCGGGTTGGTCGATCGAGTACCTGATCGAATCGGTCAATGGCAATTTTGCCGGTCGCTCGCCCCAGGAGATAGGTTCGAGCTTCGATGCCTTTCTCGCCGATCCGCTGCGCATGACCTTCAATCACACCCTGTTTCTGCTGCTGACCCTGTCCGTGGTCGCGGCGGGGGTCTCCGGCGGCCTAGAGAAGCTCAACAACCTGCTGATGCCGCTGCTGTACTTGCTGCTGCTGGTGCTGGCCATCTACGCCGCCACGACCAGCGGGTTCGGCACCGCCATGGCCTGGCTGTTCAGCCCCGACCCCTCGGCGATCACCGGCTCGGTGGTGCTTAACGCCATGGGACATGCTTTCTTCACCCTGGCGCTCGGGGCCTGTGCCCTGATGGCCTATGGTGCCTACATGCCGGATCATCAGAGTCTGCCGCGGGCCGTGACCGCCGTGGCGGTGCTCGATGTCGCGGTCGCCCTGCTTGCGGGGATCGCGATCTTCTCGGTGGTTTTTTCCCAGGGCATGGACCCGGGCGAAGGACCGGGATTGATGTTCGTGACCTTGCCCATCGCCTTCTCTGAGTTGCCGGGAGGTTCGCTGTGGCTGGGTATCTTCTTCCTGCTGCTGTTGCTGGCCACCTGGACCTCCTCGATCAATCTGGCCGAGCCGATGGTCGCCACCCTGCAGGACGCGGGGCTCAAGCGCGGCCATGCCACCGCGGTGATCGGCGCGCTGGTGTGGGGGGCGGGGATGCTCTCGGTACTGTCGTTTTCGACCATGGCCGAGGTGCACTGGATCGGCGAGATGAACTTCTTTACGTTGGTGACCACGGTTCCGACGGATATCTTCCTCCCGGTAGGCGGCCTGTTGATCGCAATCTTCGCGGCCTGGGTCATGTCCCAGGAAACCGCCATGAGCGCCCTGGGCGTCGACGCCAGGGGCTTTCGCCTGTGGCAGACACTGGTGCGCTTCGTATCTATTCCGCTGGTCGTGGTGGTACTGGTGTCTGGCCTGTTTTGAACAAGCGGTGCTTCGCACCAGGAGTCGAACATGACGATTCGGACCTTTCAGGGGCAGACGCCAAGGCTCGGCGAGCGGGTATATCTCGATTCCGCCAGCGTGGTGCTGGGGGATGTCGAACTGGGTGACGACAGTTCGGTATGGCCGATGGCGGTGATCCGCGGCGACATGCACCGTATTCGCATCGGTGCGCGTACCAGTGTCCAGGACGGAAGCGTGCTGCATATCACCCACGCCAGCGATTTCAATCCCGGGGGCCATCCGCTGACCATCGGCGACGACGTCACCATCGGTCACAAGGCCATCCTCCACGGCTGTACCCTCGGCAACCGAATCCTGGTAGGCATGGGGGCCATCGTCATGGATGGCGCTACCGTCGAGGACGAGGTGATCATCGCCGCCGGGGCCGTGGTGACACCGGGCAGGACCCTGGAAAGCGGTCATGTCTATGCGGGTAACCCGGCCAAGCCTCTGCGTGAGCTCAAGCGCAGCGAACGCGAGTTCTTCGCCTATACGGCGGCCAACTACGTCAAGCTCAAGGATCAGTATCTTGCCGATCGCCAGGCGGGCTAGAGGCTTTAGGTCACGGTGTCGCTGCTCGGCAACTGTTTGTTTTGTATGGCCATGTCGCGCATAATCTGGATCTTTATCCAGTATTCTGGTTCTGCATGGCCGATTTTCGTACACATCTGGGTGTCGCTGCGGGCGCCGGGATACTCCTGGCGCTGGGTGGCTGGCAGGGGTCCCTCTGGTCATCGGGCGCGGTAGCCCCGGTGGCCGTGCTGGTCGCCTTCGGCGGTATTCTGCCGGACATCGATTCCGACAACTCCCATGCCATCCGCCTGATCTTCACCTTGTTCGCCATATTAGCGGTGGCAGGTGGTGCACTGCTGTTTCAGGCGTGGCTGAGGCCGGGGCCGTTGCTGGTGGCCTGTGGCGCGCTCTTTCTCGCTGTGCGCTATGTCCTGAGCGGCGTCTTCAAGCGTTTTTCCGTGCATCGTGGCATCTGGCACTCGCTGCTCGCGGCGCTGCTGGGGGGCATGCTGGTGACGACAGCCAGCTACCAGTTCTTCTCGCAGGCTGCCTGGCTGGCCTGGGTTCACGGACTGGCGGTGGTGTCGGGAGCAACGATCCATCTGCTCCTGGACGAGTGTTACAGCGTCGACCTGGTCGGTGCGCGAATCAAGCGTTCCTTCGGCACCGCCTTCAAGCTGTTCGATTACCGTCAGCCGTTCAATTCACTGCTCATGCTGTTGCTGACGACGGCACTCACCCCCTGGTTGCCACCCTGGTCGGCTCTCGCCGGGGTGCTGTCCCGGGGGGCGCGTTGGTGGTTCTAGAACCCTCAGCCAGAGCGCTCCGGCAGGGCCCTGGCACGCCGCAGGGCGCGCTGGGTGCGCGTCTCGGCGCGTTCCATCTCATGCAGCCCCTTTTCCACGAAGACCAGATGTTCGTGCGCGAGGGCCCGGGCAGCCTCGGCACGGCCTTCCAGGATGGCATCGAGTAGTGCGCGATGCTGACGCATCAGTTGTTCTCGGGAGCCGGGCTTTTCGAACAGGTGCGCCAGGTTGGAGACGATGCTTTTCTCCAGCAGGTGGAAGATGCCGCGTATCGTATGCAGGAGCAGGATATTGTGGCCGGCTTCGGCTATCGCCAGATGGAAGGCCGCATCGGCCTTGGCCTCGCGATGCGGATCGCTCTGCAGGGTCGGCTCGGCATAGGATGCCTCGAGCTCCTCGAAGCGACGAACCAGCGAGGCCTTGTCCGCCGAGGTGGCGCGCAACGCCGCGTAGTAGGCCGAAATCCCCTCCAGGGCGTCGCGGAACTCGAGCAGATCGAGATGGAATTCCTGATGCCGCGAGAGCATCTCGAGCAAAGGGTCGTTGTAACCGCTCTTGAGTTCTTCGCTGATGAAGGTGCCGCCGCCCTGGCGGCTGATCAGCAGCCCACGAGCCGAAAGCTTCTGGATCGCCTCCCGCAGCGAGGGGCGCGACACTCCGAAGCGTTCCGCCAGCTCGCGCTCTGGCGGCAGACGCTGGCCCGGGGCCAGGCTACCTTCGAGAATCATCGTCTCGAGACGCTCGGTGATGACGTCGGCGATGCGCGGCTGCCGAACCGGTTGGTAGACCATGGGTTATACTCGTGTTGTCAGCGTCTGAAAGCCATGTAAAGGGGCCATAGGCCCCTGAAGCCAAACGGCGTTGCAGAAACCTGAGGATGCCACTGTTCATAATTGGTAATACCAATGTTAGCGATTCGGGGCCGGCTTGCCAATTCACCAGCCAGGTATCGGCTGACTACTCAGGCGTGATTTTCCTCGGCACACGGCCAAAGTATAAGAAGGCCTGTCTCAGAAACCCCTGGGTATCGTTTGACTCGTGAGCAGCGTTGCTTCTAAAGTTCGTCGACGCGGGTTGTAAATTGGTTTTACCAATTTTGCCACGATTCTCGCCAGCGACATGCCCATCGAGTCACCGAGGGCTCGAAGGCCGGCCCAAGGAAACTCATCATGACATCACTGAAGCTCTATCCGGCGAAGCCAGACAAGGTCTATTTCTTCGGCACCTGCCTGATCGACATGTTCTACCCCGAGGCAGGGCTCGATGCCATTCGTCTGCTGGAGCGCGAGGGGATCGAGGTCCTCTTTCCCGATGACCAGACCTGCTGCGGCCAGCCGGCCTACACCTCCGGCTACCATGACGAGACTCGGGCGGTCGCCGAGGCGCAACTGGACCTGTTTCCCGAACCCTGGCCGATCATCGTGCCATCGGGCTCCTGCGGCGGCATGATGAGAACGCACTATCCGCCGCTGTTCGCCGGTACCTCCCGGGAGGAACAGGCGCGCCAGGTCGCGGAGCGTATCTTCGAGCTGACCGAGTTTCTGGTGCATGTCTGCCACGTTCGGCTTGCCGACAAGGGAGATGCCCAGCGCGTGGCCATGCATACCTCCTGCAGCGCCCGGCGCGAGATGGGGCTGGCCGACACCGGCCCGGCCCTGCTCGACCAGCTCGAGTCGGTCACATTGGTAGAGCAGGCGCGAGCAGCCGAGTGCTGCGGCTTCGGCGGGACCTTCGCGGTGCGTCATCCCGAGGTCTCGGCGGCGATGGTCGAAGACAAGACCCAGGCCATCGAAGCAGCGGGGGCCGAGCACTTCGTGACCTCCGACTGCGGCTGTCTCATGAACATCGCCGGGCGCTTCGAGCACCAGAAACGCCCGGTGCGAGGCGAGCATATCGCCAGCTACCTATGGAGGCGCACCTCGTGAGCGTTCAGACCTACACGCCCCAGGCATTTCATCGCCAGGCCCACGATGCGCTGGGCAACCCGCAGATTCGTGCCAATTTCCGTCAGGCGATGGATGGCTTGATGACCAAGCGACGGGACTCCTTCGGCGATTGGGATGTGGAAGCGCTGCGCGATCTGGGGGCCAGCATACGCTTGCGAGCGCTTGCCAAGTTGCCGGATCTGCTCGAACAGCTCGAGGCGAACTGCCAGGCCAATGGCATTCAGGTGCATTGGGCTCAAGACGGTGACGAGGCTTGCCGTCTCATTCGCGAATTGTGCGAAGCACGCGATGCCAAGCGCGTGATCAAGGGCAAGTCGATGGTCTCCGAAGAGATGCACCTCAATGCCCATCTCGAGGAGGCGGGCATCGAGGCGCTGGAGTCCGATCTCGGTGAATATCTGGTGCAGCTCAACGAGCAGACCCCCTCGCACATCATCATGCCGGCGATCCATCTCAATACCGATGAAATCTCCGACCTGATGCATGCCAAGACGGGCACCGACAAGACCCGGGACGTGGACTACCTGACCGCCGCGGCGCGGCAGCAGTTGCGCGAGCGGTTCATGAACGCCGATGTGGGGGTTTCCGGGGTCAACTTCGCCGTCGCCGAGACCGGTACGCTGTGTCTGGTCGAGAACGAAGGCAATGGCCGAATGACCACCACGGTGCCGCCGGTGCACATCGCCGTCACCGGCATAGAGAAGGTGGTGGAGCATCTGCACGACGTGCCGCCCCTGTATGCCTTGTTGACGCGCTCGGCCACCGGCCAGCACGTGACGACCTACTTCAATATGATCTCCGGGCCGCGCAAGCCCGAAGAGCACGACGGCCCCAGGGAGGTTCACCTGGTGCTGGTCGACAATGGCCGCTCTTCCATCTATCAGGATGATGAGTTGCTCGACACCTTGCGCTGCATTCGTTGCGGTGCCTGCATGAACCATTGTCCGGTCTACACCCGGGTGGGTGGCCATACCTACGGCACGACCTACCCCGGCCCCATCGGCAGCATCCTCATGCCGCACCTGCAGGGCCTGGAGGCGACCCAGGACCTGCCCAGCGCCTCGAGCCTGTGCGGTGCCTGTGGCGAGGTGTGCCCGGTGAGGATTCCGATTCCCGACCTGCTGGTGCGTCTGCGCAAGGAGGCCGTGGGCGAGGGGCGTGGTAATGTCGAGGGCGCCGGAGTCAAGCGCAATCGCAAGGAAGTGCTGGCCTGGAAGGGCTGGCAATGGCTGGCCACGCATCCGGGTGCATGGCGTGCCAGCACGAGCGTGGCAGGCAAGTTTCGGGCGCTGACGCCGTCGAAGCTGGGACCCTGGACTCAGTATCGCACCGCCCCCAAGCCCGCCTCCACGCCACTGCATGTGCTGGTCAAGCGGCACCGACAAGTCAACCGACAAGAGGGCGAATCGTGAGTGCCCGAGACTCCATTCTCAAACGGCTGCGCGAGCGGACCGATGGCCCCTTGACGGCCCCCGAGTCCGATTACAGCGTGATGGGCGGACGGGGCTGGACCCCCGAGCAGCGTCTGGCGCATTTCGAAGAAAAGATCACCTCGGTACATGGCGAGGTGATTCATGCCGACCGGTCGAATTGGGCCGATGCGCTGACGCAGGTGCTCACCGACAAGGGCGTCAAGCGTCTGGGCGTGGGACGTGAGCACCCCGTCGCCCGGGAGGCGCGGGAGGCGCTGGCCGGGGGAGCGGTCGAGCTGATCGATGTCGAGCGCGACATCGAAACCTGGCAGCGGGAGCAGTTCGAAACCCTCGAGGCGGGACTGACCTCGACCCGGGGAGGCATCGCCGAAACCGGCAGCCTCTGGCTCTGGCCGACTCCGGATGAGCCGCGCAGGCTGAGTCTGGTGCCGCCTCTGCACATCGCCGTGCTTGACGCCGATGTCATCGAGGATACCCTCTTCGATGTCATCGCATCCCATGACTGGGCGAATAACATGCCGACCAACGCGCTATTGATATCGGGTCCCAGCAAGACGGCGGATATCGAACAGACCCTGGCCTACGGTGTACACGGCCCGCGGGAGCTGGTCATACTGGTACGTCACTAAGCCAAGCAGGATGCACGGCCATGCGGAATCCCGAGGTGCTGTTGTTCGATGTCGGCGGCGTACTGGTGGACTGGGACGGCACGCGCGGCCTGGTCACGCTCACCGAGGGGCGCCTCGACCATGAGCAGGCACGGCGCTTCTGGATGGAGTTCGAGCCGCTCAAGCCTTTCGAGAAGGGCCATGCCGACGGGAGGGAGTTTGCCCAGGCCGCGGTAAGCGAGCTTGGACTCGACATGACTCCCGGTGCCTTTCTCGACGCGTTCAACGACTGGATGCGCGGGCCGTTCTCAGGTGCCCTGGAGCTCGTCGAGCGCATTCGGCCGGAGTACCGGCGTGCCGTGCTGAGCAACAGCAACCTTGTCCACTGGCGACGGCTGATCGAAGACTACGGTCTGGCAAGGCCATTCGAGACGCTTTTCGTCTCCCACGAAATTGGCCAGCGCAAGCCCGAGCCCAGTGCCTACCGCGTCGTATTCGAGGGCATGGGACTTCCCGCCGAGACGTTCGTCTTCTTCGATGACAATCCCGAGTGCGTCGAAGCGGCGCAGGAACTGGGCATGCAGGCGATGCAGGTGCGCGGCCTGACGCAGCTCAATGCCATCTTGGAGGAGTTGGGCGTGTTGATGCCGGAAGATGGGGACGACGGCGTTCGCGGTCATGGCACGAGCTTAATTTAGTCTCACGTCAAAAACCCCTTGCGTTCGTCGCAATGAATCCGTAAAGTACGCATCCGCTGCTGCCGACGAGCCTTCGTCGATGGCGGTGCAGAGAAGCCAGGCCTTTGATTGCAAAGGTGTTTTTGAACGGCGCCAGGCGCCATGGCTTCTTCCCCGCGCCGGGGGTTGACACCCTCGCCCGGCTCGGTAGAATACGCCTCTCTCGTCACGCAGGCCGCCCCCGGGCGCAGGCCGACAAGCAGTATCTCGGCCGAGTGACGACGCTCTTTAACAATCGATCAGGTAATTCATGTGGGCGCTTGTCGGCGAGGGGTGACGCAGTCACCTAACTCGAGGCAAGCGACGCGTCAAGCACGTTTGACCTTGGACCAGTTTGGTCCGCTGCCTGTATTGCAGGACAAGGACTATCAGACTTTAACTGAAGAGTTTGATCATGGCTCAGATTGAACGCTGGCGGCAGGCTTAACACATGCAAGTCGAGCGGCAGCACGGGGAGCTTGCTCCCTGGTGGCGAGCGGCGGACGGGTGAGTAATGCATAGGAAT
>NZ_FQUJ01000029.1 GCF_900128925.1 Modicisalibacter ilicicola DSM 19980
GCCCGATGAGTCGGGCCCCCCACCAGCACCCGAGATCTGGGCTTTTGTAGGAGCTCGCTTCAGCGAGCGAGGGGTTGGCCAGAATCGCCCGATGAATCGGGCCCCCCACCAGCACCCGAAATCTGGGCTTTTGTGGGAGCTTGCTTCAGCGAGCGGGGGGTTGGCCGGAATCGCCCGATGAATCGGGCTCCTAACAGACCCGAGATCTGGGCTTTTGTGGGAGCTCGCTTCAGCGAGCGAGGAGTTGGCCAGAATCGCCCGATGCATCGGGCTCCTACCAGACCCGAAATCTGGGCTTTTGTGGGAGCTCGCTTCAGCGAGCGGGGGGTTGGCCAGAATCGTCCGATGAATCGGGCTCCTACCAGACCCGAGATCTGGGCTTTCGTGGGAGCTCGCTTCAGCGAGCGAGGGGTTAGCCGGAATCGCCCGATGAATCGGGCTCCTACCACCCCGCAGCCATTCACGGCGATCCGTGAAGATCCTTTTCAACCGCCCACCCGCTGCTGCTCTCCAAACTGCTTGACGCTCGAGACAAAATCCCCGAAACGCTCCCCCTGAATCACCACATGCTCGCGTAGACAGCGCTCGGCTCGAGCGGCGTCCCCGGCCTCGATCGCTTCGACGATCAGGCGATGCTCCTCCAGGGAGCTGCCGATGCGGTGACGCACCTGCAACTGCAATCGACGATAGGGCGTCAGGCGCTGCTTGAGTTGTCGCGCCTCCGTCGCCAGGAAGCCGTTGTGACTCGCCGCGTAGATGCACTGGTGAAAGGTTTCGTTCTCGTGGTAGTACTCGTCCGGATCGCCCTGCTCCGCCGCCGCCTCGCAGCGTGCCAGGGCCTCCCTGAGGGCCGTCAGTTCCCGCCCGGTGATGCGCCGCGCCGCCAGGCGCCCGCACATTCCTTCCAGCTCGGCCATGACCTCGAACATCTCGATCAGCTGTTCGATGCCCACCTGGGCGACGAAGGTGCCCTTCTTCGGCGATACCGTGACGAGTCCGCTGGCGACCAGCTGCTGTATCGCTTCCCTCACCGGGGTACGGGAGACCTGAAAGGTCCTGCCCAGCTCCTCGGGATCGAGCCTCGCCCCGGGCGACAGCCGCCCGTTGAGGATGTCATTTTCCAGCGACTCCTTGAGCTGCTGGGCGTTCGATCGTTTCAGGTTACTCACGCTTGCTTCCCCGGTTCATCCAGCCGCCGTCGAGAGTATGCGACGTTTGTCTAGGCGTCATGGGTTTGACACATCGCTGACGGCTGCCTAGTGATGTATACATCATAGAGCATGATATATATTTCACAAAAACAATAGACCGGGAGAATCCCATGAAACACCAGCTCGCCAACGCCGTCACCGCCGCTGCCCTGACCCTCGCCTTCAGCACCTCTGTCAGCGCCGAGACCGTGCTCCGCGCCTCCCACCAGTTCCCGGGCGGCCAGGGCGATGTCCGCGACGAAATGGTTCAGTTGATGGCTAAGTCGGTAGAAGAGGCCGACGTCGACCTGAGGATTCAGGTCTACCCCGGCCAGTCCCTGTTCAAGGCGAAGGAGCAGTGGGCCGCGCTGGTGCGCGGTCGCCTCGACATGACGGCCCTGCCGCTGGATTACGCCAGTGGCCGGCATCCCGAGTTCTCGGCCACCCTGATGCCGGGCCTGGTGCGCAGCCATGACCGCGCCCAGCGTCTCAACGACTCCGAGTTCATGGACATGATCAAGGAGGTGATCAACGAGGCCGGGGCGCGGGTGCTGGCGGATGCCTGGCTTGCCGGCGGCTTCGCCTCGAACATGCGCTGCATCACCTCGCCGGATACCGTGGACGGGCAGACCATGCGCGCCGCCGGCCCGGCCTTCGATGAAATGCTGGCCACCGCCGGGGCCTCGATCGCCTCGATGCCCTCCTCGGAAATCTATACCGCCATGCAGACCGGCGTCCTCGACGGTGCCAACACCTCGTCCGGCTCGTTCGTCTCCTATCGCATCTACGAGCAGGTCACCTGCCTCACCGCGCCCGGGGAAAACGCCCTGTGGTTCATGTACGAACCCATCCTGATCTCCGAGCAGAGCTGGAGCCGGCTGAACGAAGCGCAGCAGCAGGCACTGACCGAAGCCGGCCAGAAGGCCGAGGAGTACTTCGCCAACGAGGCCGAGGCCCTCGACCAGAAGCTGGTGGAGGTATTCAAGGAGAACGGTGTCGAGGTGGTCACCATGTCACCCGAGAACTACCAGGCCTGGCTGGATATCGCCCAGCAGAGTTCCTACAAGACCTTCGCCGAGAACGTTCCCGATGGGCAGGCGTTGATCGATGCGGCCCTGGCCGTCGAATGATCCAATTGGCGAGGGGCATCTCATGGCTCAAGACTCAAGCCGGGCGCTGACGCCCGGCCGGATCGCGATACTCGGCTACATTCGGCTGATGGATGCGCTGTCGAGTGCCGTCGCCGTCATCGCCGGTAGCCTGCTGCTGGCGGGCGTGCTGGCGGTGTGCCACATGATCTTCATGCGTTACGTGCTGGGCCAGAGCACCATCTGGCAGACCGAGTTCGCGATCTACTCGGTCACCGGGGCCATGCTGCTCGGCGCGCCGTATGTGCTCATGAACGGCGGCCATGTCGCGGTCACCGTGCTGCCGGATGCGCTGGGCGGCTGGATCAGGAAGGCCATGTACCTGCTTTCCGCCCTGGTCGGGCTGGCCTTCTGTGTCGCCCTGGCCTACAGCGGCTGGCACTACTTCCTCGAGGCCTATCATCTGGGCTGGACCACGGGCACGGTGTGGAACCCGCCCCTCTGGCCCGCCCTGCTGCCCCTGGCGATCGGGATCAGTCTGCTCTCGCTGCAATACGTGGCGGAAATCTTTCGTCGGGAGTCTTGAGCATGGATCCAGTCACCAGCGGCATTCTGGTCGTCGTCGCCCTGTTCGTGCTGATGGCCATCGGCACGCCCATCGCCTTCGCCCTCGGCGCCGTCGCCCTGGGCGCCCTGGTCCTCGAGAGAGGCATGGGCGAGCTGGTCTACTTCGGCGAGACCTTCTTCGGCAACATCGCCTCCTTCGGCTTCGTCGCCATTCCGATGTTCATCCTGATGGGCGCGGCGGTGGCTTCCTCGCCCACCGGACGCGACCTCTATCGCTCCCTCGACCTGTGGCTGGGCAGGATGCCCGGTGGACTGGCGATCTCCAACATCGGCGCCTGCTCGATCTTCGCCGCCCTGTCCGGATCGTCGCCGGCCACCAGCGCGGCGATCGGCAAGCTGGGCATTCCCGAGATGCGCAAGCGCGGCTACCCGGATGGGGTCGCCGCCGGGTGCATCGCCGCCGGCGGTACCCTGGGCATTCTCATTCCGCCCTCGGTGACCATGATCGTCTACGGCATCTCCACCGAGACTTCCATCGGCCGACTGTTCATCGCCGGTGCGCTGCCCGGGCTGATGCTGGCCGGCCTGTTCATGGCCTGGACGCTGATCGCCTGCAAGCTGGCGGGCGGCTACGGCAACCCCATGGCGGAGGCCGCGGCCAGCGTCAAGGGGAACGTCGAGAGCAACCTCAAGGCGCTGGTGCGCGTGCTGCCCTTCATCGCCGTGGTCACCGGCATCCTCTTCGCCCTCTACGGCGGGGTCGCCACGCCCTCCGAGGCGGCTGGCGCCGGGGCCTTCCTGTGTCTGGCCCTAGCCATTCTCGTCTACCGCATGTGGCAGGTGAAACCGCTCAAGACCGTCATGCGCGACGCCTTGAGCGAGAGCGTGATGATCATGCTGATCATTGCCACCGCCGAGGTCTTCGCCTTCGCCCTTTCCTCGCTGTTCATCACCCAGACGGTGGCCGGGGCCATCGCCGACCTGGAGGTGAACCGCTGGGTGCTGATGGGCATCATCAATCTCTTCCTGCTGGTGGCGGGCTTCTTCCTGCCGCCGGTGGCGGTGATCGTGATGACCGCGCCGATCCTGCTGCCGATCATCCTGGCGGCGGACTTCGACCCCTACTGGTTCGCCGTGGTGTTGACCATCAACCTGGAAATCGGCCTGATCACCCCGCCGGTGGGCCTCAACCTGTTCATCATCAAGGGCATCGCGCCGGATATCGCCTTGCGCGACATCCTGCTGGGCAGCCTCCCCTACGCGCTGTGCATGGTACTGGGCATCGTGTTGCTGTGCTTCTTCCCGGGTATCGCCACCTGGTTGCCCGACTTGATCATCGATAGCTGATCGTCAACGACAAGGCCGACCAAGATGAACATGAGCTTTTTGCAGGAACTGTTCAGCACCATTACCCAGCGCGATGCGCTGCTCAGGCGCCGCTCCGGGGTGCGAACAGAAGTCAGCCATCGCCATCTGATCGGTGCCTGCCAGGCACTGCTGGAAAGCGATGGCGAGGCCTCGAGCATCGCCCTGGCCAGCCGCGCCCTGGAGATCTACTCGCGCCTCGATCGAGAGGAAAAGCAGCGCTTCTTCGCGCACCTGGCCACAGACTTTTCCGCCGACCCCGAACGCATCGACCGGGCCTATGAAGCCTATCGCGACTCCCGGGACAACCAGGCACTCAACACCCTGTTCATCGCCTGCGAGCCTCGTCGCCAGGAGCTGCTGCGCCGCCTCAACCTGCCCAGCGGCGGCACCCACGAGCTGGTGCACATGCGCGAGGACCTGCTTGCCGCGCTGCGCGATTCCCCGCAACTGAAAGCCATCGACGCAGATTTCGCGCATCTTTTCGGCTCCTGGTTCAATCGTGGCTTCCTGGTGCTCAAGCGCATCGACTGGAACACCCCGGCGGTAATCCTGGAGAAGATCATCCGCTACGAGGCGGTACACGAGATCCGCGACTGGGATGACCTGCGTCGGCGCCTGGATGCCCGGGACCGGCGCTGCTTCGCCTTCTTCCATCCGGCCATCGGCGACGAACCGCTGATCTTCGTCGAGGTCGCCCTGTGCCAGGGGCTTCCGGACCAGATTCAGGCCATCCTGGCCAGCGACCACTACGAGATCGACGATCCCGAGTCCGCGGATACCGCGGCCTTCTTCGGCATCAGCAACTGCCAGACCGGCCTGCGGGGCATCTCCTTCGGCAACTTCCTGATCAAGCAGGTGGTCCAGGAACTCAAGCAGGAACTGCCCAGCCTGCGCCACTTCGTCACGCTATCGCCGGTACCGGGATTCCGGGAGTGGCTGGAAGCCCAGCACGACGACCCCGACAGCCCCCTCGAGCCGGACGCGGCCGAGGCCCTGGAACATCTGGGCGATCCCGACTGGCATCTCGATGCCGCTCGGGCCGAACGACTCAAGGGCGTGATCATGCCGCTGGCGGCGCACTACCTGCTCAAGGAAAAGAACGCCAAGGGCCTGCCCCTGAACGCAGTGTCGCGCTTCCACCTCGGCAATGGCGCCCAACTGCATCGCATCAACTGGCTGGGCGACACCTCGACCAAGGGGCTGCGCCAGTCCGCGGGCCTGATGGTCAACTACCTCTACGTGCTCGAGGAGATCGAACGCAACCACGAGCAATACACCACCAACGCGACCATCGCCAGCTCGTCGAGCGTGCGCGATCTCGGTCGGCGTGCCCGCAAACTGCTCAAGGGAGAGACCGCGAAATGAGCCACAACCTGTTCGACACCTTCGCAGACCGCATGCGGGCACGCGGCGATGCCGACTTCATCACGACACGCAAGGGCCGGGGCTACTCCTATGCCGAAGCCCTGGAAGAGAGCGCGCATCTGGCCGGTGCCCTGCGCTCGCTGGGTGTCGAACCCGGGGATCGCGTGGCCGTGCAGGTCGACAAGAGCCCCGAGGCCATCCTGCTCTATCTTGCCTGCCTGCGCATGGGCGGCGTCTACCTGCCCCTCAATACGGGCTATACGGCAGAGGAAATCGACTATTTCCTGAAGGATGCCAAGCCCGCGCTTTTCGTCTGTCGACCGGAAAACCTCGAGGCCGCCTGGCGCATCGCCACCCATCGCGACAGCCCGCGGGTGACCACCCTCGGCCGACGGGCCGACGGCGAACTGATGGAACTCGCCCGCAAGGCCACGCCCTGGGATTCGGTCGAACCTCGGGAGACCGATGACCTGGCCGCCATCCTCTACACCTCCGGTACCACCGGGCGTTCCAAGGGCGCGATGCTGACCCATCGCAACCTGGCTTCCAACGCGGAGGCCCTGACCCGTGCTTGGCGCTTCACGGAGAGCGACCGCCTGATTCACGCCCTGCCGATCTTCCATACCCATGGGCTGTTCGTCGCCTGCAACGTGGTGCTGATGGCCGGCGCCAGCATGCTCTTCCTGCCACGCTTCGATCTCGACACCCTCATCGACGAATTGCCGCGAGGCACCACCATGATGGGCGTGCCGACCTTCTATACCCGCCTGCTGCAGGACAAGCGCCTGACGCCGGAACTGACCGCCAACATGCGCCTGTTCACCTCGGGCTCCGCGCCGCTCACCGCCGAGACCCATCAGGCCTTCGAGCAGCGCACCGGCCACGCCATCCTCGAACGCTACGGCATGACCGAGACCAACATGAACACCTCGAACCCCTACGACGGCGAGCGCATCGCCGGCACCGTGGGCATGCCGCTCCCGGGCGTCGAGGTGCGCGTCGTCGATCGGGACAGCCGCGAGATCCTGCCCCAGGGCGAGATCGGCATTCTCGAGGTGCGTGGCCCCAACGTGTTCATCGGCTACTGGGGCATGCCGGACAAGACCCGGGAGGAACTGCTCGAGGACGGCTTCTTCATCACCGGCGACCTGGCAATGATCGACGAGCGGGGCTACGTCCATATCGTCGGGCGCGACAAGGACCTGGTGATCTCCGGCGGCTACAACGTCTATCCCAAGGAGGTGGAGCAAGTCATCGACGAGATGGAGGCGGTCGTCGAATCCGCGGTGATCGGGGTACCGCACCCGGACTTCGGCGAGGGAGTGACGGCCATCGTGGTGCCCCGACCCGGCGCGTCCCTGCAGGAAGAAGGGGTACTGAAGGCTCTCGAGGGCCGCCTCGCCCGCTACAAGCAGCCCAAGCGGGTGTTCTTCGTCGACAGCCTGCCGCGCAATACCATGGGCAAGGTGCAGAAGAACCAGCTGCGCGAGCGGTATGCCGATATTTACACTTGAACCGTTTCAGACTGGTGATAGCATGGGATATACGTCAAGTATCTCCCGAGGTAGCCATCATGGCGCAAGGCTCTGTATTCCAATCCAACCGCAGTCAGGCAGTCCGCCTGCCCAAGGCCGTTGCCTTTCCGGATGAAGTGAAGCGCGTCGATGTCATCGTCATTGGCCGCACGCGACTCATCACCCCCGCCGGCGACGCCTGGGACAGCTGGTTCGATGAAGAGGGTGTCACTGCGGACTTTCTCACCGAGCGTGATCAGCCGACCGAGCAGCGGCGCGAGGCGCTTTGATGCTCAAGTACATGCTGGACACCAACATCTGTATCTACACCATCAAGAACAAGCCGCCCCAGGTTCGAGAGGCATTCAAACGACACCATGAGCAGCTCTGCATCAGCACCGTGACACTCATGGAGCTGATTTATGGCGCGGAGAAATCGAGCAATCCCGAACGGAATCTACACGTCGTCGAAGGGTTCGCGGCACGTCTCGAGGTGCTGCACTATGACAGCGATGCCGCAGCCCATACCGGGCAACTGCGTGCCGAACTGGACAAGGCGGGCAAGCCCATTGGTCCCTATGACCCGATGATCGCCGGGCACGCCCGTTCATTGGGCCTGGTAGTGGTCACCAATAATGTTCGTGAATTCGAGCGCGTTCCAGGACTGAGAGTAGAAGACTGGTCCATTACCGGCGATTGAGCCATGCGGTAGACCGCCGGGTTCAAAGGATATCCGCCGCCAGGATTCCATCAATCAGTTCCGTCGAGGAAAACACCCGCTCGCCGGCCCCCTTCAAGCCCGAGACCAGGCAGACGCCGGCGCTGTCTCCGCGCAGGGATTCCTCGCATTCCAGGGCGTACAGGTAGCGAGCCCCTTCCTTGAGGCCGTCGATATGCTCGGCGAAGTTGTGGAAGTACAGCTCCACCACCTTGTTGTGTTCGTTGAGCACCGAGAAGAAAGGCGCCTCGAGCCGGTTGTCGCCCAGCAGCACGCCCTTGCCGTTGCTGCGGATCTCGCCGAACACCGTCGGCATGTCCCACAGGCCGCGGGCAAAGCTCAGATACTCCGTGACGTCGCCGGTGGTGTAGTAGTCCGCCGTGTAGCTGCGGGTCGTGGGCATGGGTTGCTCGAGCAGCGACCGTCCGAATCCCAGGGCGGTGCGATCGGCCTTCATCAGGCTCAGGAGCGTGGCGCCCACGTCGAGCATGGTGCCCTGCACCCGGCGCTCCCCCGGTGCCACGTCGCTATCGAAGAGCATCAGCAGGTTTTCCCGCTTGTCCGCCCGATCGATCAGTTCCTTGGCATCGTTGACCATGGCCAGGTGATCCGAGAGCACCACCAGCCGCGTGTCGGCGTAATAAGGCGAGCGGCGGACCCGCTCGATGAAGCGCGCCACCAGCCGGTCCGCGCAATGCAGCGCATTGAGCGTGCGGATCTCGCCATCGCGGTAGCGAACCCCTTCGCAACTGGGCGACAGGTGGCCATGGGGGTGGTGGGTGTCCATGGTCAAGGCGAACAGGGCAAAGGGTGTGTCCTGCTTCGATAGCTCGACGAACTCCGCGTAGGTCCGCTCCAGCAATTCGTCGTCGTAGGCGCCCCAGCCGGAAAACTCGCTGTGGGTCGCGTCCTGCCACTCCTGGAAATAGTGCTTGTCACGCACGATGTCGAAGCCATGCTGGGTCAGGAAGCGGTCCTTGCCGGCAAACTCGCCCGAGGCCCCTCCCATGTAAACCGTCTCGAAGCCATTTTCGCCAAGGTATTCAGCCAGGCATTTTGCCTTGGGCAGGAAGCGCTCGACGCGCCCCATGTCGTTGCCCCCGGCCCCCGGGGTGACCAGCGGCAGACCGCATTGGGTATTCACCAGACCGGCAATCGTCCAGCCGGCACCGGGCGTCTGCGCGATGCCCGAGAAATGGGTCGACGCCTGGCGCAGCTCGCGAAGCTCCGGAAGCAGGTCAGGAAACAGGCGCTCATCGAAGTAGGTCGCCTCGAAACTCTCCAGGTAGAGCACGACCAGGTTCTTGTCGCGACTCACCGTGCGGCGATCGGTGTCGTAGAGCGCCTCCAGCCGCCTCTCCTGGTCGCCGTCGAGCAGGGAATAGGTCCGGGTCAGGGCCATCAGGTCCCGATGCCAGGGGGAAGCCAGCCAACCCGTTCCCACCAGCAGGCCGCCCAGCGCCAGGGAAGCCATGATGCTGCGGGCGCTGGAGCGGCGTGGCGTTCGCGGGTGCCGCCTATGCCGCCGGATTTTCAGCACCGGCAGGACGAGCGATGCCAGCGCCAGGGCCACGAAGCCCGCGAATACCAGGATCTCTCGCCAGAACTGGCTGTAATCCGCGCCCTCGGTGCCACTGAAGAAATGAA
The DNA here is from genome assembly GCF_900128925.1 of Modicisalibacter ilicicola DSM 19980. Taxonomy (GTDB): domain Bacteria; phylum Pseudomonadota; class Gammaproteobacteria; order Pseudomonadales; family Halomonadaceae; genus Modicisalibacter; species Modicisalibacter ilicicola. Next base: position 9,458 of record NZ_FQUJ01000029.1, read on the forward strand.
ACAGCACGGACTGATTGATGCCCACGCCGGTCATCATGTCCGCCACGAGCCAGACGCCCCAGAACAGGATATAGACGAAACCGAAGAGGCCGAGAACGATCATCGACGCCGAGCGCGTCGAGAGGATCAACACCACCAACCCCAGCACCACCAGGGCCCCGAAGGCGTGCCAGTCGACAAGCGCGTCGATGGCGTCGTCGACATCCAGAGGATTCAGCGACCCCGGCCAATGGAAATAGGCCAGGGCGCCAGCGGCGAACACGACAATAGAGATAAATGCCAGGAACCAGCCTTGCCGATTCCTGACAAGAAGTGGCTGACTTTTCATTGGAGCGGGCTTCCTGTGCCGCGACCGGCTTTCCCTGCTCGGTCATCGTTCCGTCATCGTCATGACATGTTTAACAGAATGACACATTCTGGAGAGGCAACACTAATAAAAAGGTCGCAACCAAGGACGCTCACGATACCTCGGAAGATGCCCCGTCAACGTGCCGCCAACAACCCCCGGGCCATTTCGACGAAACCTTCGCCGTGGCTGGCCTCACACAGCCAGCGCGGGTGATGGGTCATACGGTCGAGATGCGGCGTGACATTGGCGACGCCGACACTCAGGGGAATATCCCGGAACAGCGGCTCGTCATTGGGCGCATCGCCGATGAACAACACGCGTCGCTCACGCGCCTCGCCATCGATCCCCATGTCCTCCACGAGCAGACGCGTCGCCATGGCGGCCTTGTCGTGATCGCCGAACCAGGCGTTGACGTGAATCGAGCTGGCCCGGGCGCTCGCTCCGGCCTCGCCAAACAGCCCGATCAGCGTAGCGACACTCTCCGCCCCCAGCGGCCCCACATCCTGGGCATGATCGATGGCCACGTCGGCCAGGCGGTAAGGCTGGTCCGCCGCCAGCCGCGCCTCGGGCACCTGCTGCAAGGCCTGTTCGGCGATCGCCAGCAGACGACGCTGCTCGTCCTGGAGTTCCGCCAACGGGCGTATGAAATGGCGTTCGAGTCGACCGCGTTCGTCGAGACGGAAACGAAACGCCCCGCTCTCGCCGATGACCGCCGCGACCGGCCAGGCTCGGACGATATGATCGCACCAGCCGGCACAGCCGCCGGTGACGGGAATCACCCGGATGCCGGCGGCCATCAGATCGGCCATGGCCCCCAGCGTCGTCGCCGACAGCTTGCCATGGCGGGTCAGGGTATCGTCGACATCGGTGAGCACGGTATCGACCCGAGCCAGCAGTTCGGGGTCGGCATCGGTGAAACGGGGCATGCTGTTCTCTCCTGGTTGAGCTTCAGGGAACGCTTATTGAGTTGGTCAGGAAACGTCTATACGCCCTTGGGTTAATTGAAGTTATTGCGGTTGCTGCTTACGCTCAATGAGTATGCCTTGATAGCCCGGCCCGATAACAAACCCAACAAGGGACAAGGAGCTCACGCCATGTCGACCAAGACACCCAGCCCGACCTCGATTCGCGACCATGTGCCACACAGCCGCCGGCTGACCCTGGCGGCCGCCATCGGTGCCCTGCTATTCCCGGCGGCATCCCTCATGGCCGCGGAAGAGGAGTGCCCCAATCGCGGCGCGCTGGCGCCCATGTACTGCGACGCCGACAACGACCTGGTGGCCGACACGCCCAGCGACCCCTCGAAACTTCTCGACCCCGATACGCTGATCTTTGCCTATACCCCGGTCGAGGACCCGGCCATCTACGCCGACATCTGGGAACCGTTCATCGAGCACCTGGCCGAGGAGACCGGCAAGGAGGTGCGCTTCTTCGCGGTGCAGTCGAACTCCGCCGAGATCGAGGCCATGCGCAGCAACCGTATCCACATCGCCGGGTTCTCCACCGGCCCGACCCCCTTCGCCGTCAACCTGGCCGGCGCCGTTCCCTTCGCCATCATGGGTTCCGAGGACGGCAACTTCGGCTACACCCTGCAGGTGTACACCCGCAAGGACAGCGGCATCGACGAACTCGGGGACCTCGAGGGCAAGCGCGTCGCCCACACCTCTCCCACCTCCAATTCCGGCAACCAGGCGCCCCGGGCGCTGTTCCCCAAGCAGGGCATCGTACCCGGCGAGGACTACGAAGTCGTCTATTCCGGCTCCCACGATCAGTCCATGCTCGGCGTGGTCGCAGGGGACTACGATGCCGCCCCGGTGGCCTCGGAAGTGGTCGATCGCATGGCCGATCGCGGCCTCTACGATCCCGAGGAGGTCAAGATCGTCTTCGAGTCGAAGCGTTTCCCCACCACTTCCTATACCCACGCTCACAACCTCGAGCCCGAACTCGCCGAGAAGATCAAGGAGGCCTTCATGAGCTTCGACTTCCAGGGCACGGCGCTGGGTGAAGAGTTCAGCGGTGTCACCCAATTCGTTCCCATCAGCTACAAGGAAGACTGGGAGGTCATCCGGGATATTCAGGAAGCGAACGGGATTACCTATACCCGCGAAAATATCGAATAAGGCAAGCCCGAATGCTTCGCATCAACCGCCTGGTCAAGCGCTACGGCAACGGCGAGCCGGTGCTCAAGAATCTGGACCTTGAGGTGCCGGGCGAATCGGTGGTGTCGATCATCGGCGCCTCCGGGGCCGGCAAGAGCACCCTGCTGCGCTGTATCAACCGCCTGGTCGAGCCGACCTCGGGCAGCATCTTGCTCAACGAGACCGAGCTCACCACACTGCGCAAGGAACCCTTGCGGCGGGCGCGGCGACGCATCGGCATGATCTTCCAGGGCTTCAACCTGGTCGACCGGCTCACGGTCATGGAGAACGTGCAGTGCGGGCGGCTGGGCTACATCCCCTACTGGCGCGCCGCCCTGCGCCGCTACCCGGCGGAGGATATCGAACGCGCCTTCCAGCTCATGGAGCGGGTGGGCATCGCCCACTATGCCAACAAGCGCGCCGACGAACTCTCCGGGGGCGAACGCCAGCGTGTCGGCGTGGTACGCGCCCTGATGCAGGACCCGGACATCCTGCTCGCCGACGAACCCACCGCCTCCCTGGACCCGGTCACCTCGCGCCAGATCATGGAGCTTTTGCAGAAACTGGCCGACGAACTGCACCTGCCGGTGCTGATCAATATCCACAACGTCGGCGAGGCCAAGGAGTTCACCCAGCGCATCGTCGGCATGCGCTTCGGTCGCATCATCTTCGATGGCGTACCCGACGATCTGGATCAGGAGGCCATGGACGCGGTGTACAGCGGCACGTCAGAAGACGAGGAAGAGTCCGCTCATCGCTCGAGTACCGACAAGGTAGCAACATGAGCAGCGACACGACGGCGTCATCGACACCACGCCAGTGGCGCAAGGCCCCCTTCATCGCCAACCCCTGGCTGCGTTGGGGGTTGCTGATCGGCTTTGCGGTCTATGCCGTCTGGGCGATCAGCACCCTGCCCTTCGACTGGGCGCGCATCAGTGAAGGCATGGAGCGAGCCGGGCGTATCTTCGGTGGCGCCTTTCCACCCAACTTCGATCGCGGCGGCCTGCTCCTCAAGGGCTTTCTCGAGAGCCTGCAGATCGCCATCCTCGCCACCCTGCTCGGTCTGGCGCTGAGCGTTCCCATCGCCTTCATGGCAGCACGCAACATCGCCCCCCTGCCGGTCTATCTATTGGGCCGCGTCCTGATCATCGTGGCGCGCAGCTTTCATCCGGTCATCGTCGCCATCCTGTTCGTCAAGGCCGTGGGCTTCGGTCCCGTGGCCGGTATCCTGACCCTGACCATCTACTCCATCGGCTTCGTCGCCAAGATGCTCGCCGAGCGCATCGAGGAGATCGACTGGGGACAGGTGGAGGCGCTGCGCAGCACCGGCACCGGCAACTTCACCGTGCTGCAGTTCGCCGTGCTGCCCCAGATCATGCCGCGTCAGATCGGGCTGTCGATCTATCAACTGGACAGCAACCTGCGCGCCTCCGCGGTCGTCGGCATCGTCGGCGCCGGTGGCATCGGCTCGACGCTGATGAACGCCTTCGGTCGCTACGACTACGACTTCGCCCTGGCAATCACCCTGGTCATCATCGCGGTCATCCTGGTCAGCGAGGCCATCAGCGGGCGTATCCGGAAGAATATCTGGTGAAGAGGAGCCTCCGGTGAAACCATCCGTCGCCGATCGCGCCTGGTCGCGCCACACCCGTCGCCAACGCTGGGGGCGGCTTGCCGGCCTGGCCACCGTCGCGCTGGCAGTGGCCTGGTCCCTGGCCACCATCGACATCATCTGGCCCTGGGTGTGGGATGCCCCCAACCAGATCGGGGATCTCTTCCGGCGCATGGTGCCACCGGACTTCTCCTCTATTCGTGCCATTACCTGGGCGCTGATCGAGACCCTCAACATCGCCACCATCGCCACGTTCTTTGCGGTATTCCTATCCTTGCCGGTGGCCTACATCGCCGCCCAGAACACCACCCCCAACCGGGCGACCCTCTGGCTGGGCCGGTTCATCCTGGTTTCCAGCCGTTCGGTGAACACCCTGATCTGGGCGCTGCTGTTCGTGGCAATCTTCGGTCCCGGCGTGCTCGCCGGCATCGTCGCCATCATGTTTCGTTCCCTGGGATTCCTCGGCAAGCTGATGGGCGAAGCCATCGAAGAGATCGACCGCCGACCCGTCGAGGCCCTGGAAGCCACCGGCGCCTCCCGGGCCAAGGTGATCCTCTATGCGATCGTCCCTCAGGTCGTGCCGACCTTCTTCGCCGTCAGCATCCTGCGCTGGGACATCAACCTGCGCGAATCCACGGTGCTCGGCCTGGTCGGTGCCGGCGGCATCGGCGTGATCCTGCAGGGCGCCATCGACACCCTGGACTGGCGCACCGTGGCCACCATCCTGCTGGCCATCATCGTGCTGGTGATCGCCGGCGAGGCACTGGCCGCCTGGTTGCGCAAGAAGGTGATCTAGCGTCTAGAGGTGGCTAGCTGCTTTCGAAAGTGGATCAGTCGAAAGGTACCGGATCAGTCGGAAGCCCCGCCGATCACGCCTTTTCGCTCGAGCTCGGCCAGGGTCTCGTCGTCCAGCCCCACCAGCGCCTTGAGCACCTCGCCGCTGTGCTGGCCCAGGGTGGGCGGCGGCAGGTCGGCGTTGAGCGGCTGACCGTTCATGCGAATGGGGTTGCTGACCAGCGCCACCTCTCCCGACTGGGGATGCGTCATGCTCAACTGCATGCCGCGATGGCGTATCTGGGGGTCCTGAAATACCCGGTCCAGGGTATTGATCGGGCCGCAGGGCACGCCGACCGCCTCCAGGCTCGCCAGCCAGTCGTCCGTGCGGGCGCCCAACAGGCAGGCCGCGATTTCAGGCACCAGCAGCTCACGATACTCGACCCGGGCCGCATTGGTGGCAAAGCGCTCGTCATCGGCCAGGTGCGGTCGACCAAGCACCTGGCATAGCCGCCTGAACTGGCTATCGTTGCCGACGGTGATGATCAAGTAGCCGTCCGCCGTCGGGAAGGCTTGGTAGGGCACGATGTTGGGATGGGCGTTGCCCAGGCGCCGCGGTGGTATGCCGCTGGTGAGGTAGTTGAGCGCCTGATTGGCCAGCACGCCCACCTGCACGTCGAGCAGCGCCAGATCGAGATGGCCGCCCTGGCCGGTACGCTCACGCTGGAGCAGCGCCGCGAGCACGGCATTGGCCGCATACATGCCGGTGAAGATGTCGGTCAGGGCGACACCCACCTTCATCGGTTCGCTGCCCGGCGCTCCCTCGGGCTGGCCGGTCAGGCTCATCAGCCCGCCCATGCCCTGGATCATGAAGTCGTAGCCGGCACGGTGCGCATAGGGACCATCCTGGCCGAACCCGGTAATCGAGCAATAGATCAGGTCCGGCTTGACGGCCTTCAGGCTCTCGTAATCGAGTCCGTAGGCCTTGAGACCGCCGACCTTGAAGTTCTCGATCAGCACGTCGCACTGCACGACCAGCTCGCGGATCAGGGCCTGGCCCTCGGGGTCGGCGAGATTGACCGCCACGGAGCGCTTGCCGCGGTTGGTGCTGAGAAAGTAGGCGGATTCCCGGGTGCCGGAGAGCCAGGGCGGCCCCCAGCCACGGGTGTCGTCGCCACTGCCCGGGCGCTCGACCTTGATCACCTCGGCGCCCAGATCGGCCAGTTGCTGGCCGCACCAGGGCCCGGCCAGCACCCGCGAAAGATCCAGGACGCGCACGCCCTCGAGCGGCTTGTTCATCACTACGTACCCTTGTGTCGAGAAAAGATTCTTCACAGATTGTCGTGAATGGCTGTGGGGCGTAGGTGGCAAGGCACATCGCTCGCTGAAGCGAGCTCCTACGAAAGCCCAGA
>NZ_FQUJ01000019.1 GCF_900128925.1 Modicisalibacter ilicicola DSM 19980
AATGACCTATGACCAGGGCAGAGAGATGGTGAAGCATGCCGAGATCACTCAGAAGACCGGTACGGCGATCTACTTCGCTGACCCGCATAGCCCATGGCAGCGGGGCTCCAATGAGAACACCAATGGGCTGTTGCGGCAGTACCTGCCGAAGGGCACGGACCTGTCGGTCTACAGCCAGGAAGAGCTCGACGAGATCGCCGACTCACTGAACACCCGGCCGCGCAAGACACTGGACTGGCGAACGCCGTTGGAAGTTTACGCCGAGGTGCTCAAGAAATCAGTCAGTGGGCCGAGCACCCTTCAATAGCGTTGCGCTTGGAACTTGAGACCGCCATTCTTGATGAAGAAATATTAACTTTCAATTCTTCTCCTTGTCAGCAAAGCAACGGCCTCGAAGCTGGATTGAAGGCTTTTATGTCTTCAGCTTCCCAACCCTGCCTCTGAAACCCGCCGCTTACGGTTCAAGGCGGATTTATTGCCAAGAGACAACCAATCTTTGACCTTGATCAATATTTTTCCTCATAACCACCACTATATTTCAATTATTTTAAACCAGAACAATAAACATAGAAGGCTATCGAAGCTCGCCTTTCAGTGCATTCGGTAGATTATTTCAACCATCCCACAGTTAACTAAACTTTAAGGTATGCATGATGAAAAAAAGCAACTCCCATATGATCAAGGCTGCCGTTGCACTGATCGCGGCAGGCGGCAGCCAAGGCCTGCTCGCTCAGGACACCCCCGCAAGCTCCCTGACGGAAGCCCTCACCAACGGCAAGGTGAGTGCCGATTTCCGCCTGCGCTACGAGAGCGTGGAACAGGACAACCAGCTCAAGGACGCGGACGCGCTGACCCTGCGCTCTCGCCTGGGCTACACCACCGCAAGCTTCAACGGCCTGTCGGCAATGCTCGAGGTGGAAGATGTGCAGCCCGTCGCCGGTGTGGACGACTACTCGGTCGGGCCGACGGGTTTCAACCCCGGTGAATATTCGGTCATTGCCGATCCCGAAACCACGGAGGTGGACCAGGCCTTCCTGCAGTACAGCAACGACCGGATCAACACAAGGCTGGGCCGGCAAAGAATCGTCTATGACAATCATCGCTTCATCGGTGACGTGGGTTGGCGCCAGGACAGGCAGACCTTCGATGCCTTTACCTTCGACTTCATACCCACGAAGAATACCAGCCTGAGCTACAACTACCTCGATGAGCGCAACCGTATCTTCGCCGACGACGCCGATGTCGACTCGAGCGATCATCTCTTCAATGCCTCATGGAAAATGCCGCTGGGCACGCTGACCGGCTACGCCTATCTGCTCGACAACGAGGATGCCGATCGCACCAACGACACCTACGGTGCCCGACTAAACGGCTCGACCGACGCCGGCAATCTCAAGCTTCTCTATACCGCCGAGTTGGCGACCCAGGACTTCGAGCAAGGCACCGCGGACTACGAAGCCGACTACTACTTCGTCGAGGGTGGTGTGGCCTTCAATCGCTTCACGCTCAAGGCCGGTTACGAGTACCTGGGTTCGGACGATGGCGAGTACGGCTTCTCCACCCCGCTGGCAACACTGCATGCGCACAACGGCTGGGCCGACCAGTTCCTCAATACGCCTGCCCAGGGTCTGGTCGACATGTCCTTCTCGGTCGGCACCCAGCTGGCCGGTGGCAACCTCAACCTGATCTACCACGATTACGAGGCAGCAGAGGACACCCCGGCAGTGGACGACCTCGGTGACGAGATCGACGTGGTCTACAGCAGGAAGTTCGGCAAGTACTACTCTTCCGGCATCAAGTATGCCTCTTATTCGGCCGGCGACATCAATGTCGACACCGACAAGCTCTGGGTATGGCTGGGAATGAGCTTCTAACCGGCACTTCGATCGTTTCATGAGGGGCTTTGCCCGTGACAGCACCAGCGTCACGGGCTTTTTTCATTTCTCGACAGCCAGCATGGATCAAGGCCTGATCGGCCGACCCGAGGGAAAGGGAAGCAAGCGATCGAGAACGACAAAGATCACTTTTCCTGCCCATTCCTTCTATAGTTACTTGACTCCCCTGCACGAGTTCTGGTCATGAGTCAGACAAAGCGTATTGCCGTGATCGTCGGCAGCCTGAGAAAGGAATCCTTCAACCGCAAGGCGGCCAACGGCTTGATTGCCCTGGCGCCGGACTCTTTGGAATTGGAGATCGTCGAGATCGGCGACCTGCCGCTCTACAATCAGGATTTCGATGACGACCCTCCGGAGCCCTACTCCCCTTTCCGGGATAAGATCCAGGCAGCGGACGGCTACATCTTCGTCACACCGGAGCACAATCGCTCGATGCCGGCGGCGATGAAGAACGCCCTGGACATTGCCACCCGCCCACCCTCGGGCAATGTGTGGAGCGGCAAGCCCGGCGCCGTGATCAGCGCCTCGCCATCGCTGCAAGGCGGCTTCGGCGCCAGCCACCATCTGCGCCAGACACTGGTCAATCTCAACGTCCTGTGCATGCCTCAGCCCGAGGTCTATCTCAGCCAGGCCAATGAACTGTTCGATGACCGGGGGCAGCCCACCGAACGCTGCCGGGGGTTCCTGCAGAAGTTCCTGGACGGGTACGAGAAATGGGTTGGCAAGATGGCGGATTGACCCTGCCTGGGGCTCAAGCGCTTGTCGCGAACCGGCGCCTGAGCCGCTTGCCCCCTTCGACAACGACCAGGATCAGCGCTCCGGCAAGCAAGCCGAAGCCCATGTTGAGCAGCGTCGGTCCCAGCGGCTGGAGAATGGCACCGGCCGCGGGAATGTCGCCGGCCGCCCCGGCAAGGTTTTCGATGGCGTGCTCGATGATGGGCAGGCCGTGGGTCAGGATGCCGCCCCCAACCATGAACATGGCGGCGGTGCCGATGAACGACAGGCTTTTCATCAGGTAAGGCGCGGCGCTGACGATGCCTCTACCGATGCTCTGGGCAGATGAACTGCCTTTACCGCTCAGATAGATTCCCAGGTCGTCGAGCTTGACGATGCCGGCCACCAGCCCGTAAACCCCGACGGTCATGACCAGGGCGATGCCGGACACCACCAGGACCTGTTGCAGCAGCGCGGCGCCGGCCACGGTCCCCAGGGTGATGGCGATGATCTCCGCCGAGAGGATGAAGTCGGTGCGTATGGCGCCCTTGATCTTCTTTTGCTCGAATTGCCGCGGATCCACGGAAGGATCGGTCAGGGCCTTCCTGGCTTCCTGGGCATCGTGATCGTCGGGATGCAGGAACTTGTGCACCAGCTTTTCCGCACCCTCGTAGCACAGGAAGGCCCCGCCCAGCATCAGCAGCACGGTGACCATCCAGGGAATGAAGGCGCTGATCAACAGGGCGGCAGGCACCAGGATGAGCTTGTTGCGAAACGAGCCCTTGGCCACCGCCCAGACCACCGGCAACTCCCGCGCGGCCTTGACGCCGGTGACCTGCTGCGCGTTCAACGCCAGGTCGTCGCCCAGCACGCCGGCGGTCTTCTTGACGGCGACCTTGGTCATCACCGAGACGTCATCGAGGATCGTGGCAATGTCGTCGATCAGGGTAAGTAAGCTGCCGCCTGCCATCGGTCATCCTCAATCGGCAATGGGTACGCGATTCACTATAGCGCGAATGGCCTGCGACCATCGCCTCATGATCGGGTCGGCCCCGCGTGGCAGAGCCTGCCGTCGCGGGATAACCGGTAAACATCGAAGTCGTTCGCCAGCCACAACGTACCTCGATAGTGGTCCCGGGCTTCGCGTTCGATGTCGGCGATCGACGGCGTCACACCGCGGTCGTGTTGATAGCGGGGGCTGAAATGGGTCAGCACCAGGTTCGGCAAGCCGATGTCCCGGGCGAAGGCCGCCACGGCTTCGGCAGTACTGTGACCGTTGTCGGTGCCCAGGCGATCGACGATCTCGCGGGTATAGGTCGCCTCGTGGACCAGCACATCGGCGCCTGCACAAAGGCCTTCCAGCAACTTCGGCGTGTCATTGTCCCCGGCAATGACTACCTTCCTCGCTCCCCTCGCCGGCAGGAGCACCTCGTCACTGGTTACCCGGGTACCGTCCTCCAGCAGGATATCCTCGCCGCGATGGAGCCGCCCCCAGGCGGGCCCTCGTGCCACCCCGAGCGCCTCCAGGCGTCTGGTGTCGAGCTTGCGCTGGATTCCCCTCTCGACAAGGGCATAGCCATGGGAGGCGACCCCGTGCGAGAGCGCAGAGGCCTCCACCGCGAAGTCGCTGGTTCGAAAATCGGCGGGTAGCCGTTCGACATCGACGAACTCGATGGGGAAAGTGAGGTGCAAACCGGTTGTCGCCTGCACCGCCTCGAGAAACGCCCGGATCGGTTGCGGTCCGACGATCGTCAGGGGCGTCTCCCGCCCCATCATCGAGGCGCTGGACAGCAGGCCCGGTAGACCGTAGCAATGGTCGCCATGCACATGGGTGATGAGAATGGCGTCCAGGCGGTTCAGCGAGAGTGACGTGCGCAGTACCCGTTGCTGGGTGCCTTCGCCGCAATCCACGAGCACCCAGGTCTTGGCGTTACGTTTCCTGATCGCTGTCGCGGTGACGTTGCGCGCCCTGGTCGGCACGCCGGCAGAGGTTCCCAGAAACAGGATGTCCATGAGTGTCGGGTGTGCCTAGGGTGCCGTGGCCGTGCCACGCTTTTCGGCCACGCCAGGAATGGGATCCGTCGGCCCCGGAAACTGGCCTCGCAATGCATCCACGCCGCGCTGCGGGTTGGCCATCGGAATCAGATCCTGTCGCCCCCGGCGGCGCTCCTGGGTATCGATGCCCATGCTCCGATCACGCTGCTCGATAAGCTCTTCCCTGGCCTGTCCGAAGCGATTGAAGGACCAGGCCAGGCGCGGCTCACCCAGCGGCAGTTGAATCTGTCCACTGTGGTCGGGGCTGGTAGCCCAGGTGTGCCAGGTCTTGCCGTAGCTGTTCATCTTGCTCTGCATCAGCGCATGATCCGCCTTGTCCGGCAAGCCAGGCGCGACGAGTTGGCCAGAAAGGATTTCGCCATTGTGCGGATGCCAGTACTGTTTTTCCTCTTCGGGAAGCTGCTCGAACAGGCGCTCGGAGATGATGTATTCGATGCCATTGAGATTGGCCTGGGCGGTATTGCCATCGAACAGCGCACACTGAGCGAAATCCTCGTTCTTCTGAGTGCAGAAGTGGTGCGCTTCCATTTGATGGGAAGGGGCGTTCTTCATGGGGTGGAAACCGACCAGGTAGACATTCATCGGCTCCAGCGGAGCTCTGGTCTGCAGTGCATCGGCACCTGTTTCAAGCACATTCGTCCTGGCACTTTCCTCCCCTCCCGGGGGCGCCATGCGCGGCGCTCGCTCGTCCATGCCGGTACAGCCTGCCACGAGAAGCGCGGCGGACATGACAAGCAACGGATACCAACGAAGTCTGATACCGATCATTCCCTGATCTCCTGAAGATGTTCCTGACATCAGTTTATAGATAGCGCCCCGCCGAGCCGATCACCGTTACCAGCAGTCCCAGCGCCAGATTGATGGCGATCGTCAGGCGAATCCTGTTGAGCTGAACGCCCCCGTCGGACCAGGTCTGCTCGCTCACCGCCTTTTTCAAACGCTTGAAGGGGGCAAAGTAGAGATGCGCGAAGATCAGCATCATCACGATGCCCAGTCCAAGCATGGCATGCACATGCCAGCCGACGTTGGCCATGCCGCCATAGGCGGCAAAGATCATCCAGTAGCCGGTCGCCAGCAACACGACGATGGAGACCCACACCCACGGGAAGAAACGGCGAAACACCTGGCTCCACAGCGTCAGCCGCATGGGTCGCTCGAGAAGGCTGCCCGCCACGGGGCGCAGGGCCATGTAAGCGAAGAACATGCCACCGACCCATACCACGGCGGCGAGTAGATGTAGCGAGATTGCGATTGCCATGCAGGCCTCTCAGCTCAGTCGGTTTGTTCATGTAACGCCTTGCGGCGAACGAAATCGTCGACGAAGGAATCCATCACCGCCGCGTCATAGTCGCGCAAGCCACTGACCACCAGTTTCTTGGAGCCACTCCCGACCGTCTCGCCCTGGTGGGTCATGCGAAATTCCAGATAGGCATCACCACGCTTGCCGTTGATCTCGAACGAGGAGTCGACGAACTCCACCTGCAGTGCGGCGATGTCCAGGGTGCGCAAGGTGAAGCCCATGCTGTCGTAGATCACCAGGGGGCGCTGAGGGTTAAACATGACACCCTGCTGCTCCATCAGCGGCTTGAGGTAGTGCGGAAAATTGCGCCCGGAAAAGGCGATATAGCGGCGCGTGAAGGCTTCGATCACCGCCGGGTCGCGGGTTGTCTCGCCGCTGCGCTCGACGATGAGCACCTCCTTGCCGGACGCATCGTTCATGCTGAGCGCGCCACCTTCGTGCTCACGGATGTCCAGGGGAACATCGGCACCCACCATGCCGCGGAAATGGAAGGTCATCCGCTGGGACAAGCCATGGTGGGTCAGCACCAGGGCAAACAGCAGATCCCCCGGGACACAGAAGCGCCGCGCATCCGGGTCGTGGATCGGATTGTAGTCGCCGGCCATCCGCTTGGCGAACCGACTGGCCTGTTCCGCGGAAATACACGGACGGCCATCCCGGAGGGTATAGAAGTCATCGAGAAACATGCGATCTGCCTACGCATAGAAAATGGGTGCCATCGGACATCCGGTCCTCGTGTCACGGAACATGGCGGAACTGCCACGCCGTGCCAGCCATTGTGCCATGAAATCGGCTGGCCACATTCTAACCCGTGTTCATGCCCGGCTGGCAGCCTCGTCACGGGCTGGCATGCGTAAAAAAAGGTGTTACCGCAGCACGCCTCTGGCATCGGCCTTGCCTTTGATGGTATGCAGGAACGACCTTCTCTGCCGGAGCCAACGGATGAACGAACTCTGTGACGCCAACCGTTCGACGCTGGTCGTGATCGACCTGCAGGAGCGTCTTCTGCCGAAGATCCACGACGGCGAGAACGTCCTCGACCGCGTCGAGCTGCTGACCGACGCCGCCAGGCTTCTCGAGATACCGATCGTCGGCACCGAACAGAACCCGGCGGGTCTGGGTCCGAGCATGCTGCCGCTCGGGGACTCCTTCGACAGTCTGATTACCAAGACCCATTTCGACGCCTTTGCCGAGTTTTCGTCAACGGCCTGTTTCGAGCCCCAGCGCGACGAGGTGATCGTCGTTGGCTGCGAGGCCCATGTCTGCGTGCTGCAGTCCGTGCTCGGCCTGCTGCGTCACGACTATCGCGTGCACCTGGTCGCTGACGCCATCGGTTCCCGGAAGGCACAGGACAAGAGCGCCGCCATCGAACGGGCACGCGATGCCGGCGCCAGCGTGGTGACCAGCGAGATGGTGATGTTCGAATGGTTGCGCCACTGCGAGCACCCCGCGTTTCGTGCCGTACTCGAGTTGCTGAAATGAAAAGGCGTCCACGGCGGAAAGGTCCGGCCCAGGCGTCAGTCGCCCGGGCCAGCGCAGCAGCATGATGGCGAGCACGTTGCGATGCTCTCCGGCGGAGAGATCGGTGCTGCCATCCTCCGCCGGGATCATGCGGGCCTGCGGATCGTACTTGCGTCTCAAGGCCTGTCTGACACGGTCCAGCACGGGATGTGTCGTGCGCCCCATGAGCTGGAAGCTGAGACCGACCTCGAGATAGATGTCGGCCTTGGTCTTTTCGATGATGCGTTCGATATTGTCGGCGAAATAGTCCAGCACCCAGCCATATTCCACGGCGCTGACCGGTTGCTGGTAGTAGTCGCTGGCGGCGATCACGAAGTGGGTCAGCCCATAGATCTTGTTGCGAAAGGAAGCCCTGGAGAGTCGCGAATCACGCTCGGGAGGATAGTGGCGTCGAAAGGCCTCCAGCACCTCGCCCCGAAGGTCGGCGATGCCCAGCTGATGCAACGAATAGACCATGTTGGCCACCTGGGCGGCATACACCTCGATGACCTCGGGGTCCGTCAGGAAGGTGCGAAAGTCCACGTTCCCCAGATAGGCCAGGGCGCGTTCGTGACCCGAAAGCGCGGGAGTCGCGAGAAGCCCGTAATCGTGTGCCAGGTCGAGGTCGAACAGGAGGTTCTTGGCGAAGGCGATTTCTCCCCACTCCCCCAGCATCGCCTTGCGTCGGCGCTGTTTCTCGGTGCGAGCGGGATAATTCTCGATGCTCTCCCGGCTGCGCAGGGAAACATAGCCGGAACGTGCCAGCCCCTGGATATCCCGTCGGAGGGTCAGTACCAGACGAGCCGCATAGGCCTCGTTGACGGGCACGTAACGCCGCTCGCCGGTGATGCGATAGAGCCGTTGCGCGTAGTGGCGTTGTCTGGAGAGGCCCAGCGTGAACAACTCCGCCTCGTAGCGCGCCTGGATGGCGGCAGCGATCTCTCGATCGTCACGCTCGGCATCGACACCGCCAGTGGAAACACAGGCCGAGAGCAGCAGCATCGCCGCGACCAGGACGATGCGGCACCACGCCCGGCGGTGGTAATCAGGACGGCCTGCCGTTCGCTGCATCGACGCCACCGTAGGTTGCTCGTCATACCGAACATCCTCGGACAAGCCTCAGCGCTTTTCCAGAATGGCAATCAACGCTGGCACCAGGCTTTCGCCATGCCCTGCCTCGTTGACCTCCCGATAGAGCCTCTCGATGGCCCCCGCCACATCCCGGGGCGCTCCCAGGTCCTCGGCCATGGCATGGTAATAGCCGACATCCTTCAGGGTATTGGCGAGACTGAAGCGAAAGCCCGAGGGGTCCTCGTCGAGAATGAAAGGCCTCAGGCGCTCGAGGATCACCCCGCCACCGCCGCCGTTGCCCAGCACCTCGAGGAAGGACTCATCGGCGATATCCGCCCGACGCGCGGCGGCGGTCGCCTCGGCCAGCACGGCGGTAAACCCCAGGGAGACGTAGTTGTGAAGGAGCTTGAGCTTGTGCCCTGCCCCCACGGGCCCGCCATGCACGATGTGCTCGGCAACGTTCTCCAGCAACGGTCTGACCTCGGCAAACAGTTCGTCCGGGGCACCGACCAGGAGGTTGAGACGCCCCTCCTCGGCCTCCTTGGGGGTGCGGGTCATGGCCGCATCCAGGAAACGCCCGCCCCGTTCGGCGACCCGCTCGGCGATGGCAATGGTCGAACTGGGAATCGCCGTGGAGCAGTCGATCACGATGCTGCCCGGCTTGAGCCCCTCCAGCACGCCACCCGGCTCGAAGAGCACCGCCTCGACCTGGGGCGTGCCGGTCACGCAGAGGATCACCACCTGGGATGCCTCGGCGACTTCCCGGGCGCTGGGTTTCGAGATCGCGCCGGCCGCGAGCAGATCGTCGACGGGCTGATTGCCGGGGTGATCGAGGAAGGTCAGCGCATGACCATGACGCAACAGGTTGCGGCCGATACCGTGACCCATCAGGCCAACACCGACCAGGCCGACGTGACGAGAACCTTTCATGCAAGAACTCCTTGTGGTGGGCGTTCAGCCATGACGGATGGCGACCGTCTTGATTCGCGTATAACTCTTCAGCCCCTCGAAGCCTTTCTCGCGACCATGACCGGAACGCCCGACACCGCCGAAGGGCAGCTCGATGCCGCCCGCCGCACCGTAGTTGTTGACGAAGACCTGGCCGCTGCGGATGCGCTTGGCCAGACGCAACTGGCGCCCACCGTCCCGGGTCCAGACGCCGGCGCACAGCCCGAAGTCGGTGGCGTTGGCCAGGCGCACGGCCTCGTCTTCGTTATCGAAGCGCTGGACGGCCAGTACCGGGCCGAACAGCTCTTCGCTCAACACCGCATGCCCGTCGGGAATGTCGACCAGCACCTGAGGTACCACGAAATGCCCCCCGGCTGGCGCCTGCTCGGCAAGGCGCCCCTCGGCCAGTACGCGGACCCCGTCGGCTCGGGCGGCGGCAAGGCGCTCCTCGAGCGTGGCGCGCTGACGGGCGTTGATCAGCGGACCACAATCGGGGTCGTTCTCGCCGACATCGCAGCGCAGTTCCGAGAAGCGCGCGGCGAGCCGCGACAGCACCGCATCGAAGCAGGAGGCCTCGATCAGCAGCCGGCTGCCGGCCGAGCAGGTCTGGCCGGCGTTCTGGACGATGCCGCGCACCACCGCCGCCAGGACGGCGTCCATGTCGGCGTCGGCGAACAGGACCTGCGGGGACTTGCCGCCCAGTTCCAGGGTCACGGGCACATGGTGGGCCGCGGCGGATTGGGCGACCAGGGTGCCGGTTGCCGGTGAACCGGTGAAGGACAGATGATCGATCCGCGAGTGGGCAGCCAGCGCCGCACCGGCCTCGCTGCCCAGCCCCGGGATCACGTTCAGTACTCCTGGGGGCAGGCCATGCTCCCGGGCGAGCTGGGCCAGGCGCAGGACGCTCAGGCAGGCCTCCTCGGCGGGCTTGAGCACCACCGTGTTGCCTGCTGCCAGCGCCGCCGCCACGCACCGGCCGAATATCTGGGCGGGGTAGTTCCAGGGGATGATCTGCGCGCAGACACCGAATGGTTCGCGCAGCGTCATCACCGCGTAGTCGTTGTCGAACGGGATGGTCTCGCCGTGCAGCTTGTCCGCGGCCCCGGCGTAGAATCGGAAGTAGCGCGCACAGGCAGCGATATCCCCCCTGGCCTGGCTGATCGGCTTGCCGGTATCGGCGCATTCCAGGGCAGCGAGCGTCTCGGCGTTCGCCTCGATCACGGCGGCGAAGGAAAACAGCCACTCACCCCGGCGTCGCGCCGACCAGGCGTGCCACTCTCTCGAATGGCCGCCCAGCCGGCCATCGAAGGCCTGACGGGCGGCCGCGACGGCCTCCTCGACCTGGGCCGCCTGACAACGGGCGATCTCGGTCAGCACCTTACCCGTGCCGGGCGCCTCGACACTCAACTGGTGAGGCGTGGGCGTCCACTCACCGGCGATCAGTGCCGCGCAGGGAGGCATGTCTGGCAAAAGGCTCATCATTGTTCTCCCGTTCTCTAGCGTCTCAATACAACAGATCGACCAGCCCCAGGGATATCCAGGGCATGTAGGTGATCGCGATCAGACAGGCCAGCACCACCAGCACGAAGCGGAGCAGCCAGGGGATCAACTGATCGATGGAGAGCTTGGCCACGGCGCAGGCAGCAAACAGATTGACCCCCAGCGGCGGGGTGAACATGCCGAGGGCCAGGTTGACCACGACGATCAGTCCGAAGTGCACCGGGTCGATGCCATACTGCATCGCGATGGGGGTGAAGATCGGTGCCAGGACCAGGATCGCCGCCGAGGTCTCCACGAACATGCCGATGACCAGCAACATGACATTGACCGCCAGCAGGAAGCTGACCGGGCTGTCGAAGACCCGGGTCACCCAGGCGGCCACCTCGCCGGGCAGGCCGGAACGGCTGATCAGGAAGCTGAACAGCGCCGCGGCGGCGATGATCAGCATGACCGCCGCCGTGGATATCACGCTATGGCGCAGGATCGGTACCAGCTCCTTGAGGCTCAGCTCGCGGTAGACCAGCCCGCCGACGATCAGCGCATAGACCACCGCCACCGCCGAGGCCTCGGTGGGCGTGAATATGCCGCCATAGATGCCGCCGATGACCACCACCGGCATCAGCATCGCCGCCCAGGCCCGCTTGAAGGCGGAGAGGAAATCCTGGCGATCCTCCCGGTCACGCAGGCCGTAGCCGCGCACCTTGCAGAACAGATAGAGGAACAGCAGCAGCGCGCTGCCGATCAGCAGGCCTGGCCCGATGCCGGCGATGAACAGCTTGCCGATCGAGGTATCGGTGCTGACACCGTAGAGGATCAGGGGGATCGAGGGCGGTATCAGCACCCCCAGTTCGGCGGACGAGGCCTGGATCGAGGCCGCCAGCGGTCGCGGATAGTCGTGCTTGACCATCGCCGGGATCAGGATCGACCCGATGGCGAAGGTGGTCGCCACGCTGGAGCCCGAGACCGCCGCGAACAGCATGCAGGTGAGCACGCAGGTCATCGCCAGGCCGCCCTGCATGCCGCCGACCACGGACTTGGCCAGGTCCACCAGGCGCTGCGAGATGCCCCCGGCGGCCATCAGGTTGCCGGCCAGGATGAAGAACGGGATCGCCATCAGCGGAAAGTTGTCGATGCCCACGAACATCTGTTGCGGCACCAGCAATAGCGGCAGGCGAGAGAAGAATTCGATGCCGATGATCGAGGCCAGCGCGATGGAAATCGCGATCGGCACCCCCAGGGCGAAAAGGATCACCAACGACAGGGCAATGGCGGCATTCATCGGCGTGTCCTCTTCTGCTGGTCCGTCGACGACGCTTCGGGCCCATCCATCACGGAGGCCTCCTCGGTCGGGGCGGCCTCCACGGCGACCTCTTCGTCATGGGCCGGGCCTATCGCCTCGCGCCCCGTGGCCTGAGCGAGAAGACGCGCCAGGATGGCGAGCAGCGCGAAACTCGCCCCTATCGGCATCGCCGCGTAGACCCAGGCGATCGATATCTCGATGCCAGAGAGCATCTGCGGCCGTACCCGCAGGGTCATGGCCAGCCCATAGCGGATCAACACCAGAAGCACGATCACGCAGCACAGCGCGATGAGCACCTCGAGCCAGATCAGGCGCCGCTGCGGGATCAGCTTGTAGATCACCTCCACGGACATCATGAAACCGCCACGGAAGCCCGCGACGCTGCCCAGGAACACGCACCAGATCATCGCCGAACGCGCCCCCACCTCCGACCAGGTCGAAGGGGCGTCGATCACGAAGCGGGTCATCACCTGATAGAAGCCCAGCGCGACCGAGATCACCAGCATGACCATCGCGCCCAGCAGCGCCAGGCGAGTGGTCAGGTGCTCGATACGCAGTAACAGATCCACCATCACTGCCACCATTCAGAAAACGCCCGGCGCCGTCTTGGCGCCGAGCAAGGAATCAACTACCTAAGAGCCCGTTTCTTTGAGAAAACGCTGAATAAATTGCCGAACGAAATGAAGCGCGAGGCGCCCGGCGCACAAAAAACGAGACATAACTAAGTGTTAGGCGAGTTTTTGAGCACCGCGCACAAATTCGTCAGGAACGAATTTGAACAGCCTTCAGGCTGGCCCGAAGGGTGGCCGCCATGGAAGGCGGCCATAGCGAAGCGATTCGTTCGTGCAGGCATTTACCCAATATTTTTTCAGCAGTCGCTGGCGCGAATACGCTCCAGCATCTCATCCCCATACTGATCGGTATAGATCTCGTAGGCGGGCTTTACCGCCTCCTGGAACGGCGACTTGTCGAGATCGGTCTGCACCGTCATGCCCTTCTCGCGCAGCATTTCCACCCCTTCCTTCTCGAGCCGGGAGACCTCTTCCCGAGTCGCCTCGGCCGAGGCATCGGCCGCCTGCTCGAACCAGCCGCGCTGCTCCTCGCTCAGACCGTCCAGCAGCACCGGCGACCCCAGCACCACCGCCGGCGAATAGACGTGGCCGGTCAACGAGAGGTGATCCTGGACCTCCCAGAACTTGGTCGCCACGATCACCGTGATGGGATTCTCCTGGCCGTCCACGACCCCCTGCTGCAAGGCGGTAAACACCTCGGGGAAGGCCATCGGCGTGGGATGAACCCCCATCTGCTCGAAGGCCTCCATGTGCACCTTGTTCTCCATGGTGCGCACCTTGAGACCCTCGGCGTCATCAGGTGTCTTGACGGCCCGCTGGCTATTGGTCATGTGACGGAAGCCATTCTCCGTCCAGGCCAGCCCCACCAGGTTGTTGTCCCCCATCTTGGCCAGCAGGTCCTCGCCGATCTCGCCATCCAGCACGCAGCGGGCCTGCTCGTAGTCCTCGAACAGGAAGGGCAGATCGAGCACGTAGGTTTCCGGCACGAAGTTCCCCAGCGGCCCCGTCGAGGTGATGACGATATCCACGGTACCGATCTGCAGGCCTTCGATCATGGCCCGCTCGCCTCCCAGGGCGCCGGAGGGATGCTCGGTCACCTGGAACTCGCCGTCGCTGAGGCGTTCGAGGGTCTCCTTGAAGGCATCGGCTCCTACCGAATAATGGGAACTGTCCGATAGGGTATGCCCCAGCGTCACGTTCTGGGCCGCCTGGACAGACAGCGTGCTCATGGCGAGCGTGGCAGCGGTGGCACCCGCGACGGCCATGGTGAGAGTACGGCGTAGGAATCTGTCTTTCATTGTTATGACCTCGTTGTTGTTGACGCTCTTGAATTCACCCCTCGGTGGGGGGATCAGCCACGTTCGTCCAGGAAGGCCTCGACGATCTCATGAAAATCCCTGTCCCCTTCGAACCCCAGCCGACTGGCGCGCAGGTTTTCGAACCTGCCTGGCCAACTGGCCACGATGGCCGCGATACGCGCATCCGGTTCGTGCCGAACTCGCGCCAGGGCCTCGTCGCCGCCATACTCGCGCAGCACCTCGAGCATGCCGGCGACACTCACGGTAATGCCCGGCAGCATCAGACTGCGCGAGGCTCCGAAGGCATCCCCCGGCACTTCGGCACCGTGCAGCAGCGCCTCGACCACCTTGCGCGGCGACATCACGAACAGGGCCAGGTCTGTAGGCACCGGGCATATTGCCTCCTCGCCGTTGAGCGGTTCGCGCAGGATGCTCGAAGCGAAGCTAGAGGCCGCGGCGTTGGGACGCCCGGGGCGGATCACGATGGTCGGCAGACGCAGCACCCGGCCGTCGATCAGGCCACGGCGACTGTAATCGTTGATCAGCAGCTCGCTCATGGCCTTCTGGGTACCGTAGGAACTCTGGGGCGTCAGCCCGGTCATGTCGTCGAGCACGTCGGGGAGCTCGCCACCGTAGACCGCCACGGAACTGGCCATGATCAGGCGCGTTTCGAGGAGCTTGCGGAAGCGACACCCTTCCAGCAGGGCCCGGGTGGCGTCGAAGTTGACCGTCATGCCCAGGTCGAGATCCGCCTCGGCAGCCGAGCTGACCACCGCGGCGAGATGAAAGATGACATCCGGGCGCTCATCCAGCACCTCGTCCAAGGCTCCGGGCGAGGCGATATCGAGAGCACGGGAAACACTTTCGAAGGTAGCATCGACAGGCCCCTCGGCTTCCACCTGATCGATCAGCGTCAGGCGCGAGAGCGGTTTTCCTGACAGCTCACTACCTTCGGCGAGCCTTCTGACCAGGCGCTGGCCAAGGAAACCGGCGGCGCCGGTGACGAGAACGTGCATATCGGATCCCTTGTTGTCATTGTCTGTCTTGGCGTCGCGTGTCACTCGCGGGGAAAGCGCGCCTCGAGCTCGGCGACCTGTTCATCGGTCAGGCAGCGTGGGTTCTGTCCGCGCAGCAGCAGGAACAGCCTGGCGGTCTCCTCGAGCTCCTCGATGGCATAGACCGCCGCCTCCAAGGACTTGCCGGCGACCACCGGCCCGTGGTTGGCCAGTAATACCGCGCTGTGCTTGCCCGCCAGGTCCTTGACCGCATCGCCGAGGGTCGGGTCGCCGGGCACGTGATAGGGCACCAGCGGCAGCCGGCCGACGCGCATCACGTAATAGGCGGTCAGCGGCGGAATGCAGTCGCCGGGGTCGACCTCGGGCAGGCAGGAGACCGCCACCGAATGCGTCGAATGCAGGTGCACGATCGCCTCGGACTGGGGCCGCTCGCCGTACATCGCCATGTGCAGGAAGCTCTCCTTGGTCGGCGTATCGCCATCGGCTAGCCGCCCGTCGCCATCCAGGCGCGAGATCCGCGCCGGATCGAGACGTCCCAGGCAGGCGTTGGTGGGGGTCATCAGCCAGCCGCCGTCATCGAGGCGCACGCTGATGTTGCCGCTTGACCCCATGGTCAGGCCGCGGTCGAACAGCGACTTGCCGTAGACGCTGATCTGTTCGCGCAGTCGATTGATGTCCCCAACGCTCATGACGCTCTCTCTCCTGACGCTTCCGGAAGCGCATCGAAGGCACGCGAGAAGAAATCGACGGCCCCGAAGTTGCCCGACTTGAGTGCCAGGGACAACGGCGTCTCTCGCTCTTCGAGGAACGTCTGGGTCCAGGGCAC
The DNA here is from genome assembly GCF_900128925.1 of Modicisalibacter ilicicola DSM 19980. Lineage (GTDB taxonomy): Bacteria > Pseudomonadota > Gammaproteobacteria > Pseudomonadales > Halomonadaceae > Modicisalibacter > Modicisalibacter ilicicola. Next base: position 15,996 of record NZ_FQUJ01000019.1, read on the forward strand.
GCCGGGGTCGATCTGTTCGCCGATGCGCAGTTCTCGAATTCCCAGGGCGGATACCACGGCCCCCGACGTTTCACCACCGGCAACCACCAGGCGCCCCACCCCTTCCAGCACCAGCGTCTGGGCCAGCCGGGCCAGGGCGCGCTCGACCAGTTCTCCGGCCCGCGCCGCGCCAAGCTGCTGCTGGGCAGCCTTGACCTTGTCCGGTGCCGCCGAGGCGTAGATCAGCACCGGCTCCGAGCCGTCACCGCCAGACAACCGTTCCCGGGCGAAGGCCAGCGCCTGCTCGAACTGGGCATCACTCTCGGCAAGCGCCAGCGGGTCGAGCGCAAAGCCGTCATGCCGTGCTAGAAAATGTTCCACCTGACTCAGGGTAGCTCGAGAGCAGCTTCCCGACAGCACCAGGGCGGCACCGTTCGCCGGGGCCAGGCGTCCGGCGTTCTCCACGGAGGCCAGCCAACCGAGACGCCGGTATTCGACTGGCAATGCCTGGCCCAGCCCCGATCCACCGGTGACCAGAGAAAAATTGGCTACGGCTCCGGCGATCACCTCGAGATCGTCCTCGTCGAGGGTGTCGCAGATCACATGGCGCATCCCCTGCCCCCGCAAGGCCTCGAGACGCGCCCGTGCCGCCTCGGCACCCTCGGCCAGGGTCGTTCGCGCCAGCAAGCCCACCGCATGCGGCGTCTGGCGCGAAAGCACCCGCACCAGGTCGGCGTCCGTCATCGGGTTCAGGGGATGGTGCTCCATGCCGCTGTCGTTGAGCAGCCGGTCGCCGACGAACAGATGGCCCTGATAGACCGTGCGACCGTTGACCGGAAAGGCCGGCACCATGACGGTCTGTTCACCCTCCAGACGTTCCAGCAAAGCATCCGCCACCGGGCCGATATTGCCGGCATCGGTGGAGTCGAAGGTGGAGCAGTACTTGAAGAAGATCTGCCGTGCGCCCCGTTCGAGCAGCCAGTCCAGCGCCGCAAGGGAGTCGTCGACCGCTTCGCGGGCGGGGCAGGAGCGCGACTTGAGCGCCACCACCACGGCATCGATGTCAGCGAGATCGAGCGTTGCCTGGGGCACGCCGATGACCTGCAGGGTGCGCATGCCGGCACGCACCAGGTTGTTGGCCAGGTCGGTAGCACCGGTGAAGTCGTCGGCGATGGCGCCGAGCACGATGCTCATGACCTCACCCCTGCCCGTCGCTGTCGTTGGCCGCCGGCAGGTCGAAAGCGGAAAGGCGCTGATACACCTTGATCACCGCCGAGTCGTCCTCGCGGCCCAGCCCGGCGCCGCTGGCCGCGGTGAACTGCTGCAGGGCGCTGGAGGCCACCGGCATCGACAACTGAAGCTCGCGTCCGGCCTGGTGCACGATATTCAGATCCTTGACAAAAATATCCACCGCCGACAAGGGGGTGTAGTCACCCTTGAGGATATGCGGCACGCGATTCTGGAACATCCAGGAGTTGCCTGCCGAATGGATGATGACCTCGTATAGCATGTCCGGGTCGAGTCCCATGCGCAGGCCCAGCGCCATGGCCTCGGCCGCGGCGGCGATGTGCACGCCGGCCAGGTGCTGATTGACCAGCTTGACGCTGGAGCCGGCCCCCGGCTCGGCGCCCAGGCGGTAGACCGTGGCCGCCATGGCGTCCAGCACCGCCTGGCCCTTGGCGTAGGCTGCCTCGCTACCCGAGGACATCACCGACAGCTCTCCACTGCGGGCCTTGGCAACGCCACCGCTGACCGGCGCATCGAGCATGAGCAGGTTCACCTGTGCCAGACGCTCGCCGAGTTCCTGAGCATAGCTTGGAGCCACCGTCGCGCACTGCAGGATCAGGCTCCCCGGTGCCATCACGCCGACCAGCCCCTGCTCGCCGAACAGCACCGCATCGACCTGTTCGGCATTGACGACCATCACCACCACCCGGTCGCATTCGGCGGCCAGCTCTGTCGGTGTCGCCACGCTGCGTCCGCCCCGGGAGGCAAACGTCTCCCGAGCCTGCGCCGAGATATCACAGCCGATGACCGCGAGCCCGGCGTCGAGCAGGGCGGTGGCGGTTCCGAGCCCCATGGCACCCAGGCCGATGACGCCGATGGACGATGCGGAATGATGGGACACTCGCTGACTCCCTGGTGACGATCATGAAACGTGATGTTAGCGCTACCATTATTTCTAGATTACCCTTCGAAGCGAAGCAAGACCGGGCAGGAAATACAGGACCAATGTCTAACAGCACCCCCAAGCGTCACCGCAAGCGTGTCATGCAACCCACCCTGGCCGATGTTGCCCGGGAAGCCGGGGTGTCGGCGATCACGGTATCGCGGGTGCTCAATTCACCGGACGCCGTACGGCCGGCGACACGGCGGCGGGTCGAAAGTGCCATCGACAAGGTGGGCTATGTGCGCAACCTGCTGGCGGGCAGCCTGGCCTCGGCGAGTTCTCGTGTGATCGCGGCGATCGTGCCGTCGCTCTCGAATGTCGTGTTCATCGAGGTGATCAACGGCCTGCAGAGCGAGTTCGAGCGCCACGGCTACCAGATCCTGCTGGGCAATACCGACTACGACCTCGAGCGCGAGTACCAACTCGTCCGGACCTTCCTGGGCTGGTCACCTTCGGCGCTGGTCATCACCGGGCTGCGCCACAGCGATGCCTGTCGGCGCATCCTTCGCCAGTGGGAGGGGCCGATTGCCGAGATCATGGAACTGGGCGAGGCCATCGACCTCAATATCGGACTCGACCACCGCGAGGCCGGGCGCTGCATGGCCCGCCACCTGGTACAGAAAGGCTATCGCCGTATCGCCTACGTGGCGTCACGGATCGCCCTGGATTATCGCGCCGGACTGCGCTACGACGGCCATCGTGAGGTGCTGCAGGACGCCGGCCTCGAAGCCCCCCTGCTCGACATGGATCAATTGAGCCAGTTCGAGACCGGCGCCCGGGCACTCGATGAAATAGTAGGTCTTCACCCGGATGCCGATGCGATTCACTTCGCCAACGACGATCTCGCCACCGGCGCCCTGCTGCACGCCAATCGCCAGGGCATCGGCATCCCCGAAAAGATCGCCATCGCCGGCTTCAACGGCCTACCGATCGGCCGGCACGTCACCCCGAGACTGACCACCGTCGTCTCGCCCCGGGAAGCCATCGGGCGCATGGCAGCCCGGCAGATCATTGCGCGCCTCGAGGGGGAGCCGGTGCCCCGTCGGAGCCACGATGTCGGCTTTATCCTGGAAGTCGGGGGAAGCACCTGACCCTCGCCAGGCGTTTCCCGAGCGCCCTTCACTCCCCGAAGTACTTCTCGTGCAACTCATCGTAGGTACCGTCTTCCTTGACCTTCTTCATCGCGGCGTTGAAGGCCCCGACCAGTTCCTTGTCGCGCTTGCGAAAGGCGGCGCCGATCCCCGGCCCGTAGATCGACTCGGGGCCGGTGACCAGTTCGCCCACCCGCGTAAACCGCTCGTTGCCGAGTAGCGTTTCCTGGGCCAGGGGAAAGGCGGTGAACACCAGGTCCAGGCGCTGGGCCTGCATGTCGTTGACCACGGCACCGGAATCCCCATAGCGGCGAATCTCGGCCTCGGGATAGAACTGGGTCACATATTCATCCTGGATGGTGCCCTGCTGCACGCCCACGGCCGCCCCTTCGAGATCGCCCCCTTCCGGAGCGAAGTCGCCCTCTGCCTGGCCCACCCACACCGAGGGCACCTGGAAGTAGGGCTCGGAAAACAGCACCTGCCGGGAGCGGTCCTCGGTGATGTTCATCGACGAGGCGATGAAGTCGTACTTGCGCGCCTGAAGACCGGGAATGATGCCGTCCCAGGCCTGCTCGACCCACTGGCACTCGCGCTGCATCCGTTCGCAGGCGGCCTCGACAAGCTCCACCTCGAAGCCGGTGATGGTGCCGTCGGGCAGTTTGTACTGGTAGGGCTCGTAGGGAATGTCCACGCCGATGCGCAGCGGGTCCTGCTGTGCCTGGGCGCCCGTTCCAATCAGCAGGGTGGTGGCCAATACGCTGGAAATGAGTGTCCTGTTCATCATCGTTGCCTCGTTTGTTGTTGTCCCACTGGTCGTCTTGCCGAGCCGCGAGTGTCAACCGCTGCCGGTCACGCTCGCGATGCCTCTCGTGCCGCCAGTTCCCCGAGGGTGATCGAGTGAACCGGCGGACGTATGTGGTAGTAGCCCACGGCGTCCGGCGTCCCGCCGAGACGCTGGGCCAGCAGTCGGGTGACGCTTTCGCCGCATTGGCGGCCCTGGCAGGGGCCCATGCCGCAGCGGGTAAATGCCTTGAGCTGGTTGGGACCCGCACCGCCCTGGGTGATGGCCAGATCGAGTTCGCCGCGGCTGACGCTCTCGCAGCGGCACACCAGCGTCTCCGCCGACTGGTCGTCGAGCCAACTCTCGGGCAGACGAAACAGGCGCTCGAGCAGGCACCGCGCCTCGAGATCGCGGCGACGTGCCGCGAGCAGTGCTTGTCCTTCCCGGCGTTGCTCGGCCGTTGTCCTTTGCTCGTTCTCGAGCAGGGACAGGGCCACCAGCCGGCCCTCGCGTTCGGCGTTGAGGGCGCCGCCGATGCCGCCGCCGTCGCCGGCGATCCATAGATTGGTGCCGGCCGCCAGGGTCGCGTCGCGCCGCGGCACGAAGCATTGCTGGCCCGCGTGCCAGACGTGCTCGAGTCCCAGACTGCGCGCCAGTTGAGGCTCAGGGGTCACGCCGAAGTGTGTCAGCAGCAGTTCGCTTGGCTGGGTGTGCCAGCGGCCCTTGTGGCGATAGCGCACCCGCTCGACGGCCGTATCGCCCTCGGCTTCCAGGGCAGTGATGCCCTGGCGGATGGGCACGCCTGCACGCTTGAGAGCACCGATCAGACGCGCTCCCTTGAGCAGATAGTCGCGCCCCAGCCAGGCGCGATGTACCTGGTGCAGCACCTCGCCATAACGCCTGGCCGGCGCGACATCCAGGATCAGCGCCGGCGGGCGGGCGGCACGCAGATACTGCCAGGCCAGCAGGTAGAGCAGCGGCCCGCTGCCGGCCAGCACCGGCGGTATCGAGGGCACCAGGGCACCCTGCTTGAGCAGGATCTGCGCGGCCCCGGCATTCATGACCCCGGGCAGCTGCCAGCCCCGGAACGGCCAGCCGCGCTCCATGGCGCCACCGGCGAGAATCAGCTGCCGAGCCTGCCAGCGCTGTGTCTGGCCTCGAGCCAGCACTCCCAGCGCCGTGCCCGAGGCGTCATTATCGGCCCACCACACGCGACTGCCGGGGCGATGGTCGATATCGGCCTGGAGAAAGGCGTCGAGCAGTTCACGACCGCGCCGGTAGTCCTTGCCCATCACGGCGTCGCTCGCCTGGGGCGCGTGCAACTGACGATAGATCTGCCCGCCCGGGGCGGCGTTCATGTCGAACACCGTCGGTCGATAGCCGGCATCGGCCAGCGTGACCGCGGCGGCCATGCCCGCCGGACCGGCGCCGACGATGGCGATATCGGCGTTGCGCGACTCAGCCATCATGGATGTCGCCTCCCTGGCGCTCGATGCGCATGCCCTCGGCCACCGGCTCCAGACAGCCCTGGCGATTGGCGCACCCGTCGATGGTGATCAGGCATTCCTGGCAGACGCCCATCATGCACAGCGGTGCCCGAGGTGTGCCGTCCACATGGCGGCGATAGCCTTGCCAACCGCGCAGCTGCAGGACGGCGGCGGCCACCGTCAGGGTCTCGGCAACGCGATGAGGCTCGCCGTCCAGCCAGACCTGGACGTGGCGCGTCGGCGTGGCGGCGGTGTCAAGACGCTGAAACATGCAGGCGTGCCCCCGAGAAGTGTGGAAAGCTCTGTTCGAGGCGGTCGTCGCGGATCGCCTCCGCCAGCCCCTCGGCGTGAAATGCCGCCAGGGTGATGCCGCTATGGCAATTGAGGTTGTAGGCGCCGGGGTGCGTGGTGGAGGTTTCGTAGAGCGGATGGCCGTCCGGCGTCATCACCCGCAGCGCGCCCCAGCTGCGCACCAGACGCGCCGCCTCGAGATCCGGATAGATGCGCACCGCCTTCTCCGCCAGGGACTGCATCATGGCCAGGGTCACGCCCTTGTCGAGCCCTGCGTCCTCGTGGGTATCGCCGATCAGGTAGCCGCCGCTGGCGGTCTGGCGAATCTGCGGCGTGGGCAGGCGCCCGCCGGGCGGGCGCCGCTCAGTAACCAGCACCTGGCCGCGCACCGGACGCACCGCCGCGGTGAGCCCCAGCCCCGAGGCGAGTTGCCGTGCACCGAGCCCCGCCGCAAGGATCACCCGTTCGGCCGTGAATTGACCCTGGGGCGTGGTGGCGCGAAAGCCGCCTGCAGTCGCCTCGAGTCGTTCCACGGGTGTGGCGGGACGGGTTTCGACGCCCAAGGCGCGGCTGGCGGCATACAGGGCGCGCAGCAGATAGAGCGGATTGCACTGGCCGTCGTGGGGCGACCAGGTGCCTCCCGGGATCGTCTCGCCCAGTCCCGGCAGGCAAGACGTTAGTGCTTCGCGATCGAGATACTCCCAGCGGAAGTTCGCGGCCATATAGCGCGAGGCATTCTGTAGTTCGGCGTAGTCCGCCTGGCGAGAGCGCGCTTCTTCGGCGTCCAGGCACAGATCGACACCGCCGCGCTGCTCATATTCGAGCTCGATGCCGGTACGTTCGGTCAACTCCCCGGCGAAATCGGCCCAGGCCTTGGCGGATTCGAGGCTCAGCTCGGCGTAGCGCGGCATGCCCACGCCCTTGCCCTGCACCCAGACCAGACCGGCATTGCCTCGTGAGGCGCGCAGGGCATCGTCGCTTTCGTCGAGCACGGTCACGCCCTGGCCGGCGCGCGCCAGCCCGTAGGCCACCGCCATGCCCACCACGCCACCACCGACGATGAGGAAGTCGCGCTGCTTCATTGCCAGGCTCGTTGCAAAGGTCGTCACTCGACGATAGGCGCGCCAGGCTATACGATCCAATACCAATACCTGGCCAAGCCATATCCTTTCGTTATGTCCAAGCCTTACCTCAGCGACCGCCAGATCGTCGCGTTCAAGCACGTCATGGAGTGCGGCACGGTCTCCGGTGCGGCCCAGCGCATGCTGACCGCCCAGCCCGGCGTCACGCGGCTGCTCAAGCAGCTCGAGCACGACGTCGGCTTTGCACTCTTCGAGCGCCGGCGCGGACGGCTGGTGCCGACGCCGGAGGCGCGGCTCTTCTACCGGGAAGTGGTCCGGGTCTGGACCGGCAACGAGCACCTGCGCGATACCGCGCGACGCATCCGCGAGCGCGAGATCGGCGGGCTGCGCATCAGCGCCATGCCCCTGCTGGGCCTGGTGTTCATTCCCGATATTCTGGCGGACTTCGTGCCGACGCATCCCGACGCCCGTGTCGAACTCTCCACCTATCGCTCCGAGCAGGTAGTGGAAGAGGTGATGACCCAGCGTTGCGACCTGGGCTTCGCCATCCTCGCCGAGAACGACGATCGCGTGGACCAGGAAGTCTTTCGGCTGGAGAGCCTCTGCGCCCTGCCCGAGGGCCATGCCCTCGAAGCCAGGGAAACCGTCGCCCCGGAGGATCTCGCCGGCGAACGGCTGATCTGTTTCGAGCGGCACGATCCGCTGCGCCAGGCCCTGGATCACCTGCTCGAGCGGGAGGGCATACGCCCGCGCCAGCGCCTGGAGGTCTCCCTGGCCCTGCAGGCGATTCGACTGGTGCATCATGGCCTGGGGGTGGCGATTCTCGATCCCATCAGCGCCCGGGCCTTCGGCAGCGGCGGCGTGACGCTGCGTCCCTTCGCCCCCACCCTAGGCGAGGACTTCGCCCTGCTGACCCCGAGGGACCGGCCGGCCTCGCGGTTGGCGCAAGATTTCATCGCCCTGTTTCGGCGGCATCATGGCAAGTTGAGCATGATCGACGGCAATCGATGACACCCTCTCGAACGCCGCCTTCTTGAAGCAGCCACCTTGAAGACATGCCCGGCGGTGAAGCCAGCACCTTATTGGTCATGCTGCAAACTAGCCGTATACTATGTAAATCCTAGCCGTACTGGAGGTGCACCATGCCAGCCGAGACCGTCAAGCTGACCATCCGCCTGCCGCGCCAGGACGTGGAGTTCGCCAAGGCCTATGCCAAGGCCCATGACCTGAGCGTGACCGAGGTGATCGATCGCTATCTCCGGCGCATGCGTGCCTTGGGAAACGGCGTGCCATCACCCGAGCTGGACTTCATCACCGGCCTGGTGCCAGCCGACGTGGATGCCGAGGCCGAATACCGTAAATACCAGCAAGAGAAGCATGGATGATCCTGCTGGATACCAACGTGGTGCTGGACGTCATCCAGCGGCGTGAACCGCACTACCAGGCATCGGCTGCAGTGATGGATCGGATCATTCGCAACAAGATCACTGGCGCGTTATCTGCCCACGCCATCACGACCGTCTACTTTATCATCGCCCGCCACCAGAACCGGGACGTCGCGGCTCAGGCTATCCAATGGCTATTGAAGCATTTCACGGTGGCCTCGGTGGGAAGACCGGAGTTGCTGCGTGCCCAGGCGCTGGGGTGGCCGGACTTCGAGGATGCGGTCGTGGCGGCTGCAGCGGAATCTTCGGGTTGCGATACCATCCTGTCGCGTAACGTGCGTGATTTTAACGGCTCGCCCATACCTGCCGTAACACCTGAAGAGTATTTGCTTGGCCTCGAAGAGAAGTGATGCCTTGGCGAGGTGCCAACGCCGCTGCGCCAATCATGTGACGAGGCGCCGCGTCATGATCGTCACCTCCTCGCCGCGATAGACGAGTGCCTCGTGCGTCTCCCAGCCCAGCCGCCGATAGAGCGCCTGTCGATCCGGGGTGAAGAGATACAGCCGCTCGATTCCCGCCTGTCGAGCTTCATGCTCGACGCGCCGCACCAGATGTGAAGCGACACCCTTGCCACGCCATTCCGGCAAGACGAACACCGAGGCCAGCCAGGGCGTGAGCTCGCGACGCACCTCCATGTCGTCTTCCACCAGGCTCGCGGTGCCGACCGGGCGTCCCTCTTCAAGGGCGAGGAACACCGAGGGCACGCCTCGGGTCCCGCAAATCCCACGCAGTTCCTCCTGCCAGGCGCGAAACGAGGTCTCGGGGTACAGCCGGCCCCACTGTTCATGCTGCCACCGGGCAACGCGCGACAGGTGGGGCGAGTCAGCAAGGAGTCGGCGCAGTTCCGGAAGGTCAGCCATCTTTCCCTCTTTCTTCGAACGCGCGGGCCACCGCGACGAGAGCGCAGCGGCTTACTTCAAGGCGATGGGCAAGCATCTAAACATGGCAATATTCATTCGCTCCTCTCTTGATATTCAATATTTTGGTAAATCTAAAATATTACAAAAACCATAAAAACAAGTCATATGAACCCCTCCCTGTTCACGCTAGAATCGTCTCGTTTTTTTAATACCATTCAACTTCGCTAAATAACCAGACACGCGATTCGTTAAATCAGCATTGACCTATATAAGAACAGGTCGGCCACGATTCGAACAGACGTCAGCGGACAAGCAGGGTAAGTGTAATGACAAGCCGACTGATGATGGTAGTTGGCACGCGTCCGGAAGCCATCAAGATGGCGCCCCTGGCCCATGCACTCAATCGCAGCACGGAGTTTTCGCTGCATCTGTGCGCCACCGGCCAGCACCGCGGCATGCTGGACCAGGTGCTTGAACTCTTCGCGCTCGAGGCGGACTCCAACCTCGCCGTGATGACCGAGAATCAGACGCTGAACGGCCTGCAGGCGCGGTTGATGACCGGCCTGGATCGTGTCTATCAGGACGTCGAGCCGGAGCTGGTGCTGGTTCACGGCGACACGGCAACCTGCTTTGCCGCCACCCTGGCCGCCTTCCACCGCCGCATCCCGGTGGCCCACGTCGAGGCGGGGCTGAGAACGAACAATATCCTTTCCCCCTGGCCGGAAGAGGCCTATCGCCAGATGACGGCGGTGCTGGCAACCCTGCATTTCGCGCCCACCGCCAGCGCCCGGGACAATCTGCTGCGCGGTGGTGCCGCCGCCGACGCCATCCGGGTCACGGGCAATACCGTCATCGACGCCCTGCTGTGGATGCGCCGACGCCTCAAGAGCGAGCGCTGGTCGCCTGCTCCCGACTCGCCCCTGGCCACCTTGCGCGACGACTCGCGCGTCGTGCTGATCACCGGCCATCGCCGCGAGAATTTCGGCCAGGGCTTCGAGAGCATCTGCCAGGCGATCAAGCAGTTGGCGCAACGCTATCCCGATGTCGACTTCGTCTATCCGGTGCACCTCAACCCGGCCGTCAACGGCGTGGTTCGCCCTCTGCTGGGAGGGCTGCCCAACGTGATACTGACCGCCCCGCTGGACTACCCGCACTTCGTGTGGCTGATGGACCGGGCCTCGCTGATCCTGACCGACTCGGGCGGCGTCCAGGAAGAGGCCCCCGCGCTCGGCAAGCCGGTGCTGGTGTTGCGCAACGAGACCGAGCGCGTCGATGCCCAGGCCGCCGGAACGGTACGCCTGGTCGGCAGCCGGACATCACGCATCGTGGAAGAGACCGAGCGCCTGCTGGACTCCCCCGTCGACTACCAGAAAATGGCCTCGGTGAAGAACCCCTACGGGGACGGGCACGCCTGCGAACGCATCCTGGAGCGCCTGACCACGTATTTTGCCTCTGTTCCCGATAGCGTGAGCTGCTGATGCCCTACTGGTTGATCGATGGTGTCATTTACTGTCTCTATGCCCTGAAATGGATGGCGCTGTTCCTGGCCTCGGCCATGTTCCTGCTGGGGCTGGACGATCTTTTCATCGATATCGTGTACTGGGGGCGACGGCTGAAGCGCGCTTCGGGAATCTATCGGCGCAACGAACGCGCCGACGAGGAACGGCTCTTCGAGAAGCCCGAGCAGCCCCTGGCGATCATGGTGCCGGCCTGGCAGGAGGTGGGCGTCGTCGGCGAGATGGCCCGGCTGCTGGCCTCCACGGTAGATTACGAGAACTATCAGATGTTCGTGGGGACCTACCCCAACGACCCCGAGACCCAGGCCGAGGTCGATGCGGTCTGCCAGCAATACCGCAACGTCCACAAGGTGGTGTGCACTCGCCCCGGACCCACCAGCAAGGCCGACTGCCTGAACAACGTCATCAATGCCATCCTGAGCTTCGAGGAGGCGGCGGGCATCGAGTTCGCGGGACTGATCCTGCACGATGCCGAGGATGTCATCTCCCCCATGGAGCTGCGCCTGTTCAACTACCTGCTGCCGCGCAAGGACTTCATCCAGATTCCCGTCTACCCGTTTCCCCCGGGGCGATGGGATTTCACCGCCGGCCACTACCTGGACGAGTTTGCCGAGTACCACAGCAAGGATGTCGTGGTGCGCGAAGCGCTGACGGGCCAGGTTCCCAGTGCCGGCGTCGGCACCTGCTTCAGTCGGCGGGCCATCCTGACCCTGCTGAGAGAGGGTGATGGCATCGCCTTCGACATCCAGAGTCTGACCGAGGACTACGACATCGGCTACCGGCTCAAGGAGCACGGCCTGGAAGGCATCTTCGTGCGCTATACCGTCCGCGACCCCAAGCTGAGCCCCTTCCGGGAGAAGCGCCTCGGCGTCACGCCCCAGGTCGGCGGGGTCATCTGCGTCCGCGAGCATTTCCCCTTGAAGTTCAAGGCCGTCGTCCGACAGAAGGCCCGCTGGATCACCGGCATCGTCTTCCAGGGGACCCAGCACCTGGGATGGAGTCGCCACTGGAAAACCAACTACTTCCTCTGGCGCGACCGCCGCGGCATCATCGCCTACCCCATCGCCTTGCTGGTCAACCTGCTGCTCATCGTCATGATCGGCCTGTGGCTGACGACACTGCTCTTGCCCGATGCCTGGCGCTTTCACTCGATACTGGAAGGCCCCTTGCTGCACTGGCTGCTGGTGCTCAATGGGCTCCTGCTGGCCAACCGGCTGTTCCAGCGCCTGTTCTTCGTCACGGTCTTCTATGGCGTCGTCCAGGGGCTGCTCTCCATACCCCGGATGATGTGGAGCAACGCCATCAACTTCGTCGCCAACCTGCGTGCCCTGAAGCTGTTCACGAGCCAGCGCCACAGTCGGCAGCTGACCTGGGAGAAGACCACCCACGACTTCCCGAGCATCGACGACCCTCGGCGGCGCCCCATCGGCGAACGCCTGGTCGAAAGGGGGATCATTTCTTCCGAGGTGCTCGATCGCGTGCTGCTGGAGCCCCGGCAACGCCGGCTGGGACGCGAACTGCTGAACCGCAACCTGATCGACAGCGAGCAGTTGGCCGAGGTCCTGGCCGAGCAGGCGGGACTGGAATGGAGCCCTCTGAACCCCTTTGCCCTCCCGCCCGAGGTGATCGAGAAACTCCCCAGGCGGCTTGCCCTGCGCTACTCCGCACTGCCCATGGAAGAGCAGGGCGACACCCTGGTACTGGCCTGCGAGAACGCCATCAGCCCCGTCTCTCTAGGCGCCATCAGCCGCCAGCTGAAGCGGCCGGTCATCGCCCGGATCGTGCCTCAGGGACGAGTGACGCTGGGCCTGCGCTACTGGTACCTGACTCCCGCCCAGGCCGCCGATACCCACCGGTTGAAAGAGTGCCTGGCAAGGCACCCCCAGCCCCGCGCCCTGCTCGAGAGCTTCTGCCGCCACCAGTTGCTGCTGGGCGACATGATCCTCGAGCGCGGCTGGGTGCCGCCCACGCTGATGACCCAGGCGCTGATGGATTTCGACCCGACCCGGGAATCCCTGGGCAACCATCTGCTGGCGCGACGCATGCTCACCAGCGAGGCGCTCGAACAGGCCCTGCTCGAGCAGCGTCGCGAACAGCAGCGTGCCATGGCGCTTCTGGAAGAGGCACCGGCATGAGACGGTGGTGGCCATTGCTGATCCTGGCGTTCCTGGCGGCGCCATCTCCGGCCGAGGACCAGACCTTGAGCGACTTCAAGCGGTTCCAGAGCTACCCGTATCTGGACCGCGGCTACCGCAAGGCCCAACAAGGAGATTGGCCGGCCGTGGAATCGCTGATGCGGCATCTGCTGAAGAACGTGCCTGCCAATCAGGATGCGCGGCAACTGCTGATCCAGTCGCTGATCCGGCAGGAGCAGTTCGCGGCAGCCCAGGAGGAGATCGAACGGCTCGACGGGGTGGGCTCCAACGAGCTGCGCCAGCAGTATCGTCTGGACTGGATCGCCGCCGATCCGACCATCGGCACCCGTGTCGAGGAGTGGTTGGGTGACGTCGAGGGCGCTCGACGAGCCGCCCTGTGGACGGCCTACAGTCAACGCCTCGCCGAACGAGAAGGCAAGGCGGCGGCGCTCGACTGGCTGCTGGGCATATCGCCCGAGGGGGATGACGCTGCCTTGCGGCGCCGGCGGGCGGTTCTCGCCGAGGCGCTCGGCCGTTGGGGAGTTGTCGCCCGACAGTTGGCTCCCTTGCGGGACGACCGCCAGCTGAGCGCCCAGGACTGGCAGCGCCTGGCTCTCGCCCAGGTGCAGCGCGACGACAGCGCGGCACTCGATGAGCTGCTTCGGGAGCCACCGAGCCCAGGCGCCGCCAGGGATGTCCTGGAAGCCGCCAGCCAGCGGGCCATCGCTCTCGACGCCCCCGAGCGGGCCAAGCAGCGGCTGCTGCAGATGGAAGCCATCGCGCCACTGGATGAAGACCAGCAGCAGCAGTTGCTGGAACTGGCCCGCCGGACCGACGATCTCGAGCGCGTCGTCGCGCTGAGCGAACGGCAAGGCGTTTCGTGCCTGGCAGTGGTGGAATGGCTTTCAACCCGAGAGGCGGGGCTCGCCCGGGAACGACTGGCACACTGCGCCGTCGAGGAAGACCCCCGCGCCTGGCTGGTCCTGGCCCAACGTCTCGAGGCCACCGAATTGATAGCCGCCACAGCGATGCCGGACGACTGGCAGAAGGCGCGTCGCGAACTGCTGGTCACCCTATGGCAGCGCCAGGGACACCCTCGACGAGCGCTGGAGTGGCTGGCCAGGCAGCCGCAATCGGCCCAGGTCCTGCGCCAACGAGCTCGGCTGCTGCAGGCCATGAACGAACGACCGGCCGCCGCCAAGGCCTGGACGACCCTCTACGAGCGAACCAACGACCTCGCGGCCCTGGATCAGGCCAGCTATCTGCTGGGGGAAACCGGCCAGGACGAGCGAGCCAGGCAACTGCTCGAGACGGCCTTCGACCGTCGCCAGGGGCGACTGCCCCCCGATCTGGCGCACCGCCTGGCGGGTCTCTACAGCCGGTCCGACACCCCGCTCTCGCCGGCACGCATCGAGAGGCTGCTGCCGCGGCTCGCTGGCGACGCACGGAATCAACTGCTGCTGCATCAGGCCTACGCAGGCGACTGCGAGATCGTGAAGGATCAGGCCGAAGAGGGCCCCGAGACGGCAGCGCTCTGGCATGCGCAAGGAGTCTGCGCGATGCCGGACCGCCCCGGCCAGGCCGCCTACTTCTACCGCCGGGCGCTCGATCGGGGCGATACCGGCAGCCGCAAGCCCCTCGCCTATGCGCTGCAGGCAGCCGGCGACCCCGAGGCGGCCTATCGCCTCTGGCAGACGGTCCCCGCCGATACCATGGACGAGGCCGACCGCCTGGCAGCGATACGCAGCGCCCTGGCCACCGGGCATCTCGAGGCCGCGACGCGACGATGGCAGGCGGCTCCGGCTCGAACCGCCGAAACGTGGCAACTGGGCGCGGACATCGCCCTGGCTCGCAACGAGACATCGCTTGCCTTGCAACGCCAGCGTCGAGCTCTCGACCTCGACCCGAGTGCAGCGCGCTACTATCGTGCCGCCCGCACCGCACGCACGGCCGGGGAAACGGCGCTCGCTCGCGACTGGATCGCCCGGGCCGCCCGGGAAGCCCCCGACGATCCTCGCTACCGGCTCGATTACGCCTATACCCTGGCGGCCAGCGAATCCCCCGAAGCGCGACGACGCGCCATTCCCCTGCTGGAACGCAGCACCGAGGCCTACCCGGAGGATTATCGCCTTGCCGAGACCCTGGCTCAGCGCTATGTCGAGGTAGGCGACAACGAGGCGGCGAAGCGCCAGCTGCGGCGTGCCATCGACCTGGAGCGCGAACCGCTGGCGAGCGCCGACGAGACGCCGGACGCACTGCTCGAGCGCCGCTATCGCCAACGGCGCCAGCACGAATTCCTGAGTCGCCGGGACAGCGTCACGCTCTCCAGCGTCTGGTCTCCCGCCACGCCGGATGCGGCGATTCGCGGCACCAGCGACGGCCAGAACACCCAGGCAATCGAATGGGAACACGCCCTGGGCGAACAGCCCATCAACAACGGTCGCCAGCTCGCGGTCTATGGGCGCGCCTTCCTGAACAGCGACGACGACAGCCGTTATGGCCAATCCCTGGCGGGTGGGATCGGTTTGCGCGCCAAGCCCTTCTCGCGCCTCAACCTCAACCTGTACGGGGAGGTCTATGCGGAGAGCCTCGGCTACGAAGGAGCGACCCTGGGCGAGCTACTCACGCCCTGGCACATCCCGACCAATGGCGACGATGGCGACGAGGAGGATGTGGATTTCCTACTGCGCGCCTCGGCCTCGTTCTTCGATCAGGACGAGTACCGCAACGACTGGCGACCCACCAAGAGTTCCTGGAACGAGCGTTCCCTGTACCTGGGCGCCGCCTGGTGGACCCGGGACGGCGAGCATCAGGCCCTCGCCCGCTACCGCCAGGGGCGTGCCTTCAAGTTGCCCCTGGAGGGCGCCCAGACCCTCATGCCCTATGCCATGCTCCAGGCCACCAGCCTGGAGACCGACGACTTCCGGGAAGACGTGCGCGCCGGCCTGGGCCTGCGCTGGCAGTACTGGTTCGACGCGGATCGCTACAACGCCTATCGCAAGCGGGTCACCCTGCGCTTCGAATATCAACAGGCGCTGGGCGGATCGCTCTACGACAAGAACGATGGCTGGCTGGCGGGCATCGAGGTCAACCTGTGATGCGACGCGGGATGCTGGCTATCGCCTTGTGGCTGGGCGCATTGACGGCCCAGGCGGATGGGACGCTGTTCTATCAACCCCAGGAGGCGGACACCGCCCTGGACCAGGAGCAATGGCAGGAAGTGTGGCAACGCAGCCGAGATCAGGGCGTGCGCACCCTGATCGTGCAGTGGACCCGGGTCGGCGAACAGGACTTCGGCGGCTCCGGCGGCTGGCTGGCCGCGGCGCTGCACGCCGCCCAGGACCAGGGGCTCGAGCTGATCCTGGGGCTGGACCACGCCCCGGATTACTATCAGGTGCTTCCCGATACCCAGCGCTTTGACACCTACTGGCGCCGGCAGCTCAGCCTCTCGCTGGCACAGCGTCGACGGCTGCTGAACGAGTGGCAACTCGATCCGACGGCCTGGTACCTGCCGCTGGAACTCGACGACTGGCTGTTTCGCGAAAAGGGTACCCGACAGGAACTGCATCGGCAGCTGAGCGGCTTCGTCGCGCGCCTCGACCGGCCATTGCACCTGAGCGCCTTCAGCGGCGGCTTCCTCGCGCCGAGCGTCTTCGCCGACTGGCTGGCCTCCCTGGAGGCCCTCGGATTGAAGGTCTGGTGGCAGGACGGTCGCGGCACCAGAGCCCTGCCCGCCGCCGTCCGGCAGGCCTACGAGGACGCCCTGGATTGCCGCATCGGCATCGTCCATGAAGCCTTTCGCCAGACCAGCGCCGAGGATGCGCCCTTCAAGGCCGACCCCGCGCCGCCGCAGGTGACGTCGACTTGTCACCCCCGCGCCGTGTTCTCCCTGCGCTACCGCCCCTGGGCAAGGGAGTTCTTCGAGGGTTGAGGTACCGAGCCTCGGACCCGAACACCTCCAGCCTGGCATCTAAGCCCTTAAAAACCCCTCGAAACACTCGCTTATCGAAAGTTACTCATTGAACCCGACCCTATAAGATCATTTACGCATATAGCATGCTTCTAACC
Source organism: Modicisalibacter ilicicola DSM 19980 (assembly GCF_900128925.1). Taxonomy (GTDB): domain Bacteria; phylum Pseudomonadota; class Gammaproteobacteria; order Pseudomonadales; family Halomonadaceae; genus Modicisalibacter; species Modicisalibacter ilicicola. The sequence continues at coordinate 32,902 of NZ_FQUJ01000019.1, forward strand.
ATTCTATTACGTAGGGAACCAATGAAACTGAAGCGGTCCCCAGATTTCGGCCCCGGCGTTAAGCTCTGATCATCCCGCCAGGAGAATCGATCATGCCCTCTTCCCTGCTAGTTCTGCTGATGGCCATCAACCTCTCCTGCGTAAGCCCCACTGCCGAGGCACAAGAGATCACACGACCAGCCCCCGCCGACAAGCCCCCCTACGATATCGCCCTGGACTACTGCGCGGAGCGAGGCGGCCTCGCTCAGTACAGTGTCAAAGGCGAAGAGGTGCGGTTCACTTGCGGCGACGACCTGACGACGATCATTACTATCTCTTCTTGATTGACAAAGCCTGGTGGCCGAGCCTTTGGAAAGTCACACATGACGTCCCTGTTACTCTATCTAGCCGCGGCGCTGGCCGAGATTGCCGGTTGCTTCACCTTCTGGGCCTGGTGGCGACTCGACAGATCGATGGCGTGGTTGCTTCCGGGACTTGCCAGCCTGGCACTGTTCGCCTGGTTGCTCAGCCTGGTCGACAGCGATTATGCCGGTCGCGCTTATGCGGCCTATGGCGGCATCTACATCGTCTCGTCGCTACTCTGGCTGTGGCTGATCGAACATCGCGCCCCGGATCGTTGGGACATGCTCGGCGCCGGCATCTGTCTGGTCGGCGCCGGGGTGATCCTGTTCGGCCCGCGGGGAAGCTGATCCGATCTCACCCCAACTGGAACGGGTAGACACTCCCCACCTCGAGAATCCGCGTCAGTTCGTCCAGGGCGGCCAGGGTCTCCTCGGCAAGCTGCGGATCGGCGAGATCCTCCGGCGTCAGCCGGTCGCGATAGTGCTTCTCCACCCAGGCGGCAAGATCGCCATGGAGCCCGTCGTCGAGCAGCACGCGCCCCGTCAGGCCCGAACGCTCCGCTTCGGAGAGCACCACCCGCAGGCGCAGGCAGGCCGGCCCGCCACCGTTGCGCATGCTCTGCTTGACGTCCTTGACCACGACATCATTGATCGGATTATTGCCCCCCAGCAGCAGGTCCTGGACGACGCGCCACACCGCCTCGTTCTCCTGGCATTCCCCGGGCACGACCAGGGTCATGGCGCCGGACCCGTCCGGGTCGGAAAGCAGCTGGGAGTTGAACAGGTACGAGGAGACTGCATCGTCCAGACTCACGGCCTGGGTGGGCACACGCACCGGGATCAACGGCGTGGCCATCCTGGCCCGCAGTTCCTCGAGGGTCTTCTCCTCCTCGAGAAAGGCCATCTCGTGATAGAGCAGCACCGGGCCGTTGCCCACGGCGATCACGTCGTTGTGGAACACGCCGGCGTCGATGGCGTCGGGGTGCTGCTGGGCAAACACCGCCTGAGCATCACGCAGGCCATGCTGACGGGCGATGGCCTGGCTGGCTTCCAGGGTCTGGCGTGCCGGGAAGCGCCTGGGCTGTTGCTGCCCGCCGAAAGCCTGACGGCCATAGACGTAGAGATGCACGCCGGGCTCGCCGTGATCGCCGCACAAACGCGTATGGTTGGCGGCCCCTTCGTCGGAGAACGCTGGGGTCGCCGGCAACGCCGGATGATGGGCGAAACGTGCGCCATCGCGAAAGATCGCCGCCAGTACTCGGCCAGTGGTCTGGGGCTCGAGGAAGCGGTGGAAACTCGACTGCAGGTTGGCCGGCGTGAAGTGCACCCGGCCATCCCCGGCGTCCCGGCTCGGCGTCACGGTGGCGGCATTGGCCGTCCACATGGAGGACGCCGAACAGACCGCCCGCAGGATCTGCGGCGCCTCGCGGGCGGCACGCTCGAGCACCTGGGCATTGCTGCCCGAGAAGCCAAGATCGCGCAATGCGCCGAGGTCCGGGCGTTGCTGCGGCGGCAAGACCCCTTGGGCGAAGCCGGCCTCCTGCAGCGCCTTCATCTTGGCCAGGCCTTGCAGCGCGGCCTCCCTGGGGTTGGATTCCAGGCCGCCGTGACGCATCGAGGCCACGTTGCCGTGGGCCAGTCCCGCGTAGTTGTGGGTCGGGCCGACCAGGCCGTCGAAATTGACCTCGCGCACGTCGCTCATGGCCTCTTTCATAGCGTCACCCCGGCCGGCAGCGGATCGGGCAGCACCAGCGTCTCGGCCTCCATCGAGGCGATCGGGTAGGCGCAGTAATCCGCCGCGTAATAGGCGCTCGGGCGATGATTGCCGCTGTCGCCGATGCCGCCGAAGGGCGCATCACTGGAGGCGCCGGTGGTCTGGCGGTTCCAGTTGACGATGCCGGCCCGGATGCGCAGCAGGAAGTCGTCCCAATCGGCGCGCTCGCCGCCGATCAGCCCGGCAGAGAGACCGTAGCGGGTGTCGTTGGCCAGGGCGATGGCCTCGTCCCAGTCGCGATAGCGATGCACCTTGAGCAGCGGGCCGAAGTGCTCCTCGTCGGGTACCTCGAGACCAGTGACATCGATCAGCGCCGGGCTCAGGATGCTGGTGCCCGCGACCAGCCGCTGCATGCGCGAGAGCACCGTGGCGCCCTTGGCCTCGAGATCCTCCTGGGCCTTGAGCAGGCCATCCGCCGCCTCGACGCTCACCAGACCACCGTAGAACGGGGCCGGCTCGCTGAAGGGCCCGGCGACGTGCAGCTTGCCGATGGCGTCGCTGAGCGCTTCGATCAGACGGTCGCCCACCTCGCCCTCGGGCACCATCAACCGCCGCGCGCAGGTACAGCGCTGGCCACCGGACAGGAATGCCGATTGCAGGATGGTCAGCACGGCGGCGGCCTGGTCCGGCACGTCCTTGACCACCAGCGGATTGTTGCCCCCCAGTTCCAGGGCCAGGATCTTGCCGACCTGGCCGGCAAACTGCTCGTGCAGGAGCTTGCCGATCCTGGCGCTGCCGGTGAACAGCAGGCCATCGATATCGCCGGCGCCGGCCAGCGCCTGGCCCACCGGCGCGGCCCCCTGCACCAGATTGATCACTCCGTCGGGCAGGCCGGCAGCTTGCCAGCACTGCAGGGTCAGATCGGCGGTTTTAGGCGTCTGTTCGCTGGGCTTGAAGACCACCGTATTGCCGGCCAGCAGCGCCGGCACCATATGGCCATTGGGCAGGTGGCCGGGGAAATTGTAAGGACCGAACACGGCCAGCACGCCATGGGGGCGATGGCGTAGCACGGCGCGAGCCCCCGCCACGTCGCGACCCCGTTCGCCGGTACGTTCCTCGTAGGCGGCCACCGAGATGGCGACCTTGCCGATCATCGCCCCGACCTCGGTACGCGCCTCCCAGAGCGGCTTGCCGGTTTCCTGGGCGATGCATTCGGCGAGCGACTCGCGATGCCTCTCGAGCTCGTCGCGAAAGCGCTCGATGATGGCCTGACGCTCGGTCAGGCTGCGACGCGCCCAGCCGGGAAAGGCGGCACGCGCCGCGGCCACGGCCTGTTCGACCTGGGCCGGGCTGGCGGCATTGGCCTGCCAGAGGGTGTCATGGGTCACCGGGTCGCGCTTGGCGAAGGACTCGGCCTCGCCGCCGAGCCAGGCTCCACCGATCAGTAGCTGTTGCTTGGCGTGCATAAACTCTCCTATGTCTCGAGAACGCGGAGGAAATCCCCGGCCTTCACGTCGAGGCGACGGGCTTCTTCCGCGGTCAGTGACAGGGTGCCATCCTCGCCGGGGCCTCGGCCGACCCAGGCGGCACGAAAACCGACCATGGCGGTGGTCGACACCAGCCAGCCGGGGCGTTCGCTACTTTCAAGATTCGAGGCGATCTCGACCGGACATAGCGTCGATGAGCGCACCGCGCGAACATCATCGATATACGCTTCCACCGTGGGGCCGCCGTCGAAGATGTCGATATAGCCCTCCCAGCGCAGCCCCTCCTTCTTGAGCATCTCCAGGGCCGGGCGGGTGTGCTCGTGCACCTGGCCGATGCAGGCCCGCGCCTCCTCGGACAAAAAGGGCGTATAGATCGGGAACTTGGGCATCAATTCGCCGATGAAGCTCTTCTGCCCCATGCCGGTGAGCCGGTCGGCCTCGTCGAAATCCATGGGGAAGAAATGGCTGCCCAGGCACTGCCAGAAGGGGCTGATGCCATTCTTGTCGAACACGCCGCGCATCTCGGCCAGCACCTTGTCCGGAAAGCGGTCGCGGAACTGGGCCATGAACAGCCAGCGCGCCTTGGACAGCAGTGCACCGTTGCGATTCTGACGGTATTCGGGGCGCAGGAAGAGCGAGGCCACCTCGGCATCGCCGGTGTGATCCGAGCTCAGGAACAGCGTGTCGATGGTGCGGTGCAGGTCGAGCTGTACCGAGGAGTGGGCCAGGGTACCGACCCGATAGTGGTAGAACGGTGCCTCGCGGCCCACTTGCCCCTCGATGGCGCAGCAGCCGGCCAGTTCGCCGTTCGTGTCGTCTTCCAGCACGAAGAAGTACAGGCGATTGTCGACCGGGGTGCGCTCCTCGAAGGCTCGGGCCGCGGATTCGATCTTGCTGGCCAGGAAGTCGCGGTTGTCGGGAAGGGACGTGAAACCGATGCCCGTCTCCCGAGCGAGCCGTTGCAGCCCGTCCAGGTCGTCGCGCGAGATGGGACGAAGTCGCATCAGAGTTCCCCCTCGTCGAGAATGTCTTCACCGGCGGGAAGGGTGAGCGGCGCGGCCAGCACCGCCCGCCCCTCTTCCACCCCCAGCAGCTCGGCATGTTCCGGCGACAGCATCAGCTGGCCGGTCGGCGACAGGGCGTAGCGCGTCACCAGGCAACGGAAGCCCTCGAGCTTCTGATTGGCGACCATCGCCGGTTCCGCATCGGGCAAGGAAGCGGCCGGACGGATACGCACCGGATGCCAGATGCAGCGGCGGAAGGTTTCCAGGCGCTCGCGCTCGGCCTTGATCACCGGTCCGGCATCGAAGATGTCGACATGCCGCGAGCGCAGGAAGCCCTCGGCGAGCATCTCGTTCATGGCCGTTTCGTGGTCCGGGTGCTCGCGACCGATGGCGGCCCGGGCCTGGGGCGTGAGCAACGGCAGGTAGAGCGGGAACTGCGGCATCACCTCGGCAACGAAGCTCTTCGAGCGCACGCCGGCGAAATGATTGATCTCCTCGAACCCGCGCACGAAGAAGTGGCGCCCCACGCTGTTCCAGAACGGCGATTCGCCGTCCGCGTCGAGATAGCCCGGGAAGGCCACGGCGAGAATCTCGGCGAAGCGTTCCGGGTACTGGGCGATGAACATCAGCCGCGCCCGGCGCAGCAGGCTCTCGGCGCTGGTCCCCTTGTAGCGGGCATCCAGCGACAGGGCGCACAGCAGGCTGGCCTCGGAGACCTCGTGGGAAAGTGCCAGGGTCTGTACCTCACGACGCACATCGAGCTGCTGCGAGGCATGGATCAGGGTCTCCTGGCGATAGGTGTAGTAGGCCTCCCGGGCACCCGCCTGGGCGCGGATCGTGGCGGTTCCCACCACCTCGCCGCGTTCCCGGTCCTCGAGCACGAAGGTATAGCTGTCATCTCCCGGGAAGTCGATGTCCCGGGCCAGCGACTGCTGGGAGCGCGTGATACGCTCTTCCAGGCGGTCGCGATGCGCGGGAAGATTGGTCAGGCGCGGCGTCGCGGTCCCGGCCAGACGCTCGAGGCCGGGCAGGTCGGCGGGCTTGGCAGGTCGAACGACCAGCATGGCACTCCCCCTCAGCGAAGAATGATCGGTCATCGACTCAGGCATTCTCGACGAAACGCGCGACGGCCCGCTCGAGACGCGCCATGCCCTCGACGATGTCCTCTTCGGGAATCACCAGGGACGGCGCCATGCGCAGCACGTTGGGACCAGCCACCAGCGCCATCACCCCCTCCTCGATCGCCAGGGGCAGGATGTCCTTGGCACGGCCTTCATACTGTGGCGCCATCTGCGCACCGATCAGCAATCCCATGCCGCGCACTTCCTGGAACACGCCGTACTGGCTGTTGATGGCGCCCAGATGCTCGCGGAACAGTTCATGACGCCGCTGCACGCCTTCCAGCACCTCGGGGGTATCGATGGTCTCCAGGGCGGCCAGGGCCACGGCGGAGGCCAGAGCATTGCCGCCATAGGTGGAGCCGTGGGTGCCGATGGTGAAGACCTTGGCGATGGCCTCGGTGGTCAGCATCGCCCCCACCGGGAAGCCGCCGCCCAGGGACTTGGCGCTGGTCAGGATGTCCGGGATCACGCCATAGCGCATGTAGGCGAACAGCGTGCCCGGACGCCCCATGCCAGACTGCACCTCGTCGTAGATCAGCAGCGCGTCGTGGGCGTCGCACAGCTCTCGCAAGCCTTCCAGGAACTCCTGGGTGGCGGGCAGGATGCCGCCCTCGCCCTGCATCGGCTCGACCATCACCGCACAGGTGTCGTCACCGATCAGTTCGCGCACGCTGTCGAGATTGTTGAACTCCGCGTGCAGGATGCCGCCGGGCACCGGCCCGAAGCCCTGGGAGTACTTGGGCTGGCCGCCGACGCTGACGGTGAAGAAGGTGCGCCCATGGAACGACTGGCGAAAGGAGATGATCTTGTCCTTGTGCGCGCCATGGGTGTCGTGGGCCCAGCGCCGCGCCAGCTTCAGCGCCGCCTCGTTGGCCTCGCCCCCGGAGGAGCAGAGATAGGCCTTGTCGGCGAAGGTGCGCTCGACCAGCGACTTGGCAAGCTGCAGAGCCGGCTCATTGGTGTAGACGTTGGACAGATGCCAGAGCTTGTCGGCCTGCTCCCTGAGGGCGTTGACCAGCACCGGATGGCAATGGCCCAGGGAGTTAACGGCGATACCCCCGGCGAAATCGATGTATTCGCGCCCCTCCTGATCCCACAGGCGGCTCCCCTCGCCGCGCACCGGAATCACCTTCTGCGGTGCGTAGTTGGGCACCATGTAACGATCGAAATCTTCGCGGGTCGGGGTATAGGCCATGTCATTCTCCATCCTGAGGGATTGGTCGATGCTTCGAGTATAGGGAAACCGGCTCGTTCGGGCTTTCAGGGATGGGACGGCAACTTATAAAAAGCGGCTTCGGGCTTTTATTAAGAGCTGAAAAGCGGCTTCGGGCTTTTATTAAGAGCCGAAAAGCGGTTATGGGCTTTTGTAAAGAGCCGAAAAGCGGCTGTGGGCTTTCAAAAACTGTAAAAAGTGGTGAACGACGGTTGCGTTCTGGATGATTCGACCCACCTTACTATCTGACAGGGAAAACACAGGCCAACCCAAAGGAGCACCCCATGCGTATCGATCTCTCCGGCAAGCGCGCCATCGTCACCGGTTCCACCGCCGGCATCGGCTTCGCCATCGCCCAGGGGCTGGCCGACGCCGGCGCCGAGGTGACCATCACCGGTCGCACCCAGGCCCGCGTCGACGAGGCCATCGAGACCATCAAGCAGAAGACGCCCGACGCCCGGCTTGGCGGCGTGGCCGCCGACCTGGGTACCGCCGAAGGCTGCCAGGCACTGATCGATGCACGCCCCGAGACCGACATCCTGATCAACAACGTCGGCATCTTCGGCCCCCGGGACTTCTTCGAGACCGACGACGCCACCTGGGAGCAGTTCTTCCAGGTCAACGTGATGAGCGCGGTGCGCCTGTCGCGCCATTACGCCCAGGGCATGAAGCAGCGCGACTGGGGGCGCATCCAGTTCCTGTCCAGCGAGTCGGCGCTCAACATTCCCACCGAGATGATCCACTACGGCATGACCAAGAGTGCCGTGCAGTCCATCTCGCGCGGGCTGGCGAAGACGCTGGCCGGCACCCGGGTCACCGTCAACGCCATCCTGCCGGGGCCGACCCGTTCCGAGGGCGTGCTCAACATGATCAAGGAGGCCGCCGAGAAGGAAGGCGTTTCCCAGGAAGAAATGGAGAAGCGCTTCGTGCTAGAGAACCGCCCCACCTCGATCATCCAGCGCCTGGCGACCACCGAAGAAGTTGCCAACATGAGCGTCTACGCGGCCTCCGAACAGGCCAGTGCCACCACGGGTGCGGCGCTGCGCGTGGAGGGCGGCATCGTCGACACCATGGCCTAGGCGCAGGGATGCGCAACGTCATGCCGTCGACATGGTGCTGGCCGAGCCCCAGGACCGGGTGAGTCAAATCCTTTTACCTTCCACGGGAGCGGTGACGACATATGCTATAAAGCAATAAGTTGATGCCCCCTTGGAGCCAGCATGAAACTCAGGGTCTACATGAATCACGCGCTGGGCGGTTTCCGATATACCCGTACTGCGACAGAAATCCGCGTCGGCGACATCGAGCGTCTGAGCGAGGGCGATCTTGAGCTCGTCGAATGCTTCAATCCGAAGACCAACTCCTTCCCAGTCATCGCCGCGAATGAGGGCGAATTGGTGAGCCGGACCGACGCCACTCGCACGCTTCCTCGGGACATCGCGCAGTGACCGCGTGGCTCCATCGCTTTCCAGGTCTTGCTTCACTCGAGGCCGCTGTGCGAGATGGTCTCATCAACACGGCCAAAGTAGTCCGAGTGCCAGCCGAGACCGTGATCTTTGGTCCGGGACACCCACCCGAGAACCTCCTTCTGCTGCTTGATGGCCGAGTCCGGGTACAGCAGATCACGGAGAACGGCCGCGAGATCGTGCTCTATCGGGTCCATGCGGGCGAAAGCTGCATTCTCACCACGGCATGCCTGTTGGCTTTCGAGGATTACACCGCCGAAGGCGTCGCAGAGAAGGAGGTCGAAGCGGTGATGATCCCGCGCGCAGCTTTCGACGACGCCATGTCTAATTCGCCGGCTTTCCGACGTTTCGTCTTTACCGCCTACTCGAGGCGGATCACCGATCTCTTTCTGACGGTCGAGGAAATCGCCTTCGGTCGCATGGATGCACGGCTCGCTGCGAAGCTGCTGGAGCTTGGCGACCAGGGCCTTGTCACGGCGACCCACGGCGTTTTGGCCGCGGAACTGGGCACGGCGCGCGAAGTCGTCAGTCGCCAGATGGCCGAGTTCCAACGGCGCGGCTGGGTTGAGCAAAGGCGTGGTGCGGTCGAGCTAGCCGACATGGCCGCATTGAAAAAATTCGTGGAAGCGAACCCGGTCTGACTCTTCGGTGACATGGTCACTGAAAGGGACACGGCGAGAAGCTATTTTCGTCAGGAATGGTTCCTGACGGAGAGAGGCATGTCCCGAAACGAAGGCACTTTCGACCGCATCCTACGCGCCATCGTCGGCCTCGCGCTGATGGGGCTTGTCCTATTCACCAATCTCGTGAGCCCGGTCCTTTTCTGGGGCGCGAGCCTCGTCGCAACGGTGCTTCTGATCACCGCTCTCACGGGATTCTGCCCGGCCTACCGCCTGCTCGGCCTTCAGACATGTCGAAAATGCTGATCTTCGTCGCAACCGCCACCGCTGGCGTTCTGGCCGCGGGTTGGGGCTCGCTGCGTCTTTGCGGGCGCAACGCCATCGCCTGGCATCAGGGCAAAGGAGTAAGACATGACCGACTATCCCGTAGAAATGGATACGACACCTGACGTCGAGGGCTTCTTTGACGAGGCGACCAACACGATCAGCTACATCGTGAAGGATCCTGGCAGCAAGCATTGCGCGATTATTGATTCCGTCATGGACATCGACTATGCCGCCGGGCGTATCAGCTACGATCATGCCGACGCGCTGATCGCGCGGATTCGCGAGCGTGGGTTAATGCTGGACTGGATCATCGAGACGCATGTCCATGCCGATCACCTGTCGGCCGCGCCCTACATCCAGGACAAGCTCGGCGGGAAGATCGGCATCGGCGCCAGGATCACCCTCGTGCAGCAAACGTTCGGAAAGGTCTTCAACGAGGGCACCGAGTTCGAGCGCGACGGCAGCCAGTTCGATGCGCTGTTCGAAGACGGCGATACCTACGAGATCGGCGGCATGGCGGCCTTCGCCATGCACACACCCGGCCACACGCCTGCCTGCATGACCCATGTGATCGGTGACGCGACCTTCGTGGGTGACACGCTCTTCATGCCCGACGGCGGATCGGCGCGCGCGGATTTCCCGGGCGGCGACGCGGGTGAGCTTTACGACAGCATCCAGAAGGTGCTGGCGCTACCCGACGAGATGCGGCTCTTCATGTGCCACGATTACGGCCCGAACGGCCGAGACATCGCTTGGGAAACCACGGTCGGAGACGAGAAGGCGCACAACATCCATGTAGGCGGCGGCAAGACCCGCGAGGAGTTCATTGCCATGCGCGAGGCGCGTGACACCACGCTGAAGATGCCGACGCTCATCATCCCGTCTCTGCAAGTGAACATGCGGGCTGGCGAAGTGCCGACCGACAAGGACGGCAACCCAATGATGAAGGTGCCGGTGAACGGACTTTGATCGTCGTCGGGAGGGGATCACGTGGAAATCAAAAAACTGACCAACAAGCTGTCAGTCGGACCGCAGATTGCGCCCGTTGACGTCGAGACACTGAAGCAGGAGGGCTTTCGCTCAATCATCGTCAACCGACCAGACGGCGAAGGCCCCGATCAACCGAACTTCGCCGAGATCGACGCCGCGGCAAGGGCGGCGGGACTTGAGACGCGTTACATTCCTGTTGAGACGGGCAAGGTCAGCGAGGAAGACGCGACGCATTTTGGCGTTGCGTTGCGCGAGATGCCCGGCCCGGTCTTTGCCTTCTGCCGCTCGGGCATGCGCTCCACGACCCTCTGGGCACTGAACGAGGCCGAGGATCTCCCCCTGCCGGAGATCCTCGGTGCGGCGAAGGCGGCGGGCTACGACATGAATGGCGTCGCCCGCCGCATCGCCAATGGCGGCGAGACGCCCGCGGATGCCGAGGATGTCCACCACGAGATCGTCATCGTGGGGTCCGGCGCGGCCGGCATCTCGGTCGCCGCCAGCCTCAAGGCGCGTGGGCCGGGCCTCGACATCGCCATCATCGACCCCGCCGACATCCACTACTACCAACCCGGCTGGACCATGGTGGGTGGCGGCATCTTCAAGGCGAGCGATACCGCCAAGACGATGGGATCGCTGATTCCCAAGGGCGTGAGCTGGATCAAGGCCGCCGTTGCCGCCTTCGAGCCGAAGCGGAACGCCTTGATCCTCGATGGTTGCCGGGTCGTGGGCTACGACCGGCTCGTCGTCTGCCCGGGTTTGAAACTCGACTGGGGCGGCATTGAGGGGCTGGAAGCGACGCTGGGACGCAATGGCGTCACCTCGAACTACCGCTACGATCTCGCGCCCTACACATGGGAACTCGTGCGGGGTCTCAAGCAAGGGCGCGCGATCTTTACCCAACCACCCATGCCGATCAAATGTGCCGGCGCGCCACAAAAAGCCATGTACCTGTCCGCCGATACTTGGCGGCAACAACGGGTCCTCGAGAACATCGATATCCACTTCATGAATGCGGGCGGAGTGCTGTTCGGTGTGAAGGATTATGTCCCCGCGCTCATGGAATACATCGAACGCTACGACGTGACGCTCGACTTTTTCCATAATCTCGTCGCCATCGACGGGCCGTCCAAAACCGCCGTATTCGAGGTGAAGGAGCCGGAAAAGGAACCGCGCCAGATCGAGACGACCTTCGACATGATCCATGTCTGCCCACCGCAGAAGGCGCCGGATTTCATCCGCGTCTCTCCGCTTGCGGACGCGGAGGGCTGGGTGGATGTCGATCAGGCGACCCTGCGCCACAAGGAGTACGACAACATCTGGGCGCTGGGCGACGTGATGAACGCGCCGAACGCCAAGACTGCCGCCGCTGCACGCAAGCAGGCGCCGGTGGTGGCCGAGAACATCCTCGCCGACATCCGGGGACGTGAGCCCGTTGCACAGTATGATGGCTATGGCTCCTGCCCGCTGACTGTGGAGCGCGGCAAGATCGTGCTGGCCGAGTTCGGCTATGGCGGCGTACTGAAGCCGAGCTTCCCGGCCTGGCTGATCGACGGAACGAAGCCGACGCGGGCGGCCTGGCTCCTGAAGGAGCGGATGCTGCCGCCGATCTACTGGAAGGCGATGCTGCGCGGGAAGGAGTGGTTGGCCAAACCCCAACCCTTAAAGGTGCAATCCGACGAATGAGATTTTCATGACTCGCTTCGCGCAATATCTGCCCATCCTCGATTGGGGCCGCCGCTACGACCGCGCGGCGCTTGGCGCCGACCTGTTGGCCGCGGTGATCGTCACGATCATGCTGATCCCGCAATCGCTGGCCTACGCCCTGTTGGCGGGACTGCCTCCAGAGGCCGGCATCTATGCTTCGATCGCCCCCATCCTCCTCTATGCGATTTTCGGCACCAGTCGGGCGCTGGCCGTAGGGCCGGTGGCCGTCGTTTCGCTTCTGACCGCATCGGCGGTCGGACAGGTCGCGGATCAGGGCACCGCCGGCTATGCCGTGGCCGCGCTCACGCTCGCGGCACTCTCCGGGGCGTTTCTGCTGCTCCTCGGGGTCTTCCGCCTCGGATTTCTCGCCAACTTCTTGAGCCATCCCGTCATCGCGGGCTTCATCACCGCAAGCGGCATCCTGATCGCGGTCAGCCAACTCAAGCATGTCTTGGGCGTCGAGGCGCAGGGCCATACTCTGATCGAGATCGGCGGATCGCTACTCGCGCATCTCGGCGACGCCAATTTGCCAACGCTTGTGATCGGCGTGACCGCGACCGCATTCCTCTTCTGGGTTCGCAAGGGACTGAAGCCGGCGCTAGGCCGGATCGGCCTGCCGCCGCTGGCCGCTGACATCGCCACCAAGGCCGGTCCTGTCGCTGCGGTCGTCGTTACGACGCTGGCTGTCTGGGAACTCGAACTGGAGGCGCAGGGCGTTGCCGTCGTAGGCGCGGTGCCGCAAGGCCTGCCGCCACTGACGCTGCCCTCCTTTGCGCCGGACCTGATCGCGGCGCTGGCGCTGCCGGCCATCCTGATCTCGATCATCGGCTTTGTGGAATCAATCTCGGTCGCCCAGACGCTCGCCGCCAAGAAACGCCAGCGGATCGATCCCAACCAAGAACTGATCGGCCTGGGTGCAGCCAATCTCGGCGCGGCCTTCTCCGGCGGCTATCCTGTCACGGGAGGCTTCGCGCGTTCGGTCGTCAACGACGATGCGGGTGCAAGGACGCCGGCGGCCGGTGCCTTCACTGCCGTCGGCCTCGCCGTGGCGGCCATGGCGCTGACGCCGCTTGTCTTCCATCTGCCCACGGCGACACTCGCGGCCACCATCATCGTTGCGGTGCTCGGCCTCATTGATCTCACGATCCTGCACAAGACCTGGAATTACTCCCGGGCTGATTTCACGGCTGTCGCCGCCACGATCGCCCTGACGCTTCTGCTTGGTGTCGAGGTCGGCGTTGCCTCGGGCGTGGTGATCTCGGTGCTCCTGCATCTCTACAAGACCTCGCGCCCCCATGTGGCTGAAGTGGGTCGCGTCACCGGTACCGAGCATTTTCGCAACGTCCTGCGCCATGAAGTCGACACCGATCCGCGCGTCGTGACCCTGCGCGTCGACGAAAGCCTCTATTTCGTCAACGCTCGCTTCCTCGAGGACTTGATCCAGTCCCGCGTGACCGCTGGCAGCCAGATCCGTCATGTCGTACTGATGTTCTCGGCGGTAAACGAGGTGGATTATTCCGCGCTCGAGAGTCTCGAGGCGATTAACGCCAGACTGCGCGACATGGGCGTCGGCCTGCATCTATCCGAGGTCAAGGGCCCTGTAATGGACCGTTTGAAGCGGTCGCACCTCATCGAAAACCTGAACGGCAGGGTCTTCCTGTCGCAACATGATGCTTGGACGGCCCTGACGGACCGGACTAGGCGTCAGCCAAGTAGAATGGAGTCTTGAATGACGATCATGAAAGTTAGTGAGAGCCGCAAGCCCGGTAGCCCTCGTGTTGCAGGTTTCTATGAGTCCGATACCGGGTCGATTCAGTACGTCGCGATCTGCGAGGCGACAAGGAAGGCGGCGCTGATCGATACAACCAAGCTTTGATCTGATGCGTGGATAAAAGAGGGGGCTTGCTGGATAGCAGGCGCCCTTTTTACGATTTGATCTCGGCCAACCAAAAAGTTATAAGCTTATTACAGTTCTTGATAACCCCAGCGCACGGGCGTATGTTTGAAGGTGTGGGGAAGTCCAATCCGGGAGGAAACGACCATGAAAAAATTGCTAATAGCACTACTTGTCACATTCGCCGCCAGCTTCAACGTCCACGCTGAAGACGCGCTTGCCGTGACGCCCCAGGAAACCTACGACATGGTTCAAAAGCAGGGGGATCAGATCCTGTTTGTGGATGTCAGGGATCCGGTGGAAATCATGTTTATCGGGTTCACGGATGCGATCGACAAGAACATTCCGTTCAAGCTTGTGGACCGCTCTGACTTTCTCCCAGACAAGGGCCGGTTTGCCATGATCACCAACCCGGAGTTCGCAGCGGGTGTGGAAAAAGCTCTCGAAGAGAAAGGCCTCGATAAGGATGCCCTGATCATTACCATGTGCCGCTCCGGTTCCAGTCGCGGTAAACCCAGCGCCGAATACCTGTTGGAGCGGGGTTTCACCAACGTGAAATACATTGATCACGGCTTTCAGGGCAGTGGCGCCAAAGAGGGCGAAAAGAAAGGCATGAGGATCGTGAATGGCTGGCAGAATGCAGGGCTGCCCTGGTCCATGACGCTCAACACGGAGAAGATCTATCGTCCGTAATCCAGAAAATATGATTTCTCGACTCTGAAGTGGCATTCATGGGGAGTTTTGACACTTATCTAAGCGCTTCTTCATGGAAAATCGCCCCACCTCGATCATTTAGGGTTTTCGATCAGCGACTACTGCGCATCCTGGGGCTTGTCGGGGTCGGCATCGACCAGGCAATTGACCGTCTCGCCACCCGGGTCATTGATCTGCTCGCCTCCGGGCCGGCGCAGCCCGGAAGTCAGCTCCAATGACGCATAGAGCCAGTCGACCAGGGTCTCGCCGAGATCCATCGCCTCCTCGGCGCGGCCGTGAGCATAGAAGGTCAGCATCTCCCGGGCATCGTTACGCTGCCCCTGATCGATCAGCGTGCGCGCGGATCGCTCCACCCACGGCATGTCATCGAAGCTGGCCTGCTCGAAGCCCTCGAGCAGTTCGGTCACCTGCGGCCGGTAGGCATCGGGGTCTTCGCACATCAGGTACATGACCTGCTTGAAGCGCCGGCCGGCGAAGTCGCTGGCCTCCTGAACCTGGAAGTCCGGGTTCAGGAAGTTCGAGGCCGCACCCTTGGTCAGGTAGCGATGCTGGCCATACTCCAGGGGCACCTGCTGCACGCCGAGCCACCAGGGCAGGAAAGGTGCCGCCAGCGATCCGGTCGGCGCTACCCAGATACGAATCAGGTCGGCGTCGATCCCCTTCCTGAGACTGACGACCTGACCATAACCCGCCTCGTCGTCGGCGATGCGATGATCGCGCACACGAGCCATCATCTCGCGCTCGTCGACCGGCGCCATCTCCTCGGTGACCTTTTCCAGCGCGGCCTGGGTCATGTACTTGTAGCCCCCGGTACGCGCCCGGGTATCCTGGCGACCGTAAACCTCGAAGACATTGAAGGCCTCGTCGGCCTGGGAGTCGAACCAGCCCTGCTCCTCGGCGAAGGTGATCAGGTTGTCCGAGCCCATGAAGTCCGGGTTCTCTCGATAGTCGAGAGGGAACTTCTCGATGTAGCCCGGGTAAAGCACCCGGACGTCGTCCGGGCCCAACCGTTCGGCAGCCCAGAGCCCCTGGCCGCCGGCGAACTCCCAGACCACCCAGCCCTCGTCGGGATCGGCGATCAGGTGGGTGTTGCCCCCATAGGTGGAATAGCCATGCTCGGCTATCAGTTCGCCGATCAATTCGACCCCCACCCGAGCGGTCGTCGCCCGCTCCAGCACCAGTCGCGCCAGATCACTGTATTGCGGGCCACGCTGCGGCGTCGGCGTCATGTCGATCAATTCTTCACGATTGGTCGCCCAGACATCACGCACCGCCACCTGATGTTCGTTGACGCCGCCATTGGTCAGGGGTGCCGGGAAACCCGCGTAGTCGGAGTACGACATCGACAGATAACGAAAGGTGTGCGCGACCTGAGGAATCTCGATCAGCTGTCCCGGAATGTTCGCCGCCTCGGTGACCCCTACCTTGATCATCGAATCGGGTTCATGATCGACGGCCGGCACGATCTCGAGCCAGTGGCTGGAGACCTCCTCGCCGGTGCCGCCAACGAGCACCCCCTGGTCCTGTGTCAGGTTCTTGCCCACGTAGAAGGCGTAGCTTGCCCAGGCAGGAGAAGAGGCAAGCAGGGGCACGGCCAGTAGCAGCGAAGACGGCAGACAAGTCAGTTTCATCATGGACTCCTCGGATGATGACGAGCAGATGGCGATTACGCACGAGCCGGCTTTTCTAGAGCGTAGCCCAGTCGGGCTATACTGTGACGACTCATGCGAGTGGATCTTCCGAGAAATCATGATGCTCAACACCACCGCCTGGAACCGGCTGCGCTATACCCTCTATGCCCCGGCCTACGATCTGGTCGCCGACCGTGTCTTCCGCCGTGCACGGCGCCAGGCGCTCGAGGCAGTCGACTGGTCGCTGGGGCAGCGGGTGTTGATCCTGGGGGCCGGCACGGGCCTGGACCTTCCCTACCTGCCACGAGATATCGAACTGCATGGGACCGATCTCTCGCCGGCCATGGTGGAACGCTTTCGGGTGCGGGCCGACGAGCTCGGCTTTGATTTCACCGCCCGAGAGATGGACGCCGAACACCTCGACTACCCCGACGGCTACTTCGATGTGGTGATCATGCACCTGATCCTGGCGGTGATGCCCGATCCAGCTCGCGGCCTCGCCGAGGCGCATCGCGTGCTTTCAAGCGACGGTCAACTCTGCGTGATGGACAAGTTCCAACCCGACAGCCATCGCGCGGGCCGGGGTCGGCGGGTGCTGAATGCCGTGACCAGCGCCATCGCCACGGACATCACTCGCCAGGCACGGCCGCTGCTGGAGGACGCAGGATTTTTCATCATGCGGGACGAGCCGGTGATGATGGGCTCGCTGTTCCGGGCGCTGCTGGCGTGCAAGCAACGCCCTGGCGTGTGAAGCGAGTACAGGGTGCGATTGGCCTAGGCTCCAGAGCACATGGCCTCTTCGCTGCCCTGCGCCTCGGATACGGCATCCGCGGCTTGCGGCTCCAGTCGATAGCCATATTGGTAGATGCTGCGCAATCGGAAGCCGTGGCGCCCATCCAGGGCAAGCTTGCGGCGCAAGCGGCTGATATGAGTATCCACGGTGCGGGTCGAGACATCCCCCTTGATGCCCCAGACGACCTCGAGCAGATGCGCGCGGGAAAGCAGCTCGCCGACATGGGTGAAAAAGAGCGTGGCCAGCCTGTACTCCCGATCGGTCAGTGAAATGGCTCGACCCTCCAGGCGCACGCAATGATGCTCGCGATCCAGGAAGTAGGCCCCGTGCCGGTCGTGGCGCTTGACCGCCTTCATGCCCAGGCGCCGCCCCAGCGCATTGACGCGCGCCTCCAGCTCCCGGGGGCGTAACGGCTTTGCCAGGAAGTCATCCGCCCCATGCTCCAGGGCCAACACGACGTCTTCCTCGTTCTGGCTGGCGGTGATGAAGAGAATCGGGTTATGCCAGCCATCGTGCTGGCGAAGATGGCTCATCACGTCCATGCCGCAGGCATCCGGCAGGCGCCAGTCGAGAATCAATAGATCGAATGCCTGCTGCTGCATGGCACGGCGTAGCTCGCTCGCCCGCTCGAACAGCGACACCTCGTGCTCGGCGGCGCTCAGGCAGAGCCTGATGAACTCCTGCTGAACGCTGTCATCCTCCAGTACTCCGATATGCATACCACGACACTCTCTCATGATGCTAAAAATCATATTTTATGATGTCCGATGTCATGCTGCGCGTTGACACAAAGGTTTACAGTTTGCGCTTTTCGCGCCGATATATACTCCTGGCTTTTATCAGGGGGAGACCAAGCATGACGATGTCCATTTCACGCGCCGCCCTGGGAAGCCTGCTGGGAGCCTTGCTAGCCTTTACGGGGCCGGTCCAGGCGCTGGAAGCCCCCACTGGCCCCGTCATCCTCAAGGTGAGCGGCAAGCTCGCTCATGCCAATGTCGGCGACGAGGCGCACTTCGACCGGGCCATGCTGCACTCCCTGGAACAGCATGAAACAGTGACGAACACGCCCTGGTACGACTCCCGGGTGAGCTTCGAGGGCCCCCTCGGCCGGGCGCTGCTCGAGGCCGTGGGCGCCGAGGGCGACAGCCTGCGGATCCGTGCGCTCAACGACTATGCCGCGTCGGTCCCGGTGGAAGACTTCATGGCCCATGACGTGATCCTGGCCATGTCCGCCGATGGGCGTCCGCTGCGGGTGCGCGACCACGGCCCCCTTTTCGTGATCTACCCCTTCGACGACAAGCCCGAGCTCCTCAACGAAGAGATACTCTTTCGCTCGGTCTGGCAGGTGAACCGCATTGAGATCGAGTGATTCGGCCAACCGGTTTTCTGCCATCACCCTGAAATCGCTGTTCTCGCGTCGCTACAGGATCGCCAGCTTCTCGGCGATCCTGTTTCTTCTCTCGACGCTCATCACCGGTAGCATCATCTTCCAGCGCCAGCAGGAACTGGAAAGTCGGCTCGACGAAAACCTGATCTGGGCGGTCTACCAGTTCGATCGTGAGGTACGCGAGCTGCGCTTTGCTGCCAGCGACATCCTGACATCCCCCCTCGAAGACCTGTTGTTTCGCTTCGAGATTCTCTACAGTCGCATGCGGCTGTTTCAGAAGGGGATCATTGCCCAGGAGATCGCCGAGATCGAAGGCATTGGAGAGCCCCTGCAGCGGGCCTTCCTGCTGATCGAGGCAATGGATGAACAGTTGCAGAAACTGCCTGAGAACACCGGCATGCCACCCGCCGCGCTGCTGGCGGACCTAAATGCGAAAAGTGCTGAGCTGCAACAACTGACCAACACCATCCTGGTGGACAGCAACGCGCACATGGCATCGCTGCAAGCCCGGGAACGCAGGACAATGCTGCAGCTCTATGCCCTGGAGCTGACGCTGATCCTGCTGTTGGTGGTGTCTGGCGGCCTGCTGGCGCGCGCCTTGATCCACGAGGGGCGCTCTCGGGACGAGCAGGCTCGGCTACTGGCGCGGCAAGCCGAGGAGTTGGAGGAAGCCAGTCGTGCCAAGTCCGAGTTCATGGCGATCATGAGCCACGAGATTCGCACGCCGCTCAATGGCGTGATCGGCATGACCGATCTCATCTCGGATGAGCCGATGTCCTCGCGAGGCCGGGAATACCTTCAGGCGCTCAAGCAGAGCGCCGCGGGACTGCAGTCGGTCATCAACGACATCCTCGACTACACCAAGATCGAGTCCGGGTCGCTGGATCTCGACGATCAGCCCTTCGACCTCACCACCTTCCTGGAGCAGCTATGCGCCGGCTATCAACTGCGCTGCCGGGATTCCGAGGTCCTGTTCAGCCAACACCTCGAGGGTGGGCTGCCACGCTTCGTGAGAGGGGACTTCAATCGCCTGCGGCAGGTGCTCATGAACCTGCTCAACAACGCCTTCAAGTTCACCCGTGAAGGCTTCGTCAAACTCCATGTCAGTGCCGAAGCCGGCCCGTTGATCCGCTTCGAGGTGCGGGACACCGGGTGCGGGATCGCCCCCGAGGATCAGACCCGCCTGTTCTCGGCCTTCACCCAGGTGGATTTCTCCATTGCCCGCCGTCATGAAGGAACCGGACTGGGGCTAGCCATTTGCCAGCGCCTGGTGCAGGCGATGGGTGGCGAGATCGGCGTGTCCAGCCAGATCGACCTGGGCAGTCGGTTCTGGTTCACGGTAGCGTTGCCCGAGGCGCAAGGCAGCGAGGTAAAACAGCATATCGACACCTGCCGTGCCAGCTTGAAGCGACATCGCATTCTTGTCGTGGAAGACAACCCGATCAACCAGACGTTGGCCCAGGCCATGCTGATGCGCCTGGGACAGACCGCCGAGGTCGTCGACGATGGTGCCGAAGCGCTGGAGCGCCTGGAAAGACAAGCGTTCGACCTGGTACTGATGGACATGCAGATGCCGGTACTCGACGGTCTTGAAACCACACGTCGCTGGCGAGCCCGGGAAACCGAGGGGCACCTGCCCATCATCGCCATGACCGCCAACGTGATGCCCGCGGATCTCGAGAGCTGCTACCAGAGCGGCATGGACAACGTGATCTGCAAGCCCTTCACCCGTGACGCCTTGTGCCAGCTACTCGGCAAGTATCTTGAGCATTCCAGGCCGGGCAATCAGGTGAGCGCGCCCAGCACCGTATCGGCAGAGACCACCTATTCGAAGCATGCGATCGATGAAGCGACCCAGGCAGACAACGTGCTGGATGACGAGATTTGCAGGGAATTGCGCTATACCCTGGAGCCATCGGCGCTGCAGAATCTGCTGAACACTTACCTGCTGCGTCTCGAGGATCGACTCAAGAGCTTTCGCGAACACCTCGCCACCGGAAATCGAGATGACCTGAGACGCGGTGCCCACTCCCTCAAGGGCGCCTCGGCATCCCTGGGCTGTGTGGCCATTGCCCGCGAGGCCGCTGCCCTGGAAGAGGCACCTCTCGACACGCCCATCGCCGAACTGCAATACCGTGTGGAGACCATCGCCGCATTGAAGAGCGATTCGAAAGCGGCACTGATGCAGGCCGGATTGCTCTGCACCTGAGAAGGATACACCTCGGGGCGAACATCAGAAGACGATGGCCCCCTGTCGGGTCTGTTTGGCAAACCAGGTAGCGAACTCGGCTTCGGCCATGGGCCGCGCGAAGAGATAGCCCTGACCATGATCGCAGCCGTCACGCTTGAGCAGCGCGTGTTGGCTCCGGGTTTCGATACCTTCCGCCACCACTTTCATGTCGAGACGCTTGCCCAGCTCGATGATCGACAGGGTGATGGCTTCCGCCTCTCGATCCTCGTCGCAGTGAGCGACGAAGCTGCGATCCAGCTTCAATTCATCGAAGGGCAGGCGGTAAAGCTGGGTCAGCGACGAATAGCCGGTGCCAAAGTCGTCAAGCGACCAGCGACAGCCTCGCTCGCGCAGGGCGGTGAAAAGGTGGCGAGCGTGAACGAGACATTCGATGCCGGCGGATTCCGTCAGCTCCAGGGTGATGCCCCGGAGGCTATCGCCATGCCGAGAAAGCAGGCGGTCGAAGGAAGCGAGCACATCGGGCGTCTTGAACAGTTGTGCCGGGATGTTGACGGCGATGTCCAACTCCCAGCCTCGGGCCCGCCAGCGCGCCTGCTGACCCAACACCTGCGCCAGCATGTACCAGGTGAGTTCGACGATCTGATCGCTTTGCTCGGCCAGCGGAATGAAGGCATCCGGATAGAGCACCCCTCGTTGAGGATGCTTCCAGCGCACCAGCGCTTCCACCCCGACGACTCTTCCGGACCGCAGGTCGTGTTTTGGCTGGTAGGCCGGGAACAGTTGGCCTTGCTGCATGGCCGATGCCAGGTTCTCGGCCCCGAGCGCTTGCTGAGGCGCACCCAAGCTGCCGATGACATGGTCGAGTGTCTTGAGAAACCGGGACTTGGACAGAAATCCCAGCATTCTCAATCCGCTCGAGGCCCCGGCATCCAGAATTCGCTTGGCGGTGCTGGCATCGCAGGTACTCAACAGCACGATCGCAGCATTGAGCTTTAGATCACTGAGGTACTGCATGACATCCAGCCCGGTGAACTCCCCCAGATCGAAGTCCAGAAGGATGAGCTCGGCAGCAAGAAGCTCGGGCTGGCAGACAAGTTCGCCAAGCCCATTGGCGGTAACGACGTCGTAGCCCCGCCGGGTCAGCAATTGCCTCCCCAGCACCTGGATTTCAATATCGTCATCGACGATCAGCGCACGTTGCGCCATAACCGGAAACCCCATTCCTGGCAAAACCGCATGAATGTCTGCATGGACCCGTTCATTACGTTAGGCAATTGGTTTATTTCATCCGCCAACCTGCGAGAGCTCATTCGGCAAGGTTGCCCAGCGATTCCGAGAAGCGAACATGGTGGCGCAGGCGTCAGAAACCCCGTTCGATTAGCCCTCAGGCTCATCACCCGGCACCTGTGCAAACTAACACTTTTTTTCAGTCAGTTACTGCATTACCCAGACATTGTGTCGTTTTTTCACAATGTGTATTAACGAAAAGGTTTTACCCGGGTAATCCAAAAAGCTATGGCGCTACCGCCGTGCCAACAGTCGCTGCATCGCCGGTGTGGGCGTCTCGATCCGGTGGTGCCGGCGGCTCGCCGCGTAGCTGTCGTTGAAGGCGTCGAAGTAGTCGTCGAGCACGGCAGCGGCGGTCTTGTCGCCAGTCTGGCGCAGCAATTCGGCGGCGACTTCGGCGGTGCACAGGTGGGAAGCCGAGGCTGGCTTGCGCAGGTGATAGCGGGTCCGCCGTTCGGTGTAGAGCGGCAGCACCGGCAGGCGTTCGAGGTAGGGGCTCTTGCGGAAGATGCGCCGAGCCTGGCGCCAGGTACCATCGAGGATGATGAATACCGGAATGCGACCTTCGCACTTGGCGTCACCCACCGCCTCGGGCCCGACGACGCGCTCGGCATAGTCCGGCTGGTCGTCGGGAAAGATGAGAAAAGGCGCGAAACGCGGGTCGTCGAGATTCTCGAGAAGCGCCGTGTCCGGGGCGGTGCGATACCAGGTGAAGACTTCAGTGGTGTCGAGAACGTCGCCGATCAGCCGGCCGGTATTGGTCGGCTTGTTATGTTCCAGGGGATGGGTCAACAGCCAGAAACGCGCATCGCTGTCGGCCTGTACCCGGTAGGGACACAGGCAGTTGAGTGCCGGTAGCCGACAGGCCTCGCAACGAGTGACGAAACTGCCGCGCGCCTTGAACGCTCGACGGGGCGGACGGGGGCGGCCGGTAGCCGGATCATGCTCGCAATCGCCGTCGGTAACAGGATAGGACACTGTGGAATCGGGGGTCTCACTCATGACGTATGCGGTTCGGCGAAAAAGGCCGGACAGTCTAGCATGGCGGCCCCCCGCTAGGCGTGTCGACGGTCTCGGCGTTCAAAATATCTCGGGCACTTCGAGACGCTGTCGGCGACGCCAGTGATCGACGAGCTTCGGCACCCCCTGGCTCGCCGGCGCATCGATGGCTCGCACCCAGTCGGGCGACAGCGCAGAGGCATTGGGGTCGACCAGGATGCAGGGGCACTCGGTGGGCGCTTCATGAAGCAGCATCGCCGCCGGCATCACCGCCAGGGACGTTCCCACCACCAGCAGCAGGTCGGCCTCGGTGACGATATCGCAGGCATGGCCGTAGGCCGGCACCGCCTCGCCAAACCACACCACGTGGGGCCTGAGCTGCCCCCCCTTGTCACACAGATCGCCGAGCCTGATGCCCCCTCGCGGCAGGGGGTAGATGAGTCGCGGGTCGATGCTCGAGCGTGCCTTGAGGATCTCGCCGTGCAGGTGCACCACCTCTCTAGAACCGGCGCGCTCATGAAGATCGTCGATGTTCTGGGTCACGATACACACGTCGAACCCCGCCTGTTCCAGTTCGGCCAGGGCACGATGGGCCGGGTTGGGCCTGGCGCGCCGCACCTGGGTACGCCGCTCGTTGTAGAAGCGCAGCACCAGTTCGGGATCGCGCTGCCAGCCTTCGGGGGTGGCGACATCCTCGATGGCGTGGTTCTCCCACAGGCCATCGCCGTCGCGGAAGGTCTTCAGGCCGCTCTCGGCGCTGATGCCTGCCCCGGTGAGCACCACCAGGCGGGGTCTCGAATCTGCCGTCATCGTCTCTCGCACTTGCCGTGGAATCAGTAGGTCAGTACCGACTGGTCACTGCCATTGAAGCGCTGCTTGTTGCGATAGGGATAGACATCGATCACCTGCCCTTCCTCGATCGCCTTTTGCAGCCCTTGCCAGTAACCGGCGTCGAAGAGTTCGGGGTGCAATTCGAAGAACAGCCGCCGCAGCTTGATGTCGGCGAACAGGAAAGGCCCGAACTCCTCGGGGAAAATATCATTGGGGCCCACCGAGTACCAAGGCTCGTCCATCATCTCCTGCTCGGGGTAGAGGGGCTCCGGAATCTTCCTGAAGTTGCATTCGGTGAGATAGCAGATTTCGTCGTAGTCGTAGAACACGACCCGACCGTGGCGGGTCACGCCGAAGTTCTTGAGCAGCATGTCGCCGGGAAAGATATTGGCCGCGGCCATCTGCTTGATGGCATTGCCGTAATCCTTGAGTATCGCCCACGTCTCCTGCTCGTCGCTCTGCTCCAGATAGAGATTGAGCGGCATCATCATGCGCTCGGTGTAGCAGTGCTTGATGAGCACCTTGTCGCCGCGCAGCTCGACGGTGGACGGCGCCACCTCGAGCAGTTCCGCCAGGCAATCCGGATCGAAGTGGTCCTTGCGAGCGATGAAGTTGGAAAATTCCTGGGTATCGGCCATGCGCCCCACCCGATCATGGCGCTTGACCAGTCGATACTTCTCGCGCACGTTCTCGCGGCTCATTTCCTTGGATGGATCGAAGCGGTCCTTGATGATCTTGAACACCGTGCGATAGGAGGGCAGCACGAAGACGGCCATGACCATGCCGCGTACCCCCGGGGCGATGATGAAGCGATCCTGGCGCTTGGCGACATGGTGATTCAGGGCACGGAAGAACTCGGTCTTGCCATGCTTGAAAAAGCCGATCGCCGAATAGAGCTCTCCCTCGGGCTTTTCCGGCATCAGCTTCTGGAGATAGCCGACGAACTCGCCGGGTACCTGGGCATCCACCTGGAAATAGGCACGGGTGAACGAAAAGATGATCGATACCTCCACCGGCTCGATGATCACCGTATCCAGGCGCACGCCTGTCTGGCCATTCGGCGGCGTGCCATGGACGATCGGCAGCACCAGCGGCACCTGCAGGTCCGCGCCGCTCAGCCGCCCCACCAGATAGGCACCCTTGTTGCGGTAGAACACGCTCCTGAGCAGTTCGATCCGGGCGTCCGGCGCATCACGCAGTCCCTCGGGCAGATGGGCATTCAGGAAGTCGCTGCCCAGCTCGGTATCGCGTTCGAGGTCCTCGAAGAAGGTGTCCAGCGGCGCCTCGCCGAGCGCCCAGGCCAGTGCCCCTCTCCAGTCGCCCTCGACGGATCGCCGTCGCGTCAGCTCGATGTCGGAGCGACGCGCGGCATGAGCCCGGGAACTGTAGACGAACATCCAGTCATTGCGAATATGGCGGTGATGGAAGATCGAGCAGAAGAGCGAATTGAAATAGGTCTCGGCCAGCTCGTAGTCGAGGCGCTGATCGATCAGTTCCGCGTAATGCTGCTTGGCCTCGCGCCAGTTTTCGCAGTGGGTCAGCTCTTCGTCATCGAAGGAGCGGCGAAGGCGCGAGAGCGTGTCCCCGACCTTCTCGTCATAGAGATTGATACGCGCCGCCGAGGCCTGCTGGGCATCGCGCCAGGCCGCCTCGGCAAACCGCCGGCGGGCGTTGAGGGTGATTTGCTGAAAGCGCGAGCGGTACTCATCGAAGCCATGCAATATCGTGGCGGCGATGCGATAGGCGAGGGTGACTTTCATGACGGACTCCGATCGGCGTTAGCCCAAGCTTGCGCGATTTCTCGCGCCATGACGAGAGGACGATAGTTGGGCGCACGGATGACAAGCCCCGGCATGGCCAGCGACAATGGCCCCTCGTTCCCTTGCGAACCGTTGCCTTATCATGTTCGACACCCTGCCCATCATCTATCGGGACGCTGCGCTGGTGGCCGTGCACAAGCCCTCGGGCCTGCTCGTGCACCGCACGGACCTGGCCCGGGGCGAACGGCACTTCGCCCTGCAGATCCTGCGCGATCAGCTTGGCCAGCGAGTCTATCCGGTGCACCGCCTGGACCGCCCCACCTCGGGACTCCTGCTGTTCGCGCTCTCCCCGGCCATGGCTCGGGCGATGACCGCGGAGTTCACTGCCCAGCGCATCCGCAAGCGCTACCTGGCGGTGGTGCGAGGCATCGGCCCGGCGCATGAACGACTCGACGCGGCGCTTCGCGAGGAGGATGGCCGCCGTTCCAAGGCCGACATGCCGGCGCAACCGGCCTGTACCGAGGTATGCCGACTGGACAGCGTCGAGCTGCCGGTGCGGGTCGACCGCTATCCCCAGACGCGCTACTCGCTGATGGAGGCGCGCCCCCTGACCGGTCGGCGTCACCAGATCCGCCGCCACCTGGCCGGACGCGGCTATCCGATCATCGGCGACGCCAAGCATGGCAAGGGCGTGCACAACCGCTTCTTCCGCGAGCACTTCGCCAGCACACGGCTGCTGCTGGCGGCCGTCGGCTTGAGTGTCTGGCACCCCGAGCGTCGGGCGACCCTGCACCTGAGTGCCGCGGTCGGCGACGACCTGCAGCGACTGTTCGACCACTTCGGCTGGGCCGGGCATCTGCCGAAGAACACGGCGCACTGGGAAGAGCCCCCATCGACCCCATCGCCCGCTGCGTCATCTGTCCCATCATCGAAAGGCGCAACGAACGCTCATGAATACCTTTGAACCCGCTCCCATCGCCGACGATTACGACTTTCGCTTCGGCGGCATCCGGCGTCTCTACGGTGCTCGCGCAGCACGGCGTTTCCGCCAGGCCCACGTGGTGGTGATCGGCGTCGGCGGCGTGGGCAGCTGGGCGGTCGAGGCGCTGGCCCGCGCCGGCATCGGCAAGCTGACGCTGATCGACCTGGACGACGTCTGCGTCTCCAACATCAATCGCCAGCTGCATGCCCTGGACGGTACCATCGGCCAGCCCAAGGTCGAGGTATTGGCCGAACGCTGTCGTGCCATCAACCCTGGCATCGAGGTGGTCGCCGACAGCGCCTTCGTCACGCCCAGCAACCTGGCCAAGCGCATCCCCGACGACACGGACCATGTCATCGATGCCATCGACAGCGTGGTTGCCAAGGCGGCCCTGATCGCCTGGTGCAAACGCCGCAAGCTCAGAATCACCGTCACCGGCGCCGCCGGCGGCCAGACAGACCCGACCCGCATCCGCGTGGCGGACCTGACCCGTACCGAGCACGACCCGCTGCTGGCCAAGGTGCGCGCACGGCTGCGTCGGGATTTCGGCTTCTCGCGCAATCCCAGGAGGCGTTTCGGCGTGGAATGCGTCTATTCTGACGAACAGCTGGTCTATCCCGGCAGCAATGGCGAGGTCTGCCTGCACAAGCCCGGTGCCGGAGAAGCCACCCGACTCGACTGTGCCAGCGGTTTCGGTGCGGCGACGTTCGTCACCGGCAGTTTCGGCTTCGTTGCCGCTTCTCGGACGCTGGCACGCCTGGCAGCCACCCAAGAGGAAATTTCCGATGTTCCATGAACACCCCCGCCCGGTGCCAGGCATCTATCGCCATTACAAGGGCCAGAGCTATGAAGTGATCGGGGTAGCCCACCATAGTGAGACCGAAGAGCTGCTGGTGGTCTACCGTGCCCTGTATGGGGATTACGGCTTGTGGGTGCGCCCTCTGGCCATGTTCAGCGAGACCGTCGAGGTGCAGGGGGAGCCCCTGCCGCGCTTCGAGCTGGAAGTGGCATTCAAGTAACGCGCCATTCATGCTGCCGGCTGCCGGCGATGCTATACTGCTGCGCTGTTTTCGGCGCCGAGGGAAGGGAGGATGGATGAGCATACGCGTAGGCGTGATCATGGGTTCGAAGTCGGACTGGGCGACCATGTGCCACACGGCCGAGACGCTCCAGACGCTGGGCATCGGGCATGAGGTCAGGGTGGTCTCCGCCCATCGCACCCCCGACCTGCTGTTCGACTACGCCGCCAGCGCCATCGATCGCGGCCTCGAGGTGATCATCGCCGGTGCCGGCGGTGCCGCTCACCTGCCCGGCATGGCCGCCGCCAAGACCAGCCTGCCGGTGCTGGGCGTGCCGGTCCAGTCCAGCATGCTCAGCGGCGTCGATTCGCTGCTGTCGATCGTGCAGATGCCCGCCGGCATCCCTACCGGCACCTTGGCCATCGGTCGCGCCGGTGCCATCAACGCGGCCCTGCTGGCGGCGGCCATGCTGGGCAACAAGTACCCCGAGGTGCGCGAGGCGCTGGAGCATTACCGTGCCGAGCAGACCCGCCAGGTGCTCGACCAGCCCAACCCCAGCCAACTCGATTCGCCGGAGGCCTGAATGATGCGTATAGGCGTCGTCGGTGGCGGCCAGCTGGGCCGCATGATGGCCGAAGCCGGAGCGGGATTCGATGCCCGCTTCACCTTCCTCGACCCGTCGGACTCGGCCTGCGCGGCCCTTCACGGTCGTCATATCCAGGCCGGCTGGGAGGACCAGGCGGCCCACGAATCGTTGATCGCCAACAGCGACGTGGTGACCTTCGAGTTCGAGAACATCGCCGCCGAAGCCGTGACCCGGCTGGCCGAACAGTGCCCGGCGTTTCCGCCGGCCAAGGCGCTGGCAACCGCTCAGGACCGCTGGGCCGAGAAGTCGCTGTTTCGTTCGCTGGGCATCCCGTTGCCTCAGGTCGCCAGGGTCGACAGTCAAGCCGACCTCGACGCGGCCGTGGCCGAGATCGGCCTGCCAGCGGTGCTCAAGACACGCACCCTGGGCTACGACGGCAAGGGCCAGAAGGTACTGCGCGAGGCAACCGATGTCGCCGGTGCCTTCGCCGCCCTGGGCAAAGCCCCGCTGGTCCTCGAGGGGTTTGTCGATTTCGATCATGAGGTCTCGGTGATCGCCGTGCGAGGCCGCAGCGGCGAAGTCCGGGTCTGGCCCCTGGTGCGCAACGAGCACCGCCAGGGCATGTTGCACTGCTCCATTCCCCAGCCCGGCCACCCCCTGCAGGCTCTGGCCGAGGACTACGCCCATCGGGTGCTGGCCGAACTCGACTACGTCGGGGTGATGGCCTTCGAATTCTTCGTCACGGGTGATGCGCTGCTCGCCAACGAGATTGCCCCGCGGGTGCACAACTCCGGCCACTGGACCATCGAGGGTGCCGAGACCAGCCAGTTCGAGAATCACCTGCGCGCCATCGCCGACCTGCCGCTGGGGGCCGTCGCCCCGCTGGTGCCCTGTGCCATGCTCAACGTGATCGGGGCCTTCCCCGATCGACGCGCGGTGCTGGAGGTACCCGGCACCCGCTGGCACGACTATGGCAAGGCGCCGCGCCCTGGGCGCAAGATCGGCCATATCACCGTGCTTGCTTCGAGCGAAGAACAGCTCAGCGAGCGTATCGCCGCCGTGGAAAGCCTGCTGGTCAACGATCTCGGTTGAGCGGCATCTGCTGACTACACGAAGAAGGCGCCCCTTTTCAGGGGCGCCTTCCTTGAGTGACTCAAAACTTTCAGCGATTTACAAAACTAAGCGAGCGAAGACCAGGCAAGGCAAAAATCAGCGAAAGAACGGAGTTTACGTATTGTAAATGAGTATCTTGAACTGATTTTTAACGCTGCATGGTCGAGCGCAGCTAGTTTTGAGATCAATCCGCTTCGCGCATCTGCTTCTGCAGATAATTCTCGATACCCACCTTGTCGATCAGCCCCAGTTCGGTCTCGAGCTGGTCGATGTGATCTTCCTCGTCGTCGAGGATATGTCGGAACAGATCGCGACTGACGTAATCGTGCACCTTCTCGCAATAGGTGATGGCCTTGATCAGGTCATCGCGGCCCTTGTGCTCCGCGGCCAGGTCGCTTTCCAGCATTTCGCGGGTGTGCTCGCCGATGTGCAGCTTGCCCAGGTCCTGCAGGTTGGGCAGCCCTTCGAGGAACAGGATGCGCTCGATCAGCTTGTCGGCGTGGTTCATCTCCTCGATGGATTCGTCGTACTCCCACTTTGCCAGGGCCTGGAGACCCCAGTCCTTGTACATCTTGGCATGCAGGAAATACTGATTGATCGCGACCAGCTCGTTCCCGAGCACGGTGTTGAGATGTTCGATGACCTTGGCGTCGCCTTTCATGGGGATCTCCTCTTCGCGGTTTTTATGAGCACGGAGACAAGACCGCGCCTTATTGACGCAGAAGTATGGCTCAGAACGCCAAAAAAGTCCAACGACACCAGAAGGTTATAGAGATTTCATCGCATTCGAGAAGCGTTGGCGAATGCCAGTAAAAATTGATGTATGCGCACCTCAGACGGCGTAAGCCAACTGCGCCTCATCAAACATCTCGCGTGCCAGGGCATCCTGGGTGACCGATTTGCCCATGCAAGCGCATTTGCCGCATTGGGTACCGCAGCCGGTCTGTTCCCGCACCTCGCGCCAGCTCCGCGCCCCCTCGGCGACCACGCGTTGGATGGTCTGGTCGGAAACCCGCTTGCATAGACATACGTACATTTTTTGGCCTCACTATCGTCCCGATAGCAAATGTAAATGATTCGCATAGGGGATTGCAAGTGCAAGACGGCCCTTTTCAGCGTTCCCTTGGCTGAAGCGCAGGAACCAATACCGAAGCGGCACGAGGCTCATGCGGCTTGAAAGCCGGAACATGGTCCTTTTCACCGAGTCGAGAAGAGCGAGACGGCTTTTTTAATCACATTAAATTTCATAAAAAAACGTTATTGTTACTTTTTGCAAACAAACCCATCATGATGATCCAAGAGCGCCAAGGACGCTCGTGACACGTCAATCACACAAGGGAAGGGCCTCGCCATGCACTATCTGGACTTCGATGCACTCAAGAAGCTGGATGCCAAGGCGTTTCAGACCCAGCACCCCTACCCCTGGATCAATCCCTACGGCCTGTTGACCGACGAGGGCTTCCAGGCATTGCGCACCACCCTGCCCGAGGTGGAACACTTCGAACGAAGCTTCGGCGAATGGCGTCACCATGGCCAGCGCCCTCACGACCGCCTGTTCCTCGACTACACGCCGGGAATGCCCTTGTCATCCCACTGGCAGGCCTTCCTGGACGAGCTGCAAGGGTTTCGATACCGACGCTTCATGGCTCGCATGCTGGGCACCAGTATGTTTCGCATGGGTTTCCACTGGCATTACACGCCGGCGAGTTGCTCGGTCTCTCCGCACTGTGACGACGAGCGCAAGCTCGGCTCGCAAATCTTCTATTTCAACAGTGAAGAAGACTGGCGCCCCGAATGGGGAGGACAAACCGTCGTGCTGGACGATGCCGGGCGCTTCGCGGCCAACAGCGCTCCCGAGTTCGCGGATTTCGACAGCGCGATCGAGTCCCGGGCCATGGGCAATCACAGCTTCATCTTCTCGCGGCGCGGCAACTCCTGGCATGGCGTGCGTGAGATCACCTGCCCACCGAACCACTATCGCAAGGTCTTCATCGTGGTGGTGCGTGAGCGCCACCCGGTCAGATCCTTCTACCGGGTGGTCAAACGCAAGATCCTGCCTGCCGCTTCCCTGGAAGGATGACCCGGCCGGCGATCGCTCTCAGCGAGAGCGACGCGGGCGCTTGGGCAGCACGACCACCCGCGAATCCGAGATGATGTCCGGCCAGCTGCGCCGCTCGCCGTCGATCAGGATCCACCAGTAACCCAGGCCGCCCAGGGCCAGCGAGAAGACTGCCGCGATGAAGCGCATCAGGCACTGGGGCAGTGACAGGGGATTGCCTTCGACACCTTGCACCCGCAAGCGCCAGGCCTGCATGCCCAAGGTCATCCCCGCACGCATCCAGAAAAAGGCGAAGAACGCGAAGGTCACGATCAGCAGCACGCTGTGAAACAGCGGGCTCTCGGTGGCTTCGCCGCCATTCAGCGCCACACCGACGAAGCCCACCAGCACCCATATCGCCATCAGCACCAGGCCGTCGTAGACCATCGCGGCCAGGCGACGCAGCAAGCCCGCGGGCCAGACATCGTCCAGGTTGTCGAAGCGTCGCATCGCTCCTCCCGATTGAGAAATGTGCCAGGGTCAGCCGGTACGCCTGAGGAGATAGAGCCCTACCCCTACGCAGGCCAGCGTCGGCGTCAGCACCGCCCACACCGGCGAAAAACCGAATACCGTCGAGGCGGGGGCCAGCAGATCCTGGAGATACTTGAACGAGAGGCCGACGATCACGCCATAGAAGACCCGGGTACCGGCGGCCACCGTGCGTAGCGGGCCAAACACGAAGGACGCCGCGACCAGGACCAGCGACGCCATGGTGACCGGCATCAGCATCTTCTGCCAGAAATGCAGCAGCGGCTGGGTGGCCGACAGCCCCTGGTTGCTCAGATAGCTGGCGTAGGCCCAGAGTTCACTGGGGGCCTGGCTCTCCACGTCGCGAAGCAGCCGGTAGAGCTGCTCGGGGGTCAAGTCGGTCTCCCAGGCCAGCCGTGCGTGCTGCACCGCCTCGGTGCGCTGGTCGAAAAAACGCGTGACTTCTGCCTCTTGCAGTACCCACTCGCCCTCTGTCCAGACCGCCCGCGCCGCGTGGGTGGCCTCGACCAGGCGCTGGCCGTCAAAGCGATAACGCGTCAGATCGATGACCGTGTCGTCGGCACGGATGGCGCCAAATCGATAGAAGACCTCCCCTTCACGCTGCCAGCCGCCCCGCTGGGTGAGCACCGCACCTTCGCCGCTCATCTGCTCCAGACGCCAGGCTTCTGCAAACTGCTCGGTACGGGGGCTCACGTACTCGGCAATCAGCAGCACGACGACGATCACCAGGACGATGGGCTTCATCACGCTCCACAGGATACGCATCAGGGAGCGCCCGGCAGCGCGCATCACCGTCAACTCGTTGCTCGAGGCCATGCTTCCCAGCCCGATCAG
The DNA here is from genome assembly GCF_900128925.1 of Modicisalibacter ilicicola DSM 19980. GTDB lineage: Bacteria > Pseudomonadota > Gammaproteobacteria > Pseudomonadales > Halomonadaceae > Modicisalibacter > Modicisalibacter ilicicola. The sequence goes on from NZ_FQUJ01000019.1 coordinate 65,497, forward strand.
CGCGCCTATCAGCACCGCCACCGGGGCGTACTGATAGAAACGCCAGGGCATGCGCATGCCCAGGTAAAGCAAGACATCGAAGGCGCCATAGCCGCCTTCCACGTCCTTCAGGTCGTTGATGAAGGCGATGACCAGATCGAGACCCAGCAGCACCAGCTGCACCACGACGATGGCCGCCAGCACGTTGCGGGCGATGTAACGGTCGAGACGATCGGCAACCATCAGCGTGCGCCTCCGAGCTGGGCGCGGCGCATCAGCCACAACCCCAGCAGGAGATAGCCCAGGTGGATGGGCCACATGCCGACCACGGCAGGCAAGGCACCACGACCGATGGCATCCAGGGCCGCCAGCAGCAGGCTCAGGTAACTGATGTGCAGGAAGATCGCCGGCAACAGCTTGGCAAAGCGCCCCTGACGTGGATTGACCCTGGAGAGCGGAAGGGCCAGCAGGGTGAGGATCGGCACCATCAACGGCAGACTGACGCGCCATTGCAGCTGGGCCTGGGCCTCGTCGGTGCTGCGCGCGAGGAGCGCCGCGGTAGAAGCGTACTCGGCATCGTCGAGTTCGCTCATTTCGGTGGCCCGCGACAGACGCACGGCATAGGTATCGAACTCCAGCCGCTCCGCCTGGGCGCGCCCCGGATCGACACTGTAACGCTCGCCATCGGCCAGCACCAGGAAACGGCTGCCGGTCTCATCGTCGACGGTCTGGTAACCGCTGTCGGCCCGGGTGACCACTGTCTGCGGCGTATCGTCCGTGCGCCTTTGCCGCTCGCTGATAAAGACCTCCTGCATGCGTGTCTGCTCGTCGTTCAGGCCTTGGGTATAGGCGGTACGACCGTCGCCGATCTCCTGGAAGCGCCCCGGGGCCAGCGCCGAGAAATCCAGGCGGCTCTGCTGCTCCTCGAGAAGAATCTCGTTGTGCCGCGCACCCGCCGGCGTCAGCCACAGGCTACACAGCGCCACCAGCAAGGCAACCAGCAGCGTCGGCAGCATGGTCACCTGCAACAGCCGATTGGGGCTGGTGCCGCAGGCCACCAGTACGGTGATCTCGCTGTTCAGGTAGAGCTGACCGTAGGCCAGCAGGATGCCCAGGAAGAATGCCAGCGGCAGGATCAGCTCCAAGAAGCCCGGCAGATGATAGAGCATCAGGGTGCCGAGAATGCTGGCCGGAATATCCCCTTCGGCAGCCGTGGTGAAATAGCGGATGAAACGGCTGCCCATGATGACGAGCAGCAGCACGCCGGCAACGGCGCTCATGGTGACCAGAATTTCGCGGGTCAGGTAACGAAAGATGATCAATGCTGTCTCCCGGGGTAGCGTCCTGGCGCGTGGTAACGTCCATGCAATGGCGCGGTGCTTTGCGTACACTGAGGAGAGTACGGATACGGTTCAAGGCGTTGATCCCCGGAACCGTGCCGGCATTATCCAGAATCCTCGAACGCTTGTCTCGTCGCGGGGCAAGCGATGCGTCGATAACCCCGAGTCCAGTGGAGATGTCATGGAATTCCCTGTAATCACCGTCAATCCGGCCAAGGTCGAGACCGCCTGCCTCGTCGTCCCGGTGTTCAAGGACGGGGACCTGCTCCCGGTAGCGGCCAAGCTCGATGACGCCAGTGAGCGGCTGATCGGTCAATTGATCGAGCGCGGTGATTTCGATGCCGCCCTCGGCAATGTCCAGGTCGTCCCCTTTGCCCCCGGCCTGGCCGCCGAGCGCCTGCTCCTGGTAGGGCTTGGCGAGCGCGGCAAGTGCAATGAAGGCAGTTTCCGCAAGGTGCTCGATGCGGCCACCGAAACACTCGCGCGTCTGCCGATCGACGAAGCCGTGGTGGCCCTGAGCGATGTGCCGGTTCCCGAGCGTGCCGGCGACTGGAAGGCCCGCATGATCGCCGAGGCCACCCGGCGCGCCCTTTACCGATTCGACCTCTTCAAGTCCGAACCGGCCCCGGCGCCGCGACTGGAGCGAGTCGGGCTGCTGCTCAGCGAGAATGGCGATGTGGCGAGCAGCGAACAAGGCGCCAGGATCGGCAACGCCTTGGGAGAAGGCATCAACTTCACCCGTACCCTGGGCAACCTGCCGGGCAATGTCTGCACGCCGCGCTACCTGGCCGAGCAGGCGGAAGAGCTGGGCAAGGAGTCCGGCGGGGCACTGAGCGTGGAGATCCTCGATGAGGAGACCCTCGAGACGCTGGGCGCGCGCTCGCTACTCTCGGTCGGCCGGGGCAGCGAAGAGCCCTCGCGCCTGATCGTGATGCGCTATCAGGGCGCCGACAACAGCGACGACGCCCCGCATGTGCTGGTCGGCAAGGGCATCACCTTCGACACCGGCGGCATCTCGCTCAAGCCCGGGGCGGACATGGACGAGATGAAGTACGACATGTGCGGGGCCGCCAGCGTACTGGGCACCTTCAAGACACTGCTGGCCATCCGGCCCAAGCTCAACGTCGTGGGCATCGTCGCCGCGGCGGAAAACATGCCCGATGGCCGCGCCACCAAGCCCGGCGATATCATCAAGACCCTCAAGGGGTTGAGCGTCGAGGTGCTGAATACCGATGCCGAGGGACGGCTGGTGCTGTGCGATGCCCTGACCTACGCCGAGCGTTTCGAACCGGCCAGCGTGGTCGATATCGCCACCCTCACCGGTGCCATGGTCATTGCCCTCGGCAATCATGCGACGGGGCTTTTCTCGAACGACGACGACCTGGCCCTGGATCTGCTCGATGCTGGCGAAACCGCCTGGGATCGTGCCTGGCACATGCCGCTGTGGGACGAGTATCAGAGCCTGCTCGACTCCAATTTCGCCGATCTGGCCAACATCGGTGGACGCCCGGCGGGCTCCATCACCGCCGCCTGCTACCTCTCCCGGTTTGCCGACAAGTACCCCTGGGCACACCTGGACATCGCCGGCACCGCCTGGAACTCGGGCAAGCAGAAAGGCGCCACCGGTCGCCCGGTGGGGCTGCTGACGCAGTATCTGCTGGATCGCGAGCAGGACACCAAGGTCGAAACCGACAAGCAGTGAGTCCCAGTGACTGTGTGGATGTGGGACGTGGGAGCTCAATTCATCGGGCGATAAATGGCCAACCAAGTCACCTATCGCTCGGCAAACCAAGCTCCCGCAGAAGCC
>NZ_FQUJ01000014.1 GCF_900128925.1 Modicisalibacter ilicicola DSM 19980
ACTGCAAGACCTGCGACATCAAGGACCCGGCCCAGAACATCACCTGGGTGGCGCCGGAGGGCGGCGGCGGGCCCAACTACCCCAACATGTAATCTGGGCAGCGACGCCGGCCCATGGTGACATGGTCCGGCGTTTTCGCTCCTTCCCGATCCGCAATGGAATTGGTTCTAATCGTTATCCTGGCCTAAACCTTAAGGAAGTGCTGAATAAATCGACGAGCGACTCAAGCACAAGGCGCCCGGAGCACAGGAACCGGAGCATATTCGATATATGTGAGGAATCCGAGCACCGCGTAACGCAGTGATTGAGACGCGCAGGCCTTTATTCAGTATTTCCCTAAGGAGGAGAAACGAAGGAACCTCTTCATGGTCGATACCGAGCACCGCCTCAGACGAAGTGATGGACACCGTGTTCGCCTGGCGGCACGCCACGGCGAGCTTGCCAGGCCGACCGCCGGCCTGGCACAGGGCTTCGTCCAGGCGAACCTGGTGATCCTTCCGGAACGCGATGCCATGGCGTTTCTGCGCTTCTGCCAGGCCAACCCCCGTCCATGCCCGCTGCTGGCGGTCTCCGAGCCCGGCGAGCGACATATCGACGGGGTGGGCATCGATCTCGACATCGCCCGCGACCTCCCTCGCTATCGCCTGTTTCGAGATGGCGAGGCCGTGTCCGAGCCTCTCGACGTCGCCGATCTCTGGCGCGACGACCTGGTGAGCTTCGTGCTGGGCTGCTCCTTCACCTTCGAGCATGCCCTCATCGCCGACGGCATCCCGCTGCGCCATGTGACGCTCGGCCGCAACGTCGCCATGTACCATACCGACATTCCCCTGCAGGCCGCCGGCCCCTTCGAGGGCGACATGGTGGTTTCCATGCGACCGCTGCGCCCCGCCGACGCGATTCGAGCGATCCAGATCTGCACGCGCTATCCCCAGGTGCACGGCGCACCGATCCATCTGGCCTTCCCGGAGGCTATCGGCATCCGGGATCTCGCGGCACCCGACTATGGCGATCCGGTGCCCATCGAGTCAGACGAGATTCCGGTTTTCTGGGCCTGCGGGGTGACCCCGCAGCGTGCGTTGGAGCGGGCTCGCCTGCCCTTTGCCATCACCCATAGCCCTGGCCACATGCTGGTCACCGACATGCACGATACGCAGCTTGCTCTACTCTAGAACTGACAACAACATCGACAACAACAAACTCCACTCACTCGGGAGACGAACAATGAAGACCCACCTGCTTGGCACCTTGACCCTGGCCACCATATTGGCCGCGGGCGCCATCCCGGCGCAGGAACTACCCTCGACCACCCTGTCCTATGTCGGCAGCTGGAGCAGTCTGACGCTCTACAAGGATTTCGAGCAGCCGTTCTGGGGGCAGCATCTCACCGAGGCTTCCGACGGCCAGGTGCAGGTCGATGTCACCACCTTCGACCAGATGGGACTCAAGGGGGGAGAGGTCTTCAGCCTGCTCTCCAAGGGGGTTTTCGATATCGGCTCGACGGTGGGCGACTATACGGTCTCCGACGCTCCCGAGCTCGAGGGCATGGACATGCCCATGATCGCGCCAGAGCTGGAGAACGCGCGGGATGTGGTCAGGGCCTACAAACCCGTGCTCGACGATATCCTCAGCGAACGTTTCGGCGGGGCGAAGCTGATCGCGGCCGTCCCCTACCCGCCCCAGGTGGTGTTCTGCAACGCCGAGATCGATGGGCTGGCGTCCCTGGAAGGCAAGAAGATCCGGGCGAGCGGCCGCAGCACCGCCGAGTTCCTCGAATCGGTAGGCGCCGAGGGCATCACCCTGGCCTTCAGCGAGGTACCGGGTGCGCTGCAACGCGGTGTCATCGATTGCGCCGTCACCGGGTCGCTGTCGGGCTACAGCGCCGGCTGGTACGAGGTCTCGACTCATCTCTACCCATTGCCGGTCGGTGGCTGGGATTACGTGGTCACCGCCATGAATGGCGAGGCATGGGAAGGCATGGCGGCAGAGCTTCAGGAGTGGCTGCTCCGGCAGGTCGAGCAGCACTACGAGCAGCCGGTATGGGACAACGCGGCCCGGGAAGTCGAAGAAGGGATCGCCTGCCTGACCGGTAACGGAGAGTGCGCACAAGGCGAGCCGGGTGACATGACGCTGGTGGAAGCCTCGGAGGAAGACTTCGACCTGGCGCAGCGCATGCTCGAGGAACAGGTGCTGCCCGCCTGGGTCGGGCGCGTCGATGCAGACGACGTCGCCCGCTGGAACGAGACCATCGGCGAGGTCACCGGCGTCACCGCCAGCGAACGGTGATCGGCCGGACGCAGACGTCGCGATGGCCCCTTTCAACTCCCACCGACTCCGGAGTCGCCATGCTCACACGACTCACCGATTGGCTCGATCGCCTGATAGCGGTGATGGACACGGGCTCGCTGTGGCTGGCCCGCTTCGGCGGGCTTTTGATCCTGCTCACCGTGGGCATGGTCACCCTCGAGGTCATCTCGCGCGGCATCTGGGGGCGCTCCCTTGGCGCCTCGACCGAGCTCTCCGGCTATGTGCTGGCGATCAGTGCCAGCTGGTCCTTCGCCCATGCCCTGTTCCGCAAGGCTCATATCCGCATCGACCTGGTCTATCTGCGCCTGCCTCTCACCGCGCGGGCGATACTCGATCTCGTGGCCCTCGCCTCACTGGGGCTATTCTGCGTCTTCGTGGCCGGCGCCGTCCTGGGAGTCGCCTCGCACTCCTATGCTCAGGGCTCGCTCGCCAACACGCCACTGCAGACACCGCTATGGATACCGCAGTGGCTGTGGGCCGGTGGCATGCTCTGGTTCAGCGCCGCCGTCACCGTGCTGCTGCTGCGTGTGCTGCTGGCACTTCTGGCGCGCCAGCCCGAACAGGTGCAGCGTCTTGCCGGCAGCCCGACCCTGGATGACCAGATCGAGTCGGAAACCGCGGAGGACATGCCATGATCGCCATCGCGCTGATCGTCCTGCTCGTGCTGCTGTTCTTGAGCATCCCCGTGGCCGCCACCCTGATGGCGCTTGCCTTGTTTCTCGACGAGTTCTTCTCGGCGTTCCCCTTGCACCGTGCCCTGGGCGATGTCCTCTGGACCGCCTCCGACAGCTTCCTGCTGATCGCGATCCCGTTGTTCATTCTTCTCGGCGAGATACTGGTTCGCACCGGCGTGGCGCGCACGACCTACGAAACGCTCGAATCCTGGCTTTCCTGGCTGCCCGGGGGATTGCTGCATGCCAATATCGGGACCGCCACCCTCTTTTCCGCGACCTCGGGTTCCAGCGTGGCCACCGCCGCCACCATCGGTACGGTCGCCATGCCCCAGGCCCGGGCGCTCGGCTACGACGAGCGACTCTTTGCCGGCTCCATCGCCGCCGGCGGGACACTGGGCATCATGATCCCCCCCTCGATCAACCTGATCGTCTATGGCTTTCTGACCGAAACCTCGATCCCCCGGCTGTTTGCCGCCGGCTTGATTCCCGGTCTCCTGCTTGCGCTGCTGTTCATCCTGGGCAGCGCCCTGCTCTGTGCGATCTGGCCGACACTCGGCGGTCCGAAGCGCCACCATACTTGGAGCCAGCGCATCGGGGGGTTGCGTCATCTGGTGCCGGTGCTGACCTTGTTCGCGCTGGTGGTCGGATCGATCTATGCCGGCTGGGCCACGCCGACTGAAGCGGCTGCGCTGGGGGTAGTGGGCGCGCTGGCGATCGCGGCAGGCATGCGGCGCCTGAACCTGCGCGTCATGATAGAGGCCATCGATGGCACGATGCGGACCACGGCGATGGTCATGCTGATCATCATCACCTCCTATTTTCTCAATTTCGTGCTCGCGTCGGCGGGAGTCACCGACGATCTCAATGCTTTCATCGAAGGTGCCGGACTAGGCCCTTACGGCACGCTGATGATGGTCATCCTGCTCTATGTGGTGCTCGGCTTCTTCGTCGAAACGCTCTCGCTGATGGTCATTACCATCCCCATCGTGGCACCGATCATCATCGCTCAGGGATTCGATCCCGTCTGGTTCGGCATCCTGCTGATCCTGCTGATCGAGATGGCACTGATCACGCCACCGGTGGGCCTGAACCTCTACGTCGTGCAGAGCGTGCGCAAGCGCGGCGTACTCAATGATGTCATGGTCGGCGCCATTCCCTATGTCGTGATCATGATCCTCGTCGCCATGTTGCTCGTGCTGTTGCCGGGCATCGCCCTGTATCTGCCGTCGATTCTCGGCTGATGACCCAACACTTCCACACAATGGAGAGCACCATGACCACTTTCACAGTCGGCAACAGCGGTTCCCTGTCCATCGACATCGAAGAGCTCGTCATCGCGGGGTGGTCCGGGCGCGACGACGCGTCCATCCAGGAACATATCGAGGAATTGAAGGCGCTCGGGGTCAAGGCGCCCTCGGAGACGCCGCTCTTCTATCGGGTAGGCGCGAGTCTGGGTACCTGCGAGGAGATCATCCAGGTGCTCGGCAACGCCAGCAGTGGCGAGGCCGAGGTGCTGCTGGTCGGCACCGACGCGGGCACGCTGGTGGGCATCGCCTCGGATCACACGGATCGCGATGCCGAGACCTGGTCGGTGGCGCATTCCAAGCAGGTCTGCCCCAAGCCGATGGGACGGATGCTCTGGCCCCTCGAGGAGGTATTGCCGCACTGGGACGACCTGCAACTCGAATCCCATGCCCTGATCGACGGGCAGCACATGCTCTATCAGCAGGGCAGTGTCGCCAGCCTGCTGCCCCCTGCCGATCTGCTCGCCCGCTATGGTCAATCCACGGTGTCACTGCCTCCGGGGGTCGCCATGCTCTGCGGCACGCTGCCGGTGATCGGCGGTCCACGCGCGATGGAACGCTTCGAGATGGCCCTGATCGATCCGGTGCGAGGCCAGCGGATCGAACACCGCTATACCGTGCAAACCCTGCCGATAATCAGCTGACGAGTCATGCCATGCATCCCACGCTGAACACGCTTCTTAAAAGGCTCCAGTCGCGCCAGCACAACGCCACCGAGTTGCTCGACGACTGCCTCGCGCGCATCGCCGAACGCGACGACGGCCGCATTCACACGGCACTGTTCGAGGCGAGCGCTCGCGCGCAAGCCGAGGCATGTGACCGGTTGTACCGCGAGGCGCTTCCCCAGGGGCCCCTGGCCGGCCTGCCCATCGCCATCAAGGCACTTTTCGACGTCACGGGTGCGGTGACCCATGCCGGCTCGCGGCTATTGGCGGATGCCCCACCGGCCACCCGCGATGCCAGCGCCGTGGAGCGGCTCCGCCAGTCTGGCGCCATTCTCACCGGGCACACCAACATGACCGAGTTCGCCTATTCGGGGCTCGGCCTCAATCCGCATTACGGCACTCCCGATAACCCCGTGGCACCCGGTCGCATTCCCGGCGGCTCCTCCTCCGGTGCCGCGGTCGCCGTTGCCGAAGGCATGGCCGCGGCAGCGCTGGGGACCGATACCGGTGGCTCCGTGCGCATCCCGGCAGCCTTCTGCGGGCTCGTGGGGTTCAAGCCCTCGCAGTATCGTGTGCCGCTGGAGGGGGCGCTCCCTCTCTCCTGTTCCCTCGACTCGATCGGCCCCATCGCCCCGTCGGTCGACTGTTGCGCGCGGCTGGATGCGGTCCTGAGTGGCGAACCGATGCCAGCGCCGGGGCTCGATTCGGTCAAGGGTCTGCGACTCGCCGTGCCCGGTCATTACCTGCTCGAGGACATCGACAGCACGGTCGCGGTGGCCTTCGAGCGTGCGCTCGCCAGCCTGAGCGCGGCAGGCGCGGTGATCCGGGAGATACCCCTGCCGCAACTGCTTGAACTCCCGGAGCTTCTCGAGGGTGGCGGCTTCACCGCCGCCGAGAGCTATCATGTGCATCGCGACTGGCTTGCCGAGCATTGCGACCGCTACGATCCGCGGGTGGGATCGCGCATCCAGCGCGGCGCCGATCTCTCCGCCGCCGACTACCTGGAACTCCAGCGCCGCCGTCGCTTCCAGGTCGCGCGGATGGATCGGCTGCTGCAGGACGTCGATGCCCTGGTTTCGCCGACTGTACCGGTAGTGCCGCCCCTGTTCGTGGCACTCGAGCAGGACGAGGACTACAGCCGCACGAACCTGCTGGTGCTGCGCAATCCGACGGCCGGGAATCTGCTGGATCTGTGCGCCATCTCCCTGCCCTGCCACTGGCCCGACGAGCTGCCGGTGGGCTTGATGCTGATGGCGCGCAACGGCATGGACCATGCCTTGCTGCGCCAGGCCGCGGGGGTAGAAGCGGTGCTGGCCTCGTCAGGAAGGCCCCAAGACGCGACACCGTGATCATCGCCCTGGTGATCAAGATGCTGTTGACCGCGGTGGTGGTCATCGCCGTCACGTTGACCGTGGCGCATGTCGGTCCGCGTCTCGGCGGCATCGTCGCCGGCACTCCCATCGTGCTGGGTCCCGCGTTCTTCTTCCTGGGGCGCGAACAGGAAGCCGCTTTCATTGCCGAGGCCGCTGTCTCGACGCTGCACGCGCTGGCGGCCACCTTGCTGTTCACGATCGCCTACGTACTGGCGGCGGGTCGATTCGCTGCGCTGGCAAGCCTTTCCATGGCATTGCTCGCCTGGATGGCGGGCGCCGCCGTGTTCGCGCGGTTGCCGGGAGGCTACGGGATCGCCCTGGTGACCTATGCCGCGGTGTTTGCGTTGGCCCTGGGGCTGAAGTACTGGCTTCGGCTGCCCCAGGCAAGGGTGCGTGCACCTTCCCGCTGGTCGGATCTGCTGTTGCGCGGTGTGATCGCCGGCGCCCTTGTCGGCGTTGCCACCACCGCCGCCACCCAAGCAGGCCCCGATGTTTCAGGCATGCTGATCGGCTTCCCGGTGGGCTTTCTGGTGATCGCCTTCACCCTTCATCAACGCTTCGGTGCACCGGTCGCCCGCGCCACGGTCACCACGGCCCAGAGCGGCATGTTGAGCCTGGTCGCCTTTGCCGCCACCGAGGCGATCACCGCGCGTGCCCTCGGCGGCATCATTGCCTTCTATCTCGCCCTGGCGGCCTCGCTGGGCGTGAGCGCACTCCTTCTGCTGGCGACTCGCCAGGGCCACGAACGCTGAAGGCGACTGTCGACCCCATGCTTCTATCCTCCTGCCGTGGCCACGGGTCGCTGCGGGTCGCGAATCCAGTGGCTCCAGGAGCCGGCGTACAAGCGTGGCAAGGGACGACCGGCGATGGCATAGGCGACAATGTTGTGACAGGCGGTCACCCCGGACCCGCAATAGCTGATCGCGTGTTCCTCCCGGGGCAGTTCATCATCGAGTTCCTCGGCGCTCTTGAAATAGCCGCTGGGGGTCAGGTTGGCTCCACAAGGCCGGCAGATCGCGCCGGGAATATGCCCGGCCACCGGGTCGACGGGCTCGGCCTCGCCGCGAAAGCGCTCCAGGGACCGGGCATCGACCAGGATATCGGACGTCGACAGCAGTGTGTCGGCAGCGACCAGCCGGGCATCGTCGAAGTTCGGCCGCCAGTCGCTGGGTGAAACGTCACTCGTCGCCTGGGTCATCTCGCCCCCCTCGTGCTGCCAGGCCAGCAGGCCGCCATCGAGCAAGCGTACGCCGGGATGCCCCGCCCAGCAGTGCAGCATCCACCAGGCCCGTGCCGCAGCCATCTGGCCGCCCATGTCGTCGTAGACGACGATCGGGGTCGTCGGTGAAATTCCCAGGTGCTGCAAGACAGCGGTAAAGGCGGCTTCGGTCGGCAATGGATGTCGCCCCCCCTGCTCCGGGCCGGGCAGCCAGGTCGCGATCCAGATCGAGATGCCGACTGCCGGGGATGTGCCCGGCTTCCCATAGACGACGTCCGGCGTCCGTGTCGTCCAGGCGGGCCCGGCAATCCAGGACACATGGAGGCTCGCCCGAAGCGATGGCCTTGTGCAATGTCGTCGCATCGATCAATGGCCACGGTGTCAGGTTGACGGTCATGGCATGGGTTCTCCCTGCAGGCGCTTGAGGGGGGCACGCCGTGCGATCAGGCGACGACGCCCGGCATTCGTGAAGCGCACCTCGATTACCGGATTGGAAGGGTTGCCTTCGACAAGCACGATCTCGCCGGCACCGAATACTTCATGCAACACCCGCTGACCGGGGGTATAGAGATCGTCGACCCCCTCTCGACTGCTCGCGGCAATGGCACTTGCCTGTCTCGCCGACGCCAGGGGGAGTGTCGCTCCCGACGCGGCGAGGTAGCGAGCAACGAGTTCCGGTGACCCGACTTCCACGGCCGTCGTCGTGCCATCGCGCAACGCTCGGGCGACGCGGTTGCCATCTTCCCAGGCGCTTTCGGCGATGAAGCGGCTCGGGCGGTGTTCACCGCCGTCGTGCAGCATCAGAAGACGCTCCCGAGCCCGCGTTATCGCCACATAGAACAGCCGGCGCTCCTCTTCCAGCCGCTCGTCGTCCAGGGGGTTGTCCCGGCTGTAATGCGGAAAGTCCTCCTCGTTCGCGCCCCACAGTGCCACCCAGGGCCACTCCAATCCCTTGGCACCATGCACCGTGGTGATCAACACCCCATCGGTTCGATTCTCGACCGGGCGATGAAGCAGGTCGATGAAATCTTCCGGCGCCTGGACGAGTTCGTCCGCCTGTTCGATCAGCACATCGAGCAGGCGGACGTCCTCCTCGCCCTTTTCACGGCGCGCCGCGGCTCGCTTGAGCACCTTTTCGGCATCGAGACGTTCGACGATCAGCTCGAGCAAGCGCGCCGGCGGCAGGGCCGCCAGCCTGGGCAGTTCGCAGAGCAGTTCCCAGCGGCGCTTGAGATTGCGCCGCTGCATCGGCTTGAGGCCTGCCAGCAGAGGGTCGTGACGCTCGGGCCAGCGTTGGCTCTCCGCCAGACGCAGTGCCAGTCTCTGCAGTCGCTCCCGGGCCACGAAGGGAGTGGGCTGCGACAGCAGCAGCAACAGATGCCCGGGGTCCTGCAGCAGGCGAGGCTCGCGGGCCAGGCGAAGATAGCCCGCCAGGGCCTGCACCAGCGGCAGGCGAAAGACGAAGCGATCATCCCGGGACAGACGAAAGGGGATGCCGGCGCGCAGCAACTGCAACTGCACAGAGACCGACAGGGACCAGCTTCTCACCAGGATACAGGCCTGAACCAGAGAACGGCCGCCGCGTTGCCAGTTCGTCAGTTCCTCGATCAGGCGTCCACCGCCCTGCCCGGTATCGATGCTGGTGAGAGGATTGCCCGGGGCCGCCACACAGAGCTGATCGGGTCGACGACGATTGGCGCTTATGGCGTGGTTGGCGCTCAGGGCCAGGGCGTGCCCATGACGAAAGGTGGCCGACAGCGGGTAGTCGGAGGCCGCGCCGAAGCTCGCGGTGAAACGCTCGAGCATGTAATCGGGGCGGGCACCTCGCCACTCGTAGATGCACTGGTTGGCATCCCCCACCACCATCACATCGGCCTGGCGCCCCGCCAGCACCGCCAGCAGTCGCTGTTGCGCCTCGTTGATGTCCTGATACTCGTCGACGATGACATGGTCGAGAAAGCCCTGCACGCGGTTGCGTACCGCGCTGTCGCCTTCGAGGCAGCGCAGTGGACGGTAGAGCAGGTCGGCATAGGTCATCTGCCCGTGCTGTTCGAGCAGCGACTCCAGCTGCTCGAAGGCGTCGATGAAATGGCCGGTGTCCGGACCGAAGTCGAGCCGGTCGTAGAGTGTCGCCGGCGGCATCATCTCGGCCTTGACCAGCTCGCAGAAATGGCTGAGCGCCTCGAGGCGCTCGGGCTCCAGGGCCGCCTCCCGCGCGCTCTCCTCGGCGGTTTCCAGAGCCCGCATGGCGGCCTGACGCAGCAGGCGCTCACGCTGCCAGTCCGCCAGCAATTCCCGGGGAGCGAGTCGTCCCCAGCGGGTCAGGCTTTGGGTCAGGCGATGACCGATGGAGTGGAAGGTCCGCACCTCGGGCAACGCTTGCCCGGCAGGTGCCAGCGCGGCGAGCTTGGACGTGAAGTCCTCCCGGGCGGCGCGGTTGAACATCAGCACCAGAATACGCCGGGCCGGCACCCCCTGGGCCAGCAGATGCAGGACCCGGGCCACCATGGTGGTGGTCTTGCCGGCACCCGCCACCGCCGCGACCCGCGCGTGCCCTCGCTCATGGGCAACCACCGCGTGCTGTTCGGCCGTCAGGTTCACGACGATCCCGCGTCGAGGACGCCCAGGGGCTGCCACACGCCCTGGCTGACGAGGCCCAGTTCGGTCTGGTCCCTCACCTGGCGATGCTCGGCGAGCTCGACCAGGCGATAGTAGACGTTGCGGTTGAAGCGGGCTCCAAGACCAAAGCGCACGCTGACTTCCGGCACCGGCTCGCCTTCCGGGGTCTGGCTGACGACCAGGCGATGCTCATGGCCCAGGTCGAGCCGATCCCCCATGTTGGTGGTGAGGTGCCAGAGCGTCACCTCTCCCGACTGCTCGGGTTCGGCATCGACGATCAGGAAGGGACGGTCCTCGACGCGAATGTGCATCTTCTCCACCGGGGTGACCAGGCAATATGCCCCATCGGCCTCGCGACGCAATAGCGTCGACAGCAGGCGCAAGAGACGCGGTCGCTGGATGGGCGCGCCTTCATGTATCCAGGTGCCGTCACTGCGGATCACGAGGTCCATGTCACCGCTGTGCTCGGGGTTCCACTGATCGACCGGCGGTATCTTGCCACCGGGTTCGACATGCGACAGTAACGGTTCCAGCGCCATGGCTCCTCCCTGACTGACATGGGTCAGACGACATGCCTAAACGAGTTGGTTACATCAGATTAGCGTCTGTCAGTGCCTGTCGCATCTCTTCCGATGCCTGGGGCGCGGCGGCACGAAAGAGACGGTAGAAATTGACCGTGGTCTGCATCGCCACCTCGTCGAGGCTGATGCCTCGCTCCCGGGCGATACAGTCGGCAACCTCCACCACCCACTGGGGTTCGTTCGGCTTGCCGCGATGCGGTACCGGCGCCAGGTACGGGCTGTCGGTCTCGATCAGCAGCCGATCCAGCGGGATCGCCCGCGCCAATTCGCGAATCGCCTCGGCGTTGCGAAACGTCACGATGCCCGACAGGGAGATGAAGAAGCCGTGAGCCACGGCCTGGCGTGCCATGTCGAGTTCCTCGGTGAAACAGTGCAGCACGCCGCCGACGGCCGGGTCGGTGTGCTCGCGAATCAACGAGAGCGTCTCATCCCTGGCGTCTCGCGTATGCACGATGACCGGCAACTCGAGCTCGGTAGCCGCCTGGAGATGACGCCTGAAACGCTCGAACTGCACTTCTCGGGGGATGGTGTCGTAGTGATAGTCGAGCCCGGTTTCACCGATGGCCACCACGTCGAAGCGTTCGGCGCAGGCCTTGATCTCCTCGACACTGGGTTCGCGCGCGACTCGGTGCAGCGGATGGACACCGGCCGAGATGGCGACGTCCTCGTGTGCTCGCGCAATCCCGGCCAGCGTCTCGACATCCTCGAGGGTGACGGCGATGGCAAGAAACTGGCGCACCTCCCGCTCGCGGGCGGCGTCCAGGGCCGCATTCAGATCCCCCGAATGCGCCTTGAGATCGAGACGGTCGAGATGACAATGGGAGTCGACAAACATGCGCAAACAACACTCGTGTCAGGAAATGAAAACGTGTCCCCTTCACAGCGCTCAAAGCGTGTAGGTGGGGGCTCCCTTGTTGAGCTGCCCGGCCAGTTGGCTCTCGATGCGGTCGCGCACCGCCTGGTCCTCGGCACTGAAATGGATGCCGATGCCCGGCATGCGGCGCCCCGAGACCCCCGGGGGCGAGATCCACACCACCTGCCCCGTGACGGGAAGACGCTCGCTCTCCTCGGGCAGGGTCAGGAGGAGAAAGACCTCCTGGCCGAGGGTGTAACGCTCCTGGGTGGGAACGAAGATGCCACCTCGCTCGAGCATCGGCATGTAGGCCGAGAGCAAGGTCTGGGTATTCTTGATACTCAAGGAGAGTGCTTTCTTTCCGGACATTTGTTGCCTCGTGGCTCAAGGGGCTCTAGGAACGCAGCAGCGCCGACCAGCGTACCAGCCAGGCTTCGAGCACCAGCTGCGGATTGGGGTTGCTCCCCGTCACCAGCAGGCGCCGCTGCTCCCGTGCATAGTCGAGCAGGCGAAACCAGTCCTGCACTCGCGCATTCTTGGTCGCCTGACGGTAGAGAGGCAGCAGATCGAGGTTGCGCACGCGTTCGGTATCACCGGACAGGCCAAGGCGGATCAGATCCTCGAGCCAGGTGATACCGTACCACAGGATGCGGTCCACGGCCTGGCGATCCAGACGCGAGGCCTCGGCAACCGGTTCGCTCCCCCGCACCAGTGCATCGAACAGCTCCTGCAGTTCCTGGCGCAGCGCACGGGATTCGGAACTGGCCAGCTCTCTAGCTAGTAACGGCAATCCGCCCGAGACCCTTAGCCAGAATTGCCCATCATCCCCCTCTCCCAGGGCGTCGCTCAACCAGGGCAGGCACGCTGATGCCTCCGGAACACCAAGCGGCCAGTGCTGGCAACGGGACCGGATAGTCGCCAGCATGCGCGAGGGCACATCCGCCAGCAGAATGAACAGGGTGCGTTCCCCGGGCTCCTCCAGGCTCTTGAGCAAGGCGTTGGCGGCGGCGACGTTCATCGCCTCGGCGGGCTGCAAAAGGATGACGCGATAACCGCCCTGCTGCGCCGTCTGTGCCACGAAGTGGTTGACCTCACGAATCGGATCGATGCGTATCTGGCGACTCTTCTCCGCCGGAGAGACCCGCAGCAGGTCGGGATGGTAGCCCGACAGCAGCATGCGACAGTCATGGCATTCGCCACAGGCGACCTCGCCAGGTCGACGACACAGCGTTCGGGCCAGCAAGGCCTCGGCCAGTTCCTGCTTGCCCACCCCATGCGGCCCGGAAAGCAGCAAGGCATGCGGCAGTCGGCCGGCCTCCTGCAATCCAGTCAGACGTGTCCACAACGACTGTTGCCAGGGCAGCGGCCTCACGTCATGCCCCCCCACCAGTCTTGCAGACAGGCTTCGATAGCCTGCTGAACGTCCTCGAGCGACTGGGCGGCATCGATGATCGCGAAACGCTCCGGCTGGGAGGATGCCCGCCGCAGATAGACGTTGCGCACGGCGGTGAAGAAGTCCGCACGTTCCTGTTCGAAGCGATCCCGCTCGTTGCCACGCTCGCTGACCCGGCGTTGCGCGGCCTCGACCGGCATGTCCAGCAGTAGCGTCAGATCCGGCTGCAGTCCTCGCTGCACCAGGGTTTCCAACGTGGCGATGGCATCGTTGTCGATACCGCGTCCGCCACCCTGGTAGGCGAAGGTGGCATCGGTGAAGCGATCGCAGACGACCCAGGCCCCTCGTGCCAGGGCCGGACGAACGAGTCGTTCGAGGTGCTGGGCGCGGGCGGCGAAGATCAGCAGCAATTCGGCATCATCGCTCAGCGGCTCCTCCTCGGCGGGGTCCAGAAGCAGGCGTCGAATCGCCTCGGCACGGGGCGTCCCACCGGGCTCCCGGGTACGCACGACCTCGACCCCGCGCCGTGCCAGGAACTCGCAGACAAAACCGAGGTTGGTGCTCTTGCCGACCCCTTCACCGCCCTCGAGGGTGATGAAGCGACCACGTCCTGGCGAACGACTCTCATCCAACATAGCGTGCCGAACTCATCGATTGAGAATGTAGCGACGCACCGCCGCATTGTGTTCTTTCAAGTTGCGCGAGAAGTGATGCGTTCCATCCCCCTTGGCGACGAAGTAAAGCGCGTTCCCCTCGGCGGGATCCACTGCCGCCTCCAGGGCCGCCCGGCCGGGCATGGCGATCGGTGTCGGTGGCAAGCCATCGATCACGTAGGTGTTGTACGGGGTGGGCCGGCGCAGATCGGCGCGGGTGATATTGCCCTCATACCTGTCTCCCATGCCGTAGATCACGGTGGGGTCGGTCTGCAGGCGCATTCCTCGCTCCAGCCGACGCTTGAAGACGCCGGCGATCTCGCGACGCTCGCCCTCGGCGCCTGTCTCGCGCTCGATCAGCGACGCCATGATCAGTGCCTCATAGGGAGACTCCAGAGGCAGATCGCCGCGGCGCGCCTCCCAGGCCGCGGTCAGTTCCGATTCCATCCGTGCATGAGACTGGCGCAATATGTCGAGATCGCTGCTGCCCTTGTGATAACGATAGGTATCCGGGAAGAAACGCCCTTCCGGATGCTGATCCGGGCGCCCCAATGCCGCCATGACCTCGGCATCGCTCATTCCGGCAGTACGCTGGGACAGCTTGGGAGCGGAGGCCAGCAGATCGCGCATCTGCCCGAAGGTCCAGCCTTCGGGGATCGTCAGCGGGTAGCTCACGACCTCATCGCTTCCCAGCAGCGCGATGGCTTCCCTGCTGCTCATCCCCGGCTTGAGCATGAATTCTCCGGCGCGCAGCTGTGACACGCTGTCAGGCGACAGTCTTGCCAGCAGTCGCAGCGACCAATCCTCGGCCAGGATACCGCGTTCGGCGAGATCATTGACCACGCGATTGAAGCTGGCGCCTCGCGGCACTTCGTAGAGGGTCGGCTCCTCGATGGCAATGGGTGCCGCGAGGCGCAATTGCCAGTACTGGTAACCGGCAAAGGCCAGCCCGCCCCCCAGAACGAGCAGGATGATCACTGCCTTGAGCAACCGCATGTCTCGCCCTTCCTCTAAAACGTACTCGGATAGCCCAGTAATTCATGGGCCTTCATTTGCAGCAAGCGGTGGGCGGGACCCAGCGCCCATTGTCTGATGACCTTGCCGTCCGCAGCCTCGAGCTGGGTGACCGGCCACACGCCCTGGACCGAGTTGCCCAGCCACAGCGCCTGAACCGTATCCAGCTCATCGGCGTGGCGTGATACCTCGTCGATCGGCTGGCTCGCCAGCAACGCCGCGCGCAGCGTGCCGGCAACGCCACAGCGGTCGAGCCGCGGTGTCTCCAGACACCCGTCCTGCAGCCAGAACAGATTCATGCAGGTCGCCTCGACCACACAACCCTCGCTGTCGCACAGCACACCTTCGGCAATACCTTCGTCCCGCCATTCCTGGCGGGCGAGCACGTTCTCCAGGCGATTGAGATGCTTGAGCCCTGCCAAGCGCGGCTGAATGCCGAGCCGGAGTTCGCACAGCCGCAACCTGACGCCTTCACGCCAACGGTACGGGGCGGGAGTGAAGTGCATCACCTGCCAGCGCAGACGCGGCTCGGCCTCGTCGGGAGGCAGGTAACCTCGGCCGCCGCTGCCCCGTGTGACGATGATCTTCAGCAGGTGCAGTCCGGGGCCGGCCTGGTACGGCAGGGCATCGAGCATGGCTCGGTCGGGGAAAGGGATGGCAAGCCGCTCGCAGCCGCGTGCCAGACGCATCAGGTGCTCGTTCCAGAGTAGGGGTCGATTGTCGCGGACCAGCACGGTCTCGAAGAGGCCATCCCCGTAGGCGAATCCCCGGTCGTCGATTGGAACCTTGCCATCATGCATGGTCGATCAGAGGCGCCCGAAGATCAGTGACCCGTTGGTACCGCCGAAGCCAAACGAATTGGACAGGGCGTAATCCAAGGCCATTTGCCGGGCGGTGTGCGGCACATAATCGAGCGCGCAGCCTTCCTGGGGATTGTCCAGATTGATGGTCGGTGGCACGACCTGATCGCGCAATGCCAGAATGCTGAAAATCGCCTCGACGGCACCGGCCGCTCCCAGCAGGTGGCCGATCATCGACTTGGTCGAGCTGACCGCCACCGACGCGGCCGCTGCCCCCATGACCTGTTCGATGGCGCGACTCTCGGCCAGGTCGCCAGTCTGGGTAGAGGTCCCGTGGGCATTGATGTAACCGATCTGCGCAGGGTCGAGTTCGGCATCGCGAATGGCGTTGCGCATCGCCAATGCCGCGCCACGGCCATCCTCGGGCGGCGCCGTCATGTGGTGGGCATCGTCGCTCATGCCGAAGCCCTTGATTTCGGCGTAGATGGTGGCCCCGCGCTTTTTGGCTTGCTCGTACTCCTCGAGGACCAGTACCCCGGCGCCATCGGAGAGCACGAAGCCATCACGGTCGCGATCCCAGGGGCGACTCGCCTGCTCGGGAGCCTCATTGCGAGTGGACAGCGCCCGGGCGGCGGAAAAGCCTCCCAGACCCAGCGGTGTGGTCGCCATCTCGGACCCGCCACAGAGCATCACATCGGCATCGCCGTAGGCGATGGTTCGGGCACCGTAGCCGATGTTGTGCGTTCCGGTGGTGCATGCCGTGGTGATGGCAATGTTGGGACCACAGAAACCGTGCTGGATCGCCAGATTGCCGGCAATCATGTTGATGATCGACCCGGGGACGAAAAAGGGCGAGATACGCCGGGCCCCGCCCTTGTTCAGGGCATTGTGGTTATGCTCGATCATCGGCAGGCCACCGATCCCCGAACCGATGGCGACTCCGATCCGGTGGGCGTTCTGCTCGCCGCATTCAAGACCGGCATCCTCGATCGCCTGGTTGCCGGCGGCAATGCCGTACTGGATGAAGAGATCCATCTTGCGCGCGTCCTTGGGGTTCAGGTAAGGACTGATGTCGAAGTCCTTGACCGATCCACCGAAGCGCGTGTTGAAGCCGCTGGTATCGAAGTGCTCGATCGGGGCGACGCCGCTCTTGCCTGCCAGGATGTTGGCCCAGCTCTCTTTGACGGTGTTCCCGACCGGCGTTACCAGGCCCAGTCCGGTCACCACGACCCTTCTACGAGGCATCAGCTTTCCTCCAGACGTCAAAATCGTGCGCACTTGCATGTCGCATCGCTGTGGCGCGCATTATACCCGAAGCATACCCGCTATGGGCCAATGATGCGTAAAACGAAAGCCGCTCTGTTTCCAGAACGGCTTTCGTGAATACAGGCGGTCCAGGCCGCGCTTACGCCATCTTACTGGTGAGCAACGACGTAATCGATCGCTTCCTGCACGGTGGTGATCTTCTCGGCTTCCTCGTCGGGGATTTCGGTATCGAATTCCTCTTCAAGCGCCATGACCAATTCGACGGTATCCAAGGAATCCGCACCGAGATCTTCGGTAAAAGAAGACGTGTTCTGGATATCTTCTTCCTTGACGTTCAGGCGCTCGGCCACGACTTTCTTCACACGCTCTTCGATGGTGCTCATTACGTTGCTACTCCTAATGGTACATATCCGTCGGCAAGACTGCCGGTAGTTTATAGTCGGCCTCTGGTTGACGCAACCGAGGCGCCCTCTGACAACTTAACGCATGTTCATGCCACCGTTGACCTGCAGCGTCTCGCCGGTGATGTAACTGGCAGCATCGCTGGTCAGGAAGCCAACGGCGGCAGCGATCTCTTCGGGCCGACCCAGTCTCGCCAGGGGGATCTGGCCGAGCAATGTCGCCTGCTGTTCTTCCGGCAAGCCCTCGGTCATGTCCGTCGCGATGAAACCGGGTGCCACGGCGTTCGCGGTGATGTTCCGTGAAGCCACTTCCCGTGCCAGGGCCCGGGTAAAACCTTCCATGCCCGCCTTGGCGGCCGCGTAGTTGGTCTGCCCCAGGTTCCCCATGGTCGCCACCACCGAGCTGATGCTGACGATACGCCCGAAGCGCGCCTTGGTCATTCCGCGGACACACGCCTTGGTGACACGATAGACGGACTTGAGGTTGGTATCGAGGACCGAATCCCACTCGTCCTCCTTCATGCGCATCAGCAGATTGTCCCGGGTGATGCCGGCATTGTTGACCAGAATGGTGGGAGCACCGAACTGCTCGCCGATCGAGGAGACCAGCGCATCGACACTGCTCTGGTCGGTGACATCGAGCCTGCGCCCAGCGCCTTCGATGCCTTGAGCCTTGAGGTCGGCATCGATCTTCTCGGCGCCCTGCTCACTGGTCGCGGTACCGACCACGATCCTTCCCTGACGGCCGAGTTCGTGAGCAATGGCGCGACCGATACCGCGAGTCGCACCGGTGATCAGGGCGATTCTGGGTTCGCTTGTAGTCATGGCGTTTTCCGAATGAGTCATTGATCTTGTTGACTTGCATCTTCTCGCGCCAGCTCGAGAGCGGCAGCTAGACTATCGGGGTCGTTGGCCGACAGCCCCTTGGCACCTCGCGCAATGCGCTTGTTGAGGCCCGTGAGCACTTTCCCGGGGCCACATTCGATGAATACCCCTGCACCCTGGCCAACCATCGCCTCGACGCAATCCGTCCAGCGCACCGGGCGATAGAGCTGTTCGACGAGCCGCGCACGCAACGTCGGAACATCCGCGTGGGCAGCAGCATCGACGTTTTGGAACACCTTGTAGCGCGGGGTCTTGATCTCGATCTCGTTCATGGCTTCCGCGAGGCGCTCGGCGGCCGGCTCCATCAGGGCGCAATGCGAGGGCACCGAAACCGGCAACGGCATGGCTCGCTTGGCACCAGCTTCCTGGCAGGCGGCAATGGCCCGATCGACAGCGGATTTCCGACCGGCGATGACGACCTGTCCGGGCGCATTGTAATTGACCGGCGACACCACCTCGCCCTGGGCAGCATCGCGACATGCCAGCTCCACGGCCGCATCGTCGAGCCCCAGGATGGCGGCCATGGCGCCTTCTCCCGCCGGGACCGCGGCCTGCATGGCATCACCACGCAACTTGACCAGGCGCACCCCCTCGGCAAAACTCATTACCCCGGCACAGACCATGGCGCTGTACTCCCCCAGGCTATGCCCGGCCATGGCGACCGGCCGAGGCCCTTCGAGCTCCTGCCAGACGCGCCAGATGGCAATGCTCGATGTCAGCAGCGCCGGCTGCGTGCATGCCGTGGCATTGAGGGCTTCTTCAGGACCTTCCTGCACCACCTGCCAGAGATTGTAGCCCAACGCATCCGCCGCTTCTTCGAAAGTCGTGCGCACCACGCTATAACGTTCGGCCAGTTCTCGCAGCATGCCTAGGTGCTGGGAGCCCTGTCCCGGAAAGACCAAGGCCAGGGATTGGGTCATGACATTCACCTTTCAGGAATTGAAATCATCGGTTTTCGCACAGGGTGAAACCCCGCTACCGCGTCGGTCCAGCGCGACCGGCGCGGTAGCGGCTCTCTGGCCCAGTTCATGTTCAAGATGCCTCGGCAAATCGATACGGACCTCCTGCACCGCACGAGCGATGGCACAGGCGAACCCCAAGGCATCGGCGCGACCGTGACTCTTGACGACGATGCCCGACAATCCCAGCAGGCTGGCGCCGTTGTAGCGTACCGGGTCGAGTTGGCGACGCAGACGCAGGAGTGCCGGGCGGGCAAGCAGGCTGACCACCCGACTCCCCCAGTGGGCCGCGAAGGTGGCTTGCACCCGCTCGATCAGCATGCGCGCCAGGCCCTCGCTCGCCTTGAGCACGATGTTGCCGACGAAGCCGTCGCATACCACCACATCTGCCGTACCGCTGAACAGACCGTCACCTTCGACGAAGCCCACATAGTTGATGTTGGCCATTTCCTTCAGCAGGGCATCGGCGTGACGCACGCTGGCCGTGCCCTTGGTCGCCTCGACCCCCACGTTGAGCAGGGCGATCCGGGGTCGAGCCAGGCCATCCACCCGGCGCGCCATCACTTCGCCCATCAATGCGAACTCGACGAGCCGCTGTGCCGAAGCGTCGATATTGGCGCCCATGTCGAGCATGTAGCAGCGTCCGCCCTGCTGGGTCGGCACCGCGGTGCTTATCGCCGGCCGCGGGATGCCTGCCACGGTGCCCAGGGCCCGGCGCGACAGTGCCATCAGCGCTCCTGTGTTGCCTGCGCTGACGCCGGCCGCCGCCTGCCCGGAGGCCACCTCATCGAGCATCATCGACAGGCTGGAGTCACGACGAGCGCGGAGCGCGCTGGACGGCTTCATGTCCTGAGCGATGACACTGGAGGCATGCACGATGTCCAGTCGCTCGGCATCCGCCCCCAGGCGCTTCGGCAGTCGCGAGAACTCGGACTCCAGCGCCTCACGCGGACCATATAGCCGAACCTGGAGCTCGGCATTGGCGGCCAGCGCCTCGACCGTGCCCCTGACAGTAGCGCGGGGACCTAGGTCCCCGCCCATGGCATCGATGGCGATCCGCACCATGCGGCTCAATACTCTGCCAACAGCATCCCGCGCTTAAACGTCGATGACCTTGCGACCACGGTAGAAACCGTCCGGGGCGATGTGATGGCGACGATGAGTGGTGCCGGTTTCCTTGTCCTGGGACAGGGTGGGACCGGTCAGCGCATCGTGGCTGCGACGCATGCCGCGCTTGGAACGGGTCTTACGGTTCTGCTGAACTGCCATGAGAAATCACTCCAGAGTGTCGATATTGAATCAATGTTTTTTCTTCAACGTGCGCAGCACGTCGAAGGGGCTCGCAGCGGGCTGCTCCGAGGGATCGAGAGGCTCACCACTGCTCAGCTGATCCGGTGAAACGGGGCACTCCGCTTCATCGTGATAGACCACCTGCGGCAGACTGAGGATCAATTCGTCCTCCAACATCGACTGCAGATCGAGCTGTTCATTTTCCACCAGCACCGGCTCGTAGGCATTCGGCAGCTCGGCCGCCGTGGTGTCGCTGGTCGCCATCCCCAGCAGGAAGTGGCTCTCGACGTCAACCGGCAAGGGCTCGAGACAACGCTTGCAGGCCAACCGCAAGCTTGCCTTCAACCAGCCTTCGATAAAGCGACGTCCTTGAGCATCCTGGCCAAATTCCAGGCGAACGTCGACATCACCGTGCTGTTCACCGGTTTCTTCGCGGAGTCGCGCCATCTTGTCGAGGGACATCGCCCCCTCGAGACGCTCACCACTGGCGGCCAATCGATATGGCTCGACCTGTATGGGAAGTCTAGTGGTCAACATAAGCGCGCAATGATAGGGATTCCCCATGGGGCTGTCAAAGCAGCCGGCCGGCAAGCTATACAAGCGATACCGATACGCGGCAGACTCCTGGTCACGAAACCGAAAGAGGCAGCTTCATGACTGCACAGCGACGACTGGTTCTTGCCTCCGGCTCACGCTGGCGGCGTCAACTCCTCGCTCGACTGGGCATCCCCTTCGAATGGGCCAGCCCCGACATCGACGAGACGCCCAGTCCGGGCGAACCCCCGGAGGCCCTGGTCCACCGCCTCGCCCTCGCCAAGGCCGAACGCCTGACCGGCGACTACCCCCAGCACCTCATCATCGGCTCGGACCAGGTCGCCCTGTTCGGGAACGACATTCTCGGCAAACCTGGCGACGCCTCCACCGCCCGGGCCACGCTTGCCCGCTTCTCGGGGCAGCGAGTCCACTTTCTGACCGGCCTGGCGCTGATCGACACGCAAAAGGGCTGGCACCGGGTCTGCCACGAACGCTACGACGTGGTGTTTCGCGACCTGAGCAGTGCCGAGATCGAACGCTATGTCGAACAGGAACGACCCTTCGACAGCGCCGGCAGCTTTCGCATGGAGGGGTTGGGCATCACCCTGTTCGAGCGCCTCGAGGGAGACGACCCCAACACCCTCATCGGCTTGCCGCTGATCCGTCTATGCGCCCTGCTTCGAGAAGCCGGGCTCGACCCCCTGCTTTATCAGGGCAACTCGTAGCGCACCGGCGAGGCGGCTTGAGGCAGGCCCAGCCACTGGGCGGCGACACGACCGAACTGGCGCGAAAGGCGCTCGAACGGGTCCAGCGCCGGGGTATAGTCGCGGGTCCGCGCCTCGCCGAGGCGCTCCCTGGCCAATTCGTCGAGACTCTTCAGGCCATCGATGAGCCCGAGCTCCCGGGCCTGTTCCCCGGTCCACACCAGGCCCGTGAAGAGCGCGGGGTCATCGCTGAGGCGCTCGCCGCGGCCTGCCTTGACGTCGTCGATGAACTGCCGGTGGGTGGTCTCCAGCACCTGCTGCCAGAACCGGCGCTGATCCGGCGCGATATCGCTGAATGGGTCGAGGAATGCCTTGTTCTCGCCGGCCGTGAAGACGCGCCGCTCGACACCCAGACGCTCGATGGCATCTTGCAGCCCGAAGCCGGAATAGACGACGCCGATGGAACCGACCAGGCTGGCCGGCGCCGCATAGATATCGTCGGCTCCCGCTGCCACGTAGTAGGCGCCGCTGGCCCCGATATCCCCGATCACGGCCAGGATCGGCTTGTCCCCGGCCTGACGCAGGCGCCGAATCTCGTCGAAGATGCGTTGCGACTGCACCGGGCTGCCGCCGGGGCTGTTGATGTGCAGCACCACCGCATGGGTCTCGGCATTCTCCCAGGCCCGCTGCAGGCCCTTGTTGACACGTTCGGCGCTGGCCTCGCTTTCGCTGTCGATCACGCCTTCGACCCGCACCACCCCCAAGTGGGGCCCGATGGGTGAAGGCGTCATTCCGGCAAAGAACAGGCTGTAGATGCTGGTCGCCAGCATGCCCAGGATCAACACCGCGAACAAAAAGCGAAAGAACAGCTTCCAGCGCCTCGAGCGGCGCTGTTCGGCAAGCACCCCGCCTATCCAGCGATCCATCATCTCCAGCTGTGCCAGGCGCTGGCGCTCCCGCAGGACATCCGCGTCCTCGTCGCCCACGGACGAAACCTCTTTTTCCTCGACCCGCCTGCGGGCCTCATCGCGGCTCAGTTCCGGGCCATCGGTCCATTCGTCGTAGCGTTTGTCGTCATCACTCATGAGGCAATCTCGTCAGCAGATCGATCAATCGTGCAACCATTCGATCAATTCAGAAAAGGAGGCAGCGGTATAGACCGGCCCGCTTCGGGCCAGTCGCTCCGGCGCATGGACACCGTAGGTGACCGCCAAGCGGTCCATGTCGAGGGCCCGTGCCATTTCCATGTCATATTCGGTATCGCCCACCATCAACGCTTCTTTAGCCTCCACGCCCACCTCTGCCAATAACTCCTCGAGCATCCTCGGGTGCGGCTTGGACAGCGTTTCATCCGCGGTCCGGCTGGCGTGAAACCAGTCGCCACTGCCGGTGGAGGCGAAGGCCCGATCGAGGCCGCGCCGACTCTTGCCCGTTGCCACCGCCAGGCGTAGCCGCTCGTTGCCGCGCAATCGCGTGACCCCGGCCTCCACCCCGGGGAAGAACCGCGACGGCGTCCGTTCGGCATCGACGAAGTGATGGCTGTAGCGCCGGCGCAAGGCCTCGGCCTGGTCGGCAGGCATGCCCGGGCACATGCGCTCGATCGCCTCGGGAAGCCCCAGGCCGATGATGTCACGCACGTGTTCGGCATCGAGGATGCCCCAGCCCACATCCGCGGCGGCCGCCTGCATGCAGGCCACGATACGCGATTCGGAATCCATCAGCGTTCCGTCCCAATCGAAGATCACCAGCCGGTATCGCATCCTTTCTCCTGAACGCTATAAAGACTCAACTGCGGGCCCTCGCCCGCGCCAGCACCGCTTCGAGCGCATCGCCCGGTGGTGCCTTGATGCGCACCGGACGACCACTGGTGGGTTCGGGAAACGCCAGGGATGCCGCATGCAGGAACAGACGATCGAGGCCGAGCCCCGTCGCCAGGCGCTGGCACTCCCGGCTGCCGTACTTGTCGTCGCCGAGCAGCGGATGACCGGCGTGGGCGGCATGCACGCGTATCTGGTGGGTTCGACCGGTGATGGGCTCCGCCTCGACCAGGGTGGCATTGGCGAAGGTCTCGCGTACCGCGAACCGGGTGCGGGACACCTTGCCCTGGGGGTCGACCCGCACCCGGCGCTCGCCGTTGCCTGCCTCGAAACGGTCGAGACGGGCACTGACGAAGTCGCGTCGTGCCGGCCAGCGCCCTTGGACGAGCGCCAGATACTGCTTGTCCATCCGGCGCTGCTTGAGCGCCTCGTTGAGGGTCAGCAATGCCGCACGCGACTTGGCCAGCAGCAGACAGCCCGAGGTATCGCGGTCCAGGCGGTGGACCAGTTCGAGGAAGTCGAGATCCTCGCGCACCTGGCGCAGCGCCTCGATCAGACCGATCTTGACGCCACTTCCGCCGTGCACGGCAAGCCCCGAAGGCTTGTTGATCACCAGCCAGTCCGGACCCTCGACCAGCACGCTGCCGGCCAGCAGATTGCGCAGATTGTCGCTCACCTCCCGAACCGCCTCTTCCGGCGCCAGCCGCAACGGCGGGATACGCACGAGATCGCCAGGCACCAGCCGGTAATCGACCTTGACCCGCTTCTTGTTCACGCGCACCTCGCCCTTGCGAAGGATGCGGTAGATCAACGCCTTGGGGGCGCCCTTGAGGCGCGTCCGCAGGAAGTTGTCGATGCGCTGCCCGGCCTGGGCGTCGGTGATCTCCGCCCATTGTACCTCGCGACCCTCGGCCATCCCCTCTCCTCGATCATGCCTGGCAAAACCGGCATTCTACCCCAGTGGGAAGTCATGCGCGTCAATTGCCGTCAAGGTGCTTTACTGTTATATTCCTCGCTTGCTCTGATGGGCCGGAAAAGCCCATCACAGCGCCTGCACGACGAGCACGCAGGCCAGAGTCACGAATACGGTGGGCAGGAGCTTGATCCTGTCACCCGAGCAGCAACGATGTTACGCCACGCCCGAGTCCCAGGCCGGCCCTCATGCGGGGCGGTCACGACGCCAGGGAGTTCATCAACACCGTGCCGGAGGCCGGCGTCGGCGAACCGAACAAATGCCAGGTGTCTGGCGGTAGTCTGCAAGGCCGGACGGGGAAGATCAGACGAAATCCTGCCGAAACATGTCTTGCCACCGCCGCGTACTCAACATGATCTTGTAGCATTCGCTCGACTGTACGAATGCTGATTGCGTATCCACGACATGAGCTGAGCACAGCACGAAGCACGAAGCGGTTCGTCGTCACCGACATCAGGGAATCGCTGACTTAATCGACGAACGGATGAAGCCGGGCCGAGCTTCACCGAGGACATGCCATGCCGACGAGCCTGAATGTCTTCGACTGGCGCCCAACCCCGCCTCGTCCGCCAGACATTTAAACAGCGTCTCCTTGAGGGTCGTCGCCATCCGGCGCGCCTTTAACAGCGAGACAACATGAAACGAATGCTCATCAATGCAACCCAGCCCGAAGAGCTCCGGGTTGCACTGGTCGATGGACAGCGCCTCTATGATCTGGATATCGAGTCCGGAGCGCGAGAGCAGAAGAAAGCCAACATCTACCGCGGCAAGATCACCCGGGTAGAGCCCTCCCTCGAAGCCGCCTTCGTCGACTTCGGTGCTGAACGACACGGCTTCCTGCCGCTCAAGGAAATCTCCCGCGAATACTTTTCCAAGGAGCCTTCCGGACGCCCCAACATCAAGGAGGTGATCAAGGAAGGCCAGGAAGTCATCGTCCAGGTCGACAAGGAAGAACGCGGCAACAAGGGCGCCGCCCTGACCACCTTCGTCAGCCTGGCCGGTCGCTTCCTGGTACTGATGCCCAACAACCCGCGTGCCGGCGGAATTTCGCGGCGCATCGAGGGAGACGAGCGCGCCCAGCTCAAGGAGGCCATGAGCCAGCTCACGCTGCCCGACAAGATGGGCGTGATCGTGCGCACCGCGGGCATCGGCCGCAGCACCGAAGAACTGCAGTGGGACCTCGACTACCTGGCCCAGGTGTGGGAAGCGATCACCGAAGAAGCGACCAAGCGTCCTGCCCCCTTCCTGATCTATCGTGAATCGAATGTCATCATTCGCGCGATGCGCGACTACCTGCGTCAGGATATCGGCGAAGTCCTGGTCGACAATCCCGAGGTGCACCAGGAGGCGCTCGGTTTCATCCGCCAGGTGATGCCCTCCTATCAGCAGAAGATCAAGCTCTATAACGACGACGTGCCGCTTTTCTCGCGCTTCCAGATCGAGAGCCAGATCGAGACCGCCTACCAGCGCGAGGTCAAGCTGCCCTCCGGTGGCTCGGTGGTCATCGACCACACCGAAGCCCTGGTCTCCATCGACATCAATTCGGCGCGGGCCACCCGGGGCAGCGACATCGAGGAAACCGCGCTGCAGACCAACCTCGAGGCAGCCGACGAAATTGCCCGGCAGCTGCGCCTGCGTGATATCGGCGGCCTGGTGGTGATCGACTTCATCGACATGTCGCCGGCCCGCAACCAGCGGGAAGTCGAGAATCGCATGCGCGATGCGCTCAAGCTCGATCGCGCCCGGGTCCAGATCGGCCGCATCTCGCGCTTCGGCCTGATGGAAATGTCGCGGCAACGTCTGCGCCCGTCCCTCGGCGAGACCAGCGGCGTGGTCTGCCCGCGCTGCGATGGCCAGGGCACCATTCGCGACGTGCGCTCGATCTCGCTGTCCATCATGCGCCTCATCGAGGAAGAGGCGATGAAGGAGCGCAGCGCCCAGATTCGCGCCATCCTGCCGGTACCGGTGGCCACCTACCTGCTCAACGAGAAGCGCGCCACCCTGGCCGATATCGAGCACCGCCAGGGCGTTCGCGTGGTGCTTCTGCCCAGCCCCGAGATGGATACGCCGCACTACGACGTGCAACGTCTGCGCGACGATCACCTGGGCGAAGAGGGGGAGTCGAAATCCAGCTTCGAGCTCTCCATCGACACGGAAGTGGGCAAGGAACCCGACGCCAGCTTCGAGAAGCCGGCGCAGCGTACCGAAGCGGCGGTCAAGAGCGTCGCCCATACCGCACCGGCCCCCGACTCCCTGCAGCGCCCCAGCGAAGCCGTCGAGGCGGAGGAGGCACCCTCCTCGGGATTGCTGAGCCGCTTCTTCAAGGGCTTCAGCAAGCTGATGGGAAGCACGGATGACGCCGCTACTCAGAAAACGCCAGAGACGCCCTCGTCTCGGCCTCGGGACGATCGCCGTGCGAGCCCGGCATCCAGCGAGAGCGACCGACGCAGCGAGCGCGGCAATCGCAGCAACGGCGGCCAACGCCGTCGACGCGAGGAGAGCCGAGACGAGCCGCATGACGACAAGAAGGCTTCGCGCGGCGAGCGCCAGGAATCGGATGGCCGCTCCAGCCGGGATGGCCGTAATGCCAAGAGTGAAGGCAAGCCCTCTGCACGCGGCAAGCCGCGTCAGGGCGACGGTGCCTCCCAGGCCGAGCGCCCTGCCGACAAAGCCGAAAAGAGCGAAAAGAGCGAAAAGCCCGATGGCAAGCCGCGTCGCGACAACCGCAAGGGACGCGACGACAATCGGGAAGGCAGCAAGCCTCAGGCCCAGCCGGAGCAGAAAGTCGAGCCGAAAAAGGCGGCGGACGAGAGCAAGACCGGCGATGACGGTGATGGCAAGCCCAAGCGTACCCGCAACAACCCGCGCCAGCGAAGCCGCAAGCACGCGCTGAACCCCCAGGCGATCGCGGAACAGGAGCGCCTGCGCAGCGAAGCGAACCAGGTGGCCGAGACACCCTCCGGTGACGCTGCCGAGCAGGCGCAGCCGGCCCCGGCTGCCAAGAGCGAAGCCGTCGACCAGCCTCGCCGGCAGGATACCGCCTCCGACGGGCCCAAGGTCGCCCCCACCGCCGAGCGAGCCGCCTTTGCCCACCAGGCGGCGCAAGAGGCATCGCCCGCGACCGAAAGCGCCAGCAAGCCATCGACGAGGGGCAGACGAAAGGCGTCCACACGGGCCGCACCTGCCGCATCATCCGACACGACCACGCCTGCTGATAGCGACAAGGACGATGCGGAAAAACCCACGGGCCCATCCGACTCGGCAGCCGCCGTCGCCGAGGTGGCCTTGGAAAACGCCGATCCGGCATCCGAGGCTCCTGCCGAGCCCCGTACGTCCGAGGCAAGGCCATCAGCGAGAGATGCGGACGAGAAGCCGGCAACCGCTCCTATCGGAGCAGAAGCGGCGACTGATACCGGCCGCGATACCCCGGAGTCGCAACCCGGCAGCGAGGCCTCCGTCGATGGCCAGGCCCCTGCCGCCACGGCAGAGAGCGGGCCTGGCGAAACCCCTGCAGCGGAGAAAAAGCCCGGTGGCGACGCGGCACAGGCCACCGCACCCGAGTTCAGCGAAACGTCGTCAGGCCAGCAGGAGGCCGCAAGCCGGCAGACCCTGCCGGCCGCTCCCGCGGCGCCAATGAATTCGGCCCAGGACGACGCCAGGCCAGAGGCAACCGACAAGCCCGCGGCGAACACCGAGCGACCGGCCCGCCGCCGTCGCGCTCACAATGACCCTCGGGAGAAGCGTCGTCACAACAAGTCGGGCCAGGCGAACGACGGCAACTGATGCCAGGGCGTGCTCTGCCCAGAGCAAGCCCGTGCTGACACAATGCGCCCGGGGGCCGAACGCCTCCGGGCGCATTGTGTCTCGGCGGATTCAAAGGTGCATCAGGACAGTTCGGCTCGATCGAGGAAGGTCGTCAGGGCACGAATCAGGTAACCGGGGTCCCGGCTTCCCGCCGTCTCGCGTATCGAGTGCATGGCCCACTGGGCGACCCCCACGTCCAGCGTCGGCACGCCAAGCTCCGTGGCTGTGATGGGACCGATGGTGCTGCCGCAAGCCATGTCGGCACGAGTGACGAAGACCTGCACCGGCACCCCCGCTTCGCGGCAGACGTCGCGAAACAGTGCGGCGGTGGCGCTGTTGGTGGCATAGCGCTGGTTGGCATTGACCTTGATCACCGGGCCACCATTCAGGACGGGGCCATGACCCGCGTCGTGCTTGTCCGCGAAGTTGGGGTGAAGGGCATGGGCATTGTCGCAGGAGATCATGCGCGAGGATTGGATCAGCCGGCTCCAGCTCTCGTCACCGCCATCGCCCAGCTGCTCGACGACCCGGCGCAACACGTCCTGCAGGAAGGGCCCCTGGGCGCCGCTGGTGCTGGCGCTGCCCACCTCTTCGTGATCGTTGGCGACCAGTACGGCGCCCTGGGCGGCATCGCTCTCGAGCAAGGCCTCCATGCCGATGAAGCAGGACAGCAGATTGTCGAGCCGCGCACCGGCGATGAGGTCGTCGTTGACACCCAACACCGCGGGCGGCTGAGCATCGTACAGGCACAGCTCGAAATCGAGGATCTCGACGCCTTCCAGGGCATGTTGCTCCTTCAGCCACTTCTTGAGCAGGTCGTCGAGCGACGGACGTTCGCCGGCGCCTTGCAACAATACCGGGGCCATCTGGGTCTGAGGATTGATGGGCCGGCCATTGTTGACCTCGCGATCGAGATGGATGGCCAGGCTGGGGACCATGGCAACGGCATGGCGCGTGTCCAGGAGCAGACCTTGGAGTCGGCCATCCTCGCGACGCACGTGCACGCGCCCTGCCAGGGCAAGATCGCGATCGAACCAGGGCGCCAGCAACGCGCCGCCGTAGACCTCGACGCCGAGTTGCATCCAGTCCTGGGTGCCGATGGTTGCATTGGGCTTGAGTCGCAGGCCCGGGCTGTCCGTATGCGCGCCCATCATGCGCAGCGCCGCGAGAGGCGTCTGCGGCAGCTGCAGGGCGATGAGCGACGAATCGTTGCGTGTCACGACGACTCGCTCCCCGGGGCGCAGATCCCAGGCGGCGGTCTCGTGAAGACGCCGAAAGCCCGCCTGCTCGAAGCGCTCGACCATGTTGGCCGTCGCATGCCAAGGAGTGGGGGAATGCTGCAGAAACGTCAACAATCGTTTCAGAGTGGAGTCGTGGCGCATGCTAATCCTTGTCAAGAGTCTATTTATCGCATTACAGGCTGCTACAATGGCCGTCCAGCGTGAGCCAGATCCGCAGGTCACCCAAAGCTGTACTGGGACATCGACGAACGAGAAACGGAACTCTCGTCGCCTGTCGGCTCTCCTGGTGCGTTCGTGTCGATACTCGATAGGCTTGATACGAGGGACACGATCGGACAGAGAGCCGAGGAACAAAGTTTACATGAAACCTGGAGTGCTTCATCAATGAGCCTGATTGCAGCCACTCGGTGCTGCGCCCTAGTCGCCTCGCTACTGGTCGCGTTGAGTACCTCGGCCTTCGCCGGCCCCAGCCCCACGGATGCCCAGCGCCAGGCCGCCACCGA
The DNA here is from genome assembly GCF_900128925.1 of Modicisalibacter ilicicola DSM 19980. GTDB lineage: Bacteria > Pseudomonadota > Gammaproteobacteria > Pseudomonadales > Halomonadaceae > Modicisalibacter > Modicisalibacter ilicicola. Next base: position 29,830 of record NZ_FQUJ01000014.1, read on the forward strand.
GGTCGCCGAGTCACTGCGATATGGGCACTACGCCGATATCACGCTGGATGACGCCTGGTCGCGGCGCGCCTTCGAACAACTCCTCGATGTCATGGACTCCCAGCGAGCCTATCTTCTGAAGGACGACATCGAAGACTTCAGCGATCTGCGCACCACCCTCGACGATGCCCTCTACGAGGGTGAGCTCGAGCGGGTATACGAATTCTACAGCCACTACCAGGATCGCCTGGAGTCGCGCCTCGAATGGCTGATCGACCAGATAGATGCCGGGCTCGCTTTCGACTATACGGGCAACGAACGACTGATGCTCGAACGCGAGGAGATGGCCTGGGAGAGAAGCCAGAAGGCTCTCGATGCCGTCTGGGAAAGACGCCTCAAGAATGCGGCGCTTTCGCTGGAGCTCAGCGACCAGACTCCCGAGGCGATCCAGGAAACGCTGCGCGAACGCTATGCAGGCCAGTTGTCGCGGGTCCGCCAGACCAACGCCGAGGATGTCTTCGGGCTGTTCATGGCGGCGGTGACGAGCACGGTCGATCCCCATACCGAGTACCTGTCACCGCGCCAGGGCGAATCCTTCGACATCCAGATGAAGCTCTCCCTGGAAGGCATCGGGGCCCTCCTCCAGTCGGAAGGCGAATACGTCAAGGTCTCCAGCCTGGTCGCCGGTGGCCCCGCGGACAAGAGCGGCGTGTTGCAGCCGGCAGACCGCATCGTCGCCGTGGGTCAGGGCGAGGAAGGCGAAATGACCAACGTCGTGGGCATGCGTCTCGATGAGGTCGTCGACCTGATCCGTGGCCCCAAGGGCTCCACCGTGCGTCTTGACATCATTCCCGCCAAGGCGGTGGACGTGACCCGCTCCCGCACCGTCAAGATCGTGCGCGACACGGTAGAACTCGAGGACCAGGCCGCCAGCAGCGAGATCGTGACCCTGGAGCGCGATGGCGGCGAGCACCGGATCGGCATCATCGAGATTCCCACCTTCTACGTCGACTTCGACGCCTGGCAAGCCGGCGAGGAAGACTACCGCAGCACGACTCGCGACGTGGCCAAGGAGATCGAGAGGCTCAAGGGCGAAGGCGTCGAAGGCATCGTGCTCGACCTGCGCAACGACGGCGGCGGCGCCTTGCAGGAAGCCAATTCACTGATCGGCCTGTTCATCGACCGCGGCCCCACGGTGCAGGTGCGCGATGCCGAGGGGCGCATCAGCCTGTACGGCGACACCGACAGCGGCAGCCTCTACGAGGGCCCCTTGGCAGTGCTCGTCAACCGGCTTTCCGCCTCGGCCTCCGAGATTGTCGCCGGCGCCATCCAGGACTACGGGCGTGGCCTGGTACTCGGCAACCGTACCTTCGGCAAGGGAACGGTGCAGACCCTCAACGAGCTGAACCATGGCCAGATCAAGCTGACCCGCGCCAAGTTCTATCGCATTTCCGGAGAGAGTACCCAGCATCGCGGCGTCTACCCCGACCTGGAGTTCCCCAACCTGGTGGATCCCGAGCTGATCGGTGAAAGCACCCTCGAGAACGCGCTGCCCTGGGACACCGTCCGTTCCGTCCAGTATCGCCGCTACGGCAACCCGGATCGCTACCTCGACACCCTTCGGGGCAAGCACGAGGAACGGGTCTCCGAGGATGCCAACTTCACCTATCTCAAGCGTCAGGCCTCGCTGACCAAGCAACTGCGCGAGCAGCAGACCACCATCAGTCTCAATCGGGAACAACGCAAGCGCGAGATGGAGGCCCAGGAGCGTGAGCAGCTGGCCCTGGAGAACCGGCGGCGCCGCGCCCTGGGCCTGGAACCTCTCGACGACTGGATCGACGCCCGGGAAGAGGAGCCAGGAGACAGCGAAGAGGAGGCCCCCGTCGATCGGGCTCAAATCATCGAAGGGGCGCAGATCCTTCTCGACTACGCCCTGTTGACCCGAAACGACTGAGCTTCTCGCCCCCGCCCCACCTTGCTGATCAGGCGGGGGCGCGCCACCGATGCGTCATCAGGGTCTCGACCACGGCATGCCTCGCTGCCCCCGACTTCTTGCCGCCATGGCCTGGCTGTTGCTGTCGGCCGCCTCGCCGCTGCCGGCAGAGGACTCCGCCTGCCCCGACTGGGCGCCCGGCGACGCTCGGGAAGCCGTTGCGCGCCTGCAGGAACGCCTCGACGCCTGGGATGACGCCTATTATCGACGCGGCGAGCGCCTGGTGAGCGACGGTGTCTACGATGCCGCCAAGCGACGCCAGCGACACTGGCGACGCTGCTTCGATCTCTCGCCTGACGCGCCTCTTTCTTCTACCCGCCCTCGCGATGGCGCGTTGCTAGCCCATCCCCTGCCCCAGACCGGACTCCACAAGGCCGAATCCCGCCAGGCCATGGGCGATTGGCTCGAGGCCCGCCAAGACCAGGCACTGTGGATTCAGCCCAAGGTCGATGGCGTCGCCATCTCCCTGATCTACGAGGCAGGCGCGCTATCCCGGGTCATCAGTCGCGGCGACGGTCGCCATGGCCAGGACTGGACGACCCACGCCCGCAGGATCCCGGCCATTCCCGGGCGACTCCAGGATGCCCCGGACCGGGTGATACTCCAGGGCGAACTGTATCTGCGCCGCCCTGGCCATGTGCAGGCACGCGACGGCACCGCCGGCGCCCGGGCGGACATGATCGGCCTGATGGCCCGCAAGCAGCTGTCGGCGGAGGATGGCGAGAGGATCGGCCTGTTCGTCTGGGACTGGCCCGACGCTCCCGACAGTACCAGCGGCGATATGGCGGCACGACTCGAACAACTGGCCGGCTGGGGTTTCGATACCCGGGACCATACCCTTGCGGTGAAGGGGATGGCCGAGGTGACCGAATGGCGTCAGCGCTGGTATCGCCACGCGCTGCCCTTCGCCACGGACGGCATCGTGGTGCGCCAGGCGCAGCGACCGCCACCCGCGTCCTGGCAGGCCAAGCCACCCGACTGGGCCATCGCCTGGAAGCACCCGGCGACCCGAAGCCTGGCCCTGGTCACCAGCATCGAGTTCACCGTCGGCCGTACCGGGCGCATCACCCCGGTCGCGCACCTCTCCCCGGTCGAACTCGACGATCGACATGTCAGCCGCGTGAGCCTGGGGTCGCTGGGGCGCTGGCAAGAACTCGATGTGCGCCCCGGCGATCAGGTGCTGATCACCCTCGCCGGGCTGACAATCCCGTATCTGGAAAGAGTCGTGCTCGCCGCCGAGCCACGGAGGAACGTCGAGGTGCCACGCCAGGAGGAGTACCACGAGCTGAGCTGCATCGAACTCGTCGACGGCTGCCAGGCGCAATTCCTGGCGCGGCTCGTCTGGCTTTCCCGGACGCTGGGCATGAAAGGCATCGGCGAAGGCGCCTGGCAAACCCTGATGGAGGGCGGGCAGGTGAGCGGATTGCTCGACTGGTCGTCACTCGGTAGCGCCACGCTGCGCACGCTTCCTGGCGTGGCCGACGCTCGCGCGCGGCAATGGCACGCTGCCTTCCAGGCCAGCCGTGAACGGTCCCCTGCGCTCTGGCTCGAGGCCCTCGGCATGCCATCGGTCCCCCGCGACGCATTGCATGAGCGCGGCGACTTCGCGGGCCTCGATCGCCTGCGCCAGCGCAGCGAGCAGGAGTGGCAGACCTGGCCCGGGATAGGCCCAAGCCGGGCGGCCCAACTCTCGAGGTTCTTCCGCCACCCCGGCATGCACCTTCTCTTGCAGCGACTCGTCGCCATGAGGGTACTCACTCGCTGATCCCGGGCAGTCCGGCCATTGGCATATCATCGCAAACGCTACCTATACTGGGTGGACACCGGCTGGCGGCATGCCGTTGCCAAGGACAAGGAGAGTCGGTCAACGATACAGGCAATGACAGGGATGTGGCATGGCAGCACTCTTTGGCCCCCGGGCCAATTCCTTGGCGATCGTCATGATAGTGGGCGTACTGACACTGGCGGTGCTTTTCGCTGTCGCTGCCTATCTTTTCTATCGCTCCCCCTACCAGACCGCTGTCGGCTACGCACCGGAACAACCGGTCCCTTTCAGCCATCGGCATCACGTCGGCGGCCTGGGCATCGACTGCCAGTATTGCCATGCCAGTGCCGAGACCTCTGACTTCGCCGGCATCCCCGCCACCCATACCTGCATGACCTGCCACTCCCGGGAGTGGACCAACGCGGAAATGCTCGCCCCGGTGCGCCAGAGCCTGGCCCGGGAGGAGCCCCTGCGCTGGGTGCGGGTGCACAACCTGGCAGACTACGTCTATTTCAGCCATCGCGCCCACGTCAACAACGGCGTGGGCTGCGAGTCCTGCCACGGGCGGGTCGATCGAATGCCGCTGATGGTGCAGAGAAAGCCGCTGACCATGCAGTGGTGCCTTGAGTGCCATCGCAACCCGGCTCCCGAACTGCGTCCCGAGAACCGCATCACCGCCATGGGCTACGTGCCTGCCGAGGAGGGTATCGCCGGCAGCGAGCTGATCGAGCATTACGGGACCCCGTTGGACCGATTGACGGAGTGCACCACATGTCATCGCTGAGCAGTCGACAGTGGCAGGAGATTCGCCGGGAACTCGACGACAAGCGCGGCAGCGACTACTGGCGCAGCGTCGAGGAACTCGTGGAGGACCCTGCCTTCACGGACTTTCTCGAAGGCGAGCTCCCCAGCCATCGCGGGCTCTGGTCAGCGCCCATCGAGCGTCGCCGAGTACTCAAGCTGATGGCGGCGAGTCTCGCCCTGGGCGGGCTGACCGCCTGCGACGGCCAGCCCCAGGAATATCTGGTGCCCTACGTGAACATGCCGGAAGGCTTGGTACCGGGCATGCCGCGCTACTACGCCACGTCCCACCTCGTCGACGGCTACGCCCAGGGCCTGCTGGCCCAGAGCCGCGAGGGGCGCCCCCTCAAGCTGGAGGGCAACCCGGAGCATCCGGCGACCCTGGGGGCCTGCGACAGCTTCTCCCAGGCCTCGATCCTGAGCCTCTACGACCCGGACCGGCAGAGCGCGGTCACCCACAAGAACGAAACCTCGAGCTACGGCGCCTTCCTGGGGGATATCATCCGGCAACGACAGCGCTGGGACGACAGCCGTGGCGAAGGGCTCGCCTTCCTGACCGGCCCCTGGACCTCTCCCAGCGAGACCCGGCGTATCGAAGCCTTGAAGCAGCGCTGGCCCAAGGCGCGCTGGTATCGGCACAGCCCGGTGGAGCGCGGCAATGTCTACGCCGCTAGCCGCCAGCTGTTCGGCACGCCCCGGGAGCCGATCTACCGCTTCGACCGGGCCCGGGTGGTGCTGAGCCTGGATGCGGATTTCCTGCAGGCCCAGCCGGGCTTTCTGCGCTACGCCCACGACTTCGCCGAGCGGCGGCGCCCTCGGGATACGGACGAGTTGCTGCGCCTCTATGTCATCGAGTCCACGCCGAGCATCACCGGGGCCATGGCAGAACATCGCCAGAGCATCGATCGCGCCCGGATGGCGGATGCCGCGCGGCAGTTGGCTCGCGCCCTGGGGATCGAGGTCGAGGGGCCGAAAATCTCCCCCTTGCCTCCGGAATGGCTCGATGCGCTGGTGGGGGATCTGCGTCGCCAGGGCAGCGCCGCCCTGGTGATTCCCGGGGATCAGCAGTCGCCGGAGGTGCATGCCATCGCCCAGGCGATCAACGCGGCGCTGGGCGCCATCGGCAGCACCGTCGAGTTCATTGCGCCGGTGGATGCCAGTCATGAGCACGACGCCCTGGAGGCGCTGGTGGACGCCATGCAGGCCGGCGAGGTGTCGAGCCTGGTCATGCTGAACGTCAATCCGGCCTACAGCGCCCCGGGGGCGCTGGATTTCGCCGGCGCCTGCGAGCAGGTCCCCTGGCGAATCCATTGGGGCGACACCCACGACGAGACCGCCCGGCTCTGTCACTGGCATGTTCCCGCCACTCACCCGCTGGAAACCTGGGGGGACGCCCGGGCCTTCGACGGCACCCTGAGCCTCCTGCAGCCCCTGATCGAACCCCTGCATGGCGGCAAGACGGCACTGCAGTTTCTCGCCGCCCTGGAAGCCGGCACCGATCGCCCGGCGCGGGAACTGCTGCTCGAGAGCTGGCAGGGGCGTTATGCCAGGGCCGATTTCGACAGCTTCTGGGCGCATAGCCTGCGTCGCGGCTTCGTCGCGGATAGCGCCTTCGAACCCCGGGAGGCCAGCCTGCAGAATGGCTGGCAGGACGAGCTCCCGCGCTCCGCCCTGGCGCCGGAGGGCCTGCTGTTGCAACTGCGCCCGGATCCTTCGCTGTGGGACGGCAGCGTCGCCAACAATGCCTGGCTGCAGGAGCTGCCGCGCCCCTTGACCAAGGTGACCTGGGCCACGCCCCTGCTGATCGCTCCCGCCCTGGCGGAGCGCGAGGCGTTGGAAAACGGCGATACGGTGACACTCCGCGTCGGCGAGCAGGTCCTCGAGGCGCCGATCTATATCCTTCCCGGCATGCCGAAAGACGCCGTGACCCTGCCGCTGGGGGGCGGACGCACCCGGGCAGGCCGAGTGGCGGACGGCGTCGGCACCAACGCCTATCGGCTCCAGCCGCGAGACGGTGCCTGGGAAATGGCGGTCACCCTGGAAAAGAGCGGCGGCCATCACCCCCTGGCCGTCACCCAGAACCATCACGCGATCGAGGGTCGCGACCTGATTCGTACCGCCAGCCTCGAGGTCTACCGCGACAACCCGCGTTTCGCCCAACACGAAGGCCCTTCCGAGTCCCTCTATCCCGAGCCCTGGCCCGCCCCTCGCGACGCGCAGCACGCCTGGGGCATGAGCATCGATCTTTCCGCCTGCATCGGCTGCAACGCCTGTGTCACCGCCTGCCAGGCGGAAAACAACATCCCCGTGGTGGGAGAACAAGAAGTGCGCATGGGACGGGAAATGCACTGGATCCGCATCGACCGCTACTTCAAGGGCCCCCTGGAAGGCCCGGAGATGGTCTTCCAGCCGGTGACCTGCATGCACTGCGAGAACGCCCCCTGCGAATACGTCTGCCCGGTGGGCGCCACCCAGCATTCCGCGGAGGGGCTCAACGAGATGATCTACAACCGCTGCGTGGGCACCCGCTACTGCTCCCAGAACTGCCCCTACAAGGTGCGCCGCTTCAACTGGTTCGACTACACCCGGGAAGACAGCGGCCACGCGACACCCAAGCCGGCCTACAACCCGGAGGTCACGGTGCGCTCCCGGGGGGTGATGGAGAAATGCACCTACTGCGTGCAGCGCATCAATCGCGAGCGTCTCACCGCGGAGATAGAGGACCGTGACCTGGCGGACGGAGATGTCCAGACCGCCTGCCAGCAAAGCTGCCCTACCCAGGCCATCGTCTTCGGCGACCTGAAGGACCCGGACAGCCAGGTCAGCAAGCTCCATGCCCATCCGCTGGACTACGGCATGCTCGCCCATCTCAACGTGCGCCCGCGCACCCATTACCTGGCGGCGGTACGCGATCCGAATCCTGCCCTGGCGGGAAAGCGCCCGCCTTCGGGCAGGGCCGAAGTGGGTATCCATTCCCCTCAGGATGAGGCGTCCGAGCAGGAGTCGCCGGTATTCTTCCGCCAGCAGCCCCCGGGGAGGTCCGCATGACGTCGACCCAGGACAGGCTGCTGCCCGCGGGCATCACCTTCGCCTCGATGACCCGGCGAATCAGCGACCTGGTGCTGGAAGAGCGTGCGCCCCTGGGGTGGTGGATCGGCGTGGTGATCTGCGCGGCCCTGACCCTGCTGTTGGTGGGGGCACTGTCGGTGCTGTTCAGCGTCGGCGTGGGCATCTTCGGCATCACCATTCCGGTAGCCTGGGGCATGCCGATCCTCAACACCGTCTGGTGGATCGGCATCGCCCACGCCGGCACCCTGATCTCCGCGGTGCTCTTGATCACCCGCCAACCCTGGCGAGCCGGCATCAACCGCTTTGCCGAAGCCATGGCGATGTTCGCCATCGTCTGCGCCGGCATCTATCCGATCATGCACCTGGGCCGCCCCCAGTTCTTCTACTACCTGCTGCCCTACCCCGACACCATGGGGCTCTGGCCCCAGTGGCGCAGCCCCCTGGTGTGGGACTTCTTCGCCATCTTCACCTACCTGGTGTTTACCGCGAGCTTTCTCTACATGAGCCTGCTGCCGGACCTGGCGACGCTGAGGGATCGCGCCCGGGGGTGGAGGGCCAGGGCCTACGGCATCCTGGCGATAGGCTGGCGAGGCAGCGCCGCTCACTGGGAACGCTACGAGAAGGCCAACATGATCATGGCTGCCCTGGCCACCCCCATCGTGGTGACGGTGACCGGCATCATCTCACTGGATCTGGCGGTGTCCGTCGTGCCGGGCTTTCACTTCACCATCTTCCCGCCCTACTTCGTCGCCGGGGCGCTGTTCTCGGGGTTCTCCACCGTGGCGCTGCTGGCCGTGGTGCTGCGCAGCCTGTTCAACCTCGAGGATCTGGTCACCCGGGTGCACCTGGACTACCTGGGCCGCATGATGCTGCTGTTCGCGCTGATCGTCGCCTACGCCTACGGTCAGGAGATCTTCACCGCCTTCTACACCGGGGAGGACTACTACCGCACCGTCTATTTCGATCGCTGGACCGGCCCCTACGCGCCGATCTGGTGGAGCATGATCGTCTGCAACGTGGTGCTCACCCAGCTGTTGTGGTTCAGGCGCATCCGCCGCTCGCCGATCGCCATGCTGTGTCTGGCGATCACCAGCAACCTGGGCATGTGGCTGGAGCGCTTCCAGATCGTCTTCACCTCGACCCATGCGGATTACATGCCATCGAACTGGGACACCATCTGGCCCACCGGCTGGGACTGGGCGGCCTACCTGGGCTCCCTGGGGCTGTTCGGCCTGCTGCTGCTGGTGTTCGTCAAGCTGACGCCCCTGATCTCGCTGCACGACATGCGCGCCCTGATCGCCAGTCGCCAGCAAGAGGAGGGGGACTCATGAGCAACCCGGATCTCTATGGCGTGCTGGGGCGCTTCGAGCATCCCGATGCTCTGCTCGAGGCCATCGCCGAGCTGCGCAAGGCGGGTCATTCGCGACTCGAGGCCTTCTCTCCCTACCCGGTGGAGGGGCTGAGTCGAGCCCTGGGGGAGCGCTCCCGCTGGCTGACCGTCGCAGCGCTGGTGGGCGCCCTGCTCACCGCGCTGGCCACCTACGGAATGATCTGGTACAGCGCGGTGATCGACTATCCCTACGTGGTGGGCGGCAAGCCGCTGCATAGCTGGCCACCCTTTCTGCTGCTCGCCTTCGTGCTGGCGATCCTCGCCGCCGTGCTGGTGGCGCTGGTCGGCATGCTGATGGGCAACCGGCTGCCGCGCCTCTACCACCCCGCCTTCAACGTGGCGGCGTTCTCCCGCGCCTCGGACGATGGCTTCTTCATCCTGATCCGCCTCGAAAGAAACCCGGAAGACGTGGAGCGACTGCGCCGGCGCCTCGACGATCTGCACGCCCTGGATATCCAGGAGGTGCCGGCATGAGCCGTCTCGCTGCCCTGGTCATGGCTGCGCTGGGAGTTGCTATTGCCGGCTGCGATCAGCCGGAGATGCGTTTTCAGCCCAAATACAGCACCTATGACGAGGCCGCTCGATGGCCGGACAACCAAGCCGCGCGCCAGCCCGTGGCCGGCACCGTGGCGCGGGATCAGCGCCTCGAGCCCCTGGCACGGACGCTGCCCGTGGCGCTTGACCGCCGGCTGCTGGATCGGGGGCAGGAACGCTACGAGATCTTCTGCTCGCCCTGTCACGCGGCCAGCGGCTACGGCAACGGCATGGTGGTGCAGCGCGGCTTCCCCGCCCCGCCCTCGTTGCATAGCGAGCGGCTGCGTGACGCACCGCTACGGCATTTCGTCGACGTCATCACCGAGGGCTTCGGGGTGATGTATTCCTATCGCGACCGGGTGCCGATGGAAGATCGCTGGGCCATCGCCGCCTACCTTCGTGCCCTGCAGCTTTCCCAGCAGATCCCTTACGATACCCTGAGCGCTGCCCAGCATAGCCGTCTGGAGACGGACACTCGGGAGGCGCCCTGATGTCGCGAAGCGTGCTGATCCTCGTTCTCGGCCTGGCCCTGGGGCTGTGCCTGATCGGCGGCTTCTTCGATCCCCAGGGGCTGGCCCAGGCCTGGCTGGCGGCCTGGCTGACGCTGGGCTTCCTGTCCCTTGGCACCATGGCACTGCTGATGGTGCATGGGCTGACCGGCGGCGCCTGGGGCAATGAAAGCAAGCACCTTTGGAAAGCCCTGGCCGCCGCCACGCCGCTGCTGGCGCTGGCGCTATTGCCCTTGCTGCTGTTCCTCGGTGGGCTCTTTCCCTGGATGGCACCGGCAGAGACGCTGCCCGAGGTGGTACGGCACAAGCAGTTCTATCTCAACGCGCCCTTCTTCATTGGACGCACCCTCTTCTATCTGACCGCCTGGTGCCTGCTCGCCTGGTGGCTCGTCCGCCCCAGCCCGGCACGGCGCTGGCATGCGCCGGGGCTGATCCTCTGGGCGCTGACGGTGACCTTCTTCAGCTACGACTGGATCATGTCCCTGGAGCCCAGGTTCTATTCCGACATCTTCGGCATCGAGCGCATGGTGTTCGGAGTCGGCGGCGCCATGGCCTTGGGCCTGGCCCTGGGCGCCAAGCCCTTGCGCAGCGGGGTGCGCCTGGACCTGGCCAATCTCTGGCTGGCCACCCTGCTGGGCTGGGCCTTCGTCAATTTCGCCCAGTTGATCATCATCTGGTCCGGCAACATGCCGGACGAGATTCTCTGGTATCTACAACGCGGCGCGGGAGCCTGGGGCTGGGTAGGCCGCGCGAGCGTGCTGCTGTTCCTGGTGATCCCCTTCGCCATGCTGCTGCCGACCCAGGCCAAGCGTCGCGCCGGCTGGCTGCGGGCGGCAGCGCTGATCACCCTGACGGGCTACCTGCTGCATAGCCAGTGGCTGATCTGGCCCTCGCTGCCTGCCACCGCCTGGGCCTGGCTCCTGACGCCGGCGGCCGTTGTCGCGCTGGTCGCGTTCTGCCTGCTGGGGCTGGGGGCGAGCCATCGACAGGCCCTTTTCGCCCCCGCCCGGCAAGCCAGCCAAGGCGCCGATGAAGCGACGCTGTCCGTTCGCCAGGAGGTGCGCCATGAGAACCCATGAGCATCACGAGCTTTCGGACACGCCGGAAGGCAAACCGCAGAACCCTGGCCAGGGCGAAGGAGCGGATCGGGGTTTCGAGCACCGGGATCTCTCTTCTTCCACGCTGGTGAAGGCCATCCTCTTCATGGTGGGCTTCGTGCCGCTATGCCTGCTGCTGCTATGGGGGCTGATGAACACGGTCTGGCAGGAGCCCGCGCGGCCGCCGAGTCCCTTCGACAGCCCTCAGATACGAACGCCGCCGCCTCGCCTGCAGACAAGCCCGGTGCAGGACTACACGATCTTTCGCGAACGGATGGCACGCCACCTGAATACCTACGGCTGGGTCGATCGAGAGGCCGGCACGGTACGGGTGCCCATTGCGGTGGCCAAGGAGCGTCTGCTGGAGCAGGGCTTGCCGAAGCAGGATCAACCCAAGGAGGGGCAATGAACTGGAAGGCGAGCCTCGGGCTCACGGTGGCCGGCATGCTGTGGCTGGCGATGCCGGCCTGGGGCCAGACCCCGGCCCAGCAGGAGGCGATTCTCGACCGGGTGGATTACGAGCAGCGCATCGGTAATCGGCTGCCGGGAGCGCTGCGTTTTCGAGACGCGAACGGCGAACTCGTGGACATCGCCTCCCTGACCGCGGGCAAGCCGACGGTGCTTGGCCTGGCCTGGTACAACTGCCCCATGCTGTGCCCGATGCTGCTCGATCGCCTCGCCGATACCACGCAGACGTTGCCCTTCGATCAGGACGACTACCGGGTAGTGATCGTCAGCATCGCCCCGGACGAAGGGCCCGAGGATGCCGATCGCCTGGGTCGTGAATTGCGCAATCGTCACGGCGGGGTGATCGACAACTGGCACTTTCTCAGCGGCAAGAAGCCGGCCATCGATGCGCTGGCCGAGGCGGCGGGGTTTCGCTATGCCTATGATCCCGAATCCGGCAACTACGCCCACCCGGCCGGGGTGGTCGTTGCCTCGGGGGGCGGACGCATCACCCATTACCTGCTGGGCATGCGCCCCCAGGCACCGGACCTGAAGCTGGCCCTGGTGGAGAGCAGCACGGGGGAGTTGGGCAGCCCGCTGCAGAAGGTCCTGGTGCGCTGTTACCGATTCGATCCCGCCACCGGCCAATATACGCTGGCAGTAACGCGGCTGCTGCAGGTCGCCGGCGTGACCACGGTGCTGCTGATGCTGCTGGCAGTGCTGTGGATGCGCAGGAGGCAAGTCGCATGAGCGCGCAGAAAGGCTATCTACCGGACACCGAGGAAGGCTTGCGCTTCTTTCCCGAACAAGCCTCCACCTTCGCCGGGGACCTGGACTTTCTCTTCATCGGCCTGGTAGCCGTGTGTGCCGTCATGACGCTGCTGGTGTTCGGCCTGATCGTGGCCTTCACCTACCGCTATCACGCCAGCCGACAGAAGCCCCGCGAGGCCTTGCCCAGCGCCCGGACCAGCCATCGCATCGAGCTGAGCGTATTGGGTGCCATGTTCGTTATCTTCATGGGGCTCTTCGCCTGGTCCACGCATCTGTATCTCGACCTCTACCGCGGACCGGAAGCCGCCATGACCATCAACGTGGTGGGCAAGCAGTGGATGTGGAAGGTGCAGCACCCCGATGGGGTACGGGAGATCAACACCCTGCATGTCCCCGTCGGGGAAACCATCGAATTGCGCCTGACCTCGGAAGACGTCATCCACAGCTTCTACATTCCGGATTATCGCATCAAGCACGACGCGGTGCCGGGCACCTACCGCAAGTTATGGTTCGAGGCCACGAAGCCCGGGCAATACCGCCTGTTCTGCGCAGAGTACTGCGGTAGCTACCATTCCCGGATGCGCGGCAAGATCATCGCCCTGGACCCCGCAGATTATCAACGCTGGCTGGACGACCAGGGAGAACGGGAAACGCCGGAAGTGCGTGGCGCCAGCCTGTTTCGCAGCTATGGCTGCAGCGGCTGTCACCTGGGCAGCTCGAACGTGCGCGCACCGAGCCTCGCCGGTGTCTACGGACGACCGGTGCCCCTGGCCAGCGGCGGCACGGTGATGGCGGACGAGGCCTATCTGCGCGACTCCATCCTGCAACCGCAAAAGCACGTGGTGGCCGGCTTCTCGCCGATCATGCCGAGCTATTCGGGGCAAATCGACGAGGGCGAGATTCTCTCGATCATCGCCTACCTGCAATCCCTGGAGCCGGAGGATCAGGCGCTGAATCCCTCCGACACGACCCGAGGCAGCGCGATGCCGGAAGGGACGGCGCAAGGAGAGTCACCATGAGCACCCCGTCCTTGGAACAGCGCTGGCCCCGGGACCACTACCTGAGCGGCGGCTTTCGCCTGCGCGACTGGCTGCTGACCACGGACCACAAGCGCATCGGCTGGCTCTACTTCGCCTCCATTACCTTCTTCTTCTTCATCGGCGGCATCGCCGCGCTGCTGATACGCCTGGAACTGATCACGCCCGGGGGGGACCTGCTCAGCCCGGACACCTACAACCAGATGTTCTCGATGCACGGCATCATCATGGTGTGGTTCTTCCTGATTCCCTCGATTCCCAATACCCTGGGCAACTTCCTGATCCCCATGATGATCGGTGCCCGGGACCTGGCCTTTCCCAAGCTCAACCTGCTCTCCTGGCATGTCTATACCATCGGCGCCCTCTTCGTCGTGCTCACGGTATTGCTCGGCGCGGTGGATACCGGCTGGACCTTCTATACGCCCTACTCCACCCTGTTCACCGAGACCGCGGTGCTGGCCGCGGCCACCGGGGTGTTCGTGGTGGGCTTCTCGTCCATCCTCACCGGCATCAACTTCATGGTCACCCTGCACAAGATGCGCGCCCCGGGAATGTCCTGGATGCGTCTGCCACTGTTCGCCTGGGCCACCTACGCCACCAGCCTGATCATGATTCTGGCGACCCCGGTGCTCTCCATCACCCTCCTGCTGATCGCCGTGGAACGGCTCTTCGGCATCGGCATCTTCGACCCGGCCCTGGGCGGCGATCCCATTCTCTTCCAGCATCTGTTCTGGTTCTATTCCCATCCGGCGGTCTACATCATGATCCTGCCGGGAATGGGTGTGGTCTCGGAACTCATCACCTGTTTCGCTCGCAACAGCGTATTCGGCTACAAGAGCATGGTCATTTCGATCATGGCGATCGCCCTGTTCGGCTTCCTGGTGTGGGGTCATCACATGTTCGTCGCCGGTCAGAGCATGTACGCCGGGGTGATGTTCTCGCTGTTCTCCTTCCTGGTGGCACTGCCTTCCGCCATCAAGACCTTCAACTGGACCGCCACGCTCTATCGGGGCCGGATCCTGCTCACCGCACCGATGCTCTACGCGTTCTCCTTCATCGGACTGTTCACCATCGGCGGGCTGACCGGCATCATTCTGGCGGCCATGGCCATCGACGTGCACGTTCACGACACCTACTTCGTGGTGGCACATTTCCACTACATCATGGTCGGCGGCATGGTCACCGCCTACCTCGGCGGCGTGCATTTCTGGTGGCCGAAGATGACCGGCAGGATGTTCTCGGAACTCTGGTCCAAGGTCGCCGCCCTGGCGCTGTTCATCGGTTTCAACCTGACCTTCTTCCCCCAGTTCATCCTCGGTTACCTGGGCATGCCCCGGCGCTACCATGAATATCCGGCGGACTTCCAGCTGCTCAACGTCATGTCCTCCCTGGGTGCCGGGGCGCTGGCCATCGGTTACCTGCTGCCACTGGTCTACCTGACCTGGTCGCTGTTCAGGGGCAAGCCCGCCGGGGCCAACCCCTGGGGCGCCACCGGGCTCGAGTGGCAGACCAGTTCGCCGCCCCCGAAACACAACTTCGTGCAGATTCCCCGGGTATCGGAGCCTCCCTATGCCTACCGCAACCAAGACCAGGAAACCACTGGGTGACCAGGGCCCGGTGGCCGAGCAGTTCGAGACCATGGGGCAACAGCGCGATGCCAACCGCCTGGGCATGTGGATGTTCCTGGGCACGGAGCTTCTGCTGTTCGGCGGGCTGTTCGGTGCGTTCGTGACCTATCGCGTCATCCACGCGGAAGGCTTCGCCGAGGCGGCAGGCCACCTCGATCTGACCCTCGGCGCCCTGAACACCGCCCTGCTGCTGACCAGCGGGCTGACCATGGCACTGACGGAGCAGATGTCCAGGGCTGCACGTCCCAAGGCCACCTTCTGGCTGCTTGTCGCCACCATCGCCATCGGCGCGCTCTTCATCGTTATCAAGGGCCATGAATGGTACAAGGAGTACCAGGAGCAGCTGATGCCGGTGCTGGGGCTGCCGTTCTCCTACCCGGGCGAGCAGCCGGAGCAGGCCGAACTCTTCTTCAACTTCTATTTCGTGATGACCGGTCTGCATGCGCTGCACATGCTGGTCGGGCTGGGGGTACTGGGCGTGATCGCCACAGTGGCATGGCGCTGGCGCAACCCTCCCCGCATCGCTCGCCAGGTGCAGATAAGCGGGCTTTACTGGGCCTTCGTGGATGTCATCTGGGTGATCGTTTTCTCCTTGCTGTATCTGTCGCGAGTCTGAAGGAGTCGCTTATGAGGGTCGTGACCACCCTTTTCGTTACCTGGCTCTGCCTGCTGGTATTGCTGGGCATTTCCGTCACCAGCGTGGTGATGCTGTCGCTCCCATGGAGCCTGGTGGCCGTCGCCGCCTGTGCGCTGAGCATGATCCTGCTCATCCTGGTCCTGTTCATGGACCTCAAGCACAGCCGCGGACTGACCCGGGTATACGCCACCGGCGCCACTCTCTGGCTGGCCTTTCTGATCACCTTGACCCTGGCGGACTACCTGACCCGCTGAATGACGGCCTTCTTCGGCAAGGGCCTCTGCGCCATCAGTGCATCCACGCTGGCATTGTGCTATTTGCGCTTGAAAACGCAGCCTTTCCTTCGAATTGAAATCGCGGGTTTTCGAGAAAATGTCGACACGGCAATTTTCTCGGAACCCCCTCATGAAGAAATGGCTCGCCTGTATGCTTCTGGCCGGTCTCCTGGGCTCGGCTGTCACCCCCTCCCTGGCCGATATCGACGCTTCGGAATCACAGGCAACGCCAGGGCTTTCCACGCTTCAGTCGCTCTGGGAATCTCTCGACGCCCCGGCACGCCCGCTCGATGTGAGCCAGGACGAGCCCTGGGTGTATATCGACCTGCTCAAGCGCGAGCTCTCCGTCTTTCGGAATGGCGCACGTCTCGAGAGCATTCCCTATCTGGCCTACGGTGCCGCGGGCGCCGAGGAAGTCCGCCTGCGCGGCAGCAAGCAGACGCCGACCGGCGTATTCGCCATCCGGCGCATCAATCGGCAAAGCAAGTTCCGCCTGTTCTTCGGCATCGACTACCCGACGCCGCAGGTCGCCCATAGCGCCTGGGAAGACGGCATCCTGTCCGACGAGCAATATCAGTACTATCTCGATTACCGGGCGCGCTATGGCGTCGCTCCGGCGGACACACCGCTGGGAGGGTACATCGGCATCCACGGGCTCGGACGCAGCCCGCTGTGGATCCATCGCAAGCGCGACTGGACCGCCGGCTGCGTCGCGGTCACCAACGACGAGATCCAGGCTCTCGACAAGTGGCTGGATGTGGGCACGAAGGTGGTGATTCGCGGTTAGGTGAACACTATCGTCCGGGGGCGAACACCAGCCGCCCGGGCTCCGTGCGCAGCGTCATGCCCCGGGCCAGCGCCCGGGTCCCCCAGCCGGCCTCGTCGAGCCGATACACGGGCACGGTCTCCAGCCGCTGGGCCACGAGTCGTGCGGCCATCTGCGTCACAGGAGTCAGATCGATGGGCATCCAGGGGGCGTTGACACGACTGTCCAGCAGCTGCAACCGACGAATGTAGATGGCCCCCTCTTCGGCGTCGAAGTAGGGCGTTCCTTCCAGACTCAATTCGATATCTGCAGGAAGCCGTGAGGCCAGCGCACTGAAAGTGGCCTGGCCGGCCACCTCGAGCAGTACGGTGTCGCGGCCTTCCGGCCCCACCGTGATGTCCGTGGAGTCCAGCGTGAGCGACAGCGGCGATCCCGCGCGCAGCTGCTCGCGGTCGAAATCCGCCACGGCCTTTTGCAGATGACGCTCCAGCGTGGCCTCGCTTACCGAGGACGACATCATGTTGGCACAGCCGGTCAGCAGCATCAGGCCAGCCAGCAGCACCCTCTTCGACCAACGCATAGTGAATTCCAATCGAGACGGCATGTCCGTGCATCTTGCCTCAGCGTGGGAGGCCAGGCCAGGGGTTACGCAAGCGACGTTATCCGGAAACAAAAAAACCGACCTCGGGGGGGAGAGGTCGGTAAATAGTGAGGTGTTCGAACGGGACAAATCATCGAACAATTACAAGTTAACCCATAAGTCTTTCTCGTACAAGTTTTGTACAATAGTTTTTATTCATGGGCCAGCCGAAACGCCGCACCCCTTGAGGATCACGCCGCAGAGAAAATCGGTGATTCGCCGGTAATCCGTCTCGCTGAGCGCCTCCCGATCGGTGATGCCCAGTACCTGAGCCTCGAAATCGGCGTAGTGCTGGGTCGACGACCAGATCAGGAAGATCAGCCACACCGGATCCACCGGGTCCATCAGCCCCTTGTCGGCCCACTGCTCGAATACCCGGGCCCGAGCCTGGACCCACTCGCGCAGCTCGCCGCGCAGATACTCCTGAAGAAAAGGGGCGCCCTGGAGTATCTCCGCAGCGAACAGGCGAGAACCTTGCGGATGGCGACGGGTGAGTTCCATCTTGCTGCGAATGAAGGCCTCCAGGACCTCGGCGGGGTCGTCCTCGATGCTTATGTCGTCGAGCATGGCATTCCAGCGCGCCATCATGCGCTCCAGCAGGGTCACGTAGAGCTGGCGCTTGCTGCCCACGTAGTACAGGACGTTGGACTTGGGCAACCCCGCCGCCTCGGCGATGCCCTGGACGCTGGCTCCCCGGTAGCCATGACAGGCGAAGACCTGTTCCGCCGCGGCGAGGATCGCCTGCTCGTTGCGCTGGCGCGCGTGGGTGCTGTCCGATGAAACAAGGGTCGTCATTGTCATTACTCGCTTGCGGCTTCGCTCAGGCCATCTGGCGCGTCGGATCTTGCACTCGCCCGCACTTTGCGCCACGCTAAATGCATCTTGACCATTTGGTCAGGTGCTATCAAGTATCGATGCACCGCCTCGTGACCCAATAACAACGAGCGCTTCCCTTATGATCGACTTCTACCTGAACGGCCGGCGCCAGCAGTGCGCCGACGTGAGTCCAGATACCAGCGTACTGGAGCTGCTGCGCCTTCGGCTCGGCCAGACCGGCACCAAGGAGGGCTGTGCCTCGGGTGACTGCGGCGCCTGCACCGTGGCCATCGGCGAGCCCGATGGCCGGGGCAACCTTTCCTATCACAGCGCCAATGCCTGCATCATGCCGGCTCATCAGCTCAAAGGGCGCCATCTGGTGACCGTGGAGGGCCTGGCGCGGGGCGATGCCCTGCACCCTGCCCAGGCCGCCATGGTCGATTGCCACGCCAGCCAGTGTGGCTTCTGTACCCCGGGCATCGTCATGTCGCTGTTCACCCTGCACCAGGGGCAGCGCCAGCACCCCGCCCCCCTGACCCAGCAACGCCTGGAGTCGGCACTGGGCGGCAACCTGTGCCGCTGTACCGGCTATCGACCGATTCGCGACGCCGCGCTGTGCATGGCGGACTATCCGGACACCCATCCGCTCTGGGCCGATGATCCCGACCTGGCGGGCAATGTCGAGGCGCTCGACAGGGACGCCACGACGATCCCGGCCCGATCTAGCCCGGGCAAGGCGGTCGGCCATTTCGACTCACCCACCGATATCGCCACCCTGCGCGAGCTTCGCAAGGAGCGCCCTGGCTCACGCCTGGTGGCCGGGGCCACGGACCTGTGGCTGGAGACCACCCAGCAGCTCAAGCCCCTCGAGGACCTCATCGACGTGCGCCAGGTGGCCGAACTCACCACCATAGACGAGACCCCCGCAGGCTTTTGGATCGGTGCAGCGGTGACCTTCAGTCGCCTCGAACCGCTGTTCGCGGAGCACTACCCGGCCTTCGCGCACCTCATGCACCGCTTTGCCTCCGCCCAGATCCGCAACCGCGCCACCCTGGGCGGCAACGTCGCCAACGCCTCGCCCATCGGCGACACGCCGCCGGTCTTGCTGGCGCTGGACGCCAGGCTGCAGCTGGACGGCCCCGGGGGGCCGCGGGAGATCGCCATCGCCGACTTCTTCCTGGATTACCGCAAGACGGCACTGAAGGAGGGCGAATTCCTCCGCGCGCTCTTCCTGCCACGCCTCGACAACGACCGTCAGTTGAAGGTCTGGAAACTCTCCAAGCGTCGCGAGGACGACATCTCCGCGGTGCTCGGCGCCTTCGCCTGGCGTCTGGAGGACGGGAAGATGCGTGACGTGCATCTCGCCTTCGGCGGCATGGCCGCCATCCCCAAGCGCGCGGCCCAGGCCGAGGCCGCCCTGGAGGGGCAGGCTCCCGGCCAGCCTGCCTTCACGACGGCCCTGGCGGCCTTGTACCGGGAGTTCCAGCCTCTGAGCGATGTGCGCGGCTCCCGCGAATACCGCCTGCTGGCCGCCGGCAATCTGCTTGAACGCCTGCGACTATGCCTGGATACCGACCACGAACCCCACGCGGAGGTGTGTCTCGATGCGTACGCTCACTGATATTTCCCGAGACTCCGCCAAGGCACGTCGCGAACAACAGGATGCCAACAAGGGCGATGGCCCCCTGGCCCGAGACACGACGGCCGAGGCGAATCGGGATGAAAATCGTCGTCATGCTCGCGCCCACGAAAGTGCCATCAAGCACGTGACCGGCCGCGCCGCCTATATCGATGATATCCCCGCCCCGGGCGATGCCCTGCATGTCGCCCTGGGCCTCTCTCCGGTGGCCCACGGCCGATTGACCCGTCTCGATCTGGAAAGGGTCAAGCGTGCCCCGGGGGTGGTGGACGCAATCACCATCGTCGACGTGCCCGGCCACACCGACATCGGCCCGGTGTTTCCCGGCGACCCGCTGTTCGTCGACGACGAGATCAGTTACGTCGGCCAGACCCTGTTCGCCGTTGCCGCCACCAGTTACAAGGCCGCGCGCCTGGCGGTAAAGGAAGCCGTGATCGAGATCGACGAGCAGCCGGCCAGCCTCGATGCACTCGCCGCCGCCGAGGCCAGCGACGTCGTGCGCCCCACTCACGTGCAGCAGCGCGGCGACTGGCAACGGGCGCTGGACGACGCGCCTCACGTGCTCGAAGGCGAGCAGTTCGTCGGCGGTCAGGAACACTTCTACCTCGAGGGCCAGGCCTGCCTGGTCACCCCGAGCGAGGATGAGGGTGTGGTGGTCTACACCTCCAACCAGCACCCCAGCGAAACCCAGAAGCTGGTGGCCGAGGTACTCGACGTGCCCTTTCATGCGGTGACCGTGGAGACCCGGCGCATGGGCGGCGGCTTCGGCGGCAAGGAGACCCAGGCCTCGCCCTGGGCCTGCATCGCCGCGCTGGTCGCCCGGCGCACCGGCCGCGCCGCGCGCCTGCGCCTGCCCCGGGCCGAGGACACCCGCGCCACCGGCAAGCGCCACCCCTTCCACAATCGCTACCGGTTGGGCTTCGACGGCCGGGGCGTGATCCAGGGGGGCGATGTCACCGTGATCGGCGATTGCGGCTACTCCCCGGATCTTTCCGAGGCGGTGGTCGATCGCGCCATGTTCCATGCCGACAACGCCTACTCCCTGGGCGATGCCCGGGTGACCGGCATTCGGGCCCGCACCCATACCGCCTCGAATACCGCCTTTCGCGGCTTCGGCGGCCCCCAGGGCATGATGATCGTCGAGGCGGCGATGGACGACATCGCCCGCCATGTCGGCGAAGACCCGCTGACGGTACGCAAGCGCAACCTCTACCGCCCCGGTCGCGACGTGACCCACTACGGCCAGACCGTGGAACAGCTCGATCTGCTGGCGGAGATCATCGAACGCCTGGAAGAGAGCAGCGACTACTGGCAGCGTCGTCGGGACGTCAGCGACTACAATGCCCGGAATCCGGTCCTCAAGAAGGGGCTCTCCCTGACCCCGGTGAAGTTCGGCATCTCCTTCACCGCCAAGCACCTCAACCAGGCCGGCGCGCTGCTGCACGTCTATACCGATGGCAGCGTGATGATCAACCACGGTGGCACCGAGATGGGCCAGGGCCTGCATACCAAGGTCTGCCAGGTGGCGGCCCGGGAACTGGGCCTCGATCTCGAGCAGGTGCGCATCACTGCCACCCGCACCGACAAGGTGCCCAACACCTCGCCCACCGCCGCCTCCAGCGGTGCCGATCTCAACGGCATGGCCGCTCGGGACGCCGCCAGTCAGGTCCGTGAGCGGCTGTTCGACTTCGCCGCCGAACATTACGCTCTCGATCGCGAGGGCATGCGCCTGGAGGATGGCGAACTGATCGCCGGTCATGGCGAGAGCGAACGGCGCATCGCCTGGGGCGAACTGGTGCAGGCGGCCTATCTGGGACGCATCTCGCTCTCTGCCAAGGGGTTCTACTCCACGCCGCTGATCCACTACGATCGCGCCACCGGCAGGGGCCGACCCTTCTATTACTACGCTCACGGTGCTGCCGTCTCCGAGGTCATGATCGACACCCTCACCGGTGAATACCGCGTGACCCGGGTGGACATCCTTCACGACGTCGGCGACTCGCTGAATCCGGCCATCGACATGGGCCAGGTCGAGGGCGGTTTCATCCAGGGCATGGGTTGGCTGACCAGCGAGGAACTCAAGTGGGACGACAAGGGGCGGCTGATCAGCGACGGCCCCTCCACCTACAAGATTCCCGCCTTCGGCGATCTGCCGCCGGTGTTCAACGTCGAACTGCTGCAAGGCCATCCGAATTCGCAAGCCAGCATCTATCGCTCCAAGGCGGTCGGCGAGCCGCCGTTGATGCTGGGCATCTCGGTGTGGTCGGCGCTGCGCGACGCCCTGGCCAGCCTGGTCGATTACCGCCACTGCCCGCGTCTGGACACCCCGGCCACCCCGGAGCGCGTGCTGATGGTCGCCGAAGCGCTGCGTGATTCCACCCGGGCGGGAAGCACGCAGCCGGAGACGAGCGATGACCCCGTGTAAGGAGCCCTGGCCTGGCGGTGCCCGGCCCGGTGTCGTGAGCTGGCACGAAGCGCTGCATCGCCATCAGGTAGCGGCGCTTCCCCATGCGCTGGCCAGCGTGGTGGGCACGGCAGGTTCCACCCCTCGCGAACCCGGCGCCAAGATGGTGATCACCGCGAACGAGGTCTTCGATACCCTCGGCGGCGGCACCTTCGAGTACCAGGTGATCGATAGCGCCCGGGAGGCCCTGAGTCGCGGGGAAAACGGTCCACGCCTGGAAGCCTTCGCCCTGGGGGGGCGCTCGGGGCAGTGCTGTGGCGGTTACGTGCACGTGCTGATCGAGCTCTTCGCCGGCGCCGAGATGACCATCGCCCTGTTCGGCGCCGGTCATGTGGGCCAGGCCCTGGTGGCGTTGATGACGCCGCTGCCCTGGCGGGTGTTCTGGCACGACAGCCGCTCGGGCGCCTTCCCGGCCTGGGCGGAAGGCCAGCCACGCCTCGAATGTCTTCCCGGCCCAGACCCGGCCGCGGCGGTTGCGGCACTGCCGCCGGGAGCCCACGTTCTGGTGATGACCCACGACCACGGCGAAGACCGCGCCTTGATCGACGCCCTGCTCGCTCGCGGCGACTGCGCCTCCATCGGCCTGATCGGCTCGGATAGCAAGTGGGCCAGCTTCCAGCGCCGCCTGCGCGATGCCGGCCATGCCGAGGCGGCACTGGGGCAGGTGCGCTGTCCCATCGGCATCCCCGGCGCCAGGGGCAAGCATCCCTACGAGATTGCGCTGGCGGTCATGGCCGAGTTGCTGACCTTCAAACCCGCTGTCGAACGGTGTGATCAGCGGGGGGTCGCGCCCCGGGCATTGCGCGACGCATTCAAGAACGAACGGATGGGTTCTAGAGAATGATGACTGAAACTCGCGTACTGCGTGGCCCGCTGCTCACCTTCCGGGAAGACCCGGGCGGCGAGGACCAGCCCGAGGCCGGCAGCATCCTGTATCTCGAGGATGGCGCCCTGTGGCTCGATCATGGACATGTCCGCGCGGTGGACGATTACACTCGCCTGGCGCCCCGTCTGCCGGCGGGCATCGAGGTGGTGGACTATGCCGGCAAGCTGATGATGCCGGGGTTCATCGACAGCCACGTGCACTATGTGCAGCTCGACATCATGGCGGCCTACGGCCGCCAGCTGCTCGACTGGCTGAACGAGTACACCTTCCCCGAGGAGTGCCGCTTCGCCGAACGCGACTATGCCGAACCGGTGGCCGAGGCCTTCCTGGACGAGCTGCTGCGGGCGGGGACGACCACCGCCCAGGTGTTCTGCAGCTCGCACCCCGTCTCGGTGGAATCGTTCTTCGTCGCGGCCCACCGGCGTGGCCTGCGCATGCTGGCCGGCAAGGTGCTGATGGACCGCAACGCTCCGGAGGCGCTGACGGATACCGCGCTCGGCGGTATTCGCGACACCGAGCGCCTGATCGGCGACTGGCACGGCAAGGGACGACTGAGCTACAGCCTGACCCCGCGCTTCGCGCCGACCTCGACCCGGCGACAGCTGGACGCCACGGGAAGCCTGCTGCGCAATGCCCCCGACCTGTACCTGCAGACGCATCTTGCCGAGAACCGTGGCGAGATCGACTGGGTCGCCGAGCTGTTTCCCGAGGCCTTCGACTACCTGGACGTTTACGAGCGACACGGCCTGGTCGGCCCCCGCAGCACCTTCGCCCACGGCATTCACCTGACCCAGGACGCTCGTGCGCGACTGGCGGATGCCGGGGCCAATATCGCCTTCTGCCCGACGTCCAACCTGTTCCTGGGCAGCGGGCTGTTCGATCGGCTGGCCTGTCGCAAGGCCGGGCTCGCCGTTTCCCTGGCCAGCGACGTCGGCGCGGGGACCGATCTCTGCGGGCTCGGCACCCTCAAGGCCGCCTATCAGGTCGGTCAACTGCTCGGTCAGCCCCTGACCGCCTGGCAAGGCTTCTATCACCTGACCCTGGGTAATGCCCGGGCGCTGCAGCTCGATGCCCACATCGGTAGCCTGCGTGAAGGCGCCGAGGCCGACATCGTGGTGCTCGACCCCCGGGCGACGCCACTGCTGGCAAGGCGCACCGCCCGCGCGAACAGCCTCGGGGAGCGCCTGTTCGCCCTGATGATGCTGGGAGACGATCGCGCGATCTACGAGACCTGGGCGGGAGGAAAGTGCCAGCATCGACGCGCCTAGGCATTATCTGAAAAGTGCCTGGCTCGCGGTCAACGGCAAGCGTTCAGCCGTTCGCGCAGCTCCTTGCGGCGGGCCTCGCTCATGAAGGCCGCCTGGATGGCGTTTTCCGCCAGCACCGCGAAGGTTTCCTTCGACCAGCCGAAGGCGTCATGGCAGGCCAGGTAGTTGTCCAGCACGCCTCCGCCGAAATAGGCGGGATCGTCGGAATTCAGGGTCAGCACCAGGCCGGCGTCGAGTAACCGTGGCAGGGGGTGGTCATGCATGCGCTCGACCACCTTGAGGCGCACGTTGGAGAGCGGACAGACCGTCAGCGGCACGCGCTCGTCACGCAGCCGGGCCACCAGTTCGGGGTCCTCCAGGCAGCGCACGCCGTGATCGATACGGCACACCTCCAGCAGGTCCAGCGCCTCGCGGATATAGGCCGGCGGCCCCTCCTCCCCCGCATGCGCCACCCGCGGCAACCCCAGCAGCCTGGCCCGGGCGAACACCTCGACAAACTTGCCGGGCGGATTGCCCTGCTCGGCACTGTCCAGCCCCACCGCATCGAGCAATTCCAGATAGGGGCTCGCCCGCTCGAGCACCTCCATGGCCTCGGCTGCCGATCGATCGCGGAGAAAGCTCATGATCAGGGCCGTGGAAAGCCCCCATTCGCGCTCGGCCTGGCGCATTGCCCGGGTCAGCCCCTCGAACTGCACGCCCAGTTCGATGCCGCGAGCCAGGTGGGCCTGGGGGTCGAAGGAGAGTTCCACGTGCACGACACCTTCCGCCTGGGCGCGGCGAAAGTAGTCCATGGCCAGGTCGAAGAAGTCATCGGCGGTGCGCAGCACCGCCATGCCCTGGTAGTAGAGGTCGAGAAAGGACTGCAGATCGCTGAAGTCGTAGGCGGCGCGCACCTCCTCCACCGACGCGTAGGGCAGTTCGACAGCGTTGCGCGCCGCCAGTGCGAACATCAATTCCGGTTCTAGCGAGCCCTCGATATGCAGATGCAGTTCGACCTTGGGCAGTGTCGTCAACCACGCTTTCATCCTGGCCTCCCTTGCTTGTCGCCGTTCAGTGGCCGCGACCGTCGGCGAGCCGCCCGTCGCGCAGCCACAACCGGCGGGTCACGCCGGGTAAATGCGCCTCGTCATGGGCAAGATACAGCACCGTGCGCCCCGCTAGCCAGGGGTCCAGGCGCGCGGCGATGCGTTCGGCGGTCGCCTCGTCGACGCCCGAGAAGGGTTCATCGAGCATCACCAGATCCGTATCGGCGAGAATCACCCTTGCCAGTGCCACCCGGCGTGCCTGACCACCGGAGAGCTGCCGCCCGGATTCGCCGACCCAGGTCTCGAGCCCCCTAGGCAATTCTCGGGCCCAGTCGGCCAGGTCCACCAACTCGAGTGCCTGCCAGAGTGCCTCGTCGGTGGCATCAGAACGACCGAGACGCAGGTTCGCCGCCAGGCTGTCGTGGAACAGTTCGGTGTGCTGGGTGAGGTAGCCGACTCGTGAACGCAACGCCCCGAGGGCCAGGGTGCGCACATCCCGATCATTCACCCTGACCTGGCCACGACTCGGGTCGATCAGCCTGACGATCAGCTGGGCGACGCTGGACTTGCCGGCACCGGAGGCGCCCAGCAGCGCGACACGCTGGCCGGCATGCAGCGTGAACGACACCTCCTCGAGGGCCGGCGCGAGGTTGCCGGCACCCGGCACCGAGTAATCCAGGATGACCCCCTGCAAGGCCACCTCCAGGGCACCCGGGGCAGGCACGGTTGCGTCCGAGGTCTCCGGGAGGTTGCCTCGGCTGGCCGCCAGGTCATTCAGGCGACGTGCCGACGCCCGGGTCGCGCCCAGATGAGTGAAGGCGCCGGGCAGCACGGCCAGCGCCTCGTTCATCGCCAGCACCGCCAGGGGCATCAGCACCATCGAGGGTCCGGAGAGCTCGCCCTCGATGTAGGCATGGGCGCCCAGCCACAGCGCCAGCAGCGCCGCAAGGCTCACCCCTGCCCCCGCCAGCGCACTGCCCAGCGCCTGACGGCGCCCCAGGCGGCGTTGATCGTCGTAGAGTCGCTGCTCGATATCGTGCAACGTCCGACGATGGACCGACAGCGTGCGATAGCAGCTCAGCTCGGCCAGGCCCTCGATCTGCTCGATGGTCCGCGAGCGCAGGCGGTCGAGGGTGGCGACCCGGCGCCGGCTCGCCGCCATGCCCAGGCCGGCCTGCCCGACCACCAGCCACGCCCAGACCAGCAGCAGGAGCCCCCCGACACTCAAGCCGATGCCGGGCACCAGGATGCCCAACAGCCCCCCGATCCCGGCAATGGCGAGCAGTGCCACCAGCGGCGGGGCCAGCAGACGCAGATAGAGGCTGTCCAGGGTGTCGATGTCCGCGGTCAGTCGGTTGAGCCACTCCGAGGCGCGCAGTCGTCCGAGCGTGCGACCATCGAGGCGCGTCAGCACGGCGAACAGGCTCGCCCGCAGATCGGCGAGCAGGCGCAGTACCGTGTCATGGTTGTACAGGCGCTCGACATAGCGGGAGACGGTGCGTGCGATGGCGAAGAAGCGTATCCCGGCGCCAGGCCGATAGATATCGACGCTGGCCGAGACGCCGGCGGCAAGCAAGGCGCCGGCAATGGCCGTGGTGGTGATGAACCAGCCCGACAGTGCCAACAGGCCGATGGCGGCCGCCACGGTCGACACCATCAGCAGCGCCCCCAGCCACAAGCGCCGCTGGCGATGGCTCAGCTGGCGCAGCCAGGGTCGGAAATCGTCGTTCAGTGTCGTTTCGTCACGGCGTTGCATCATGACTCCGGGCGGTGCGCTCACCGAGCATGCCGCGTTCGATCGACAGCACGCGATCCGCCAGGGCGATCAAGGCAGGGTGATGGGTAGCCACCACCAGGGTGCGCCCCCGGGCCTTCAAGTCTCGCAAGGAGGCCACGATCTGGGCCTCGCTCGCCTCATCGAGGTTCGCGGTCGGTTCGTCGAGCAGTACCAGCGGCGCCTCGGAGAGGAACACCCGGCCCAGCGCCAGACGCTGGGCCTGGCCACCGGACACCCCCAGGCCGCGCTCGCCCAGGGGGGTCGCCAGGCCTTCGGGCAGCGTGGCGAGCAGGCCATCCAGGCCGACCCGGGACAGCGCCGCGCCCAGCTGTTCGTCGCTGGCCTCCGGGGCCGCCAGTCGCAGGTTGTCCGCCAGGCTTCCCTGCACCAGCCAAGGGCGCTGGTCCATCCAGGCGATCGGTGCGGCAGGTACGACCTCCACCCGGCCCTGCTCGGCGTGCGCGAATCCCGCCAGCAGTCGCAGCAACGTCGACTTGCCGGCACCGGAGGGTCCCACCACCGCGAGGCACTGCCCCGGCTCGAGAGCCAGGCTCAAGGGGCCCAGGACGCCTTCCCGCCCCGGATACGCCACGCTCGCCTCGCTCAGTCGAATGCGGGCCCCGGGGGTATCGAAGGCGCCCGGCATGGGCCACCCTTCTCTTTCAGTGCCATCGGGAACGGGGCGATTGAGCAGCGTTACCAGACCGTCCGCGGCCCCCAGGGCGGCGGCCCGATCGTGATAGTGCTGGGCCAGGGTACGCAGGGGCTGGAAGAATTCCGGCGCCAGCAACAGGATGAGCAGACCGCTGAACAGGGTCAGCTCGTCCGCCGGACCGAATCGAATGTAGCCCAGCAGACCGAAGCCGATGTAGATGGCGATCATGGCGATGGCCACGGAGGCGAAGAACTCCAGCACCGCCGAGGAGAGAAAGGCCAGTCGCAGGGTGCGCATGCTGCGACGACGATAGTCGTCGGCGGCGACAAAGACCTCCTCGACGCTGCGCTCGGCCCGATTGAACAACTGCAGCGTCGTCAGGCCACGCACCCGGTCGAGGAAATGGCCCGCCAGCCGCGTCACGGCGACGAACTGCTCGCGATTGAGTCGCTCGGCCCCCATGCCCACCAGGGCCATGAACAGCGGAATCAACGGCGCCGCGAGCAGCAGCAGAACCCCTGCCAGCCAGTCGAGCCATAGCACCACGCCAAGCAGGACCAGGGGCAGTGCCATGACCAGGCGCAATTGCG
Organism: Modicisalibacter ilicicola DSM 19980; assembly: GCF_900128925.1. Taxonomy (GTDB): domain Bacteria; phylum Pseudomonadota; class Gammaproteobacteria; order Pseudomonadales; family Halomonadaceae; genus Modicisalibacter; species Modicisalibacter ilicicola. Next base: position 58,288 of record NZ_FQUJ01000014.1, read on the forward strand.
GCAGGAAGCGCGCAAAGTAGCCATCCAGTGCCTCGACCTGCTCGACGAGCTGCCCCCCCAGGCCGGCAGGGTGGCGATCGCTCAGGCCTGTCGGCCCCAGGGCGGCCAAGTGATCGAGCAGCATCGCCCTGACCCGCCGGCGCACACGCCAGCTGGCTTCCACGCCGGCGCTCTCCTGGCCCCATTGAGCGAGGGCGCGCAGGACGATCACCCCCGCCAGGGCGCCAAAGGCGGTGGTCAGGGTGCCCGGTGGTGCCTCGCCATCGATCAACCGGCTGACGACCCAGGCCAGCAGGGCCATCTGCAGCAAGGTCATGAGCCCCGCCAGCACCCCCAGCACGGATGACAGCCACAGCCAGCCACGTATTTCGCGTGCCTGAAGGTGCAGCCAGGCGCGCGGGGTCAACTCATCCTCTGCCGCAGGCGTGGGTGGCATCGGTGCCTCAGGGAATTGCTGGATAAATTGCCGAACGGAATGAAGCGGGCGTCGCTACGTCGCACGGCACACAGAAGGCGAGACATAACATGGGGTTAGGCGATATCTTCGAGTACCGCGCAACGCAGCGATTCGTCCGTGCAGGCATTTATACGGTGATTCCTCATTGATAACCCTCGCCGGGACGAACCTTCCCCCGGAACACCCAGTAGGCCCAGCCGGTGTAGCCCAGGATGACCGGCAGGACGATCAGGGTGCCGACCAGCAGGAAGAGCTGCGACCCCGGCGCCGCCGCCGCGTCCCACAGGGTGTAGTCCGGCGGCACGACATAGGGCCAGCGGCTGACCAGCAGCCCCAGGTAGGTGAACAGGAACATGCTCATGGTGGCGAAGAATGGCAGCCGCGCCCGGTTGGCCCGAATCGACAGGACGAGCACCAGGGCGCTGGCCACGGCCAGTGCCGGCAGCACCCAGATCACCTGGATGTGACTGAACCAGCGGTCCCACACGCTGGCATTGACGTAGGGCGTCCACAGGCTGACCAGCGCGAACACACCCAGCACCACCCACAGCAGCTTGGGCGCCAGGCGGTAGGCCCACTCCTGAACATGGCCCTCGGTCTTCATGATGATCCAAGTAGCGCCCAGCAGCGCGAAGCCACACATCATGCCCAGACCGGTCATGATGCTGAAGGGCGTCAACCAGTCCAGGGCGCCGCCGGTGAAGACCCGGTCCTGGGTCTCGAAGCCCTGGATATAGGCCCCCACCACGGCGCCCTGGGCGAAGGCCACGACCATCGAGCCGCCGGCAAAGGCGACATTCCACCACTTGCGCGAACGCTTTGCCTTGAAGCGGAACTCGAAGGCGATGCCGCGGAAGATGAGACCGGCGAGCATCAGAAAGACGCCGATGTACAGGGCCGGCAGCAGGATCGAGTAAACCAGCGGGAAGGCCCCCAGTAAACCGGCGCCACCGAGCACCAGCCAGGTCTCGTTGCCGTCCCAGATCGGCGCGCCGGTATTCATCATGACGTCGCGCGCCTCCTCGTCCGGCGCGAAGGGAAACAGGATGCCGAGCCCGAGAATGAAGCCATCCATCAGCACGTACATGATGATGCTGAAGGCGATGACGATCGCCCAGATGACCGACAGATCGAAGGTCTCCATGCCTCAACTCCTTGCCGTTGCGGTGTCATCGTCGAAGGCGACATGGGAGGCGGACATCGGTCGCATGGGCCGCTCGATCTCGTCGAGATCCCGCTCTTCGTCCCCCATTCCCTTGCGAATCACCCGGGTGAGGTAATAGACACCGGAAACGAACACCACCGCATACACCGCCACGTAGCCGATCAGGGTGAACAACGCCATGCCCCCGGTCAGCGACGGCGTGAGGCCCTCGGCCTGGGTCATCATGCCGTAGACCACCCAGGGCGCGCGCCCGGTCTCGGTGACGATCCAGCCGGCCAGCACGGCGACGAAGGGCGCCACGCTCATCAGGCGCAAACCCTGGAGAAAGTAGCGGCTGGTATAGATCCGGCCACCGCGACGCAGTACCAGCCCCGCCACGGCGAAGGCGATCATCAGGAACCCCAGCCCCACCATGATGCGAAAGCCGAAGAAGGTGAACCAGACCGGGGGTTGCTCGTCCCGCGGCACCTCCTTGAGGCCCATGATTTCCCCGTTGGGGTCGTGGGTCAGGATCAGGCTCGCCAGCTTGGGAATGCTGACCTCGAAGTGATTGGTCTGATTCTCCTGGTCGGGGATGGCGAACAGCGCCAGGGGGGCGCCCCTCTCGGTTTCCCAGATGGCCTCGATGGCAGCGATCTTGGCCGGCTGGTGCTCCAGGGTGTTGACGCCATGGAAGTCCCCCACCACCGCCTGAGCCGGCGCGGCGATCAGCAACATCCACAGCGACATCGACAAGGCCTTGCGATTGGCCTCGATCTCGTGCCCGCGCAGCAGATACCAGGCGCTCACCCCGGCCACCACGAAGCCACCGGCCAAAAAGGACGCCAGCCCCATGTGCAGGAAGCGGTACGGGAAGGAGGGATTGAAGATCGCTTCCAGCCAGGAAGTGACGTGGAAGGTGCCATCGCGCAGCTCGACCCCGGCCGGGGTGTGCATCCAGCTGTTGGTGGAGAGAATCCAGAACGACGAGATGAAGGTTCCCACCGCCACCATGATGGCGGCGAACAGATGGACCGCCGGCGACACGCGGCCGCGCCCGAACAGCAGTACGCCGAGAAACCCTGCCTCCAGGAAGAAGGCGGTGAGCACCTCGTAACTGAGCATCGGGCCGAGGAAGTTGGCCGTCGCCTGGGAGAAGTTGCTCCAGTTGGTGCCGAACTGGAACGACATGACGATGCCCGAGACCACCCCCATGCCGAATACCACGGCAAAGACCTTGGCCCAGAACTCCGCCAGGCGCTCCCAGGCCGTGTTGCCCGTCTTGACGAACAGGCCATACAGCAGCGCCAGGTAGGAGGCCAGGCCGATGGTGAACACGGGAAATATCGCGTGAAACGCGACGACGAAGGCGAACTGTATACGCGAGAGAAACAGGGGATCCAGTTCCATGGCGACTCCTTGAGACCATCCTAGACATCAGGGGTGCACGAAACATGCATGCCAAGGGTGTGACACCGAGTGCGAAAAAATACGCCGTGCTCCCGGTGTGTCGTGTTGCCGCAGGACGACCCTCCCGGTCGTCAGCGCATCACACCGGAAGAAGCAGTCGAACTTCAGCCAGCCCTAATCTGCACTATGGTATAGACCAGATAGCTCGTATACGCGATGTATACCGCCAACAGCGCCCCCCCCTCGAAACGGTTGATGCGTCCCTGGCCCCGCCAGCCGATGGCGAACACAGCCATGGCCAGGGTCATGCCTGCCATGACGACCCAATCCCGGGAAAGCACTTCGCTGCCCGCGTCGATCGGCGCGATCACCCCCGCCAGGCCGACGACACCCAGCGTATTGAAGAGATTGGAGCCCACGACGTTGCCCAGCACCAGGTCGTGCTCGTTCTTGCGAAGGGCACTGATCGACGAGGCGAGTTCGGGCAACGAGGTCCCGATGGCGACCACCGTCAGGCCGATGATCAGATCGCTGACCCCGAACGCCTCGGCGATATAAACGGCTCCCCACACCAGCAGTCTCGAACTGGCGATCAGCACGATCAGTCCCACCAGCGTCCAGGTCACGCTGGCCTTGAACGTCATGGTCTCCTCGGCGATGCTCTCGGCGCTGTTCAGGCCCAGGGCGTCATCGCCGTTGCCGCTGGCACGCCAGATGCTCAAGCCGAGAACCACCGCCAGGAGCAGCAACAGCAGGCCAGCATCCAGCCGGGCGATATCGCCGTCGAGCAACAGCCAGGCGGAAAACAGCGTCACCAGACACAGCAGCGGCAACTCCTGCTTGACGACCTGGGAATGCACCGTCAGCGGGCTGAGCAATGCCACGGCCCCCAGGATGAGGCCGATGTTGGCGATGTTGGAGCCGTAACCGTTGCCCAATGCCAATCCCGGGTTGCCCTGACCGGCGGCCAGGGCCGACACCATGAGTTCGGGTGCCGAGGTGCCGAAACCGATCACCAGCATGCCGATGAGCAGGGTCGACACCCCCAGGTGGCGCGCCGTCACGGCGGCACCATCGACGAACTTGTCGGCACTCCAGACCAGCAGAATCAAGCCTGCCACGATAGCGGCGGTGGCTAATAGCACGTGTCCATCTCCTTGTTGACGGTAGGCGATTGCGGTGTCGGGCGCCTCGATCGGCGCGCCCGCGAATCATGCCCGACTCGACGCAGACACGCCAGCCGGCATGTGCTTGTCTCGGGGCCGCGACGCCTGGATGGCCGCCCGGGACAGGGGGCATCGTACAGAACGCTGTTCGAACCGCCTCCCATTGAGGTTACACTGACCAGGCACCACCCAATGACGGCTCTGAGACAAGGACACGCCAACCGGTGAGCGAGAGTGTGACGCCGACGCCGATGTCGGCAGAGCGGGAATCGACAGCGCGCCCCCGCGGCGTGCAGACTCCGGGCACACGACGGCGCCTGCGCGCCTGTCACGAGTGCGACTGGGTCTCGGCGCTGCCGGCGCTGTCGCCCGGCGAGAGCGCTCGCTGTCCGCGCTGCGGCCATGTGCTGGCACAACGCCACCATCATCCCGCGGAGCGCAGCCTGGCCCTGGCCATCGCCACCTTGATTGCCCTGGCCATCGCCGCGTCCTTCGAGTTCGTCAGTTTCGAGATCAGCGGCGTCAGCAACCGTATCGAACTGCTCGACACCGCGACCAGCCTGATCGGTTTCGACGAATTGCTGGTGGCCATCTGCGAGATATTGACCATCGCCGTGCTTCCGGCGCTCTATCTTCTGGGGGTGGTGTGGCTGAACTTCGGTCTGCTGCAGCGCGCCCCCCTTCCCGCCAGCCGGGGCATCGCCCGCGCCCTGTCACACATGCACCCCTGGATGATGGCCGACGTCTTCGTCATTGGCGCCCTGGTGAGCCTGATCAAGGTGGCCAGTCTGGCGGAGGTTTCCCTGGGCATTGCATTCTGGGCCTTCTGTGCCTTTGCGCTACTGCTGTTGCTGACGACCCAATCCCTCGACACCGACTGGATGTGGTTCTCTCTCGCCGGCGAACCCCTGGCCCCGGAAGGCAGCAGGACCGGCGCCCCTGCGGCGCAGCAGGGGTTGAGCGGGTGCCCGACCTGCGGCCTGGTCAATCGCATCGACGCGCGGGGGCGTGGTCATTGCCGACGTTGCGGCGAACCGTTGCACGACCGCCTGCCGCACAGCCTGCAGCGGACCTGGGCTCTGCTGTTCGCCGCGGCACTGTTGTACATACCGGCCAATCTTTACCCGATCATGACCACCACCTATCTGGGCGACAGTGACCCTTCGACCATTATCGGCGGCGTGATCGAACTTTGGGAGGCAGGCTCCATCCCCGTGGCCATGGTGATCTTCATCGCCAGCATCCTGGTGCCGGTAGGCAAGCTCGTCGCCCTTTCCTGGCTATGCATCATCGCCAGGCGGGGCACCGGGCATCATCCCGACACGCGCACCCGACTCTATCGACTGACCGAATTCATCGGTCGCTGGTCGATGGTCGACATCTTCGTCGTCTCGATTCTCGTTGCCCTGATCCGCGCCGAGGCGCTGATGTCGATCACCCCCGGGCCGGCGGCCCTGGCGTTCGCCAGCGTGGTGATCCTGACCATGCTGGCCGCCATCACCTTCGACCCACGCCTGCTGTGGCAACCGTCCTCGACCGCCAAGGAACTCTCCCATGCCTGAAGCGCATCGCGCCAAGCGCGGCAGACAGTCTCGCCTATCGCCCATCTGGATCGTTCCCCTGGTGGCGGTGGTGATCGGGCTCTGGCTGGTCTACGACAACTATTCGCGCCGGGGTCCCGAGGTCATTCTCGAGATGCCCAACGCCGAGGGCATCGAGGCGGGCAAGACCCTCATCAAGACCCGCAACGTCCAGGTGGGCCGCGTCGAGAGCGTGAAGCTCTCCGAGGATCTCACCCATACGCTGGTCACCGCGCGCATGAGCCAGGACGTGGACCGCATGCTCAACGAGGAAAGCCGTTTCTGGGTGGTCAAGCCGCGCATCGGTCGTGAAGGCATCAGCGGCCTGAACACCGTGCTTTCGGGGGCCTACATCCAGTTGCAGCCCGGCGACAGCGAGGAGAGCCAGTATCGCTTCAAGGTGCTCGAACATCCGCCGGTGGCGCCCCCCGGCGCGGAAGGCATCCGTATCAACCTGATAAGCGAGATCGGCAGCTCGCTGCGGGTGGGCGACCCGGTCACCTACCAGGGCCTGACCGTGGGGCGCGTCGAGGATGCCGAGTTCGACCCCGAGGAGCGACAGATGGATCATCGCCTGTTCATCGAGTCCCCCTACGACGATCTGATTACCGAGAGCACCCGTTTCTGGACCGCCTCGGGCATCGACCTGGGTCTGGATTCCGAAGGCTTTCGAGTCAACATCGAGTCGATCGAGACCCTGATCGGCGGCGGTGTGACCTTCGCCGTTCCCAAGGACCTGCCCATGGGTGCCAAGGCGAGTGCCGGCGATACCTACGAGCTGTTCCCCAACGAAGAGAGTGCCGTGCAGGGCACCTTCACCCGCAACCTGGAATACGTGCTGCTGGTGGATGACACGGTACGCGGCCTGGCCAAGGGATCGCCGGTGGAGTACCGCGGCGTGCGGGTAGGCACCGTGACCAACGTACCCTGGCACTTCAGCGCTCCCCAACCCGAGACGCGCCAGCGCTTCGCCATCCCGGTACTGATTCGCATCGAACCTCAGCGCCTGATCGACAAGGAAGAAGAGATCGATCTGGACGAGTGGCGCGCACGCTTCGACCGCATGTTCGGCTTCGGCATGCGAGCGACCCTGAAGGCGGGCAACCTGCTGACAGGGGCGCTGTTCGTCGACCTCAATTTCCAGGAAGAGGTGGCGGACTATCAGCCGGAAACCTTCGACGGCAAGCCGGTGTTTCCCACGACCTCCGGTGGCTTCGCGCAGATCGAGCAGAAGGTCTCCAATCTGCTCGACAAGCTCAACGCGCTGGAGATCGAGCCGATCCTGGGCAAGCTCGATCGCAACCTGGCCACCACCGAGAAGACATTCGAGGAAGTACGTGCGGCCACCGAATCGTTCAGGTCGTTGCTCGAGGACCCCAAGACCCGGGAGATTCCGGCCAACCTCAATGCATCCCTGCGCGAGTTGCGCCAGACTATGAAAGGCTTGTCCCCCGACTCGCCGGTCTACAAGGAATTGACGAAGACCCTGCAGAGCATGGAAAAACTGGTCCGAGACCTGCAACCGGTTGCCGAGACGCTTCGCGATCAGCCCAATGCCCTGATCTTCGATCGTAGCGGTGGGCCCGATCCCATACCCCGGGCACCCGATCGATGAGGACCTTCGCGTATTTTCGGACCCACTGCCAGGGAGGACCCATGAGACCGATACGCCTATTGCTCGCGCCGGCACTGGTGCTATGGCTGGCGGGCTGTGCCACCGGCTCGTCCTCGACCGAGCGCTACACCCTGCCAGCCGGGAGCCTCGACGCCGACGCCAGGCGCGTCGAGACGAGCGAGACGTCGCCGCAGCATACCCTGATCGTGGACAGCGTGGAGCTGGCAAGCTTCCTGGAAAGTCAGGGCATCATCCTGCAAAGCGATGACATCCGTCTTCGCGAGGCCAGCTCGCATCTCTGGGCCGAGGCGCTGAACCGTCAGCTCGACCGCGGCCTGCGCCAGCGCCTCGCCAACCGACTTCCCGACACCCGTGTGCTCGGCGGCGGCACCAGCGCCGACGCCCTGCACCTGAGGGTCAACGTCGATGAGTTCCAGGGACGTTACGACGGGGTGGCCGTGGCCAGCGGCCGCTGGCAGTTGCATGACGCCGAGGGGGAATTGCTGGCATTCGAATCCTTCGGTGTCACCGAGGCGCTGGACAGCGACGGCTACCCCGCGCTGGTCCGGGCACTGGGACGCAGCTGGGACAAGGTGGCCAGCAATATCGCCGCGGCGATCCAGGCCAAGCGCTGAGCACCAGCGGGCATCTGCGCCGACCAGTGCATCGAGCGCCTTTTTCTGTCATCATGAGTCGCGCGGCTTTTAGTCCCTCTGTCGCGCTCCTTTCCGTCGTTTTCCAATTTTCACGCATTGGCCCGGGACGCACGCCTTGTCATGGCGAGCGGCGAGTGCGTTTGACCCGGAGTTTGCATGAGCTTTTCCGAACTTGGCCTGCGCGCCGAACTGTTGCGTGCGGTCGAAGAACAGGGCTATACCACCCCGACCCCGATCCAGCGCCAGGCGATCCCTGCCGTGCTCAAGGGCGGCGACCTGCTGGCCAGCGCCCAGACCGGCACCGGCAAGACCGCCGGCTTCACCCTGCCCCTGCTGCAACGCCTGGCCGAGGGCCCACGACCGCAACCGAAACAGATTCGCGCCCTGGTGCTGACGCCGACTCGCGAGCTGGCGGCTCAGGTCGGCGACAATGTCGCCGGCTATGGTCGCCATCTCAAGCTGCGCTCCCACGTGATCTTCGGTGGCGTGGGTCAACAGCCGCAAGTCGATGCCATTCGTCCCGGCCTGGATATCCTCGTCGCCACACCCGGACGACTGCTCGATCTGCATCAGCAGCGCCACGTGGATCTCTCCAGGGTCGAGACGCTGGTGCTCGACGAAGCCGACCGCATGCTCGACATGGGCTTCATCCACGACATCAAGAAACTGCTGCGGCTTCTCCCCGAGAAGCGCCAGAACCTGCTGTTCTCGGCGACGTTCTCCGACGAGATCCAGCAGCTGGCGAACAAACTGCTGGATCGCCCTACCCTCATCGAGGTCGCTCGGCGCAACACCACCGCCGAGAGCGTCGACCAGGCGATCTACCGGGTCGACCGCGAGAAGAAGCGTGACTTGCTGGCCCACCTGATCAAGCGGCACCAGTGGTATCAGGTACTGGTCTTCACCCGCACCAAGCACGGCGCCAACCGTCTCGCCGAGCAGCTCGGCAAGCAGGACATCCCGGCCATGGCGATTCATGGCAACAAGAGCCAGTCGGCGCGTACCCGTGCCCTCTCGGCATTCAAGGATGGCAGCCTGCAGGTGCTGGTGGCGACGGATATCGCGGCGCGTGGGCTGGATATCAGCGAACTGCCCCATGTGGTCAATTTCGAGCTGCCCAACGTGGCCGAGGACTACGTGCACCGCATCGGTCGTACCGGACGCGCCGGCAGCGAAGGTCAGGCGGTCTCGCTGGTCTGTGTCGATGAACATGCTCTCTTGCGCAACATCGAACGCATGATCAAGCGCGACTTGCCAAAGCACGTCGAGCCCGGCTTCGAACCCGACCCCAACGCCAAGCCCGAACCCATCGAGAATGGCCGGGGAGGCAAGCGCGGCAGCAATCGCGGCAATGGTGGAAACGCTGCGAGGAATCGCCCCGACGCCCGTTCGCGCAACACATCGACTCGACAGGATGGCGACAAGGTCGATCGCGCTCGCCGGCGCCGGCCGCAGCGCAGCCGCCAGGCATGATGCCCAGGGCGTGAACGACCCCAGACACGCAGCCCGCACGCGGGCTGCGTTTTTTTATGTCCCGAGTAAAACTGCCAAGCCTTGCTCCCGAGGCATGAGCACCACTCCGTTATTGATAATTGTTTGCATCGGTGGCATGGTGAGCTCCTTTTCGACCACACCGCTACGGGAGACCCAGCGTGGAAAGGATTCGCTTTCGCGGCCTTCTCGGCATCATGCTCGGATGGTTGATCATGAACGGCGCTCACGCTCAGGAAGCGTCAGGCGAGGCCTCGGGACAGTCGCGGCCCAGCCACGCCGAACAACAGGCCAGGCTCGATGCCGCCGACGACGAGACCCGCGAATCGCTGGCCGAACTGCGCCGGCTCGAGGGCAACGCACGACGGCTGAGCGCCTACAACGACGAACTGGAACGCATGGTCCGGCATCAGGCCGACCTGCTCGAGCGACGAAAGACCACTCTCGCCGCCGAAAGCGTGACCGACGAGACCCTGCCTCCCCTGTTACGCGACATGGTGAATCGTCTGGATACCTGGGTCGCCGGGGACATGCCGTTCCTGCGTGAGGAACGCCAGGCCCGGGTCGCCAGTCTCGAGCAGATGCTGGTGAACCCCGAGCTCGACAAGGCCGAACGGCTGGATCGCATCCTCTCGGCGTGGCGCGCCGAGCTGGAGTACGGACGCGAACTCGACGCCTGGCGCGGCATGCTCGACGAGAACCGCGAGGTCGATTTCCTGCGCCTGGGCCGGGTCGGGCTCTACTACCTGACCCCGGACGGTCGCCAGGGGGGTGTATGGCGAGATACCCAGGCCGAATGGCAACCCCTGGGCGAGGATGCACGCCGCGACGTGCAGCGTGGTCTGCGCATCGCCCAGGAACAGCGTGCCCCCGAACTGCTGACACTCCCTGTTTCTCAACCGCTGACGGATGCCGACGGCGACGAGGAATCCCCATGATAGGAAGACACCTTCTCCTGCGCGGGTGCCTGGCCGCGCTTTGGCTTGCGTCTCCGCTCGCTTTCGCCCAATCGGTCGAGCCGGCGCCCTCCTTCGGCGCCGAACGCGAAGCCACCGCCGCGAAGGACGTGGTGCGCCTGGCCACGCTTGCCGACGATCCCGAAGCCCTGAACGCCGCCCTCGAATCAGCCCGCCAGCGCCTTTCCGACGCCCGTGACCGGCGCGAGAACCTGGAGGAGCGCCATGCCGACCAGCGCAGCCGTCTCGAGGAGCTTGCGACCCGCCAGGAAGCGCAGCGAAGCGAGGATCTGGATGCAGTGACAGGCGTGCTCGAGGAACACATCGGGACGTTGCGTGATGACCTGGCCGATAGCTGGCTGACCCTGGGCGATCTCGGCCTCCCCGAGAGAGCCGATGCGCAAGAACCACTGACCCCGCAACGCCTGGAAACGGTGGCCGACACGCTGATGGCCCTGACCCGCGAATCCGGACGCATCTCCCGTCTCAGCGTTCCGGTGGCCGGCGTCGGCGGCGAGGTGACGAATCGGGAACTGATACGTCTGGGCGACATGATGGCGTTCAGCGACGGCCACTGGCTACGCCAGGAAAGTGGCGACATGCCTCCGGCGATGATCGGGCACACGCCCGACAAGGCGCAGCAAGCCCTGAGCGCCTTCGCCCGTGGCGAGCAGGGAGCGCTGACGCTCGACCCGACCCGGGGAACATTGATCGATGCCATGGCCCAGCAGCCGTCGCTGCTCGATCGGTTCCACCAGGGCGGCGCCGTGGGCTACGTGGTGGTGGCCCTGGGTGGGCTGGGCCTGCTGGTGGCGCTCGTTCAATACCTCTATCTGCTGATCGTCACCCTGCGCCTGCGGCGCCAGCTCGGGCAACTGGATCGATTGCGGCGGGACAACCCGCTGGGTCGCGTGCTCGGCAAGTTCCAGGCACTGCATCCCGGGCTCGCGCCCGAAGCGCTGGAAGCCCGGCTCGATGAAGCGCTGCTCGCCGAGTATCCGCGGCTCGAGCGTGGCCAGCCACTGGTCAAGCTGCTGGCTGCCGTCGCGCCCCTGCTGGGGCTCTTGGGCACGGTGACCGGCATGATCGTCACCTTCCAGGCAATCACGGTGTTCGGCACCGGCGATCCTCAATTGATGGCCGGCGGCATCAGCCAGGCACTGGTCACCACGGTGCTGGGCCTGATCACCGCGGTGCCTTTGCTGTTCGCGCACACTGCCCTCGCCAGCCGTAGCCGTGGGCTCACCGGGGTGCTGGAGGGTCAGGCGAGCGCCTTCCTGGCCGAGCATCTCGAGACGCGCCCGTCCCACGACACTCGCCATGAGGTTCAACATGCCTCGTCCCTGGCTTGAGGCTCCCCTGGTCTGGCTCGAGCCGCTTCCCCGATTGTTCGAGGCAGGCGGTGCGGTGCTGGTGGCCATCGCCGGCGTGGCCATCGTGCTGTTCTCGTTGGCACTGGAACGCTGGTGGTACTTCCGCGTGGCCTGGCGTCGACAGCGCCATGCATTGGTGCAGTGCTGGCTGAAACGGGAAGATCACTTGAGCTGGAGCGCCCTGACCTTGCGCGAGACATGGACCCGGGAGCTGATCGCCCGACTGCGCCGCCCCCTGCCCTGGATGAAGCTGCTGGTTGCGCTCTGCCCCCTGCTCGGCCTGCTGGGCACCGTGACCGGGATGATCGCCGTCTTCGACGGCCTGGCCGTCAGCGAGACCAGCCAGGCCAGGGCGATGGCCGATGGCGTGGCCAGGGCGACACTGCCCACCCTGGCCGGCATGGCCGTGGCGGTGGCAGGACTCTTGTTCACCAGCCGGCTGGAACACGTCATCCGGCGCGAGGACCAGCGGTTGCACGATCGCATGGCACGCATCTCGGAGGTTCCCCATGCGTAGACGCCGTCTGCAGGCCAACAGCGACGAAACCAGCGAGGTCAACCTGACCCCCATGCTGGATGTGGTCTTCATCATGCTGATCTTCTTCATCGTCACCACCAGCTTCATCAAGGAGAGCGGCGTGGAGATCGAACGTCCCGAGTCGAGCGCCGCCAGCCCGCGACCGGACGCCCAGGTCATGGTGGCCCTGACGCCCGAGGGTGCCGTGTGGGTCGATGGCCAGCCGGTGGATGCCCACCGCGTGGGTGCCGAGGTGGCCGAGCTGGTCAGCGACGATGGCGGTGTGGTGATCCAGGCGGATCGTGCCTCGACCACGGGCCTGCTGATCGAGGTGATGGACCGGCTGCGCGAGGCTGGCGTGGAGGACATCGCCGTGGCCGCTACCCGGAGTGGATCGTGATTCGAGCACCGCTATCGCTCCTGGGCGGCGTGACCCTGGCACTGGGACTCTTCTGGTTGCTGGCAATGCTGGTGGTGCCGCCGGAAGCGCCGGTCGAGATACGGGAAATGGCCATGCCACTTGGCGTCAGCGATATGCCCCAGACAGCGGCCCCGGCAGCGGCCCCCAGCGCCCCCTCGACAGCGCCGCTGCCGGCGCCGCCCCTCCAGACACCGCCGAGGCTTTCGACACCGGAACCCGCGCCGGCACCCGATGCCGAACTGAGCGTGCCCGAGCAGACGCCACCCGAGCCCACACCGGAACCTGCACCGGAGCCAGAACCCGCACCGAAACCGGAACCAGCACCCTCGCCGACACCGCAGCCCCCGCCCGAGCCCGAGCCTGAGCCCGAGCCCGAACCGGCCCGAGAGCCTCCCTCCCCCCGGGCGAGCCCCGAGGCAGCGCCATCGGCCTATGATGCGCTGGCAAACAGTGCTCCGTCCTCCAGCGGCGGTAGCCAGTCGGACCCGGCGCCTCGGGACGTGGGCCAGGCAACGCCGGTCAGCCAGGTGCCGCCGGAATACCCGGCCCGGGCCCAGCGGCGAAACATAGAAGGTCATGTGGTTCTGACCTTCCTGATTCGACCCGATGGGAGTGTCGATCGCTCTTCCATCCAGGTGACCGAGGCCCAGCCGCGCAACGTCTTTGCCCGGGCTGCCAAGCAGGCAATAGCGAAATGGCGGTTCGAGTCGACCGGCGAGACCCGACGCGCCCGCCAGCGTCTGGAATTTCGCTTGAGGTAGTGGTACCCACTGTTAGGAGTTCTGCATGTTCGAAGTCGATACCGCCAGCTTCCTGATCGGCGACAAGTGCCTGTTGCGCCCCGTCGACCTCGAGTTCGTCGAGGGCCGGGTCTACGGGCTAATCGGCCATAATGGTTCCGGCAAGTCGACCCTGCTCAAGCTGCTCGCTCGTCAACAACCCGTCAGTCACGGCGAGATCCGTCTCGATGGTCGCCCTCTCGCGAATTGGGGAAGTCGCGAGTTTGCTCGCCAGGTGGCCTACCTGGCGCAGCACCTGCCCGCTGCAGACACCCTTACCGCCCGTGAACTGATCGGCTTCGGCCGCTACCCGTGGCATGGCCTGCTGGGGCGCCTGGGCAGCGAGGACCATGCCCAGATCGAGCGTGCCATCGCCCTGACTCATACCGAGGCCTTCGCCGAGCGTCTGGTCGATACCCTTTCCGGCGGCGAACGCCAGCGCGTCTGGCTGGCCATGCTGCTGGCCCAGGGCAGTCGCTTCCTGCTCCTCGACGAGCCCCTGGCGGCGCTGGACATCGCCCACCAGGTCGACGTGCTGGCGCTGGTCCGCAAACTCTGTCGCGAGCTGGGACTGGGCGTGATCATCGTGCTGCACGACGTCAACATGGCGGCCCGCTACTGCGATCACCTGGTTGCCCTGCATGGCGGTCGGCTACTGGCCCAGGGTCCACCCGGCGAACTGATGGACTCCACCACGCTGGAAGCCATCTACGGCATCCCCATGCAGGTAATGACGCATCCCGGGGGCGAGCACTCCATCGCCGTGATCCACTGACTCCGTCATTCCACCGATCGCCATCCTATATGCATTTCAGAACTCATCCGCCTCGCCGGCGCAAACACCTGCCCACGCCGTCGCTGAGAGGCTGGCTGTCGGTAACGATCATCGCCGTGCTGCTGGTGCTTGCCTCGCCCCTGCGCGCCGCCACCGAGGTAGCCACCCTCGACTGGACACTGGCCGAGACATTGATGGCCCTGGAGGTCACTCCCCAGGGCGTGGCTCAGGTAGAGGCCTATCACGACTGGGTGGGCTCGCCCGCGTTGCCGGACAGCGTGGCCGATCTCGGCCTGCGTAGCCAGCCCAACCTGGAACTGCTGGCAAGCCTCGACCCCGACCGTATCCTGATCACCCCCATGTTCGCCGCCCTCGAGCCTCGACTGTCGAGGATTGCTCCGGTCACCTCGATCGGCATCTACATGACGGATGGCGAGCGCTGGTCGGGGCTGGTCGAGGCGACTCGCGAGGTGGCTGCCCTGGTCGACCGCCCCGAGGCCGGCGAACGGCTGATAGAGCGCACCGAGACCGCTCTGGCGCGGGTACGAAGGCACCTGCCGGCATCCACATCACCCCTGCTGCTGGTGCAGTTCATGGACGCACGCCATGTTCGCGTGTTCGGCGCGAACAGCCTCTATCAGGCGGTGCTGGAGCACCTGGGACTCGTCAACGCCTGGCAGGGCACCACCAACCGCTGGGGTTTCTCGCTGGTCGGACTGGAAGCCCTGGCGACACTCGATGCGCGACTGGTGGTCATCGAGCCCCTGCCCGTGGGGGTACGGGAGCAACTGGACGAAAACGGCCTCTGGCGGAGCCTGCGTGCCGTTCGTCAGCAGCGGGTGACCTATCTGCCGCCGGTCTGGAGCTTCGGTGCTCTGCCCTCCGCACGACGCTTTGCCGAGACGTTGGTCGCGGCGCTGACGGAGGAGCGCGTGGCGTCGTCCGGCGGCCTTCATGGCGAGGGCATTGCCGATGACTGATCTGACCTCCCGCCTGAATCCAGGGCGAGCCTGCGGAGTGCTGGGCTTGTTCACACTGGTGCTCGTCTGGTTGGCACTGGATAGCCAGCCTGCTTTCGTCGATGCTCTGAGCGCGCTATTCGCACCGTCGGAAGGTGATATCGAGCAGCTGGTGGCTCACTACAGTTGGTGGCCAAGGCTGAGCATCGCCTTGCTCGCCGGCGGCGGCCTGGCCCTGGCGGGGGTGCTGATGCAACAGGTGCTGCGCAACCCGCTGGCGGCACCTACGACCCTGGGCGTGGCCAGCGGCGCCAACCTGGCGCTGCTGGCCACGACACTGCTGGCCCCCGGCCTGCTGGCCTACGGTCGCGAATGGGTTGCGCTGCTCGGGGGCGGGCTGGCCATGGGACTGGTATTCCTCCTCGCCTGGCGGCGTGGGCTCGCACCGATGATCGTGGTACTCGCGGGCCTGGTGATCAACCTTTACTGCGGGGCGCTGGGTACGGTGCTGCTGCTGTTTCACCAGGAAGAGCTCAAGGGGCTGCTGATCTGGGGCGCCGGCTCGCTCGCTCAGAACAACTGGGACGGGGTCATGTTCCTGGGGCCGCGTCTGGCATTGGGCGCATTGCTCGCCGTGCTGCTGCTCAAGCCGCTGGCGGTGCTCGAACTCGATGATGACCAGGCCCGCGGGTTGGGCGTGTCCCTCAAGTACCTGCGCCTGGCAAGCCTCGCGCTCGCGGTATTCGTCACCGCCTGCGTGGTCAGCGTGGTCGGGGTGATCGGTTTCATCGGACTCGCCGCCCCCGCCATCGTGCGCCTGCTGGGCGCCCGGCGACTGGGTGAGCGGCTGCTCTGGGCCACGCTGCTCGGTGCGCTGCTGCTCACCGCCACCGACCTGCTGTTGCAGCGCTTCTCCTCGGCCCTGCCGACATTGATTCCCACTGGCGCGACCACCGCTGCCCTGGGTGCGCCGCTTCTGCTGTGGCTGATCCCTCGACTCAAGCTGGGAGGCTCCCGGCCGACGACCGGCATCGGCCGAACCCGGCCCGCGGGGCGACGTCTGGCCGCCGGCCTGGCCTTGGCGCTGCCGCTGGCCATGATCGTTGCGCTCCATCTCGGCCAGGCGAGTGACGGCTGGCACTGGCTTTCGCCTTTTGGCAACAATACGCCGCTGGAGTGGCGCCTGCCGCGCATGCTCGCCGCCGGCGGCGCGGGGGTCATGCTGGCCCTGGCCGGTACGCTGATCCAGCGCATCACCGGCAACCCCATGGCCAGTCCCGAGGTGCTGGGCATCAGCGGCGGCACCGCCATCGCGCTGATCCTGGCGCTCTTTCTGCTGCCGGGCGCCGGACAGCTGACACTGATCGGCATCGGCACCCTGGGGGCACTGATCACCCTGGCTGTGCTTGTCCTGCTCAACTGGCGCAGCGGCTTTCTCCCCGAGCGGCTGCTGCTCTGTGGCGTGGCGATTACCGCCTTGTTCGATGCCGTCCGAAGCGTCGTGCTTGCCGGCGGCGATCCGCGTGGTCAGCAGATCATCGCCTGGATGTCAGGCTCGACCTATTACGTCGACCTGCCCACGGCGCTGATCGTCGCCGGTCTCGCCATCCTGCTGGCCTGGGGCGCCCGCTACTTCTCCCGCTGGCTCGACCTGCTGCCCCTGGGCACGCCCACCGCCAGTGCCCTGGGGGTCGGCATCCTGCGATCGCGCCTGGTATTGCTGGGGGCGGTTGCCCTGCTCACTGCCTGCGCCACCCTGGTGGTCGGCCCCTTGAGCTTCGTCGGCCTGCTGGCGCCGCACATGGCGAGGCTGGTGGGCTTCACCCGGGCCCGCGCCCATCTGATCGGCGCGGCGCTGATCGGCGCCTTGTTGATGATCGTCGCCGACTGGCTGGGCCGTCAGTTGCTGTTTCCTGACGAGATTCCCGCCGGCCTGGTCGCGTCGCTGCTTGGGGGGGCTTATTTCATGTGGGGGCTGCGCAGGCTGTAAGCGCAGCGTTCTGAGCCCCTCAATATTAATGCGAATATTTATCATTGATATTTATTTCCGCACTGATACCATCCTGTTCCGAAACCTTTCCCGACTTCGTAACACCAACAAGGAACAAACAGGATGAAGATACGCCTGACCGTCGGTTTGGCCATGGCGGCAAGTTCAGCCAGCGTGGGCTTGCATGCCCAGGACGCTCGAGACGCCGGGAGCGCTCAAGACACCCAGGACACCATGGTGGTCGTCGGTTCGCGGACCCCGACGCAGATCAGCCAGATTCCCGGCGCGGTGTGGGTCGTCGACAAGGAGCAGCTGCGGGATCAGATCGATACCGGCGCGGATCTCAAGACCGCCCTGGGTCGCCTGGTGCCCGGTCTCGACCTGGCGCCCCAGGGCCGTACCAACTATGGCCAGAACCTGCGCGGGCGCAGCGCCCAGGTACTGATCGACGGCGTATCGCTCAACAGCTCCCGTGGGCTGTCGCGGCAGTTCGACTCCATCGATCCCTTCAACATCGAGCGCGTCGAGGTGCTTTCCGGCGCCAGCAGCCTCTACGGCGGCGGCGCCACCGGCGGCATCATCAACATCGTCACCAGGAAAAGCCGGTCCGGAGGCCCCGACTGGCGCACCGAGGCCGGTGTCACCAGCGGCTTCAACGACAGCGACGACCTGGACAAGCGTATCGCCCAATCCGTCAGCGGTGGCAGTGATCGCCTGCGGGCCTATCTCGGCGTGGCCTACGAAGACAACGGCCGTCACTACGATGCCAACGGTGACGAGATCTTCCCCGACCTCGCCCAGACCGACCTGCAGGACAATCGCAGCATCGACGTGCTGGGCAAGCTGACCTTCGATCTGGATGCGGATCAAACCCTGGAGCTGACCACGCAACTCTATCGTTCGGGATACGAAGGAGATCGCGGCGTCTACTTTCCCAACCTGGAGGCGGCAGAGCCCAATCTGGAAGATGCCGAGATCAGAAATGGCTATCGCTCCGACCGCGACCCGGCGACAGACCGCACGATGGCCAACCTGCAGTACCACCATGCGAACCTGCTGGGACAGAACTTCTATCTGCAGGCCTATCATCGCGAGGAGGAAGCCAGCTTCCAGGCCTTCCCCTATCCGGTGGCGGAGGGCAGCGAGTTTCGCGCCTCCAAGCAGAACACCGACCTGAGTGGTGCCAAGGCACTGTTCGACGCCGAATTGACCGACACGATCGATCTGACCTATGGCCTGGACGTGGATCGTGAACGCTTCGATGCCAGCCAGATGTACTTTGACAAAGGGCTCAGCGATGCCAGCGGCGGCCTGGTGCAGGAAGAAGCCAGCATCGAGCCGCGCTACCCCGGCTATCAGGTCGATGGCATCTCCGGTTTCGCCCAGGGCGACTGGCAGGTGACCGAAGGCCTCAAGCTGTCCGCCGGCGTGCGTCGTCAGCACATGGACGTCGAGATCGATGACTTCCAGGGCATCCCCGGTGGCGAGAACGACTACGATGCCACCCTGGTCAACGCCGGGGCCCTCTACGATTTCGGCAACGGCCACCAGAACTGGCTGCAGTTCAGTCAGGGCTTCGAGCTGCCCGACCCGGCCAAGTATTACGGCAAGAGCCCGGAGGTCAGTGTCAGCGAGAACCCGCTCGATGCGATCAAGACCGACCAGGTGGAACTCGGCTGGCGCTACAACGGCGCCGACTGGTCGACCCAGGCCGCCATCTACTACGCCTGGTCCGACAAGGCCATCGAGAATGACGAGAATCTGAACGTCAGCGTGATTGATCAGAAGAAGCGCGACTACGGCTTCGAGGGCGCTGCCACCCGCTACTTCGACAACGGTTTCGAGGCCGGCGGCACCTTGCACCTGGTGCGCTCCGAGCAGGAGAACGAAGAAGGTGATTGGGAGAAACGTGACGCGCGCTATGCCTCACTCTCCTCGGCCACCGCCTTCGTCGGCTGGTCGGATTTCGAGCGCTCGGCGCGACTGCAAGCCAACCATGCCTTCGACCTGGAAGACGACGAGGATCGCGAGATCGACGGCTATACCACCCTGGATCTGGCGCTGAGCCAGCAGACGGGCTTCGGCAAGCTGAGCCTCGGCGTGCAGAACCTGCTGAACAAGGAGTATTCCACCGTATGGGGACAGCGCGCGGCGATGTTCTACTCGCCCTACTACGGGCCGGAATATCTCTACGACTATCAGGGTCGTGGTCGTACCTATAGCCTGAGCTGGTCCATGGACTACTGAGAGGGTGTCTACAAAATGCCTGCACTCGGCAATACAACGTTGAAATTGGCCTCAAAATGCTCATTTACCCCGCGTAAACTGCGCTTTTTCGTTCAATTTCGCCTTGTCTTGCCTTCGTTCGCCTGTTTTGTAAACACCCTCTGAGGAATTACTGAAATACGCTGAAGCCGAGGGGAGATGCCGAAGATGGCCCAGGACAATAGCCAGCGCGAATCGGCCAAGACGCTTGCGCAGTGCTATACCGGGCCCTTCGCCGCGGCCGACCCTCCGGCCATGACGATCTCGCCGCCGTCGGAAGCCATTCCGGCGGCGGAACTGCTCGATCCTCACGCACTGGCGCAGCTGCTGGGGCGGTTCGGCAAGGGGTATGCCGAGCAGGACATCCGCGGGGTCGCGAGCCAGTGGTCCAAGTGGTATTTCGCAGCCGTTCTGGTGCCGGCGCTGCTTGCCGATCTTCTGCTGCGCCGTGAGTTGCCCCTGGCGCTCGAGCGCTTGTTCCTGTTGCTGACCGATGACGGCCGGGTCGAGCGCCTGTGCCTGGGCGACACGGGTCGATCGTTGCCCGGTGCGGTGGGCGGGCAGCGCTTCATCGCGCTGCTCGATGACAACCTGGCCCCGCTCATCGAGGCCCTATCGATGCTCTCCGGCGCCTCGCCCCGGGTCTTCTGGAGCAACGCCGGCAATGTCTTCGAAAACATCCTGAATCAGCTGGAGCAGCATCCCGACGCCGATCCCGGCGCTACGGAACCAGCCCGTCACCTGCTCGAACGATCATGCCTGACGGACGGCAGGCGCAATCCCCTGTATCGACCGGTGCGCTACGTCACCCAGCCGGACGGCACTACCAGTCGCCAACGCCGCCTGTGCTGCATTCGCTACCTGATCCCCGAGCTCGACTACTGCGGCAACTGCCCGCTGACTCACCGCCCCGCAAGGGTGTGCAGAAGCGGGCGTTGATGGCGACCCTTACGCTGCCGCCAGCTTGCCCCTCAGGCGTGCCACCGCCTGGCTGTGCAACTGGCATACCCGGGATTCACTGACGCCCAGTACCGCACCGATCTCCTTGAGGTTGAGCTCTTCCTGGTAATAGAGACCCAGCAACAGCTTCTCGCGCTCGGGCAGGCGCTCGATCGCCGCGACCAGGCGGTCGCGCTGCTCGCTGCTGACCAGGGCGTCGAAGGGCGATTTCGGGGCTCCAGGGCCGCCGTCCGGCTCTTCACCATCGAGAAACACGTCATCGTAGCCGATTAGATGCCCACCGTTGGTATCAGCCAGGCGCTGGCGGTACTCTTCCATGCTCAGCGACAGGGCTTCGGCAATCTCCCGCTCTTCCGCCGGCCGGCCGAGTTCCTGTTCCAGACGGCGCAGGGTCTCGTCGATTTCTCGGGCGTTGCGGCGCACGCTGCGCGGTACCCAGTCGCGGCTGCGCAGTTCGTCGATCATCGCGCCGCGGATGCGCTGGCTGGCATAGGTGGTGAAGCTGGCCCCCTGGCAGGCATCGTCGCGATTCAGGCAGTCCAGCAGCCCTACCATGCCTGCCTGGATCAGATCGTCGAGCTCGACACTGGCCGGGAGCTTGACCTGCAGCGACAGCGCCTGCCGCCGCACGATGGGTAGATACTGATCGAGTACTGCGCGTTGGTCGATTTTGCCTTGTGCCGTATACATCCCACATGCCTCGAACTGTCGAAGGGCGACAGCCCCGCTACCGCATAGGGTCACTGTCGATGGTGCTATTATTGCGCCCCGCGAGTCTCCACCAAGCGACAAATACCCCATGAAGGCGCAAGCTATTCATGCTTTAGGGAATCACTGCATAAATGCCTACACGAACGAATTGCTGCGTTGCGCGGTGCTCGAAAACTCGCCTAACCTCATGTTATGTCTCGCTTTCTGCGCTCCGTGCGCCTTGCACTTCATTTCGCTCGGCGATTTATTCAGCAATTCCTTAGGGGAGATCGGCGTTCGAACGGTAATCGACGATGACCTGCAGGCCTCGAAGCCGAAATGGCGTGTCGGCATGGGCCTCGGCGGGCAGACGAAACAGGAAGTACAGCGGTTGATCGGCGGCCAATCCCGCCAATGCTTCGCTGGCGCCTCGTGCCATGGAAAGCGGAAGGCAGCGCCGGTGGCACAGCCACGCCTCGAGCAAGGGCTGATCGACCGGCGGCTCGAAGCGCCAGGCCACGCGACGGATGCGTGCATCGGAGGGTAATCGCCCAGGCGGCGCGATGGCTGCCGATTTCGCCACACGCCCCGGGGTGAACAGACGCACGCTTGGCGCGTCTCCCACCCAGCTTCCCGAGTCGGCCTGGGCAGGAGGCAGCATCAGCAGTCCCAGGAGCAGTGCAAGCAGAGAGTGACGAGCCGCTGAACAGCGCTTCATGGGCAGGCGCGGCGTGACTTGGGCGGCGCGATCACCAGCAACTGCACCCCCAGGAAGAGCGCGGCAGCCTGCTGCAGGTTATCGAGCAAGCCCGCTCGGGACGGCAAGGTAGGATGGACCAGCAGCAGGCGCCTGGGACCGCCTTGCTGAACCATGCGCTTGAGAATTGCATAACCGCGGCGAAAGCCGTCCGGGTCGTCGCCGACCCACAGCGCCCAACGCGTTTGCTGGCTGGCCAGGGTCGAGAAATGCGGACTGTTCACCGAGAGTGCCACGATGCGCCAGGTGGCGGGATCGCCAACCCAGCGCTGACCCTGCTCGTGCCAGCGCATGAGCGCCTCGCCGACCGGCGTGACATCCGCCTCGGCGCCCCGGGGGAGACCCAGGGTCACCAGGACCCGGGATGGCGACCCCGTCGTGGCCGCCTGGCGAGGCGGCGCTTGGGTCTCGGCCCAGCGTCGCAAGCCTGCCGCCTGATCGACCTGACTCACCACGCCCCCTGTTCGGCCAACCCGTCACCACCGACCATCACGAACACGTCCCGGGCCGTCAGTAGATGCAGCAAGGCATCCAGCAGTACGCTCGGGGAGCGCGCACGACGCCCGCCCAACAGCCCCAGCAGCAAGGCCCTGACATCCATGGCCCAGTCGGAACGTTCCTGGTCGAGCCTGCTGGCCACGGACGCAAGCGCCGATGCCACCAGCAAGCGAAGCTCGGGATCGAGCCTGGGACCGATCTCCTCCAGACACTGCCAGGCACGGCGCGTCAGCACCGGCAGGTCATCATGCACCAACTGTGCGACCAGCGCCTCGGCAAACGCCTGATTGGGTGTTCCGTCACGGGGGGCCAGCCAGTAGCGGCGGGCCAACTGACGAGAGCTGTCAGCCTCGCTCAGGGTACCGAACCAGGCGGTCACGGGCTCGCCATCGGCCAGGGTGCCGGGCAGATGAGACAGTGCCAGGTGCGCGTCGCGACCGCGATAGCGACAGGTCAGCTCCGTCCAGGGTGCAGCGGTGGCCTTCGCCTGGGCCAGGGTATGGTGCTCTCCCCCGGTGACGATCCGTGAGCCGGCCTGGACCGTGGCCAGCCAGGTCGAATCGCTCTCGGCCAGATAGCGGCGTGTCGCCGCACCGGGGCAACGATTCATCAGCTGCCAGCGGACCTTCAAGCATGATCTGGCCCAGTCGAGACGCGCCTCCTCGCCCGTCGGCAGGCGATGCGCCAGCCAGGGCAGTGCTTGCATCTGACCGGCCTCGTTCAGGCACAACACGGGCATCGCCCAATCGACCCCGGCGACAGGCCTGGCAGGCGACCAAAGCAGAGCGTGGGTGGATTCCTTGCCATCCAGGTGCTGCCGTCGCGACCCTGCATCGAGCAGCGCCGTCAAGAGCGCCTGTTGCCGTTCGAGGGGGTAGCCCAGCAGTGACCAGGCCTGCTCGAGCAGCGCGAAACCCGCTATCTCGTTTCGCAACGTGGCCAAGGCGGTCACCAGCGCCCTGCCCTGGCCCAGCAGGCCACGAGACAGCGACTGCATCCGCCGCGATGACGAGGAGCCCGAAGACGCTGGCGGCTGCGCCGCGAAGGAAGAATCGCCCGGAGCGCTCAACGCCTGGTCGAGCAACGCCTCGCGGTTCGCCAGATCCAGGTCCTCGGGCACCTGCTGACCGTGGGAGACGTAGTGAAGCCGCAGGCCATGGCGGATGGCGATATCCATTACCGCCCCCAGGCGCGGCGCCTCGTCGAGCTTGGTCAGGATCGCGCCGAAGAGCGGTGCGCCGGCTGCCCGCGAGGCGCGCTGATAGGTGTCGACGACCTCATCGAGCGTATCGCCGTGACTGGCGGCATTGAGCAACAGCAGGCGTCGGATCGGTCGTGCCGATCGCCTGCCTGACGGCTCCTCGCCCAGCATCGCAATCTGCCCCGCCAGGCGTTGATCGCGCTGGCTCATGCCCACGGTATCGATGATGATCAGGCGCTTGTGAGCCAGGTGGGCGATCAGGCCATCCAGCGGCGCATCGGCTTCCAGGGCGTGCACCTCGACCCCCAGCAGCCGCGCGTAGATGCGCAGTTGCTCGTGAGCCCCGATTCGATAGCTGTCGGTGGTCACCAGCGCGACCCCGTCGGCGCCGTGCCGCATCACGTAGCGGGCGGCCAGCTTGGCCGTGGTCGTGGTCTTGCCGACACCGGTCGGCCCCACCAGGGCGAACACTCCGCCCTCATCCAGCAACGCCGCTTCGTCTTCCAGCACCGGCAAGCGCGCTGCCAGCTGACGCCTTGACCAGTCGAGGGCCATCTCGTCGGCGGCGTGGATCAGCTCCACCGGGGGCGCCTCGAGCAGCTCCTGAACCAGCCGCACACCGAACCCCGCCCCCAGCAGGCGCCGCTGCAATCGTGCCAGGGTGCTGTTTTCGCTATCGCGCGACGCGGCAGACACGTTCTGCATCTGGCCTGTCAGCAGGGTACGCAGATCCTGCATCTCGCCCAGCACACGCTGGCTGAATGCGGCGAAATCGGCCTCCGCTCGAAAGCCCGTTTCAGCACGCCTGGTGTCTTTGGGGGTCGAACGAGCGCTTGCAGTCACCTGGGCCACCGGCGATGCCGACGTCGGCCTCGAAGACTCCGGCGGGGAATGCGTCGCCTCGTCTTGCCGACCGATCATCTGCCCATGCTCGTTGTCGGCCATGGCCAGTATTTCCACGCCTTCGTGAACGTTGCGATTGGACAACACCAGGGCGTCGTCCCCGAGGGCCGCGCGCACCTGGCGCATGGCATCACGGCTGTTGACGCCGATGAAGCGTTTGACACTCATCAATGACCTCCAATCAGAGTCGTGACGCGCAGGGTCCGGTCATCCGGGATCTCGGCCTGGGAGAGCACCGCCAGGTGGCTCAGTCGGCGGCGCAGGAAGCGCGAGAGCAACGCTCGCAGGCCGTGCTGAACGACCAGCACCACCGGTTCGCCACTCGCTTCCTGACGTGCCACGCCCGCCTCCGCCTCGCGCATCAGGGTATCTGCCAGTCCCGGCTCGAGGGCACCGCCCCCGTTCATGGCCTGGCTCAACACCTGCTCGAGATTGGCGTCGAGACCGATCACGTGCAGTTCCTCCTGCCCGGGGAAGCAGTGCTGGGTAATGGCGCGTCCCAGGGCCATGCGCACGATGGCGGTGAGCTCATGGGCATCGCTCTGGGGCGTCGCATGCTCCGCCAGGGTGTCGAGGATGGTGCGCAAGTCGCGGATCGAGACGTCCTCTTCGAGCAGATTGTGCAGCAGGCGCTGCAACGTGGTGAGAGACACCAGCTTGGGCACCACGTCCTCGACCAGGGCCTTGTTCTCTTCACCCAGCTTGTCGAGCAGCTGTTGCACCTCGTGACGTCCCAGCATCTCGCCGGCATGACGATGCAGCAGATGATTGAGATGCGTGGCAACCACGGTGCCGGCGTCTACCACGGTATAGCCGTACACCTGGGCGTGTTCGCGCTGGGAGCCGTCGATCCATACCGCCGGCAGCCCGAAGGCCGGGTCCGTGGTATTCGTGCCCTCGAGATGGCCCGATACCTGACCCGGATCGATGGCCAGCCATTTGCCCGGATAGGCCTCGGCACGGCCTACCTCGACGCCTTTCAGGGTGATGACATAGGTGTTGGGCCCCAGCTCCAGGTTGTCGCGGATATGCACCACCGGGGGCAGGAACCCGACCTCCTGGGCGAACTTCTTGCGCACACTCTTGATGCGCCCGAGCAGTTCCCCGTCCTGACGATGATCGACCAGCGGGATCAGGCGATGGCCCACCTCGAGCCCCAGGGTATCGACCAGTTGCACATCGTCCCAACTGGCCTCCGGAGCCTCCTGGGTGGGAGGCGGTGCCGCGCTGTCGAGCGCCTCCTCGGCGAGCTTGTCCTGATTGCGCTGAGTCAGCCACCAGGCGAGGCTGCCGAGCATGACGCTGAACAGCAGGAACACGAGATTGGGCATCCCCGGAACGAGCCCCAGCAATCCCATGACACAGGCTGCCAGTACCAGCACCTGGGGGTTGTTGAACAACTGCCCCATCATCTGTTGGCCGACGTCCTGGTCGGTGTTGACCCGAGACACGGTGACGCCGGCCGCCGTGGAGATCACCAGAGCGGGGATCTGCGCTACCAGGCCGTCGCCGATGGTCAGCAGCGTGTAGGTGCGTGCCGCGCTGGCGAAACTCATGTCGTGCTGCAGCACGCCGATCAGCAGGCCACCGATGAGGTTGACCACCATGATGATCAGCCCGGCCACGGCATCGCCACGCACGAATTTGCTGGCACCGTCCATGGAACCGTAGAAATCGGACTCCTGGGCGATCTCGCCCCGCCGCTTCTTGGCATCTTCTTCGCCGATCAGCCCCGCGTTGAGATCCGCATCGATGGCCATCTGCTTGCCGGGCATGGAGTCGAGCATGAAGCGCGCCCCCACTTCCGCGATGCGCCCGGCGCCCTTGGTGATGACCATGAAATTGATGATCACCAGGATCAGGAACACCACCAGCCCCACGGCGAAGTTTCCCCCGATCAGGAATTCACCGAACGCCTGGATGACCTTGCCCGCCGCGTCCCCGCCCTCGTTGCCGTTCATCAGCACGACCCGGGTGGAGGCGACATTCAGCGACAGCCTCAGCAAGGTGGTGAACAGCAGCACCGCCGGAAAGGCGGCGAAGTCCAGGGGCTTCTGGGTGAACATGCTGACCAACAGCACCATGATCCCGAGCGCGATGTTGAAGGTGAACAGCATGTCCAGCGCGAAGGGCGGCAACGGCAGGATCATCATCGACAGGATCATGATGATCAGAATGGGCCCGGCGAGGAGCTTCATTCGGGCATCACCCATGAAATTCTGTCGTCCCAGGGTGTCTAGCAGGTTCATCGGGAATCCTCGGCGGATGAATCGGGTCGGCTGGCGTCGTCCAGCTCGGCGGGCACCGGCAAGTCAAGGGGGGTATCGGGCATCTCGCCACCCTCGCGGCGTACCTGCTTCAGGCGAAAGGCCCAGGCCAGTACCTCGGCAACGGCGGTGTAGAGCGTCGCGGGTATTTCGTGATCCAGATCGACATGGCGATAGAGCGCCCGGGCCAGGGGCGGCGCCTCGAGTCTCGGGATGGCGTGTTCTTCACCCAGCTCGCGAATGCGTGCCGCAACCGCATCGGCGCCCTTGGCGACCACGCGCGGCGCGCCCATGTCGTCGCGATAGCTCAAGGCGACCGCGTAATGGGTCGGGTTGGTGACGATGACGTCCGCCTCGGGCACCTTGCTCATCATGCGTCCCCGGGCCATGGCCTGCTGCTGCTGGCGAATGCGCCCCTTGACCTGGGGATCGCCCTCGGACTCCTTGTGCTCCTTCTTGATCTCGTCCTTGGTCATGCGCAACTTCTTGTTGTGGCTCCAGAGCTGATAAGGCACGTCGATGAGGATCACCACCACCAGGGAGAGTATGATCAGCCCGCAGCACAGTGCCGCCAGCTCGAGGGCATGAAACAGGGCCTGTTGCAGCGGCTGCTCCATCAGGGCCATCAACTCGCCGCGCTTCAGCCACAGGAATCCCACCGCCACGCTGCCGGTGAGCACCGACTTGGAGATCGCCTTGGCCAGCTCCGCCAGCGCCTGGCTGGAGAACATGCGCTTCAATCCCTTGAAAGGATTGAGCTTGGAGAGTTGCGGCTTGAGCGACTTGGCGGAAATCAGCCACCCTCCCAGCAACGCCGGCGCCACCAGCGCGACCACCGTCAGCAGCAGGAAGAGCGGCACCAGTGCCACCAGCGTATGCGTGCCCAGCGTCCACAGCTTCGCCAGCATGAGGGTGCCGTCGAAGGCGATCCCGCGATCGAACAGGAACGCCTGCTCCATCATCGTGCCCAGCTGGTCGTAAAGCAGCGAACCCGTCGTCCACAGGCCCGCCACCCCTGCCATCAGCATCATGAACGTGGACAGTTCCCGGGAGCGGGCAACCTGGCCTTCCTCCCGCGCCTTTTCGAGGCGTCGCGGCGTAGGCTCTTCGGTCTTTTCCTCGTCGCTGCTGTCGTCGGCCATGGGGTACCACGCAAAGGCGGTCAAAAGTAAACGAACGAGGGCTATTCTGAGCGGCGAACGCGAAAAACGATCACGCAAAAAGCGCGACTAATCGGGCGCTAATCCACGATTGTCGCGCAGGAGGCAACAGGGGCATGGCGCTTCAAGGGATGAACATGGCGCCGTGGGTCTTTTTCGAAGGAGCGCGTCTCCTAGAAGCCCAGCGAGTCGAGGAGATCATCCACCTGGTCCTGATTGCTGACCACATCGGCCCCTTCCGACTTGACCTGGGGGCCGTTGACCAACGAGCTGCCGCGCTCGCTGTCCATGATCCGGCGTAGCTCCTTGCGGTCCTCCTCGTTGTCGGGAACGCTATCGAGCAGCACCTGAACCAGCTGGCTCTCGATCTGCTTGACGACATCCATCATCTTCTTGATCACCTGGCCGGTCAGGTCCTGGAAATCCTGGGCCATCATGATCTCGAGCAGCTCGGCACTGGTGGCCTGGGTCTGCACCGGCACCGTGGCGAGATACTCACGGGTCTCGACAACCAGCTGCTTGGCGTGATCCGGTCCCGTCGGCTCGTTGAACCACCCCTCCCAGCGCTTGTCGAGCTCCTTCGCCCGGGTCTCGAGGGTATCCTGGATCGGCTGGGCCCGGTCGATGGCGTTGAGCGCGCGCTCCGCGGCCTGCTCGGTCATCGTCGCAATGTAGTTCAAGCGATCCCGGGCATCGGGAATCGCCTCCGCGGCCTTCTCTATTTCCTTGTCGAGTCCCAGTTCCTTCATGCTGTCCCGCAACATTCGGGTCAATTGTCCGATCCTCAGGATGAGATCGTCGGACTGCAAATAGACGTTCTGCTGTGCATCACCGCTCATGACTTCTCCTCCTCAAGGCTTATTGACCCAGTTTCTCGAAGATCTTGTTGAGCTTTTCTTCGAGCGTTGCCGCGGTGAAAGGCTTGACCACGTAGCCGTTGGCACCCGCCTGGGCAGCCGCGATGATGTTCTCCTTCTTCGCTTCCGCCGTGACCATCAGCACCGGCAACGACTTCAATGTCTCGTCGGCGCGAATCTGCTTGAGCATCTCGAGGCCATCGAGATTGGGCATGTTCCAGTCCGAGACGACGAATTCGAAGCCCCCGGAGCGTAGCTTGCTCAGCCCTTCCTGACCGTCCTCGGCCTCGTCGACGTTGGTGTAGCCCAACTCCTTGAGTAGACTGCGCACGATGCGTCGCATGGTGGGAAAGTCATCCACCACCAAAATGCTCAGGTTCTTGTCGGCCATCTTCTGTCCTACCTTCATTCGTCAAATAGAGTGGTTGTTACTGCCTCAGAACTCTTCCCATTCATCCTCGGAAACCGGTTGAGGCGTGGTGGTTGCCTTCGTCGCGGGCAAGCTCTTGCCGGCCGTCGCCCGGTCGGCGGCGCCCCGGCTGGAGCGCAATGACGAGACTGGCTCCTGCTTGGTGCCCGATATTGTCGCTGCCGCCACCGAGCCGGTGCTGTAGTGCGACAGGCGGAACACCGCCACGGCCCGCTCCAGACGACTGGCCTGCTGTTCCAGGGAGGCGGCGGCCGCCGCGGCCTGCTGAACGAGCGCGGCATTCTGCTGGATCACCTGGTCCATCTGGGTAATGGCGCCATTGACCTCTTCGATACCGGCGCTCTGCTCCTGGGAAGCGGCGGAGATTTCATCCATGATGTCGGTCACGCGACGCACCGCCGTGACCACGTCCTGCATGGTGGTGCCCGCCTCCTCGACCAGGGTCGAACCTTGCTGGACCTGCACCACCGAGCTGTCGATCAATGCCTTGATCTCCTTGGCGGCCTCGGCACTGCGGCTGGCCAGGTTGCGCACCTCGCTGGCCACCACGGCAAAGCCTCTGCCCTGTTCGCCGGCCCGCGCAGCCTCCACCGAGGCATTCAGCGCCAGGATGTTGGTCTGGAAGGCGATGGAATCGATGACCCCGG
Source organism: Modicisalibacter ilicicola DSM 19980 (assembly GCF_900128925.1). Taxonomy (GTDB): domain Bacteria; phylum Pseudomonadota; class Gammaproteobacteria; order Pseudomonadales; family Halomonadaceae; genus Modicisalibacter; species Modicisalibacter ilicicola. Next base: position 88,212 of record NZ_FQUJ01000014.1, read on the forward strand.
TAATGTCGGAAATCTTGCTGGAACTATTGGAAATGGTACGCATGGTGTCGATGACCTGATCGACTACCTCCCCGCCATGAGTGGCGGTCGACGAGGCATCGTTGGCCAGGGTGCTGGCCTGGCGCGCGTTGTCCGCATTCTGCCTGACAGTGGAAGTGAGCTGCTCCATGCTGGCGACGGTTTCCTCGATGGAACTGGCCTGCTGCTCGGTACGCGAAGAGAGATCGGCATTGCCGCTGGCGATCTCCTGGGAACCATTGTGAATCGATTCGCTGCTTTCACGCACGGTGCCGACGGTCTTCGAAAGACTCTGCTGCATGTCCCGCATTGCGGAAAAGAGCTTGCCGATCTCGTTGCGAGTACGCACCTTGATCTCCTGGGAAAGATCCGCCTGAGCGATACGCTCGAAATGCTCCACCGCCAGATTGAGCGGCCTGACGATCATCACCTGCAGGCCGAAGCGCACCGCGAGCAGCAACATCAGAGCCAGCACCAGAACCCCTGCCTCGATGACAACGAACAACCGCGTCTGGTCGTGATACTGGGCGATGAGGGTCTCGCCACGTTCGCCAGCATAGGTCACGAATTCGCTCATGGCCTCGCTCAATGTCAGGACGACCCCGGCCATGTCCGACTTCAGCCCGTCGTACTCGCCCAGGCTCCCGTCCGCCAAGGCGGCGTGCTGGGCTTGCAGGTGTTCGAGCACCTCGGCGAAGCTGGCTTCAAGCGGCTCGGCGAGAGATTTGCCCGCCTCGGTCTTGGGTACCGCCTGGAAGCGCTGGAAGAGGGTCCGGGCCTCCGTCAACTGGGCCGAAGCTGCATCGATGGCCTTGCTGGCCTTCTCCTGATAGCCGAACATGCTGGCGTTGACTGCCGTGTCCATGTTCAGACGCGCCTGGAGCAGCAACGCATCGGCCCGGGTAATCCGGTTGAGCTGCTCGACATTGATGCGAGTGATCGTATCGAGTGTTTTCTCCCCCGCGCTGCCGCCGGTATAGGCCAGCCCGGCCAGCACCAGGAAGAAAACGGCACAACACGCCAATGAAGCCGTCAACAAGGCGTTGATCGAAAAGCGTCCGAACAGTCCCTTCATATTGTCCCTCACGTAATGGTCGTCATTGATTGGTTTTAATAATTCTCAGACACGCTGGGCGCGTCCCGAGGCAGCCACGTGATGCACGATCTGCCCGGCCATCTGGTCGATGTCGACGATCTCCATGGCCCCTCCCAGGGCCACGGCTTCGCGAGGCATGCCGTAGACCACGCAGCTGGCCTCGCTTTGCGCCAGCGTATGCGCCCCGGCCTGGCGCATCTCGAGCAGCCCCGCCGCGCCATCCTTGCCCATTCCGGTGAGGATGACCCCGATGGCATTGCGCCCGGCCTGCTGGGCAGCCGAGTGGAACAGCACATCCACCGAGGGGCGGTGCCGGTTCACGGGTGGCCCGTTGTCGAGACGTGCCACGTAGTTGGCGCCGCTTCGTCCCAGCTTCAGGTGCGTATCCCCCGGGGCGATATAGGCGTGCCCGGGCAGGATACGCTCGCCCTCCTCGGCTTCCTTGACGGTGATACGGCACAGGCGGTCGAGCCGTTCGGCGAAGGAGCGGGTGAAGCCTCCCGGCATGTGCTGGGTGATGAGGATCGCCGGGCTGTTGGCTGGCAGCGGCTCGAGCACGGTACGAATCGCTTCGGTGCCGCCGGTCGAGGCGCCGATGATGATCAGCTTCTCGCTCGAGATGAGCGGCGCCTTGATCGGTGCCGGCGGAGGGGTATCCTTGCGGCGAGCGGTCCGGGGCCTCGAGCGTGCGGCGGCGCGCAACTTGTCCGCGATCATCGAGGAGTACTCGAGCATGCCGCTGCGGATGCCCATCTGGGGCTTGGAAATGAAATCCACCGCACCGAGTTCCAGGGCGCGCAGGGTGATTTCCGAGCCCGCCTGGGTCAGCGACGACACCATCAGCACCGGCATGGGCCGCAAGCGCATCAGGCGCTCGAGGAAATCGAGCCCATCCATGCGCGGCATCTCGACATCCAGCGTCAACACATCGGGATTGGTGCGCTTGATGAGATCGCGCGCCACCAGGGGGTCCGGCGCCGTTCCCACGACCTCCATGTCCGGTTCGGAATTGATGATCTCGCTCATCAGGTCACGAATCAGCGCCGAGTCGTCGATGCATAGCACCTTGATCTTGGGTGCGCTCAAGAGCCCTCTCCTTTCCAACGCCTTGCCTCACGGGAGGCAAGCATAGTGACTGTCATTACCAAGTTTATCGGCCGGAAGGTGGTTGACTTGAGGCTGGATTAGCCAGTTCGTAGACCGTCTGACCGCGCAGACGAAACGCCTGGCTGATGAACGAAAAATTCTCGGAGTGGCCCGCAAACAGCAGGCCATCGGGCTTGAGAAAGGGCACGAAGCGCTCCAGGATTCGCGCCTGGGTCGTCTTGTCGAAATAGATCATTACATTACGGCAGAAGATCGCGTCGAAGGGCCCTTCTATCGGCCATTTCGACGCCAGCAGGTTGAGTTGCTTCAACTCGACCATGGCAGATATCTCCGGCCTGATCATGGCCTGGCCCGAGCGAGGGCCACTGCCGCGCAGGAAGAAGCGCTTGCGTCTTGCCTCATCCAGCTTGGCGACCTGATCGATGGGATAGACTGCCTCGCGGGCCTTGGCCAGAGCGTCGGTGTCGATATCGGTACCGACGACCCGCGAGTCCGGCGCCCGGCTTCCCAGGGTCTCGCTCAACTGCATGGCGATGGAATAGGGCTCTTCCCCGGTAGAAGCCGCCGCACACCAGATGCGTACCGGGCCGTTGACCCGGGACACGTGTTCGGCCAACAGTGGAAAGTGATGCATCTCGCGAAAGAAGGCCGTGAGATTGGTGGTCAAGGCGTTGGTGAAGGACTCCCACTCCCTGGAGTCGGGATGCTGTTCCAGGCGTGCCAGGTAATCGGTGAAGCGGGTCAGCTTGTGCAGGCGCAAGCGTCGCGCCAATCGACTGTAGACCATTTCACGCTTGTGCTCGGCAAGCACGATGCCGGCACGCTCATAGATGAGCTTGCGTACCCGCTCGAAATCGGCATCGGTCATCACCAGATCACGCTCCAGGCTCCCGACCCAGGCGTCGGGGCGATCGACGCTCGACTTGGCGATGGCGTTTTCGGTGATGGACCGATGAATCGTCATGCTCAGAAGGTCTCCCATTCACTATTGGATGACACATGCTCAGTATCTCGGTGCATCACGGCATTTTTTTCTGTCGACTGACCGGCATGAGGCTCCCGACGCGCCGCGGCGGCCTGGAAGCGAACCTCGCGAGACACCGCCTCCTTGCCGCTACCGCCCTGGCGCAACACGGCAATGGCATTGGCCATCTGGTTCACTTGCTGATCGAGACTGTTGGCTGCCCGCGACGAGGACTGAACGCGCTCCGCATTCTGCTGCGTCACCTCGCCCATCTGGGCAATCGCCGAGTTGACCTGTTCGATGCCCTGGGTCTGTTCGTCCGAGGCCATGGCGATCTCGCCCATGATGTCATTGACCTTGAGTACCGCCGCAACCACCTGCTCGATGGACGCCTCGGCCTGCTTGACTAATTCGGCTCCACCATCGATTTCTTTAGCCGAACCATCGATCAGCGCGCGAATCTCGCTGGCGGCGTCCGAGGAGCGCCCGGCCAGGTTGCGCACCTCCCCGGCAACCACGGCGAACCCCCGCCCCTGTTCGCCGGCCCGTGCGGCCTCGACCGACGCATTCAGCGCCAGGATGTTGGTCTGGAAGGCGATGGAGTCGATGACGCCGATGATCTCGGCCATCTTTTTCGAGCTGGCGGTGATATTGCCCATGGTGTCGACCATCTGCTTCATGACCTCGCCGCTGTCGCGCACCGCCTGGGTCGCGCCACTTGCCAGGCTGCTGGCCTGACCGGCGTTGGCGGCGTTCTGGCGCACCGTGGTAGTCATCTCGTCCATGCTCGAGGCGGTCTCTTCCAAGGAGGCGGCCTGCTGCTCGGTACGCGACGACAGATCCTCGTTGCCCCTGGCGATGTCGCGAGAGGCGGGACGCACCACGCCCACGCTATGGTTCACGTCCTTGACGATGCTGCCCAGGCTCTTGCGCATGGCATCCAGCGTCTGCATCAGCTGGCCTAGCTCATCGTCGCGCTGGCTGGGCAGCGTCGCGCCCAGGTTGCCGGCGGCGATCTGCTGGGTGAAGTGCATGGACTCACGAATCGGACGGCGAATGGCCCGAATGGTGACAAGCCCCATTACACACAGACAAAGCAGCCCCAACCCCAGAAGCCCGCCCTGGAGGAGCAGCATGTTACGCTGCTGAACCTGCGCCTGTTGCGCCATGACCTGGGCCGAGGCCTGCTTGCCCTCGACCAGCCTTGACACTTGCTGTGATATTTCGCCTCCGGCGGCTTGCAGCTTGGGGATGAACTCCTTGGCGGCGACGAAGGCCTCGAACTGATCCTCGCCCCCCAGAATCCTGGAGGCAGAGAGCAAGCCTTCCTGAATGTAGCCATCGAGCTGCTTACCGAACTCGGCGGTCACCGCCGTCTGATTGACCGAGCGAGCGCTGTACTCGGACCACAAACTCGCCAGGCGAGTGGAGAGGGTCTCGAGCTCCTTCGCATGGGCCTGCCGTTCGTTCAGCAACGCCAGCGGTTCGGGTCGCGACAGGTTCTGATGACCCTGGGTCACCAGCTGGTCGATACGCTGCAGGCGGGCTACATCCTCCAGGCCATCTTGGTTGAGCGCAGCGAGTCGCTGGCTGGCGGCCTCGAGCCCCACCATGCCCAGCCCACCGCTGACCGACAGCAGCGCCAGGGACAATGCAATCATGGTCACCATGCGCCCCTGCAGGGATCGCAGGCGAATACGCCCCACCCAGCCACGTATGCCTGTAGGCACGATACGCCCACGGCTCAGCTTCACGCCGCGCGCTCGCCCCTCGCGTACCTGGGCGTAGATGCGCTCGGCATACTCGCACTCCTTCGGGGAAGCCTTCACCCGAAGCGAGACATAACCCAGCACCTTGCCGTCCTCGACGATGGGCAGTGCATTGGCCTGCACCCAGTAATGATCGCCATTCTTGCGGCGATTCTTGACCAACCCGCTCCAGGCGTGCCCGGCTTCGATGGTCTTCCAGAGGTTGGCGAAGGCGGCCTCGGGCATGTCCGGGTGACGGATGATGCTGTGCGGTGCACCGATCAACTCTTCGTAGCTGTAGCCGCTGACCTCGATGAACGCCGGATTGGCGTAGGTGATGCGGCCTTTCATGTCGGTCCGAGAGATCAGATGCTGATCCTCTGAGAGCACATACTCGCGTCGGGTGACAGGCTGATTATTACGCATGTATCAATTTCCCCACTGTATCGTTGGCCCCATTGCGGAGCGCTTTCTTATTGAACGCGGCGGGTGGCCAGGGCGGACATGTCGGTTCATTTGGCGACTGCCAACCGCCGACAACGCTTCTTTGTCAGGTCGTCATCTGCTCTATCGGCAGACACAAGGAATTTATTGATAGCCGTGGGGTAATGCCGGTCGAATTTTTCCGAAGGGGGTGGAGTAGCCAGAGGAGAGAAGGCCGATCTTGCAGACATGTCAAGAAAGATGAGGTCTCGACAGGAGAACGAAGGGCGATGAACGGCAAAATTCATCGCCCTTCGTTCTTTTTTACTGATGAGTAGTGTGTTCGACCAGCGCCATTTCCTCGCTGGTCAACAGGCTGTCGATATCGACCAGCACCAGCATGCGGTCCTCGAGGCTGCCGAGGCCGCTGAGGTAGTCCGAAGACATGGTGACGCCGAACTCCGGGGCCGGCTTGATCTGGTCGGGGGTGAGCGACATGACATCGGATACGCCGTCGACCACCATGCCCACGACACGCTCGCCGACATTGACGACGATCACCACGGTCTGGCCGCCGTACTCGACGTTGGCGAGATGAAACTTGATGCGCAGATCGACGATGGGCACGATGACGCCACGCAGATTGGTCACCCCCTTGATGAAGTCGGGGGCATTGGCGATGCGCGTGACGTTCTCGTAGCCGCGGATCTCCTGAACCTTGAGAATGTCGACGGCGTATTCTTCCTCGCCCAGCGAGAACACCAGGAACTCGCGGCTGTGCGTATCGAGGGCGTTGGAATTGGCCTGCTGCAACTGGTTGTTGGCCTGGGTGACGGTGGTCATGACAGTAGCGCCTCCTGAGTGGGCTTGATTGATTTATTTGCCTGACGAGCGGTTTTGCGCCGGCTGAGTCGATGCAGGTCGGCGATATCCAGGATCAACGCCACACTGCCATCGCCAAGGATGGTGGCCGCGGAAATCCCCGGCACCTTGCGATAATTGGTTTCCAGGTTCTTGACCACGACCTGCTGCTGACCGACCAGGTCGTCGACCATCAGTGCATAGCGTCGCCCTTCCGCCTGCACGATGACCACGATGCATTCGGTGAGCGTGGTGCGCGCGTTCTCGATGTCGAGCACCTGATGCAGCGCGATGACCGGCAGGTATTCGTCGCGCACCTTGAGCAGCTGGTCGTCGCCGGCCATGGTGTAGAGATCTGCCTGGCAGGGCTGAAGCGATTCGAGCACCGCTCCCAGGGGCAAGATGAACACCTCCTCGCCGACCTTGATCGACATGCCGTCGAGTATCGCCAGGGTCAGCGGCAGCACGATACGGGTGGTGGTGCCCTGGCCTTCCCGGGAGAGGATTTCGACGTGCCCGCCCATGGACTGGATATTGCGCTTGACCACGTCCATGCCGACCCCTCGACCGGAAACGTCGCTGACCTGTTCCGCCGTGGAGAACCCGGGAGCGAAGATCAGTTGCCACACCTCGTCGTCGCTCATGCTGTCGGACACGGCCAGGCCGTTGGCCTCGGCCTTGGCCAGCAGCTTGTTGCGATTGAGGCCGGCGCCGTCATCGATCACCTCGATGAGAATATTGCCGCCCTGGTGCTGGGCCGAGAGAGTCAGCTTGCCGCCCCGCGGCTTGCCCGCCGCCTCGCGCTGATCCGGCAGCTCGATCCCGTGATCGAGACTGTTGCGCACCAGATGAGTGAGCGGGTCGATGATGCGCTCGATCAGGCTCTTGTCGAGTTCGGTGGACTTGCCTTCGGTGACCAGCTCCACGTCCTTGTTCAGCTTGGCCGCGAGGTCGCGCACCAGGCGCGGAAAGCGGCTGAACACGTAGTCCATGGGCATCATGCGAATCGACATGACCGCTTCCTGCAGATCCCGGGCGTTGCGTTGCAGTAGATTGAGGCCGTTATACAGGGCACTATGGGTCACGCCATCGATCTCGCTGGCGGTCTGGTCGAGCATCGACTGGGTGATGATCAACTCGCCCACCAGATTGATGATCTGGTCGACCTTGTCGACCGGCACGCGCAGCGAGGATTCGCCACTCGTCTTGGCCTTGCCACCCTGGGGCTTTGCCGGCGGCTTGGCAGCCTTCGCTGGTGCGGCCTCTGCCGGTTTGGCGGGCGTGGGAGCGGCCTGCGGCGCCGGGGTTTCGGCTTGCGGTTCCGGCTCGCTGGCCTGCGGCCTGGAAACCTCCTGGGGCTCCGGCTGAGGTACCACCGTCTCGTCCTCGCTTGAGCGGGCGGCCGTGCCACTCTTCTGGCCGGTGCCGATCTCGAGCTGCTCCGACTCGATGATGAAGCACATCACCGCCTCGATATCCTCGCGACTGACGGAAGTCTCGAGGGTGACCTCGTAGCGCTTCTCGTCACCATGTTGCTCGAGAACCGAGCCCAGTTGCGCCAACTCCTCGACCAGCAGGGCGCGATCCTTCTCGTTCACACCGAGCAGTGCCACGCACAGGGTGGGGTCCTGGGTTTCGCCGACGGCGTCATCGGGGGAAATCGCCGCGATGAACTGATCCATCGGATCAAGCGGCGTGGTCGATTGGGGTGCCGAAGTCGGTGCGGGGGAAGGAGCCGGCTCGGGCTCTGGGGCCGGCTCAGGCTTGGCCTTGGCAGCCGAGGCATCGCCGCCCAGGGATTTACCCAACTCGTTCAGGGCTATCTTCTGCAAGGTCTCGCGAATGCGCTCGAAGGCCTCGGGATCGGGCTCCTCACCATTGCGATAGGCATCCATTTGATCGTGCAACACATCCTTGGCTTCCAGGAAGGTGTCCACGATGTCCCGGCGCAAGGCCAGCTCGCCCCGCCGCGTATGATCGAGCAGGTTCTCGAGGATGTGGGTGGTCTCCTGCAGCACGAGGAAACCGAAGGTTCCCGCGCCCCCCTTGATCGAGTGAGCGGCACGAAATATCGCGTTGAGCTGCTCGGGATCCGGTTCATCGACATCCAGTTCCAGGAGGTGGCGCTCCATGTCGCCAAGGAGTTCCTCGGCCTCCTCGAAGAAGGTGTCATAGAAATCTGTGATATCCATGCGCTAGTCCAGTTGAGTCTCAAAGGGCATCGCTGGGGCGACCGTCGCCGGCGATACTGCACTTGGTGATACATCCCCTTCTTCCGAAGGGATGGGAGGTGCCTCGACCGCCTCCGCAGGTTGCGGCCAGGTGCGAACGCTCTGACGCTCGATCATCGCGGCGGCACGCCTGTCCAGCACCACGATACTGATGCGTCGATTGGTGGCGTCATTGGCCTCGGTCCCCTCCAGGTTTACCCGAGAACCCATGCCCGCCACTCGCAGCAATCGTTCCGAATCGAGCCCGCCGGCGACCAGCTCCCGCCGGGAAGCGTTGGCGCGATCCGCCGATAATTCCCAGTTGCTGTAACCCTTTTCGCCGTTGACGTAAGGCACGCTGTCGGTATGCCCGCTCAGGCTGATGCGATTGGGAAGTTCATTGAGCACCGGCGCGATGGTGCGCAGTATGTCGCGCATGTAGGGCGCGACACGATCGCTCCCCCGCTCGAACATCGGACGCCGCTCGGAATCGACCAGCTGGATTCTCAGCCCCTCGGACGTCATGGCCATGCGCAGCTGGGAGCGCAATTCGCGCAGGCGAGGCCGGCTCTCGATGACCGCCTCGATGCGCCGCTCGAGGTTGATCAGGCGACGCTGCTCATCGCTGGGCCGGATCTCCTCGCGACGGTCGACACGCTGTTCCTCGCCGTTGATATGCGCCGGGTCCGGGCCGCCTCCGGGGATCACGCTGGTGCTGGCTGTGTTCTTTTCCCCCCCAGCAAGCGCCACGGGCAAGGGAGTGCGAAAATACTCGGCGATGGTCTTGAGCTCCTCCTCGCTCACCGAAGAGAGGACCCAGAGCACCAGGAACAGGGCCATGAGCGCGGTCATGAAATCGGCATAGGCGATCTTCCAGGCGCCCCCGTGATGGCCTCCCTTCGACACCTTCTTGCGCTTGACGATGATCGGACGATGCGCACCGCTCATGAGCCACCCGCCGAATTCCTGGTGGACCGCACATGCTCTTCCAGCTCATTGAAGGTGGGACGTTCCGCGGTATAGAGCGCCTTGCGACCGAACTCCACGGCGAGCTGAGGGGCATAACCGTTGAGACTGGCCATCAGCGTGACGCGAATGCACTGCAGCATCTTCACCGCCTCGGCGACCTGATGGAGGATGCGAGCGGCCACGGGGTTGACGAAACCATAGGCCAGCAGAATTCCCAGGAAGGTGCCCACCAGGGCATGAGCGATCAGGATGCCCATCTCGGCGGCCCCCTGGTCGGCAGACCCCAAAGCGTGCACCACCCCCATGACCGCAGCGACGATACCGAAGGCCGGCAAGCCATCGCCGACGTTCTGCAGGCCATGGGCCGGCACTTCGGCCTCGTGCTGGAAGGTCTCGATCTCGTGCTCCATGAGCGCATCGATCTCGAAGGGGTCCATGTTGCCGCTGACCATCAGACGCAGATAGTCGGTGAGAAAGGCCATGATCATGGGGTCGCTCAAGAGCATGGGGTACTCGGCGAACAGCGCGCTCTCCTCCGGCGCGTCGATGTCCCGCTCGATGGCCAGCATGCCATCGCGCCGAGCCTTCGCCAGCAGCTTGTACTGCAGGGCCATGAGTTCCATGTACATGGCCTTGTTGTACTTCTTGGTGCGCTTGAGCTTGGAAAACGTTCGCAGGGTGGCCTTGATCGTCTTGCCATTGTTCGACGCGATGAAGGCCCCCACCGCCGCCCCGCCTATCATCAGGATCTCAGCGGGTTGGTAGAGCGCACCGAGATGGCCGCCTATCAGCACGTAACCGCCGAAGACCGAGCCGATCACAACGATGTAGCCTAGGAAAATCAGCACGCGAGAACATCCTTGCCATGAACAATGGGACCTGTAACCAGTTATCGGCAGTGGGGATGCGAGCTTGAGGCAACGGCTAAAAAACTTGCGTCATATTTATTCGACAACCACGAAAAAGCCGCGGCGCGATGGCGCTGCGGCTGATGGTGATCACATCGTGTGGACCGAAGGCCTTCAATCCAGGGTTTCCGAGGCTAGGCGCGTCGCTTGACCAGAAGCTGACTGGCACGGTCGTCGGCGGCAGCCGCCTTGGGGCTGTCCTTGACCTCCGCGCGGCGCTTGCGCGTCTTGCCGGCCCGGGAAGGCGGCTGGCAGATGCCGCAGACGAAATCCCGCGACGGCGTGTGAGCGTGTACCACGTAATGACCGGAACACCCGGTGCACTTGCAAAGCTCGAGCAGATTGCTCTCGAAGAAGCGTATGAGCGTCCAGGCGCGGGTCAGACCGAGCACGGGTTCCGCCTCTTCCAGCGCCAGCTGCTCGAGGTAGAGCTTGAAAGCCCTGACGAAGGCTTCCATGCGCTCACAACCATGATCCTCCACCAGCCGCTGGTAGATGTTATAGAAGAGCGACGAATGAATGTTCGGCAGCCAGGTGATGAACCAATCCGTCGAGAATGGCAGCATGCCCTTGGGCGGGGACATGCCGCGAACCTCCTTGTAGAGCTTGATCAGCCGTGCGCGACTGAGGTCCGTCTCGGTCTCCAGCACCTGCAGACGGGCACCGAGCTCGATCAGCTCGATGGCCATCTGTACCTGATGCATCTCGGTGACCAGGCTTTTGTCGGCCATGACTCATCCCTCCGCGCTGGCGAACGAAGCTGTCGGCACCGAAGCCATCAGGAGCGCTGCATGGGTCTGACCGAGGCCCTGTTCCCGCGGGTCGTTGGTCAGCCTCATCAGCTGCTCGGGGTCGTCGAAGCACAGGCGGCAGAGCAGCTGGTTGGTACGAGAGAGCTGGCCCAGCTGCTTGACAGACAAGGAAGCAAGAAGATCGGCCATGGACTCGCTCAGCTTGAGACGGAACATTGCCGTCGCGCGATCTTCGTTCAACAGGCGCTGCACGAGCAGCAGGTACGAGAGGTTGATGTCCTGGATGTCATCCAGGAGGCTATCGATGGTCATAGTGTCATTCCCTGCGTTTGCGTATGTAATAGATGGCTCTGTCGGCCATTCTTTTATTGAACCCATGCCACAATCGGCCAGGTTCTAATGCTTTATAATAAGCTCATTTTGAGGCGTTTTTATGAAGCATTGCAACTTTCTCAAGAAGAAAAACACCGACTACCTTCACCCAACCTGACTAGGATCAATTTTCCTTCCTAAGTGCTTGTGTAATCAGGTGTTTATATTTTCACAAATTTCGCGCAGGCCGCGCCATGCGGGGGACAGAGGCCAGCGGCCCCATGCGATCGTTGATAACGCCCAAGGCTTTTCAACGAAAAAGAGAGGGAATCACACCGAGTCGGCATCGATGCGGTGGACCCAGACCAGCAGTTCGGCCACCACCTGGTAAAGCACCGGGGGTACCTGGGCATCCAGGTCGACCTGCATCAGCAGCGCCACCAGCTCCGGGGCATCGTGCACCTGAAGCCCTTGGCGACGCGCCTCGTCGACGATACGTTCGGCAAGCTCGCCATAGCCCTTGGCCAGTACCGTGGGCGCGGCCCCGCCATCGCCATAAGCCAGTGCCACGGCCCGACGACGACCCTTTCCGGGGGATGACGACGACTCTTTCATGATGCGCTCTCGTCCGCAGGCCTGTCCTCCGAGGGTAGCTCCCTGGTCAGCACGCTGACATGCACCTCTTCGAAATCGCATCCCAGGAGCTGCGCCTCCAAGGCTTCTCGCCCGGCATTGAGCAGGCTGGTGCAGGCCGCACTTTCGCTGTGCATCGTCAGGCGAAGAGATGCGCTGCGCAGATGCAGCTGCACCTCCAGTTCGCCCAGACGAGGCAGTTCAAGCCTTAGCTGACTGTGCCATACGGCATCCTGACCTTTCTCATCCTGCCCCTGCCCTGGCTCATGCTCGTCGTGGGCGGCCAGTTGCTCGGGAACCTGTATGAGCAGCGACATGAACACCCCAGACCAGAGGTCCCCTTCCCAGCGCAGGGTCGGGGCGACAAGCAGTTCGAGCTGATGCCGCAGAATACCCTGCAAGGAATCGTCGACCAGACCCTTGCCCGCTACAGGCGCTCCCTGAACCGGATCGACAGGCAACTCGCCGGCTCGAATGAATTCGCGAGGCGACACGAAAGCGCCGGCAGCCTGGGCGGGGGACAAGGGCGCCAGCGGCGATGGCGATGGTGCCCCGCCCGGCAGAGGCGTCAGCGTCCAGCGCACATTGCCGGAAGGTGTGCTGTCTGCGGGCTGAAATCGCATCTGCGGCTCGCGCAGCAGCGCCGCCCGGGAAAGCTCGCCACGATACCAGCGGGCCAGATGCGATTCGTAGAACAACCCGCTGGTCTCGATGCTGCCCTGCAAGCGACCGGCCAGCAGGGAAACATCGATGCCCCCTCGTGCAGGGTCGCTCGTCAGGAGCGACGCCGCCGGCCTGATCACCGAGGGCGGCGCGGGAAACTTGAACAGGATGTCGGCGATGCTGCGCGCAGCGGGGCTGAAATGGGTGCTGGCCGAGGCGGGAGTCGGCGCGGTGAAAGAGGTTGCCGCGGGAGCCTTCTCGGCGGCATCGCCGACACTTGCCCGGGAAAAGGCGGCGCTGCGTTCGGCATTCAGGCGGGAATCACTGTGAACCGCTCTCGGGGCGTGGCCCGGCGAGAGCGGCTTGACGGGCTCCAGAATCTCGCGCCCCGCCGGGCTGTCGACACGCTTGCCCAGCACCTGGTGCAGCAGCGTGTCGATCAACGGGGTGATGATCCCGCTCACCGAACTCCTTGGCGGGCGCGAGCGATATCCGGGGCTTGATAGGTACGCGACAGCTCGCGACGCCGGCGGCTGTTCCCCATCAGTTCACTGAGCTCGTTGCGCCGGTTTTCCAGACGCTGACGGGTCTCCGTGTCCTGCTCGAGGATGCGTTCCAGCAGGTCGGCCTTGCGCCGCATCGCGTCGGCATCCAGCTCGCAGTGAATCTCCAACTGCCTTAGATCCTCGACCTCGATGACATAAGTCGACTCCTCATGCACCAGATGCGCCCACTCCCCTTCCCGCGCCGAATTCAGCATCCTGGCGGAGCGTTTGAGCAATTTTTCATATCCTGCAAGCACTTTATCTGCCGGCATCATTCAATACAAACTCCGTGTTTACGGCGCTATTTCGCGCCAGGCCGATGCAATGTTCTCGAGCAGCTTCGATGCCTCGTCGAGAGGCTTCTCGTCGCTTTTCAGGTTGGCCTGAAGCAGCAGACTTACGACATATTCGTAGAGTGATCCGAGACGTTCGGCGACCTCACCACCGCGTTCGTAATCGAGCCCTGCCGCGAGACCGTTGTTGACGATATCGATCGCCTTGGAAATCGACTTGCCCTTCTCTACCACGTTGCCCTGCTGCATGTGCAAGCGAGCGGCGCGCATCGCGGCCAGGGCGCCATCGAAGAGCATGACGATCAGTTGATGGGGAGAGGCGGACATCACCCCGGTTTCCACGCCCACCCGGGCGTAGGCATGGGCACCACGCATTGCACTCATTCTAGACTCCATTACTCACGGCCCAATTGGGCATTCATGGCATCGAACTGCTGCCCCAGGTAACTCATGGTCGAGTTCATCTGAGCAACCAGGGTATCCATCTGGGCGAACTGCTTGCGGTAGCGCGCCACGGTGGCATCAATACTGCTTTCCATGCGGTCGTAGCGATCGCTCAGGGAGTCGATGCGATTCTCGAGACCGCTGGTCGCGTTGCTCAGCAAGCCTCCCTCATTCAGCATGGCCGTGACGGAGGTCTCGATCATGTCCGCGAGCCCCTCCGTGGCATCGTCACCGCCAAAGAAGCGACTCAAGCTCTCGGGGGAGTCGGCAATGATGGTGTCGAGCTTCTCGCTATCGACTTCCAGGCTGCCATCGAGCTTGAGCTCGATGCCCACATCGGCGAGCCGTTGCAGGCCCTCGCCACCCAACGGGGTGCCCATGAGGTTGCGCAGCCGCGACTCCACGCCGCGCATGGTGCTATCGCCGAGCAGTTGTCCAGCCGTATTGGTCTCCTTGTTGTAGGAGGTCAGGGAGCCCATGGTCTCCTGCAAGGCGTTATAGGCATCGACGAACCCTCGGACATTCTTGGCAATCGCTGCACTGTCCTGGGAAACCGTGAAGGTTTCCTCCTCGTTACCGGTGGTTTTCTCCAGATTCAGAGTGACGCCCTGGATCGCCTCTTCGACCCGGTTGGATTGGCTGGAAATCGAGATCCCGTTGATGCTCAGCGCGGCATTCTTCGCCTCGGTCGTCTGCACCATGGTGCTGTCTTGCGCGTTGTGGGTCAGCAGGTCCTGCAGCCGGGCATCGCCGCTCGCCGTGACCGTCATCTGCGAGTCGATACCGGTATCCTTGGAGGTCAGCACCAGGCGATAGGGTTTGTCGCTTCCATCGTTGATGATCGAGGCGGTCACGCCGCCCTCCTGGGCATTGATGGCGTCCCGGATCGACTCCAGGGAACTCTCGTCCTCGGTGATATCGATGGCCAGGTTCTCGTCGCCGACCTGAATGCTCAGGCTGCCTCCACCGAGCTTGTCGGTTTTCTCCTGCATGCCGGTCGTGGCCAGGGAATGTGCCTGAGCCAGCTGCTCGACCTTGATCCTGTAGCTACCTGGTACCGCGCTGGAACCGGCTGCCGCCGTCATGCTGTCACCACTCATGCTGCTCTTGACGGCATGAAAGGTGTCGGCATCATTGAGCTTGGCAGCCGCTTCCTGAAACTTGTCCAGGGCCGACTCGAGCTTGCCGAACGCCGAGATCTTGGCCTGATAGCTCCTTTGCTGCTGAACGATTGGTGCCAGCTGCTGACGCTCCGCGGACTCGAGCTGATCGACCAGACCATTGAGGTCCATGCCCGACCCGATGCCCAATGAAGAAATGCTCGCCATGACGATCCCCTGAAATCCGTGTTCCTTTTTACCAGCCCCAGGAGGGATCATCGCTCCAAACAGACCGGCTATAGGCGTTCAATTCGACGTATCGGCATATGGACCGCGAACTTGAGGGTCGTGACTGGCAAGGCATGGTCAGGTAAGCCATCATGATCCCCCTCTGAACGGGTGCCCTCCAGTACCATCGGCCCCGCCCCAAGCCTCTTGACCCTCAAGGACATCGTCATGGACTCGACTACGCTTTTTTCCGACTACCATCGCTGGCAGCGCTTCCAGCACCAGGACCGGCTGGAGCGTGAACACGCCGCCGCCCTGCGCAAGCTGGCGGAGTTCCGTGCGATGGCGTCCCGGGTCACCGAGGGTTATCGCAGCATGGCGGACAAGGGCGCCAAGGAAGGCGCCTGTTACCGAACTCTCTTCCTGCGTGGCCGCGACAACGGCGAAGCGCTGGTCTGCGAGGGCTGGCTCTTCGTGCGCCGGGTGCTCGCCGAGGGTGGCACGACCCGGGTGCGCGCCACCCTGCTGGAGAGCTTCACCCTCGAAGAGGGCATCATCGAACCCGGCGACAAGCCGGCGGGAAAGATCACCCTGGAGATCTACGACGAGATCCTGATCAAGCGCAGCATGACGATGGGGTGTCGCATCGACCGGCACGACGACGAGCATGACACCCGCTTCGTGACCTTCCTCGACAGCGTGCGCGGTGACCTGAAGGAACATCTGAAATAAATGCCCATGCCATCGACAGTCCTGCGGCGGCACCCGCTCTTTTTCATCGCGCTGATGATTCTCGTGGCACTCAACCTGCGCCCCGCGCTTTCGTCGATGGCGCCACTGCTGATGCGCATACAGCAGGACCTGGGGCTTTCCGCCTCGGCTATCGGGGCGCTGACCACCCTGCCGGTGGTCTGTCTTGGGGCCTTCGCCCCCGTGGCGCTTCGCCTGTCCCGCCGCCTGGGGGCGGAACGGGCCTTGAGCCTGGGGTTGTTGCTGCTGACGATCGCATTGGTCCTGCGGGCCAACAGTTACACACCGCTGCTGTATCTCGGCACCCTGCTCGCCGGGGCCGCCATCGGCATCGCCGGGACACTCTTGCCGGGGCTGGTCAAGCGCGAGCTTCCGCAAGGAGCCGACGTGGTGACCGGCGTCTATACCATGGCGCTGTGCCTGGGCGGCGCCCTCGGCGCGGGGCTCACCGTGCCCCTGGCGGACCTGCTGGGTGACTGGCGGTTCGGCCTGGGCAGCTGGGCGGTGCTGGCCCTGATCGCCCTGCTGGCCTGGCGATCAAGCATGCCCCACCCACCACGGAGCACGCCAGACGACGTCCCGACACAGGGCGCCAGGCCGCAACTGATGCGCTCCCTTCTGGCCTGGCAGGTCACCGGGTACATGGGGTGCCAGTCGTCCCTGGCCTACATCATCTTCGGCTGGCTGCCGGTACTGCTGCAATATCGCGGCCTCGGGGAGAGCGAGGCGGGATGGTTGCTCGCCACCTCGATCACCTGCCAGCTGGCCACGGCACTGGGCGCCCCCTGGCTGGCGCGTCTGGGCCGTGACCAGCGACCGACCATCCTGGCGCTGATGACCCTGACCGCCTCGGGCATCGTGCTGTTGCTGGCGGCACCGCTTGCCTGGCGCTGGCTCGGCGCGGTACTGCTGGGCCTGGGCCAGGGCGGCAGCTTCAGCATGGCGCTGACCTTGATCGTCCTGCGCAGCAACACCCATGCCTTGGCGAGCCAGCTTTCCAGCATGGCGCAGGGGTTCGGTTATCTCCTGGCGGCTACCGGACCGCTACTGGTCGGCATCCTGCTGGAATACAGCCAAAACATGACGCTGCTGGTCGCCGTACTGCTGACCTACGTGACCCTGGCCGCCACCTTTGCGCTGCTGGCAGGGCGCCGGCGCCGACTCGATATCGACGACCAGGGCAGGCTGGTGACGGTACGCCATTGATTGCGAAGTGCCACGCCACGGCTCAGCCGGTTCGAAAGCATGCCAGGAAGCGGCGATGCTCCGCCTGAGCCGCATTCACCCCCTGGGCACGGAAGTGGATGTCATGGCCGGGCAGGCACTGCGCCAGCCGTGAGCAGGCCAATGGCGTCAACGCTCCCAGGCGCGGGTAGCCGCCGATGGTCTGGCGGTCGTTGAGCAGCACGATCGGCTGACCGTCCGGCGGCACCTGCACGGCACCGAGACCGATGCCCTCGGAAATCATGCTGGTCACGGCGCATTTCAGCACAGGGCCGGTGAGACGTACCCCCATGCGATCCGTGCGGTCATCGACCTGCCAGCCGCGATTGAAGACCTCGAACAGGCTAGTCCCGTCGAAGTCGGCGACCTGGGCCCCGGGCACCAGCGCCAGCCGCGGCGGCCGTATGTAATCCGGCCGTTCTTCGTCAGGTGGCGGCCTGGGCAGATCCCGACTCTTGCGACTTTCGCCCTGGAAGATCAGGGTATCGTCCTTCTGTAGCTTGCCGCCCCGGCCATCGTGGCCTCCCAGGCCTTCCCTGACGACACTCGAGACGCTGCCCAGTACCGGATCGGCAAGAAAGCCGCCCGGCACGGCCAGGTAGGCGCGCAGTCCCTGTCTCGGCGAGCCGAAACGCAGACGCTGGCCGGCACGCAGCTCGAAACGCGACCAGGGCTCGACAGGTTCGTCGTCCAGGGTAGCCTCGAGATCGGCCCCCGCCAGGGCAAGGCTGGTCTCGCCCTCGGCGATCAGGCTCAAGCCGCCGAAGGTGATTTCCAGGGCCGCCGCGCCCCAGGCATTGCCCAGCAGATGATTGGCCCAGGCCCAGCCATGCAGGTCCGCGGGGCCGCCCTGGGTCACCCCGAGACGCCTCACACCGAAGCGACCGGCATCCTGCAGCAGGGCCAGTGGGCCGGCACGCTCCACCCGCAACTGCACTTTTTCACCTTTGCCGGCCACACTCATGCACTCTTCCCGTTCGACGTTTTCCCTTTTGAATCAGGTTCCTCGACCGGGCTCGTGTCGCCGCCGGCCGCCTCGAAGCGATCGCGATCCACCGCCACGAAGCGTACCCGATCGCCGACACGCAGCAGGCTGAACCCCTCGCGATCACGGTCGAACAGGCGCGCACTGGTGCGCCCGATCAGGTTCCAGCCGCCGGGCGAGACCCGTGGATAGGCCGAGGTCTGGCGATTGGCGACCGCGACGCTGCCGGCCGGCACGCGCTTGCGCGGGGTGTCCAGGCGTGGCAATACCAGTTCGTCGGGCAGGCTCCCCATGAAGGCGAATCCCGGCGCGAAGCCCAGGGCGAAGACCCGATACTCGTGCCCGCTGTGCGCCTCGATGACCGCCTCCCGGGATAGCCCGCTCTCCTGCTGCAGCAGGGCAAGCTCCGGCCCCACGCTGTCGTCGTACCAGACCTCCAGCTCCTTGACGTTACCTGAAGCGCCTTCGCCAAGGCCCCCCTCCTCGTCCGGCTCGAGATCGGCAAGCACCGCCCCGAGACGCGAGCGGGCCTCGCCGGGCGTGAGGCGCCAAGGGTCGTAATGCACCAGCAGCGTGGTGTAGGACGGCACCAGATCGACCAGCGCCTCGCCAAACGCCGCTTCGCAGCGACGCAGCAACGCGGTGATCCAGGGCATGTTGGCCTCGTCGATGCGATCGAACAGCCTCACCATCCAGGCATCGACACCCGCCACCTCCAGGCGCGGCAACACCGGGACGAACGCCTTCTCGCCTCGCTGCCCGCTCATGCTTCTATCTGGGCGCTCATCCCGCATTCGCCAAGGGCCTGACGAATGGCCCTGACCGCGGCGATGGACTCGGGGTTGTCACCATGCACGCACAGCGTCTGAGCCTCCAGCACCAGTTCGCTGCCATCGCTGGCAGTGATCGGCTGGCCCTTGGCGATACGCAGGGCCTGATCGACGATCGTCCGGGGATCGTGATGGACCGCCCCGGACTTGCGCCGCGATACCAGCCTGCCCTCGCCGTCGTAGGCGCGATCGGCGAAGGCCTCGAACCACAGGGTGATCAGATGCCCATCGGCCAGCTCCCGCGCCGGGGCGGGATCGCGGGTCGCCATGACCATCAGCGGCAAGGCGGCATCGAAGGCCGCCACCGCACGCATCACCGCGGCCAGCTTGACGCTGTCGCGCATCATGTCGTTGTAGAGTGCGCCATGGGGCTTGACGTAGCGCAGCCGGGTGCCTTCCGCCTCGCACATGGCCGCCAGCGCCCCGATCTGGTAGAGCACCAGGTTCTCGATCTCTTCCGGCGAGCAATCCATGGAACGGCGTCCGAAGCCCACCAGGTCGGGGTAGGCAGGATGCGCCCCGACCGCGACATGATTCGTCACGGCCAGACGCACGGTGCGGCGCAGGGTGACCGGATCGGAGGCATGGAAACCGCAGGCCACGTTGGCCAGGTCGATGTAAGGCATGACGGCTTCATCGTTCCCCATCGTCCAGGCACCGAAGCTTTCGCCCACATCGGCATTCAGCAGCAAGGTTGGCATGGCATCCTCCCTCATTGGCCGTTGCTTTCGTTGACCGCCTTGATCGCCGCCCAGTCCACCTGCGGCCGCTGCAACCCATGACCGCCTCGATAGGGAGCAGGCGTCGGCGACGACCAGCCCTCGAGCAATGCATCATCCACAGCATAGACCTCCACCCCCAGCGGGTGACAGGTCTGGAGAGGATCGGCGGCCTCGGGCCCCCACAGATCGACCGAAAGATCGCCGCCGGGGCAGCAGGACATGGCGCAGAGCAGATCGATCTCGGCGAAGAATTCCAGGTAATCGCCCTTTCGCGCCGGGCAGGCCTTCATGAAGTACTGATCGTCGTCGTTCAGGCCGGTGCACTGGAAGACGTTGAGCACGTCGTGCACGTCCCGCTCGTCGAGACCGTGAGGCATCACCGCACGGACCAGATTGGAATGGCAGTGGAAATCGAAGTCCTCGCCGGTCAGCAACCGGTTCACGTAAGGGTCGCAACGGGTGCCGAGCAGATCGTGCACCCGCCCGCCTTCGGCGTCCATGCCGTAGTCCGCCAGGCTATCGTCGATGATGGTCGCCATGGGGCGAAGGTATGGCAGCGTCGACCAGAGCCGGTCGAAGGTCGAGACGTGGGCGCGCTGCAACTGGCGGGTGCGCGAGGCCCAGAAGCGTTCCCGAGGGTTGTGCAGGTTCCAGAGGTTGAGATCGCCGACCTGGGGGCCTTCGCTCACGACGATGCGAAAGACATGACCCGCGGGCACCTCCCAGGCCAGGCCATCGCGGATGGGCACCGTATGGCTGGCGATCAGATGGCGCGCCTCCTGTCGTTCGACAAATCGACGGTAGAAGGCCTGATCGATATCGAGTATCGATCCTTCGGCCGCCCGGTAGGCGGCAGCAACGTCGGTCATGGCGGCACTCCTTCGAAGACGGTCCCCATGCGCATCACACGGGTTGTGTTCTATGCTCATTGAAGTCGTACTTGTGTTGCCCGACAAGTGCGGGGGCCAGGATGAAGGCATGAGACAAACTGGGTGGTCTCGATAGATAAAATCACCGGAGTGGCAGGAGCCCGGTTTACCGGGCGATGAGGATGCTTTTTTATCGCTCGCTGAAGCGAGCTCCTACAAAAACCAGAGCCACCGGGGTAGTAGGAGCCCGGTTTACCGGGCGATAGTCGTGTCACCATCGCTCGCTGAAGCGAGCTCCCAAAAACCAGAGCCACCGGGGTGGTAGGAGCCCGGTTTACCGGGCGATAGTCGGGTCACCATCG
>NZ_FQUJ01000005.1 GCF_900128925.1 Modicisalibacter ilicicola DSM 19980
AAGACGACGAGGTTGATAGGCGGGATGTGGACGCACCGCAAGGTGTTGAGCTAACCCGTACTAATGGTCCGTGAGGCTTGACCATATAACACCCAAGGGGTCTGCCGGACAGTGAGCAGGCCCGCGCGACGCGCGCATACCGGAGACGAGAGTCGTATCACCGAGGCCACCGAAAGCGCCTCGGGCATTGTCAGCGAGATTCAGGTTGTTACCGATTACGCCTGACGACCATAGCGAGCGGGTCCCACCTGACCCCATGCCGAACTCAGCAGTGAAACCGCTCAGCGCCGATGGTAGTGTGGGGCCTCCCCATGCGAGAGTAGGTCATCGTCAGGCATCTTTCCCCAAACCCCCGATCTCCCCGAGGTCGGGGGTTTTTCGTGGGCGGCAGGGAACTGCTGAAAAGCTGCAAAGGCGTTATACTTCTGGCGAATGGTAACGAGGGGCATATCTTGTGACGTTAACTACGCCGGCATTGCTGTTTCCAGCGATTTCCTTGCTGCTTCTGGCGTATACAAATCGTTTTCTTACCTTGGCACAACTGATCCGCAAGCTGGTGGACGAGGAACGCGACCGACATCAAGATGTCGCGAGAAAGCAGATCGTCCTGCTACGCAAGCGCATCAGCCTGACGAAACGTATGCAGGTGAGTGGGGTGCTCAGCTTCCTACTGTGTACGCTTTCCATGTTCGCGCTTTTTCTTTCTCTGCAATTGCTGGGCATGGCGTTGTTCGGTATCAGCCTGCTGACGCTTTCGGTTTCCCTGGTCTACTCCCTCTGGGAGGTGACTATTTCGACCAACGCCTTGAACGTGCAATTGGAAGACCTCGAGACTGGTTATCAGTGACCCGATCAGCTCCGCCACACAGCGCCGGCATTGCCAATGAAGTCCTGCTCTATTGTCGTCCAGTCTTCGAAAGCGACCTGAGTGCCGAAGTCGCCGAGAAAGCGGCGCAACTGGGTCATGAAGGCTACCCTATCGCGACGAAGGGCAGTGGCTATATCCGATTTGTGCTGGGAAATGAAATTCCAGCCAACGGGGTGCATCGCGCGCTGTCGCTGGATGCCCTGGTGTTTGCCCGACAATCGCTGGTGGCGCTTCCCCCCTTGGAAGCCTTGTCCAGGGAAGATCGCCTTTCCCCTATCGTCGACCAGGTCGTCGCAAGTGGCTGGAGTTTCGAGGCGCTGTGGCAGGAGACGCCGGATACCAACGAAGCGAAATCATTGAGTGGCCTGATGAAGGCACTGAAGAGACCGCTGGAGTCTGCGTTGCGCAAGCGTGGCGCATTGCGGCGCAAGGCAGGCGGCCGCCGCCTGCACCTGTTCTGGACCGAGGGCGACAGGGTGCAACTCGGCATGAGTTTCCCGGGTAACCGCAGCGAGCATCCCGGGGGGATCCATCGCCTGCGTTTTCCCCGAGAAGCGCCGAGCCGTTCTGCCCTCAAGCTGGAAGAGGCGTGGCACGTCTTCGTGCCTCGCAGCGAATGGCCAAGCCGTCTTGGACAGGGCATGCAGGCAGCAGACCTGGGGGCTGCTCCCGGGGGGTGGACCTATCAACTGGTGAAGCACGGCGTTTTCGTCTATGCCATCGACAATGGCCCCATGGACAAGGGGCTGCTTGCCACGGGCCAGGTGGAACACCTCCGTGAAGACGGGTTCGTCTGGGAGCCGCCCTACAAGCTGGATTGGCTGGTATGCGATATCGTGGACAAACCCATGCGTGTCGTCGACATGGTCGAGCGCTGGCTGGTGCGGTGCTGGTGTCGGGAGGCGGTCTTCAATCTCAAGCTGCCGATGAAGCGTCGCTGGGAAGAGGTCAGGCGCTGCCTGATTCGACTCGAGGAGAGCCTGTCCCAGGCGGGTGTAGAGGCCGAGATGCGATGCAAGCAGCTCTACCATGATCGTGAGGAAGTCACCGTGCATGTCCGATTGCTGAATTGATGTGCCGCGAGGCGATCAGGGGTGCTCGTAGGCAGTGACGCGTTCCTCCTCGGTGAGCAGAGGAAGCAGGCGTTGCATGGCATATTCACGTGCACTGCTGCGCTGCCACTCCTTCCAGGCTCGCAGGTCTCGCCAGAGGGTGATCAATAGGCGATGCTCGGTTCGGTGGTACTCCTGCAGGCTCTCTCCCGCGATGAAGCCCGGAGCGCTCATCGCGGCACGCATCACTTCGCGTGCGGCCTGTTCGTATTCCTCTTCGAGCCCAGGCATGATATGGCGCTCGATGATGATCTTTATCATGCAACTCATCCATCCAATGAGGTGAACGATGGTTAATTTTCCCGACTTCGATGCCGAGCTGGACACATCAGGGTTGTATTGCCCTGAACCCATCATGCTGATGCACAATCGAGTCCGGGACATGACCAGCGGTAGCATACTGAAGATCATTGCCACCGACCCTGCGACGACACGCGATGTGCCGAAGTTCTGTAATTTCCTGGGGCATGAGTTGCTGGCCCAGAGCGAAGAAGGCGAAACCTACCTCTATTTCATCCGTCTGCAGTGAGACGGTGCTACTCTTCGGCAGCCATCATGCAGGCAAGTGCCTCGAGGGTCGCCGGGTCCTCCTGACGGATGCGATTGGCGATGGATCGCTGGAAGAAATAAACCACTCGGTGGCGACTGTGCCCGGGATAAAGACACGCATCGCCGGCCAGCACGGGCGTGGAGTGTACCCGTGTCTCGTCGACCAGCAGGGCTTCGACGTTACCGTTGCTGTACAGCCGCCAGCCAAACACCTGCTTGAGTTGCCAGGGGGTGCCGTCGTCGTTGAGGCACAGGGCGTGGGTGCCCAATGTCTCGGGGAGTTGCTGGAGGAGAGTCGGTTCATGGGTCTCCTCGTAGTCGAAGTAGGCAGCCGCATGCTCGAGTTCGAACACCTTGTGTTCGGGAGCGGAACAGAAGATCTCGTCGGTTTCGGGATCACGGTAGCCCACGAAGCGTCCCTGGTCGGAATCATCGAGATCGTGACAGGGTGTCAAGGCTTCCATCCATGGCACCAGGCCGACGACTTCACCGTCTTCTCGCAAGCCCCAGGCGAGCAGTGGCATGCCAAAGAGTGTCTCGGGATCCGATGCCAGGTGATAGAGCATTTCGAGACCATCCAACTCCGGCGCCAGTCTGATGAGACGACGCTTGGCCCTAAGCCGGTGGCGCATGACGTCCAGATCGATGACCTGAGCAGTGCGGGGGGACTGTGGGATTCCCATGTAACCCTCCTAAACGGCAATGATTCGGCTTTGGCCTCGTTTCACTATTAGCACAGCTCGATACGCAAAGTTAAGCCCCAGAGCCATCCTTCGCTCCGGGCATCAGGCCGCAGCTGCGCCATACGTCCTGCCATGATGCTATATGTTCTTGAAGCGCAAGATGAAATTGTTGCCAAGGCGCATCGCGATCGTGCAGCGATAACCACGCCTGGCGATAGCGGCGAACCGCAGGCTTCGCTACCTGATGGGCATCGAGCAAGGCGTTGATGGCCTCGAGCCATAGACGAGAGGTGCGTGACAACGTAGCGAGATAGGGCTGAACCTCGCCGATGAAGGTGGCGATGAAAATATCGTACAGGCGATCGGCGGCTGGATTGCTGTGTCCTTTGTAGCAGATCGGTCGTTCGGCCAGCCTGGCCTCGAGCAGACCGGTCGTTTCGACGAGGCGCTGTCTGGCAAGCATCAGCGAACGAAGTATCTCTGCAGAGAACGGCCGGGTCTGCAGCGTATAGAGATGGGCTTCCAATCGACTCGACTCCGGCGACCAGGCGGGATTGAACTGGTTGAGAGTCACTTGGCGAAGGTAATCGACGGCGGCGATGGATTCGGTTAACGGTACTGGGTCGTCCGGTGCCAGCGCCTCGCTGGCACGGGAGAAGCTGGCGACCCATTCGCTGGAATCGAACAGTGCATTCCAGCTCGCCCGGGGAAGTTGCTCGGTCTTGCTGCGAGTCAAGTCATGCAGGCGCTGGCGATCCTCTTCATCCAGACGCGTCACGGCTGCGGTATCCCAGCACTGGCGCAACTTGCGCCAGAGTTCGAGTTCGTATAGCCAGTGCTGGCTTGGGGCAGCCACCTTGCCCAGCTGATTGTTGCGCCGAGCGACCAGGGAAGTGATGCCGCACTCCCGCAGCGCATAGACATCCAGCATGCTTTGGCGCGTCTCGGCAATGTCGAACAACCGCTCGTCTCGGGGTGGAAAGGCCGCGATGTTGTCGGGCGTTCGAGGCGAGGGAGCGTCGACCTCGAGTGCATTGCCGAGGCGCTGTTGATAATCGACGAACAATCCATCGGCTCCGTCACGGCGCTCGCAGCCTGTCGCCAGGATGGCGATTCCGAACAGCAACCAGCGGAGGGGGCCTCGATCAACTCTGGGAAACGTGCAACCTGCCATTCGCCACACTCCTGCTGATGCGTTGTAGACGCCAGCCCAGCAGCAGGGCGGCCACCGTCAGGCCGACAATCAGGCCTACCCAATAACCATGCACACCCAGGGCGCCCGTCAAGCCGAGGAAGCCCTGGGTGCCCAGCAGATGCCCGCCACCGAGTCCTACCAGCCAATAGGAGACCAGGGTGATCGCCATGATGATGCGCGTGTCCTTGTAGCCGCGTAGGGCGCCGGCCATGTTGACCTGCAGCGAATCCGAGACCTGGTAGATCATGGCCAGCAGAATCAGCGACATCGCCAGGTTCTGGACCTCCTGGTTATGCGTGTAAAGCGCTACCACGGGTCTTGCAGTCAGCCACAGGATCAGGTCGTTGAACAATGCAATCAGCAGACAGACGACCATCCCGTTCCAGGCCACGAAGCGTGCCTCTCGAGGCTTGTCGGCTCCCAGCGTGTTGCCGACACGCACGGTCAGGGCCATGGCCAGGGATAATGGCAGCATGAAAAGCACCGAGGTGTAATTGAGCGCCACCTGGTGGGCGGCAACGGTGATTTCGCCGAGGCTGGCGACAAACAAGGCAATCAGGGTGAACAGGGTCACCTCGACGAAGATGGCTACCCCGATCGGCAAGCCGACATGCAGCAACTCGCGAATCATGGCGCGTTGTGGCCAGGCAATCTTCTGCCATAGTATCACCGGTACATAGGCTCGGCTGTGTCGCGTATAGAGCAGCATGGCCAGGCACATGGCCCACATCGAAAGCGCCGTGGCGATGCCGCAACCAACCGCCCCCAATGCAGGCAGCGCCTGCAGCCAACCGGGCAGGCCGTCGCCGAACAGCGTGACCAGGCCCGCGCCACCGTAGATCAGCAGGTAGTTGCTGGGGACATTGATGCCCAGCCCGATCAGGCTGATCCACAGAGCGGGCCGGGTATGATTCATGCCGTCGGAGTAGGCGCGCAGTGCCTGATAGAGGGCAACACCCGGCATGCCAAAGGCGACTGCCGCCAGATACGCCGCGGAAAGCTCGGCCACCCGGGGCGGCACTTCCATCAGGCGGAAGATTGGCGTGACGGCAAACCAGAGCAGCAGGGCTGCTACCACGCCGAGCACAAGGCTTAGCCAGAGCGCCTGGTGAACATAGGGGTAGATGCGTTCGGTGCGCCGGCCGCCCAGGAGCTGGGCGACGATGGGCGTCAGGCCGATCAGCGTGCCGGTGATGAGCAGCATGAGCGGCATCCACAGGCTGGAGCCTACCGAGACTGCCGCCAGGTCGGTGGCACTGGCACGCCCCGACATGATGACATCGGTCGCTCCCATTCCCGACTGGGCCAGTTGCGCTCCGCAGATCGGCAGGGCCAGCCTCAGCAGCGAAGCCGTTTCCTGCCGGCTACGAACCACCAGCGCCGAGGAGAGACGTGGCATGCCGATGCTCCTTACCGGTCGTCAAGAAAACGCCATGTTAGCAACTCCCGTCTGTTCCCGCCCGATCCGTCGCCCCGTATAATGCCTCGCATGTTGGAGCTTGCCATTTCCCATCGCGCAAGCGATGTCATGACCCTATTCGACGGGCTGTTCAGCGATACCTACCGTACGCGCCTGGTACTTGGTGATGATGAACCCCTCTACCTGCCTGCCGGCTCCGAGTGCGGCTACCACCGCATCGTCTTTGCGCATGGCTTCTTCGCCAGTGCCCTGCACGAGGTGAGCCACTGGTGCATCGCCGGCGCCCGGCGTCGTGCCCTCGAGGATTATGGTTATTGGTATCTTCCGGATGGCCGTGATGCCGAGCAGCAGCAAGCCTTCGAAGCCGTCGAGACAGCGCCTCAGGCCCTCGAAATGCTGTTTTCCGAGGCTTGCCGCCGGCAGTTTCAGGTCAGTGTCGATAACCTGGATGGCGTGACTGTCGATCGCGAAGCGTTTCGTCGCCGTGTGGAAGCACGTGCACGTCGCTATCTGGCAGAAGGTCTGCCAAGACGTGCCGAGGCGTTCCTAACGGTGTTGCATGCCTTCTATCAGCGGGGTGAGACACCGCCAAGTGCCATCGCCGCCGGAAGGGCATGCCTTTTTGCCGTCTCGTCGTCGGGAATAGCCGGAGCCTGACAAAAATGTGTCTGACGGTTGTTGTGGAGATGAATTGTAAGTAGAACGATTCTCAGTTAGCATCTGTTTCCACCACCTCAACACTGACTCAGGGATCCTCATGTCCGTTTTGAACAAGACGCTTGCTGTTACCCTGGCCGCCTCGGCCAGCTTCGCTACCACCGCGGCAATGGCGCAGGAAGAGGTCAATGTCTACTCCTACCGCCAACCCTTCCTCATCGAGCCGTTCCTCGACAAGTTCACCGACAAGACGGGCATCGACGTCAATATCATCTTCGGTGATCAGGGGTTGACGGAGCGACTGAAACGGGAAGGGCGCAACTCTCCCGCCGACGTGATCCTGACGGTGGATATCGGTCGTCTTCAGGAGCTGGTCGATCAAGGGGTGACTCAGCCGATTCAGGACGAGACCATCGAGTCCAACATCCCGGAACAGTATTTTGGCGAGAACAATGAATGGGTGGGTCTGACCAGTCGCGCGCGCATCTTCTTCACCAGTGTCGAGCGCATGGAGGCCGGCGAGATCGAGACCTATGAAGACCTGGCGGATCCTCGCTTCGAAGGAAGAATCTGCACGCGCCCGGCCACGAATGCCTACAATGTCGCCCTGGTTGCCTCGATGCTCGCCGAGCACGGCGAGGAGACCACCAGGCAATGGCTCGAGGGGTTCAAGGACAACCTGGCACGCAAGCCCCAGGGCAACGATCGCGCTCAGGTCAAGGCGATTCGCGATGGTGTCTGCGATATCGCCATCGGCAATACCTACTACTACGGCAAGATGATGGAGAACGAGGAGCAGCGTGCCTGGGCGGAAGCCGCACGTATCGAGTTCCCCAACCAGGAAGGCCGTGGCACCCACGTCAACATCTCCGGCATGGCGTTGGCCAAGCATGCGCCCAACGAGGAAAATGCCTACGAACTGATGCGCTTTTTGACCGAAGAGACAGCTCAATCGATGTACGCCGAAGTCAACTACGAGTACCCGATCAACCCGGAGGTGGCACCTTCCGAGACCGTCGCCTCCTGGGGGGACTTCAAGGCCGACGATGTCTCGCTTGCCGAAGTCGCCTCCTTGCGGCGTCGGGCCACCGAACTGATCAACGAGGTCGGCTTCGATGACTGAGCATTCATGATCGGTCCGCTGTTTTCAGTGATGGAGCTTCAAGGCTGCCGGCGTGATCGGCAGCCTGTTTCGTTGTTTGCCAGGGCAGGATCATGAAGGGCACGGTGATCGCCACGGATGAGTTCATCGAAAGGCAGGGAGGCAAGTCCTCGGTCAGGGTGGGCACCCATTGGGGCTGGTTCGCCGCCGCCTGGAGTGTCGCCCTGCTGGTGGTGCTCCCTGTCGTCGCGGTGATCGTACTGGCCGTGACGGGTACCGATGGCGGTGGCAGCATATGGGGACATCTGGCCACGACGGTACTGCCCGGCTACATCTGGACCAGTCTCGAACTGATGGTCGGCGTCACGTTGCTGGCGGGCAGCATCGGTGTCATCACCGCCTGGCTGACCACCATGTATGAGTTCCCGCTGCGGCGTTTCTACGAGTGGGCACTGCTGTTGCCATTCGCCGTGCCCGCCAACGTCATCGCCTACGTCTACACCGATGTCCTCGAGTACGCCGGCCCCCTGCAGAACGCTCTGCGCGATCTGTTCGGCTGGAACTCTCCCCGGGACTACTGGTTCCCGGAGATACGCAGTCTCGGCGGGGCCGTGGTGATGCTCTCGCTGGTCCTCTACCCCTATGTGTTCATGCTGGCACGGGCCGCCTTTCTCGAACAGTCGGCAGCGCTGCGCGACGTCAGTCGCACCCTGGGCTGCAATGGTTTCCAGAGCTTCTGGCGTGTCGCGTTGCCCAGCGCGAGGCCGGCCATTGCCGTCGGGTTGGCCCTGACCCTGATGGAGGCGCTCAACGACTTCGGCACCGTGGACTATTTTGCCGTGCGCACCATGACCGCGGGGATCTTCAATGTGTGGCTGAACATGGGTAGCGTGCGCGGGGCGGCACAGATCGCGCTTTGCCTGATGGTCTTCATCATCGGCCTGATCTGGGTCGAACGCCATGCCCGGCGGCGTCAGCGCCAGTTCGGCAAGGGCGATCAGTTTCGCTGCTACCGCCGTCCTCGGCTGGCGGGGCGCCGGGGCTGGCTGGCCTCGCTGGCCTGCTTCATGCCCTTCGGGCTGGGCTTCATATTCCCGGTCGGTGTATTGACCCGCCATGCCATCGTCTATTTTGAAGAGTCCTGGACCGATCGCTTCGTCGAGTACGCCTTCAACAGCTTCACCCTGTCGATCAGCGCCGCGCTGCTGACGCTGATCATCGGAGTGCTGCTGGCCTACGCCAAGCGACTCGACCGTACCCGCTCCGTGCAGCATGCCCTGAAACTGTCGAGCCTGGGCTATGCCATGCCCGGGGCTGTGATCGGCATCGGGGTGCTGATTCCCCTGGCGGCCTTCGACAACGCCTTCGATGCCTTCATGCGAGACAGTTTCGGTATCAGCACCGGTCTGCTGCTGACCGGCTCGATGACCGCCATCATCATCGCCTACGTGGTCAGGTTCCTGGCGGTGTCCGCCGGCGCCATCGAATCGAGCCTGGACAAGGTCACGCCGTCCATGGACATGGCCTCGCGCTCGCTGGGGGAAGACACCCTGCGCACGCTATGGAGGGTCCACTTGCCGCTGATTCGCCCCGGATTGCTGACTGCGGCCCTGGTGGTCTTCGTCGATGCCATGAAGGAACTACCGGCGACCTTGCTGCTGCGTCCCTTCAACTTCGATACGTTGGCAACCAACGTCTATCAGTATGCTTCGGATTCGCTGCTCGAGATGGCGGCCTTGCCGGCGCTGGTCATCGTCGTGGTCGGGGTGCTTCCGGTCATCGTGATTTCACGCACCATCGTCGCGAGCCGCAACGAGCTTTGAGCGAAGAGGCTTGATTTTCTTGGCCGATGGACCAAGGTGATAGTTGGATCAGCATCATGTCCGCAAGAGCATCCGCCAAGGAGGGAGAGCATGCTACACCGAATCGGAGCCATCCTGGCCATACTGGCGTCGCTATGGGCACTCATCGCCTCGGGGATTTCACTTTATCTGGGGACCGACGTGGGGCTGCAGAACGATCCCACCGAGCAGACCGTGGCGGGTCTTGGCTGGTGGGAGGCCGGCATCGCGCTCGTGGCGCTGGGCGTGGCTGCCGCTACCCTGGTTGCCAAGAGTCCTTACATGGGCCTGGCACTGGCCGCCGTGGGCGCCATCGGCGTGTTCATTTCCAGCAGCAGCAACATCGCCTTCATGGCCACCGTGGCCGTGGGCGGTTTCATGGCCTTCATGGGACGGCGTCATGCCAGGCGTCATCATGGCAAGGAATTGCCCTGAACGGAGGGCTGTTCAGGTCCTCAGGGTTCGCTCAGGCGCTGATGCAGGTACAGCATCACTTGCACCTCGTGTTCGGGACGCAGCGGCTCCAGTCCCAGCTCGCCGAACAGCTCGTTGCGCGCCCGGGCCCAGCCGCCACCGTCCATGTCCGGGTAGAGGCTTTCGGCAGGGGCCAGCTCGACGAACGGATCGACACCGAAGTCGTCGAACAGCCGTGACAGGGCCGCTTCGTCATCGCTGACACCTGCGGTATAGAGCGTGGTGCTGTAGTGATCGCCCTCGAGTTCCCGCAGCACATCCAGCGGGCTGACACCGAAGGTTCGTAGCTCCTCGAGGCTGTAATCGCCCAACTTGAGTAGCTCGTCATCCAGCCATTCGTCATCGGGCTGGATGAGGGTATGCTTGATCCGGCCGTCGGGCAGCGCCCAGGCGATGGCCAGGGGCAGCGCATCGTCCTCGCCGGTCTCGACGGCAATGAAGCCAGGAAAATCTGCCATCACGCTGCCTCCAGACGAAAGAAACGGTATGCGGTTGCCGTAGTGGCCCGGGCCAGCTCGGCTTCATCGGTGCCGCGCCAATGGGCGATCTCCCTCACGATCCACGGCAACAGCGCCGGCTCATGGCGGCGCCCCTTGAGCTTGGCCGGCAGGTTGCGTGGCAACAGGAAAGGACAATCGGTTTCGACCATCAGCCGTTCCAGGGGAATATCACCCACCAGCTCCCGAAGATGATGGCCGCGTCGCTCGTCGCATAGCCAGCCGGTCAGGCCGATGTGGAGGTCGAGATCCAGATAGCCGTGCAGCGTCTGGCGTTCACCGGTGAAGCAGTGCACCACGGCATCCGAGATGTCATCCCGCCAGGCACGCAGCATGTCCTGCATCCGCTGCCCAGCATCGCGTTCATGGATGAACAGGGGGAGTCCCGATTCCGCTGCCAGCCCGAGTTGTGCCTCGAAGGCGCGTTCCTGCTCGGCGGGCGTGGAAAAGTTGCGATTGAAATCGAGCCCGCATTCCCCGACGGCCACGGTTTCCCCCCAGCGATGCAAGTCGCGCATGGCGTTGGCCAGGGTGGGGCTCCAGCGACTGGCATCGTGCGGATGAACCCCGGCGGTGGCATGGACCCCCGGAATTTCACGTGCCAGCTCCACGGCCTGCTCGGCGTGCTCGAGGTCGGTCCCGGTGAGGATGAGCGTGGTGACGTTGGCCTCCCGGGCCCTAGCGATCACGGCGTCGCGGTCGGAGGCGAAGCTCTTGTGAGTGAGGTTGGCGCCAATGTCCACCAGCTCGGCCGGGCCACGAAAGCGCAGTGCCTCGGGGAGGGGGTTGTCGGATGTTGCGTTCAAGTGAACTCCTTAGGCTGTCGAAACGTCGCGCGATAGCCTAGCGGTCGACGTTGTCGAGGATACGATGAATCTCGGCGGCCTCCAGGGTTTCCTGCTTTTCCAGGGCGGAGGCCAGGTCGTCCAGATGCCGGCGATGGGTTTCGAGCAGGTCTCGGGCCTGGGCCTCGATGTTACCCAGCAACTTGCGTATCTCCTCGTCGATGATGGCTGCCGTGGCCTCGCTGTGCTCACGCCCCTGGCTGATCTCCTTGGCCAGAAAGACCTGCTGCTCGCTCTGGGGGAAGGAAGCGGGCCCGATACGCTCGTTCATTCCCCAATGCGCCACCATGCGCCTGGCCAGCTGCGTGGCCTGCTTGAGATCGTCTTCGGCGCCACTGCTGACCTGGCCGAACACCAGGGATTCTGCCAGCCTGCCTCCGAACATCACCGCGATGCGATCGCGCAGATAGGCTTCGTTGAAATTGTAGCGTTCCTCGTCCGGGGTCTGGGCGGTGGCGCCCAGGGCTCGACCTCGAGGAATGACCGTGACCTTCTCCAGCGGATCCGCATGGGGCAGAAGGTAGGCCAGCAGGGCGTGTCCGGATTCATGATAGGCGATGATATGCCGCTCGCTCTCCGCGAGCACGGCTTCTCGCGCTTCGCCCAGCATCAAGCGGTCCCGGGCATCGGTGAAGCAGGCCCAGTCCACCTCCTGCTGTTCGCGTCGTCCGGCATACAGTGCCGCCTCGTTGGCCAGGTTGGCGAGATCCGCACCAGAAAAGCCGATGGTGATTTCCGCCAGATGGCCCAGGTTCACATCCTCGGCCAGCGGCATGTTCTTGGTGTGCACCTCGAGAATGGCCTGGCGGGCCTTGCGGTGGGGGAGATCGAAGGTGATCTTGCGGTCGAAGCGGCCCGGCCGAAGCAGCGCCGGGTCGAGCACGTCGGGGCGATTGGTGGCGGCCAGCACCACCACGGACTCCTCGGCCTCGAAGCCATCCATCTGGGAAAGAATCTGGTTGAGGGTCTGTTCACGCTCGTCGTGACCACCACCCATGCCGGCTCCCCGTGATCGCCCGATGGAATCGAGCTCGTCGATGAAGATCACCGCGGGCGCCTGCTCCCGGGCTTGCTTGAACAAGTCGCGAACCCGCGAGGCCCCCACGCCGACGAACATCTCGATGAACTCGGAGCCGCTGATGCTGAAGAACGGCACGTTGGCTTCGCCTGCCACGGCCCGCGCCATCAGGGTCTTGCCGGTGCCTGGCGGTCCCATCATCAGGATGCCGTGGGGAATCTTCGCCCCCAGCGCATGAAAGCGTGACGGTTGCTTGAGAAAATCTATCACCTCGGTGATTTCCTGCTTGGCGTTTTCCGAGCCGGCGACATCAACCAGACGCGCATCGGTGTCCTCGCGCTGAATCTTCTTGGCCTTCGATTGGCCGAGTCCGAAGGGGCCTCCACCGGACATCATGCGCTGCTGCATGCGCCCCCAGAACCAGAGCAGCAGCCCGAGGATGAGAATCCACGGCAGCGCACCGACGAGTATTCGCTGCCACCAGGGCGCCTCGGTAGGCTCGGCGGTGATAGTGATGCCCTGAGCCTCGAGTCGTTGCAAAAGAGGCTCGCCTGCCAGCGTCGGGCGCACGGTCTCGAAGGTCTCGGAAGTCGCCGCCTCGAGGGCTTCGCGACCCGCCTGGCTGAGCCGGCCTTCTATCCGCTGGCCGCGCAGCGTGACCGCTTCGACATGGCCGCTGTCCACGGCCTGCAGGAACTGGCCATAGGTGAGATTGCTACGCTCGGGCTGGCGCTGGATGTCGAGGACGTAGAACAGTGCCAGGATGGCCAGCGAGATCCAGAAGAAGAGTACCCAGCGGCGTCGCACGCGCTGCTGAAATTCCTCCTGAGGGTCGAAGCCCGAGGAACTCCAATCCGAAGTCTCCTGACGCTGCCTGCCCTTGTCGCGATTCCAGAACGCCATGACCGCCTCCTTGGCACGTGAACGATATCCTTGCAACCAGAGCTTGCACGGATGGGGCGTGGGCAGCAAGGCTGACGGCGACTTTGCAGCGGGTCTCGCGTTACACTAGACGTTCACATTCTGGAGAGGGTTCTTCGTGACGTTGCTGCGCCTGGAACAATTGCAATTGGCCTACGGTCCGCAGGTGCTGCTTGATGGCGCCGACCTGGTAGTGGAAAGAGGGGAGCGGCTGGCGCTGGTAGGGCGTAACGGCACCGGAAAGTCCACCTTGCTCGGGTTGATCGCCGGCGACAATCAACCGGACGATGGCATGATCTGGCGTGCTCCGGGATTGCGTATCGGGGTGCTGGAGCAGGACCTGCCGGCGGCCAGCGGCATGACCATCTTCGATGTGGTGGCGCAAGGACTGCCTCAGGCCGGAACGCTGCTGGCCGAATACCATCACCTGATCCAGTCCCGGGACCCCGACATGGCGCGTCTGTCGCAATTGCAGACGCGTCTCGAGGCCATCGACGGCTGGTCGTTCCATCAACGCATCGACACCGTATTGACCAAGCTTGGCCTGCCCGCGGACGGGGCCATGAGCGATCTCTCCGGGGGTTGGCGCCGACGGGTGGCACTGGCTCGGGCGCTGGTCTCGGAACCCGACCTGCTGCTGCTCGATGAGCCTACCAACCATCTGGATCTGGATACCATCACCTGGCTGGAGGAGCAGCTGATCGCCTTCTCGGGCGCGGTGCTGTTCATCACCCACGACCGTGCGTTCCTCTCGCGCCTGGCCACCGGGATTCTCGAGCTCGATCGCGGCAAGCTGGGGCGCTATCCGGGCGACTACGCCAGATATCAGGAACAAAAGGCCCACGAACTCGATATCGAGGCACGGGAGAATGCCGAGTTCGACAAGAAGCTGGCCCAGGAAGAGGCCTGGATACGTCAGGGGATCAAGGCAAGGCGAACCCGCAACGAAGGGCGTGTGCGGGCATTGCAGAAGATGCGTTCCGAGCGCTCCCGGCGCCGCGAACGTCAGGGGCGTGCGACGATCAGCGTCGACTCCGGGGAGCGCAGCGGCAAGCGGGTGGTGGAGTTGAGTGGCGTGAGCCAGCGCTTCGGCGACGACTGGGTGATCCGCGATCTCGATCTGGAAATCCAGCGGGGTGATCGCGTCGGCCTGATCGGGCGCAATGGCGCCGGCAAGACGACACTACTCAAGATACTGCTGGGCGAACTGGCACCGAGCGAAGGCAAGGTGCGCTTGGGCACCAACATGAGGGTGGCGTATTTCGATCAGCTGCGCGCCGGTCTCGAGCCCGAGAAGAGCGTCTACGACAACGTTGCCCAGGGCAGCGATCGGGTCAGCGTTGCGGGCAAGGACAAGCACGTCATCAGCTACCTGCAGGATTTTCTCTTCACCCCCGAGCGCGCGCGTCAGCCGGTCAAGGCGCTCTCCGGTGGAGAGTCGAATCGTCTGCTGCTGGCCAAGCTGTTCACCCAGCCGGCCAATGTGCTGGTGCTCGACGAGCCGACCAACGACCTGGATGTCGAGACCCTGGAACTGCTGGAGGAGTTGCTGCTCGATTTCGACGGCACGCTGCTGCTGGTTTCCCACGACCGTCAGTTCATGGACAACGTCGTCACCGAGGTCTTGGCCTTCGAAGGCGAGGGCAGGGTTCGAGAATACGTCGGCGGTTACAGCGACTGGGTGCGCCAGGGCGGCAAGCTGCCCCCGGCACCCTGGGACTTCGATGCCAACGTGGTGTCGAAGAAGGCCAAGGGGGGCGCGGGCGACGGGGCTTCTTCCGGCCTGTCCCAGGCGGCGACGGAACCCGCGAAGAAAAAGAGCAACAAGCTTTCCTACAAGATACAGCGCGAGTTGGATGGCCTGCCGGCGACCATCGAGTCTCTGGAGGCCGACATCGCCGCCTTCGAAGCGCAGGTCAGCGATCCCGGTTTCTACCAGCGGGAATCGGCCGAAGTGACCCGCGTGCTGGAAGCCATGGCAGCCAAGCAGCTTGAGCTTGACACGGCAATGGAGCGCTGGATGGAACTGGAGGCGCTGGCCAACGGCAATGCCTAGCGAGGCGCGCAAGAAAGGCCGTCAGTGATCTGACGGCCAGGGAACAAGGGACGAGCGACGACCAGGTCACTCGTCGGTCTCGCCATCCTTGCCGACTCGCACCGCCAGCACATCGCACTGCGCGCCGTGCAGCACCCCGGTGGAGGTGGAGCCGAGCAGGAGAGCGAAGCCATGACGGCCATGGGAGCCGACGACGATCAGGTCGACATCGTACTCCTTGGCGAAGCGGTGGATTTCGGTATCGGGCATTCCCACGACGACATGCTGATCCTCGCGGGGAACGTCGCAGGGGTCGGCGATCTCGGCCAGACGCTGCTTGGCATGATCGTCGAGCTGATCCTGGATGCTGGTCAGGTCCATGGGGATATCCCCACCGTAGGCGAAACCCAGTGGTTCCAGGGTATGGATGATGGACAGCTTGGCGTGGTTGCGCCGGGCGATGGGGATGGCGCGCTCCAGCACCTTGTGGGAATCCTTGGTCAAGTCCACTGCAACCAGTACGTGACGATATTCATTGCTCATGGCGGGTCTCCCTGTGCGGCGGGTTGATTGCCATCACTTTATGCCGTAGGGGCGGGACACACAACTGACTCATATCAACATTTTAGGATTCTTGTATGGCCTTTTGGCTGGTCACGTTGTTCGCCATGCTGGCGATACTCTCGCCGGTGATGTGGCTGCGGCCATCCCGGCGCGACAGGCGCCTGGGAGAGCTTCGCCAGTACGCGCGCCAGAAGGGGGTCGGCGTCAAGTTCGCCAAGCCGCCGCTGCACGCGCCAACTTCGGGAGTGCTCAGCTACAGTTGGCCTTACCCGCAGCACTCGCCCGGGCCCTACTTCGTGCTGGTGCGCAATAGCCATGCCGGCGAGTCCCTGAGGCCCTTTTCCGAGGAATTCGGAGAGTGGCGCTGGCGCATCGAGCCGTTGAGACCGCTTCTCGAGGAGGCTCGCCGCTCGCTGGAGAGTGCACTCGAACAGCTTCCGGAAGACGCGCTCGTGCTGGAATCCGAGCGAGGCTACCTGACCCTATGGTGGAGCGAGTCCCAGGACGTGACGGCCTTCGATGCTACCCATGCGGTACTCGCCACCGCTCGCGACGCCCTCGGCGACCCGGGGCAAGGGCGTGACAGCCTCAGCGCGCCACCCTAGTCATGTCGGGTGTTGCCGAGTCGCGGGTCTGTACACGCAAGCCATTCTTCTCTATGCGGGTCAGCAGGTCGTCGAAAAGGGCGAGCTCATCCTCCGTGATGCCACTGAGCATCTCGCCACGCGCCTCGGTGACGATGGCCTCGATGCGTTCGAGCAGTGGAGTGGCCTCGTCGGTGAGGAAGATGCGCTTGGTGCGTCGATCGTCGTGACAGGGACGGCGCTCGATCAGTCCTTGTTCAGTCAACTGGTCGAGGGTGCGCACCAAGGAGGGTGCCTCGACGCCGATGGCCCGGGCCAGATCGCATTGCGGCTGGCCGTCGCCCATTTGCCACAAGTGATAGAGCGTGAACCAGCGGGTCTGGGTCAGGCCGAGAGGTGCCAGTCGTTCGTCGAGAACGGCGCGCCACAGTCGTGGCACGCGAGACAGTTTGAAACCGATGCTTTCAGGCATTGTCGTTGTCGCTTCGCAGGCTAATCAGCAAATTGTCCAAGCGTCGTCATGGCAATGCAACCCTTGTCAATAAACGCTATCAGAGGCCGGGAACGAGCCGGCTGACATCCAGCCCTGGAAGACCGCCCGGTGCCCGGATGGTGCCGTCGGCTTGCTTGACATCCCCCGGCTTTTCGCCGACGCGAAAGCGCACCACGCCGATGCGCTGACCGGTACTGGTCATCACGTCGATGCGCCAGTCGCCTTGCGACTGCTCCGGGAAATGCTGCTTGTGCGTCCAGGCGCGATACCCCTTGTCCCGGCCACCGTGAATGATCAGCGGGATG
Organism: Modicisalibacter ilicicola DSM 19980; assembly: GCF_900128925.1. Taxonomy (GTDB): domain Bacteria; phylum Pseudomonadota; class Gammaproteobacteria; order Pseudomonadales; family Halomonadaceae; genus Modicisalibacter; species Modicisalibacter ilicicola. The sequence continues at coordinate 17,164 of NZ_FQUJ01000005.1, forward strand.
CGGTCGATGAGTTCACCCTCGCGACGCCATTCGTGATAGATCTTCTCGCGCAGGCCACGAGGGGCTCGGATCGCGGTATAGGCATAGAGGCCATTATCCTTGAGTGCCTGCTCGGTAAGCGCAATCTCGCCCCGCGGCTCCCGGGCCGCGGCATCGAACCCGGGAGATAGCGCCGAGCCGGTCAGCCACAGGGTTGCTGGTGGCACCCAGGCACGGCCCGACCAGGCGACCACGGCGAGCACCAGGGTCAGCCCGATCATGGCCAGCCAGCGCAGGATGCCCTTGGGTCGCAAGAGATGAACCAGGCTGGGCAGACTGAAGAACACGGCAGCCAGCACGGCCAGCAGGAAACTCTCCCCGGTGGTCAGCTGCAGCATGATCGGCAGGGTGACGAGCACCACCAGGAAAACGCACTGGGCGTGAAAGGCGAAATAGAGCCAGCGGTGACGCTCTGCCAGTCGGAAATAGAGCGGATCGAGGATCGAGAGTAGTGCGCATCCGATCATCAGCAAGGTGAACAGGGCCTGCCCGCTCGACCAGACGGTAGTGGCGAGGATGAAGGGCAGGGTAAAGAAGAGGGTTTCCTGATGGATCATCTGGGCGATGAAGGCGGTCACGCCACCAGGCAGAATCGAATAGCCGCGGCGGGAGAGCAGGCGACCGATCAGGTTTTCCGAGAGCAGGAGTACCCAGGCCACCAGCAGGCCCAGTGCCAGCACGGCGCCCAGGGTTTGCTGGCGATCGACCAGGAAAAAACTCAACGCGCCCGCCAGGAAGGCCAAGGGAGGCCATAGCCAGGTATAAGGGCGCAGCCGTCGTACCCAGCGCTCGGCACGCTGATGCAGCGCGTTCAAGCGCGAGAAGGCGTCGGAGGTCATGAGAGGGCTATGCTTGATTCGTACGGTTTCATGCGGCGACATCCTAACAGTTATCCCTCCCGGGAGGGAGCCAGGCTTGGTTGCATCCTGCTTGACGGATACGCTGGACTAGCGCAAGCTGGCGAGTATTCAAACGGTTGTATGAAAATACCTTGCTGCCCAACCCTCGTGGAGACCCCTCGATGATCTACCAAGGCAACGCCCTGTCCGTGGCGAACAATGGCGAAGGCATCGCCATACTGACCTTCGATCTGAAGGACGAGTCCATCAACAAGCTTTCCGGCGCCGTGATTCGTGAGCTACAGGAAGCGGTAAAAGCCATCCAGTCCGAGCAGGGGCTGAAAGGGCTGCTGATCACCAGCGCCAAGGACGTGTTCATCGTCGGCGCCGATATCACCGAGTTCCATGGCATGTTCGCCAAGGACGAGGAGTTCCTGGTCAACATGAACCAGGAGGTGCATGCCCTGTTCAATGCTATCGAGGACCTGCCATTCCCTACCGTTACCGCGATCAACGGTCTTGCCCTGGGCGGTGGCTGCGAAGTGACGCTGACCACCGACTTTCGCGTGATGGCGGAGAAGGCGCAGATCGGCTTGCCGGAAACCAAGCTGGGTATCCTGCCCGGGTGGGGCGGTTGCGTTCGCCTGCCGCGTCTCGCCGGTGCCGACAACGCCATCGAGTGGATCGCTGGCGGCAGCCAGAACAAGGCCGATGCTGCCCTGAAGAACGGGGTCGTGGATGCGGTCGTGCCGGCCGAGCGCCTCGAGGCAGCCGCGCTGGATATGCTTGACCGGGCCAACGCCGGGGAATTGAACTATCAGGCGCGTCGCGACGAGAAGCGTGGCCCCCTCAAGCTCAACGCCATCGAACAGATGATGACCTTCGAGACCGCCAAGGGATACGTGGCCGGCAAGGCGGGGCCGCATTATCCGGCGCCCGTCGAGGCGATCAAGGTGATCCAGAAGGGCGCCGGCGAAGGCCGTGAGCGCGCCCAGGCCATCGAGGCCAAGGCCTTTGCCAAGCTGGCCAAGACCGATGTCTGCTTCAACCTGGTCGGCCTGTTCCTCAACGATCAACTGGTCAAGAAGAAAGGCAGCAAGTACGAGAAGCAGGCGGCTGCGGTCGAGCGCACGGCGGTCCTGGGGGCCGGCATCATGGGCGGCGGTATCGCCTACCAGAGCGCCTACAAGGGCACGCCGATCCTGATGAAGGACATCAAGGAGGAAGCGATTCAGCTGGGCCTGAAGGAGGCGCGCAAGCTGCTCTCGAAGCAGGTCGAACGGGGCAAGCTGACCACCGAGAAGATGGCCGAGGCGCTTTCCAACATTCGTCCGACGCTCTCCTACGGCGACTTCGGCGAAGTCGACCTGGTGGTCGAGGCGGTGGTCGAGAACCCCAAGATCAAGGGCTCGGTACTCGGCGAAGTCGAGGCCCAGGTCGGCGAGAACACCGTTCTGACCTCCAATACCTCGACCATCTCGATCACGCGACTGGCACAGAACCTGAAGCGTCCCGAGAACTTCTGCGGCATGCACTTCTTCAATCCGGTACACAAGATGCCGCTGGTCGAGGTGATCCGTGGCGAGAAGAGCAGCGATGCGGCGGTGGCGGCCACCGTGGCCTATGCCCGCAAGATGGGCAAGACACCGATCGTCGTCAACGACTGCCCGGGGTTCCTGGTCAACCGGGTGCTGTTCCCCTATTTCGGTGGTTTCAGCCTGCTCGTCGAGCAGGGTGCCGACTTCGAGCGCGTCGACAAGGTCATGGAGAAGTTCGGCTGGCCGATGGGCCCGGCCTATCTGCTCGACGTGGTGGGCATGGATACCGCGGTGCACGCCAACGAGGTAATGGCCGAAGGTTTCCCTGAGCGCATGGCGCGCGAGGGCAAGACGGCCATCCAGGTGATGTTCGAGAATGACCGCCTGGGCCAGAAGAATGGCAAGGGCTTCTACGGCTACGAGGAGGATCGCAAGGGCAAGCCGAAGAAGGTCTCCGACGACCAGGCCCATGCGCTGGTCAAGCAGGTCGTGGCCGGTCAGAAGGAATTCGGCGACGACGAGATCATCGCGCGGATGATGGTGCCGTTGTGTCTGGAAACGGTGCGCTGCCTGGAGGACGGCATCGTCGGCACGCCCGCGGAGGCGGATATGGCGCTGATCTATGGCATCGGCTTCCCGCCGTTCCGCGGTGGTGCACTGCGCTATATCGATGCCACTGGGGTGGCGGCTTTCGTCGAGCTCGCCGACAAGCTGTCCGCCGAGCTGGGCCCGCTGTATGCGCCCACGGACAAGCTGCGCGAAATGGCCAGTCGAGGCGAAAGCTTCTACGGCGACGAAACTCGGTCAACCCAACACCAGGCCTGAACCACCACGCAATCGCAATTAGGAGAGTGACAATGAGTTTGAACCCGAGAGATATCGTGGTGGTCGATGCCGTGCGTACCGCCATGGCCAAGGCCAAGCAGGGCGCCTTTCGCAATGTGCGTGCCGAGAATCTTTCCGCTGCCGTGATGCAGTCGTTGTTCGAGCGCAATAGCGGCCTCGACCCGCAGGAAGTCGATGACGTGATCTGGGGATGTGTCAACCAGACCCTGGAGCAGGCCATGAACATCGCTCGAAACGCGGCGGTCATGACGGGTATTCCGCATACGGTGCCGGCACAGACCGTCAATCGTCTGTGCGGTTCGTCGATGAGTGCCCTGCACATCGCGAGTGCCAATATCAAGGCCGGCATGGGCGATTTCTACGTCATCGGCGGGGTCGAGCACATGGAGCATGTCCCCATGGATCATGGGGTCGATGTCAATCCGGCCGCCAGCAAGCATGTCGCCAAGGCGGCGATGATGATGGGGCTGACCGCTGAGCTGCTGGGCAAGATGCATGGCATTTCCCGGGAGGACCAGGACGCCTTCGGCGTGCGTTCGCACCAGCGTGCCCTGGCCGCCAACGAGAAGGGCTATTTCGACAACGAGATCATCGGTGTCGAGGGCCACGACGCCGAGGGCTTGCGCCAGCTTTTCACTCGCGACGAGGTGGTGCGTCCCGATGCCAATCTCGAGGACATGGCCAAGCTCAGGCCGGTGTTCGACCCGCGGGGCGGCACGGTGACGGCCGGCACCTCTTCCGCATTGTCGGTGGGCGCCTCGGCCATGGCCGTGATGAGCTACGAGCGTGCCCAGGCGCTCGGATTGACGCCCATCGCCCGGGTCGTCTCCACCGGCGTGGCCGGTTGCGACCCCTCGATCATGGGCTACGGACCGGTGCCGGCCTCCCAGAAGGCCCTCAAGGCCGCCGGCCTGACCATCGACGACATTCAGAGCGTCGAGCTGAACGAGGCGTTTGCCGCCCAGTCGCTGGCGGTGCTCAAGGACCTGAAACTGCGCGAGCGCATGGACGACGCGGTCAATCTCAATGGCGGCGCCATTGCCCTGGGTCACCCGCTGGGCTGTTCCGGGGCGCGTATCTGCACCACGCTGCTCAACGTCATGCAGCAGCAGGACACCACCCTCGGCCTGGCCACCATGTGCATCGGCATGGGCCAGGGAGTGGCGACGGTGTTTGAACGTCTCAAGTAAGCCGGACGTTTCCAGCCGAGCCCAGACCGCAATGATCACGAGGCACCATCCCCGATCGGGGATGGTGCCTCGTCGCGTGTAGGGTTATTTGTGGCGCTGGGTAAACTGCTCGGCGTAGCAGGGAGAAGAACTCAGCCCGGGGCCATCCGCCTGGCGGTCCTCTTCGGCCAGGGCCTCGAGAATGGCGTCGCGGAGCACGGGCAGGTGGGATTGCTCTAGATTGCGTGCACCGCTTAGCAGGGTGAGCCGCCCCTGCCGGCACCAGCGCATCAATGGCACCAGGCAGCCCTCGGCATCGGTCATCTCCCAGCGGTAGCGACGGATGAACACGGCATGACTGATCTCGCCCTGTTGCCACTGGCGACGTAGCGTATTGGACGGCGAGGCGTCGCGGTACCAGTCGGTAAGAGAGAGCGTGTCGCGACGCTTGCCGCGTGGCCATAGACGATCCACCAGCACCCTTGCACCATCCTCGGGATCGATTTCACTGTAGATTCGCTTGAGCCGGATATCGTGCATGCTGCTCTCCTTATCTTGCTGCCGCGCTCCCTTGGATGTCATCGCACACCGGCAGAATGATGCCTACGGTGGGGTACCATCCGGGAAATCCCTTCCCGAGGGGTAAGATACCACCATCGCAGCGGGATGTGAGCCTTGCCGACGATTTAGAGCAGGCATCCACTTATCCGAGGCCCGCTGGCGAGGCGCGAGGTCTCAATCGAATTCCTTGGGAACATGGATGCACGCCACCTTGACCCGGGGGTTGACCGACTCCAGCGGGGGGTCGCCCTGAATGCACTCTTCGGTGGCCATGAAGCAGCGCGGTGCAAAGGGGCAGCCGGGCGGCGGGTCGAGCGGCGAGGGCGGCTCGCCCTTGAGCTTGACCCGCTCCTTGCGCCGGTTCGGGTCGGCTACCGGCGTGGCCGAGAATAACGCCTGGGTGTAGGGATGGCGTGGCTGGGTGAACACCTCCGAGGCAGGCCCGGTCTCCACCGGCTGGCCGAAATACATGACGATCACATCGTCGGCGATGCGCTGTACTACCGACAGGTCGTGAGAGATGAACACGTAGGCGAGGCCGAACTCGTCCTGCAGATCGCTCAACAGGTTCAGCACCTGGGCCTGGATCGACAGATCCAGCGCCGAGACCGGCTCGTCGAGCACCAGGATCTTGGGATTGAGCATCAGCGCCCGGGCGATGGCGATACGCTGGCGCTGGCCGCCGGAGAACATGTGCGGGTAACGGTCGGCGTGTTCCGGCCGCAGCCCGACCCGGTCGATCATCTCGAGGGCTCTCTCTCGCCGCTGATCGGCACTCAGCTCGGGCCGATTGAGCTTGAGCGGCTCTTCGAGCATGGTCGCCACGGTCTTGCGCGGATTCAGCGAACCGTAAGGGTTCTGGAAGATGATCTGGACCTCGCGGCGCAGGTCGCGCGGGGGTGGCTGGCCTTCCTTGAGCTCCACTCGCCGGCCGTTGATGGTCAATTGCCCGCTGGTCGGCGGCTCGATCATCGTCAGCACGCGGGCCAGGGTCGACTTGCCGCAGCCCGACTCGCCCACCACCGCCAGGGTCTGGCCGGGGTAGAGGTCGAAGCTGGCCTCGTTGAGTGCCTTGACCACCGCCGGCGGCGAGAAGGGCCGGGTCTTGACGTGGTAGTGGCGCGTCAGATTGACGGCACTGATGACGGCATCACCACCTGTCGCAGTATCCTTTGGGAGTTCTTGGCTTTTCATAGGAGGCTTTTATAAAAGGTTGGTCTTATAGAGGATAGTGGCAAAGCGTCCGCGCCGGGTCCCCCGACGCGGGGCGCGGTTCCACCTCGCGGCAATGATCGGTGGCGTAGCGACAGCGCGGGTTGAACAGGCAGCCGCTGGGACGATTGTGCTGACCTGGTACCACCCCGGGGATCGTCGGCAGGCGATCCTGGTCGCCGGCACGCTCCGGCAATGCCGAGAGCAGCGCCTCGGTGTAAGGATGGCGGGGATGAGCGAACAGTGCCTTGACCTCCTGGCGTTCGACCTGACGCCCGGCGTATTGGACGATCACCTGCTGCGCCGTCTCGGCGACCACCCCCATGTCGTGGGTGATCAAGATCAGCGCCATGTCATGTTCCTGCTGCAGCTGCAACAGCAGATCGAGTATCTGCGCCTGAATGGTCACATCAAGCGCCGTGGTGGGCTCGTCGGCGATCAGCAGGCGCGGATTGCAGGAGATCGCCATGGCGATCATCACCCGCTGGCTCATGCCGCCGGAGAGTTGGTGCGGGTAAGCATCGATGCGCTTGCGCGGGTCGGGGATGCCCACCTGGGCCAGCAGGTCCAGGGTGCGCTCCTTGCGCTCCTTGCGAGTGCCGCCGCGATGCTGCTTGAGCATCTCGTCGATCTGGGTGCCGACCGTGAAGCAGGGGTTGAGGCTGCTCATCGGCTCCTGAAAGATCATCGACATCTCGCCACCGACGATCTGGCGACGCTGGCGGGAACTCAGCTCGCGCAGCTCCTGACCGTCGAAGAGCATCTTCTCGGCGCTCACCTGGGCCGTCCAGGGCAGCAGGCCCATGGTCGCCAGCATCGAGACCGACTTGCCCGACCCCGATTCGCCGACGATCGCCAGCACCTCACCCTTGTCGATGGTGATGTCGGCGTTCTCGACCGCCGGGAACAGGCCGCTGGTGGTGCGAAAGCGCACGTCCAGTCCTGCGATTTCCAGTAGTGCCATGTGTGTCTCGTGTTGTTTTCAAGATCTCTTCATTTTGGGATCCAGCGCATCGCGCAGACCATCGCCCATCAGGTTGATCATCAGCACCGTCAGCAGAATCACCAGGCCGGGGAAGGTCACCGCCCAATAGGCGCTGCCCATGAATTCCCGGGCGTTGGCCAGCATGGCGCCCCACTCCGGGGTCGGGGGCTGCACCCCCATCCCCAGGAAGCCCAGCGCGGCGATATCCAGGATGGCGGTGGAGAACGACAGCGTGGCCTGCACGATCAAGGGCGCCATGCAGTTGGGCAGCAGGGTATTGAACATCAATCGGCCGTGGCTGGCCCCGGCGAGACGACTGGCCGTCACGTATTCGCGATCCTTCTCGCTCATCACCGCGGCCCGGGTCAGGCGCACGAAATAGGGCAGCTGCACCACGGCGATGGCGATCATCGCGCTGGTCAGCCCGGGGCTCAGCACGGCGACCAGCCCCAGGGCCAGCAGCAGGCTGGGGAAGGCCAGCACCACATCCATGGTTCGGGTGATGAGGGTCTCGAGCCAACCGCGAAAGTAACCGGCCAGCAGGCCGAGGAAGATACCCACAGCCATCGACAGCAACACCACCATGGCGCTGATGAACAGCGAATAGCGGGCACCGAAGATCAGGCGTGAAAGTATGTCGCGCCCCACGGCGTCGGTACCCAGCAGGTAGCTCCAGGTACCCTCTGCATGCCACACCGGGGGCACCAGGAAGGCGTCGCGGTTCTGCAAGGCAGGGTCATGGGGTGCCACCCAGGGTGCCAGTAACGCGACGAGGAGAATCGTGACGATGAAGATCAGGCCGACCAGCGCACCACGGCTGGCGCTGAAGTAGCTCCAGAATTCGGCGAGCTGGTAGCGCAGCGTGCCGGGAGCCGAAGCGGTCGTTGAAGTGCTCATTTCGGACTCCCTAGTAGCGAATGCGCGGATTGATGATGCCGTAGGCGACATCCACCAGCAGGTTGACGATCATGACGATGAAGGCGATCAGCACCAGCCCGCCCTGAACCGCGGGGTAGTCACGCCGGGAGATGGCATCGATCATCCACTTGCCGATGCCCGGCCAGGAGAAGATCGTCTCGGTCAGGATGGCTCCGGCCAGGAGGACCCCGACCTGCAGGCCGATGACCGTGACCACCGTGATCAGCGCATTGCGCAGGGTGTGCACCATGATCACACGGAAGTTGGACAACCCCTTGGCCCGGGCGGTACGCACGTAGTCCTCGCCCAGTACCTCGAGCATCGAGGAGCGGGTCTGACGCGCGATCACGGCCATGGGAATGGTGCCCAGCACGATGGCCGGCAGTATCAGATAGTGCAGCGCCGACAGGAAGGCGGCCCAGTCGCCGGCCAGCAGGGTGTCGATGGTCATGAAGCCGGTGACCGAATCGACGAAATAGAGATAGGAGATGCGCCCCGAGACCGGCGTCCAGCCCAGGGTGCTGGAAAAGAACATGATCAGCAGCAGCCCCCACCAGAAGATCGGCATGGAGTAGCCGGTCAGGCTGATGCCCATCACGGTATGATCGATGCTGGTACCGCGCCGGGTGGCGGCGATCACCCCCGCGGGCAGGCCGATGATGATGGCGAAGGCCAGGGCGAATGCCGACAGCTCCACCGTGGCTGGAAAGCGGCTCAGGAACTCTTCCATCACCGGTGCATGGGTGACCAGGGACGTGCCCAAGTCGCCTTGAACGAGATTGGCGAGAAAATCGAAGTACTGAATGATCGGAGAACGATCGAAGCCGAGCTGTGCCTCGAGTTGCGCATAGCGTTCCGGGGAGATGCCTCGCTCGCCCGCCATCAGCAGGATGGGGTCGCCGGGCAGCAGGCGAATGAAGGCGAAGGCAACGATGGTGACACCGATGAAGGTCGGTATCAGCTGTGCCAGTTTGACAAGAACGAATTTGAACATGGAGTGGTGTCAGTTAGGTCGAGCGACAAATAGCTAGGCCGGGCGGCCATCGCGACCGCCCGGCCTAGAGCATGCTGGCAGGTTACTTGAGGTCGACGCCCTCGAAGCTGTGCCCTCCCAGGGGATCGATGGTATAGCCGGTCACCTCCTGGCGCAGTGGCATGAATACCGTCGAATGCGCGATGGTGTTCCAGGGCGCCTGTTCCTTGAAGACGACCTGAGCCTCCTTGTAGAGCTCCGCCCGCTGGTCCTGATCGGTCAAGGTCTTGGCTTCCATGATCAGTTCATCGAAGGGCTCATGGCACCACTGGGCACGGTTGGCACCGCCGACGCCGTCGCAGCCGAGAAGCACGGCGAGGAAGTTGTCCGGATCACCATTGTCGCCGGTCCAGCCGAGAATGACCGCGCCGTCACGATCGAGGTTCGAGGAGCGCTTGAGGTACTCCCCCCACTCGTAGGTGACGATCTCGGCATCCACGCCGACCTTGGCCAGGTCGGCCTGCATCAGCTCGGCCGTACGCCGGGCGTTCGGCATGTAGGGGCGTTGTACCGGCATCGCCCAGATGTTCATCTCGAGATTCTCGACGCCGGCCTCCTCGAGCATCTGCTGGGCCTTTTCCGGATCGTAGGGATCGTCTTCGATGGCTTCGTTGTAGCCCCACATGGTGGGCGGGATCGGATTCTTGGCCACTTGCCCGGCGCCCTGGAATACCGCGTCGATGATCGCCTCCTTGTTGACCGCCATGTTGAGGGCCTTGCGCACCTTGGGATCGTCGAAGGGCTCCTGCTGGGTGTTGTAGGCGAAATAGGCGACGTTCAGACCGGGCTCCTCGAGCACCTGGATGCTGTCGTTCTGCTTCATCTCGTCGATGTCGGAGGGGTTGGGATAGGGCATGACGTGACACTCCCCGGCACGCAGCTTCTGGTAGCGTACCTGGGCGTCGGAGGTGATGGCGAACACCAGATTGTCCAGGGGCTGCTGGCCACGGAAGTAGTCCGGATTGGCCGAGTAGCGAATCGCCGCATCCTCGCGATAGTTGACGAACTGATAGGGGCCGGTGCCGATGGGCTGCTGGTTGACCCTTTCCGGCGTGCCCGCCTCGAGCATCTTGTCGCCGTACTCCTTGGAATGGATCGAAGCGAAGTCCATCGCCAGGTTGGCCAGGAAGGGCGCCTCGGGACGCGTGAGCTTGAACGTCACCGTGTGCTCGTCGACCTTGACGATCTCGTCGATCAATTCGGACATCGACATCGCGTTGAAGTATTCGTAGCTGCCGTTGTTGTGCTGGTAGTAGGCATTGTCCTCGTTCATCTGACGCTGGAACGTGTAGATGACGTCGTCGGCGTTCAGCGGACGGCTAGGGGTGAAGTAGTCGGTGGTGTGAAACTGGGCATCGTCACGCAGGTTGAAGGTGATTTCCTTGCCATCCTCGGAGACTTCCCAGCTTTCGGCGATACCCGGGCGCAACTCGGTAGTACCGGGCTTGAATTCGACCAAGCGATTGTAGACAGGCTTGCTCGAGGCATCGAAGGTGGTACCGGCGGTATAGAGCGAGGGGTCGAAGCCTTCCGGTGAGCCCTCGGAGCAATAGACCAGGGTCTTGGCCATGGCGGGGGTTGCTCCAAGCGCAAAGGCAGCGACGCCAGCTGCCAGCAGTGTTCTTTTCATTGTTTCCCTCCTGCAGGATGCATAGATGATCGACACGAGTCTCGAGAGCCGGTGCCTGTTCGAGCTCGTGTCCTGCGCCTAGTCTGATGGTCCAACGAGCGTTTGATCAACTAACCCTTTAGTTCAAGATGCCCATCGATGATGCACCCGTGCCCTCCATAACGCCAGGGGCGGTTGTGCAAGCCGTGGCCCACCGGCAAGCCGCCGAACAGCGGCAAGGCCAGCGGACGCAGTACCTCGGCGAAGATCGTCTCGAGGGAGGTTTCATCGTAGGGCGTGCAGCCCTCGAAGGTACCCATGCAGATCGCGCCGGCCCGGTCGAAGGCGCCGGAGTGCACCAGTTGCCAGAGGGCGCGCTCGAGACGGTAATAAGGTTCGCCGACATCCTCGAGGATCACCAGGGCGCCGGGGGGGGCCGTGAATCGAGCCGGAGTTCCCGCGACGCAGGCGAGCGTCGTCAGGTTTCCGCCGACGACCGGCCCTTCGAGAGCGGCGTGGCGAACATGCCGTTCATCCTGGCGGCATGGGTGCAGGGGAAAGGGGGCCGGCGTCTCGTCCCGGAGCAGCGCCACCAGCTCCTCGATATGGCGCTGGGCGACACGGCGCTGTTCCTCGGCGTCGTGACGCATCAGTGCGGCTTCTTTCATGACCGGCCCATGAATGGCCGGCAGACCGTGACGATAGCACTGATCGAGTAGCACGCTGATGTCGGAGTAGCCGATCAGGGGCTTGTTCGGAGACAGACGCGACCAGTCGATGTGTTCGATCAGGTGGGCACCACCGTAGCCACCCCGCGCCGCCCAGACGGCCTGGGTGTCGGGGTCGGCGTAGGCGGCATACAACCCTTCCAGGCGATGCTCGATGCTGCCTGCCAGATAGCGCCGGGGTGATTGCAGCGATGCCGGCAAGCGTATCTCGACCCCCATCGTCTCGAGGGCGAGGGCAGCGGTTTCGAGGGTGGTCGGGCAGGTATGGGACGCCGGGGCGACGATGCTGATGCAGGGAGACATGCAGAGGACTCTGGCAGGAACCGGAATCGCTTATCCTGCCTGAAGCGTCTGGTCGCTGGGAAGGGACCAGACGCGACAAGCTCGGTGACGCCCTTGCGAATGAAGGGCATGGCTCTCACTCTTCTCGCATCGCCCGCGCCAGCATGTCGGTGAAGGGTTTGGCGATGTAGCTGGCGAAGGTACGCTCGCCGGTACGGATCATCACCTCGGCGGGCATGCCGGCGAGGAGTTGCATGCTCTCGGTCATGTCGCCGCGCCCCTGCTCGGAGACCTTCACCTTGGCCTTGTAGTAGCGCACCCGAGTAGCTTCGTCCTCGAAGCTGTCTGCCGAGACATGCACGATCTCGCCGTCGATGACGTTGGACAGGCGTTGGTTGAAGGCACTGAAGCGAATCTCGGCGCGTTGGCCGACATAGACATTGTCGATGTCGCGATCCGCCACGCGAGCCTCGACGATGAAGCCATCGCCTGCCGGCACGATATCGAGCAGCGGATCGCCGGAACGAATCACGGCCCCCAGGGTATGAATCTGCATGCCGACCACGGTTCCGGAGACCGGCGCCAGAACGCGCGTGCGACGCACCTGGTCGCTCAGGGCCGTGATGCGCTCCTCGCTGTCGGCAATCGTGGCTTGCACCTCGCGCAGCCGTTCGCCGATATCCTGCTGGAACTCCTGGGTGCGAATCTCCTTCTGCAGCCGGTTCTCGCTGACCTGGGATTTCAGGCGCGCGATTTCCGCGCTGTGCTGGGCGTTCTCGCCCTTGTACTGCATCACCTGGCGCTCGAGTTCTCGCAGGCGCTGATTGTTGCCCAATCCTTCCTTGAACAAGGCGCGATAGTCATCGGCTTCATTGGCCAGGGAGCGAATGCGCGAGCGGTTGACCGCCTGAATCGCTTCCAGCCCGGCGATCTGCTCCTGCATCTGGACGACCTGTTCATCGAGTGCCGCCAAGGTCCCCCGCAGCGATTCGTGTCGAGCCTCGAACAGGCGTCGCTGCACGTTGAGCACGGCCTGCACCCGGGGCGAGGGCGAATCAAGCAGTTTCTCGGGGAAGTCGAGGATCTGGTCGCCGGCCTGTTCCGCCAGCAGGCGTATCTCGCTGGCGCGGGCAATGTGATACTCCGACTCGGCGATCTGCAATTGGGAGCGTGACTGGGTGTCATCGAGCACCAGCAGGGCCGCCCCGGCATCCACCCGGTCGCCGTCTTCCACCAGGATCTCCTTGACGATACCGCCTTCCAGATGCTGGACAGTCTTCTTGGAACTCTCGACGGAAACCGATCCGGGGGCCACCACGGCGACCGCCAGATTGGCGCTCAGCGCCCAGCCACCGAAGCCGCCGAAGGCCACGAGCAGGATCATCAGGCCCAGGCGGCGATAGGCGGTATCCTTCACCGGTAGCGTGGCGTCGTTGTCCCTGGCTGCGTGGCGTGTGGTGGTCTCGCCCGGAATGAAGTCGGCGCCGCCTTCTGCGCTGTGCTTGGTCATCACTGGGGCTCCTGGGTATCGGGCAGGGAATTGCCCTGGCCTCTTTTTTCCGGTCGGAACGAGGCGAGGCGGCTGCTGCCGGCCCGCGGCGAGCCGGGGATCCCCCGCACCGGCTTGGCCTGTTGCGCGGCGACCTGGTCCGGTGGCGCGAACAGGCTGACCTGGCCCTCCTTCAAGACCAGCAGTCGATCGACGCTCTTGAGAATGGCCGGGCGATGGCTGATCACGAACACGGTGGTGCCCTCCTGCTTGAGATGCTTCAGGCAATCCGCCAGTGCCTGCTCGCCGGCCTGATCCAGATTGGCGTTGGGTTCGTCGAGCACCACCAGCACCGGATTGTCGTAGAGCGCGCGGGCCAGGCCGATGCGCTGGCGCTGACCACAGGAGAGGGCGCCACCACCGCCAGAGAGGTAGGTGTCGTAACCATTGGGCTGGCGCAGGATCATTTCGTGAACCCCGGCTTTCCTGGCCGCGGCGACGACGCGCTGCGGGTCCACCTCGCCGAAACGCGCGATGTTCTCGCTGATGGTGCCGTTGAACAGCTCGATATCCTGGGGGAGGTAGCCCAGGTGCGGTCCCAGCGCCTCGCGATCCCACTGGCCGATGTCCGCCCCATCGAGCCGCACGCAACCGACCTGGGCAGGCCATACGCCCAGGATGACGCGCGCCAGCGTGGACTTGCCAGCCGCGCTGGCACCGATGATGCCGATGTGCTCACCCTCGGAAACGTCGATATCGATCCCGCGCAAGGTGAGCGTGCGTTCCCCTGGCGGCGCCGCCGAGACCGATTCGAGCCTGATCTTGCCGACCGGGGCGGGCAGAGGCATGGGCTGCTGATCCGCGGGGATCATGCCGAGCAGTTCATTGAGGCGGTCATAGGCGGTACGAGCCCCCACGAAGCCCTTCCAGCCTCCGATCATCTGGTCGATCGGGGCCAGGGCGCGGCCCATGATGATCGATCCCGCGATCATCATTCCCGGGGTGAGGCTGCCCTCGAGCACCAGATAAGCGCCCAGGCCCAGGATCAGCGACTGAAACATGATGCGCAGCACCTTGGACAGGTTGGTCAAGGCGCCGGCCCGGTCGCTGGCTCGGGATTGATGCAGCAGGTACTCGTGATGCTTGGCCGTCCAGCGACTCATGATGCCCGGCAGCATGCCCATGGCGTGCAGCACTTCGGCATTGCGCAGGTTGCTGTTGGCAAGATCCTGGGACTGCACATGCTCGCTGTTCGCCTCGGCGAGCAGATCCTTGGTGGTCTTTTCATTGATCAGTGCAAGCACGAACAGCACCACACCCGCTCCCAGGGCGAAGAAGCCGAACCAGGGGTGAAAGAGGAACAGCACGCCGAGATAGACCGGCACCCAGGGCGCGTCGAAGAAGGCGAACAGGCCGTTACCGGTGAGAAACTGGCGCAGGCTGGTCAGGTCATTGAGGGGCTGGGCCGAGGCCTTGCCGGGCATGGCCACCGTCCTCTTGAACATGGCGCTGTAAAGCCGCCGGTTGATCAGCATGTCGAGACGATTGCCGACCCGTACCAGGATACGTGATCGCACCAGTTCAAGGCCGCCCATCACGACGAAGAGAAATACCACCACCAGGGTCAGCATCAGCAGTGTTTCCTGGCTGCGGGTGGTGATCACGCGGTCGTAGACCTGCAGCATGTAAATCGGCGGGACCAGCATCAGGAAATTGATGAACATGCTGAAAAAGGCCACGGATACGAAGGAGCTCCGGCACGCCTTCAAGGCGCGTTGCAGGTCCGTGGAAGTGCTTGGGTTCGCCATTCGTCTGCCTTCATCGTTGTTGTGGGTACCACTGAAATCCGGGAAGCGATCACCGAAACAGTATGTAAGTAAAGGTAACTAATCAAGCGGTCAATGGATTGTCACCAAAGACCCGGAGGCGCGGTAATTATATTAAATTTCTAAGTAATTTGTTTAAAAACAATAATTTATATATTTTTTCTGCCGCCTGGATCCTGAGTCCAGTGACCGAGGGGTCACGTTTGATCAAAAAATTGATAGGCAGGAATTTGCTTTTTTAATCCTCTGTTAACCCTCTGTTTTCTCTACATGCCACCTGGAATGATGGTTTTCATAATCGCCCCAGGGTCCAGGAAAACGCTCTCGCCGAGGCCCGTTTTTAAATTTCTAATCTAACTCAAACTGCTGTTTATAAAGGATCTATTTCGATGCTTTTAATGCATGGAAGATCCTGTAAATGACTTTTGTAAAATCGTTGCTCGTCAATGTTCATTCTTGTGAACAGAGTCGTGAAAGATATTGTTTCATCAGGTAACTCCAGGTGAGTTGTCTCGGGCAGGTACAGGATTGCATTGAATCAGGCCTGTCGGCTGCCAAGCGCGGTGTATCAGCGAGATCGCTCGAGCCACCAGGTAAGCGGCAAACGAAGTATCCGATAAAAACAGATTCCCGCAGAGGTGACTGATGTTCTCTATTTCTCTGATCAATACGTCGAGTGGTGCGCTGCTGGGTGGCCTGAAAGGGGGCCAGCGTATCGACACAAGCGCTCTGGGCGATTACGCGCTGCGTATCGTTCCTGTAGCCGGCACGGGAGTCGACCCTCTCGACGTGAAGGGCATCCGTCTAGCGTTGACCGACGCGGAAGGGGTGACGACGACGTTTACCGATTCCAGCGCGCCCTTCGTCTTCGGCAATCTGCCGGCCCTGACCAGTGGCACGACGAGCCTGGGCATCGAGGCGCTAGATGCCGAAGGTGCGGTGCTTGCCGGTGGGTCGGAGCAGATCGATTTCATCGCGGCCGATGGTATGCCGGCAGTCTTCGAGGCCGTGAGGGTTCAGGCGGAAGACACCGGCGACGGTGATGGCGATGGCAACTTCACCACGCTCTCGCCCGAGGCTTCAGGGCTTGCCGTGGTGAGCGACGACCCCAACGGCGTCAATGCCGAGGGGGGTGCCTACGTCGACTATGGTGCAGCGAGCGGCGAGACCCTGACCTTCAGCGTCAACGTGCCAGAGGCGGGAGAGTACGAACTGGCGTTGAGCTACGCCCTGAGTCAGAACAACGACGGCAGCGACCGCAATCGCCCCCTGCGCCTGGAGGTCAACGAGCAACTCGTCGACCGCACATTCGATCTGCCCAGTACCACCGACACGGCGGATGCCGGGGATTTCACCACCTTCGGCGAGCGCACCATCCGCGTCACGCTAGAGGAGGGCCAGAACACCATCAGCTTCACCTCAAACGGTGCCAGCGGGCCGAACGTGGACTACCTCGAGGTGCGCAAGCCGGCCTTGGGCAGCCTGGTGATCCAGGGCGAGGAGCTGACCCTGTCGCCGGCCCCGGACATCTCCAGCGGAGGGTCTGACACCAACCGCCCGATCACGATGGATAACATCGCCATCGTCGACGATACGTTTCGCGTGGGGGCGGAAGGCGCCAGTTACCTGGATTGGGCCTTCGGCAATGCCAGCGCTTACGGTGAATTCATCTTCGAGGCCCCGGTCGCAGGCACCTATTCCATCACCGTGACCTATGCGGGCTCCTCGGATCGCCCCCTCGATCTCTTCCTGGTCGAGGAGGGTACGCCCACCGATATCGGCACCTTCGCGTTCACCGCCACGACGGCACCCGAGTCGCTTCCCGACGATATCGACGATATTCCCGGCACAGTCGACCTCCCGACGGAACCGAGTCCCTGGGAAGGCTGGACCACCGAGACCCTCGAGATTTCCCTCGGCGCCGGCGAGAATCTGCTGCGCCTGGGTGGTCGCGCCAATGGCCCGAACATCGACAAGATCGAGATGGCCCTGGTTTCCGCCGACCCGGTCGCTCCGACCACGATCAGCCTGGACAACGACAGCGTGCTGGAGAACGAGGTGGGGGCGGCCATCGGCCAGTTGAGTGTCGAGGATCTCGACGACAGTACCCACACCTTCACCGTCGACGATGCCCGCTTCGAGGTGGATGCCAATGGCATCCTGAGGCTGAAGAGTGGCGAGAGCCTGGACTTCGAGGCCGAACAGTCGGTCACCCTCAACGTCACCGCGACCGATGCCGACGAGGCCAGCGTCACCGAGACCTTCGTCATCGCCGTGGGCGACGTGCAGGAGGGCGTCGTGGTTCCGCCACCTGCCTTCGAGCCCATTGTCATTCAGGCCGAAGATGGGCTCCTGGGCGCAGGCAATGACCCGGGAACACTGGTGCGCGATGCCGACAACCCGGAGGCCGGCACCGGCTTCCAAGGCCTGCGCCCCGACTATTCCGGCAGCGGCTATCTCGATTTCGGCAGCAAGCCCGGCGACGTGGTCACGTTCACGATCGAGGTGACCGAGGGGGGTAGTTACGACCTGAATGTGCGTTATGCCTCCAATGGCGACCGTCCACTCGCACTGAGCGTCAACGAAGGCGGCGCCAGCAACGTGCCGTTTCCTGGCACTGACCCGGATGGCAGTGGCGAGCTGGAAGGCTTCGACAACTGGGAATACGTCACCGTCCCGGTCACCCTGAACGCCGGAGAGAACACCATCGCCCTGGCGATACCGTCGGGCGCCAGCAAGGGGCCCAATCTCGACCGCGTCGAAATCACCGAGGCGGGAAGCGGTCCGATTGGTGATGTCACGGCAGACCAGGACGACGATCTTGCCTTGAGCGTTCAAGAGGAAGTCGTCAATGCCGATGCGGCCGGGGCACTGGTGTTCACCCTGGCCGGCATCGATGACGACATCACGTCTGTCGAGGTCAGTCTGGATGGCGGTGAGACCCGCCAGGGCGTGACCTTGGGCGAGGCCGGTGAATTCACCCTCGATGTCAGCGGACTCGCTGAAGGGACGAATACCGCCATGGTCTATCTGATGGACACGGCCGGCAATCGGGCTTCGAGCAGCACGAATTTCACGCTGGACACCAGCGCCGACAGCGATGGGGATCTGGCCCTGGCCGGGCCGGAAGAGGCCGTGGCCGCTGGATCGACGGCGACGACGTTCGATGTCGCGGGGCTGGACGCGGACATCGGTACCCTTGAGGTCAGCTTCGATGATGGCGAGACGCGACAGGCCGTGACGGCGGTAGACGGCGCGGTGACGCTGGATCTCTCGGCACTGCCGGTCGGCACCTCGACGGTGACGCTCTACGCCACCGATGGTGCCGGCAACGAAGCCTCGGCCAGCACCAGCGTCACCCTGGAGGCCCCCTCGTCGGGCCCGCTCGATATCACCTTCGACAACGTGACGTCCTATACCTCCACCCAGGACAACCCGGTCAATGCCCCGGGCTACGTCGTTTCCGAAGACGCCACCAGCCTGGCGCTGAACGACAACCTGTGGAAACGGGTCGACTTGCCCCGGGAGTACACGCTCAGCGAACAGACGCAGATCGTGCTCGATCTTGCCATCGGCGAGAACGATCCCGAGATCGTGGCTGTCGGCTTCGATCTCGATGAGAACGCCTTCGATGGCGACAGGTCGATCTACCAGGTGGGCGGCACCCAGGGCCAGGGGGCCTTCATCGACCTGCGCGGTAGCGGGATCGACAATGGCGACGGCACGACTCGGTTCACCATCGACCTGGGTGAGCACGCCGGCATCACGATCGATTCACTGGTGTTCGTCAGCGACGACGACGCCACCGCCGTGCTCGGTTCGGCGACCTTCTCCAACGTGCAGCTTGTCGAGGACGTGGACACCGGAAGCGAGAACAGCGCACCTCGAGTCGTCGGTGGCGGCATCGCCGACCTTCAGGTCGACGAGGATGGCACCCTCGAGGTCGACCTGCCCTTCGTCGACGATGACGGCGATGCACTGAGTTACAGCTTCGCGCTGTCCCAATCCGGTGTGCCGGTAGAGGATGCGGGTGGCCTTGCGATCAGCGCAGGGGTACTCGGCGGTAGCGTCGTCGGCCTGGAGGCGGGCACCTATACCGTCACCATCACCGCCGATGACGGTAGCGTGACCACCGATACTGCCTTCGAGCTGACGGTCAACAACGTCAACGAGGCGCCGGTGGCGGAAGATGCGGCACTGGAGCCCTATTTCGGTGAACTCGGCAGCTTCTTCGATGGCATCGAGCTGGCGTCCTTCGCCGGTTACTTCTCCGATCCCGATGGCGACACCTTGACCCTGAGCGTCGAGGGGCTGCCGGCCGGCCTGAGCGTCGATGAGGAGGGCGTCATCAGCGGCACACCCGCCGAGGCGGGCATGTTCGATGTGGTCATTCGTGCCACCGATGGCGAGGGGCTTTCCGATACCCTAAGCCTCCAGTTCGAGATCGAGGGGCCGCAAGCCGGAGACACCATCAGTGTCGAGGCCGAGAACTTCACCGGCCTGGCCGAGGCCGACAACTTCTTCGTCACCGGTAACGCCGATGCCTCGGGCAACCAGATCATTCGCCTGGCCAACGGCCAGACGGAGACCCAGGTCACCACCGAACTGGCCGACAACGGGGTCGTGCCAGGCTGGTACAGTGTCAGCGTGGTGGTGTTCGATGAAGACGACGGGGCGGGCACGCTCTCGCTGCAGATTGGCGATACTGCCCTGCAGGCCCGCAATCTCACCAGCGACACCTTGACCGAGAATGTCGTGCTCGACGACGACTTCGGAACGTTCCTCGATGATGGCCCACGCGGTAACGCGGCCCAGGCCGGCAATCTCAAGCAGATCGCCTTCGAGACGCCGGTCTACGTCGATGCGGCCACCCTGGCGACCCTGACCGTCCAGGGCGAGTCCGGCGAGCTGATGCGCATCGACCAACTGGTGTTCACGCGTATCGAGGAGCCCACCAACGAGGCGCCGACGATCACGGGTCTGGCATCGACCATCGCCATCGACGAGAACACCAGTGACGTGGCCACCCTGACGCTCGCCGATGCGGAGGGCGACGCACTCGGCGTCACCCTGGAGGGCGCCGATGCTGCCTTGTTCAGCTTCGACCAGACCACCGGCGCGCTGTCGTTCGTCGAGGCCCCGGATGCCGAGACGCCGGCCGATGCCAATGGCGATGGCCTCTACGAGCTGACCGTCTCGGTCAGCGATGGCGAGAACGTCACCTCCCAGGATGTCGTGGTCAGTATCAACGATCTCGACGAGACCCCCTTCTCGCCGATCACGATCCAGGCGGAAGACGGGACGCTCACCGTGCTCGACGACGGCAGCAATGCCAGCGTCACCACCGTCCGCGATCCCGGCAATCCGGAGGATAACGACAACCTGCCCAACGGCTTACGTCCGGACTTCTCGGGCACGGGCTACGTCGATTTCGGTGATACGGCAGGCGATGCCGTGACCTTCGATGTCACCGTGGGCCAGGCAGGCACCTATGACCTCAACATCCGCTACGCCTCCAACACCGCCCGCCCGCTGGAGCTGAGCGTCAATGGCGGCAGCGGCACCGAGCTGCCTTTCGCATCCACCGACCCTGACGGCAGCGGGGCGGAGGAAGGCTTCGACCACTGGGCGTTCGAGACCGTCACGATCACCCTCGAGGCCGGCAGCAACAGCGTGTCGCTGGCGATTCCCGAGGGCGCCAACACCGGGCCCAACATCGATCGCATCGAGATCACGGAAGCCGGCAGCGGCCCGATCCCGATCGATACCTCGGCAGACGAGGACGGCGACCTGGCGCTGATCGCTGCCGATGCCACGCTGGCCCCGGATGACGCGGCCACGGCTGGCTTTACGGTCTCGGGTATCGACGATGACATCCAGACCGTCGAGATCAGTCTCGACGGCGGTGCGACCCGCAGCGTGGTGACGCCGGACGCCAATGGCGACTTCAGCGTCGATCTGAGCTCGCTGTCCGGCGATGTCACCGCCACCCTCTTCGTGACGGATGCAGCGGGTAACGAGGCAAGTGCCTCTGCCGAATTGACCATCGGTGATGCGCCGGTCGACGTGGACCCGATCACCATCCAGGCCGAGGACGCCTCTCTGGTCCAGATCAACGATAGCGGCGTGCCGACCAGCGGCGATTTCACTCGCGTGGTCGACGCGGCCAACCCGGACGCCTTCGGTAACTACCGCGAGGGCGGCATCGGTGGTGCCTACGTCGATTTCGGCACCAACCCGGGAGACGAGGTCGTCTTCAATGTCGATGCCGAGGTGGCGGGCACCTACACCGCCACCATCCGCTTTGCCAACGGGGGCGAGGAAGCCAGGCCGCTCAATCTGTCGATCAACGGGGGCACCGCTTCGCTGGTCGCCTTCCCCGCCACGCCGGATGACGGTGTGAACGAGCCCTGGGCCGTATGGAACGAACTCGAGGTCGAAGTCGAGCTCGAGGCCGGCAGCAACCAGGTCTCCTTCGCCATCCCCTCGACGGCCGAGGGTGGCGTCGATAACGGTCCCAACATCGATCAGGTCGTCTTCGCCTATAACGACGATGGTGAAGCCCCAGCCGAACCTTTCCTGTTCGAGATCCAGGGCGAAGCCCTGACCATCGACGACACCGAGCCCACGCCGGACACCCAGGTGCGTGATGCCAGCAATCCGGAAACCAACCCCGGTGCCGGCGCCGATGGCCTGTGGGACGGCTATACCGGCAGCGGTTATCTGGACATGGGCAGCGAGGCCGGCGATGCCGCTTCCTTCGAGGTCACGGTAGAAGAGGCCGGCACCTACACCCTGAGCGTGCGTTATGCCAATGGCAGCACCACCCAGGCCGACCGCCCGATGGATATCCTGGTGGGTGGTGTCTCTCAGGGCGAGATGGCCTTCGCGGCAACCGGCGAGGGGAACGCGGGCTGGCAGAACTGGACCGAGGCGACCATCGAGGTCGAACTCGCCGCCGGCAGCAACACCATTCGCCTGGAGAACGTCGGCGACGCCGGCCCCAACATCGACAGTCTGTCGGTGAGTCGGGACGGCACGACGGAACCCGAAGAGCCGGCATCCGAGCCCGGCGAGCGCTTCAAGGTCAAGATCAACTTCCAGCCCGACGGGTTTGTCACGCCGGATGGCTATGTGGCGGATACCGGCCTGGCGTTCGGCGAGCAGTCCGTCGAGATCGGCGGTCAGACCTACCAGTACGGCTGGGTGAGCGAAGCTTCGATTGCCGATGGCACCGACAACGGCACCACGCCGCTGGCGATCAAGGGGCAGTCGAGCGTCGCCATCAACGATCGCACCGACGACATCGCCGGGCTCGATCCGTTGCAGGGTACCTATGCCCACTTCGCGCTGCCGGGTTATGCGGAAAAGGCAGGCTGGGAGATGGAACTGGAGAACGGCTTCTACGAGGTCACCGTCGCCATCGGCGACACCTCTGGCCCGTTCGACAGCAACTACGTGCTCAATGCCGAGGGTGAACTGTTCAACGACCCGTTCGCGCCGTTCCGCCCCGAGGACTTCCCCGCGGATGGCAACCCGTCCAACGACACCGAGGGCTTCCGTTCGGATCTGGTCACGAAGGTCGTGCAGGTCACCGATGGTCGCCTGACCCTCGATTCGATCGGTCTGGAGAGCTTCAATACCGAGATTCAGTACCTCGAGATCCAGTCGTTGCCGGACCTGACGCCGGATGATGATCGTGATGCGCCCGAGGACTATGCTTTCTTCACCGATCCGCGAGCGATTGCCGGGGTAGGGGCGGACGAGGTCGAGGTCAATCTCGACCCGCAGGATGGCAGCGCACCCACCGGGGTCGATCCCTCCTCGGACATCTTCCTGGGCATCTCGGTCGTGGATGGACGCGGTGGCGTCCTGCTGGAAAGCCTCCAGGACGGTTCCGTGCGCCTGTTCGAGACGGTCAGCGGCGAGGA
Organism: Modicisalibacter ilicicola DSM 19980; assembly: GCF_900128925.1. GTDB lineage: Bacteria > Pseudomonadota > Gammaproteobacteria > Pseudomonadales > Halomonadaceae > Modicisalibacter > Modicisalibacter ilicicola. The sequence continues at coordinate 40,169 of NZ_FQUJ01000005.1, forward strand.
AGTGGCGTTCAACGTCAACACTACCGGTGGCTTCGACTCCCTGACCATCTCGCCGACCGGCGGGCTCAAGGAATTCACCAGCTACACGCTGAAGATCGATGGCTTCCGAGATCGTGGTGACAACGACGATCTGGACGCGCCGACTCGCGAGTTCCAGAAATTCAGCACCACCTTCGTTACCGGCGAGGCGCCGGAAGTGGTGGCGCGGGAAGTGGCCTTCAACGATGTGGTCGAGCTCAACGGTGCCCAGGATGGTGCCTTCGGCCTGACCTCGCTGGAACTCTCCCCGGACGGCTCGAAGATGTATGTCGCCTCCATGGGTGGCGAGATCAAGCGCTACGACGTCGATCCGGTCACCGGGGCCCTTTCCGGCGAACAGACCCTGGCCCTGGATCACTTCCAGGGCAGCGCCGGGCCACGCGGCATCATCGGCATCGTCTTCGACCCGACCGACCCCAACGTGCTCTGGGTGAGCGACAACTATCCGATTCCGCTTTCCGGCCGTGACAATGGCGTACCGGACTTCAGCGGTCGGATCACCAAGATCACCCTGGGCGAGGGTGATGATTTCACTGCCACGGCGGAAACCTACGTCACCGGGTTGCCACGCTCCAACGGCGACCACGTCACCAACAGTCTCGAATTCCGGGCCAATCCGGACTACGACGCCCAGACCAACCCGGATGCGCCCAGCCATTTGCTCTACGTGGTGCAGGGCTCCAACTCGGCGATGGGAGAAGCGGACAGTGCCTGGGGCTTCCGTCCAGAACGTCTGCTCAATGCCAACGTGCTAGAGATCGATCCGACCCGGGATGCGCCGGAAGGCGGTTTCGACGTCTCGACCGAACCGTTGCCCAGCGATGGCCAGAATCGCCGTTTTGTCGATGACGACGGCAATGTCAAGGATGATCCCATCCCCATGGGGAATGGCCAGTTCCTGGTCTTCGCCGAGAACGGCACGGCGACGGTGCAGGATGCCAGCGGCACCATTCTCGACAGCTTCTACGACCCGTTCGCCGACGACGCGGTGGTCAAGATCTTCGCTACCGGCATTCGTAACGCCTACGACCTGGTCTGGCACTCCAACGGCTACATGTATGTGCCGACCAACGGCTCCGCCGCCGGTGGCAGTGTGCCGGACGACCCCTCGACCCCCTTGAACGAGAAGCGCACCGGTGTCGAGAAGCAGGACGACTACCTGTTCAAGGTCGAGGAGGGCGGCTACTACGGCCACCCCAATCCGCTGCGGGACGAGTACATCCTCAACGGCGGCAACCCGAGTTCGGGCAACGACACCAACCAGGTCGGCAATTACCCGGCGGGGGTGGACCCGGATGCCAATTACCGTGTCGACGACGCCTATTCCCTAGGCGAGAACCGCTCGCCCAACGGCGTGACCGAGTACACCAGCGGTGTGTTCGGCGGCAACCTGCAGGGCAGCGTGCTGTTCACCGAGTACTCCGGCGGTGACGATATTCGCTCGATCACTCTCGATGCCGACGGCAACGTCACTGGCGACACGGTGCTGCGTGACGTCAACGGTAACGTGATCACCTACGTCGACCCGCTGGATATCATCGAGAACCCGGCCACCGGCCAGCTCTATCTGCTGACCCTCAATCGCGGCAACGGCCAGAGCCAGCTCGTGCGCCTCGACCCGGCCCCGGGCGGGGTGATCACCGACCCAGGCGATGGTGGCGGCGATGGTGGTGACAACGGCGGTGACAACGGCGATCTCGTCTCGCTTTTGACCATCCAGGCCGAGGATGCCACACCCACTGATGGCACCTCGGTGACCACGGCCAGTGGCGGCGGTGCCGAGATCGAGATTCGTACCGTGGACAACCCCGAACCGAATCCTGACCTGCAGCCCCTCGGCCTGCGTCCCGGCTCCTTCGGGGTGGACGGCAATACCGACGACACGGATGGCTCACCCGGCGGCTATGCGGACTTCGGCTCCACCAATGCCGACTTCCTCACCTTCAACTTCGAACTGACCGGCGATCAGGCGGGTGCATCGGTGCTGCAGGTGCGCTATGCCAACGGCGCGACCGCCAATCGGCCGCTCGAGGTGTTCGTCAACAACGTCAGTGTCGGCACCTTTGCCTTTGCACCGCCCAGCGATGTCACCGGCGATGATGCCTGGAACACCTGGCAGACGCTGGATATTCCCGCGGAGCTGGTTTCCGGTCTGAACACGGTGCGCTTCCAGGCGACTGCGGCGACCGGGCCCAACATCGATCAGCTGGAAATCCTTCAGGAGCCCGAGGACACCACGCCAGGATATGCCGAGTACGAGGCCGAGAGTGCCCAGCTCGATGGCCCTGTCGTCGTGAACGCCAGTGACGATGATCGCAATGCCTCCGGCGATGGCTTCGTCGACTTCGATGGCGCGAGCGATCAGAGCATCACCTGGACCGTTGATGTCGCCGAAGCTGGCACCTACGAGATCGGCATTCGTTACGCCCTGGCCGCCTCGAAGGACGACCGGCCTCTGGACCTGGCCATCAACGGCAACGCCATCGGCGCGCTGAACTTCCCCGGCCAGAGCAACGACGCCGAGGACGACTGGTTCTACCAGACCACCACGGTGACCCTGAACGCGGGTAGCAACACCATCAGCGTGACGGCGCCGGGAGCCAACGGGCCGAACGTCGACCTGCTGCGGGTCGCGGACGACCCCATCGATACCTTCGAGCCGACCTATGCGGCGGTCGATGGCGAGACGCGCATCGAGCTTGAAAGCGGTGACACGGCTCGGGCGGTGAATGCCAACACGGCGGACTTCTACTTCACCGTTGCCGAGGACGGCGCCTACAAGCTCGATCTGGCGGCCAATGCCGGCGCATCCGATGGTGGGCAGCTGACGCTGCTGTTGAACGGCCAGCCACTGGACGAGCTGAGCTTCCCCGGCGTCGGTGACGACGGCGAGGAGTCGGCCTTCGTCGAGCTCGAGGCGGGCGTCTCCTACAACCTGCGTGTCGTGTCCAGCGCCGCGGGTGCCGATGACATCGACTACCTCGATGTCTCGCCGGCACCGGGCGACCCGGATGCGGATATCGGCATCCAGAGCGGTGATGCGGCCCATTTCTCCGATCGTCTGCACTTCAACTATCTGGAGAACAACAGCGCGTCCAACGACGATCGCGATTTCAAGGAGAGCGGCAGCGTCGTGATCAGCAATACCGGCAGCGCCGATCTGTCGATCATCGATGCCGACATGACGGGGCCCTTCGAGCTGGCGGATCCTGACATCTTCACCGGCCTGACACTGGGCGCCGGCGAGTCCATCACGGTCGAGATTCTCTTCGACCGGGAAGCCTATACACCACCGAGCACCAATGGGGGTGATGGGGTATTCGAGGGAGCGCTGCGCCTGGTCACCAACGATGCCGATACGCCGGTTGCCGAGGTGCACCTGGCGGGCTTCTGGCAGGCTCGCGATGAGGGTGGCTGGGAACCCAACGTCAACGAGGTCTGGGAGGTCTTCGGTTTCGGCAACGTGATCGAGGGGCTGACCACCGTCGGCGGCGGCGAGAACTCGGTCCTCAACGACTTCGATCTCTACCGCCCTGTCAACGACGACGAGGTGCTGTCGCGCTACTGGAAGATCGCCGATGGCTTCGAGTCTGCCAAGATCACCCAGATCGCTGCCTTCCATGGCGACGGCGGGGCGAGCCTGGGCATCCACAACCCGGGCAACAAGGGGCAGGATGTGACGCTGTCGAACCATGCCGGCGACAACAACCAGTCGATCCTGCCCATCAAGAGCAACGGGCAGTTCGCGACGGCGACCATCACCAAGGACCTGATCCCCGATGGCTGGCTGGGCAACGACATCTTCGGCATCGAGGTCGCCGGGCTGTCCACCGATCCGTCCCTCAATCCAACGGGAGGCGGCACGGTTCCAGCGGATGCGGAAGGTATCGAGCGCGGCTATACCGTGCGGATGTTCCAGGCACTGGATGCCAACGGCAACGTGATTCCCAATACCTATCTGGGGGTCATGGACTACACCGGCATCAACTACGACTACAACGACAACATGTTCGTCATCGAGGGCATCGAACCCGCTTCCGGCGGCGAGATCTCGATCGAGAACCTGGACGGCGTGCCCTCCGACGATCGCCTGGTGATGAGCCGCATCGAGAATCCGGCAAATGCCAATCAGGAGGTCCATGACGAGGTCACCTTCACCATCACCAACGACGGCTTCGCCGATCTGGAGATTTCGAGTCTCGACATCGCCGACCCGACACTGTTCGAGATCGTCGGCGACAGCACCGATCTGGTGGTGCCGGCCGGCAGCTCGCTGAACGTGACGGTGCGCTTCATCGCCTCGGACAGCAACGACGGCTCCCTCTACGAGTCGACGCTGACGATCAATTCCAACGACGGCGACGAAGGCCAGAAGGTGATCCAGCTGGCGGGCATCGCCCAGGGCCAGTCGGAGAGCGGCCAGGAGCCGATGGTGCAGGAGATCGTCAATGCCTTCGGCTTCAGCACCAACGTGGCCGAGGGTGAGATGAACAAGGGCGGCCTGGTGGAGGCCAACGGCGACGAGATCCTCTCGCCCTACTTCCAGCGTGCCGACGGCAGTGCGCCGATCAAGATCACCCAGCTGGCGGCCTACCATGGCCAGGGGGATATTGCCCGACTGTTCATCCACGATGTCGACAGTCGTGACATCGACGAGATCCTTGCCCACGACGAGCAGGATGGCCAGACGCTCTTGCCGCGCGCGCTCAATGCCGGCGATCAGCTGACCACCACCACGCTCGAGCGTGACGATCCGTTCGGTTTCTTCGCCGAGATCAGCGATCGCCAGGGCTACATCTCCTGGTCCGATCCGGATGCCAATCTCTACGAAGACACCATCGATGCCATCGGCAACCCCGGCAATGACCTGAGCTGGGACGAGAACGACGGCCATCTGATCCGCGTCTATGTGGCGAAGGACGCCGAGGGGAACGTCATTCCCGATACCTATATCGTCATTCAGGACTATGCGGGAGTGAACTACGACTACAACGACAACATCTTCCTGGTCGAGAACGTCCAGACCTACGACCCCACCGGGGCGGAAGATGCGGACGGCAACGGTCGTGTGGACCTCTACGATGACGACGATGGCGATGGCACGCCGAACTTCCTCGACGGCGATGGACCGGTCGTGGAGCAGACCGCCTTCAACGATAGCGAGACCCCTTGGGCGGTGGGTGCCGAGGGTCTATCGCTGGAAGCCAAACTGTTCGACAACGGCGGTCAGGGCGTGGCCTACAACGATACCACCGCAAGCCACCAGGGAGCGTCGTTCCGCAGCGGTGAGGCGGTCGACATCTCCAACGGGACCGAGGCGCTGGGCTACATCGCCGACGGCGAGTGGGTGGAGTACACCCTCAACGTCGAGACGGCGGGCACCTACGCACTGAGCTTCCTGACCTCGGCGGTTTCGGACGGAAAGAGCATCAGCGCCGCCTTCGAGCAGAATGGAAGCTTCTATACCACCGACTCGATCGGCGTGCCGAATACCGGCAGCTTCACCACCTTCCAGAACGTCGGGCCGTTGGAGTTCGACCTGGATGCCGGGGTGCAGACGTTGCGTCTGACCTTCAACGGCGGACAGCTCGACCTGCAATCCTTCGAGCTGGAGGCGGTCGCAGCGGCGAACAACGCACCGGTGGTGGATGCCGGACTTGCCGATCTCACCGTGAGTGCGGATGAAGCCTTCTCGTTCACGGTACCTGCGGATGCCTTCGAGGACGCGGATGGCGATACGCTGAGCTATACGGCGAGCGGCTTGCCAGATGGGTTGTCGATCTCACCGGCGGGGCTCATCTCCGGCACGCCGACCACCGCAGGCAGTTTCGATATCCTGGTCACTGCTTCGGATGGCAGTGCTAGTGTCGAGACCGGCTTCACGCTGACCGTCGAGCCAGCGACCGGCAGCGATGAACAGGTAGCCTTCAACGCCACCCAGACAGCCTGGGCCGTCGGTGACGAACTCACCCTCGATGCGGCGCTGTACGATGCGGGCGGTCAGGACGTCGCCTACAACGACAGCAGCGAGGCGCAGGAAGGTAGCAACTTCCGTGGCGATGGCGTGGATATCGTCGGCGATGGATCCGCCATTGGCTGGGTCGAGGACGGCGAGTGGGTCGAATACACCCTCAACGTCGCCGAGGCAGGCACCTACGATCTATCGTTCCTGTCGGCTTTGGGTACCCAGAGCGGCGGCGCGCGCTCGATCACGGCCTCCTTTGCCCAGAGTGGCGGTGTCTATGAGACCGCCTCGTCGGTAGGCGTCGACTACAGCGGCGGCTGGACCAGCTTCGAGCAGACCGGCAGCACCCAGGTCGAACTCGCCGCCGGGGAGCAGGTGTTGCGCCTGACCTTCAACGGTGGTTCGCAGGATCTGGCCTCGTTCACCCTGGCGCAGGTGGATACCAACAGTGCGCCGACGGTGGAGGCCGGGCTCACGGATCTGACCGCGACCGCGGACGAGGCCTTCTCCTTCACGATTCCGTCGAATGCCTTCGAGGACGCGGATGGTGATGCCCTGACCTACACGGCCAGTGGCTTGCCGAGCGGACTGTCGATCTCCCCGAGTGGTGTCATCTCGGGCACGCCGACGGCAGCGGGCAGCTTCGACATCCTGGTCACCGCCTCGGATGGCAGCGCCAGTGTCGAGACCGGCTTCACGCTGGATGTGGAGACCGCGCCGGTGGACGATGGCCAGAGCGCCTTCAATGCCGGCGGGACGCCCTGGTCGGTGGGCGAGAGCCTGACCCTCGAGGCGGCGCTGTTCGATGAAGGTGGCCAGGATGTCGCCTACAACGACAGCAGTGCCACCAAGCTGGGCGACAGCTTCCGTGACGGCGGTGTGGACACCGTCGGCGATGGCCGGGCGATCGGCTACGTCGAGGATGGCGAGTGGGTCGAGTACACCATCAACGTCGAACAGGCCGGCACCTACAGCCTGTCGTTCATGACCGCGGCGAAAGGTGACGGACGCACCATTACCGCCTCGGTCGAGCAGGGCGGCAACGTCTATGCCACCTCGGAGCCGCTGGACGCGGGAGTATCGGGCGACTGGAACACCTACATTCCCACTGCGGCGCTCGAACTCGATCTGCAGGCCGGGGAGCAGGTGTTGAGGCTGACCTTCAACGGCGGCTCGATGGACCTGCAGTCCTGGACCCTGGAGCAGGGCGGCGTTGATGGGCAGCAGGCATTCAACGACACCGGCACGCCATGGCTGGTGGACGAAGATGGCCTGAGCCTCGACGCCGTGCTGTTCGACAAAGGCGGTCAGGACGTGGCCTACAACGACAGCAGCGAGGTCCAGCGCGGCGACGACTTCCGCGAGGATGGCGTGGACGTGGTCGGCAATGGCGAGGCGATCGGCTACGTCGAGGATGGTGAGTGGGTGGAATACACCATCAACGTCGAGCAGGCCGGCACCTACAGCCTCTCCTTCGAGACCGCCACGCCGGACGATGGGCGCACCATCACCGCCTCGGCGGAGCAGAACGGTACCTTCTACGCGACCTCCGGGCCGCTGGCGGTACCCAACTCCGGCGACTGGGGCAACTACGTCACCACCCAGGCCCTGACGCTCGATCTGCAGGCCGGGGAGCAGGTGCTGAGGTTGACCTTCAATGGTGGCGAGATGGACCTGAAATCGCTCAACATCGAACAGCAACCTGGAGCGACATCCGCGCAGTCACTGGCCCTGGACGAGTCGTTCCTCATCGAGGAGACATCGCCGGCGGCCAATGACGATGTGGTGCCGATGAGCGACGATGTCAGCCTGGCCGGGCTCGAGGTGGATGGAACGGAGGACTACATGCTGTAACGGGGACCAAGGTCCTGTCGTGCTCAAGGCGCTGCTTCGGCAGCGCCTTTCTTTTGGATCGCAGAATCCATCTGCCGGCAGCACACCCTCCGTGACGCCGTGACCATGCTCAGATCATGCCGCTGTCCAGCGCAGCGGCCATGGTCAGTCCCAGTTCCTCGACCTCATCGGCGAAGGCTGCCTGCCACTCGCCTTGCAATATCAGCGGTTCCTGCACCCAACGCCAGCGCAGACCGGTGACGATGCTCTCCACCGCCCGGCGGGTGCCGGTGCCATCGCGGCCGGCGCGGATGTAGAGTGCGCAGGGAAGGCCCTGTTTCTCTTCCAGCACCGGGTAGTAGCTGCGATCGAAGAAGTCCTTCAGGGCCCCGCTCATGTAGCCCAGGTTCTCGGTGGTGCCCAGCAGGATGGCATCGCAAGCCAGCACGTCGTCCGGCCCGGCCTCGAGTGGTGCCTTCACGGTGACTGCGACGTCCTCGATATCGGGATGGCGCGTACCGCGAACCGCGGCGTCGCATAGCGTCTGGGTATTGGGCGAAGGCGCGTGCGCCACGATCAACAGTCGTTTGGTCATGGAAGCCTAGAGTCATGCCGGTTGCGAAGTCAGTATTACCTTAAGACTAGAGGGCGCGGATGGTACCGTCGAGCCATGCGACCATGGCCTATGCCCCGTCAAATGACGCTTCGGGGGGACGCTGCTAGGATGGGGTGATCTCGAGATAACGGCTTCACCCTGGGCCGTTCCGATGACATCACCCGATTGAACGTGGAATTCTGATGGCTACCCTGCTGCTCCATTTCGAGGACGAAAATGTGCCTGCAAGGCGCCTGGCGGAGGCGATGGAGCTTTCGGCGGCGTTGATCGAGCGCCACCGCTTTCCCGATGAAGAACTACGCCTGACCCTGCCCTTCGCCGAAGGCGGCCCCGTTCCCGACACGCTGGTGGTCTATCGCAGCCTGGATCGGCCCAACGACAAGCTGGTGGAGTTGCTGCTGATAGCCCGCCACGCCCGCCAGCAGGGGGCACGACGGCTTGTGCTGGTCGCGCCTTATCTTGCCTACATGCGCCAGGACATCGCCTTCCATCCCGGCGAGGTCGTCAGCCAGACCATCGTCGGCGGCTTCCTCGGCGAGCTGTTCGATGGCGTGATCACCGTGGACCCCCATCTGCACCGGATCGATCATTTGCAGGAGGCGATCCCTCTTGACCAGGCCGTTACGCTTTCCGGCGTACCGCGACTGGCCGAGCTGATCGCCGCCAGGCTCGACGATCCGCTGCTCGTGGGGCCGGATGCCGAGTCCGCCCAGTGGGTCGAGGGTGCCGCCGCGGCAACCGGCTTCGATCACGGGGTGTGTCGCAAGGTGCGCCATGGCGACACTCGGGTGGACATCGAACTGCCGGGAATCGATGTCGATGGTCGCCAGGTGGTGCTGATCGATGACGTGGCCAGTTCCGGTCATACCCTGGCTCGCGCCGCCGAGGCACTGCTCGGTGCCGGCGCCGCTTCGGTAGACGTGGCCGTGACCCATGCGCTGTTCGCAGGGAATGCGTTCGAGGTGATGAAGAACGCCGGGGTCGGAAAGGTCTGGAGTACCGACTGCATCATCCACCCCAGCAACGCCATCAGCATGGCACCCGTGCTTGCCGATGCGCTGGGCAGGATGCTGGTCAAGGGTGCAAAGCCGGGCGACGCCAGAACTGCATGATGGGTGTGCCTGGGCCCGACGGGACTTGTGATTCACCACACTAGGGGACACCGGCGACATAATCGACCGATTCCAGCGAGTCCCTGCCGGTAACGATTGCCTCGAGCGAGTCGCAGAAGGCATTGAAGGCATCGCTTGCATGGCCCGGCGTGCGGTGCATCTCGATCTCGACTCGGCCGAGCGGCGGCAGGCCTTCGCGGTCTTCCACGATTCGGCAGCCCTCGGGAATGCTGCGAGGTGTCTTGACCGTCAATGCCAGGCCCGCCCGCACCGGCAGATTGATGCCGGTGGGCGACTGGCTGGAATAGCGCACGTCCCATCGACGGTCCTCCTTTCCCAGTGCAGCCAGGGCATGAGCTCGAAAGATGCATCCCTCCGGATTCAGTGCCAGCGGCAGGGTCTTCCATTCACTTACACGGGCCTTCTCGGCGGCTACCCATACCAGGGGCTCATGACCCAATAGCTGCCCCGATTGCGTCGGTATGTGTCGAACCGCGAGCACCGCATCGAGCAAGCCTTCCTGAAAATCGCGGACCAGCGCACTGCTGATATTGCATATGACCTCGAGCCGGACATTCGGATGCTCCTCGGCAAAACGCGGCAGCAAGGAGGGCAGGTAGGTGCTGGCCTGTTCTTCCGAAATGCCGAGCCGGATCAATTCGTCCCGACGTTCGAGACCCATCACCCGCTTGGCCTCGTCTTGCAGCTTGAGGATATGTCGGGCGTAGGGCAGCAGACGCCCGCCGGGCGGTGTGAGCACCACGCTGCGACTGGTACGTTCGAAAAGCGTCTCGCCCATCTGATGCTCGAGACGCTTGATCTGCAGGCTGACGGCGGATTGAGTGCGGTGCAGTACCTTGCCGGCGGCACTGAAGCCTTCGCACTCGGCGACGGTGACGAAGGCACGAAGCAGGTCGGTATCCATTGTCTATGAGTCCTTGCAATACAGGCTATCTGTATCATTCATTTCTATTATCGAATCATGCTCACTACCCTGTCCATACGACACTGACGGCAAGAGAAAGGACCATGTACGTAATGGGCCAGCAAGAAAAGGGCACTTCCCTCCGAGGGCTGATCGACCTGGCGCGTTATCCGATCGATGCGCTTGACGACAAGGCAGGACAACAACTGATCGAAGCGTGTCGGCACCAGCTTGCCGGCGACGGCTGCGTGGTGCTGAAGGGATTCGTCCCCGCGCAGGCATTGGCGCGACTGGAACGGGAAACCGAGCGCCTGTCGCCCGAGGCGCACTACAACCAGACCGAGACCAACCCCTACAACAGCGATGGGGACCCCGGCCTGCCGCCCTCGCATCCCAAGAATCGCTTCGCCGATCGCACCAACGGCTTCGTGGCCGGGGATCGTATCGACAGTGACACCATCATCCGCCAGGTTTACGAAAATCCCGAGTTCCAGCGCTTCATCGCGGCCGTGGTGGGCATGACGGAGATCCACGAGTATGCCGATCCCCTGGCCGGGCTGGTCGTCAACGTGCTGCGCGAAGGTTGCCAGCACCCTTGGCACTACGATACCAACGAATTCATCGTCACCATGATGACTCGCCAGTCTCACGGGGGCGGTCGCTTCGAGTATTGCCCCGGCATCCGCAGCCCCGAAGGCGAGAACTTCGAGGAAGTGCAGAAGATACTCGATGGCGATCGCAGCGGCCTCAAGTCCCTTGACCTGCAGCCGGGTGATCTGCAGATCTTCTTCGGGCGCTATTCCCTGCACCGGGTAACGCCGGTCGAGGGCGACAAGGAACGCCATACCGTCATCTTTGCCTATGCCAAGGAACCCGGCTTCATCGGCCGGCCCGAACGCGCTCAGCGAATCTTCGGTCGCATGGCGCCGATCCATGAACGTCTGCTTCGCGAGGGCATGAGCCGCAGCGACAATCTGGCCGACTAGCCTGGTTCAGCCACAAGCCATCAATTCTTTCCCAGAGATACGCTATGAGCATCGTCGACTTCGAACAGCTGTCCGACAACGAACCCCACAGTATCCCGGTGGTGCCCTCGGCGCCCATGGCCAACGGCGACAGCATCCCCACCGCCTTCGATCCCGTGCGATTGCGTGCCGGACGCCTGTCGCGGCTGCGCGCCATGATGGCGAAGCAGGGCTATGCGGCAGTGGTATTGTTCGATCCCTACAACCAGCGCTATGCCACCGGCTCGCGCAACATGTTCGGCTACTTCCTGCGCAATTCCACGCGCTACATCTATGTACCGCTGGAAGGACCGGTGATTCTCTTCGAATACCCGGGCAGCGCCCATGTCTCCACCTGGCTGGAAACCATCGACGAATCACGCACCTCCAAGGTGGTGTGGTCGGCGGTCAATCAGCGCGACAACCTCTCGAGCGATCCCTTCGGTCAAGAGATTGCCGAACTCGTCGAGGCCCACGGCAAGGGGAGCCGCAAGGTGGGGCTCGATCGTTGTGCGCTGAATCTGGCACGCTCGCTGGAAGCCCAGGGGCTGGAGGTCTTCGATTGCATGCAGGATACCCTGCACTGTCGGCGCATCAAGACGCCCGAGGAAATCGCCTGTCTGGCGCAGTCCATGGCAGGTAGCGAGGCGGCGGTAGCGCGGGTCGAGGAGGCGATTCGCCCCGGGGTCACCGAAACTGAGCTGTTCGCGACCCTCTACGGGGAGGTGATCAGGCAGGGCGGGGAGTTCATCGAGACGCGCCTGCTCTCCTCGGGGCCCAGGACCAACCCCTGGTTCAACGAGGCCAGCGATCGGGTGATTCGCCCGGGCGAATTGGTGGCGCTGGATACCGACACGATCGGCTGTCATGGCTACTATTCCGATTTCTCGCGCACCTTTCATGTCGGCCCGGGCCGACCCAGTGCCTATCAGAAGAGCCTCTACCGCATGGCCTACGACCAGGTGCACCACAACATGGACATCCTCGCGCCGGGGATGAGTTACCGCGAGATCGCCGAGAAGGCCTGGAAGATCCCCGAGCGGTTTCTCGATCGTCGCTATCCGTCGATCATCCATGGCGTGGGCATGCATGGCGAGACGCCGCTGGTCGCCCACCACATGGATTTCGATCGCTTTTCCAAGGATGGCGTTCTCGAGCCGGGCATGGTGGTCTCGGTCGAAAGCTACATCGGCGAGGTCGGTGCGGCCGACGGCGTCAAGCTGGAGGAAGAAGTACTGGTCACCGAGACAGGCATCGAGAAACTGTCGCGTTATCCTTTCGACGAGGCGTTGCTGGATCGCCAGGTGTGACCAGGAACGGATGCGCTCGGGTCAGCCTTTCCTGTCCCATTGCTGGAACAGCTTGTCACGGTACTCGCCATGTTCCAGCAGGGGGCTGAGGCGGCGCCCGTAGGCCTGGGCGCGAACCTGCAACAGGCGCAGGCGCGCGCAGGCCTGTTCCCGCTCCTCGCCGTGATCCATTCGCGCGATCAGGCTTTCCACTTCACGAATTTCACGTACGAGTTCCAGCTCCGGGGGCAGGAAGCCGGCATTCTTCAGCAACCGATAGCCGGCGCGCAATTCCGGCGGGATCATGCTGTCGTCATCCAGTCTCAGTGGCTCGCCGCTGCCCGGCAGGTCATCCAGTTCGCCGTTTTCCAGGGCTTGCTGGATATGCGCTTCCGCCAGTCGATCGATCAGGGACATGACATCGGTTCCTATGTGGCTCGTGGTGCCATCCCGCCTTCCTGTGAATGAAGTGTGTCGGGAAGAGGGTGATCACTGTCTCAACGGTAGCCTGCCATCAGTTCCCGGATCAATGGCGTATCGGCATCACGCAGCGTGGGCAGTTCGAAGCGCGCCTTGGCAATGGCGGTGCGTGACAGGGTGGCCTGGATGAGCATCTCTCGATCGTCTGCCTCGGCGAGGCTTTCACCCCGCGGCCCGAGAATCCGGGTGCCGCCCCAGAAGTGGCTGCCGCCTTCCGGGCCATAGCGATTGGCCATGATCACGGGCGTACCGTAGGTCATGGCATAGAAACGAACGTTGAGCGCCCAGTTCTGTTCGTTGGAGAAATCCTCGCTGACGATGCCGGTGGCGGAGTTGATGGGCGCACACAGCACCGACGGCCGCTCGAGCAGGGCGGCGTGAACCAGTGCCGGGTTCCACAGGTCGGCACAGATCAGTTGCGTTGCCGACCAGCCAGGCCGCACCCGAGTATGGGTGAGCTGGCTGCCGTGGGTGAACCACTTGCCTTCTTCCAGGCCACCGTAGGTAGGCAGATTGAGCTTGCGATGTACGGCGGCGAGGGTGCCATGCTGCAGGATCGCCAGGGCATTGTAATACTCGCCGGGACTCGCTTCTTCGATGAATCCGGCGATTACCTGCATCTCTCCTGCCGCCTGGGCCAGGTATTCCAGCCGAGGGTCCACCCTCGGGCAGGCGACGTCCATCACCCGACTCCCCAGCCCATAACCGGTCAGCGAGAGTTCGGGAAACACCAGTAGCTCCAGCCCCTCGTCGCGACCGGCCATGATCATTTCATGATGACGTTCAAGGTTGGCGTCGAAATCCCCCAGGATGCTGTTGATCTGAGCGGCGCCCACGCGAAGACGGTCCTGGTAGTGCATGCTCGGTGCCTCGTCGGATGAAGGGCGGCGACGGCAAATGATCGCACCGGCGCCTCGAGGCATTCAAGCACGGCTGGGCATCGAAGACTCACCAAGCAACCTGACCGCCGAAACGGATGCTCCAGGCCAGTGGCGCCCTTGTCGCGTCTCGACCCCTCAGATGAGGTCATGCTCCTCGAGAAAGCTCTCGGCGACCTTCTCGATGGTTTGCTTGTCGACATCGACCCGGGCATTGAGCGTGGCCATGGTCTCGTCGTCGAGCAGGCTCGACAGTTCGTTCATCTGCTCCTCGAGCTCCGGATTGGCCTCGAGGGTTTCCTTGCGCACCACCGGCGTCAGGGCGTAGGCGGGGAAGTACCCTTGATCGTCCTCGAGCACTCGGAAGTCGAAGGCCGGGATGCGCCCATCGGTGGCGAACACCAGTCCCACGTCCACCTGGCCGTCGCGCAGTGCCGGATAGACGAGCCCGGAATCCATGCGCTTGACATCGCCGCGACTCACCCGGAAATCGTAGGCCTGCTGCAGGGGGCGCCAGCCGTCTTCCCGGGCATAGAACTCGGCATTCAAGGCGAACGTCAGCTCCTCGCCGTCATTGACCGCTTGGGCCAGGTCGGAAAGCGTGGCGATACTGCGCTTCTCGGCGTCTTCCTCGCGCATGGCCAAGGCATAGGTGTTGTTGGCATTGGACGGGTCGAGCCAGACCAGCCCCTTTTCGGCATCGAGTTCCTTGACCTTCTGGTAGGTCTCCTCGGCGGAAAGACGCTCGGTGACATCGTTGTAGTTGATCAGCGAGGTGCCGGTGTACTCCCAGTACAGGTCGATCTGGCCATTTTCCTGGGCCTGGCGCAGCACGGCGGAGCCCATGCCGGCGCGCTTTTCCACGTCGTAACCCAGGCCGTCCAGATATTGGTCCGTCATGCTGGCGAGAATCTGCTGCTCGGTAAAGTTCTTGCCCCCCACCACGATCTCATCGGCATGGGCGGTCAGGGTGCCGGTCAGGGCGATACCGGCCAGCAGGGTTGTCATTGATTTCATGGGTGATCTCCTTGTTGTCGATCTTGCTTCGGTTCAGGCGCGCGATGGGTTGACGCCACGTGGAACCACGATGAATGCAATGCTGGCAATCAGGATGTCGACACCGATGGCCAGCACGGCGGTAGGAATGGCGCCGGCCAGCATCATGACCGGGTCGTACAGGTCGATGCCGGTGAAGATGAGCTCGCCCAGTCCGCCGGCGCCGATGAGGAACGCCAGGGGAACGGTGCCGACGTTGATGGTCAATGCCGTGCGTATGCCCGCGAATATCACGTAGAGCGCGTTGGGCAACTCCACCTTGAGCAGGCGCTGAACGGGTGACATGCCGATGCCCGAGGCGGCCTCGCGCAGCGCCGGCGACACCCCCTTGAGGCCGGCATAGGTGTTGCGGGCGATCGGCAACAGGGTGGCGACGAACAGCCCGAAGACCGCCGGCACGACGCCGATGCCCAGAAAGCTCATCGACAGTGCCAGTACCGCCAGCGTGGGAATCGTGGTGCCGACGTTGAGCACCTGCATCATCGACTCGGCGATCCGCGCCATGCTGGGGCGAGAGAGCAGGATGCCCAGGGGAATGGCAACCAGTATGGCAAGGCTCCCCGAGACGGCGGTCAGCCACAGATGCTGGGCGGCCAGGTACCGGATGTCGGGAATGTAGAAGATGAACTCGTCGATCACGCCGCTGGACTGGCTCCAGACTCCGGCGAAGAAGACGGCCACCAGAAGCAGCAGGCGTAGCGCACCGGCTAGGTTCAGCGTTGGCATGGGCTCACTCCTCGGCGGCTGATGGCGTCGGGGTACCCGTGTCGTCGCCGGGCCCGGAAGATTGGGTGGCCCGGTAGCGAGATCCTAGATGATGGGTAATGGCCCGCTGGGTGATCTGGCCGCAGACACGCCCCTCATCGTCCACGCAAGGCATCCAGGTCATGTCGTAGGCGAACATCAGCGATGCGACCTTGCGCAGGTCGTCGTCGAGGCTGACCACCGTCGGGACGCTCTGGAAGTGGTCCCGGCAATAGCCGCTCGTGGTCCGGGCGACGGAACGGTGAATGATGCCGACGGGCTGACGCTTGTCGTTGATCATCAGTATGGCGTTCTGGTAGCCGAAGCCTTCTATGCGCTCGAGTGCGGTGGCCAGGGTGTCCTCGGGACGCACGACACCGATCTCGTCGCTGGCGAGTTCGCGCACCTTGACGAGGTTGAGTCTCTTGAGCGCACGGTCCTCACCCAAGAAGGACTCGACGAAGGCATTCCTAGGGGCAGCCAGCAGATCGTCCGGTGGCGAGTATTGCACGAGCTTGCCTTCCCGGAAGATGGCGATGCGATTCCCCATCTTGATGGCCTCGTCGATGTCGTGGCTGACGAACATGATGGTTTTCTTGAGTTCCTGCTGCATCTTCAGGAACTCATCCTGAATCACCGCGCGGTTGATCGGGTCGATGGCCCCGAAGGGTTCGTCCATCAGCATGACCGGGGGGTCCGCGGCAAGCGCGCGGGCCACCCCGATACGCTGCTGCTGGCCTCCCGAGAGTTCGCTGGGGTAGCGCTTGAGGAACGCATCGGCATCGAGGGCGATCATGTCCATCAGCTCCCGGGCACGACGCTTGTAGCGATCCTTGTCCCAGCCCAGCAATCTCGGCACCGCGGTGATGTTTTCCTCGATGGTCATGTTGGGGAACAGGCCGATCTGCTGGATGACATACCCCAGGTTGCGTCTGAGTTCCTGGGTATCCAGTGCGGAGGTGTCTTCTCCGTCGATGAAGACCTTGCCGGAAGTCGGTCGCACGATGCGGTTGATCATCTTCAAGGTGGTCGTCTTGCCACAGCCTGAAGGGCCGAGGAGTATGCAAATCTCGCCGGCGGGGACTTCCATGCTGATATGATCGGCAGCCGTGACGGCTCCCTTGGGGGTATCGAAGACCTTGGTCAGGTTATCGAGTCGAATCATGAAGCGTTGTCCTTGTCTGGTGAGCAGCGCGGCGGCATGCGACGCATCAGGCAGTAGTCGCGGCGCGTTCCATGCCCCTGGGCGTCAGGCGCTTCTGCAGTGCCAGCAATGAGTAGTCCACGATGATGGCCAGCAGGCTCACGGCGACCGCGCCGACGATCAGTTGGCGTGGATCGGATTGGGAAATTCCGCGGCTGATGAAGGTCCCCAGTCCCCCCGCGCCGATGTACGCGGCGATCGCCATGACCCCGATATTGAGTACCACGGCGGTACGCACGCCGGCCATGATGATGGGGATCGCCAGGGGAATCTCGACCTGCCGGAGACGCTGATTCTGGCTCATGCCGATGCCGCGAGCCGCTTCACGCAGCGCCGGGTCGACATTGTTGATGGCGGTATAGGTGTTGCGAATGATCGGCAGTTGGGAATACAGCAGCACGGCGATCACCGCCGGCACATAGCCGATGCCGTGCCCGATGATCGACAGGATCGGAATCATGATGCCGAACAGGGCGATGGACGGAATGGTGACGATGATCGAGGCCACGTAGAGCACGGCCTTGGCCAGGCGCTCATTCTTGGTGATGGCAATCCCGATCGGGACGCCTGTCAGGGTGGCCAGTCCCACGGCAACACCTACCAGGGCGATATGCTCGATGGTCCTGTCGAGCAATAGACCCAGGTTGTCCAGGGCATACTGAATCAGTTCCAATCCGCGTCTCCTTTACGTTGTCGTCGCCTTCGACAATTCTACGTCGCGGCCTGTCCCGGGCAAGACAGGCTTCGCCATTGCAGCGTGATTCACGATGAGGCGATGGATGGAGGCTAGAGAATCCAGTTAGCTTAGCAGAGGGGAATATTTATTTGTTATGAAGATGAATTACGATCCAAAATCACAGTTATTGGTAGTGGTGATGTAGTTGCGGGTGCCTGGCTCGGTACCCGCCAACGAGTAGCGCTTGCCTGCCCCTGTACAGATCGAGGGCTCCTTGTTGGGTTATCGTGATGCCAATGGGTGCGAGAGGCATCGTCTACCCTGGTCTGAGTGTAGACGAGAGTCGTGCCAGGGCCTGTTCGGCACTTGCCTGCCATCGTCCGGGCAGGGCCGCGGCGCGCTTCAGCGCCCGGCGAGCCGGTTCGAGGTCGCCCTGGGCTTCCAGGGCCAGTCCCAGGTTGAGCCAGGCCACGGCCAGATCAGGGGCTTGCCGGGTTGCCTCGCGGAAGGCGCCGATGGCAGCCCCGGGATCGCCGCCGGCATATTCGGCGTTGCCTAGCGCAAACCAGCCCATGGCATGCTCGGGCCAGCGGGCCACGACGCTGCGCCAGGCCGGGGCGGCGTCAATCGGGCCATTGACCTGTTCGAAGGCAGCGATGCTCTTGGTGGCAACCTGCTTGTCTACCGTCACCGGCAACTCCCCCGGTGGCAGCGCTACCAACGCCCAGCGATCGCTGCGTGCCCAGGTCGCATCGAACCGGCGCAGCGAAGTTCTGCGCCCGGGCTCCTCGCCGCTGTGCAGGGTGAGTGTCTTCTCTTCCAGGTCGTAGCCGATGACCACGGCGTAATGCCAGAGCGGCCACAGCGGCAAGGAGAGATTCTGCAGCACCACGACGGGATGGTCGGCGGCGAGTTCCGTGAGTAGTGACTCGACGGAGCCGTCGAGGACATAGCTGATCCGGCCGTGGCGGCGCACCGTGGCGAGCATCTCCGGCTGCACGCTGCCTTCTCGGTCGGGAGTGAAGACCTGGGGTATCAATTCATCGACGGTGATCGGCACACCACTGGCACCAAGCACCATGGCCAGGGAGGCCGGCCCGCATTGATAGTCCCGCTGGCCATGGAACGGTACGTTCGAGAGCAATCGGCTCGACGGTATGCTGCCTTCTTCGGGGGAAGGCAGCGGTGGTGTCGAGGCACAGCCGACGACCCACAGCGTCAACGACAGAACGCCCGCGAGGCGGGCGTTCCGGAACGAGAGGCGCATGGCCGCTAGCGGGTGAACGGGAAGACGTCGGTCAGGCCCAGAATGTCGGTGACCAGCAGGATCACGAATACCGCGAACAGAGCACCGACGACCGAGCTGGCGCCGGCAGGCATCTCTTCGAGGTGATCCGCCATCTGGCTGACTTCCTCGTCGGAGAGTGCGGCAACCCGCGCCTCGACATCCACGGGATCGACACCTTGCGCCAGCAGCTGTTCCTGCACGTCTTCCCGGGCCAGGATATCGTTGATGCGCTGGCGATCGGCATGGGCCTGCTCGGCGGCCAATGCCGCATTGGTGGAAACGAGGGGGGAGGGCGCTTGCGGCTGAGCCATGGCCACAGGGACGCTGGCGACGATCAAGGCGAGGATCAGTAGCGGGCTCAGCAGTCGACGAAAGGTGTAGGTCATGCTTGTTCTCCCTTGCCGTGGTAGGTACGCATGGCTTCTCGTTGAGCCGTTGTCGATATTCATGACACGCCAGCTGAGTATAGTAATACAACGGGACTTGGTTCACGCACGATGTTCAACGCTGCGACAAGGCAGCGTTTTGGGGAGTGGCAGCACTAGCTTGGGGAGTGGCAGCACTAGCGAGTCTGGAAGGCAACTCGGGTGCCGTAGGCGAGCACATCCTGGGAGTCGCCGGGGGTGGCGGGCAGGCCGATCATCTCATCGGTGACCTCGGACCACGTCAGCACGCCGTGGGTCATGCCGAGCGGTGCCAGCAGGCGGCTGATCCACTGTGTCCCCGTGAAACGTCGCGCGTGGTGGTGTTCATCCACCAGTTGGCTGCTTCCGTGGGCGTGATGAAGGCGAACCAGGTAGTAGCCCATGTCGATGGACTGTATCTCGACGATGGGATTGTTGCCCCGGGCCATCCAGGCCGCCAATTCCTCGAAGGTGATTCGTTCGGGCAAGGGCCGGGTGCACGGCGTCATGGGTTGGGCTGGTATTCCGGTGGTGGCATTCATGACTGTTTCCCGTCGCTGAGAGTTTCATCTACATAAGTTATGCAGAAATATTGGATCGTACAAGTTTTCCTGGGGTCTTTTTTTCACCCTTTTCACCTAGAGTCTCGTGATCGTGATTTTCGGATTTATCTGCCAGCGCAAAGTATGGATGAAATATCTCATTTTTCATCGTCCCTTCAGGACGGTTTTTTTGATGCTATACGTTTGGCGCTCAAATTATTAATATAAAGTTACATCACGTGTTTTTGTGTTATCCGGCCTTTTCGGGGCCCTTGACACTACCAGCAAGCTGACTACTCGCCTGGGCATACCGGCTGCGCAAGAGGATGAGGTCGATGCAGGAGCGGCGTCTTGAGCGACGGTGGTACTCGACCCGGCAGTAGGCTTGCCTGACGACAGCAAGGCGGCAGACCATGCAGACGAATTCAGCGGCATCCCTTGACGAAATCCCTACCGGTCGTGCGGAGGCAGCCCCGGCCTCTTCCCTGTCCCGTTCCTCCGAGAAAGGCGTCGAGGGCGAGCAGCGCACGAGCATCCACTGGCAGCGTTTCTCGGTGCCCTTCGAGTATCCGGTGGCCTTCACCCGGAATCTGTTTTCACCGGACAACCCGCTGCTTGTGGAGATGCTGGCCTGGCGCCAGGAAGCCAAGCGTCATCGTTGCCTGATCTATATCGACGACGGTGTTGCCAAGGCTCAGCCGGGGTTGATCGAGCGTATCCAGGCCTATTTCGCGACCCATGCGGCACGCATGGAACTCGTGGAGGCTCCCCAGGTGGTCCCGGGAGGCGAGCAGATCAAGATATGCCCCTCGCACCTGATCGCTGCCCAGAAAGCCATCCATCGCCTGGGGGTCGATCGCCACTCCTACGTGATCGCCATCGGGGGTGGCGCCGTACTCGATGCCATCGGTTTCGCGGCGGCGACGGCGCACCGGGGGGTGCGTCACATCCGGGTCCCCAGCACCGTGCTGTCCCAGAACGATAGCGGCGTCGGGGTGAAGAACGGCATCAATTTCAATGGCGTCAAGAACTTCATGGGCACCTTCGCCCCGCCCTGGGCCGTGCTCAACGACCTGACGCTCCTCGAGACCTTGGAGAGACGTGAACGCATCGGTGGCATCGCCGAGGCCATCAAGGTGGCGCTGATCAGGGACGAGGCGTTCTTTACCTGGATGGAGTCGAATGTCGACGGGTTGAGACGCTTCGATCCCGAAGCGGAAGAGACCATGATTCGTCGCAGTGCGGCACTGCACATGCGTCAGATCGCCCATGGTGGTGATCCGTTCGAACTTGGCTCGGCCCGTCCCCTGGATTTCGGTCACTGGTCGGCGCACAAGCTGGAGACCCTGACCGAGCATGAGGTGCATCACGGCGAGGCGGTAGCCATCGGCATCGCCCTGGATGCCCGCTATTCGGTGCTGGCGGGGCTGCTGGCACCCGGGGAGGAACTGCGCATTGTCGGGTTGCTGGAGAGGCTGGGCCTGCGTGTCTTCCACCCGCAGCTGATCGCCCCCGACACCAGTGGCGAGGCTGCCATCCTGACCGGGCTGCGAGAATTCCAGGAGCATCTGGGAGGAGAACTGACCGTCACGCTGCTCTCGGGCATCGGCCAGGGGGTCGAGGTGAACGCCATCGACTCGGAGCTGGTCATGCAGTCCATCGCCTGGCTTCAGGCGCGAGAGGACCGCCATGCAGCTGCCCGGTAACCTCGGTCATCTCACCTACTGTCTCAACATTCACCCTGCCCAGACCTGGGCAGACGTGCGCTCGGCCCTCCAGGGGCCCGTGCAGGAGGTCAGGCAGGCGCTGGCGCCTCGCGCACCTTTCGCGGTGGGGTTGCGCTTCTCGGCCCAGGCGCTGCGCGCCCTCGAAGAGCCATCCGCGCGGTCGGAACTGCAGGCTCTGCTGCACGAAAATGACTATCGGGCGGTGACCGTCAACGGTTTCCCCTATGGCATCTTTCATGGCGCCCGGGTGAAGGAAGAGGTCTATCAGCCCGACTGGCGATTCACCGAGCGTCTCGACTATACCCGAGGGCTTGCGACCCTGATGGCCGAACTGAATGTGCCCGGGGCCAGCGTCAGCCTGAGCACGGTGCCCGGCGCCTTCAAGCCGCTGGGCCAGGGGGCCGAGGCGCTGATGGCCGATAACCTGCTCAAGGCCGCGGCGCACTGTGTCAGGCTGGCCCGACGCAGCGGTGTCACCGTGGCCATTGCCCTGGAGCCCGAACCCTGCTGTTTCCTGGAAACCATCGACGAGGCCATCGCCTTCTTCGAACACTGCCTGTTCACCGATAGAGCGGCACGACGCCTTGCGGAGATGACCGGCTTGACGGTCGCCCAGGCAGCCAGCGCCTTGCCGCGTCACCTGGGCCTTTGCTACGACGTCTGCCACGCGGCGGTGGAATTCGAGACGCCTCGAGCGAGTATCGAAGCCCTGCAGCGCGCCGAGGTGCCCATCCACAAGCTGCAATTGAGCGCGGCATTGCGGGTTCCAGCGATCGATGCCGCCGCCCGGAGGGCCCTCGAGGCTTTCTGCGAGCCCACCTACCTGCATCAGGTGGTGGCTTCCGGTCGGCATGGCCTCATGCGCCATGTCGACCTGCCCGAGGCGCTGGCACGAGGTCACGAGACGGATGGCGAGGAGTGGCGCATTCACTACCACGTGCCCCTCTTCGTCGAGACCCTCGGGCGGTTCCAGACCACTCAGGCGTTTCTGTCCGAGATACTGGCGTTGCACCGGCATGAGCCGATCGCGTCGCACCTGGAAGTCGAAACCTATACCTGGCACGTTCTGCCCGAATCCCTCAAGGAATCGAGGGTGGAGGATGCCATCATTCGCGAGATGCACTGGGTTCTGGAGCAATTGCTTTGAAGTGGCGCATGTGGCTCAAGCTGGGGCGCATATCCAACCTGCCGACGGTCTGGACCAATGCGCTCGCGGGATGGGTGCTGTCGGGCGAAGCCTTCGATGGGGCGGGACTGCTGCTGCTCCTGGTGGCGCTATCGCTGTTCTACGTGGGTGGCATGTATCTCAACGACGCCTTCGATGCAGAGATCGATGCCCGGGAGCGTGCCAATCGTCCGATTCCCCAGGGCGAGGTGTCGCGGACGACGGTCCTTGCGCTGGGGAGCGTCATGCTGGCGCTCGGTATGGTACTGGTGTTCGTGCTGGGCACGTTGGCGGGGCTGGCAGGCTCGGTCCTGGCAGCGGCGATCGTGGCCTACGACTGGCTGCACAAGCGCATCAGCTGGGGGCCGATCATCATGGGAGGCTGTCGACTGCTGACCTATGTCACGGCTGCCCTGGCCGCCGGCGGGTTGGGCTGGGCGGTACTGCTTGGCGGCCTCGGGCTCTTCTGTCATGTGGTGGGCTTGACCTACGCCGCCAAACAGGAAGCCTACGACCGGATCGGTGCCGCCTGGCCGCTGCTGGTAATGGCCATTCCGGTGCTGGTGCTGCTCTTCATGCTCGCCGACAACCTTGCCCTCGGGCTGCTGGCGCTCTACCTGGTCTGGGGGGGCTGGTCGCTGAGCCTGCTGTTTCGACGCCGCCCCGGTGATGTTCCCAGGGCAGTGGTCAGTCTGATCGCGGGTATCGCGCTCTATGACGCGACCCTGATTGCCGCCACGGGCATGTTCGGTCTGGCCCTGCTGGCCCTGATCGGGTTCGGGGCCACCCTGGCGCTACAGCGAGTAGCGCCAGGCACCTGACGCGAGCTACTCAATCGTCGAAGACGTGCGCCAGGGTCAGGGTCTTGAAGTTCGTCGCCTTCACCGCGCCCTCGGGCAGCAGGTTCGCTTCCGAGGAGATCACCAGCGGGCCGTCCTCCGGGTCGTCGGTGATGCGCCCGTGAGAGCCCTTGACCAGTTGGGTGTCCTTGAGCGAGATGACATCGAGCAACTGGCGCATGCCCAGCTTGCGTTTGGCGAGACGCCATCCGGCGGCGAACCTGGGCCATTTGATGGCCGGATCGATGAACAGCTCGACCGGGTCGTAGCCGGGCTTTCGATGGATATCCACGGTGCGTGCATAGTCCGGCGCCCGCGCGTCATCCAGCCAGTAGTAGTAACTGAACCAGCGATCCGGCCTGGCAACCGCCACCAACTCGCCGGCGTTGGGGTGGGCCAGCCCGTTGGCGCGGATCCCCTCGGCATCCCAGACGCTCTCGACACCCTCCAGCCCCTCCAGAAGCGACTTGATCTCGGGAATTTTCGCCGGGTCCTGGATATAGACGTGGGCGATCTGGTGATCCGCCACCGCGAATGCCCGGGAAGCGCCGGGGTCGAGCTGTTCGCGCCCATGCTCTTCCACCCGGACGGCAAGCAGCCCCGCCTCGCGCAGGGCGCGATTGATGTGGATCGCATCCGTGGTGGGGGTGATGCCGTATTCGGAGACGACGATCACCCGGCGGCCTTCGCGCTCGGCGTGCTCGATCAGCTCGCCGCACAGGGCATCGATCTCCTCGAGATCCTGCTGGATGCGCGGATGGGAAAGATCGGGGCCGAGGCGTTGCAGGTTGTAATCCAGGTGAGGCAGATAGGTCAGCGTCAGGGTGGGGTCGCGGGTCTCCATGACATGCTGCGTCGACCTGGCGATCCAGCGGCTCGAGGTGATGTCGGCCACCGGGCCCCAGAAGGTGAAGAGCGGAAACTGGCCCAGCTTGGCATCGAGTTCGTCGTGCAGCTCGGCAGGATAGGTGTAGTGGTCGGGGATCTTGCGGCCATCCGCGGGATACATGGGGCGGGGTGTCGCGCTCCAGTCCGCCGTGGAGTACATGTTGTACCACCAGAACATCTTGGCGCAGGTGAAGCCGGGGTCGCGTGCCTTGCCGGCTTCCCAGATCTTCTCGCCGGCGACCAGGCGATTCGACTGGCGCCACAACCAGACCTCCGAGAGGTCGCGGAAGTACCAGCCGTTGGCGACGATCCCGTGCTCCGTGGGGGTGAGCCCCGTGACCAGGGTGGATTGCACGCTGCAGGTGACGGCGGGGGTGACCGTGTCGAGGGGGCGCAGACCGCCGCGTTTCGCCAGGGCGGCGAGGTTCGGGGTGTGGGGGCCGATCATCTTGGGTGTCAGGCCCACGACAAGCATTACCAGGGTCTTGTTCATCGTTACTGCCACTGTCGAGGAGAAGACGCAGCGAGGCGTCAGGAAAATACTTTCGGATACATTAACATCAATTCGTTAAATAAAGTAACCTTGTGTTATTCTGCGTATGATGATTGTCTGTTCTCGTCGTCATGGGAGCAAGGGATGGGCACGCTTGAGTAATCGCAGAGGTCAACAATGTCTGAAACAGCAGTCGAATCATTGCGCCAGTGGGTCCTGCGCCAGGCTGGCGAACAGGGCAAGTGGCTCGAGACGCGTCTAGAGGCGCTGGCGGCAGGGGCCCCGGAGAGCGAATTGCATACCGTGCTGGGGCTGGCGCCGCGCCGCCTTGGCAAGGCCGACCTGATCTTGATCGCAGAGGATCTGCGCCAGGCGGAAGAGGCCCTTCCCGGCTGGCGCCCCGACGGGTGGAGCATCGATGGTGCCGCGCGGGTCCTGGCGCTGGCGACCTTCCGGGGAGAGCGTTCCTTCGCCGAGACCTTCAAGGATCTACGGCGCACCGCGGACGCCCGGGAACTGGTGGCACTCTACCGCGGCTTGCCGCTGTACCCCGAACCCCGGAGTCTGGCGTTCGAGGTGGGGGAGGGGCTGCGCTCCAACATGATCGCCGTCTTCGAGGCGATTGCCCACCACAACCCTTATCCCAGCATGCACTTCGATGAGCATCGCTGGAACCACATGATTCTCAAGGCGCTGTTCGTCGATAGCGCCCTGGCCGACATCGTCGGGCTCGACGAGCGAGCCAACCCCGAACTCGGGCGTCAGTTGCTCGATCACATCCACGAGCGCTGGGCAGCCGGACGCGAGGTCTCGCCGGAGGTGTGGCGCTGCATCGGCCCCTGCGCGATCGAAGTCGATGCCATGGAGGCGTTCGAGCGCGCCCTGGCGGGCAAGTCGACCGAACGCGCCGCCGCGGCCCTGGCGCTGGTCTCCAACCCGTCTCCCCTGGCCGATGCCCTGCTGGCCACCCACCCGGAGGCTGCCGCGCTGGTCGCGGAAGGTCAGTTGAGCTGGGACACCCTTTCACGACACGAGGTTGCCTGAGATGTTCATCGATCCGCATGCCCACATGATTTCGCGCACTACCGACGACTATGAGGCCATGGCCGCCGCCGGTATCGTGGCCTTGATCGAGCCGGCCTTCTGGGTGGGGCAGCCGCGTACCTTCGTGGGTACCTATGTCGACTATCTCTCTTCGATCATCGGCTTCGAGCGTTTCCGGGCCGGCCAGTTCGGCATTCGTCACTACTGCACGGTGGGGCTCAACTCCAAGGAAGCCAACAACGAGGAACTGGCCGAAGGCGTCATGGAGTGGCTGCCGCGCTTCGCCCTGAAGGAGGGGGTCGTGGCCATCGGCGAGATCGGCTATGACGAACAGACCGCACTGGAAGACAAGTACTTCCGTGCCCAGTTGCTGCTGGCCAAGGAGCTGGAGCTGCCGGTCATGGTGCACACCCCGCATCGCGACAAGAAGCGCGGCACCTCGCGTTCCATGGACGTCTGCGAGGAGATGGGCCTCGACCCGTCCTGGGTCGTCATCGATCACAACAACGAGGAGACCGTGGACGAGACCCTGGATCGCGGCTTCTGGGCGGGATTCTCGATCTACCCCTCGACCAAGATGGGCACCCGGCGCATGGTCGAGCTGCTCAAGCACTACGGCAGCGAGCGCATCATCGTCGACAGCGCCTGCGACTGGGGGATCTCGGAGCCTCTGGCGGTGGCCAAGACCGCGAAGCTGGCCCTGGAAAACGGCATCCCCGAGGAGACGGTGCGCAAGGTCACCTATGCCAACACCCTGGAGGTCTACGGCAAGAGCGGGCAGATTCACGAGTCCGACTGGCTGAATCCTCCGGCGATCGATCAGCGCACGCTGTATGAAGGCAACTCCATCCTGCGAGGCGGTCGGGAGCCGCTTATCGAAGCCCCGGGGTCGCGCAACCGGGACAACCTCATCATCGAGTGAGACCTGGATGGCCCATCAGGAAACGCGGTAGGCGTGGGGCAGCTCGGCGAGCAGCCCGCGCCCGCCGGCCAGGGTCAGGGCCAGATCGTTCAGCGCGTCCCACAGAGGCAGGGTGACCCCGCCCTTGATGGCCAGGTCGATGCGCTGGGCGAACAGCAGGAGCTTGTGCAGCCGGCGGTGGGGCAGTCTGTTCAGCGCCTGCTGGTAGTTGGGGCGTCGCTTGTCGGGAATCATCGGGCGCTGGGCCTTGCAGGCATGTTCCAGGCTCTGGCCTTGGTCGAGGTGCTGTTGCAACGACAGCAGGGTGCGCAGCTCCCGGGTCAAGGCCCAGAGCACGACCGGGGCCTCGACGCCCTCGCCGCGCAATCCTTGCACGATACGCACGGTCCGTTCGCGTTCACCGCGCAGGCAGGCGTCGGTGAGGGTGAAGACGTCGTACCGGGCGTTGTCCTCGACACCTCCGGCGATTGTCTGGGCGTCGAGACGTGCGCCAGGGGGTAGCGTCAGGGCGAGTTTCTGCAGTTCCTGATCCGCGGCGAGCAGATTGCCCTCGGTGCGTTCACCAAGCAGGCGGGCAGCCTCCATGTCGAGCTGCAGCCCGTGGCGAGTGGCGCGATCGCGCATCCAGAAACCCAGCCGCTGGTGATCCACCGGCCAGACCGGCACGAACAGGCCGATCTTGTCCAGGGCCTTGAACCACTTGCTCTGCTGCTGCTTGCGATCGAGGCGCGAGGCCGAGATGAGCAGGACATCATCGCTGTGCTTGGCCTGCTCGGCATAGGCTTCGAGCGTCTTGCCCCCTTCCTGGCCCGGCGAATGTTCTCCCAGACGCAACTCGATCAGCTTGGCAGAGGCGAACAGCGACAGGCTGGCGGCGGATTCAGTCAATCGTCCCCACTGGAAGTTGCCTTCCACATGCAGTATCTCGCGCTCCTCGATGCCCTGCTTGCGCGCCGTGGCTCGCACGCAGTCGCAAGTCTCCATGTGGATCAGCGGCTCGTCGCCGGCGACGATGATCGCCGGCGGCAGGCGCTTGCCGATCGCCTCGGGGAGTTTGTCGGGAAATACCTTCATTGGCCCAGGGCGCGCAGGCGTTCGAGAAGCTGGCGGGTGGCATCGCGGTAGAGAGAGTCCACGGCTTCCAGGCGCAGGTCGTCGCGCACCAGCAGATTGCCGTCGCTGGCCTGGTAGGTGGTGGCGACCTCGATGCGCTGTTGATCGAGGAGGTAGGCGCCATCTTCCTGGCGCTGTACCGAGAAGGGGACGGTCAGGCGCAGCTCCGTCTCCTCGTAGTTGAGGTCTCCGCCGCCCAGGGCCACTTCCTGAAGCCGTTCCGCACCGAGGTTGAGGCGCAGGGGGGCCTCCTCGGTCAGTTCGACGCCAGCACTCTCGAGTTCGCGTCGCAGGTTGTCCGTGAAGGACGATGGCGTGGCATTCAGGGATAGGCGGTCGAGTTCCAGGGCCGGTTCGTTCAGGCCGCGCAATCGAAAACCGCAACCGGCCAAGGTTGCCCCAGCCGTGCCGCCAGCCAGCAGCAGCAGCAATGACCTGTTGAGGAAGGTGCGACGCTTCACGGGCAGCTCCTTGGGTTAATTGGCGACGATGTTGACCAGCTTGCCGGGCACCACGATGACCTTGCGCAGGGACTTGCCTTCGATATGGCGCTGCACATTCTCGCTGGCCAGGGCCCGTGTCTCGACGCTCTCCTTGCTCGCATCCGGCGCGACCTCGATGCGGGCTCGCAGCTTGCCGTTGACCTGCACCACCAGCTCGACGCTCTCCTTGACCAGCGCGGCGTCATCGACCTCGGGCCAGGCGGCGTCGATGACCGGCTCCTGATGGCCCAATTCGGCCCACAGGGCATGACAGGCATGGGGGGTAATGGGGGCCAGCAGCAGCACGCAGGCTTCGATGGCTTCCCGGGCGACCGCGAGGCCCAGTGAGGAGGTGTCCGAGAATCTGTTCAGCTCGTTGGTCAGCTCCATCACCGCGGCGATGGCGGTGTTGAAGGTGGTGCGCCGGCCGATATCGTCACTGGCCTTGCCGATGGTCTCGTGGGTCTTGCGGCGCAGCGTGCGCTGCTCGTCGTTCAGGGCGTCGATGTCGAGACTGCCCGGGGACCCGGCGTTGACGTGTTCGGCGACCAGGCGCCAGAGTCGCTTGAGGAAGCGATTGGCGCCCTCGACGCCGGAGTCGGACCATTCCAGGGACTGCTCTGGCGGGGCGGCGAACATCATGAACAGTCGCACGGTATCGGCGCCGAAACGATCGATCATCGCCTGGGGGTCGACACCGTTGTTCTTCGACTTGGACATCTTCTCGATGCCGCCCATCTGCACCGGCTGGCCGTCGCTGGTGAGAATGGCGCTCACCGGCCGGCCCTTGTCGTCCCGCTTGACCTCGACGTCCGCGGGGTTGAACCATTCCTTGCCACCGTTCTCGGCGTCGCGGTAGAAGGTCTCGGCGATCACCATGCCCTGGGTCAGCAGTCGCTGGAAGGGCTCGTCACTCTTCACCAGCCCGAAATCGCGCATCAGCTTGTGGAAGAAACGCGCATAGAGCAGGTGCAGGATGGCATGCTCGATGCCGCCGATGTAGAGATCCACCGGCAGCCAGTAATCGGCGCGCTCGTCGAGCATCGCGTGCATGTTGTCGGCGCAGGCGAAGCGGGCGTAATACCAGGAGGACTCCATGAAGGTATCGAAGGTGTCGGTCTCCCGGGTCCAGCCGTCACCCAGGTCGTAGAAGGCCGGCATCTTCTTCAGCGGCGAACCACTGGCATCGACCTCGACCTCCATCGGCAACGCCACCGGCAGTTCGTCGTCGGAAAGCGGCACGGTCTGGCCGTCGGGCCCGTACTTGACGGGAATCGGCGCCCCCCAGTAGCGCTGCCGCGCCACGCCCCAGTCGCGCAGGCGGAAGTTGATCTTGATCTCGCCATGGCCCTGGGCCGCAAGCCTGTCGGCGATGGCTTCGAAGGCCGCGTCGAACGCCAGTCCATCGAAATCACCGGAATTGATCAGGCGGCCGTACTCGGTATGGGCGCCCTGGGAAAGGTCCGGTGCCTCGCCGGATTCGTCGGCGATCACCGGCTCGATGGGCAGGCCGTACTTGGTGGCAAATTCCCAGTCGCGCTGGTCGTGGGCGGGCACCGCCATGACCGCTCCGGTGCCGTACTCCATCAGCACGAAGTTAGCGACATAGACCGGCACTTCGCGACCCGTGAGCGGATGAACGGCCTTGAAGCCGGTGTCCATGCCGCGCTTTTCCATGGTGGCCAGATCCGCCTCCGAGGTGCCGCCCTGGATGCACTCCTCGAGGAATCGCGCAAGCTCGGGGTGGTCTGCCGCCGCGGCCTTGGCCAGCGGATGGCCGGCGGCCACGGCGACATAGGTGACCCCCATCAGGGTGTCTGGACGCGTGGTGTAGACGCGCAGTGCATCGGCGTCCTCGACGATGCCGTTACCGGCGACGTCGAAGGCCAGCTCGACGCCCCGGGACTTGCCGATCCAGTTGCGCTGCATGGTCTTGACCTGCTCGGGCCAGTCGACCTTGTCCAGGTCCGCCAGCAGTTCGTCGGCGTAATCGGTAATCTTGAGGAACCACAGCGGGATCTCCTTGCGCTCGACCGGCGCGCCGGAGCGCCAGCCGCGACCGTCGATGACCTGTTCGTTGGCCAGCACGGTGTTGTCCACTGGGTCCCAGTTGACCGTGGCCATCTTCTTGTAGACCAGCCCCTTGTCGACCAGCTTGGCAAAGAACCACTGTTCCCAGCGGTAGTAACTGACGTCGCAGGTGGCGAACTCGCGGCTCCAGTCGTAGGCGAAGCCCAGCGCCTTCAACTGCTGACGCATGTAGTCGATGTTCTGATAGGTCCAGTCGCCGGGGGGAACACGGTTCTTGATCGCCGCGTTCTCGGCGGGCATGCCGAAGGCGTCCCAGCCCATGGGCTGGAGCACGTTCCTGCCCTGCATGCGCTGAAAGCGCGAGATGACGTCACCGATGGTGTAGTTGCGCACATGCCCCATGTGCAGCTTGCCGCTGGGGTAGGGGAACATCGACAGGCAGTAGAACTTGTCGCGGTTCGCGTCCTCGATGGCCTTGAAGCACTGGTTCTCTTCCCAGAAGTGCTGAGCGGCTTGTTCGATGCGGTGGGGCGTGTACTGTGTGTCCATCGTTATCGCGGGGCACCTTGCTTGATACTGTGGCGTTGGCCATGTCTCGCCGAGAAGGCGATAATATGCGCCGGCACAATGTGTTGGAAACACGCTCGAAGCGAGCGTTGAGAGTCACCTGGCTGGCCTCAAGGATACCCTAGACCCGACCGTGCAGGTAGGGCCTGGGGTGTCGAGTCCGGCGATGCGGTGATGATGGCGATTTCGATAGCGCGACTTTTGAGCGCATGACGTTGAGGAGAGGGCGATGAGCGAACGGCAGAAGGAGCATCGGTTGCGCGATGCCTACGAGCGGGTTCTGGAACGCATGCAGCACGGTGCGGACGAGCTCTCCTGGGAGAATCTGCAGAAGGATCTCGACGAGGCGGTGGAGTTCGAGGCCGAGCTCGAGGAGTTCACCCGGGACGAGATGGCATTGCTGCGTGCCTGGGTCGAGCGCGACCTCAAGGATCTGCGCGGTTACCTGGCTGCCGGGGGAAGCGGTGTGGCCAGTTGGCTGGGCATCGACCTCGACGTGCTGTCGCGGAAGGTCACCGATGCCCTGTTCTCGGTCGCCGATCGCAGCATCATCGAACGCGAGCAGCTCGTCGATGATCTCGAGGCGTCCCGGGCGGATTACGTGGCAGGCGAGATTGCCGCGCCGGGGCGGATGGCCTGCGTGCACTGCGGTGCCAAGGTGGTGCTGGAGAGTGTCACCCGTCTGGAGCCGTGCCACCAGTGTGGGCATCGCTATTTCGAGCGTGCTTCCGAGGCGTGAGTGCAACGATCGGCATCGTCGCCTGACGATGCCGTGAGGCCGGCTCTCAAAAGCGGGACTTGCTTTGCCGCCACCGCAGACCAGGCAGCACCAGCAACGCCGCCAACAGCCAACTGGGCCAGCTGCCGGTGGTGGTGAAAGGAGTCTTGCCCTGCATCGCCCGCACCTCGCCACTGATGCTGACCGTCTCGAAGCGGGGCGCCTGGGCGGTCACCCTGCCCTGGGGGTCGATGATCGCCGTGACGCCATTGCTGGTGGCGCGTATCACGTAGCGCCCATTCTCCAGGGCGCGCAACCGCGCCATCTGCAGATGCTGCAGCGGCCCGATGGAGTCGCCGAACCAGGTATCGTTGGAGACGGTCAGCAGGAGTTCGGAATCGGCAGCGCGTTCGGCCACCAGGTCGGGATAGATGATCTCGTAGCAGATCGCGCTGCCGATGCTGAGATCGGCGGCGCGGATCGGCTCGGGATCGGCAACGCCCGCCGAAAAGCTCGACATGGGCAGGTCGAAGAACGCGATGATGCCGCGCAGCAGGCTCTCCAGGGGCATGTACTCGCCGAAGGGCACCAGATGCTCCTTGCGATACTCACCCTCGACATCGCCCACGCCGATGATCGCATTGTAATAATGCTCCGCATCCTCGCGCTGCACGATGCCGGTGAGCAGCGCCGTGTCCGGTGCCAGGGTGGCCTGGATTCGCTCGAGAATCGGTTCGGCCTGCTGCTGGAACATCGGCAGGGCGGTCTCGGGCCAGACGATGAGGTCGATGTCATCGCCCTGGGACCGAGTCAACTCGGCGTAGGTGTTCGCGGCCTTGCGCTGCCCCTCGTCGGTCCATTTCATGAGCTGCGGAAGGTTGCCCTGGAGCAGTGCCACGCGCTTCGTCGTCTCGCTCGGGGTGGTCCACTGTAGTGGCATCAAAAACGGCGACAGCCACAGCACCGCAACTGGCGCGGCGGCCCACCAGCGCCGCCTGAGAAATTCCGCGCCGAGGGTGCCGGTCAGGGTCGTGATCAGGGTAAGCAGATAGACGCCACCCACCGGCGCCAGGGGGGCCAGGGGAGAATCCACGTGGGCGCTGCCCAGCAGCAGCCAGGGAAAGCCGGTGAACAGGTAGGTGCGCAGTACCTCGACGAGTACCCAGAAGCCGGCGAAGCTCAAGAATGCCAGGCGGCGCCCGGTGAACCGGCGGTAGAACCAGAAGGGGATGGCGTAGAACAGCGCCAGGGTCACCGCGAAGAGCACCGTGAGAAAGACCGCCAGAGGGACGCCGGTGTAGCCGTAGTCATGAATCGAGACATAGATCCAGGACGTGCCCGTGGCGAACAGGGCGACGCCGTAGCACCAGCCGCGCAGGGCGGCCTGGCCAGGGGTCAGGTCATGCAGGCCGAGATACATCAGCCCGACCGCGATGGGGCCAAGCCACCAGAGTTCGAAGGGTGAGAAGGTCAGCGTGGTCAGGCCGCCGGCGATCAGCGCGGCCACATAACCCGCCCAGGGGCGGTGATAGGACAGCATAAAAACGACACTCTTTTCTTGGACGTGCCTCTTATACCAGAGCGGCTCGGGGAAGACGAATCACGTTCCGTCTCCGGCCTCGTCCTCCTGGGCGACCGTCGAGAGGCGTTCCGCCTGCAGCAGGCGGATACGCCGATTGTCGGCACCCAGCACCGTGAATCGCCAGCCCTTCAGGTCGGTATATTCGCCGCGCCGGGGCAGGTGGCCGAAGCCCTGCATGACCAGTCCCCCGACGGTATCGAACTCATCGTCGGAGAAGTGGGTATCGAAGCGCTCGTTGAATTCCTCGATGGGGGTCAGGGCGCGAATGGAGAAGGAGCCGTCGCCCATGTCACGGATGTCGTCATCCTCGTCGGTGTCGTGCTCATCCTCGATGTCGCCGACGATCTGCTCGAGGATGTCCTCGATGGTGACGATGCCCGCGGTTCCGCCGTACTCGTCGACGACGATCGCCATGTGGTTGTGGGTGCTGCGAATTTCCTTGAGCAGGCTATTGAGGCGCTTGGATTCGGGAATGAACATGGCCGGACGGATGACGTCTCGCAGATCGACCCAGCGTCGCTCGCCCTCGCCACCCTCCTGCAGCATGGGGAGCAGGTCCTTTACCAGCAGGATGCCGAGCACCTCGTCGAGGTTCTCGCCAACCACCGGGTAGCGGGAATGCCCCGTCTCGAAGATGACCGGAAGGTACTCCTCGGGAGGCTGGTCGATCGCGATGGCGGTGACCTGAGAGCGAGGAATCATGACCTCCCGGGTCTGCTGGTCGCTGATCTGGAAGGCTCCCTGGATGATGGTCAGGGCGTCCTGATCGAGACCCAGTCGCGGGCCGGCCTCGCGCAGAAACGTCAGTAGCTCGTCCCGGGTGTTGGGTTCGTCGGAATCGTTGAAAAAGCCGCTGAACAACTTCTCGAGCCAGGACTTGCTGCCCTGGCTACTCGATCGGTCTTCGCTCATGCGTCGGGTCTCGTGTCCTCGTCATTGAAATAGGAGCCGCGTTCAGTGCCGGAGAGCACGTAGGGATCGCCAATGCCCATGGCGGCGAGGATGTCACGCTCGAGCGCTTCCATCTCGTCGGCATCGGCTTCCTTCATATGATCGTAGCCCAGCAAGTGCAAAGTGCCGTGTACGACCATATGGGCATAATGATCCGTCAAGGGCTTGTGTTGCTCCTGGGCCTCCCGGGCGACGACGGCATGACAGATCGCCAGGTCGCCGAGCAGCGGGAGTTCGAGCCCCGGCGGTGCCTCGAAAGGGAAGGACAGCACATTGGTCGGGCTGTCCTTGTGGCGATAGTCGCGGTTCAGGCTGCGGCTCTCGTCGAGGGACACCAGGCGAATGGTCAGTTCGCTCCGGGCAACGGCAGGGTGGCGCGCGAGGGCTGCCCGCGCCCAGCGCGCCAGGTCGTCCCTGGTCGGCAGATCCAGCGTATCGTCCAGGGCGATCTGCACATCGATCGTGGCGTCGGTCATGCCGGTGGCACCTGTTCGCTGCCGTCGTTGCGCTGCTGTTCCTCACGCCGTGCCTGCTCGCGGGCCTCCTTGCGTGCCCGGTCCTGGGCCTCCTGCTGCGCCTCGAACAGATCGTAGGCCTCGATGATGCG
Organism: Modicisalibacter ilicicola DSM 19980; assembly: GCF_900128925.1. Taxonomy (GTDB): domain Bacteria; phylum Pseudomonadota; class Gammaproteobacteria; order Pseudomonadales; family Halomonadaceae; genus Modicisalibacter; species Modicisalibacter ilicicola. The sequence goes on from NZ_FQUJ01000005.1 coordinate 75,353, forward strand.
CTGGACCAGCGGGTGGCGCACCACGTCCTTGGCGGCGAAGTGGGTGACGCCGATCCCCGGGGTCTCCTTCAGCACGTCCAGCACCTGGATCAGCCCCGAGGTCTGGCCCCGGGGCAGGTCGACCTGGGTGACATCGCCGGTGACCACGGCGGTGGAGCCGAAACCGATGCGCGTCAGGAACATCTTCATCTGCTCCCGGGTGGTGTTCTGGCTCTCGTCGAGAATGATGAAGGCGTTGTTCAGGGTGCGCCCGCGCATGTAGGCCAGCGGCGCGATCTCGATGATCTGGCGTTCGATCAGCTTGCCGACCTGCTCGAAGCCGATCATCTCGTAGAGGGCGTCGTAGAGCGGGCGCAGGTAGGGGTCGATCTTCTGGGCCAGGTCGCCGGGCAGGAAGCCGAGCTTCTCCCCGGCTTCCACCGCCGGGCGTACCAGCAGGATGCGCCGGACCTCCTGCTGGTTGAGCGCCTCCACTGCCGCGGCCACGGCCAGATAGGTCTTGCCGGTCCCGGCCGGACCGATGCCGAAGTTGATGTCGTGCTTGCGAATGTTGGTGACATAACTCTGCTGGTTGATGCCTCGTGGCTTGACCAAGGCCCGGGGCGTACGAATGATGACTTCTCCCTCGTCGCCACCGCCTTCTTCCTCTTCCAGCGCCTCGACGCCGGACTCCTGCAGGAACAGATGGACGGTCTCGGGCTCGAGTTCGCTCCCCTCGGTCTCTCGATAGAGATGTTCGATGATGTTGGCCGCCACCTTGACCCGGGTGCCGGGGCCGGCCAGTTGGAAGGTGTTGCCGCGATTGCGCAGGGTCACGCCCAGGCGGGACTCCACCAGCTTGAGATGTTCGTCGCGCTGGCCGCAGAGATTGGCCAAGCGCATGGGGTCGTTGGGTTCGAGGGTCAGTGTGAGGATGCGGTGCGCCTGAGAACTGTTATTGCTCAAGACAGGGGGATCCGTGCGTTGTGGAAAGTGATGGGCAGAGCTTACTGCCCCGGCAGGGGGCGGGGCAAATCAGAAAGCGCCAGGCGTTTCGCCTGGCGGTGTACTAGTAAAGCGCCGGAGAGGCCAGTTCACCGCGCAGCGAGTTCGGCAGCGCCTCGGTGATCTCGACATCGGCGAAGGCGCCGATCAGTTCGGTCGGATTGGCCGCGCGGAAGTTCACCACCCGGTTGTTCTCGGTACGTCCCGAAAGCTGTCCCGGGTCCTTGGGCGAGAATCCCGTCACCAGGATGCGCTGGGTGGTGCCGACCATGCGCCGGCTGATCTGCATGGCGTTCTGGTTGATGCGTTCCTGGAGGATCGCCAGACGGTGCTTCTTGACCGACTCCGGCGTCTCGTCCTCGAGGTTGGCCGCCGGGGTGCCGGGACGTGCCGAATAGACGAAGCTGAAGGAGACATCGAAGCCGATGCGATGGATCAGGTCCATGGTCGCTTCGAAGTCGGCATCGGTCTCGCCGGGGAAGCCCACGATGAAGTCCGAGGAGAAGCTGATATCCGGGCGCAGCGCGCGGATGCGCTCCATCTTGTCGATGTATTCCTGCGCCGTATGGCCGCGCTTCATGGCGGTCAGGATGCGATCGGAACCGGACTGCACCGGCAGGTGCAGGTGGCTGACCAGCTCGGGGATCTCGCCGAACGCCTCGATCAGGCTGTCGGAGAACTCCACCGGGTGCGAGGTGGTGAAGCGAATGCGGTCGATGCCCTCCACCGCGGCCACGCAACCGATCAATTCGGCCAGGTCGATCTCGTCGCCAAGCTGGTTCTCGCCACGGTAGGCGTTGACGTTCTGGCCCAGCAGGTTGATTTCCCGGACCCCTTGCTCGGCCAGGTGGATGACCTCGTCCATCACCGCCTCGAAGGGTCGCGAGACCTCCTCGCCCCGGGTATAGGGCACCACGCAGAAGCTGCAATATTTCGAGCAGCCCTCCATGATCGACACGAAGGCGGTGGCCCCATCGGAGCTCGGCTTGGGCAGGTGGTCGAACTTCTCGATCTCGGGAAAGGTGACATCCACCACGGAGATCTGGTCGGCGCGCCGTGAATCGAGCATCGCGGGCACCCGGTGCAGGGTCTGGGGGCCAAATACCATGTCGACGTGCGGGGCGCGCTTACGAAGGTTCTCGCCTTCCTGGCTGGCCACGCAGCCGCCCACGCCGATCACCAGGTCGGGGTTGTGCTCCTTGAGCTTCTTCCAGCGCCCGAGTTGGTGAAAGACCTTCTCCTGGGCCTTCTCGCGAATCGAGCAAGTGTTGAGCAGGATGACGTCGGCATCGCGTTCATCATCGGTCAGCTCCAGCTGGTGAGATTCGCCGAGCAGATCCGCCATGCGGGCAGAGTCGTACTCGTTCATCTGGCAACCGTGAGTCTTGATGAAGAGTTTCTTCGTCATAGAGTGTCTCGGAGCGCCTGGCGCCCGATCTATCCGTAACGGGGGTGAGTGCGTGGCCGGAATGGCCTGAAAAGAATTCTGGAGCCAGTATTGTACGTATCGACCTCGAGGTTGGCCAGTGCCTCCACGACGCCCTTTGAAGCCGCGGTGGCTGTGATATTCTATGCCCTACTTGTCAGTAGGCACTAACACTTCGAGGTGGCGGTGCGCCACCTGCCAGAAAGGAGCGACATGGCATCCAAGCCGATTTATCGCGTGGTTTTTCATAACCAGGGCGAAATCTGGGAACTGTATGCGCGAGACATCTTCCAGAGCGACCTGTGGGGATTCATCGAGGTGGAAACCTTCGTCTTCGAGGACGCCTCGAAACTGGTGGTCGATCCTTCCAGCGAGAAACTGAGGCGGGTCTTCGAGGGAGTCCAGCGTAGCTACATTCCGCTCAATGCCATCGTCCGCATCGACGAAGTGGAGCGGGAGGGGACGCCCAAGGCGACGAAGGCCGAGGGCAAGGTGGCGGAGTTTCCTCGAGCGATGAGCTTTCCGCCGCGAGATGACACCTGAACGATCAAAAAATAACCAATTCGTGAACTTGCCGGTCAAGACGCCGTCTTGAAATATTTACGATGACCTTGTCCCAAGGCTTATCCACAGAAAGTGTGGATGGCTCTGCTGCTCGGGGCCTTCAAACGACATGACAACAGTAAAGATGCTTGATATCAGTAAGTTGATACCGATCATGCTGGCGTGTGCCTGGATCTCGAGCGCTCATGCCCAGGCCCAGGAGGAAGTGCAGGCGCGCTGGGTCGCCGATGACCTGGCCACCTACGTACGCAGTGGCCCCACCAACGAGTATCGCATCGTCGGCAGCCTGACCTCCGGCGAGCGGGTGACGGTCATCCAGACCCAGGGGAGTTATACCCAGGTACGCGATGAAAGCGGTGACGAGGTATGGATCGAAAGCGCCGATCTTCAAGAGGAGCGTAGCCTGGCCGAGCGTGTTCCCGACCTCAAGGAGAGGGTCGAGTCGCTGAATGCGCGACTCGAGCACCTCAATGCCGAATGGAAGCGGCGCCTGGCGATCATGACCGAAACCCTGGAACATCGTGAGACGCGTATCGACGAGCTGGAACGCCGCAATGCACGACTCGATGATCAAGCCAGCCAATCCCGGGAGAGGGTACGGGCGCTCCAGGCACGCCTGGACACCCAGGAAGAGGATCTCCTGATGCGTTACTTCATGTACGGTGGGGGCGTGGCCGGCGCCGGGCTGCTGGTGGGGTTGCTGGTGCCCCACGTGCCCCGGCGCAGAAAGCGCGACCGTTGGTTCTGATCACGAGGAATACGCGATGGCAAACGAATGGATCGAGCGCTGGCGCGAGGGCCGCATAGCGTTTCATCTTCCCGAGACCCACCCTCAGCTCGAGCGGCATTGGTCCGCGCTGGACATTCCTCCCGGTGACAAGGTACTGGTGCCGCTGTGCGGCAAGAGTCTGGACATGCGGTGGCTCGCCGACCGGGGGCATCCGGTGCTGGGCATCGAGTTCGCCAGCGAGGCCATCGAGCAGTTCGTGGCCGAGGGCGACGGTGAAGTGTCACGCTACCGGCAAGGCTATTTCGATGTCTGGCGTCAGGGCAGCGTGGAGATATGGTGTGGCGACTTCTTTCACCTGCACATCGACAACACCCGGGAAATCCAGGCGTTCTACGATCGTGCCGCCCTCATCGCGCTGCAGCACCCGGCACGCCAGCGTTATGCCTTCCACCTGGCCCAGTTGCTGCCGCCGGGGGCCAAGGGGCTGATGATCACCATCACCCGCAGCATCCTCCCGGAGAAAGGGCCGCCCTACAACGTCGAGCCCGAGGAGGTGCGCCAGCTGTTCACGCCCAATTTCGAACTCGAGTTGCTCGATGTGCTGCCCGCGGACGACCGCGGTTTCAGCGAACATGTCTGGTCGCTGGTCAGGCGCGGGCCGAGCGAAGGATAACCAGGGGAGAAACGCGGCGAGCCTCGGAATATCCGGGGCTCGCCTCATTGCGATGCCAGTATCAACGTGCCAGCAGGTTGCCGATCTGCGGGTCGTTGAAGGCGCGCTGGAGTGCCCGGCTCAACAGGTCGTTGACCATGGCCGTGTTGGCTTCGCGGTCGGGCTTCAAGGCATAGTCTTGCTGGCGCTTGGCGGTGTAGGTGCCGGTGTAGGTCATGCGGTCGTTGGTGGCCTCGGCCTGGAAGCGCGCCAGCAGCACGGCCTTGTCGAGCAACGGCTTGCCCTCCGCCTTCTGGTAGTTGAGGTCGGTCAGGGTCAGGGTCAGGCTGGGGCGGTCGGTGGCCGGTTCCGAGGTGGGGTTGAAGCCCATCTGCCTGAGCGCCATCTCGGACTGGTTCTGCAGCTTGGGCATCAGATCGTAGGCTTCGACGCTGATCACGGCGGTGGACATGGCGGCGCCGCTTCTCGTGCCGAGCACGTCGGACTCGCGCCCGTCGACGACGTTCAGGGTCACGCTCTGCCCGTTACCGACCCGAGAAAGGTTCTCGCCGACGCTGGGTTCTACCTGAAGATAATGTGGGCTCTGGGCACAGCCGGCCAATAGCAGCATGGCTGCGAACCATCCCAGAAAAATGGCTGCCTTCGAAATACGCATTCCCCGTTCTCCTTGTGTGATATGAAACTGCCACTCGATTGCGTTTCGAGCGGCAGTATAACGTCTAGAGGCTGGCGACGAGAAAGGGGCGGGCTTGAGACATCACGAGACGATCGCCGTCTGCTCGCCGCGGGTCGCTGCCTCGCCGAAGCGATGCCAACGCCGGGGTTCGACGAATAGGCGCTGGCCGCGCTTGATTCCGAGGCGCTCGAAGTCAGCATGGCGTAGCGTGGCAAGCCAGGGCTCCGGCAGCCAGTCGGCTACCAGCTCCACGCGCACCTCGGCGCCGACGGGCGAGGCAGCGGTGACGGTGACCGGCAGGCGCGCATGTGCGCTCGGTTGTTCGAGCAACTTGAGTTCATGAGGGCGCATCAGCAGCTCCTGAGGGCCATCGGGCAGTTCGACGGAAAGCCGCGCATCGCCGCAGGTCAGCTCGCCATCGCGTACGCTGCCCTCCAGGCGATTGACGTCACCCAGGAATTCGAAGACGAAGCGGTTGGCCGGCTGACGGTAGAGGGTGTCCGGGTCGTCGATCTGCTCAATGCGCCCGTTGCTCATCACCACCACCCGGTCGGAAAGCTCCAGGGCCTCTTCCTGGTCGTGGGTGACGAACACGCTGGTGAAGCCCAGTTCGTCATGCAGATGACGCAGCCAGCGGCGCAGGTCCTGGCGCACCTTGGCATCCAGGGCGCCGAAGGGCTCGTCGAGCAACAATACGTCGGGTTTGAGTGCCAGGGCACGCGCCAGGGAGACGCGCTGCTGCTGGCCGCCAGAGAGCTGCGCCGGATAGCGCTTGGCGAACTCCTCGAGGCGTACCATTTCCAGCAGCCGATTGACCCGGGCGCGAATCTCGCCGGTGGAGGGGCGCGAGCGGCGCGGCAGGGCGGTGAGGCCGAAGGCGACATTGTCGAACACGCTCATGTGCCGGAACAGCGCATAGTGCTGGAACACGAAGCCGATGCGTCGGTCGCGCACATGCACATTCGTCACATCGCGCTCGCCGAAATGGATCGCTCTCCCGGGCGTGCGGTCGGCCTGTTCGAGTCCGGCGATGATCCGCAGCAGCGTGGTCTTGCCGGAACCGGACGGCCCGAGCAGGCCGACCAGCTCGCCGTCGGCGATGTCCAGGTCCAGCGGTTCCAGCGCCATGCTGCGTCCGAAGGTCTTGGCGATATTCGTCAGGCGGATGCTCATCGGAATTGCTCCCGGCGCGTGGCGCGCCATTCAAGGCCAGCCTTGGCGGCCAGGGTGAACAGGGCGATCAGGGCCAGCAACGCGGCGGCGGTGAAGGCGCCGACGGTGTTGTAGTCCTGGTACAGCAGTTCGACATGCAACGGCAGGGTGTTGGTTTCCCCGCGAATCGAGCCCGAGACCACCGAGACGGCACCGAACTCGCCCACCGCCCGGGCATTGGTCAGGATCACGCCGTAGAGCAGCGCCCACTTGATGTTGGGCAGCGTGACCCGACGAAAGATCGTGAAGCCCGAAGCGCCCAGGGTCACCGCCGCTTCTTCCTCGCGAGCCCCTTGCGCCTGCATCAGCGGAATCAGCTCCCGGGCGACGAAGGGGCAGGTGACGAAGATGGTCACCAGCACGATGCCTGGCCAGGCGAACATCAGCTGGATGTCGTACTCGTCCAGCCAGCTGCCGATCCAGCCGTTGCTGCCGTAGAGCAGCAGGTAGATCAGCCCGGCCACCACCGGGGACACCGCGAAGGGGATGTCGATGAAGGTCTGCAGCAGGCGGCGGCCGGGAAAGCTGAAGCGCGTCACCAGCCAGGCCAGGAACACCCCGAACACGAGGTTCACCGGAATGGTCAGTGCCGCGACCAGAAGCGTCAGGCCGATCGCCGCCAGGGTGTAGTCGTCGCTCAGGTTGTTCCAGAAGACCGCCATACCCTCGGCGAGGGCCTGGGCAAAGATGGCGACCAGGGGCAGCAGCAGGAACAGCACCGACAGGACTATCGCAAGCCCGACCAGCAGGCGCCGCGTGCGGGGGGCATCGCCGATACGCTGCATCAGGATTCGCCTCCATGCAGGCGGCGGATGAAACGGCCCTGCCAGAGATTCAGCGCCAGCAGGAGCAGGAGCGATACCGCCAGTACGACCGAGGCGATGGCCGAGGCCCCCACGTAGTCGTACTCCTGCAGCTTGACGAAGATCATCAGCGAGGTGATTTCGGTTTCATAGGGCATGTTGCCGGCGATGAAGATCACTGCGCCGAATTCCCCCAGGGAGCGCACGAAGGCGAGCCCCGTGCCGGTGACCAGCGCTGGCCAGAGGTGCGGCAGGATCACCCGGCGAAAGGCCAGGCCGTCGCTGGCGCCCAGGGTCATCGCCGCCTCGTCGACCTCCCCGGGAAGATCCTCGAGTACCGGCTGCACCGTGCGTACCACGAAGGGAATGCTGGTGAAGGCCATGGCCAGGGCGATGCCGACCCAGGTATAGGCGATCTCGAGGCCCAACGGTTCGAGCAGCCTGCCCATGAAGCCGCTGCTCGAATACATGGTCGCCAGGGTGATGCCGGCGACCGCCGTGGGCAACGCGAAGGGCAGATCCATCAACGCGTCCAGCAGGCGTCGTCCCGGGAACTCGTAACGCACCAGCACCCAGGCCATCAGCAGCCCGAACAGGGCATTGACGATGGCGGCCACGGCTGCCGCACCGATGGTGATCATATAACTCGCGACCACGCGCCCCTCGGTGATGATCGCCCAGTACTCGGCCAGGCTGAGCCCCGCCAGCTGGCCAACCAGGCTGGTCATCGGCAGCAGCAGCACCAGAGACACGAATAATAGGGTGATGCCCAGGGAGAGGCCGAACCCTGGTAACACCCGAGCAGTTCGCCCGCGGGAGCCGCCTGCGCTCGGCCACACGGCGTTGAATGCCAGCTCAAAATGCTCATTTACTCGCATGTAAACTCCGCTTTTTCGCTGTCATTCGCCTGGTTTGACCATCGCTCGGCTGGCTTCGCGGGGAACTGACTGCCCCTGGTTACCAAGGAGGTGGAACATTTCATCGGCGCTGCAGCTGGTCCAGTTCACCGCCGCTGGCGAAGTGGGTATCCATGACCTGACCCCAGCTGCCGAACACGTCCTCGACGCGCAGCAGCTCGGTCTCGGGGAACTGCTCGGCGAACTCCCCCTGGACGGTCTCGTCGTTGACGCGATAGTTGAAACCGGCCAGCAGGCGCTGGGCTTCCTCGGTGTAGAGGTACTCCAGGTAGCCCCGGGCCAGGTCGGTATTGTCGTTGCGCTCGGCGTACTCCTCGACCACCGCCACCGGGAACTCGGCCAGGATGCTCACCGGCGGCACGACCACGTCGTAGTCGTCTTCGCCATACTCCTTGCTGATGTTGTTGACCTCGGATTCGAAGCTGATCAGCACGTCGCCGATGCCACGCTCGACGAAGGTGGTGGTGGCGCCGCGACCGCCGGTATCGAAGACCTTGACGTTGCCGAGGAACTCCTTCATGAACTCGCGGATCTGCTCCTGGTCGCCGTCGAATTCCCGATCGGCGTAGGCCCAGGCGGCCAGGTAGGTATAACGGCCGTTGCCCGAGGTCTTGGGGTTGGGGAAGACGATCTCGATATCGCCCTCGACCAGGTCGTCCCAGCTGTCGATTCCCTTCGGGTTGCCCTCGCGCACCAGGAACGCCGTGGTGGAGTAGTAGGGCGAGGCGTTGTTGGGGAACTGCTGCTGCCAGTCCTCGGCGACCAGCCCTTGCTCGGCGAGCACGTTGACGTCGGTGACCTGGTTGTAGGTCACCACGTCGGCGCGCAACCCCTGCATGATGGCGCGGGCCTGCTTGGAGGAACCGCCGTGGGACTGCTTTACCTCGATGCTTTCATCGTGCCGCTCTTCCCACCACGTGACGAACTCGGGGTTGATGGTGGCGAACAGCTCCCGGGCGATGTCGTAGGAGGAATTGAGCAGTTCGCGATCCGCGGCGAGAGTCGGCACGGCAAACCCGGCCGTCAGGCTCAGGGTGACGGCAGAGGCGATGGCGCGGCGGTGCAAGAATAACGAGAGAGTCATTGCGGCTCCATGGCAATTCAATTTGTTAGAAGGCTAAACCAGCATTTATGGAATGACAATCCTGTTTGTTATTCATTTTTGCAATAACGAGCGATAAGGATGCGCTATCACAGCGATGCTATTGGCTGTCGGCAAGAAAAGCCCCGGACAACCGGGGCGGGAGCGTCGAAGACGAGAATCAGAGAGGGAGCGAGACGGGCGCTTTCATGACCTCATCAAAGGCCCATGGCCGAGGAGGTGGAGCGTCTGGGGTCCGCACCGCCGTAGAAGATGCCATCCTCGATCATCAGTGACTGGGCGGCCCCCATCGCCTCCTGGCGGCTGACGGTATGACCGAGTGATTCGAGCAGGGCGATGGTGTCCGGGCTGATGCCCTGTTCGATGCGGATCTCGTCGGGGAGCCACTGGTGGTGGATGCGCGGTACGCTCACCGCGGTCTGGATGTTCATGTCGTGGTCGACGACGTTCATCAGCACCTGCAGCGTGGTGGTGATGATGCGCGAGCCGCCCGGGCTGCCGGTGACCAGGAAGTTCTTGCCGTCCTTCTTGACGATGGTCGGGGTCATCGACGACAGCATGCGCTTGTTGGGCTCGATCTTGTTGGCCTCGCCGCCGATCAGACCATAGGCGTTGGGCACGCCGGGCTTGGCCGAGAAGTCGTCCATCTCGTTGTTGAGCAGGAAACCCGCCCCCTCGACAACGATGCCCGAGCCGTAGCTGAAGTTGATGGTGTAGGTGTTCGATACCGCCATGCCGTTGCCGTCGGCGATCGAGAAGTGGGTGGTCTCGTTGGACTCGTAGGGCAGCGGGTTGCCCGGCGCGATGCTGTCGCTGGGCGTGGCCTCGTCCATCGAGATCTGGCTGCGCAATTCGTCGGCATAGCCCTCGGAGGTGATGCCCTCCAGGGGCACTTCGACGAAATCCGTGTCACCCAGGTACTCTGAGCGATCGGCATAGGCCCGCTTCATCGCCTCGGCCATCACATGGATGGTGTCGGCCGAATTGAAGCCCATATCGGCGATATCGTAGCCCTCGAGGATATTGAGCATCTGCACGATGTGTACCCCGCCGGAGGAGGGCGGGCTCATGGCGTAGACATCGTGGCCGCGATAGGTGCCGTGGCTCGGTTCGCGAATCGCCGGCTCGTAGTTGGCCAGGTCCTCGGCGGTCATCAGGGCGCCATTCCTTTCCATCTGAGCAGCGATCAGCTCGGCGGTCTTGCCTTCATAGAATTCCCGCGGGCCCTGCTCGGCGATGCGCTTCAAGGTCGCCGCCAGGTCCGGTTGGCGGAAGGTATCACCGACCTGGTACAGGCTGCCGTCCTCCTTGAAGAACTTCTTGCGCGAGCCTTCCCACTGCTCCAGGCGCTCGCGGGTGTCGCGAATGCCATCGACGAAGCGCTGGGGCAGCGTGAAGCCCTCTTCCGCCAGGCGAATCGCCGGAGCCAGCGCCTCGGCCAGGCTCAGGGTGCCGTACTCCTCGAGCGCCATGGCCAGGCCGGCCACGGTACCCGGCACCCCGGAAGCGTTATGGGTGTAACGCGACAACTCGGAAACCGCCTCGCCCTCGTCGTTCTGGAACATGGTTTCATAGGCCGCGGAAGGCGCCTTCTCGCGGTAGTCGATGGCGACGACCTCGCCGCTCTTCTCGTCCGATACCAGCATGAAGCCGCCACCGCCGATGTTGCCCGAGCGCGGCTGGGTCACGGCCAGGGCGAACCCGGCAGTGACCGCGGCGTCCACCGCGTTGCCGCCCTCGGCCAGCACGTCCCGAGCGACCTGGGAGGCCAGGAAGTGACTGGTCGCGACCATCCCCCGGGTACTGACTTCGGGATGAAAGCGTTCGCCTTCGAGGATGGCCTGCTGGGCGAGGGTGGGGGCCGAGACGGCGAAGGTCAGTGCACCGGCACTTAGCAAGGCCGTCAGGCATCGCCGGCGTGGCAGAAGGGCGAGAGTCATGATCGTCTCCAGAGTCGAGATGTTGTTGTGTTAGCCATTTCTCAATATCGACGCAGAATCCGGGATGCGCAAATGGCCGACCCCGACAGGGCGTGTCGATTAGGCTAGAATGGCGCTCACCTGTTTCGTGGAACCGTAGCGTGCTCATGTCCGACTTCAAGATTGCCCCTTCGATTCTCTCCGCCGATTTCGCCCGCCTGGGTCAGGAGGTCGAGGACGTCCTCGCCTCCGGTGCCGACATCGTGCATTTCGACGTGATGGACAACCATTATGTGCCCAACCTGACCATCGGCCCGATGGTCTGCGAAGCATTGCGCAAGTACGGGATAACCGCGCCCATCGACGCGCATCTGATGGTCAAGCCGGTGGATCGTCTGATCGGTGACTTCATCGACGCCGGCGCCAGCTACATCACCTTTCACCCCGAAGCCTCGGAGCATATCGACCGCTCCCTGCAGTTGATCCGCGACGGCGGCGTCAAGGCCGGGCTGGTGTTCAATCCCGCCACGCCCCTGACCTATCTCGACCATGTGATGGACAAGGTCGACATGGTCCTGCTGATGAGCGTCAACCCCGGTTTCGGGGGGCAATCCTTCCTGCCCGGCACCCTGGACAAGCTGCGTGACGTTCGTCGCCGCATCGACGCGAGCGGGCAGGATATCCGCCTGGAGATCGATGGCGGGGTCAAGATCGACAACATCGCCGAGATCGCCCGGGCCGGCGCGGATACCTTCGTCGCCGGTTCGGCGGTCTTCAAGGGCCGCCGCGAGGAGGACCCGCACCGTTACGACAGCGTGATTCGCGCGTTTCGCGACGCACTGGCCACGGTACACGAGCACCATGCGTGAGCCCTCGGCGGAGGTGTTGGCAGTCGAGGAAGAGGGAGGTGTTGCACCCTGCTGGCATCTCTATCTGATCGAGACGGCGGCCGGCGCCCTCTATACCGGTATCACCACGAATGTCGAGCGGCGTTTCGACGAGCATCGAAGCGGCAAGCGCGGCGCCCGGGCGCTGCGCGGCAAGGGACCATTGCGCTTGATCCATCACCAGCCGGTCGGTAGCCGCAGCGAGGCACTGAAGCTGGAAGCATGGCTCAAGAAACAGTCGGCGCCGGCCAAGCGTGACTGGCTCGAGGGGCAGCGCTGAGCCCCACGCAACAATGGCCTTGACGTATCAAGGGGCGCTGTCTGTACTCGTTGTAGGCCGGTGTCGGTAGGGTGCCGGTAACAACGGAGAACAACAATGAAAAGCAGAATCTTGCCAGCGGGTTTCGCCGTCGGTGTAATGCTCTTTCCCCTGGCCCATGCCCAGACCGATGACACCCTCGAGAAACTCGGCAACTTCCAGACCACGGGCGAGACCGAGTTCACCGTCATCGACCAGGACAGCCCCAGCGCCGATGCGATCCGCAAGACCCTGGAGCGCATCAAGCTCCCCCGGGGCTTCACCATCGATCTCTACGCCCTCGTTCCCGATGCACGCCACATGGCAGTCGGCCCCCAGGGAGTCGTCATCTTCGTCGGCACCCGCAAGACCGAGGTCTGGGCCGTCACCGACCGCGACAAGAATCGCGTCGCCGACGAGGTCAAGAACTTCGCGCCGTCGCTCGCCAAGTCGATTCCCAACGGCCCCTGCTTCTCGCCGGCGGGGGTGCTCTACATTGCCGAACAGAATCGGGTGCTGGCCTATCCGGCGGCGGAGTTCTTCTACGAAAGCCCGGATGTGGTTGCCGAGCCGGTCATTCCCGGCGGCGAGTTGATTCCCGAAGAGTTCGTCAGCTACAACCATACTGCCCGGGTCTGCGACGTCGGCCCGGACGGCAAGCTCTATATCTCGCTGGGCCAGCCCTACAACGTCGCCCCGAAGGAGCATCTCGAGGTCTTCTCCGAATATGGCATCGGCGGCATCATCCGGGTCAACCAGGACGGCAGCGAGCGCGAGGTCTATACCCGAGGCGTCCGCAACTCGGTCGGTCACGACTTCCACCCCGGGACGGGCAACCTGTGGTTTACCGACAATCAGGTGGACGGCATGGGCGACGACATCCCGCCCGGTGAAATCAATCGCCAGACCGAAATGGGCCAGCACTTCGGCCATCCCTGGTTCGGTGGCGGCGAGGTGCGCACCAACGAATACAAGGGCGAGGAAGTGCCCGTCGAGGTGGTGCATCCGGTGGCCGAAACGGTGGCCCACGCCGCGGATCTGGGCATGGTGTTCTACACCGGCAAGATGTTCCCCGAAAAGTACCGGGGCGGCATCTTCAACGCGCAGCACGGCTCCTGGAACCGTACCGAGCCCGTCGGCGCGCGGGTGATGTTTACCCCGGTCGATGCGGAAGGCAACGTCACCGGCGAGACGGTGCCCTTCGCCGAGGGCTGGCTCGACGAGAATGGCGAATACCTCGGTCGTCCGGTGGATGTCGCGCAGTTGCGCGACGGCTCGCTTCTGGTCTCCGACGATCTCGCCGGGGCGGTCTATCGCATCGCCTACACTGGTTCGTCTGCTCAGTAGGCACGCAGCGCTTTACTCCTGTCGGCAGGCGTCTACCGCCTGCCTGCTTCTGTAGTGCGGCGAGGAAACGGCATGCCATTTTCCCTTCCGGCCATCGCTCTTGTCGTCGCTAGCGGTCTGGCGCTGGCGACCAGTGCTCAAGGGGCCGATCCCGACGCCGGTCGCAAGCTGGCACGTCAGTGCCAGACCTGTCATGGCCTGGACGGCATCGCGACGATCCCGATCGCACCGCACCTGGCGGGCGAGAGCCAGATCTATCTCGAGACACAACTCAAGGCGTTTCGCAGCGGCAAGCGCGAGCACGAGATCATGTCGGTGGTGGCCAAGGGCTTGAGCGACGAGGATATCGCCAATCTTGCCGCCTGGTATGCGTCGATACGGATCACCGCCACCATGCCGGACTAGGGAACCACTGCATAAATGCCTGCACGGGCTCTGCGTCCCCAACGAATCTTGGCACCATCCACCTCGCGCTGCATTTCGTTCGGCAATTCATTCAGCGACTCCCGAGTGAATCGATAGCCTGTTTTTTCCTGTTCGTGCAGGCATAATTCATGGCTTTGTTATTGCAATGCCGCACTCTTGCTCTGCAGTGGAGAAGTCATGTTGCCGTGTCTCGACGCCATTTGCCTCGTCGCCTTCGATCTGGATGGCACCCTGATCGATTCCGTGCCGGATATTGCCGTGGCGGTGGACGCCATGCTTGAAGACGCTGGCTTGCCAACGGCCGGTGTCGCCCGGGTTCGCGACTGGGTCGGCAACGGCTCGCGCAAGCTGGTCGAGCGGGCACTCGCGTTCGCCACGGGCAGCGTGCCGGGGGATCAGATGCTGAATGACGCCCATGAGGCGTTTCTCAGACATTACGGTCGGGCACCCTGCGCACGGACCCGAGTCTATCCGGGGGTGAGGGAGGCCTTGACGGCCTTGCGCGAGCGTGAGCTGGTGCTGGTGGTGATCACCAACAAGCCCCACGCCTTCGTCGCGCCGATTCTCGAGGCTCTGGGGCTCGCTGGCTATTTCGATCTGACCCTGGGCGGCGACTCGCTGCCGCAGAAGAAGCCCGACCCCGCGCCGCTGCTGCATGTCGCCGAACGTTTCGGCATCGCGCCACGGCACTGCCTGATGGTCGGCGATTCCCGCCATGACATCGAGGCCGCGCGACGGGCCGGATTCCATGCCCTGGCAGTTCCCTACGGCTATAACCATGGCGAGCCGATCAGCGACAGCCAACCGGATGCGGTGGTTGAATCGCTCGGGGAACTCGTTTAGGGTTGTTGAATATCACTATAAACGACGACAAATCAATAAAATTCAGCAATAACGGACGCATCATGACGCTGGATACCCGCCTTTTCTCTCAGGTTTCCCAGGACAGCGCCACGCTTGCTCGCGCCGTCAAGCGCTGGCGATGGTGACACCGCAGTAGTCACGCGCCGAGCGTGACTGTGCGACACTGACACCTTTACTCGATACATCCTGAAGGAATCACCGGGCATGATGACCTCCGAACGCTTCGCCGAGCTGGCGCAGGCAGGCTTCAATCGCATCCCTGTCACCCGGGACGTGCTGGCCGATCTGGATACACCGCTTTCCACCTACCTCAAGCTGGCCGACGCGCCCTGGACCTTCCTGCTCGAGTCCGTGCAGGGGGGCGAGAAGTGGGGCCGTTACTCGATCATCGGCCTGCCGTGCCGCGAGCGCATCGAAGTGCGCGGCGACGAGGTTCGACACATCGTCGATGGCGAGCAATCCGGTGTCACCCAGGTGGATGACCCCCTGGCCTGGATCGAGCAGTTCCAGACTCGCTTCAAGGTACCGCGTCTCGACGACCAGCCGCGCTTCGATGGCGGGTTGGTGGGCTATTTCGGCTACGACACCATCCGCTACATCGAACCGCGGTTGCGAGGTGTGGAGAAGCCCGATCCCATCGGCGTGCCGGATATCCTGCTGATGGTCAGCGACGAGTTCGTGGTATTCGACAATCTCTCGGGGCGACTGACGCTGTGGACCCATGCCGACCCCGCCGAAGTGCGGGCCTTCGAACGGGCCATCGAGCGTCTCGAGTCCCTCGAAGAGACATTGCGCGGCGCTACGCTGAAGTCGGCGAGTCCGGGAAGCGGCGCCGCCGCGGTGGAAGAGGGGCACTTCACCTCGGGGTTCACCGAGCAAGGCTTCAAGAGCGCCGTGGAGACCATCAAGGAGTACGTGCTGGCCGGCGACGTCATGCAGTGCGTGCCGTCGCAGCGCATGTCGATCCCGTTCCGGGCGCCGCCGCTCGATCTCTACCGGGCCCTGCGCAGTCTCAATCCGTCGCCCTACATGTTCTTCCTGAATCTCGACGACCATCAGGTAGTGGGGTCGTCTCCGGAAATCCTTACCCGGCTCGAGGAGGGCGAGGTCACGGTGCGCCCCATCGCCGGAACCCGCAAGCGGGGTCACACCGAGGAAGAAGACAGGGCGCTCGAGGCCGAGCTGCTGGCGGACCCCAAGGAGATCGCCGAGCATGTCATGCTGATCGACCTGGGGCGCAACGACGTGGGTCGTATCAGCGAGGCCGGCACGGTCAAGGTCACCGACCACATGGCCGTCGAGCGTTATTCCCACGTCATGCATATCGTCTCCAACGTCACCGGGCGCCTGTCGCCCGGGTTCTCGGCGATGGACGTGCTGCGGGCGACCTTTCCCGCCGGAACCCTCTCCGGGGCACCGAAGATTCGCGCCATGCAGATCATCGACGAGCTGGAGCCGGTCAAGCGCGGCGTCTACTCCGGCGCGGTGGGGTATCTCTCCTGGCACGGCAACATGGATACCGCCATCGCCATTCGCACCGCGGTGATCAAGGATGGCGAGCTGCATGTCCAGGCCGGTGCCGGGGTCGTCGCCGACTCGGTGCCCGAACTCGAATGGCAGGAGACCCTGAACAAGGGGCGGGCGCTGTTCCGTGCCGTGGCCATGGCCGAACGCGGCCTGGACAACCTCGAATGATCCTGCCAATCCCTGATGTCAGCGCATGGGCCAGCCCGTGCGTGTGCCGGAGTGAGTCCTGATGTCCGTGTTGATGATCGACAACTACGACAGCTTTACCTTCAATATCGTGCAGTACCTGGCGGAACTGGGCGCCGAGGTTGAGACCTATCGCAACGATGCGCTGTCGCTGGCCGATATCGAGGCCCTGGCGCCCAGCCATATCGTGATCTCCCCGGGGCCCTGCACGCCCAACGAGGCGGGCATTTCCCTGGATGTGATCCGTCATTTCGCCGGCAAGGTGCCGATCCTGGGGGTCTGCCTCGGCCACCAGGCGATCGGCCAGGTGTTCGGTGGTCGGGTGGTACGTGCGCCCCGGGTGATGCACGGCAAGACTTCTCGGGTGCATCATCGGGGCGAGGGGGTCTTCGTCGGCCTCGAGAACCCGCTGGAAGTGACCCGCTATCATTCCCTGGTCGTCGACACCGAGAGTCTGCCCCAGGAGCTCGAGGTCACCGCCTGGGTGGGGGACGAGGATGTCACCCCCGGGGTGATCATGGGCTTGCGTCATCGTACCCTGGACATCGAGGGGGTACAGTTTCATCCCGAGTCGATCCTGACGCGCCAGGGGCATGCGCTACTGGGCAACTTCCTCGCGCGGCGGCGTGCTTGACCGCCTATACACTCTTATACTGTATACCTTATACCGTTATCTTGTGTCGTTGCCATCGCGACAATAAGGAGAACATCATGCAAATGCGAGAGGCGATCGATGCGGTCATGCGAGGCCGCAACCTGAGCTACGCCGACACCCATGCCGTGATGCAGCACATCATGACCGGGGAGGCCACCGATGCCCAGATCGGCGGCTTCCTGATCGGGTTGTCGATGAAGGGCGAGACGGTGGATGAGGTCGCCGCCGCCGCTCAGGTCATGCGCGAGCTGATGACACCGGTCGGGGTGCGCCTCGACGACCTGGTCGACATCGTCGGCACCGGCGGCGATGGCGCCAACCTGTTCAATGTCTCCACCGCCTCGAGCTTCGTGGTCGCCGCGGCCGGCGGGCATGTCGCCAAGCATGGCAACCGCAGCGTATCGTCTTCCTCCGGCAGTGCCGACCTGTTCGATGTCGCCGGCATCAAGCTGGATCTCGCGCCGGAGCAGGTGGCGCGCTGCATCGAACAGGTGGGCGTGGGCTTCATGTTCGCGCCCCTGCACCACCCGGCGATGCGTCACGCCATCGGTCCGCGTCGCGAGATGGGTGTGCGCACCGTCTTCAACATCCTGGGCCCGCTGACCAACCCCGCCAGCGCCCAGCATCAACTGCTAGGCGTATATCAACCCAGTCTGGTGCCGCTGATGGCCGAGGTGCTGGGTCGTTTGGGCAGCCGGCATGTGCTGGTGGTCCACGCCGAGGATGGCCTGGACGAGATTTCCCTGGCGGCGCCCACGCGGGTCGCCGAGCTGCGCGAGGGCAGGGTCGAGGAGTATGTCATCGCCCCCGAGGAGCTGGGGATAGAACGGCAGTCCCTGGAGCCCCTCAAGGTGGTCACCGCCGAGGATAGCCTACGCCTGGTCAAGGAGGCATTGGTCGGCGAGGGGGCGGCGGCGGATATCGTGGCCCTGAACGCTGGGGCTGCGCTCTACGCCGCGGATATCGCGGACAATCTCAAGGAGGGGGTGGCGCTGGCCCAGGATGCCATGGCATCGAAGCTGGCGCTGGAAAAGATGAAGGAACTGATCGATTTCAGTCGCGTGTTCAGCGATCAGCAATGAGCCCATTCCTGGGCACCCATTTTCGACTGTCCGATAGAGAGCCCGACATGACCACCACCGATGATATGCCCACCATCCTGGCCAAGATAGTGGCGCGCAAGGATGACGAGGTCGCCGAGCGCCGTGCCCGGGTCTCCGAGGCAGTGCTGCTGGAACGCGCCCGAGAGCAGGAGGCGCCGCGCGGCTTCGTCGCGGCCTTGAGCCGCACCATCGAGGAGGGCGATCCGGCAGTGATCGCCGAGATCAAGAAGGCCTCGCCTTCGCGGGGAGTCATCCGCGAGGAGTTCCGGCCCGCCGAGATCGCCAAGGCCTATGCCGAATCCGGGGCCAGTTGCCTGTCGGTGCTCACCGATGCCGACTTCTTCCAGGGGCACGAAAACGATCTGATCGCCGCTCGCCAGGCCTGTGGGCTGCCGGTGATACGCAAGGACTTCATCGTTCACGATTATCAGGTCACCGAGGCGCGGGCCATCGGCGCCGACTGCATTCTGCTGATCGTGGCCGCTCTCGATGATGCGCGGATGAAGGATCTGCACCAGCAGGCCGGCGAGCTGGGCATGGACGTACTGGTGGAGGTCCACGATGCCCTCGAGCTGGAACGCGCCCTGGCCCTCGATCTGGAGCTCGTGGGCATCAACAACCGTGACCTGCATACCTTCGAGACCACCCTCGACACGACGTTTCAGCTGCTCTCCCGGATTCCCGAAAAGGTGACGATCATTACCGAGTCGGGCATCAACACCCGGGGCGATGTCGAGCACATGCGCGAGTATGGCGTGAACGGCTTCCTGGTAGGCGAGGCCTTCATGAGGGAAGAAGACCCCGGGGCAGCCCTGCGCCGCCTGTTCTTCTGAGCCCCATGCTCGTCCCGCTGGGGCCGCGGGCGAGCACGATCCTCATCCATGTACGTCCTTTTACGGCTTTTCGACGTTTCATGTGGATTCGGTCTGATCTATCGCCCGATGAATCGGGCTTTTGCAAAACCCTTTTATATCAACCACCTGTAGGAGCTCGCTTCAGCGGACGATAGGTGCGTCGAGCTCCATGCCAAGCGTCGGAATAGGCGTGCCATCCATGTTCTGCCCCTGTCGTATGGCAGGCCTTATCGTGGCTCGGCGACAGGGGCAAATTTCACACCCAGGACCGAATGACCCCTTTTACTCGCTACGCACACTTGATGGCTTTCAGCAGCCCTTGCAAGGGGTGGTCGAGCGTGATGTCGGAGAGGCGTCTAGCCTGGCTGCGGCAGGAGTAGCCCGTGGCCAGCAGTCGTCCGTCATTCGTTTCATTCTCGACGTGGCGCTGCCAGGATTGGCCGTAGATGGTCTTCGACGTCTCGAGATTGCGCGCTTCGTGACCGTAGGTGCCGGACATGCCGCAGCAGCCGCTATCGAGCAGTTCGAGCTCCAGGCCGAAGATCGCGAACACCTGCTGCCAAGCCCTGGGTGAGCCGGGAGCCGTGGTCTTCTCGGTACAGTGCGAAAGCAGCCGAAACCCCGGGTCGGTGAGCCCGAGACCGCTGGGCGCCAGGCGCTGGCCCAGGGACACCAGCCACTCCTGCAGCAGCAGCACCTCGGGGACGGCGTCGGCCCCCAGGACCTTGGCATACTCCTGACGATAGGTGAGGGTCATGGCGGGATCGACCCCTACCAGGGGAACACCGGACTCGGCCAGGCTGCGCAGGCGCCTCGCCTGTTTTTCGGCGGTGCGTTCGAAGACGCCCAGGAACCCCTGCACATTGAGCGGCTTGCCGTTGGGCGAGAAGGGCGCGACGAACACCCGGATATCCAGGCGTGAGAGCAATTCGACGACATCCATCACCAGCTTCGACTCGAAATAGCTGGTGAAGGCGTCCTGCACCAGGATCACGCTGCGCGCCTTCTGGCGTTCGGTGAGCAGCCCCAGGCTGATGGGGGTCGCTTCGGCGATGCCCCAGGCCCTGAGCTGACTGGAAAGGCGCGCCGGGGAAAGTTGGGGGCTATCGACCATGCCGATATGCCGGGCCATCAGGCGGTCGACCAGCCGGTTGCGCAGTGCGGCATTATAGAGCGGTGTGATCGCTGACAAGTAAGGCATCATGAATTCGAGCCCGCCGATCAGGTAATCGCGCAGCGGCCGCTGATAGCGCCCGTGGTAGACCTCGAGGAACTGTGAGCGGAACTCCGGCACGTTGACCTTGATCGGACACTGTCCGGCGCAGGACTTGCAGGCCAGGCAGCCGGCCATGGCCTCGTAGACCTCATGGGAGAAATCCTCGTCGCCGCGCCGCTTGCGAACGGTATTCCAGAGGCGTAGCGGCATGTCGCGGACGAACCCCCAGGTACCCTCGGCCTTCTTCTTGCGCGACTCCTCGACCACGTCGATGCCGCTGTTGCCCTGCAGGCGCAGCCATTCGCGCATCAGGCTGGCGCGCCCCTTCGGTGAATGGATGCGTTGCCGGGTGGCCTTCCAGGAGGGGCACATGGCGTCATCGGGATCGTAGTTGTAGCAGGCGCCATTGCCGTTGCAGTAGACCGCGGCCGAGTGAGCCTGCCAGACACGCTCGTCGATCTGGCGGTCGAGCTGGCCGCGGGTGGTCACGCCGTCGATGGTCAGCAGACCCGGGTCGATCAGCCGCACCGGTTCGAAATCGTCTTGCCGAGGCATGTCAGCCGATGGCGTGGCGATCTTGCCCGGGTTCAGCTGGTTGTGTGGATCGAAGGCCGCCTTGAGGCGTTGCAGGGTCGGGTAGAGTTTGCCAAAGAATTTCGGTGCGTATTCCGAGCGTACGCCTTTGCCATGTTCGCCCCACAGCAGGCCATGATACTTGTGGGTCAGCTCGGCGACCCGGTCGGATATCTTGCGCACCAGGGCTTCCTGCTCCGGGTCCTTCATGTCCAGGGCCGGGCGCACGTGGAGCACCCCGGCATCGACATGCCCGAACATGCCGTAGTCGAGGTCGTGTTCGTCAAGAAGGGCGCGGAACTCGGCGATGTAGTCGGCCAGGTGTTCCGGCGGCACCGCGGTATCCTCGACGAAGGGAATCGGTCGCTTCTCCCCCCTGGCATTGCCCAGCAGGCCCACGGCGCGCTTGCGCATGGCATAGACCCGGCTGATCCGTTCGCGACCCTCGGCGAGGGTGTAGCCAAGACGCTCGACCCGGGTATCGGCTGCCAGATGGGCGGTGAAGGCGGCTACCTTGGCCTCGAGCTCGCTCAGAGCGTCGGCGTTGAACTCGACCAGGTTGATGCCGCAGATCGGAGCGGTGACCACCGCTGTCTCGTCGTCAGCCGCAGCGGGAAAGAACTCCGCCACGCTGTTCCAGACGAAGTCCTCCATGGCCAGATTCAGCACCTTGTCGTCCACGGTCTCGATGGAGGTAGGGCGGTTGGCTTCCAGGGCCATCAGCGCCTTGGCGTCGCGCAGGGCATCCATGAAGCTTGCGTAGCGCACATTGACCAGGGTCGAATGCTTCGCCATGGGCAGGACGTTGAGGGTGGCCTCGTTGAGCAGGCCGAGCGATCCCTCGGAGCCGCACAGCACGCTATTGAGATCGAGGCGGCCGTCCGGTGTGCGCAGGTGCGCCAGGTCGTAGCCGGTCAGGCAGCGGTTGAGCCTGGGAAAGCCAGCCTCGATCTGATCGCGCTGGGTGTCGATGATCTCCCGGGCGGTGCGATGCACTTCGCCGACGACGTCGTCCCGGGCGCATAGCGCGTCCAGTTCGTCTTCACTCAGCGGCTCGCTGGACAGGCGTTCGCCTCCCAGGAGTATCGTATCCAGTGCCAGTACATGGTCCCGGGTCTTGCCGTATTCGCAGCTACCCTGGCCACTGGCGTCGGTAGCGATCATTCCGCCGATGGTGGCCCGGTTGGAGGTCGACAGTTCCGGCGCGAAGAACAGCCCGTGGGGCTTCAGGGCCGCGTTCAGCTGGTCCTTGACCACCCCGGCCTGGACCCGCACGCGGCGATTCTCCACGTCGATGTCGAGGATGCGGTTCATGTACCGCGAGACATCCACCATGAGTCCCTCGGTGAGCGACTGGCCGTTGGTGCCGGTCCCGCCGCCCCGGGGGGCCAGCGTCACCTCGCGGAATTCGTCCCGTGCCGCCAGGCGGGCGATGCGCTGGAGGTCCTCGACGTTGCGCGGGTAGAGCACCGCCTGGGGCAGGCGCTGATAGATGGAGTTATCGGTGGCCAGCACCGTGCGATTGGCGTAGTCCGCGGCGATATCGCCGGCGAAGCCTTCCGCTTCGAGCGCCTCGATGAAGGCGGCATGGCGCTCATCGACCCGGGAAAGAGGTTCCAGTCGTGCGATCATGATCTCTTGACGTCGAGCAGGAGAGTATTCGCCTACCTTAACCGAGAAGCGCCCGGGACGCACTGCAACGATGCGACTCGAGGCTCATCGCCATGGCCCGGCGCGTCGCTTTTCCCTACAATGGAAAGCCATTTTTTTCCGGGGCTTGGAATTGACCATGATGACATGGCTGGCCGTGGCCGCCGGCGGAGCCCTGGGTGCCCTGGGGCGGTATCTGCTGGGGGGCTGGCTCACCTCGATCCTGGGGCGTGGGTTCCCCTGGGGAACCTTCGGCGTCAACCTGCTGGGCTGCTGCCTGATCGGCGCGCTCTACGTGTGGCTCATCGATGAGCTCAAGCTCTCGCCCGTCTGGCAGGCGGCGCTGATCGCCGGATTTACCGGTGCCTTTACCACCTTCTCGACCTTTGCCCTCGAGATACTGACATTGCTGGAAAATGATCGTGCCTCCATCGCCATCCTCTACGTGACCGCAAGCCTGTTGCTGGGGGTGGTCGGGGTGGCCGCCGGGATGAGATTGGCGCGATTTTTCCTATAGGTTATTTTTCAACGGACCAGACTTCATGCTCGATCCCAAACTGCTTCGCAGCGACCTCGAACGAGTCGCACACCGCCTCGCCACGCGTGGCTTCAATCTGGATACGGCGCGGTTCGAGACCCTGGAAGCCCAGCGGCGCGAACTGCAGACCGAAACCGAGCGGCTGCAGAACGAACGGAACACGCGCTCCAAGGCGATCGGTCAGGCCAAGGCGGCGGGCGAGGACATCGAACCACTATTGGCGGAAGTCAGCGATCTGGGGGAGCGCCTCGGCGAGGCCAAGGCGCGCCTGGCTGACAACAGCATGGCGCTTGATGCCTTCCTGGCCGGCTTGCCCAATATCCCCCACGAGAGCGTGCCGCCGGGCGATGACGAGAACGACAACGTCGAACTGCATCGCTGGGGCACGCCGAGGGAGTTCGACTTCGAGGTCAGGGATCATGTCGACCTCGGCGCCAAGCTGGGCTATCTCGACTTCGAGATGGCCGCCAAGCTGACTGGCTCGCGCTTCGCGGTGATGCGTGGCCCGGTCGCCCGGCTGCACCGGGCGCTCGGGCAGTTCATGCTCGACAAGCAGACCCTCGAGCATGGTTACGAGGAGTGTTACGTCCCTTACATGGTCAATCGCGACTCCCTGACCGGCACCGGGCAGCTGCCCAAGTTCGGCGAGGACCTGTTCAGGCTGGACGGCGACAACGACTACTACCTGATTCCCACCGCCGAGGTGCCGCTGACCAACTTCGCCCGGGATCACATCTTCGCCGCCAAGGAGCTGCCGGTACGCCTGACCGCCCAGACGCCCTGTTTTCGTAGCGAAGCCGGTGCCTACGGCAAGGACACCCGCGGAATGATCCGCCAGCATCAGTTCGACAAGGTCGAGATGGTGCAGATGGTTACCCCCGAGACCAGCTATGCGGCCCTCGAGGAGATGCGGGGCCATGCCGAGGCCATCCTCCAGGCGCTGGAGCTGCCTTATCGCGTCGTGACCCTGTGCGCCGGCGACATGGGCTTCGGTGCGGCCAAGACCTACGATCTGGAAGTCTGGCTGCCGAGCCAGCGGACCTATCGGGAGATTTCCTCCGTCTCCAACTGCGAGGATTTCCAGGCCCGGCGCATGCAGGCGCGCTTCCGCGATCCCGAGCACAAGAAGCCTCAACTGCTGCATACCCTGAACGGCTCCGGCCTGGCGGTGGGGCGCTGCCTGCTGGCGGTGCTCGAGAACTGTCAGAACGCCGATGGTTCGATCAGCGTGCCCGAGGCGCTACGTGGCTACATGGGCGGTGTCGACACGATCAATGCTTGATCTCCCAGGCGACGCTGACCTCGGCGTCGATGGTGATCTCGCCAGGGCGGTACTCCGGTGACGAGCCGCCCCGTTCCATGTCGGCGCTCATGGCCATCATGCGAGGGGCGAAGACGGGGGCGTTGGTTTCCTGGATGCTGAGCACCCGGCCAAGCTCGACGCCGAGGGTGCTGGCCATCAGCCGGGCCTTGTGGCGTGCCTTTTCCAATGCCTGGGTCAAGGCGTCGTCGGTGGCGGCGCTGCGATCCTTGAGATCGTAGGTCACCCCATCCAGTGCATTGACCCCGGCCTGGGTCAGTGCATCGAGAATGATGGGCAAGCGCTCAAGATCGTCAATGCGCAGGCTGATCGGGCGCTCCAGCTGGGTGCGTACCAGGGGTTCGGAGGGCTTGTTGTCGCGCATGGGCCGCTGCACGTAATCCGGGCGCACCGAGAGGGAGCCGGCATCGATGGCCTTGCTCGAAACCCCCGCCTGCTCCAGCGTGCGGATCAGTTCGCCGGTGCGATCCTCAAGACGCTTGCGGGCCTCGGCCAATGCCTCGGGGTCCGTCTGGGCGTCTTCGCTGCGGGCGATGGCGGGCGTGCGTTCCCACAGACGGGCGCTGAGTGTCGCCATGTCCGGTTCGGCCTTGATCTCCGCCTGGGCCTGAACCTGGATGCGGTGGGGGGCGGGCATAGAGGGGCGGGTCTGGGCTTGGGCGGTCGCGCCCCAGCCGATCAGGCCAGCCAGCAGCAGCCCGCTCAGCAGTCGCGGGCAAGCATCGACAGTACGCATTCTCGAGTCTCCAGGGATGGGGATAGTAAGCCGACGATCTATTGAAGCAGGATCGCTGCAAAGGGTTCCTGCAGGATAGGCTAATGCACATTGTTTTCTTGATCGACAGACAAAAGAGAGGCTAGTGATGCCGAAGCCGGCGCCAGCGCTGACGACATTGCTGGGGGTCGTGGCGGCACTACTCCTTGGCGCGAATGCCTGGGCCGATGTCGTCACGGTGACGGACGATCTGGGCAATGACGTGACTCTGCCGGCACCCGCCGAGCGGGTGGTGGCCCTGGCGCCCCACGCGGTGGAGATGCTCTACGCGGTGGACGCGGGAGAGCGACTGGTCGGTGCGATCGAGGGCAGCGACTATCCTGTCGCGGCGCGAGCCGTTCCTCGCACAGGCAGCTATCGCGGCATTGCCCTGGAGGCGATACTGGTGCGCGACCCGCAGCTGGTGATCGCCTGGGGAAGCGGCACGCCCCAGGTGGTGGTCGAACGGCTGCGCGCGCTCGACATTGCGGTTTACGTCAGCGAGCCGCGCCACTTGAGTGATGTCGCCGACAACCTGCGTGATCTGGGCCGGCTGACCGGTCAGCCGGGGAAGGGCGAACGGATCGCGCGGAATTTCGAGGAACGCCTGGCGTCGATGGAGCGATCCCTCGAACCTGCCCCCCGGGTCTTCTACCAATTGGGCGCCGATCCCCTGACCACCCTGGCCGATGGGCACATCGTCACCCAGGTCATTCGCCATTGCGGAGGCCAACCGCTGTTCGCCGAGAGCCCGGTGCTGGTGCCCCAGATTGGTCGCGAGGCATTGGTCGAAGCGCGGCCCGAGGTGATCCTCGCGGCCAGCGAAAACGATGCCTGGCAGGCCTCTTGGCAGAAGTGGTCGATCTTGTCCGCGGTGCGCGACGAGCGACTCCATACTCTCGAGCCCGACTGGATCAGTCGCCCCGGCCCGCGCCTGATCGAGGCGGTGGAGCAGGTATGCGACGCATTGGCGATGAAAGAGCCAAGGATCGATAGGGGGTCTCAATAGTCGATGCCGCGCCGTGCCTGCAACCCGCTATTGAAGGCATGCCGGGTTTCCTGCATCTCTGTCACGGTATCGGCCATGGCGACAAGCTCGCGATGCGCGTTGCGCCCGGTGACGATAACGCTCTGCTCTGCGGGACGATTAGCGATGGCTCGCTTGACCGTCTCGATATCCAGGTAGCCGAACTTGAGCATGTAGGTGATTTCGTCGAGCACCACCAGGTAGACGGCGGGATCGGCCAGCAGGCGTTCCGACTCGCGCCATACCTCAAGACACGCCTGGGTGTCGCTCTCTCGGTTCTGGGTTTCCCAGGTGAACCCGGTGGCCATCACCTGGACCTCCAGGTTGTCATCCGCGATCAGCCGTTCGCGTTCGCCACACTCCCAAAGCCCCTTGATGAACTGGATCACGCCGACCCGGTAACCGTAGCCCAAGGCGCGGGTCACCGTGCCCCAGGCGGCAGTGGTCTTGCCCTTGCCGTTGCCGGTGAAGACCAGCAGCAGCCCACGCTGCTCCTGGGCGCTGGCCACGCGTTCGTCCACGTGGCTCTTTAGCTTCTGCATGGACTGCCGATGACGCTTGTCACGATCACTCATTGAAGACTCTCTCCGCAAGGCGAGGCTTGAATTCCTGAAGGTATGGTACCTCAGATATTATCTGGGCCGGTGAAAATGGTACTTGAATAACATGGGTTAAAAAAGCAGGAGGGACGTGCGTTTACTATGCATGCTTAATGTTATTTGTTACTATGTTTTCAAAGATTTTTACATTTGTTGACGCTCTATTTTCAGGTCAACTTTTTAGGTCAACGATGAAGTTAGTGGTAGCCTAAAATTTCTATCTGTTTAATAGTGAATTTTTTTCATTAACTTGTTTAATATTTTTTGGTTGTCAAAAGTAAAAATTAAAATTCTGTTTCAGGTGCGCCATGTCTTCTAAGCATGAAAGTCTCGTTTCAACTGCTCAGCAGGCGTAGAGACAAAGGGGAATCGCATGTTGCCGAACGAACTCCGTCAATTGCTCGAGCGCGCTGACGCGCTGCCTTCCTTGCCTGCGGTGGTGGTGCGCGTGGTCGAACTGGCCCGTGATACCAGTGCCAACCTGCAGGAGGTCGTGGAAACCCTGGGCCGGGATCCCGCACTTTCCGCACGCCTGCTGTCGCTTGCCAATACCGTATTCTATGCCCAGCACCGGGCAGCGGAAGACCTCACCCAAGCCGTCAACCGCATCGGGCTGGAGCGCACCCTTTCCCTTGCCCTCGGCTGCAGCCTGGTCTCTTCCAGCAAGAAGCGTGGCGCCTCTGGTTTCGATCTCGAGCGCTACTGGCAACGCTCGCTGCTTTGCGCCGTGAGTGCCAAGTCGTTGGCGGAATCGCTGAATTTGCATGACGAGGCGGGGGCGTTGTTCACGGCCTCCCTGCTACAGGACATCGGCATGCTGGCACTGCATGCCGCCGAGGAGGAACGCTATGTCAAGCTGCTAGGTGAAGCCGACACCCACGCGGAACTCATCGATCTCGAGCAGCAGGCTTATGGTACCGATCACGCCCAGGTGGGGGGCTGGCTTGCCGAGCGCTGGCAGCTTTCGGAACGGACCTTGAACTGGATCCGCAGCAGTCATGATCCCTTGGAACAGGGCGGATCTCGAGAACAACAAATCAGCAACTGCGTCATTGCCGCTGGTATTTTAGCTGACGCCTGGAGGGAGGGAGAGGCCACATTGGGGGCGGCTATGGCGACCCTCGAGGAGTATTTCGACCTCGAGACGCCGGACGTGTTGGCCACCATCATGGAACTCCAGGAGCAATTGCCCTTGCTGGCGTCGCTTTACGACATCACGGTTCCGGAGCGCCTGGATGGCAATCGGTTGATGCTCGAGGCCAAGCAGCTTCTGGCCGAGAAGAATGCACGCCTGCAGCAGGACCTGGTTCGACAGCAAGAAGAGATCGAGAGACTACGTCAGCAGCAACGCGACTTGAGCCTGCAGACCAGGCTCGATCCGCTTACCCGGGTGTATAACCGCGCCTATATCGAGGAAATCCTCAATGGCTTGTTCGATGAGATGCGCGAGGAGTTTCGGCCCTTGGCGGTTGTCTTCATGGACCTGGATCACTTCAAGAGCATCAACGACGACTATGGTCATGCCGTCGGCGACGAAGTGCTGAAGAACTTCACCATGTTCCTGCGCCCCATGGCGGAAGCGGCGGGGGGAGAGATAGGGCGTTATGGCGGCGAGGAGTTCGTGGCCATCCTCCCGAACCATGACGGTGAAGGGGCCATGAGTTTTGCCGAATATGTCAGGAGCCGCTTGAAGCAGGTATCGCTGGGTGGAACCAGAAACCCGGGGCTCCGTGTCACGGCCTCCTTTGGCATCGCGACCATCGTGAAAGGCAATGAATTCCGCAATGTCGGGGCGCTCCTGGATGCCGCGGACAGCAGCATGTACCTTTCAAAGCGCAGTGGGCGGGATCGCATCACGATCTTCCCGACGGGAAGCGGCCTGATGGCTGGGTGAGCGAAAGCCGACACGGCAGGTTTCAGGTGCTGGCCACGTCCAGGCCGGCACTCGATGCCATCAGGGGTACCCCAGTGCTTGCTTGATGCGTTGCAGGTTCGCCTTCACCCAGCGTGAGTCGATCGCGCCCCAGTCGCGTATGACATAGCGGCCGATGTTGTGTCGTGCGCCTTCCTCGGGTTCGAATTCGCAGACGATGTCCAGCTCGCCCAGGGCGTTGATGGTGTCCTGGGCGGTACGCCGGGGCATGCCGGTTGCCTCGATGAGTTCGGGAACGCTGGCGACGCCACCATCGATCAGATGCGCGACGTACAGACGGCGATAGAAGCTGGATCGGGTCTTGCTGATAGGCATGGCGTGTCTCGTTACCAATGACCCAGCTCATGCTACCCCAATCGCGTTACAGAAACAGATCGCCCTGGGCATGGGGCGGTCGAAACGCACTGCAGTCCAGCCCCATCGCCGTGTGTTCGTTCATGCCCAGGCGTCGGCTGGCCTTGGTGAAGCGCTGAGCCAGCAACTGGGCAAACACGCCCTGGCCGCGCATGCGGTGGCCGAAGCGTGAGTCGTAGGTCTCGCCACCGCGACATTGGCGTATCAGGCTCATGACCTTGCCGGCGCGCTCGGGATAGTGGCTGGTCAGCCACTCCTCGAACAGCGGTGCCACTTCCCGGGGAAGGCGCAGCAGCATCCAGGCGGCGCTGCGTGCACCGGCCTCGTGAGCCGCCGCCAGCAGGCTCTCCATCTCGTGATCGTTGAGCCCCGGGATCATCGGCGAAAGCAGCACACCGACCGGGACACCTGCGGCATTCAGTTCACGCAGGATCTTGAGTCGAGCCCCGGGGGAGGCCGTGCGTGGCTCCAGGGTGCGCTTGAGGTCATCGTCGAGGCTGGTCAGGCTGATGAAGACGCGTATCAGCCCCTTGGCCGCCATCTCACCGAGCAGCGTCTTGTCGCGCAGGATCAGCGCGCTCTTGGTGACCAATGTCACCGGGTGGCGGCACTCCAGCAGCAGCTCGAGAACGGCACGGGTCGTGCGTCGTTCGGCTTCCAGGGGCTGGTAGCAATCGGTATTGCCGGAAAGGTTGATGGGCTGGCAGATGTAGCCAGGCCTGCAGAGTTCCTCGCGAAGTCGTTCGACGAGCCCCGTGCGGGCGATCAGGCGGGTCTCGAAATCGATGCCCGGTGACAGATCCCAGTAGGCGTGGCTGGGCCGGGCATAGCAGTAGATGCAGCCGTGTTCGCAGCCCCGGTAGGGGTTCAGCGAGCGGTCGAAACCGAGATCCGGCGACTGGTTCCAGGAGAGCGCGCTTTTCGCGGACTCATCGCGTACCGTGGTGGCCAATCGCTCGGGCAGTTCCTCCTGCCACCAGCCATCGTCGACCGCCACGCTGTGGGTCGGCGCGAAGCGGTTGTGGGGATCGTAGGTGGCGCCGCGCCCCTTGCGGGGCGCGGCGCGATGCTGGATGGCCATGATGACGACGCCTTAAACTGTATTTAAATACAGTATAGAGCCGTTGGCGATCCCTGCAACCCGGCTGGCTACAGGTGGCCGGGATTGTGCAGTTCCCGCTCATCGCCCGGCGGCGGCGTCCACTGGTAGATCCAGGTCTCGGTCAACGGCTTGTCGCCCGCCTTGAGATAGAGCCGCAGGTTGATGGGATCGGTACCGTCGTCCGGGGGCACGACATCGAACATGGCGCGGTAGCCCTGAATCGCGTTCAGCGGTCGGGCCGAGGTGATCTCTACGCGCCCCGCGGAATTCTCGATGACCGGTTCGACGGTGATCTCCTCGTCGGCGTCGAAGGGGAAGGGGCCGCCCTGGAAGTCGACCACGAATCGCCAGCTGAAGTATTCGCGGCGCTGGCCGACGACGCCACCGATACCGGTGCGGGTGGCCACGCAGCGCGCTAGATCGGTCTCGGCGGGCGGTCTTGCACGCCAGTAGAGGCGGTAGCCATAGAGCATCTCGCTGCCGGGCTCGACCGGCGCTTCGGGGTTCCAGAAGGCGACGATGTTGTCGAAGGTCTCGTCGAGGGTGGGGATCTCGACCAGTTGAATCGCCCCGGCGCCCCAGTCGGACTTGGGCTCGACCCAGACGCTCGGGCGCTGGTCGTAGAAGACGCTGTCGTCCTGATAATGGTCGAAGTTGCGATCGCGCTGGATCAGGCCGAAGCCTCGTGGGCTCTTGTCCTGGTAGGAGTTGAAGCGCAGGGTGGGCGGGTTGGCCAAGGGGCGCCACAGCCATTCGCCGCTGCCGGTATGCATGGAGAGGCCGTCGGAGTCGTGAATCTCCATGCGCCAGTCCCAGTTTGCCTGCTGGTCGTTCTCGCCCACCATGTACATGCTGGTCAAGGGTGCCACGCCCAGGCGCTCGATGGCCTTGCGCGGGTAGAGGGCGGCATCCACGTCCATGACCACGCCGTTGCCGGTGGTGATCGCGAAGCGGTAGGCGCCGGTGACGCTGGGGGATTCGAGCAAGGCGTAGACGTTGACGACATCGCTGTTGTCGTCGGGACGCTCGAGCCAGAAGCGGGTGAAGTTGGGAAACTCCTCGGGCCGCGCCATGGCCGTGTCGATGGCCAGGCCGCGAGCCGACATGCCGTACTGATAGGACTTGCCGACGGCACGGAAATAGCTGGCGCCGAGGAAGGAGGCGACATCGCGTTTCCAGTCGTTCTTGTGGTGAATGCGAAAGCCGGCGAACCCCAGGTCCTCGGGCAGGGCGTCACCCTCGATGCCGGACTTGCCGTAATCGAACATGGCCGGGTCGTAGGCGATTTCCCGGGCCTTGCCGTCGACGATCTCGTAGATGTGTACCGGCTTCTTGAAATAGAGCCCGAGATGGAAGAGCTGGGCCCGAATCCGCGACTGCTCGTTGTCGGCCCACAGGGCATGATCCGGCTTGAAGGTGATCGCCTGGTATTCGTCCCAGGTCATGTCCTGCAGCTGAGACGGCAGTTCCCCGTCGGCCGATGGGGCATCCTGCTGGGACAAGTGCCTTGCCAGCCCCTTGAGCCAGGCATAATCGAAGGACGCTTCGGGGCCGATCGATTTGGTCTGGCTCTCGATGGCGGCGAACACGGTGGAAAGAGGCAGAAAGGCACTGCTCAGCACGCTGGCGGCCTTCAGGAAATCGCGTCGATTCATGTCTGTCGTCCTGGACGGTTTGAGTCTTTCGTGAACTCTGGAGTGTATCCCTGCACTTCTTGTCTTGTGGCGCTCTTCTCTTGTGGCACTACGCTACGTCAGCCGCGAGAAAACCTCCATAGCTTGTCGGCTGACATGGCTTGTCGGCTGATGGCCGGGTCGCCACGTGAAGATGACAAGGCCCCGCCATGGCGGGGCCGCCGTCGGTCGATGAACGAGTCGGCTCACCCGGATGCCTGATCCTCTTGCTTGTAGGGGTTCTCCGGCAGCAAGTCGCGGGCCAGCGGTGGCCGGCGCGCATGTTCCTTGGGGCCGTAATGCTCGGCCAGATAGTCGAGAATGGTCGCTTCCATCTCGGGGCGAAACTGCCACAACCCCTGGGTATCCTGCATCCAGCGGATGAGGCTTTCCCAGTGATTGCGCGAGCCGCTGTTCTGGGTCACCAGCTTGGCCGAATGGCAGACGGTGCAGTTGGCCTTGACCGTCTGCCAGCCGTCGGCAATGACGAAGCCACTCTCCGGATCGGTTTCCTGGGCCAGGAGGGGCAAGGGTGCCAGCAGGGGCAAGGCGAGTGCTGTCAGTGCCAGCCGTTTTGCGATGTTCATGGCGTCGACCCCCTAGGCGATCTGCACCGCGATGCGGTGACAGGCGTTGTTGAGATAGCCCTTGGGGTTCCACCCGGGCACGACCATGGGCTGGGAGACGCCTTCGCTATCGGTGGCCTTGGCCCACACTTCGTAGTAGCCCGGTTCGGGAAACTCCAGCGTGGCGGTGAAGCGCTGCCAGGCCAGCCGGTTGGGAGCCTCCTTGAGTTCGGCGTGCTGCCAGGTGGCGCCGAAGTCGATGGAAACCTGTACGTTCTCGACCGACAGATCACCCGCCCAGGCGTGGCCGCGCACGTGGAGCGGCTCGTTCAGGGCGTGGGTGATGCCCGATCTGGGAAAGGTGATCAGGGACTTGACCGGCATGGAATGGATGGTTTGCATATCCTCGTCGGGCACGTCGGTGCCCGGTGCCACGGGCTGCTTGGGTACGCTGTAGGAAGGAGGCGCCATCTTGGTGCCATCGTGTTTCTGGTTGCGAATCACGATGCGTCTGAGCCACTTGCCGGACACCGAGCCGGGCCAGCCGCCGCAGACCAGTCGCAAGGGGTGGCCGTTCTGGTAGGGAATGTCCTCGCCGTTCATCGCCCAGGCGATCAGGGACTCGTCCTCCAGCGCCTTTTCCATGGGCACGCCCCGGGAAATGGCCTCCTTGTTGGCATCGCCGCTGGCGTGGATGTCCGCACCGTAGTAGCCGATATACACCGCGTCGTCCTTGATGCCGCAGGCCTCCAGCACATCTCTCAGGCGCGCGCCGGTGAAACTCGGGCAGGCCACGGCGCCGGTCGTCCACTGATTGCCGCTGGCCGAAGGGGTGTATTCCGCACGGCCGTTGCCGCCACACTCCACCTGCAGCTGGTAGGTGTGGTGATCGAACTTATCCTTGAGTTCGGCGATGCTGAAGGTGGCGGGATTGACGCAGGATTCTCCGGCGACTTCCAGCGTCCAGCCGTCGACATCGATGCTGCTCTGTTCAGGCGGCAGGCCGTTGTTGCGCACGAACATGTGCCTGCCCGGGGTGATATCGTCATCGAGCAGGTGCGGGGGTGTCTCGGCGTTGATCGGTCGATCGTTGAGCACCACCAGCCCTTCCTTGCCCGTGATGCTGAAAGGTTCGTCGCTCTGCGCCAGGGCTGCGGGGATCAGCCCCGCCGGCATCTTGTCGGCGAAGGGAATCGAGGCCCCCAGGGCCGCCCCCATGGCCAGCAGGCTGCTGCGTTTGAGAAAGCCGCGTCGGGTCAGCGGGTCGGCTTCGCGATCCCATAATCGCTTGTCGGCGGCGACGGGGTCCTCGGCGTAGAGTTCGTGAATTCCGCGGGTCTCGAGCGTCTTTTTAGTCATTGTCGTGCTCCTTGAGGAATCGGGAAGTGGCGACTCGGGCGTGAAGAGGGGCATCACGACGGTCGACCATTGTCATGGACACGCCTTGGAACGCGTTGCCAGGTGGAGCAAGGCGTGGTTATAAGATTATAAGACGGATGGCGAAAAATGCTGGAAGTATCCTGCCCGACGACAAGGCCGGGCAGGGGTGCGAGTGCCGGTGAAGAAGTCAATAGCGCAGGGTGACGCCACCTTCCACGTAGCGATCTCGAGTGTTGTAGCCATCGACGAGCTGATACTGCTTGTCGAGCACGTTTTCGATCTTGGCCGATAGCTCCACCTCGGGGGTGACTTGCCAGGCGGCGCGCAGATCGACGATGCCGTAACCGCCGACCTCGGTACCGCCGTAGGAAGTGCGTTCGCTGTAGGCGCGCAGCGTGGAGCCGATCTCGACGCCATCGCTGAGGTCATAGTCGATGTCGAGCCGGGCAAAGCGTTCCGCCCGGTTCAGTAGCCGATCGCCTTCCTCGACGCCGGCGAAGGGGTCGGACCAATGGCGAATCTCCGGGTCCTGGAAAGTCACCGCCAGGCGGGTGGAGAGACGCTGACCCTGCCAGCCGCCGGAGAGCTCGACGCCGCGAATGCGCGCCTCGTCGACATTGCGGTAGCTGCCGTCCAGGAAGCCCCCGGTATAGACGATCAGGTCGTCGATACGATTCTGGAAGGCAGTCACGCGGGTATCGAAACCGGCACGACGGTATTCCCAGAAGGCTTCGATATTCTTCGCGGTTTCCGCCTCGAGGTCCGGGTTGGGATCGAAGGTGCCGTAGAGATCGCTCAGGCTCGGCGCCTTGAAGGCGGTAGCGTAACTGGCGCCCAGGCGTTGATTGGGCGTCAGTCGATAGCCGTAGCCGAGGCTGCCGGTGGTCTCGTCGCCGAACAGGGAATCGTCGTCGTGACGCAGCGACCCCGTCAGCTGGTGAAGGCCGTAGTCGCGCTCAACCAGGCCGTAGAGGCCGACATTCTCGCGGCTGTCTCGAGCATATTCGGCCCCGGCCCGATTCCAGAAGTCGACGCGCTCGTGGCGGTAGTCCACCCCCAGGGCGATCAGGCCGTCGTCCTGGTAGAAGCGGTTTTGCAGGCCGATCTCGTCACGCTGTGTGGCGGTGCGCGATTGACGCTCGCCGCGATACTCCTCCCGGCGCACCTCGTCGAAATGCCCCGCGGTGAGTTCGATATCCCAATGGGGGCGCAGCGTGGCGTTCAGGCTGCCGGCGAAGCTCTGCTGATAGCCATCGCTGATACAATCGTTGGTGCCCGGAGCGAGGAAGTCGCCGCTGCGAAAGCAGTTGTCGTACTCGGCCTCGAAGTCCTGACGCAGCGCACTGACACTGGCGCTGACCTGCTCGTCGAAACGGTGGCTCAGCCCGAGCTGAGCGCCATGGCGCTCGAACCCATCGCGTTCGCCACTTTCATCGTCGGTGCGGGCATTGAAGCCTTCGGTCTCGCGATTGAACACGGTGGCGTTGAGGCGGGTATCCTCGTTGCCGGTTCCGATCCACAGATTCTGGCGATGACTGTCGTTGCCGCCGACACGAGTGTTCAGGCTGGCTTGAGTGCCTGCCCGGCTGCCTTGTCGGGTGAATACCTGGATCACCCCACCGATGGCATCGGCACCATAGATCGCGGCCCGAGGGCCGCGCACGATCTCGATGCGCTCGATGGCGGAAGGGTCGAGAAACTCGAGACTGGCGCGACCATCCACGGCGGAGTTGGCGCGCACGCCGTCCACCAGCACGACGCTGTGGTTCGAGTTGCTGCCCCGCAGGAACAGGCTGCTGACACTGCCTGGCGGGCCATTCTGGGTAATCTCGACCCCCGCCCGGGCTTGCAACAGATCGATGACCGACGCCGCCTGCAGGCGTTCGATTTCCTCTCGTTCGATGATGGTGGTGCTGGCCAGGAGATCGGCCTGGGACTGGGGCAGGCGATTGGCGGTGACCTGAATATCCTCCAGGCGCTGCTGGGCAAGGGCCTGGTTGCTCGCTGAAATGGCCAGTATGGCCAGCCACAGCGTGTTCTTCTTGTACCACATGGGTGTTCCTCACGCGCGTAGGTGTTGCATCGGTACGCGATGAGAAGGACAGGGAGGTGACGACCCGCAGATACGCTTGTCGAGTGACGAGGTAATGCGCCGGGCAGGCCCGGAGAGCCGCCACTGGCGAAGCCCTCCGCATCAGCCAGTGCAAAGACCCAGGCCGGTCTCCGGACTGACGCGTCGCGGAACGCGAGGTTCCGACGACTCGATGACGCCTTCCCATCCTCGGGACAGTGGCTGACAGTGCTGTCATGCCATCGAGTCACGCGATCACCGTTGCGGGGGCAGTGCGGAGTTTTCATCCGCTTCCCGGGCACCTGGGTCTCAACGATCGGGAATTCTGATAGGGTCGATAGGCCAAGTCAATCGCCGGGGCAGAACGTCGCACGACAGCCGATCTCAATGGGCCGTCGATGTGCGCTAACCCGCGATGCGGGACTGTCGGAGCAAACGCCCGGGATCGTCGCTGATGGCGCTGGCCACGCCCCAGGCTCGCAAGCGTTCGAAAACTCGCGGGTCGTTGACGGTGTAGCAGAGCAGCGAATAAGGACTGGCGGCCATGGCCTGCGCCGTCCGAGCGCTCAGGCGACGCCAGTCGACGTGTAGGCTGTAGGCCTCCAACCTCGCGGCGTCATCGGCCCAGTTCCGTGGCGGTCGCTGATAGAGGATGCCCAGGCGCAGCCGCTCGGGATCGGGCTGACGAGTGCGCATGACGCCGAGGGCCACGGCATCGAAAGAGGAAAGGATCAGACGTTTCGCCGGCACCGCCTCCATCACCCGAGGCAGCACGGCCTCGACCAGAGCCCGGGCGTCGCGGCCACGATTGACCTTGAGCTCGAGGTTGAGGCCCAGCCCCAGTTCGTTGACCAGCTCGAGCATTTCATCGAGGGTCGCCATGCGCTCGCCAGTGAATTTCGCCTCGAACCAGCTGCCGACATCGAGTGTCTTCGCGCTGGCGAGACTCAGGTCGCGCAGTCGGCCACGGCCATTCGAGCAGCGTTTCACATCGCCGTCATGCCAGATGACCGGCGTGCCATCGCCCAGCAACTGCACGTCGAGTTCGATCCAGCGTGCGCCCGTTTCATGCGCGGCGCGCACCGCGCTCAGGGTGTTTTCGGGGGCGTGGGCGGAAAGGCCGCGATGGGCCATGGTGCAGGGCAGCTCGTCGGCGACGGGCGGCGAAGGGGAAGGGGTCATGCGTGTTGAACTCCGCGTGGGGCATGTCGGCAACCAATGATGGATTGTTCGAAATCGCCCGCTAGGCTAGCGTAGTTTCATGTCATTAATCACCCACGCGATACCGCCCGCTGGAGAGGCCGTATCGGCCGGGGTATCACGCTACTGCAACGACAAGGAGAGTGGTCATGGAATTGAACGGTAAGGTTGCCGTCATCACCGGCGGCGCCAGTGGCATCGGCTACAAGATTGCCGAGCGTTTCGTCGAGGCAGGAGGCCGCGTTGCAATCGCCGACATCGACGAGGGCAAGGCCGAGCAAGCCGCCAAGGCCCTGGGCGACCAGGCGATGGCCGTGGAGATGGATGTCACCGACGAGCGTTCGGTCGAGGATGGGGTCGACAAGGTGGCGGAAAAGTGGGGCAGCATCGACATCCTGCTCTCAAACGCCGGCGTGCAGATCGTGCATCGGCTCGAGGACTTCCCCTTCGAGGAGTGGAAGAAGCTGACTTCCATTCATCTGGATGGCGCCTTCCTGACCACCAAGGCCTGCATCAAGCACATGTACAAGCAGAACTCCGGTGTGCTGCTGTACATGGGGTCGGTACACTCCAAGGAAGCCTCGCCGCTGAAGTCCGCCTACGTGGCAGCCAAGCACGGGATCCTCGGTCTGGCCAGAGTAATGGCCGTGGAAGGCGCCAAGTATGGGGTGCGCACCAACGTCATCTGCCCCGGCTTCGTCGAGACGCCCCTGGTCACCAAGCAGATCCCCGAACAGGCCAAGAACCTGGGCATCTCGGAGCAGGAGGTGCGCGATGACATCATGCTCGGCGGTACCGTCGACAAGGAGTTCACCCAGACCAGCGATATCGCCGAATTGGCCCTCTTTCTCGCCGCGCACCCGACCAATGCCTTCACCGGTCAGTCGATCGTGGCGAGCCATGGCTGGTACATGAACTGAGCGTTGGTCAAGCGAGACGGCCTTGGTGCGGCTCGTGAAAGCCTGCTAATCTGCGGGCTTTTGTCCGTGGCCTTCCCTGCGGACAAAGCCGATGAACGCGTGGAGCGACGCCGATGAAAGTGGTGCACGTAAAGAATGAAACACAGCG
Organism: Modicisalibacter ilicicola DSM 19980; assembly: GCF_900128925.1. Taxonomy (GTDB): domain Bacteria; phylum Pseudomonadota; class Gammaproteobacteria; order Pseudomonadales; family Halomonadaceae; genus Modicisalibacter; species Modicisalibacter ilicicola. Next base: position 113,531 of record NZ_FQUJ01000005.1, read on the forward strand.
TGATGCCTGCCTCGCGCGACTGTGCGCCGAGGTCTATGGTCACGAGGCCGGTATCGCGCCGCTGGCGACCTTCGCCGGAACCTTGAGCGCACTGATGACCCAGGAGGCCGCCCGGGTGCTGGCCCTGGTCGACGGCGAGTCGCGTCCGGCTGCCTTGGCGCTGCTGACCCTCGACGAGCAGGGCGAAAGCATGGAGGTGGCGATGCTCACCGGCCTGGATGACGCCCAGGTGACCGACCCCGCTCAGCGCCTGGTCAAGGAACTGGCGCTCAAGGCGCCACTGCGGGTCAATGCCGCCACTGCCGAGCAGGAGAGAATGTTTCGGGAATGCGGCATCGAGCGCTGGTTCGATGGGGCCGAAGGAGTGCGCATCGGCGTGAGCCACCGGCATGGTGCCACCCGACTGGACGAACTCCCCCCTGCCATGCGCTTCGACGAGCGCGCGGTGATCCAGGCCTTCAAGCAGGACAAGGCCATCTTCGACGGCTACAAGCAGCGTTTCATCCGCGGGCTCGAATCTTTTCCGGCGGTGCTGTGAGCCGAAGCGCTCGCAGGACGTGCAAATCCCATTGATCGAATAAGGACCGTTCTCATGCCCAAGCGTATCCAGTTTTCCCAGACCGGCGGCCCCGAGGTGCTCGAGGTTGTCGATGCCGCACCGGACGAGCCCAAGGAGGGCGAGGTGCGGGTCAAGAACCATGCCGTGGGCCTGAACTTCATCGACATTTACTTCCGCACTGGCTTGTATCCGGCGCCGTCCCTGCCTTCGGGGCTCGGTACCGAGGGCGCCGGTGTGGTGGATGCCGTCGGCCAGGGCGTGTCCCACCTTAAGGAGGGCGACCGGGTCGCCTATGCCTTGGGCCCTCTCGGGGCCTACGCCGAGTTGCATGTGCTGCCGGCGGAGAAGGTGGTGAAGCTGCCCGAGGGTGTCGCCTTCGAGACCGCGGCAGGCTGCATGCTCAAGGGGCTGACGGTGCAGTACCTGCTGCGCCAGACCTATCGGCTGCAGAAGGGCGAAACGATCCTGTTTCATGCCGCCGCCGGTGGCGTCGGTTCCATCGCCTGCCAGTGGGCCAAGGCGATGGGAGTCAAGCTGATCGGTACGGTCGGGTCCAAGGAAAAGGCCGAGCTGGCAAAGAAGAACGGTGCCTGGGCGACCATCGACTATACCCAGGAGAACGTGGTCGAGCGGGTGCGGGAGCTGACCCAGGGCGACATGGTGCCGGTGGTCTACGATTCGGTGGGCAAGGATACCTGGGAGACGTCCCTGGACTGCCTGCAGAAGCGTGGCCTGATGGTCAGCTTCGGCAACGCGTCCGGGTCGGTCGAGGGGGTGAGCATCAACATTCTCAACCAGAAAGGCTCGCTTTATCTCACGCGGCCGAGCCTTGCCGGTTACGCCGATTCCCACCAACGCCTGGAACAGATGTCGGGCGAGCTGTTCGAGATGCTCGAAAGCGGCAAGCTCAAGATCGACATCGCTCAGCGGTATCCCCTGGATAAAGCCGGCGAGGCCCAGGCAGCGTTGGCGGAACGCAAGACGACCGGCTCGACCGTGTTGCTGCCCTGAGCGACGATAGGCCTCCACTCTCGGAGGCATGATGATGCTTGCTACTTTGAATGGAAAGTTCCTGGGCAGCCGTAGTGCCAGGACGGGTGCAGCGATTGCGCTCAGCGTTGGCCTGTTGGCGGGGTGTGCGGGAAATCGCTCTTCATCGGTCGGACCCGGCACGGCCAACTTCGTCGACGAAGGGCAGGCCTCCTATTACAGCGATGCCTACCAGGGCAAGCGTACCGCCAGTGGCGAACGCTATGACCGCAGTGCCATGACCGCCGCGCATCCTTCGCTGCCTTTCGGGACTCGGGTCGAAGTGATCAATCTCGACAACGGCCGCGAGGTGGTGGTGCGTATCAACGATCGCGGACCCTTCGTGCGCGGGCGGATCATCGACCTTTCCTATCGCGCCGCCGAACAGTTGGGAATGATTCGCAGTGGAACGGCGCCGGTAAGGGTGAGAGCAGTCAACTGATCATCCCTGGGCAAACGATTCGCCCCGGCAAGAATGCCGGGGCGAATCGTTTCTGGCGATCAGGCGTTGCCTGAAAGGCAAGCGAGCCTAGGCGGCATCGTGCCATACCACCTTGTCCTTGTGGGTCGCAAAGGCATCGAAGGGGAAGTCGTCGACGCTGAGCATTTCGAGCACTTCCTTCTCGTAGCGCCGCATGAACTCGGCGTCCTCCTGGCTGATCAGCCCCGCATCCAGCGCCGCCTCGATGCGCTGCTCGGGATGCAGCGCCTCGGCAGGCAGATCGCCCTTGGCGTAGGCCTTGTTGATGGCTCGATAGATCGGGTCGGCCCGGTCGTATTCGGCCAGCAAGGCGTTGTAACGCGCCAACGGGTTCTCCTGCTGTCCCTGCTCGTGCGTGTTCCAGGTGCAGTCCGTCAACTTGTGACGCAGCGCAGTATCGGTAGAGATCGCGCGGGCGATCTCGCGGGTCAGGTTGTCCTCGGGGCGCTTCCAGCGACGGCCAAGCGGCATGGTAATCACTGCCAGCGTCTTGCCCAGCGCCCGGTTGGGCAGGTTGTCGAACAGTTCGATCATGGCCTGTTCGGCGCGATACAGGAGGACGCGGCAGCTATAATGCAGCAGCGCAGCCTCGTGCTCGACCCGTTTCTCGCTGTGCCACTGCTTGAGCACCATGGAAGTCAGGTAGAGGTTGGAGAGCACGTCGCCGAGGCGAGCCGAGAGCATCTCGCGCTTCTTGAGCTCGGACCCGAGGCTGACCATGGCCGCGTCGGCACACAGACCGAAAGCTGCCGAAAGGCGCGCCACATCCTTGGCATAGGGGGCGGCGATATCGTCGAAGGGCACCCTGGGCCGAGCCATGCCGAGCCCCTGCAGGAAGGCGCGGGCCGCATTGCCGAAGATCAGGCGGGCATGGCCGAAGAAGGCCTTGTCGAAGGCCGCTTCATCGTTGGCGTCCTTGGCCGTCAACTCCTCGAGCACGTAGGGGTGGCAACGAATCGCGCCCTGGCCAAAGATCATCAGGTTGCGGGTCATGATGTTGGCGCCTTCCACGGTGATGGATACCGGGACGGCACTCCAGGCGGGACCGAGATAGTTGCGTGGCCCCAGGGTGACGGCGCGACCGCCATGCACGTCCATGGCATCGGCGAGGATGCTGCGCTGGAACTCGGTCAGCTGGCTCTTGAGGATCGCCGACGGGACGGCAGGCTTCTCGCCATGGTCGATCAGGTTGGCGGTCTGCATCACTGTGGCCTGGGCGATATAGGCATGGGCGGCGAGGCGTGCCAGGGCTTCCTGAACGCCCTCCATCTCGGCCACCGGCATGTTGAATTGGCGACGAATGCGGGTGAAGCCACCAGCCCAGCCGACGGCGTAGCGGCCCACCCCCGACGCGCCGGAGGGCAGGGTGATGCAGCGGCCAACGGAAAGGCATTCCACCAGCATGCGCCAACCCTGGCCGGCCATCCTGGGGCCGCCGATCAGGTAGTCGAGGGGAATGAAGACATCCTTGCCCACGATCGGGCCGTTCATGAAGGGGCTGCCGATGGGGTGGTGGCGGCGGCCGATTTCCATGCCTTCGGTGTGACGCGGAATCAGTGCGCAGGTGATGCCGAGATCGGTTTCCTCGCCCAGGAGCTTGTCCGGGTCGAACATGCGAAAGGCCAGGCCCACTACGGTGGCGATCGGCGCCAGGGTGATCCAGCGCTTCTCGAAGGTCAGCTTCAGGCCGAGCACCTCCTCGCCGTTGTGCATGCCGCGACAGACGACGCCGATATCGGGCAGCGAAGTGGCGTCGCTGCCGGCGCGTGGGCCGGTCAGGCCGAAGCAGGGGATCTCGCGGCCGTCGGCCAGTCGTGGCAGGTAATAGTCCTTCTGTTCATCGGTGCCGTACTTGAGCAGCAGTTCACCCGGCCCGAGGGAATTGGGAACACCCACGGTGACGGTCAATGTCTCGTTGATCGAAAGCTTTTGCAGCACCGCCGATTGCGCCTTGGCCGAGAACTCCAGACCGCCGTATTGCTTGGGGATGATCATGCCGAAGAAGCCTTCCTTCTTCAGGTAGTCCCAGAGCGCTTCGGGCAGGTCCGCCCGCTCCTCGGAAATCTCCCAGTCGTTGCACATTCCTGCCGCGACGGAGCATTGGTGGTCGAGGAAGGCGCGTTCCTCGTCGCTGAGCCCATCATCGCGATAGTCGAGCAGACGTTGCCACTGCGGCTTGCCGGAGAACAGCTCGCCGTCCCAGGAGACGGTGCCGGCCTCGAGCGCCGTGCGCTCGGTATCGGATACCTTGGGCGCTACCTTGTGGAATAGCGCCAGGATGCGCGGCGTGAGCCAGGCACGGCGCAGCGAGGGGAGTCCACAGACGGCGGTGGCCGCGGCACCGAGCAGCAGCAGGATGCCGATCACCGGTGCGCCGAACAGCAAGCCGAGGGTGCCGAGAATGACCATGACGCCCAGGGCCGACATGGCTCCCGCCTCGCGACGCATCACTTCCAGTAGACCGGCCACGGCCAATACGATCAATAGGATTTGAAACATGAGCGTCTCCAGGGTGTACGCAGGGTTGTATTCGAACGATTGTTTGAATCAATCAGCTTAGTCCATTTGTCGGTGGCTGGCTAGACAGGGGAGAGATGCATCCACTCCGCAGTTGAATTACCTGAAAGTGTGGCTTATTTTTATTGAATGTTTAATCAAAATAAATAGAAGCAGGGCGTGCATGCCGCGGCGGTCATTCCGCCCGCTCCTGCCTGACGCAAGCAACCGGTCTCCAAGGAAACCCCTTCATGGATAACAAGCCGCAGGAAGCTGCCTCTGGCGATCGCCTCAATCCCGTCGTGTTCTATGGGTCCGTCATCGGAATCGTCGTGTTCGCGCTGTGGACGATGATCTTCACCGATTCCGCGAATGCCACCATCAATGCGGTGCTTGGCTGGATCTCGGACACCTTCGGCTGGTACTACTTCCTTGCCGTGCTGGTCTATCTGATCTTCGTGATCGTCATCGGACTTTCGCGCTTCGGCAAGGTACGCCTGGGCCCCGAGCATTCACGCCCCGATTTCAACATGGCGTCCTGGGCGGCCATGCTGTTCGCTGCAGGCATCGGCATCGATCTGCTGTTCTTCTGCATCGCCGAACCCATGGCCCAGTTCCTGGCGCCCCCGGAGGGTGAGCCGGGCACCGTGGCCGCCGCCCGTCATGCCATGGAGCTGACGTTCCTGCATTGGGGGCTGTCCGGCTGGGGAATCTATACGCTGGTGGGCATGACGCTGGCGTTCTTCAGTTACCGGCACAACCTGCCATTGACCATCCGCAGTGCGCTCTATCCCATCTTCGGCAAGCGCATCTATGGCCCGATCGGTCACAGCGTGGATATCGCCGCGGTGCTCGGCACGGTGTTTGGCATCGCTACCAGCCTCGGCATCGGTGTCATCCAGCTCAACTTCGGGCTCAATTACATGTTCGGGATGCCGGAGAACACTCTGATCCAGGCGATCCTGGTGGTCATGATCGTCATCTTCGCCGCCATCTCCGCCGTGACCGGGGTCGAACGGGGCATTCGTCGTCTTTCCGAGTTCAACATGTTGCTGGCGCTGGTGTTGCTATTGTTCGTGCTCTTCAGTGGCCAGACGCTGTTCCTGCTCAATACCCTGGTCACCAACATCGGTGACTATTTAGCCAACTTCATCGACCTGTCGACACAGACCTATTCCTTCGATCCGCCTCGCGACTGGCTGAACGGCTGGACACTGTTCTTCTGGGCCTGGTGGATCGCCTGGGGGCCCTTCGTCGGGTTGTTCCTGGCACGCATCTCGCGTGGCCGCACCATTCGCGAGTTCGTGGCCGGCACGTTGATACTGCCGCTGGCCTTCATGATGGCGTGGATGTCGATCATGGGTAACAGTGCCATCGACCTGGTCATGGCCGGCGCCGAGGAGTTCGGCACCATGGCCATGAATAAGCCCGAGTCCTCCATCTACCTGTTCATGGAGAGGCTGCCCTGGACTGGCCTGACCACGCTGGTGGTCACCATCCTGGCCATCGTCTTCTTCGTCACCTCCGGGGATTCCGGCGCGCTGGTACTGTCGAACTTCACCTCGATCTTGAGCGACGTCAATCATGATGCGCCGGTCTGGATGCGCATCCTGTGGGCAGCGGTCATCGGTGTGCTGACGCTGGCCTTGCTGATGGCCGGGGGGCTCACCGCCCTGCAGAGCACCGTGGTGGTCATGGGGCTGCCGTTCTCTGTCGTGCTGTTCTTCATGATGGCCGGATTGCTCAAGGCATTGAGAGTGGAGGGCATCAAGGAGGAGAGCCATCGCGCCAGCCTGGCCGGAAGCCTGTCGGGCCGATCCTCTAGCATCGAGCGCGGGCGGGCAAGCTTGTCCCTGCGCCTTTCCCGGGCGATGAGCTTTCCGGGGCATCGCCAGGCCCGGCGCTTCCTTGATGAGGTGGTCAGGCCCGCCATGGAAAATGTGAAACAGGCACTGGAGGAGCAGAACGTGCAGAGCAGCATCGTCGAAGGCAGTGGCGACAACGAGCATCTCGAGTTGAACGTCTCCCTCGGCGACGAGCAGAACTTCACCTACCAGATCTGGCCGCGCCGCTTCACCACGCCTTCGTTTGCCCTGCGCGCGCAATGGGCCAATGCCTACTACTATCGTCTCGAGGTCTATCTGCTCGAAGGGAGTCAGGGCTACGATGTCACCGGCTACAACAAGGAGCAGGTCATCGAGGACATTCTCGACCAGTACGAGCGGCATCTGCACTTCCTGCACCTGAACCGTGAAGCGCCGGGGGACACGCTGATGCCGGACGATCCCTACCAGCCACCGGCGTGAGCATTTCGCCTGGGCTTTGACCGCCGACGCCTCGCTTGCGCGAGGCGTCGGTGTATCGGGGCAGCGGCAGGGCGCGTCTGAACCCGGTCTTCCGACTCAGGCACTCGTGGCGAGACGAGCGGGGTTGTCGTGCGCCACGTAATAGGGTACGTCGGCCTCGGGGAGCGGTTCGCGGCCGCGTACCTTGTCGGCCATCTTCTCGGCGATCATGATGGTCGGGGCGTTGAGGTTGCCCGTGGTGATCACCGGCATGATCGAGGCGTCGATGACGCGCAGTTGGTCGAGGCCATGCACGCGGCCGGCGCCGTCGACCACGGCCATGGGGTCATCGCTGCTGCCCATCTTGCAGGTGCCGCAAGGGTGGTAGGCGGTTTCGGCATGGTGTTTGACGAACGCGTCGAGCTCTGCATCCGTCTGCACGTCGGGCCCGGGGGAGACCTCGCGACCGCGGTATTGATCCATCGCCGGCTGGGCGATGATCTCTCGGGTGATGCGGATGGCATCGCGAAACTCTTCCCAGTCCTTTTCCCGGGACATGTAATTGAAGAGGATGCTCGGTGCCGCGGCGGGGTCGCGGGAGGCGAGGCGCACGCGTCCTCGACTCATCGAGCGCATGGAGCCGACATGGGCCTGAAAGCCGTGGGCCTGTACCGCGCTCTTGCCGTTGTAGCTGATGGCGATCGGCAGGAAATGGTATTGCAGGTTGGGCCACTGCTCGGCGTCGTTGGTGCGGATGAAGCCGGCCGCCTCGAACTGGTTGCTGGCCCCGATGCCCTTGCCGAAGAACAGCCACTCGGCGCCGATCCTGGGCTGGTTCCACCACTTCAGTGCCGGGTACAGCGAGATGGGTTTCGTGCATTCATACTGGATGTACATTTCCAGGTGATCCTGAAGATTCTCGCCGACCCCGGCGAGCTCCTGCACGATGGGGATGCCGAACTCACTGAGTTGCTCGGGATTGCCCACCCCGGAGCGCAGCAGGATCTGCGGCGAGGCGATGGCGCCGCCGCACAGCAGCACCTCGCGGCGGACCCGCGCCTCCTGGGCCTGCCCCTTGCGCGAATAGCTGACCCCCACCGCGCGCTTGCCCTCGAAGAGGATGCGATCGGTGGTGGCGTGGGTTTCGATGGTCAGGTTGGCGCGTGACTTGGCGATGTCCAGATAGCCGCGAGCCGTGGACGCCCGCCGCCCATTGGGCGTGGTGGTGCGGTCCATGGGTCCGAATCCTTCCTGCTGGTAGCCGTTGACGTCGTCGGTAGCCGGATAGCCGGCCTCGACGCCTGCTCGGATGAAGGCGCCGTAGAGTTCGTTGTTGCCTTCCTTGGGCGTGGCCACCGAGACCGGGCCGTCGCCGCCATGATAGTCGTCGGGGCCGATGTCGCGGCTTTCCGACTTCTTGAAGTAGGGCAGGCAGGCGAGGTAGTGCCAGTCTTCCAGCCCTGGTGTCTTGGCCCAGTTGTCATAATCCAGCGCATTGCCGCGCAGGTAGCACATGCCATTGATCAGGGACGAGCCGCCCAGCCCCTTGCCGCGGCCGCACTCCATGCGGCGATCGTTCATGTAGGGCTCGGGTTCGGTCTCGAAGGCCCAGTTGTAGCGCTTGCCCTGCAAGGGATAGGCGAGTGCCGCGGGCATCTGGGTGCGAAAATCGAAACGGTAATCGGGGCCGCCTGCTTCCAGCAGCAGTACTTGAACGTCGGGATCCTCGGTCAAGCGAGTGGCGAGCACGTTGCCCGCCGAGCCGGCGCCGATGATGACGTAGTCGAATTCACGTGGCTGCGCCATGAATCGTCTCCCTGGTGATTGGATCAGAAAACTGCTGGGAATGGCCCCATCTCGACCTGCACGGACTTGATCTGGGTGTAATGCTCGAGCGATGAAATGCCATTCTCGCGGCCGATGCCGGACTCCTTGTAGCCGCCCACCGGCATCTCGGCCGGGGAGTCGCCCCAGGTGTTGATCCAGCAGATGCCGGCCTCGAGACGATGGATGACGCGATGGGCGCGATTGAGGCCCTCGCTGAACAATCCCGCGGCCAGGCCATAAGTGGTGTCGTTGGCGCGGCGGATGACTTCCTCTTCATCGTCGAAGACCAGGATCGACATGACCGGGCCGAAGATCTCCTCGCGCACGATGCGCATGTCGTCGCTGCAATCGGTGAACACCGTGGCCTCGGCCCAGGCGCCCTTGGCGTACTCATAACTGGAATCAGCCCCCTCGGTCATGCGCTTGCCGCCGGCCAGTACTCTTGCCCCTTCCTGGGGGCCGAGCTCCAGATACGAAAGCACCTTGTCGAGATGCTCGAAGCTGACCAGCGGGCCGAAGTTGACTTCGGGGTCCAGCGGATCGCCGGCCTTGATGCGCGCCACCCGTTCCTGGATCTTCTTCTCGAAGGCTTCCTTGACCGAGCGCTGCACGAAGACTCGCGTGCCATTGGTGCAGACCTGGCCACTGGAGTAGAAGTTGGCCATCATCGCCGCGTCCGCCGCGCGTTCGAGATCCGCGTCGTCGAACACGATCAGCGGCGACTTGCCACCGAGCTCCATGGTCACTTCCTTGAGCGTGGAGGCGGCGGCGGCGGACATGACCTTCTTGCCGGTACCTGCCTCGCCGGTGAAGGTGATCTTGTCGATGCCTGCGTGCTCGGTGAGCAGGGCGCCGACATCACCGGCCCCCTGGACCACGTTGAATACGCCATCCGGCAGGCCGGCCTCGCTGAAGATCTCGGCCAATCTGAGGGTGGTCAGCGGCGTGACCTCGCTCGGCTTGAAGACCACGGCGTTGCCGGCGGCCAGGGCCGGGGCCGATTTCCAGCAGGCGATCTGGATCGGGTAGTTCCAGGCACCGATGGCTCCCACCACGCCCAGCGGCTCGCGACGGGTGTAGACGAAGGAGGTCTCGCGCAGCGGAATCTGGGTGCCCTCGATGGCCGGCGCCAGTCCGGCGAAGTATTCCAGGGAGTCAGCGCCGGTGACGATGTCCACCGTCGAGGTCTCGCTGATCGGCTTGCCGGTGTTCAGCGTCTCCAGATGGGCCAGCTCATCGTTTCGCTCTCTCAGGAGCGCGACCGCGCGCTGAAGGATGCGACTGCGTTCCATGCCGCTCATGGCGCCCCAGACCTTCTGGCCCTCGCGAGCCGATTCGACGGCGCGATCGACATCCGCCCGGGATGCCTGCTGCACCTTGGCCAGCAATTCGCCATTGGCCGGGTTGGTGACCTCGAAGGTCTCGCCGGATGTGGCGTCCACCCGGCGACCGCCGATGAAGAGTTGTTGGGTATCCAATGAAGCCATGGGAGCCTCCTGCAATGGTCAGAGTGTCGTCAGTGGGGGCGCGCCTCAGGCCAGGCATTCGGTGCGCGCCAGTCGTCCATCCAGATAGTCGTAGGCGAGACGCCGGGCACGTTCGGCATCGAGCGTTTCCGAGGCCAGGGCTCCGCGTAGCCACAATCCGTCGATCAGTGCGGCCAGGCCACGTGCGGCATCGCGCGCTTCGTCCCTGGGCAGGCAGCGACGGAACTGGAAGCAGAGGTTCGAGTAGAGTCGCCGGTCGTTGACCTGCTGCAAGCGCTGCAGATTGCCGCGGTGCATGCTCGAGGCCCAGAATGCCAGCCAGGTCTTCATGACCGCTCGACTGACCTGGTTGCGATCGAAATTGCCGTCGATGATGGCCCGGAGCTGGGCTCGGGGAGATCCACCGGCCGCGGCACGGCGCCTGGCCACCTCCTGGCCGAGATCGCCGAGTACCTGGCGCATGGTCGCCTCGAGCAGGCCTTCCTTGCCACCGAAGTAATGGCTGATGATGCCCGCGGAGACATTGGCCCGATTGGCGATGCGCAGGATGGTGGTATTGGCAAGACCGGCCTCGTCGATCGCCTGCATGGTGGCCTGTACCAGCTGACGCCGCCGAATGGGTTCCATTCCTAGCTTGGGCAAACGTTCATCCCCCTGAAAGCCAGCCTGTGTTCACATGCCCCCGCTGGGCATTCCTGTACGATTGGACATCACTGGATAGTATGGGATATCTTTATTGAACGTTCAATCAATAAAAAGGGCTGTCTTAATGAACTACAAGATCTCCGTCGGAACCATGTGCGGCACGCTGCTGATCCTTGGTGCGCCCCTGGCCTTTGCCGAAGTGCCGCAAGCGTGTCAGACGGTCCGCTTCGCCGAGGTAGGCTGGACCGACATCACCGCCACCACTGCGCTGTCTACCGAGGTGCTCGAAGGGTTGGGCTACGAGACGCGTACCGATACGGTCTCGGTGCCGATCGCCTATGCGGGCATGAAGAATGGCGATTTCGATGTCTTCCTGGGCAACTGGATGCCCTCCATGGCCTCGATCAGCGATCCCTACATCGAAAAGGGTCAGGTGGACCGGGTCGCGGCCAATCTGGAAGGCGCCAAGTACACGCTCGCGGTACCGCAATATGTCCAGGAGGCGGGGGTCACCTCGGTGGCCGATCTCGACGAGCATGCCGACAAGTTCGATAGCCGGCTCTATGGCATCGAAGCCGGCAATGACGGCAACATGATCATTCAGGAGATGATCGACAATGACGCCTTCGGGCTGGGGGACTGGCAACTGATCGACTCCTCGGAGGCGGGGATGCTGGCGGAGTTGAAATCGAAGACGGCCAACGAGGACTGGATGGTATTCCTCGGCTGGGAGCCGCACCCCATGAACACCAATTTCGACATGGCCTACCTGGAAGGCGCCGATGATTACTTCGGCCCGAATCTGGGAGGCGCGACGGTGCATACCAATACGCGCAGCGGCTATGTCGAGGAGTGCGGCAATGTCGGTACGTTGCTCGAGAACCTTCAGTTCTCCCTGGCGATGGAAAACCAGATCATGAGTGCGATCATGGACGAGGGGGAAAGGCCCCGTGAAGCGGCACGCAGTTGGTTGCAGTCCAATCCCGATGCGCTCGATGACTGGCTCGAGGGTGTCACGACCGTGGAAGGCGAGCCTGGGCTGCCGGCGGTCAAGGCCTCCCTGGGTATCGAGGGCTGATCCGGGTTGCCAAGCCGAACACTTGCGGGCATAATCTGCCCCCGTCGAGAAGGGCTACGTAGCTCAGCTGGTTAGAGCACATCACTCATAATGATGGGGTCCCCTGTTCGAATCAGGGCGTAGCCACCAGGATCGAAGAAGCGCCCACCGGAATGATTTCGGTGGGCGCTTTGTCATGCGCGGCAGGTCGGGATCGGCAGGGTCGCCACCGGGAGAGGGCGGCGATGGCCGGTGGCTCTTGACGGATGTTTCTCGTTACGTATACTACGCCGCGTGTTCCGAGATGTTCCCCGATAGCTCAGTTGGTAGAGCAAATGACTGTTAATCATTGGGTCGCAGGTTCGAGTCCTGCTCGGGGAGCCAGTTTCCGCGAACACCACATTTCGGCGATTCCCCGATAGCTCAGTTGGTAGAGCAAATGACTGTTAATCATTGGGTCGCAGGTTCGAGTCCTGCTCGGGGAGCCAACCTCCCGCCGAAGCCCGCTTCTGATGTTCCCCGATAGCTCAGTTGGTAGAGCAAATGACTGTTAATCATTGGGTCACAGGTTCGAGTCCTGTTCGGGGAGCCACTGCTTTTTCTTTATCTTCCTGCCTCCCCCCTTCGGCAATAACCCTCTTCTCCCGATAGTCGAGAATCCGGGCATTCATCAAGCCGGAAGGCTGACGCGATCCTGCCCTTGCGTGAAGCTGCCGACTATACCTTGTCTAATAAATTCCTCGTTCAAGGAGAGAGGCCATGGCAGTGACACCACGCAGAAAGGCTGAAGACGAAGGAAAGGCCGACAAGCCAGGATCCGCGGATTTGGCAAGGGGACCGCGTCGGCTGGCCGCCGTACTGGCCTTTGGTGTGCTGGCGGGGCTGGCGTTCTTCTATCTGCACCGTGGTCTTATCGAAGGAGGCGCCTTCGTCAGCCTGCTGACCCTGGCCTTCGGTGTGGGGCTGGTCACCCTGATCTGGAATCGCATCACCCATATCACGATCCTCGGCAGCGAGATCAAGTTGCAACGCCTGACACAGCAAGCCGAGTCCTTGCTTGGCGAACTCGATGTTGGCAAGGCCGATCTCTATCGCACTTCCCTGCGTCTGGTGCAGCATGCCGCCACGGCGCAGGAGGAGGATACCGAAACGCTCGGCGCAAGAGGTGCGGATCTCGTCGAACTGCTCGAGACGATCGATAGGGCGCGCCTGCTGGAGGTGCTGGATGGGGACGCACTGTCGGCCACCGATCGTTTGATCGGCGACATGTCGCGGGCACTGTTGCCCGCTGCCGAGTCCTCGTCGACAACGGAAAAGGAGGTGTCACCGCCCGATATCGAGGCGCTGCAAGCACGTCTCGCACGGCACGATAATCACCGGGTGGGCATCCAGGGAGCCGATGTCGGCAAGGATGATGCGCCGGATCGTGCCGCCGCCGCCTTGAGGGCTCTGCTGCGTTATCGACGCAGGCTTCTGGAGATTGCCGAGGCGAAAGGCACCGCAGAGACGTGAACGAGCCCGCATGAATCACAAGCCAGGGTGGCGATACCGTTGCGCAAGGTTTTCAGGCGTTATATAGTCGCAATCGCAAACTATTATCGTTTAACTACGCTATCCAACCACTAGGGAGAATCCCATGCGATACCTGGCTCAGGCCGCAACATTGGCAGTCGTCCTTGGTTCCGGCACCTTCGCCGTGGCCGATGAAGAGCGTCCCGAACATTTCGCCGGCGAATCCGCCGAGACGCTCGAGCAGGCGGTAACCAACTTCTCCGAATACAACCAGCGCCTGGAGGAGTTGTTGAACCAGGAACTCACGCCGGAACGCATGGCGAAGATCCACGAGCTGAGCTACACCCTGGAAAACGCCTTGGCCAAGATCGACGAAGAAGTCGATCTGATGAGCGTGTTGCTGGAGGACATGCACCTGGCCTCCGAAAGTGCCGACCCACGCACCACCAAGAACGCCGGCAAGGCATACCTGAACTCGGGCCAGACCCTCGTCGAGTGAATCCTGGAGCAATGCACGCTGTGCATTGCTCGCATCATCCCATGCTCACAACAAAAAACCGCCACCCGGCATGATCCGTGAGTGGCGGTTTTTCTTTATTTCTGGTCGGAGCGACTGGATTCGAACCAGCGACCTCTGCAACCCCATTGCAGCGCGCTACCAAGCTGCGCCACGCTCCGTGATCTGCTGCCCGTAAATCAGCGTGTGCTGATGTGGCTGGCAGCGAACGAGGCATATAGTAGCGATTTCCCTGCCAAATGCAAGCGTGGAATACGCTTTCGTTTCAATCGCTTGTTACTGATGGAGCAGTGGAGGGGAGTGGTGCGTGCAACATGCCGCTTTCATTGTATTATTCGTGCCTCGAACATGAGAGGGAGAGTGCGATGCCTTTGATCATCGGCATGAGTGTACTGCTGGGGTGTCAGTTCCTCGGCGAATTGCTGTCCCGGGGGCTGGCGATCCCCGTTCCTGGCCCGGTGCTGGGCATGGTGATTCTGCTGGTCGGGTTGCTGGTCAACGGCCAGGTGCCGGATGCCCTGCGCAAGACCGGGGAAGGATTGCTTCGCTACCTGACGCTGCTGTTCGTGCCTGCTGGCGTGGGGCTGATGGTGCATTTCGGGTTGATTCGCGCCGATTTCTGGACCCTGGTGATCACCCTGGTGCTGTCCACGGCGATCACCCTGGCGGTGACCGCGAAGGTGCTCGACTGGTCGGCACGACGCTATGTCGGGAGGAAAGGGCAATGAATCTGGTGCCCCTCGACCAGCTGTGGGTCTATCTCTCCGGCAACCCCTTGCTGTCGCTTCTGGCCACACTGATTGCCTTCGTGCTGGCCACGCGTATCAACCGCTGGCTGGGCGGTTCGCCTTTCGCGCATCCGGTGCTGGTGGCGATTGCACTGTTGATCGGCTTCTTGCTGCTTACCGGCATCGACTATGCGACCTATTTCCAGGGGGCGCAGTTCATCCACTTCCTTCTGGGGCCGGCCACGGTCGCCCTGGCTATACCGCTGTTCGACCATCGCGAACGCGTCAGGCGCATGCTGATGCCGATTCTCGTAGCCTGTGTGACGGGCATCGCGGTGGCCGTGGCATCGACGTTGGGCATCGGGCTAATGATGGGGGCGCAAAGCGAGACGCTACTCTCCTTGGCGCCACGCTCGGTCACTTCGCCCATCGCCATGGGCATCGCCGAGCAGATCGGAGGAATCCCTTCGCTGGCAGCGGGACTGGTGCTGCTGACGGGTTCCGTGGGGTGTGCATTGGGGCCAATGATCTTTCGCTGGCTCGATATCAAGGATCCCAGCGTCCAGGGTTTCACCATGGGGCTGGCGGCCCACGGGTTCGGCACGGCTCAGAGCTTCGCCTCCCTGGGTGCCATGGCCGGCGCCTTCGCCGGCCTGGCCATGGGCCTGACCGGCATGTTGACGGCCTTTCTGTTGCCCTTGATCACGGCACTATTCGGCTTCTGAGAGGGAGTTGCTTCAGCAGATCTCCTCCCACAGGCATTCGCGGAAGTCCTTGGACAGCTCGGTGACCTTGTGCATGCGATTCATGGTGGCCTCGTGAATCTCTCCAGCCACTTCCTGGTAGTGCGCGGCCATTGCCGTCGGATCGCCAAGCAGCTCCTGGTTCATGGCGCCATGGGCCAGCTTCTCGGTCGAGATGGCCATGATCTTGAAAAACTCGGCTTCCTGCTGCATGGCGTTACCCAGCATCTCCAGCCACACCAGTTGTAGACGGGCAGAGGCATTGGCCGATTCCATCCATTGCTGCATCCACCAACTGGGAAGCGCGGCAGCATCGACATCGGCCAGTGGAGACGGAAAAGGGGTGGAGCGTGATGTTGCCATGAGGTCCCTCCTGCGAGCGTGAACGAGAGTAGGGGATGCCAGCTACCAGTGTAGGCCTTTAAGGTGTCTCTGGACCATGATCGTCAAGTTATCTGAATAGAACTTGATGCGGGTCAGATTCGAGCGTTGAATCGAGGCTATGGAGAGTGGATTCGCAGAACCAGCGTCCATGCCAGAGCGACAGGCGTCAACCGGGAGGGGCCATGTGGGAAGTCGTCAAATCGGTGCTGTCGGCATTCTTCGGCGTCCAGAGGGAACAGCGCCGGCGCCGGGATTTCGAGCAAGGCAAGCCGGGGACTTTCATCGTGGTGGGCATCGTGCTCGCCATGCTGATGGTCATCGTCGTGATGGCGATCGCCATCATGGCCGCGGGCTGAGCTCCGCAGCGTTTAATTTCGTGGCGGACCGGTTCTCGCGAATCCGAAAGCTCTTCTATACTCGTCAAGCACACCCTAATTTATCCGTAATGGTCGCTCCGACGATATTAGAACAACTAAGGAGAGGTGGATGCGCAAGATGTTAGTTCTCGCTGCCCTGATGGCGAGTGTCACCGGTCTGTCTCGTGCGGCACGAGCGGCAGGCTGGAACATGCCTGTCGGCGTCACGGAAGTCAGCCGTGACGTCTACGGCCTGCATATGGTGATCTTCTGGATCTGCGTGATCATCGGCGTGATCGTGTTCGGCATCATGTTCTACTCGCTGTTCCGTTACCGACGATCCAAGGGAGCACAGGCGGCCCATTTTCACGAACACACCACCGTCGAGGTGTTCTGGACGGCAATCCCGCTTCTCATCCTCGTGGCCATGGCGATTCCGGCCACTGCCACCCTCAAGGACATGTACGACGCCTCCGAAGCCGAGCTCGATGTGATGGTCACCGGCCATCAGTGGCGGTGGCATTACCACTACATGGGCGAGGACATAACGTTCTTCTCCAATCTGGATACTCCCCGGGAACAGATCGACGGCACGGCCGAGAAGGGCGAGAACTACCTGCTCGAGGTCGATCAGCCCCTGGTCTTGCCCGTGGGTCGCAAGGTGCGACTGCTGATGACCTCGTCGGACGTCATCCATTCCTGGTGGGTGCCGGATCTGGCGGTCAAGAAGGATGCCGTGCCGGGGTTCGTCAACGAGGCCTGGACACGTATCGACGAGCCTGGCATCTACCGCGGTCAGTGCGCGGAACTGTGCGGCAAGGACCATGCCTTCATGCCGGTCGTGGTGCAGGCCATGGAGCAGGAGGCGTTCGACACCTGGCTCGCGGAGCGCAAGCAGGAGGCCGCCGCCGCCGCAAGCGGGGTCGATCGTGAGTGGAAGCTCGAGGAACTGGTCGAGCGAGGCGAGAAGGTCTACGGCTCGATCTGTGCCTCCTGTCACCAGGCCGACGGGCAGGGCACGCCGCCGACATTCCCGGCGCTGGCGGGCAACCAGGCGATGATGGACGATCTCGATTGGCACATCGATGTTGTCGTCAACGGTGTATCCGGCTCGGCGATGGCGGCCTTCAGCGGCACGCTCAATCCTGTCGATCTCGCTGCGGTGATCACCTACGAGCGCAACGCCTGGGGCAACGAGACCGGCGATGTGGTTCAACCGGCGGAAATTCAGGCGCTCATAGACCCCTGATCGCACGAGTACGTAATCCTGTGCGCAAGTCGACTTGCGAGGAGAATTGATCGATGGCTCCCAACTTGCCTCCCAAGGCACCGCTCGAACACAGCCAGAGTGTCGCGGGTAGCCCTGCGGCTCATGAGGAAGAACACCACTACCGCAGTGGACCGCTGCGCTGGCTGCTCACCACCAACCACAAGGAGATCGGCACGCTCTACCTGATCTTCTCGCTGTCGATGTTCCTGATCGGCGGTGTCATGGCCCTGGTGGTGCGGCTCGAACTGTTCCAGCCGGGTCTGCAGATGGTGCAGCCCGAGTTCTTCAATCAGATGACCACCATGCATGGCCTGATCATGGTCTTCGGTGCCGTGATGCCCGCCTTCGTGGGGTTGGCCAACTGGATGGTGCCTCTGCAGATCGGGGCGCCTGACATGGCGCTGCCTCGCCTCAACAACTTCAGCTTCTGGCTGTTGCCGATCGCCTTCACATTGCTTTTGGCGACCCTGCTGATGCCCGGTGGTGGGCCCAACTTCGGATGGACCTTCTATGCGCCGCTTTCCACCACCTATGCACCGCCCTCGACCACCTTCTTCATCTTCGCGCTGCACATGGCGGGCATCAGCTCGATCCTCGGGGCGATCAACATCATCGCGACGATCCTCAACCTGCGGGCGCCGGGCATGCGCCTGATGGACATGACGCTGTTCGTCTGGACCTGGTTGATCACCGCCTTCCTGCTGATCGCGGTCATGCCGGTCCTGGCCGGCGTCATCACCATGATGCTGCTCGACATCAATTTCGGTACCAGCTTCTTCAATGCCGCCGGGGGCGGCGATCCGGTGCTGTTCCAGCACCTGTTCTGGTTCTTCGGGCATCCCGAGGTGTACATCATGATTCTGCCGGCCTTCGGCATCGTCTCGGTGATCGTGCCTACCTTCGCCCGCAAGCGTCTGTTCGGCTACGCCTCCATGGTCTATGCCACGGCCTCGATTGCCATTCTGTCGTTCCTGGTATGGGCGCACCACATGTTCGCGGTCGGGCTGCCCCTGGTGGCCGAACTGTTCTTCATGTACACCACCATGCTGATCGCCGTGCCCACCGGGGTGAAGGTGTTCAACTGGATCACCACGCTGTTTCGCGGCTCGATCACCTTCGAGACGCCGATGCTGTTCGCCCTGGCCTTCATCGTGCTGTTCACCATCGGCGGGTTCTCGGGACTGATGCTGGCGATCGCCCCGGCGGATTTCCAGTACCACGATACCTATTTCGTGGTGGCGCATTTCCACTACGTGCTGGTGCCCGGGGCGGTGTTCTCGATCATGGCCGCGGTCTACTACTGGCTACCCAAGTGGACCGGCCATTATCCGGACGAGCGCATCGGTCGCTGGCACTTCTGGCTCTCGGTGATCGGCGTCAACCTGCTGTTCTTCCCCATGCATTTCGCCGGCCTCGCGGGCATGCCGCGTCGGATTCCCGACTACGCCCTGCAGTTCGCGGATTTCAACATGGCCTCGAGCATCGGCGGCTTCCTGTTCGGGTTCTCGCAGTTGCTCTTCGTCTGGGTCATCGTCAAGTGCGTGCGCGGCGGCGCCAAGGCGCCGGCGAAGGCCTGGGAAGGCGCCAGCGATCTCGAATGGACGCTGCCTAGCCCGGCACCGTTGCATACCTTCGAGACGCCACCGGATCTGCGCGGGTTCAAGTTCCACTGACATCCGCCGAGGGCAGGAAACCGGGAGGGCAAGCCATGACGCCAGTACAGCGAACGGTCACCAAGACCCTGATCGCACTGTTGATGATGGTAGGGTTCACCATCGCCCTGGTGCCACTGTATGACGTCTTCTGTCAGATCACCGGGCTCAATGGCAAGTCCGCCAGCCAGCCACGAGCGGTCGTCAGTGGCGAGGTGGATGAGTCGCGCTATGTCACCGTGCAGTTCATCACCCGCACCGGCAGCGGTCTGCCCTGGCGTCTCGAGGCCCTGAACCGCCAGGTGCGCGTCCACCCCGGTCAGGCCTACGAGGTGCGCTTCGCCTTCGTCAACCATGGCAAGACCGCTTCCCGGGGGCGGGCCGTGCCCAGCGTCAGCCCCTCCGAGGCCTCCCTGCACCTGCGCAAGGTGACGTGTTTCTGTTTCCAGGAGCAGCGACTCGAGGCGGGAGAAAAGCTGGAGCTGCCCATGATGTTCCAGCTGTCCAGCGATCTGCCGGAGGGTATTCATACCGTGACCCTGGCCTACACCCTGTACCCCGTGGCCGAAGGCCCGGTGGCGAATAACAAGAGCACATCCATGCAAGGAGGTGATGCATGAGCGGTGGCAGCTACTACGTACCCGCGAGCAGCAAGTGGCCCATCCTCGCTGGCTTGGCGGTGGGGTTGTTCATGATCGGCACGGGCATCCTGCTGGTCTTCGACACCGGCTTGGTGCTGGTGCCCATCGGGGTGGTGGCGATCGTCGCCGTGATGGCGCTGTGGTTTCGCGATGTGATCAAGGAGTCCCGAAGCGGCCTCTACGATGACCAGATGGATCGCTCCTTTCGCTGGGGCATGGCCTGGTTCATCTTCTCGGAGGTGATGTTCTTCCTGGCCTTCTTTGGCGCCCTGTTCTATGTGCGGGTCTTTGCGCTGCCCTGGCTGGATGGAGAAGGGGCGAAGGGTGTCAGTGCCTTGCTGTGGCCCGATTTCGCCGCCAGCTGGCCGCTGATGAGCCCGCCTGATTCGAATGTGGCGGGCCCCAAGGAGGTCGTCAATCCCTGGCAGTTGCCGCTGGTCAACACGCTCTTCCTGGTAACCTCCAGTATTACGCTGACGCTCTCCCACGAGGCACTCAAGGAGGGCCATCGCGACACCACGCGCAACTGCCTGATCCTCACGCTGGTGCTGGGAGTGCTCTTCGTGTGCGTGCAAGGCTTCGAGTACTACGAGGCCTATCATCATCTTGGCATCACGTTGCAAGCGGGCATATACGGTTCGACCTTCTTCCTGTTGACCGGCTTTCACGGTGCTCATGTCACCATCGGCGCCATCATTCTCGGTGTGATGCTCTGGCGTATCCAGAAAGGGCATTTCTCGGAGCACAATCACTTCGGTTTCGAGGCGGCTGCCTGGTATTGGCATTTCGTCGATGTGGTATGGATCGGGCTGTTCATTTTCGTTTACGTGTTTTGAGCGTGGTCAGACACGGCCCAGGTCACCCACGTAAAACCCGTAGAGCAACAAAGCGATGAGCAGCGACGCCAGGCTGACGCGAACCTTCAGGGATGTCAGCAGACGCCTGGATCGGCTGTCGTCGCGTATGAGATAGCCGGCTCCCATCAAGAGGCTGGTGAGCATGGCCAGAAAGACGGCGGCAATCAGGACTTTGAGCATGAGGGACTCCGTGTCATGGGCATATTCAGTTCAAACAAGCTTGCCGATGGCGTCAAGAAAAAGTCGCTCTGGTGGCTGGGCTGGGGGCTGGTGATCGTGCTGGGCCTGGTGCTGGGAGGCTGGCAATGGCAACGCGCCGAAGAGAAGCGTGCCTATCTGGCCCGCCTCGAGGCCGCCCCGACCCTGACAATGCCGGAAACGACGCCGCCCGATGGTGCCGAGGTTCGACTGGCGGGGCGGTTCCTGGCGGCGCAGACCCGTTTTCTGGACAACCGCGTGCGCGATGGGCGTGTCGGCGTTGCCGTCCTCACGCCGCTTGTCGATGTTCACGGACGTCACTGGCTGATCGAGCGGGGATTCGTGCCCTCGGGGCCGGAACGCAAGGACCCGGTCGTCGATACGCCCACCGGCCGGGTCGAGCTCGCGGGTCTGTGGCAGAGCGCGGGTCAGGACGCACCCTTGTTCGGCCCCAACCAGGAGGGCAACCGGTTGCAACGCATCGAACTCTCGGCCTGGCCAGAGGCCCTCACCTTCGCGCATGACGGCTGGTTGCATCAGCGTGAAGGCGAAGGGCGCTTCGCTTCCTGGTGGACGCCCTCGGTGATGCCCCCCAGCAGACACCTCGGTTATGCCGTGCAGTGGTGGGGGCTTGCCCTCGCCGCGACTGCCGTGATGTGGCTGGGGCGCCCGCGTGCCAGGCTGCAGTCACGAATCATGGAGACGAGATCATGAGCAGAGGCATCTCCTGGAACCTGCGACAGAAGCTCAAGCTGCTGGCATTTATCGCCCTGTTTTCCGGCCCTCTGGTTGCCGCCTGGGCGATGGTGGAGTGGCGGGTCGGCATTCCCGAAGAGAAGGCTGCGCATGGTCGGCTCGAACCCACCTTGCCGCCCTTGTCGCAGTGGCCGCTGGAAGAGGGCGCCGCGACGCTCGATCATGAGGAGTGGGTCCTGGCCTATGACTGTCTGCTCCCCTGCGGTGGGCTGGCCGATCGCCTATGGCGGCTGCACCGGGCATTGGGGCGCGAGGCGCCTCGTGTGACGCGATTGCGCCTGGGCGGGGGGCAGGACCCGCTGCCCGGCGAGCAGGTGGTGCACTGGCAGGAGCGGCCAGCGTGGAGCGACGATGCGGTAACCTGGCTCATCGATTTCGAGGGCCGGGTGGTGTTGAGCTACGGGCAGGACGACGATCCGTCGGAAATTCTCGAGGATGTTCGTCGCCTGCTGCGCATGAATCCGGAAATCGAGCGACTGTCGCGGGAGTGAGGTGTCCATGCTGGCATCAGGGGGAGGGGGTTCATGGCGGTATCGGTAGAAGAAAGACGACTGCGCCTGGCCAGGGCCTTGAGTCTGATGGGCGTTCTGCTGGCGTTCGGCGTGGTACTGCTGGGAGCCTGGACCCGATTGGTCGATGCCGGTCTGGGATGCCCCGATTGGCCCGGCTGCTACGGGAAGCTGATAGTGCCGGACGATGCCACGGCCCTGGCGCACACGCCTCATGCGCCGCTGGACGCCGCCAAGGCCTGGGCCGAGATGATTCACCGCTATGTGGCTAGCGGTCTCGGCCTGTTGGTGATCGGCCTGGTGGTGCTGGCCTGGCGGTCGCGGAACGTTCCTGGCTATCCCCATCGGACCAGTTGGCTGTTGCTCGGCGTCATCCTGGCCCAGGGCGCCTTCGGCGCCTTCACCGTGACCCTCAAGCTCTGGCCCCAGGTCGTCACCTTGCACCTGCTGGGTGGCTTGTGCGTGACGCTGCTGTTTCTGTGGTTATCGCTGCAGCTGCGTCGGGTCGGGACTGACGCCCCTCCCAGGACGCGTGCATCCTGGCCCGGTGGCTTGTGGCTGCTGGCCATCGTGCTGCTGGTCGGGCAACTGGCACTGGGGGGGTGGACATCGAGCAACTATGCCGGTATCGCCTGCCAGGGAGTGCCGACCTGCAATGGCCAGTGGTGGCCGGATACGGATTGGAAGGAGGGCTTCAACCTGGCCCAGACCATCGGCCCCAATTATCTTTACGGCAAATTGCACAGCGAGGCGCGTACAGCCATCCACCTGGCGCATAGGCTCGGCGCCTTGGCCCTGGGTGTCGTGCTGCTGCTCGTCACCTGGCGTTACTGGGCGTGGCATGCGCTGCGACCCTCCCTGATCCTGCTGTTGGGGCTCTATGGCGTGCAGGTGGGGCTGGGTATCGCAAATGTCTTGCTGTGGTTGCCGCTGGGGCTGGCCCTGGCCCATACCGCTGGCGCGGTCTTGCTGGTGCTCGCCATGGCCACGACGGTCTGGCGGGCGTCCAGCCTCTCCGGGACGGCCCCAGGGCAAGCAGGACGCAACATGGCAAAAGAAGGAGCGGGTCCATGCGTAGCCTAGTGATGACAAGCACGGGACCAGCGGCACGTCTCTGGCGATGGCAGGATCTGGTGACCCTGGGCAAGCCCAGGGTCGTGGTGGTCATGCTGGTCTGCGCGATGGTCGGCATGGCCCTGGCCGTGCCCGGGCTGCCACCTGTCGATGCGGTGCTGTTCGGGCTGCTGGGGATCGGGTTGTCGGCTTCCGGTGCGGCGGCCTTCAATCACGTGCTCGACCGGCGCCTGGATGCCATGATGCTGCGCACGTCCCGGCGGCCCGTCGCTTCCCGGCGTCTGCCGACGCCCTTGGCACTGGCCTGGGCGACCCTGTTGTCGATGATCGGGATAGGCGTGCTGATGTGGCAGGTGAACACCCTGACCGCTTGGCTTACCCTCGCCTCGCTGATCGGCTATGCACTCATCTACACGGCGTTTCTCAAGCGCGCAACACCGCAGAACATCACCATCGGTGGCTTGGCCGGCGCGGCTCCGCCACTGTTGGGTTGGGTGGCGGTCAGTGGCGAGGTGCACCCGGATGCCCTGTTGCTGGTGCTGATCGTCTTTGCCTGGACACCGCCGCATTTCTGGGCCTTGGCCATTCACAAGCGCGACGAATACGCCCGGGCCAAGGTCCCCATGTTGCCGGTCACCCATGGCGAGGCATTCACCCGATTACAGATATGGCTCTATGGCTGGCTGACCGTGGCGATTACCTTGCTGCCCTTCGCCACCGGCATGGCGGGACCGGTCTACCTGGCCGGCGTCACCGCGCTGAATGTGCGCTTCATGGTCTGGAACTGGCGGGTATGGCGTGGTCATGACCCGCGTGCGCCGATCGCCGCCTTCTGGTTCTCGATCCGCTACATCCTCGGGGTCTTCGCAGCGCTGTTGCTGGATCACTATGCGGTGCTGCTGGGCTGAGTGCTGACCCGGGCGGGCTGAAAGCGCCGCCGGCATGGCCGGCGGCGTTCTTGCGCGACAGGCGATTCACCAGAGGGTGGTGACCAGCAGATAGGCCAGCCCCGTGACCACCACGCTGCCTACCAGATTGAGCAGGAAACCGGCACTGATCATGGACTGGATCCGCATGTGGCCGGTGGCGAAGACAATGGCGTTGGGGGGTGTCGCCACGGGCATCATGAAGGCGCAGCTTGCCGCGATGGCCGCCGGGACGGTGATCAATACCGGTGAGACATCCATCGACAGCGCCAGGGCGCCGAGCAAGGGCAAAAAGGCCGCGGCCGTTGCCGTATTCGAGGTCAGCTCGGTAAGGAAGATGATGACCAGCACGACCATGCCGATCAGGGCAATCAGCGGCAGGGCCTCGAAGAGCGAAAGCTGATTGGCGATCCATTCCGCCAGTCCCGAACTCTTGATCACGCCGGCCAGGGCGAGACCGCCACCGAAGAGCAGCAACACGCCCCAGGGCAGCTCCTTGGCCTCGTCCCAGTCGAGCAGACGGACTCCCGGGGTATTGCCGCTGGGCAGCAGGAAGAGCAGCAGCCCTGCCGCGATGGCGATACCGGTGTCCGAAAGCCAGGCAATGCCGAGATCGTTGATTACGGGACGAAATACCCAGCTCAAGGCGGCCAGCAGGAAGACGATGCCGACGCGCTGCTCGGCCGGTGACATGTGCCCCAGTTGACTCAACTCGTCACGAATCATGCTGGCGCTGTCCTTGTTGTCGCCCAGCGCGAAGCCGCCTCGGGTCAGCCACCACCAGGCCGCCACCATCATCACCACGCTGACCGGCACACCGACCAGCATCCACTGGGCGAAGCCGATGTCGATCCCCCGGTCGTCGGCCAGATAGCCGGCCAGCAGGGCGTTGGGCGGCGTGCCGATCAAGGTGGCGATCCCACCGATGCTTGCCGAGTAGGCTATGGCCAGCAGCAGCGCGGTGGCGTAGCGATTCAGCTCCTTGGGGTCGCTGTCTTCCAGCAGGCTGATGACCGACATGCCGATCGGCAGCATCATGATGCTGGTGGCGGTGTTGGACACCCACATGCTCAGAAAACCGGTCGCCAGCATGAAGCCCGCCACCTGTCGCCGCGGTTGAGGCCCCACCACCTGGAGCACCTTCAAGGCGATGCGCCGGTGCAGGTTCCAGCGCTGCATGCCGATGCCGAGCAGAAAACCCCCCAGGAACAGGAAGATGATCGGATTGGCGTAACTTGGTGCCGCCGCCGAGAGTTCGCCGATGCCCAGCGCCGGCACCAGGAGCAAGGGCAGGAGAGCGGTGGCAGGGATGGGAATGGCTTCGGTGGCCCACCAGGTGGCCATCAGCAGGGCCAGGCCGGCACAGGCCCAGGCTGGCTCCGACATGCCGGCAGGGGCGGGCAGCGTCAGGACCATCACTACCCAGAGCGGCCCCAGCCAGAGGCCGATGCGGGCGGCAGTGGAGGGACTGGTATTGGATTCATCCGGGCTCCGAGTCGGTGTCGACATGCATGACCTCGAGATTGCTGGGCTGACAGGGTAGGGATTCCACTACACAGTAGACCAAATTGGTGATCCATATGAGAAGCGGCGGTTGGGGCGCTGGCCATGGGCACGTATACTGCCGTCAACCTAGTTCGTTTCAGGAGAGCCCATGAGCGAAGTGACGGCCTGGTTGTTGCTGGCTTTGGCGCTGGCGGTAGTTCTCGGATTGGCCGGCTACGCGTGGACGCTATGGCGAGAGGTCAGGCGGCGACAGGCGTTTCGCGAGGAGGAAGTGCGGCGGGCCAACGACAACTGCCTGGAAAGTCTCGACATGATCGCCAGAGCGATGCTCGCCGAGCAGGTGGACCTGACCGAGGGCAGCCTGCGCTGCAAGGTGCTGCTCGAGATCATCGACCCGGCATTGCTCGAGCGATCGATCTTCCAACCTTTCGATCAGGTGCACCAGCGCACTGCCCACCTGCACACACATTCGGCTCGACAATCGCTGACGCCTCGGGAACGTCTCGAGGAGGATCGTCAACGCCTGGAGGTAGAAGACGATCTCCGCGACAGCATTCTCGCGGCGGCTGATGGCGTCATCGATTTCAAGCGGCGCTGGCCGGCCAGCTTGCACTGATAGTCGTTTCTTCCCTGGAGTTGCTTGATGTCTCTTTCCTTGCTCGATGCCTCCCTGGCCGACCTGCGTCATGCCCTGCATGCCACGCCCGAACTCTCCGGGTGCGAGGCCATGACGGCCGAACGCATAGCCGCCTGGCTCGACGAAGCGGGTGCCGATCGGGTGATCCGGCATCTGGGCGGGCAGGGCGTGGCAGGTGTGTTTCGTGGTCATGCACCGGGCCCTCGGGTGCTGTTGCGGGCCGAACTCGACGGCTTGCCCATCGATGAGCAAGGCGAGAGGGCCTGGCGTTCCACTTTGCCTCATGTGGCCCATAGCTGTGGCCATGACGGGCATATGGCCATGCTGCTGGGAGTCGCAAAGCGGCTGGCCGATGCGCGTCCGCGCCGGGGGGAGGTGGTGCTGCTGTTTCAACCCGCCGAAGAGACGGGGGACGGTGCTCGACGCATCGTCGATGCGCAGGGCTTCGCCGACATTCGACCGGACCATGCCTATGCGCTACACAATCTGCCTGGCCGCCCTGTCGGGGAGGTGTCGCTGCGTGCCGGCGCCTTCACCTGCGCCTCGCGGGGCTTGGTCGTGCGCCTCAACGGGCTCTGCTCCCATGCCGCACACCCCGAGCAGGGGCGCAGCCCGGCCATGGCGATGTGCCGTATCCTGCAAGGTCTCAAGCGCCTGCCCCAGCAGTTGCCGGACGATCATGGCCTGGTCATGGTGACCTTGATACATG
The DNA here is from genome assembly GCF_900128925.1 of Modicisalibacter ilicicola DSM 19980. GTDB lineage: Bacteria > Pseudomonadota > Gammaproteobacteria > Pseudomonadales > Halomonadaceae > Modicisalibacter > Modicisalibacter ilicicola. The sequence continues at coordinate 140,372 of NZ_FQUJ01000005.1, forward strand.
CCCGGCTCGGTGAGGTCTCCTTTGGCACCTCCCCGGGGCAAGCCGAGGTCATGGCGACGCTTCGCACCGCCAGCGACGAGATGATGTGCGCCCTTGCCGAAGCCGCTATCGCCCTGGTGCGATCCGAGGCCGAGGAGTCGGATCTGGGGGTCGAGATAGACTGGCGCGACATGTTCACGGCGAGCATCAATGCGCCGCAAGCCGTCGAGGCCGTCGAGAAGGTCGTCGAGAGGCTCGGCTTGCCCCTGGACACTCTTGAATCGGCGCATCGCTGGTCCGAGGATTTCGGTGCCATCAGTGCTCTTTGTCAAGGAGCGATGTTCACCCTTGGGGCAGGCGAGGACTGCAAGCCCTTGCATCATCCCGAGTACGACTTTCCTGATTCAGTGCTGGAAACTGGCGTTAGCATTTTTTGTGGGCTCGTGGATCATCACCTTGCATAATTGCCGAGAATTCTGCAGCCTTGTAAGAACTTATTAATTAAGTTTGACTCGCAAAGTGTCTGCTATTCGAGACGGATCAATTCAGGAGTCGTGGCAGTAGAAATACATCGTTGATACCCATGGCGACGATGGCGGGAAAGCACTGGCTCGAAAAGGCCAAATGTGCTTTCTTTTCCGGGGGAAGGATGAGAGGCATCCATTTCGCCTCCTGATCGGACCTTGATGGTGGATCCAAAAAGTAAAGTTGCGTTGCGACTAGCGTTGTGAATAAGGAAGGAGTCTTACATGAAGAAATCAACAACTGGCTTGCTACTCGGTTCTGCTTTGGTGGTCGGTCTGTCAGGCTGCGCCAGCTCCGGCGGTCAGTCCTCGATGAGTAGCGACAGCGGTGACAAGGCCTGGTACCAGACACCTTTCGTCTGTGGCCTGGCCGGCGGCTTGATCGGCGGTGGCATCGGTTATGCGACCAGCGGCGAGTCGGACGAGGACGACGGAGCGGCGCTGGGCGGTGTGGCCGGCGCGACTGCTGGCGCCCTGCTGTGCAGCGACTATTCCAGCCGGGTAGGCGACAGCGATGGCGATGGCGTCCCGGATGACCGCGATCAATGCCCAGGCACGCCGGCAGGCGTGGCAGTGGATGCCAACGGCTGCCCGCTCGACACCGACGGTGATGGCGTGCCCGACTACAAGGACGAGTGCCCCGGGACTCCGGCGGGTGTCGAAGTCAATGCCTCCGGCTGCCCGCTCGATTCCGACGGTGACGGCGTGCCGGACTACATGGACCAGTGCCCGAACACCCCGGCGGGTGCCGAGGTCAATGCACTTGGCTGCGAAGACGACGTGGTGCTCGAAGACGTCAACTTCGAGTTCGATTCCGCCAAGCTGACTGCCAACGCTGAACAGATTCTCAATGGCGTCGCCGACAAGCTGCGTGGCAACGAGAACGTTCGCGTGCGCCTCGAAGGGCACACCGACTCCGTTGGCTCCGACGCCTACAACAAGGATCTGTCCCAGCGCCGCGCCAACTCCGTGAAGGAGTACCTGGCGTCTCGGGGCATCGCCGAGAGCCGCATGCAGGCCATCGGCTACGGCGAGGAACAGCCGATCGCCACCAACGAAACCGAGGCTGGACGCGCGAAAAACCGCCGTGTCGAACTCGGCGAGTGGGAGCAGTAAGCGCCAGGTCGCGCTTGCCGAAAGTATTCGGCAGTCATGGAAGGGGTGCCTCGGGGCGCCCCTTTTTTATCGATCACAGGTGTGCCAGGTGCGCCATGGGCCGATCGTGGACGCGATCGGGTATGGACGCCGGTAGCCGGCGACTGCTAATGTTTCGGCCCTCGCATTCTGCGTGTCTAGCACTGTCTCACGAGCGCTGATCCGAGAGGGCAGCGGTTCGTGCTGGCTAGGCAGAGGACGTGGAGGCCATCGTCAATTTCGCTATTCTCCTGCGATACGTGCTCCCTGGTATGGAGCACCACTGCGCTCAAGGACGCTTTTTTCATGCCCATTGTGACCCTGCCGGATGGCAGCCAACGAACCTTCGAAGAACCCCCGACGATCATGCAGCTGGCCGAGTCCATCGGCCCTGGCCTGGCCAAGGCCTGCGTGGGTGGCAAGATCGACGGCGTGCCCGTCGATGCGGCGGATGTCATCGATCATGATGCCGAGGTCGCCATCCTCACTGCCCGGGACGACGAAGGGCTCGAAATCATTCGCCACTCCTGCGCTCACTTGATCGGCCACGCCGTCAAGCAGCTCTATCCCGAGGCCAAGATGGCGATCGGGCCGGTGATCGAGGATGGCTTCTACTACGATATCGACTTCGGTCGTTCGGTGACCCCGGAGGATCTCGCCGCGATCGAGCGGCGCATGAAGGAGTTGATCGACAAGGGCTATGACGTGGTGCGCGAATACGTCGATCGCGATCAGGCGATGCTGGCCTTCCTGCACCGTGACGAGCCGTACAAGCAGGAGATCGTGAGAGGGATCGACGAAGGCGAGACCATTCGCCTGTATCACCACGAAGAATATGTCGACATGTGTCGCGGCCCCCATGTGCCGAACACTCGACACCTCAAGGCATTCAAGCTGACCAAGCTGGCCGGCGCCTACTGGCGCGGCGATGCCGGCAACCCGATGCTCACGCGCATCTACGGCACCGCCTGGCCGGACAACAAGCAGCTCAAGGCCTATCTCAAGCGCCTCGAGGAGGCCGAGAAGCGCGATCATCGCAAGCTGGCCAAGCGCATGGACCTGTTCCACCTGCAGGAAGAGGCGCCGGGCATGGTCTTCTGGCACCCCAATGGCTGGACCATCTACCAGGCCCTCGAACAGTACATGCGCCGGGTTCAGCGTGAGCATGGCTATCAGGAGATCAAGACCCCCCAGGTGATCGACCTGTCGCTGTGGAAGAAGTCCGGGCACTGGGGGCACTACTCCGAACTGATGTTCGTCACTGAGTCGGAGAAGCGTGACTTCGCGGTCAAGCCGATGAACTGCCCGGGGCACGTGCAGGTCTTCAATCAGGGCCTAAAGAGCTATCGCGATCTGCCCCTGCGCCTGGCCGAGTTCGGTAGCTGCCACCGTAACGAGCCGTCCGGCTCGCTGCATGGCCTGATGCGGGTTCGAGCCTTCACCCAGGATGACGCGCATATCTTCTGCAGCGAGGCCCAGATTCAGTCCGAGGCGGAAGCCTTCATCCAGTTGACGCTTCAGGTCTATCGCGATCTGGGCTTCGAGGATGTCGAGCTCAAGCTTTCCACGCGTCCCGACTCCTATGTGGGTGAGCCGGAAAACTGGGAACGGGCCGAGAAGGGGCTGGCCCAGGCCCTGGATGCCTCGGGCCTGGAGTGGGAGCTGCTGCCGGGAGAAGGCGCCTTCTACGGCCCCAAGATCGAGTTTTCGCTGCGCGACTGCCTCAATCGTGTCTGGCAATGCGGCACGCTGCAGCTCGACTTCAACCTGCCCGGGCGCCTTGGCGCCCAGTATGTCGACGAAGATGGCGCACGCAAGACCCCGGTCATGCTGCACCGCGCGATTCTGGGTTCCTTCGAGCGCTTCCTGGGTATTCTGATCGAGCACTACGCCGGGGCGTTGCCGCTGTGGCTGGCACCTCAGCAGGCGGTGGTGCTCACCATCACCGATGCCCAGCGCGATTATGCCGTGAAACTCGAACGCCGGCTGCAGAAAATCGGGCTTCGCGTCAAGGCGGACTTGAGGAACGAGAAGATCGGCTTTAAAATCCGTGAGCATACGTTGCAGAAGGTTCCGTACCTGCTGATTGTAGGTGACAAGGAAATCGAGTCTGACTCGGTGGCCGTTCGCACTCGCAGTGGCGAAGACCTGGGCACCTTACAGGTGGAGGAACTGATCGCCCGACTCGAGGCCGAGCGGGACTGACGACAACGTCAACCGGAACGGAGGCTTTACGATCAAGCGGAATAATCAGCGCGGGCGCCCCCAAGACAAGCGCCCCCCAATGAATGACCGAATCCAGGAAGATCAGGTTCGTCTGATCGAGAGCGATGGCGAGCAGGTGGGGGTCGTTCCGACCAGCGAGGCCTTGGCACGTGCCGAGGCAGCCGGATTGGACCTCGTCCAGATTTCCAACGCGGACCCCATCGTCTGCAAGATCATGGATTACGGCAAGTTCCTCTTTGAGCAGAAGAAGCAGAAAGCCGCTCAGAAGAAGAAGACCAAGCAGATCCAGGTCAAGGAGGTAAAATTCCGGCCTGGCACCGACGAGGGAGACTATCAGGTGAAGCTCAAGAACCTGATACGCTTCCTCGAAGGTGGCGACAAGGGCAAGGTCACGCTGCGTTTTCGCGGTCGTGAAATGGCGCACCAGGATATCGGCCGCCGGCTGATGGAGCGGATCGCGTCGGATCTCGAAGAACTGGCGACCGTCGAATCCTTTCCCAAGATGGAAGGGCGTCAGATGGTCATGATCCTTGCCCCCAAGAAGAAGTGATCCGCCGGCAAGTCAACGGATGGCTGCGATCAACGTATCGCGGCCATCGGCCACGGATTTTCTAAAGAAACCGAGTGGAGTGTTCCCTCATGCCGAAAATCAAGAGTAACAGTGGCGCTGCCAAGCGCTTCAAGAAGACTGCCAATGGCTTCAAGCACAAGCAGTCCTTCCGTAGCCACATCCTGACCAAGAAGTCCACCAAGCGTAAGCGTCAGCTGCGCGGCACCAAACTGATTCATGACGCCGACAAGGCGCTGATTCAGCGCATGCTGCCCAACCTGTAACGCCCGGTCGAATTCCCTAACGTCAGGAGAAAGCTATGACTCGTGTCAAGCGCGGCGTCGTCGCACGTCGTCGTCACAAGAAGATCATGAAGCAGGCCAAGGGCTACTACGGCGCCCGGTCTCGCGTGTTCCGCGTCGCCAAGCAGGCGGTCATCAAGGCAGGGCAGTACGCCTACCGTGACCGTCGGCAGCGCAAGCGCCAGTTTCGCGCCCTGTGGATCGCACGTATCAACGCCGCGGCACGCCAGAATGGCCTGTCCTACAGCCGTTTCATTGCCGGTCTCAAGCAGGCAGGCATCGAAATCGACCGCAAGGTGCTGGCCGATCTCGCCGTTCATGAAAAGGCCACCTTTGCCGCCATCGTCGAGAAGGCCAAGGCTGCTCAGTAAGTGATGCGTTCGGTTGCGATGAGTGACCGGCGTCATCGTGAACGTTGCAGGGGAAGAGCAGCCGCTCTTCCCCTGTTTTTTTGACCGCAGTAAAAGGCGGTCTGCGACATGGACTTTATTGGAGTAATGGATGGATCATCTCCCCAGCCTGGTCGCCGAGGCTCGTGCCGCTATCGCCGAGGCCAAGGATGTGTCCGCCCTGGATGCGGTCCGCGTGGAGTATCTTGGCAAGAAAGGTGAGATAACGACCCTGCTCAAGGGGCTGGGCAAGCTCTCTCCCGAGCAGCGGCCTCAGGCGGGCGAGCGGATCAACCAGGCCAAGCAGCAGCTCAGCGGTGAGCTAGAGGCGCGCAAGCGGGAACTCGAGCAGGCCGCCCTCGACGCGCGTCTCACCGAGGAGCGCATCGATGTGACGCTGCCGGGGCGTGGCCAGTCGAGTGGAGGGCTGCACCCCGTGACACGCACCCTGGAGCGTATCGAAGGCCTGTTCACGCGCATCGGCTTCGATGTCGCGGTGGGTCCCGAGATCGAGGACGATTATCATAACTTCGAGGCCCTCAATATCCCGGCACACCACCCGGCTCGCGGCATGGCCGATACGTTCTACTTCGATGCCACCCGGCTGCTGCGCACCCACACGTCGCCGGTACAGGTTCGGACCATGGAGTCCCAGGCGCCTCCCATCCGCATCGTCTGTCCTGGCCGTGTCTATCGCAGCGATTCGGATCTGACCCATACCCCGATGTTCCACCAGGTCGAAGGGCTGCTGATCGACGAGGACGTGAGCTTCGCCGATCTCAAGGGCACCATCGAGGACTTTCTCAAGGCGTTCTTCGAGCGCGACGCGTTGTCGGTGCGTTTCCGGCCTTCCTATTTCCCCTTCACCGAGCCCTCCGCCGAGGTCGATATCCAGTGCGTGATGTGCAACGGCGACGGTTGCCGCGTCTGTTCCCATAGCGGTTGGCTGGAAGTGATGGGCTGCGGCATGGTGCATCCGGAAGTGTTTCGCCATTCGGGGATCGATGCCGAGCGCTACACCGGCTTTGCCTTCGGCATGGGGGCCGAGCGCCTCGCCATGCTGCGTTATGGCGTCAACGACCTGCGCCTGTTCTTCGACAACGACCTGCGTTTTCTGCGCCAGTTCGCCTAAACCGCTCAAAGGATACGGGTAAGAAAGATGAAATTTTCCGAACAGTGGCTGCGCGAATGGGTATCGCCGACGCTCTCGACCCAGGCGCTGGCCGACCAGATCACCATGGCCGGCCTCGAGGTGGATGCCGTGGAGGCGGTCGCGGCAAGATTCGATGGCGTCTTCGTCGCCGAGGTCGTCGGCAAGGAACCGCATCCGGATGCCGACAAGCTCAGCGTGTGCCGGGTCGACGACGGTTCCGGCGACACACCCCAGGTGGTGTGTGGCGCGCCCAATGTGGCGGTCGGACAGAAGGTGCCATTCGCCCGGGTCGGCGCGACGCTGCCGGGCGACTTCAAGATTCGCAAGGCCAAGCTGCGTGGTGTCGAATCCCGAGGCATGATCTGTTCCGCCTCGGAACTGGGCCTGGAAGAGGAGACCTCGCCAGGCATCCTGGAGTTGCCGACGGGCGCCCCGACAGGCGAGGATCTGCGGGCCTGGATGATGCTCGACGACACGACCATCGAGGTCGACCTGACCCCCAATCGCGGTGACTGCCTGAGCGTGAAAGGCCTGGCGCGGGAAGTCGGGGTGCTCAATCGCTTGCCGTTGCAGGAGCCTGATCTGGCACCGTTGCCGGCGGCGCATGATGCCGTCTTCCCGGTACGCGTCAGCGCACCCGAGCAGTGCCCGCGCTATGTCGGCCGGGTGATCCGCAATATCGATGTCACGGCCCAGACGCCGTTGTGGATGATCGAACGGCTGCGGCGTGGCGGGGTGCGCTCCATCGATGCGGTGGTCGATGTCACCAACTATGTGATGCTCGAGCTGGGTCAGCCGTTGCACGCCTTCGATCTGGCCAACCTGCATGAGGCCGTCGAGGTGCGTACCGCGCGCGAAGGCGAACGTCTGGTGCTGCTCGACGGTCAGGACATCGCATTGCGTGAGGGCACGCTGGTCATCGCCGATACCGCCAAGGTCCTGGCGATCGCCGGGGTGATGGGCGGCGAGCACTCCGGTGTCAACCCGCAGACACGCGACGTGTTCCTCGAGTCGGCCTTCTTTTCGCCCTTGGCCATCGCCGGGCAGGCGCGCTCCTATGGCTTGCACACCGATGCCTCGCACCGTTTCGAGCGCGGGGTCGATCCTGAACTGGCCCGTCAGGCGGCGGAACGGGCCACGGCGCTCTTGATTCAGATCGCCGGAGGCGAGCCAGGCCCGCTCAGCGAGACCGCGAGTCCCGATCATCTTCCCGTGGAGCGCCAGGTGCCGCTGCGTGCGGCAAGACTCGAGCAGTGTCTGAACCTCGTGCTGCCCGGTGCGGAGGTGGTCGAGATTCTTGAGCGTCTCGGCATGCAAGTCGTCGCGAATGGCGACGGTGCCTGGCAGGTCACGGTCCCGAGTTGGCGCTTCGATATCGCCATCGAGGAGGATCTGATCGAAGAGTTGGCGCGTATCCATGGCTACAATCGGTTGCCGGTACGCCGCCCGGCCGCCCGACTGGCGCTCAGGGCCGATGGCGAGAGTCGGCCGCCCCTGGCGCGTCTGCGGCGCCAGCTGGTGGCCCGCGGCTATCAGGAGGCCATCAGCTACAGCTTCGTCTCGCCGGAACTGCAGGCGCTGCTGGCACCGGGCGAGAGTGCCCCGCGGCTGGCCAACCCGATTTCCAGCGACATGGCCGTCATGCGGGCGAGCCTGTTTCCGGGACTCATCAAGGCGCTGATGCACAACCTCAACCGCCAGCAGACGCGTATCCGGCTGTTCGAGACCGGCCTGGTGTTTCGCGGCGACCTCGATAGCGTGGAGCAGACGGCCATGCTCGGTGGTGCGATATGCGGCGCTCGCGATCCCGAAGGCTGGGCGGCCCGCAGCGAAGGCGTGGATTTCTTCGACCTCAAGGGGGACGTGGAAAGCCTGTCGAGCGTGGGCGGTGATGCGGCAGCCTGGCGGTTCGAACCGGCGGAGCATCCGGCGTTGCACCCGGGCCAGAGTGCCAGAGTGTTCCACCGTGGCGAAGCCGTGGGGTGGCTGGGGGCGCTGCATCCCGCGGTACGTGCCGAACTGGGAATCAAGCTCGAGGTCTTCGTCTTCGAGGTGCGTCTTGATGCCCTGACCGAGGGGCGTCTGCCGAGCTTCGCCGCACTGTCGCGCTTTCCCGAGGTGCGTCGTGACCTGGCGCTGGTGGTGGACGAGGAGGTGCCGGTCCAGGCATTGCTCGACACGCTGCGCAAGCGGGCGGGCGAATGGCTCTCCGACCTGCGCCTGTTCGATGTCTATCAAGGGGGCGGGGTTGTCAAGGGCAAGAAGAGTGTGGCCCTGGGCTTGACCTGGCAACATCCATCGCGCACGCTTAATGACGAGGAAATCAACCAGTTAATCGATGCGATCGTCACCGAGTCCCGCCAGCGCTTCGGCGCCGAACTGCGAGGCTGAACGTCGACATCCTGAACGAGGGCATGGTTATGGGTGCGTTGACCAAGGCGGAGTTGGCAGAACACCTGCATAGCGAGCTGGGGTTCTCGAAGCGTGAGGCGAAGACGATGGTGGAAGCCTTCTTCGAGGAGATTCGCGGCTGCCTGCGCGAGAACGAGCAGGTCAAGCTATCAGGGTTCGGCAATTTCGATCTGCGCGACAAGGGCGAGCGTCCGGGACGCAATCCCAAGACCGGCGAAGAAATTCCCATCTCGGCACGCCGCGTGGTCACCTTTCGCCCGGGGCAGAAGCTCAAGGCGCGGGTCGAGGATTTTTCCCGGCAAGCTCCGCTTCAGAGTGCCGGCACCTGAATTTTGCTCACTCCTCTCGTACGCCGACGCCACCCCACGGGGTGGCGTCGGCGTATGGGTAGTCCTCTACGGCACTACATGGCGCTGCCCTTCTCGAGCAGCTCGGTGATCACCGTCTTGATGGCGAATCCCAGCATCCCTGCGCCCAGCACGATGAACAGCATGACGGTACCGAACTTGCCGGCATTGGACTTGCGAGCCAGGTCCCAGATGATGAAGCACATGAAAAGTATCAGCCCTCCGATCATCAGTGGCGTGATCCAGGCTTCGAATGTGTTCTCCATGATTCCCTCCATGCGATGAGGCGCCCAGTATAACGGCCGGAAAGGGGGCTGCGCATGCGAAGGGGAGCGGTGTCTCGGGGGCTGCATGGGCGAGGCACCGTTTACATGCTAATATCTCGGCAAATTTCTCAGACGAATGAGTCTCATGTCTACGCTCAAGATCTTTGTCGCCACCATGTACGGTGGCTCCCTGGACGTGGCCGAGCAGGTCAAGCCGTTGTTCGAGGATGTCGGCTATGCGGTGACCATCCATGAACAGCCCACCCTCGAGGATCTGGCCGAGCCGTCGGCGGCGTTGGCGCTGTTCTGCATTTCCACCACGGGCAGTGGCGATTATCCGGGCAACTTCGCCGCGCTGGCCCGGGACATTGCCGAGCAAGGCCCGGATCTGAGTCACCTGCGCTACGGACTGATCGCCCTGGGAGACAGCTCCTACGGCGATACCTTCTGCGGAGCAGGGCGTGCGCTGGATGCACTGCTCGAGGAGCATGGCGCCGTGCGGCTCGGAGAGCGCCTGGAGGTGGATGCGATGGAAACCTTCATGGCCGACGACGAGGCGGTACCCTGGGTCGAGGCGTGGATCGCCGAGCAGGAACTGTCTCGCACCTGAAATGCCGACGGACTAGGAACTTTGCATCATGGCTACCCCAGCGACGCCTGAACGGCTCAGTGTGATGGCGGGGGTGCTGGTGGCGATCCTCGCGACGCTGCCACGTTACCTCGTCAATGGCCACCAGGGGCGACTGATATTGATCCTGCTGGCTTTCGTCGCCGTCGCCACGGTCGCCTTCCTCTCGTGGCGCATGTTGGCAACGGAGCAGCGTCGACGGGTGCCGGGCCTGTTGACCCGCCTGACGATCATGCTGCTGCTCGGAGGCGTGTTGGTGGCCCTCTGGCAGCTGTTCACCAGTGGCCTGAACGAATTATTGCTGCTGTCCCACGGCGCCACTCTCGGACTGCTGCTGCATGCGTTGAGCATGGGGTGGCGGCAGCGTGGCGCCTGGCACTGATCGGCGAGGGCCGAGCAGGGGCCGTGAGGCCCGGTTTCCCGGCCCTCGCGTGGGGAGAAGGGACGAGGTCATTCCAGGGTGTAGCAGGGCACGTAATGACTGCCCGGCAGTTTCATGCGCTCCTGAATCACGAAGGAACTGAGCAGGGCATCCAGGCGTGCCATGAGTTCGGGTTCCGCATGCAGACGGAAGGGCCCTCGCGCTTCGATGGCACGAATACCCGGCTCCTTGACGTTACCGGAAACGATGCCGGAGAAGGCGCGACGCAGGTTGGCGGCCAGTTCATGAATTGGCTGCTCGCGGTGCAGGGCCAGGGCCGCCATGGCCTCGTGTGTGGGTTCGAAGGTCTGCTGGAAGTCCGGCTGGACATTCAGTCGCCAGTTGAAGTAGAAGGCGTCGTCATGGGCGCGACGGAACTCGGTGACCTCCTCGATCCCCCTTCGCATGGCCCTGGCGACTTCGATGGGGTCGTCGATGATGATCCGATAGCGCTGGCTAGCCTCCTCGCCCAGGGTGTAGGTCAGGAACTCGTCGATGCGCTGGAAGTAATCGGCGGCGCTTTGCGGGCCGGTAAAGATGATCGGGAAGGGGATCTGTGCATTGCTGGGGTGCAGCAGGATGCCCAGCAGGTAGAGAATCTCCTCGGCGGTGCCGACGCCCCCGGGGAAGACGATGATGCCGTGGCCGACACGGATGAAGGCCTCCAGACGCTTCTCGATGTCGGGCATGACGACGAGTTCGTTGACGATCGGGTTGGGAGATTCGGCAGCGATGATGCCGGGTTCGGAAATCCCCAGATAGCGACCGCGCTTGCGGCGCTGCTTGGCGTGCGCCACATTGGCGCCCTTCATCGGCCCCTTCATGGCGCCGGGACCGCATCCGGTGCAGATGTCCAGGTCGCGCAGCCCCAGCTGGTAACCGACACCCTTGGAGTAGTCGTACTCCTCGCGTGAAATGGAGTGGCCGCCCCAGCATACCACCAGGCTCGGTTCCCGGGAGGAGTTGAGTGTTCCGGCATTGCGCAGGATATGGAAGACCGCGTTGGTGATGCTTTCGCTCGAGGTCAGGTCGAAGCGAGGATGCTGCTGGATCTCGTTAAACACGTAGACGATGTCTCGCAGCACCGCAGAGAGGTGTTCGCGGATGCCACGGATCATCCGGCCGTCCACGAAGGCTTCGGCCGGGGCATTGGTCAGCTTGAGCCGGATGCCCCGGTCCTGCTGCAGCACTTCGATGTCGAAGTCGCGATAGGTGTTCATCACGGCCAGGCCGTCATCGGTCGGGTTGCCGCAGTTGAGTACGGCCAGGGCGCAGCGACGCAGGATGTCATGCAAGCCGTTGGCAGAGGTGTCGCGCAGGCGGTTGACCTCATGCTGGGAGAGGACCTCAAGGCTCCCCTCGGGAGACGTCGTGGCGGAATGGGTTTCGGTCATCTTGGTTTCCATGTGGGGCATCAGGCGGCAGAGTGGTCGCGGGCGCCTTCCCAGAGTTGTTCGATACGCGAGCGATCCTCGTCGCTCATGCCATCCTCCGCGAATGTCGATTCCAGCCATTGCCAATAGGTGGCATCGAAATCCTCGGCCTCGACCTCGCTCGGGTCGTATTCGGCCATCTCCAGGACCAGACCGATCTGAGGAATCATGTAACCGATGGCGAAAAGATCCTCTTCCGCGGCATCACGCTCCATGTCGAGCAGGGTGCGATGAAGGGTCTCGGCACGCTGGGCAAAGGGGTCGGGCATGGTAATCGAGGCTCTCCGGGGTGAGTGATATCTATCGTGGCGATGCTATCACGCTGCTGCCCATCCCGCAGCGCTGCGTGGCCAGAGATTGTCTGATAAGCTTTGTCGAGCGGGATGGCCAGGTGGAAGACGGTATGCCACGAATCTTGCCATTTATCTGCTGCCTCCAAGGCGCCTGCGGGCGTGCCAAGCGACAGAATCAGCACCGAGTGAACTCGACGTTCCATGTTCAATGCCCAGTACTTTCGCACCTTCATCACCCTGGTGGAAACCGGCAGCTTCACCCTGACGGCACAGCGCCTGGAGATGACTCAGCCTGGCGTCAGTCAGCATATACGCAAGCTGGAACAGTACCTGGACAAGCCATTGCTCAACCGTCATGGGCGCCGCTTCACGCTGACCGAGGCGGGGCGCCGCGCCTACGACTATGCACTCAGGCTGTTTGCCGAGCATGAGCATTTTCGTCATTCGCTCGACAATGATTCCCTCGACTCCGGCGATTGTCGGATCGTCTCTCCCGGGAGCGTGGGGCTCATGTTCTACCCCTTTCTTCTCGGTTATCAGCAGATGCATCCCGGGTTGACGGTGAGCTACGGCTTTGCCTTCAACAGCGATATCGTGCAGGACGTGCTGGCCGGTCGTTACGATCTGGGGATTGCCACGGAGACGGTGAAGCACCCGGACCTTGCTTATACCCCCTGGTACCGGGAGCCGCTGTGCCTGCTTGTCCCGGCCGATTTTGCCGGCACCTCGCTAAGCGAATTGGTCGCGCTGGGCTTCATCGATTATCCCGGAGGGGCCGACTACGCCAGCCAGCTGCTGAGGGCCAATTTCAGCGATGAATTCCGCTCCATGAACCACTTCCCCAGGCAGGGCTTCACCAATGAGGTGAGCATGGTGCTGGATGCGGTGGCGAGGGGGCTCGGCTTTACGGTGATTTCCCGGCTTGTCCTCGAGACATCGCCCTGGCAGCGCCAGGTCAAGGAACTGACATTGACAAGCCCCGTCTACGAAACCTTGCACGTCGTCACCCTGGCGGGCGCGGACATGCCCAGGCGCTATACGCAATTGCTCGACGATTTCCGCCAGCAGCGACGCAACACCCTGTATGGATTTCCCGAGGGACCCCACTTCGATCAATGAAGTGGAGTGGGAAAGTGGGAAGCCCCGTGGCCCAGGCCACGGGGGAAGGGTCAATCGCGATAGGCCTCGATGCTCGGGCAGGAGCAGATCAGCTGGCGATCTCCCTGGACGTTGTCCACCCGGTTGACCGCCGGCCAGTACTTGGCCGTCTGGACATGCTCCGAGGGGAAGGCGCCCAGTTTCCGCGAGTAGGGGCGTGCCCAGCGCTCGTCCATCAGGTCGGCCATGGTATGCGGCGCGTTCACCAATGGATTGTCATCGGCGGGCCATTCGCCACTCTCGATCCTCTCGATCTCCTCGCGGATGGCAATCATGGCATCGCAGAAACGGTCGATCTCGTAGCGTGACTCGGATTCCGTCGGCTCTATCATCAGTGTGCCGGGCACCGGGAAGGACATGGTTGGTGCATGGAAGCCGTAGTCCATCAGGCGCTTGGCGATATCCTCCTCGCTGATGCCCGAGGCCTGCTTGAGCGGGCGAATGTCGATGATGCACTCGTGCGCCACGGTACCGTTGAGCCCCTTGTACAGTACGGGGTAGTGCTGTTCGAGACGCCTGGCGATGTAATTGGCGTTGAGAATGGCCAGTTCCGTGGCTTCGCGCAGGCCGCGGGCCCCCATCATCTTGATGTAGGCCCAGGAGATCGGCAGGATCGAGGCGCTGCCGAAGGCGGCGGCAGCCACTGCGCCGCACGCTTCCCGGACCCCGGCAATGGGCGTCACCACGTGGTTGGAGACGAAGGGCGCCAGGTGCGCCTTGACGCCGATCGGTCCCATGCCCGGTCCGCCACCGCCGTGCGGGATGCAGAAGGTCTTGTGCAGGTTGAGATGCGAGACGTCGCCGCCGAAGTCGCCGGGGCGGCAAATGCCTACCTGCGCGTTCATGTTGGCGCCGTCGATGTACACCTGGCCGCCATGCTCGTGCACGATCTCGCAGGTCTCGCGCACCGCCTCCTCGAAGACGCCATGGGTGGAGGGGTAGGTGATCATGATGGCAGACAGCGCATCGCTGTGCTGCTCCGCCTTGTGGCGCAGGTCGGCGAGGTCGATATTGCCGTCCTTGTCGCACTCGACCACCACCACCTTCATCTGGGCCATGGCGGCGGAAGCAGGGTTGGTGCCATGTGCCGAACTGGGTATCAGGCAGATATCGCGGTGACCCTGCCCTTGGGCGGCCTGGTAGCGGCGTATCGCCAGCAGGCCGGCGTATTCTCCCTGCGCACCGGAATTGGGCTGCATGGAGATATGGTCGTAGCCGGTGATCTCGACCAGAAACGCCGATAGTTCATCGATCATCTGCTTGTAACCCACCGCCTGCTCCGCCGGGGCGAAGGGATGCATGTGGGCGAATTCGGGCCAGGTGATGGGAATCATCTCGCTGGTGGCGTTGAGCTTCATGGTGCAGGAGCCCAGCGGGATCATGGCATGGGTCAGGGACAGGTCGCGGTTTTCCAGGCGCTTCAAGTAGCGCAGCATCTCGGTTTCGCTACGGTAGCGCTTGAAGGTGGGATGTGTCAGGAAATCGCTTTCGCGGGCATAGCCCTCGGGGATGCCTGTGGTTCCCGCCGCCACGATCTCGTCGTCGAGGGCGCTGACCGAAAGATCGTGCTCTTCGTCCAGCAGCACGTCGAAGAGCACGGCCAGGTCGGCCGCCGTGGTGGTCTCGTCGAGGCTGATGCCGATGCGTCCGTCCCTGTGCATGCGCAGGTTGATCTCGTGGGTCAGGGCGCGGCCGTGAATCTTGCCCGCGTCGGCACCCACCAGGGTCAGGGTGTCGAACCAGCTGTCGTGAGCCAGTTGCAGGCCCTTGCGCTTGAGACCCTCGGCGAGAATGGTCGTCAGGCGATGGATGCGCGTGGCGATGGTGCGCAACCCCTCCGCGCCATGGTAGACCGCGTAGAAGCCCGCCATGTTGGCCAGTAGCGCCTGGGCAGTGCAGATGTTGGACGTCGCCTTCTCGCGACGGATGTGCTGCTCCCGGGTCTGCATCGCCATGCGCAGGGCGAGCTGGCCCCGGCTGTCCTTCGATACGCCGATGATACGGCCGGGGATGGAGCGCTTGTGCTTGTCCGAGGTGGCGAAGAAGGCCGCATGAGGGCCGCCGTAGCCCATCGGCACGCCGAAGCGCTGCGAGTTGCCGACCACCACGTCGGCGCCCAGCGCGCCGGGCTCCTTGAGCAGTGCGAGGCTCATCAGGTCCGCGGCCACGCAGGCCATGGCCCCCTGCCGGTGAGTAGCCTCGATCAGGGTGGCAAGGTCATGTACCCGCCCCGTCTCTCCCGGATACTGGAAGAGGGCACCGAAAGTTTCATGGTCCGTCACGCGCTCGGCGCTGTCGATGACCAGCTCGATGCCGAAGTAGTCGGCTCGGGTGCGCAGCACATCCACCGTCTGCGGCAGAACGTCGTCGGCGACGAAGAAACGCTCGGACTTGGCCTTCTTGTTGGCACGACGACACAGCGCCATGGCCTCGGCGGCGGCCGTCGCCTCGTCGAGCAGGGAGGCATTGGCCAGGTCCAGGCCGGTGAGGTCCATTACCATCTGCTGAAAGTTGAGCAGCCCCTCGAGACGCCCTTGGGAAATTTCCGGTTGATAGGGGGTGTAGGCGGTGTACCAGCCCGGGTTCTCGAGCACGTTGCGGGCGATCACGGCGGGGGTGTGAGTGCCGTAGTATCCCTGGCCGATGTAGGTCTTGAACACCTTGTTCTGACGCGCCAGGCGCCTGAGGTAATCCAGCGCCTCGGCTTCGCCCTTCGGATGGTCGAGATCCAGCTCGCGATCCAGGCGTATGCCTGCCGGGAGGGTCTTGCCGATCAGTGCCTCGACGCTGTCGACGTCGAGGGTCTCGAGCATGCGCAGGACATCGTCCTGATCGGGCCCGTTGTGACGATGGACGAATGCATCATGACTGGCCAGGTCGGCAAGCCGGCGTTTTTCTACTGCCATGGGACACCCTGTGAAGTGGCGGGACGGTCAGGCCCTGGACCGGGCCCGGTACGTGCTCGAGCAGCGCTCGATGACGTGGCGGGCCAGATCCTGTGTGAGTTATGGCGCAAGGCGATGCGGGCGGGGGCTTCCGCCGCCCGCGAGATCAATCTTCCTCGGCCTCGGCACGTTGTGTATAGGCATCGGCGTCAAGCAGATCATCCAGGCCGGTGGAATCGGCCAGCTTGAGCTTGAGGATCCAGCCGTCGTCGTAGGGAGACTCGTTGACGGTTTCCGGGGCATCCTCGAGGCTCTCGTTGATCTCGACGACTTCACCGGCCAGCGGCGCGTACAGATCCGAGGCAGCCTTGACCGATTCGATGACACCGAATTCATCGCCGGTGTCGAGCGAGCGTCCGACTTCCGGAAGCTCGACGAACACCACATCGCCAAGCGCCTGTTGGGCGTGATCGGTGATGCCGATGGTGACGGTGCCGTCACCATTGTCCTGGACCCATTCGTGGCTTTCTGTATAGCGCAGGTTCGCGGGAATGGAGCTCATAGTTTTTCCTATAAGAAAAGGTTTTCTGTTTCGGGAATCGTACCGCTATTGCGAGTTGTTGACGAGTCCCTGGCGTCTCGACGGGCGTTTTTTTGCCTGGCCTATCGCACACATGCCCTGACCGTCCGCTAAGCGTGGCCGAGTTCGTGTCAATCGTCCAGCGGTGAGACGCCTGATATCACGCTGCAGCCTCCCGTCGCCGCTCGCGACGCGGCCTGGCTGCGGGTCGATCCCACCTTGCATGGTGGCGGCGCCGACGATGACTTGCCATCACCGGGCAGATTGGTAAGGTAGTCACGTTTCCAATCGGAAACAAGATATCGTCATCATCATGAGTGATGGGACAACGTTCCAGCATGAGGTTCCCGCGGTGGGTCCCGTTCGGCTGGCGCCAGCGGTGAAATGGCAAGTTTTCTCATGTCGAGCTGGTGAGAGCGCAGTCGTTTCCACTAAGGTAGGCGAGTTCGAGCATCGTGGTTGCGATACCATTGCCCGGCTTGTACCTCAATGATGGTGGTGCATAACAAGAAACGTCCTTGGAGAAATAATCTATGGAAACCTTATCAAGTATTCTCTCGGCTATCGAAGGGGTCGTGTGGGGGCCCTTGATGCTGATCCTGCTGCTGGGGGTGGGGCTCTATCTGCAGCTGGGTCTCAAGCTCCTGCCGATTCGCAAGCTGGGCATGGGCTTCAAGCTGTTGTGGAAGGGGCGCACCACCAGCAAGGGCGATGAGGGCGATGGGGAGGTTTCTCCCTTCAATGCGCTCATGACCGCCCTGTCGGCGACCATCGGCACCGGTAACATTGCCGGTGTGGCCACCGCCATCTTCCTGGGCGGGCCCGGCGCGGTGTTCTGGATGTGGATCACGGCCCTGGTCGGCATGGCCACCAAGTTCTCCGAGGCCGTATTGGCGGTGCGTTATCGCGAAGTGGATGAAGCCGGCGATCACGTCGGTGGCCCCATGTATTACATTCGCAATGGCCTGGGCAAGAAGTGGGCCTGGCTGGGTGGCGCTTTCGCCTTCTTCGGTGCCGTGGCGGCCTTCGGTATCGGCAATACGGTGCAGTCCAACTCGGTAGCCGATGGGCTCAGCGAATCCGTGGGCCTGCCTTACTGGGTGACGGGCCTGGTGATCATGGTGCTTGCTGGAGCGGTGATCCTGGGCGGTATCCGGCGCATCGCCAAGGTGGCGGGCAAGCTGGTGCCGATCATGGCTGTCGCCTACATCATCTGCGGCATACTGGTACTGATCATCAATGCCGATCAGATCGGTGGGGCGCTGGGCATGATCTTCACCCATGCCTTCACGCCGATTTCGGCGGCTGGCGGTTTTGCCGGTGCTGCAGTGGCCAAGGCCATTCAGTTCGGTGTCGCCCGAGGTGTCTTCTCCAACGAGGCCGGCCTGGGAAGCGCGCCCATCGCCCATGCCGCCGCGCAGACCAAGGATCCGGTACGCCAGGGCCTGATCGCGATGCTCGGAACCTTCCTCGACACCATCGTGGTGTGCTCCATCACCGCGCTGGCCATCCTGACATCGACCCACTGGACCTCCGGCGAGACGGGCGCCGCTCTGACCACCCTGGCATTCGATCAGTCCTTGCCAGGTTTCGGCCAGTACATCGTCACCTTCGCCCTGGCGGTGTTCGCCTTCACCACCATCCTGGGCTGGGCCTTCTATGGCGAGAAGTGTTTCGAATACCTGTTTGGCGTCGGTTCCATCAAGATCTATCGTATCGTCTACATTCTGGCGATCATGGCCGGCGCGATCGCCCCGCTCGACTTCGTCTGGCTGATGGCCAGTGTCTTCAACGCCTTGATGGCGATTCCCAACCTGATCGCGCTGGCATTGCTGTCGCCGGTGGTCTTCAATCTGACCAAGCGCTACTTCAGTGGTGAAAACATACTTCCCGGCGAAGACCTCAATCGCTGAGACGATCGTAGCCGATGATCAGCCATGGTGGAGTGACCCGATGAACGAACTCAACAAGACTCCGCTCCACGACCTGCACGTGGAGCTGGGGGGCAAGATGGTCGAATTTGCCGGTTACAGCATGCCCGTCCAGTACCCCCTGGGGGTCAAGAAGGAGCACGAGCATACCCGTTCCGCCTGCGGCCTTTTCGACGTTTCTCACATGGGCCAGGTGACCGTCACCGGGCCTGATCCAGCAGGCGCCCTGGAATCTCTGGTGTGTGCCGATATCGTCGGCCTGCCGGTGGGCATGCAGCGTTATGCGCTGTTCACCGGCACGCAGGGCGGTATCCTTGATGACCTGATGGTGGCCAAGGCCGAGGACTACCTTTTCCTGGTGGTCAACGCTGCCTGCAAGGCCCAGGACATCGCGCACCTGCGCACGGGACTGCCCAGTGATCACGAGATCGAGGAACTGGAACGGGGCCTGCTGGCGCTGCAGGGTCCCAAGGCGTCAGAGGTGATGGCGCGCTTGTGTCCCGACGCCTGTGAGCTGGTCTTCATGCAGCATGGCAAGTTCGTTCTGGCGGGTGTGGAAGTGTGGATCAGTCGCAGCGGTTATACCGGCGAGGACGGTTTCGAGATTTCGATCCCGGCCGACGAGACCGCGAACATTGCTCGCCGGTTGCTGCAGGAGTCCGAGGTCGAGGCCATCGGTCTTGGCGCCCGCGACTCCCTGCGCCTGGAGGCGGGGTTGTGCCTGTACGGCCATGATATCGACCAGTCGACCACGCCGGTCGAGGCAAGCCTGATCTGGGCGGTGGGCAAGCCGCGCCGCCAGGGAGGGGAGCGCGAGGCCGGTTTCCCCGGCGCGGACATGATTCTCCATCAGATCCAGGCCAAGGATCATCGTCGCAAACGGGTCGGTCTGCTGGGCGAGGGGCGCGCCCCGGTGCGCGAAGGCGCCGAGCTCTACAGCGACGACGATCGGCTTATCGGAGTGGTGACCTCGGGCGGCTTCGGGCCTACCGTCGGCAAGCCCGTCGCCATGGGCTACCTGAACATCGACGATGCCGACCTCGGCAATGTGGTGCATGCCGAGGTGCGTGGCAAGCGATTGCCCATGACGGTGAGCAAGATGCCGTTCATCACGCCGGGCTACTATCGCGGTTAAGTCCTCTTATACCGTTATCTTTCAACTATCGAAACCGCTCCAAATCCGGGGTGGTTTCTTTTTTCAGGCTGGCTGCATGACCATCGGCCACCACGCCAGGCTGGCTTGGGCGAGCAGAAGGCCCAGCATGGCTCCAGCGACCACGTCGGTCACATAGTGCAGCCCCAGGCCGATTCGAGACATGGCGATCAAGGCCATCAATGGGGCCACGACGAATAGCAACCAGGGTGTCGTAGCCGCCGTCAGGGTGCAGAATGATACGGCATGCAAGGTGTGGCCGCTGGGAAAACTGTAGCGATCCAGAGGAGGCATGGTGCAAGGGATCGCGGTGAAAGTGATGAAAGGTCGTTCACGGCACAGCCGGGTCTTGAGCAGGCGGTAGACACCGGCTCCTATGGCGGCGGTCACGATGAATTGTAAGGCAAGGTTCCAGCCAGCCTTGCCATGCAACCAGGGCAAGGCGAGTGTCAGGAGCAGCCAGGCGGGCCAGTCGCCCAAGCGACTGGCCACTCGCAGGGTCATCAACAAGGGGCGGTAGTGACTAAAGGTGGCGACCCGATGACATAGCTGCCACTCGATCAGGTCCAGGCGCTCAAATACAGGAGGGGTGCGGTTTAGCATGGGCGAGCTCCATGGTGCGGTTCAGTATGGCAAGATAGTCGTCGGTGATCCGCGACCAGCTCAGTTTCTCCACGCGTTCTCGCGCCGCACGTCCCAACTGCACCCACAACGCAGGTTGCTGGCAAAGCGTCACCGCAGCATCGACGAAGGCCTGATCGTCCTTGACAGCAACGCTCAGGCCGTTGTGCCGGTGTTCGATCAGTTCGGTAGCGGCCGCATGATCGAAGGCCACGACGCCGAGCCCGCTGGCCATGGCCTCGGTGACGACATTGCCGTAGGTTTCGGAACGTGAAGGAAAGATGAAGATATCGGCACTAGCGTAATGTATGGCTAGAGAATCGGCATCGATGAAGCCTGTGAACAGCGCTCCAGGAAGCCTTTCTTGAAGTACGCTGCGTTGAGGGCCGTCGCCGACCAGTACCGGGAGCAGGTCGGGTTGAACACGTTGCATCGCCTCGAAGGTTTCGACCAATAGATCGAGGTTCTTTTCCTGGGCCAGGCGGCCCACGTGAAGTGCGACGGGTTGATGCTCGGCGACTCCCCAGCGACGCCGCAATTCGTCGTCACGTCGGTGAGGGCCGAAGTGCGATGCATCGATGCCTCGGCCCAGCACTCGAACGTTCCGGTAGCCCTGAACGCTCAGTTCCCTGGCACGCTGGTGAGTCGGCACCAATGTGGCTTGAGTACGGTTGTGGAAATGGCGTAGCACCCGGCCCACCGGTGTTTTCAGCCAACTCATGCCGTAATCGCCGGCATAGTGATCGAAGTTGGTATGAAAGCCACTGGTCACCGGCAGCCCTAGGCGTCGTGCGGCGGATAGCGCCGACCAGCCGAGCGGGCCCTCGGTGGCGATATACACGACATCAGGAGGCGCCTGTTGCCAAAGACGTCGCATCTTGCGGGGAAAGGCAACACCGAGCTGCACGTCTGAATAGCGCGGTACTGAAAGCGCGGGCACCTGAAGCTCGGCTTCCATCCCATCGGCATGGCCAGGAACCTTGGGTGTCGGTCGAACCAACTGCATGCGTACACCGCGTTCGATCAGCTCGCCGCTGAGGTGGCTCAAGGTATTGGCCACGCCATTGATGTCTGGCATCCAGGTTTCGCTGACCATGGCAATACGCATGCATTTCTCCTCGTGCCCGCTAGGGTGGAACGAGGTCAGCATCCAAGCCTATCGTTACCCTTAGGCGACAGGTCCGTTAAGAGCGCGTGACAAAACCTGGGCCGGCTAGCGGAGCACCTTGCGAGGATCGATGGGCTTGCCGCCATGGCGCACATCGAACAGCAGGTCGTAACGCTGGGTTGCCCCGCTGTAACCCACCGTGCATACCGGCGTGCCTGCCTTGATTCGATCGCCGTCATTGACCTTCAGCACATCGCACAGGGCGTAGACGGTCTGCAGGTTGTCCGCATGGTGGACGATCACGACCCGGCCCAGCTGACGCATGCTGCTGGCGAAGCTGACCTGGCCGTCGGCCACCACCCGGGCCTGGCTGCCCGCCCGGGTGCTGAGCAGCATCGGTTGCAGGGTGCCGTGCTTGTCGGCGCCGAAGTGACGCACGATTCGGTAATCGTTGAGAGGCCATTGCCAGTCTTTCGTCCCCCCGCTCATCGGTCCGGGATCGGAACGTCTCACCGGTGCAGGGTTCGAGCGCTTTTGCGGCTTGGCGGCCGTGGTCGCACTACTGGCGGGCGTGCCGCGCAATGGCACCTGAATGATTTGCCCGATGCGCAATGTGCCAGGATCGGCGCCTCGGTTGGCGGTCTGGATGCGTCCAGGGGTGGTCCGGAAATGACGGGCGATGCTCGAATAGGTATCGCCGGGCCTTACCTGATAGCGGTAGGGGCCGCCGGAAGGGGCGCGCTCGTTGGAGGTGGGCACCAGGATACGCTCACCGATGGCGAGATGGCGTGCCTCGACGCCGGGATTGAAGCGCTGCAGGCGCAGGAGCGGAATGCCGGCCTGACGTGCAATGACTCCCAGGGTGTCGCCGCGCTGGATAGTCACCCAGTTGCCGGCCATGGGCGCACCACGCCACGTCGAGGAGGTGGGGATCGGGCCGCAACCACTCAGCACGGTCAACAGCAACAGGATCAGCGCAGTGACGCCAAGGTACGGTCTTTTTCCTGCCATAAGGCGTTGAGCCATGTCTGAAAGCGTTCCTTGTACTGCGGATCCTGATGATAATCGCCATTTGGCATCCAGTGGGGAAGGTCGAGACGCTGCGCGTACAAGATGGCGGGACCCTCTCGGCCACACAGGAAGTCCCAGAAGCTGGGGTTGTCCCGAGTATAGGCGAGCGTGACATCGAGAATGCCGTTCAGTCGCTTACCGAGTAGACCGACGACCTGAGCGGTACCGCCGGCCTTGGGTTTCAGCAGATGCCGGTAGGGGCTGGCCTGGGCCTTGTGCTTGTCGGGAGTGAAGCGCGTGCCCTCGACGAAGTTGTAGATCGCCATGGGCATCTGCCGGGCGTGCTCGCACAGTCGCTGGGTGGCCTGACGATCGCGCTGGGCGAGATGCGGGTCGCGCGCCAGGCGATCGCGCTTGTAGCGGCGCATGAAGGGAAACTCCAGCGCCCACCAGGCAAGCCCGATGACCGGTACCCAGATCAATTCACGCTTGAGGAAGAAGCGGGGCATGGGGATGCGCCGATGCAGCGCCAGTTGCAGCATGAAGATGTCGGTCCAGCTGCGGTGATTGACGATCACCAGCCACCATTGATGCGGCGACAACCCCTCGGGAAGATGAATATCGAGACGTGGCTTGAGCCAGCGCTTCATCCACCAGAGGTTGGTGCCGATCCAGGCCAGTGCGATCTGATTGAGCCCCGCTAGCAGGTGCAACCGCAACTGCCGGGTGGGGGTGATCAACTTGAGCAGTGCCAGGACGTATAGCGGAACCGCCCAAAACAGGGTGCTGAGCACCAGCAGCAGCATGCTGACGAGCCCTTTCAGGGTCGACATCCCATTCTCCTTCAATGACTTGGGGTTATGCTACTGGAAGGCGGGGATGCTGCCCAGCCCGGGATGGCCGAAAGATATCCCGGGCTGCCGGTATCATTGCTGTAGATCGGGGATGTCCTCGTACATCTTGAGGGATTCCGGGTTGGCCAAGGCATCCTTGTTCTTGACGGGGCGGCCATGCACCACGTTGCGTACCGCCAGTTCCACGATCTTGCCCGACAGGGTGCGGGGAATATCCTCGACCTGGATGATCTTGGCCGGCACGTGGCGGGGGCTGGTATTGGCACGCACCGTGCGCTTGATCTCGTCGCGCAGTTTATCGTCGAGGGTCATGCCCTCACGCAGCCTCACGAACAGCACCACGCGAACATCGTCGTTCCATTCCTGGCCGATGCACAGCGATTCGAGCACATCCTCGACCTTTTCCACCTGGCGGTAGATTTCGGCGGTACCGATGCGTATGCCGCCCGGATTGAGTACGGCATCGGAGCGTCCGTGGATGATCAGGCCATCCTCTGCGGTGATCTCGGCGTAATCGCCGTGAGCCCAGATGCCCGGGAAGGTATCGAAATAGGCGTCACGATAACGTTCGCCCCGCGGGTCGTTCCAGAAGCCGATGGGCATCGAGGGAAACGGGCGGGTACAGACCAGTTCCCCCTTTTCCTCACGCAGGGGCTTGCCGTCATCGTCGAAGACGTCGACTGCCATGCCCAGGCCGCGACACTGCAACTGGCCACGATAGACGGGGCGAATCGGGCAGCCCAGGGCGAAGCAGGAGACGATGTCGGTGCCGCCCGAGATCGAGGCGAGAAGCAGATCCTGCTTGATCTCGCGATAGACGTAGTCGAAGGATTCATGGGCCAGGGCGGACCCGGTGGAGAGCACCGCGCGCAGCCGGGACAGGTCATGCTGTCTGCCCGGGGCGAGTCCCTCCTTTTCGCAAGCGGCGATATACTTGGCGCTGGTGCCGAACACCGTGATGCCTTCGCGTTCGGCCAGCTCCCAGAGCACGCCGGGATCGGGGGCGAAGGGCGAACCATCGAACAGCACCAGGGTCGAGCCGCAGGCCAACCCGGACACCAGCCAGTTCCACATCATCCAGCCACAGGTGGTGTAGTAGAACAGCACGTCGTCGCTGCGCAGGTCGGTGTGCAGGCGCAGTTCCTTGAGATGCTGCAGTAGCGTACCCCCGGCCGAGTGGATGATGCACTTGGGGGCGCCGGTGGTGCCGGAAGAGTAGACGATGTAGAGCGGGTGATCGAAGGGCTGCGGTTCGAAGTCGATTTCCCGGGCATCGTTGTCGAGATATTCCTGCCAGGCGACGGCCTTGCCGATGCTGCCGATCTCGGGCTCCTCTTCGAGGAAGGGAAAGACGACGACCTGGTTCAGCGACTCGATGGCATCGCTGATCTGGGCGACCCGGTCTCTCGTATCGATGGGCTTGCCGTTCCAGGTGTAGCCATCGGTGGCGATCAGCACCTTGGGCTGAATCTGCCCGAAGCGGTCGAGCACGCCGCTGAAGCCGAAATCGGGGGAGCAGGACGACCAGACGGCACCAATGCTGGCCGTGGCCAGCATGGCGATCACCGCGTGCTCGCTGTTGGGAACGAAACCGGCGACGCGATCGCCCTCGGTCACGCCGTTGGCCTTGAGGGCGTGGGCCAGTCTGGCAACCAGGTCATGAAGTTCGGCATAGCTTATGACTCGGCGGCGCCCCCGCTCGTCGCAGGCGACCAATGCCGGGTGGTCGTCTCGGCGATGCAGCAGGTTGGCGGCAAAGTTGAGCCGGGCATCGGGAAACCAACGGGCACCAGGCATCGCATCGGGGCGAGCCAGTACGCTGTCACCCTGGTGTTCGGCCAGAATATCGCTGTCCTCCCAGACCAGTGACCAGAACGCTTCCAGGTTTTCGATGCTCCAGGCGTGCAGCGACGCGTAATCCTCCAGGGAGGTGCCGTACTCGTTGTTGATGCGTTGCATCAGGGCATGCATCTGCGTCGCTTCGATCTGTGCTTGAGAAGGCTGCCAAAGTGGTTGCGACATGCCGTCCTCTCCTTTTCTTGTCCTGTCCATTATGGTCCCCGCACGGCGAGGCGAGCCTTCCGGAAACGCTCTACCGATAGCCTACCACGACAGTTGCAAACCTTTGTTTAGACGTTCGATAGAAATCTGCCGCCCAGGCAATGGTGAAAAAATGACCATCGGAAGTCAGTCGGGCAATGATCGTCGCCGTGCTCTGTCATGCAGCGATCCTGCACAGTCTTATCCACAGTTTCTGTGCATAACACGATGCGTATCGATCGCGCCGCAGGATTTGGAGCCTCGGATCATAGGCATTAGAATCGTCTACAATTCCTTGTGACCTGTTGCCCGGCCGCGCTCATCGATCGCGGCCGAAAGGTCGTTTTATCGCACGACACCACAGGAGGTGGAGTTCTTGCGCAGCTTGCCGGCGACGCTACCGATTCTTTTCGTCTGTGAAATCAGCTTCCTGCTGGGTCATGGTCTCATCATGACCTTGCTCGGGGTGCGCATGTCGCTCGAGGGGTTTCCCTCTCAGATGGCGGGCCTGCTGATGTCCAGCTTCTCGTTGGGCTTCGTGCTCGGCAGTTACTTCATCGAGAAGCGCATCCGTTCGGTGGGACACATCCGGGTCTTTGCCGCCTGCGCCGCGGCGCTCGCGGTCACCGCGATGCTTCATGGCCTCTGGATCAATGCCTGGGCCTGGCTGCTCTGGCGTCTGGCTGGCGGCGCCGCCACCGCGGGTCTGCTGATGGTCATGGAGTCCTGGGTCTCGGGGGAGTCGACCAACGAGAATCGGGGCAAGGTGCTCGGCTGGTACATGGTGATTTCGACCCTGTCCCTGGCTGGCGGGCAGTGGATGCTCAATCTGGCCGACCCCGGGACCTCGGTGCTGTTCTCGGTGGCCGGCATGCTGTTCGCCTTGTCCCTGGTGCCCTTGTCGATTCACCGTATCCACGGACCTTCCCAGGGCAGTCACGACATCGCCCACAAGATCAAGCTGCGAGAAATCTTCAGGCGTGCACCGGTAGGGCTGGTGGGGGCGTTCACCGCTGGCCTGATGGCCCAGGCCTTCTTTGCCATGACACCCTACTATGGGCAGGAAATCGGACTGAGTACCGGTCAGACCGCCCAGTTCATGGCGATCACCACGATGGTGGCGCTGGTCGCGCAATGGACCCTGGGCCGGGTATCGGATCGTTTCGACCGCCGCAAGGTGATCCTGTGCATGGCGGTAGTGATGGCCATCACCGGAACCTTCATCTCGCTGGCGGCGGACTACAGTTACCTCGCCCTGGTGGCCCTGGCGTGTCTGCATACCGCGATGCTGCATACCCTCTATTCACTCAGCCTGGCGCATACCCACGACTGGCTGGAGCCGGCCGAGATCATCGCGGCCAATGCCAAGCTGATGATCTGGTACGGAATCGGGTCGGTGATCGGGCCGTTCAGTGCTTCCCTGATGATGCAGGTGGTGGGGCCCGAGGGGCTGTGGCTGTTCCTCGGTGCGGCAGCCCTGACGCTGGCGATGTTCGTTATGGTGCGCCTGCACGGTCGCCACGGCCTGGAACCCGAGGTGGAGCAGGAGCCCTTCGCCCCGATGCCCCTGGTGGAAACCTCGCATTATCTCAACGAACTGGATACCCGTCACGAATTGCAGCAACTCGAATTCGACTTCGAGAGCTACGACCTCCCCGAGGAAGTGGAAGGCCACTCCGGGGAGTCAAGGAAGGGTCGGGGCGACCCTGAATCGGCTGTCGCCTGAGGCTGGCCGCTCGTCAGGCGATCTCGCAGCGGGTGTGATGCGGAAGCAGCAACTCCACTGCGCGTTCATGAGCCCCCGCCAGGCTCTTCTGCACGAACGCGATGCCCCCGGTGGCGACGCGGTGCTCGTCACCCAGGGCGAAAGGCAGGCGCTGGGGGCAGGTGGGGTAAAAGCGGTAGTGCAACAAGGGTGAAATGGGAAAGACGCCTTTCAACGTATCGACGCTGCCGATCAGCCCTGCCT
This sequence comes from Modicisalibacter ilicicola DSM 19980, assembly GCF_900128925.1. Lineage (GTDB taxonomy): Bacteria > Pseudomonadota > Gammaproteobacteria > Pseudomonadales > Halomonadaceae > Modicisalibacter > Modicisalibacter ilicicola. The sequence continues at coordinate 167,739 of NZ_FQUJ01000005.1, forward strand.
GCTGCATGCTGCGATCCAGCGTGACGAGATCGCTGCCCAGCCGTTCGCAGTCGAAGCCCGCGTGATGCAATCGCGGTCCCATTACGGCCAGCCAGGCGGCCAGCGGGTGTTCCTCCTCGAGGCTGCGGTAGGTTGTCCAATCCGGCATGGGCCAGGGGCGTCCCCGGCACAGCAGGTTCTGGCCGCGGCAGTCCTGGGGCTGTGCCTGATCGACCAGGTCCTGCAACTGTCGCCGATGCTGGCGGATCAGTGCGCCGGCCTGAAACTCGCCGAGCAGCAGCCAGGCGCCGTCGTCCGGAGGTGCCAGCAGGATGACCAGCAGGCCCCGGTCGGCCATCGCGAAGCGACCCATGCGACGATAGCCGAAATGACTTAGCGCGGGTTGCAGTGCATCGGCACTGAAGGGGCCGATGTTGAGTGTCAGGATGACCATGTATTCCGCGTCGTTGCACCGCGCCCAGGGATGCGACCCACCGAGCTCGGGGTGCATGTGGATGTAGTCCAGCCACAATTGTTGTAGGAACTCTTCGCGCTGCATGTCCGGGTACCTTCCCTGCGTTCGCACTTCAAGGAGTATAGGCCCCTGGCATGAGGGGCATTCAACGCCGTGGGAACGTTGGGGCAAGCTCTTGCGGCCGCCACGAACGACGACGCCGACCCGAGGGTCGGCGTCGTTGCAGGCGTGGAGAGTCGGCGTGGCCTAGTTCACCGTCGGCTCGGACAGCAATGCGTTTTCACGCACGTACTGGTCGAATTCGTTGTATCCGCCGATATGGGTCTGATCGACGAAGATCTGGGGAACGGTCTCCACCGGCTTGCCGATGGTCTTTTCCATGTCCGCCTTAGTGATGCCTTCTTCATGAATGTCGATGTAACGATAGCTGAAATCGTCACGCTCGGCGGAGAGCCTTTCGGCCAGTTCCTTGGCGCGGACGCAGAAAGGGCAGCCGGGGCGACCGAAGATTACTGTAAGCATCAATGGGCTCCTGTTGTAGATCAAAAATGAAGAAAGAGAAATTTAGGTGATCATTGTTCCCTATCCGGCCCTGTAACGCCAATAGAGTGTCACTACATCCACTATTGCATGGTCCTATCATCAGGTAGCGGGCGTGCGATTCTCGTCGGCATGGATCAGCAGGGTCTTGAGCGGCTTGTAGACATCCGGTGCGGCCACCAGGATGTGTTCGCCGTAGAGCTCCTCGGGAATGTTCTCGGGGCAGGGGTAGAGGTGGCCGGCACGCGCCCCGGCTTCCTGAGCGATCAGGTAGCCCGCGGCAAAGTCCCAGGGCGATACGCTTTCATAATAGGCATCCAGTCGCCCGCAGGCGACGTTGCACAGATCCAGTGCGGCTGAACCGCACCGGCGCATGTCCTGGCAGGCATCCATGACGGCACTGAGCCGCCGCATCAACGGGGCACGGCCTTCACGTCGGTAGGGAAAGCCGGTGGCGATCAAGCACTGCTCGAGTCGCGTGACGAGACTCGAACGGATGCGCTTGCCGTTGAGCCTGGCCCCGTCGCCGCGCGTACTGGTGAAGGTCTCCACGAGGAAGGGGGCATGCACCACCCCGAGTTGCACCTTGCCATTGTGGGCCCAGGCAATGGAAACCGCGACATGCGGGAGGCCTTGCGCAAAGTTGACCGTCCCGTCGATGGGGTCGACCACCCAGAGATCGCCGCCCTTTTCCAGCGTCTCGCGCTCCGGGGAGAGCTCCTCGGTGAGTCGGGCCTCGCCAGGGAAGCGCGCTTCGAGCTGATCGGCGATGAAGCGATCGATGGCCACATCGACATCCGTGACCAGCTCTCTGCCGTGCTTGTAATGCTGGCCGAAGTTCTGCTCCTGCCGCGCCTCACGGATCATGTGTCCAGCCTGTTCGGCAATCTCTACGGTGATGGCGAGTCGCTCCGAGAGCTGCATATGGCCTCCTGCCAACAGACTCTGAAAATGTAGACCCAGTCTAGCACCGCGGACCCGTTCGGGTCTTGGCGGTCAGCGTCTCACCGGGCGTTTTTGCAGCTTGCGCTGCAGCGTGCGGCGGTGCATGCCCAACGCACGGGCGGTTGCGGAGATGTTGCCGTCGTTCTCCTGAAGTACCTTCTGGATGTGTTCCCAGGTGATGCGATTGATCGAAGGCGGATTGTCCGCGATGTCGATATCTGGGTCGCCACCATCACGACCGAAGGCGGCAAGGATCTCGTCGGCGTCGGCGGGCTTGCAGAGATAGTTGATCGCGCCGAGCTTGATGGCCTCGACGGCGGTGGCGATGCTCGAGTAGCCGGTGAGCACCACCACCCGGCACTCCGGGGCTAGCGCCAGCAACTCGGGCAGCAGCTTGAGGCCGGAAGAGTGTTCCAGCTTGAGATCGAGTGTCGCCAGTTGCGGAGTCGAGCGTCTTGCCAGCGACAATGCCTCGTCGGCATCGCTGGCCGTCAGTACCTCGAAGCCGCGTCGGCTGAGCGCCCGCTGCATGACGTGGCAGAACATCTCATCGTCGTCGATGATCAACAGTTGTTCCGGGGTGTCTGGGGACATTGTCGGATAGACCTCTGATTGGCTTGCTTAAACTGCCTGTCCCGCGATGGCACGAGGCAGCCTGACTTCGGTCAGGGTGCCACCTTCCTCGTGATTGTACAGGCTCACGCCGCCACCGAAGCGATTGATGGTGGCGTGGGTGAGGAACAGGCCGATGCCCATGCCCTTGCTCTTGGTAGAGACGAAGGTATCACCGAGCTGGTCGGCGATCGACATCGAGACACCGGGGCCATGATCGCGGATATCGATGATCACCTCCTCGTTGTTCCAGTCGAGAGTGATCTGGATGTTCTCGGGGTTGGCGTCGGCGGCGTTGTTGAGCAGGTTCATCAGCGCCTGTTCCAGGGTGGCGTCCACCGCAAGTTCGGGGGCGCCGCGCTTGCCCAGGATCTCGATGGCATGGGTCACGTCCGGGCGGAGCACCAGCCAGCGTTGGACTAGCTGATCCAGCCAGGTCGCGGCAGGTCGTATCTCGGGTTCAGCCAGGCGACGACGATCGGCACTTGCCACTAGGTGCTGAAGCCGGGACTTGCAGGTGTCGACCTGCTGGCGCAGCAGGTCGATATCGCTCTCCAGTCTCGAATCGCCCGCCACGTCATGGCGCATCTCGTTGAGCAGTACCGCCATGGTCGACAGGGGGGTGCCGAGTTCATGGGCGGTGCCGGCGGCCTGGGTCGCCACCGCCAGTACCTGCTCGTTGCGCAAGGCGGCCTCCCGGGTTCGGGAAAGCGCCATGTCGCGACGACGCAGCGCATGCGCCATCTTGTAGATGAAGAAGGTGACCAGGCCCGCGGAAAGCCCGAAATTGATCCACATGCCCAGCACGTGCAGGCTGATGTTGGGGCTCACCAGGCCGTAGCTCAGTTGAGGAACGGGTTCATAGAAGAGCATCAGAAAGGTGTAGCAGGCCATCGCCGCACTGGCGACGATCCATGCATAGAGCCAGGGCAGGGTGGCCGCGGCGATGGTCACCGGGATCAGGTAATAGCTGATGAAAGGGTTGGTCGATCCCCCAGTGTAGTAGAACAGCAAGGCCAGCCCGGCAATCTCGGCCAGCAGGTGAAGAAGGTATTCGGTATCGGTGACGGCCCGGGGTCGCCCCAGACGCCACCAGGTGAAGACGTTGATCATGCCCATGGCGACGATGACGCTGATCACCGGCACGACCAGCAGTTCGAAGCCCAGCACCTCGATGCCGACGATGACCGCTGCCAAGAAGCCGGTCCAGGTGATGCCGCGGACCAGGGTCAGGCGTACCAGATTGCGGTTGGGTGTCGACAGCGGCAAGGGCAGGGGAGGTTGCATGATGGCTCCGGCAGGATGACTGGCGCCATGGTAACCGATCGGGCCTGGCCCGTGCGCACTTCGCGCCTTCCACATCGTTCGGCAGGCAGCGCCCATTCAGGATTCCGTCCTCCGCGAGGCCCTGACCCCGTCCGGCCGTTGTCTACTCCTCCCGGTCCTCCTTGTGAACCACCCCCGGGAAGCGATCTCGTCGATACTCCTCGCCCCGGTTGGCTCGAATGCGGTAGAAGTCATCCGGATTCGTGACCTTGGTGTTGCCGAAGGTGAAGGAGGTGTCGCCCCAGGTCGGAAAGCCCCGGACCGGCGTGCCGCCTTCCACGTAGAGCTGGCCGATGAACCCGCCATGGGTCCAGCCGTCCGGAAAGCGGCCGATGAGGCCGGCCACCGTGGTTTTCTTGGCATGCATCAGCTGCACGGCGTTGCCGTAGGAGTTGGCGTCGTACCAGCCGATGCCGCACCAGGCCACGTCGACCATGTCATAGCACCACAGGCTGAAGTCCACGCTGTCCTGGTAGATGCCGCCGCCGATGGCGAACAGCACTTCGTCCCCGGGGGCGACGTCCCGAGGAATGCGGGGAAAAACCTCGAGATGAGTGCCGTCCAGGACCTCGGCGATGCCGTACACGTTACCCCTGATCAGGAGGACACTGCGCCCCGCGTCCTCGATGTGGGGCGGCACGGACGCCGCCAGCGTGACGCGGGAGCGCTCTCGGCCATGCTTGTCGGCGTTGTCGGTGTGTGCCATGTAGCGACCGGCCCAGGCCTTCGACGCGCCGTCCCGGGCAGACAAGCCGCAATCGTGGCAATACACCAGCCGGTGATGGACACGGCTGTTGGAGCCGATCTCCTCGACGGCATCCTTGCCCTTGCCGACCTTCTGCACGCCCCAGAGCAGCGCGCCTTCGACATACAGCCAGTCGAACAGCGCGTGACGCACATGGTCGCCATACACGACGCCATGGGTCATGTGGCGCCCTTCGGGCCAGCGGGAGCCGGTGACCCCCCTGATCGTCAGCTTGCCGCTGAACACGGCACCCTTGACACCGGCGATCTCGACGCCGGGCCCGGGATTGTGCGCGGGGCGATCGACGATCAGGGTGGCCCGCAGGCGCATGTCGTCCGTGGCGAAGAAGGGTTGTTCGGGATCGCTGGGGCGAAATCTGACCGTGTCGGTCACGCGGAACGTGCCCAGGAACTTGGCGTCCAGCACGACATGGTCGGCGGCGTAGGCGAGGAATTCGTTGACGGCCTGGGTGTCATCTGCCAGGCCATCGCCCACGGCACCGAAGTCATAGGGTGTCAGCATGAAAGAAGCGTGTCGGTATGATCAGGAAGCGGCGTGTCTTCTCTCCAGTTCGCTGGCCTCACGCCGGGCGTCGCCCTCCGAGGCATGGGTTGCCATTACCCAGTTGTCTTTCTCGGTATCGACCACTTTCCAGCCGATGACCTCGTCATCGTGGTCGAACTCCTTCACCACCGCGTAACGATCGCTCATGGCACTCTCCCGTGATCTCACGAATACAGGATAGACCCAGCCTGGCGCGTTTGCGCACGAGGCCTGCCTCGAGGGGCTACAACAACGCGACGGGCTACAACAACGCGCTCGCAACCCGTAGAATTGGCGCCAGCACAATCCATCCGCGGCCCCGCCTCGCAAGACCCCATGCCTGGCCGCTCACCGACTGGTACAAAACACGCGATGTCCGACACGCAAATCGCCCAACAGGCCGATCTTCGCAGAACCTTTGCCATCATTAGCCACCCCGACGCCGGCAAGACCACCATCACCGAGAAGCTTCTGCTGTTCGGCAACGCCATTCAGCTGGCCGGCTCGGTGAAGGGCAAGCGCAACGAACGCCATGCCACCTCCGACTGGATGAAGATGGAGCAGGAGCGGGGGATCTCGGTGACCACCTCGGTCATGCAGTTTCCCTATGGCGGGCGCATCGTCAATCTGCTCGACACGCCGGGCCACGAGGACTTCTCCGAGGACACCTACCGGACCCTCACCGCGGTGGATTCCGCGCTCATGGTCATCGACGGCGCCAAGGGCGTCGAGGAACGCACCATCAAGCTGATGGAGGTGTGCCGCCTGCGCACCACGCCGATCCTGACCTTCATCAACAAGATGGATCGCGACATTCGCGATCCGGTCGAAGTCATGGACGAGGTCGAGACGGTGCTGAACATCCAGTGCGCGCCGATGACCTGGCCCATCGGCATGGGGCGACATTTCCGGGGCGTCTACCATCTGTATGACGATGTCATCCACCTCTACAAGCAGGGGCAGGGCAATCGTATTCCCGACGATATCCGCATTGAGGGGCTCGACAACCCCGAGGTGGACGAGACGCTGGGCGCCGACCAGGCCGAGGAACTGCGCATGGAGGTCGAGCTGGTGCGTGGTGCCTCCCACGCGTTCGATCTTAAGGCCTATCGGCGCGGCGAGCTGACGCCGGTCTACTTCGGCACCGCCATGGGCAACTTCGGCGTGCGCGAGATGCTCGACGGCTTCGTCGAATATGCCCCGGCACCGCAGCCGCGGGAAACCGACACGCGCGACGTCAGCGCCCATGACACGCGTTTTTCGGGCTTCGTGTTCAAGATCCAGGCCAACATGGACCCCAAGCACCGCGACCGGGTCGCCTTCCTGCGGGTCTGTTCCGGCAAGTACGACAAGAACATGAAGATGCGCCACGTGCGCATCGGCAAGGACGTCAAGATCGCCGACGCCTTGACCTTCATGGCCTCGGATCGTGCCCACGTCGAGAAGGCCTGGCCCGGCGACATCATCGGCCTGCACAACCACGGTACCATCCAGATCGGCGACACCTTCACCCTGGGTGAGGAGATGCGCTTCACCGGCATTCCGCACTTCGCGCCGGAACTGTTCAAGCGCGTGCGCCTGCGCGATCCACTCAAGATGAAGGCGCTGCAGAAGGGCCTGCAGCAGCTCTCGGAAGAAGGGGCGACCCAGGTCTTCATGCCCATGGACAACAACGACTTGATCGTCGGCGCCGTGGGGGCGCTGCAGTTCGACGTGGTGGCCCACCGTCTCAAGGAAGAGTACAAGGTCGATTGCCTCTACGAGGCGGTGAACGTGCAGACCGCGCGCTGGGTCTATTGTGATGACGCCAAGAAGCTCGACGAGTTCAAGCGCAAGGCGAGCACCAATCTCGCCCTGGATGGCGGCGGGTACCTGACCTACCTGGCGCCGACCCGGGTCAACCTGCAGATGACCCAGGAGCGCTGGCCTGAAGTACGCTTCAATGCCACCAGAGAGCACTAAGCTTTTTATGTTGATCGACGCCCATTGCCATCTCGATTTCGAAGACTTCGATGACGATCGCGAGGCCGTGTTCGCGCGTGCTCGGGAGGCGGGGGTCGGGCACTTCGTGGTGCCGGGCACGACCCGGAGCCATTGGCCGAGAGTGATCGAACTCGCCGGGCGTGATGACGTCAGCCTGAATCTGGGGTTGCACCCCTATTTCATGGACGAGCACGACGATGGGGATGTCGAGGCTCTCGCGTCACTGCTCGACGAGCATCCCGAGACCGTGGCGGTGGGCGAATGCGGTATCGACGCTCGCTTCGAAGAGACCCTGGAGGCCCAGTGGCGGCTCTTCGATGCCCAGTTGCGCATCGCCAAGGAGCGCAAGCTTCCGGTGGTGGTGCACTGCGTCCATGCCAACGACAAGATCGCCAAGCGCCTCAAGCAGCTCGACCTGCCGGCTGGCGGGCTGATCCATGCCTTTGCCGGCAGCCCCGAGCAGGCCGTGAAGTTTCTCGATCTCGGTTTCGTGCTGGGGCTGGGCGGAGCGACGACCCATGAGCGCGCCAAACGCCTGCACCGGGCGGTGGCATCGCTGCCCGACGAGGGCTATGTGCTCGAGACCGACAGTCCCGACATGCCGTTGGCCGGGTTCCAGGGGCAGCGGAATGAACCGGCCCGAGTGGCGATGGTTGCCGAGCGTATCGCCGAACTGCGCAGTCAGGCAGTAGGGGAGGTCGCCGAGCAGAGCACGGCCAATGCCCGGCGCCTTTTCGGTATCGAGGAGTGATGATTCGTCACTAGTGACTCGATGCTCCACCGGCAAGCTCTTCGGGGTCGAGGCGTTCGATGGCGTAGGGCAACTTGAGCCGCTTCAGCCGTTGCCCCTCGACTTCGAGGGGGGCGTCATCGTCCTTGGTGCTCACTACCGCGAGTATCTCGGCCTGACCGTAGGCATCCAGGGCGGCGCTGAACACTTCGCCATGGCGCTTTCCCGATGCATCGAGCACCGGCGTGCCGATGTCGGGCACCACGGCGCCATAGAGTTGCGCACGCACCATGCGCTTCTTCACCTGACCGCGAAAATGCGCCCGCGCCACGACCTCCTGGCCGGTATAGCATCCTTTCTTGAAGCTGATGCCGCCCAAGGCCTCCCAGTTGATCATCTGCGGCAGATAGGTGTCCTGATGGGCGGCGTTCAGCCAGCCCAGGCCCGCCTTGATATCGTGAAGCTGCCAGACGGCATTGCCCACTGGTGTCGCCGAGCGCGCCAGGGCGTTCCAGACCTCGGCAGCGTCAGCCTGGGGCACGCACAGGACGAAGCGGTGAACCGGGCCCGGATGCCGCAGGGCGATGGATTCTCCCTGCGCGGCCTGATGCCAGGTCGCCGGCGGCAGCGTGTCCAGACGTGCCTCCAGCAGCGCCGGCGCATCCCGACCCGCGAGACCGATCAGGACCAGGTCGTCCCTGCGGCGGAGCTCGACCTTGTAGAATGCCGCAAACTTGCCCAGATGCGTCTTGAGCGGATCGACGAGATCGCGATCGAGCAGCAGCCAGTAGTGTCCTTCGGCGACGCGCACCAACTGGGCATTGGCCAGCATGCGCCCCTTGGCCGTGCAGAACGTGGTGAGCGGCGCGAAGTCGCCATCCACCAGTTCGAGTTGTGCGCTGGTCTGCCCCTGCAGGAACCGCTCGGCATCGGCTCCGGCGATTTCCAGCACGGCCAGGTGCAGCAATGGCATTGCCACGGTGTCGTCGTGAGCGTGGCGCGCCTGGTCGGGGTCGCCGAAATCCACCAGGCGCTCGCTGGCGAAACGCGCACCGCTTGCGTGTAGATGATCGCTCCAGTGGGTCATGAGGACTCCATTATGACGCCGGTTTCGTGATGTGAGATGGGGCCGGGCAGTCGGCATTGCAAGATGCTGTCCTTGTCCGAGGGGGTACTCGGGATTCCTCGCGCGCCGCCTGCTAGACTGATCGTCAATTCGCCACTTCAGGAGGAGTGCCATGCAGCGTCTCTCATTGACCTTTGAAGCGGTCGACAATGCCGACCAGGTCAACCGTCTGACCACGGCACTGATGACCCTGCCCGGCGTGGAGAGCGCCGAGGTGGGACGGCATGGCGCCGAGGTCGAAGGGAGCGTCAGCCGCGAGGCATTGATCGCCGCCGTCGAGGAACTCGGAATCAAGGTGTATTGACTATCGAACAAGGGAGTCTGCAATGACCATCGTGGTGACCAGCGAGGATCGGAATGGCCTGCGCCAGCGTGCCGAGATCGAGTCCTTCGAGGAACTGTTCGTCGATGCGCCGCCCATCGTCGGTGGCGAGGGGAGTGCGCCGGACCCGCATGATTACCTCGATCTGGCGCTGGGTGCCTGCAAGGCGATCACCGCACAGATGTATGCCCGGCGCAAGGCGTGGCCCCTCGAGAAGGTCAGTGCCACAGTGCTTCGCGATGACAGTCGGGAGCGGCACGGGCTCTACCGCCTGGATATCACGATGGAGTTTCAGGGCATCGAGGATGCCGACCAGCGCGCCCGGCTCCTGGAGATCGCCGACCGCTGCCCGATCCATCGCATCGTGACGACCTCGGAGGTCCAGATCAATACGACACTCGACGCTTGAGTCTTCCATCTTGAACTTTCCACTTGGCGGGGCCATCTCAGGCGCATGAGCAAATCCTTCCGCATCCAATCCAGTTATCAGCCGGCGGGTGACCAGCCGACCGCCATCGATGGACTGGTCAAGGGCATCGAAGCGGGGCTGGCCCACCAGACCCTGCTCGGCGTGACCGGTTCCGGCAAGACCTTCACCATGGCCAACGTGGTCGAGAAGTTGCAGCGCCCGACCATCGTCATGGCGCCCAACAAGACCCTCGCCGCCCAGCTGTATGGCGAGTTCAAGTCGTTCCTGCCGGACAATGCCGTCGAGTACTTCGTCTCCTACTACGACTACTACCAGCCCGAGGCCTATGTGCCGTCCTCGGATACCTTCATCGAGAAGGACGCCTCGATCAACGACCACATCGAGCAGATGCGTCTTTCCGCGACCAAGGCGCTGCTCGAACGCAAGGATGCATTGATCGTCGCCTCGGTATCGGCGATCTACGGTCTCGGCGACCCGGACCAGTACCTGAAGATGCGCCTGCACTTCAACCGCGGCGAACTGATCGATCAGCGTTCCTTCCTGCGCCGCCTGGCGGAGTTGCAGTACACGCGCAACGACATGGATTTTCGCCGTGGCACCTATCGCGTGCGCGGCGATGTCATCGACATCTTCCCGGCGGATTCGGAAGAGGAGGCGGTCCGCGTCGAACTCTTCGACGACGAGATCGATTCCATCAGCCTGTTCGATCCGCTGACCGGGGAGGTGCGTGGCAAGGTGCCGCGCATGACGATCTATCCCAAGAGCCACTACGTGACGCCCCGGGAGACGATTCTCGGCGCCATCGACGCGATCAAGGAGGAGCTCGCCGAGCGGCTCGAGTGGTTGCGCAGGCACGACAAGCTGGTCGAGGCTCAGCGCCTGGAGCAGCGTACCCTGTACGACATCGAGATGATGCTGGAACTGGGTTACTGCAACGGCATCGAGAACTACTCGCGCTATCTCTCGGGGCGCCAGCCCGGTGAGCCGCCGCCGACCTTCTTCGATTATCTTCCCGCCGATGCCTTGCTGTTCATCGACGAATCCCACGTCAGCGTTCCCCAGGTCGGCGGCATGTACAAGGGCGATCGCTCGCGCAAGGAAACGCTCGTGGAGTACGGCTTCCGCCTGCCGTCGGCGCTGGACAACCGGCCGATGACCTTCGAGGAGTGGGAGCGGGTCTGTCCGCAGGCGGTGTTCGTCTCGGCGACGCCGGGCAAATACGAGGAAGAGCACGCCGGCCAGGTGGTCGAACAGGTGGTGCGACCCACCGGCCTGGTCGACCCCGAGGTCGAGGTGCGACCCGCCTCCACCCAGGTCGACGACCTGCTCTCGGAGGTTCGCCAGCGCACCGAGGTCGGTGAGCGGGTACTGGTCACGACCCTGACCAAGCGCATGGCCGAGGACCTGACCGAATACCTGGACGAGCACGACGTGCGCGTGCGGTATCTGCATTCGGACATCGACACCGTGGAGCGGGTCGAGATCATTCGCGACCTGCGCCTGGGCAAGTTCGACGTGCTGGTGGGCATCAACCTGTTGCGCGAGGGGCTGGACATTCCCGAGGTTTCCCTGGTGGCGATCCTCGACGCCGACAAGGAGGGCTTCCTGCGGGCCGAGCGCTCGCTGATCCAGACCATCGGGCGTGCTGCCCGCAACGCCAGCGGCAAGGCCATTCTCTATGGCGACCGGATCACCGATTCCATGCGCCGCGCCATCGACGAGACCGAGCGTCGCCGGACCAAGCAGATCGCCCACAACGAAAAGCACGGCATCACGCCGAGAACCGTCACCAAGTCGGTGGCCGACATCATGGAGGGCGCCCAGACCCCGGGGAAGAAGGGCAGCCGGCGCAAGGGCGAACGCAAGGTGGCCGAGCCCGCCGGCGAGTATGGCGTGGAAGACCTCAAGACGATGTCGATCAGCGACCTGAGCCGCGAGATCGGCAAGCTCGAGGATGCCATGTTTGAAGCGGCGCAGAACCTGGAGTTCGAGGAAGCGGCGCGCCTGCGCGATCAGGTTCACAAGCTCAACGCGCGACTGATCGAGCTCAAGTAACCCTCCCTCGGCGTTCCGTTCCCGTCTTCACTTGTCGAAGCGACATGGCGTTCGAAAAAACGCCATGTCGCGTGTTCGGCAGCACATGCTCCGTCTATCGGCGCATGCGCCAGCAACATATCCGGGATGCGCATTTAAAAAGCGTTTATTCACCAATTCAAGTGAATAAACAGCCTTTCTTCCTGATAACCACCAGATGGCAGAAGAATTTCTTGTTTGCGATGATCTGGCTGGAGATTATTCCGACAATCTCCTGCGAAGTCCGTGCGATGGCTTGCGTGAAGGCGCTTTACAGTCTGCAACGAAACTGCCAATAATGGGCTCGAACAGTCGCTTGAAAGCGGCGGTTTTTCCTAAAGATAACAAAGAGATGGGAAAAATATGAAAAACATGATGCGCAAGTCGCTGTTGGCGTTGGCCGTCGGTGCGGGAATGACCAGCCTGGCTGCTCAGGCAGAAATCACCATCGGCCTGGCCGGGCCGGTGACCGGTCCCCTGGCGCAGTATGGGGACATGCAGTTCATCGGTGCCGAGATGGCCATCGAGCGGATCAACCAGCAGGGCGGCGTCGACGGCGAGCAGCTCAAGGGCGTCAAGTACGACGATGCCTGTGATCCCAAGCAGGCGGTGGCGGTAGCCAACCAGATCGTCAACGACGGCGTGCGGTTCGTGGTCGGCCATCTCTGTTCCAGCGCCACCCAGCCGGCCTCGGACATCTATGCCGAAGAAGGCATCCTGATGATCACCGCGGCCTCGACGAGCCCGGCGATCACCGAGGCGGGTTACGAGACCGTGTTCCGCACCATCGGGCTCGACAGCATGCAGGGGCCGGTGGCCGGCAACTACATCGCCGAGCAGGCCAAGCCCGAGCGCATGGCGATCATCCACGACAAGCAGCAGTATGGAGAGGGTATTGCCACCGGCGTTAAGGAAACGGTCGAAGAGGCGGGCGTGGACGTCGTGGTCTTCGAAGGCATCACCGCCGGGGACAAGGACTTCTCGTCACTGATCTCCAAGCTCAAGCGCGAGAACGTCGACTTCGTCTACTACGGCGGCTATCACCCGGAACTGGGGCTGCTGCTGCGCCAATCCCGCGAACTCGGCTTCGACGCCCAGTACATGGGACCGGAAGGCGTCGGCAACCCGGACATCTCCAAGATTGCCGGCGAGGCCTCGGAAGGGCTGCTGGTCACCTTGCCCCAGGCCTTCGAAACCGATCCGGACAACGCCGACCTGGTCGCTGCCTTCGAGGCCAAGAACCAGGATCCCTCCGGCCCGTTCGTGATGCCGGCCTACACGGCGGTGTACCTGATGGCCGAGGCCATGAAAGCCACCGAAACCACCGACCCCTACGAAGTGGCGGATTACCTGCACGAAAACACCTTCGACACGCCGATCGGCGAGGTGCAATACGACGAGAAGGGCGATCTCGAGGAGTTCAACTTCGTCGTCTACACCTGGCATGCCGATGGCACCAAGACCGAAGCCCAGTAGCCGCAGCACAATAATACCGTAACGACCCTCTCGCCCGGTCGGTCACAAGCTGGCCGGGCGATTTACGCAGGTAATCCCTGATGGATGCGACCCTCTACCTCCTGCAGCAGGTCATCAATGGCCTGACCATCGGCAGCACCTATGCGCTGATCGCCATCGGCTACACCATGGTCTACGGCATCATCGGCATGATCAATTTCGCCCACGGCGAGATCTACATGATCGGCACCTACATCGCCTTCATCGTCATCACCGGGCTGGCGATGATGGGCGTCGACAGCACGCTGTTCCTGATCGTGGCGGCGCTGCTGGTGTCGATGATCGTGGCCAGCGCTCACGGCTTTGCCGTGGAGCGGGTCGCCTATCGGCCCGTACGCGGATCCAAGCGCCTGATCGCACTGATTTCCGCCATCGGCATGTCGATCTTCCTGCAGAACTACATGCGTCTGGCTCAGGGGTCGCGGGACAAGGCGATTCCGAACCTGCTGCCCGGCGGCTGGGAGTTCGGCGGTGATGGCTTCGCGGTCAACCTTTCCTACATGCAGGTGATCATCTTCTTCGTCACCCTGGCCAGCATGGGCGTGCTGGCGCTGTTCATCTCGCGCTCCCGGCTCGGGCGCGCCTGCCGCGCCTGTTCCCAGGACCGGGGGATGGCCAACCTGCTGGGTATCAACACCGATCTGGTGATCTCCATGACCTTCGTCATCGGTGCGGCCCTGGCAGCGGTCGCGGGGCTGCTGCTGGGGATGTACTACGGGGTGGTCAACCCGTACATCGGCTTTCTGGCGGGGCTCAAGGCGTTTACCGCGGCGGTGCTCGGCGGGATCGGCAGCATCCCCGGCGCCATGCTGGGCGGCCTCATCCTGGGTATCGCCGAGGCGCTCACCGGCGGGTATCTCTCCACCGAATACAAGGATGTCGTGGCCTTCGGCCTGCTGATCCTGATTCTGCTGTTCCGCCCCTGGGGCATCCTAGGCAAGCCGGAAGTGGAGAAGATCTGATGTCGAGTCAACTAGTGCATGCGGGCTTCTCCGCGCTGCTCACGCTGCTGCTCGGCGCCTCGGTACTGGGTGTCGAGTTGCGCTCCGAGGGTGTGACCACCATCGTCGCCGTGGAAGGGGCGCTGACCTGGCTGTGGCTAGGAGGCGCCGTGGTCGTGGTGTTCCTGCATCAGCTGTTTCGCCCGAAGATCGAGGCCATGCGCCGGCAGACCTGGACGGGTTCGCGTTTCTCGTTGCCGCCCTTGCTCAAGAATCACGCGCAACGACGCCTGATCCTGGCCCTGGTGATCGGGGCGCTGCTGCTCTTTCCCTTCATGGCCGAGCGCAGCGCGGTGGACCTGGCCACCCTGACCCTGATCTACGTGATGCTGGGGCTGGGGCTCAATGTCGTGGTCGGGCTGGCAGGGCTTCTCGATCTCGGCTATGTCGGCTTCTACGCGGTCGGTGCCTATACCTACGCCTTGCTCAACAGCTACCTGGGGTTCTCCTTCTGGGAGGCATTGCCCCTCGCCGGTGGCATGACGGCCCTGTTCGGCTACTTGCTGGGCTTTCCCGTGCTCCGGCTGCGAGGCGACTACCTGGCGATCGTGACCCTGGGGTTCGGCGAGATCATTCGCATCCTGCTCAACAACTGGACCGATCTCACCGGCGGCCCCAACGGCATCTCGCGGATTCCCAAGCCGACCCTGTTCAACCTGGAGTTCTCGCGCCGCGCCGACGAAGGCAACGTGGCTTTCCATGAATTCTTCGGCATCCCCTACGACCCCAGCTACAAGGTGATGTATCTCTACATCCTGGCCTTGCTGCTCTCCCTGGTGACCGTCTATGTCATCTATCGGCTGATGCGCATGCCCATCGGGCGTGCCTGGGAAGCGTTGCGCGAGGACGACATCGCCTGCCGCTCCCTGGGGCTCAACCCCACCGGCATCAAACTTTCCGCCTTCACCATCGGGGCCAGCTTCGCCGGGTTCGCCGGTTCCTTCTTCGCTGCCCGGCAAGGCTTCATCAGCCCCGAGTCGTTTACCTTCATCGAGTCGGCCATCGTGCTGGCGATCGTCGTGCTGGGGGGAATGGGCTCGCAGCTCGGGGTGATCCTCGCCGCGATTGCCATGACCCTGCTTCCCGAGATCGCCCGGGAGTTCAACGAGTACCGGATGCTGCTGTTCGGGTTGATCATGGTGATGATGATGGTGTGGCGCCCCCAGGGATTGCTGCCGCTCAAGCGCCCGCAGATGGAGTTGAAACGTGGCTGAATCCAAATTGCTCAGCGTGCGCAATCTCTCCATGCGATTTGGTGGTCTGCTGGCGGTGGACCAGGTCAACATGGAGGTCCGCCCCCGGGAGGTGGTGTCGATCATCGGGCCCAATGGTGCCGGCAAGACCACGGTCTTCAACTGCATCAGCGGCTTCTACCGGCCGACCAGTGGCGAGGTGCTGTTCGAGGGGCGTCCCATGCACCGCCTGCCTGGCTTCAAGATCGCCCGGGCCGGCATGGTGCGCACCTTCCAGAACGTACGGTTGTTCAAGGAGATGACCGTCATCGAGAATCTGCTGGTCGCCCAGCACATGCAGGCCGAGCGCAACCTGCTCAAGGGATTGCTGCTGACGGCAGGCTATCGTCGCCGCGAGAGTGAGCTGATGGACCGTGCGGCCCATTGGCTGGAGCGGGTGGGGTTGGTCGATTTCGCCAACCGCGAGGCCGGCAATCTCGCCTATGGCCAGCAGCGGCGCCTCGAGATCGCGCGCTGCATGGTCACCAGGCCGCGCCTGCTGATGCTCGACGAGCCGGCGGCGGGACTCAACCCCAACGAGACCCGGGACCTGGATCGCATGATCGTCCAGCTCAAGGAGGAAGAAGGCATCACGGTACTGTTGATCGAGCACGACATGAGCTTGGTCATGGGCATTTCCGATCGCATCTACGTGGTCAACCAGGGCAAGCCGCTGGCAGAGGGATCGCCGGAAGAGGTACGGCGCAATCCCGAGGTGATCAAGGCCTACCTGGGGGAGGAGTGAAGATGACCACGACGATGCTGGAAATCGACAGCCTGACGACACACTATGGCCCCATTCAGGCCCTGGAGGGCGTTTCCCTGACGGTACGCCACGGGGAAATCGTGACCCTGGTGGGCTCCAACGGGGCAGGCAAGACTACCCTGCTGATGTCGATCTGCGGTGACCCGACCCCCACGTCGGGCAAGATCCGCTTCGAAGGGCAGGAGATCCAGGGCTGGCCGACCTCGCGGATCATGCGCTCGGGGCTTGCGGTGGTCCCGGAAGGACGGCGGATCTTCACCGGCATGACGGTGGAAGAGAACCTGGCGATGGGGGGTTACTACCGCAGCAAGGTCGAGATCGCCGAGGGTGTCGAGCATGTGCTGACGCTGTTCCCGCGCCTTCGTGAGCGCTTCAACCAGCGCGGCGGTACCATGTCCGGCGGCGAGCAGCAGATGCTCGCCATTGCCCGGGCCCTGATGAGCCGCCCGCGCCTGCTGCTGCTCGATGAGCCTTCCCTGGGCCTGGCGCCGATCATCATCGCGCAGATCTTCGAGATCATTGCCAAGCTACGCGAGGAGGGCACCACGATCTTCCTGGTCGAGCAGAATGCCCACCGCGCCCTGTCGATCGCCGATCGTGGCTATGTGCTCGAGCATGGCCGGATGGTGTTGGCCGACACGGGCGAGGCGCTGCTGGCCAACGATGAGGTGCGGCGTGCCTACCTGGGTGGCTGACCGGCTTTGATCGGTGGTCGCTGAGTGACGGGGTCGTTTTTTATACCGTTAACTTTCTCTGCTTCTACCGAACAACATGCTTATCGACTCAGACTTAGGGAGCCTGCAAGAGCCACATGCATTGGCTTATAATCCTGGCCACCATGCATGGCCTCAAAACTGAACAATAGCGCCTGAAAAAAGCCTATCCTTCGAAGGAGTTCTTGCCTCATGACCGTGATTCGCCAGGACGACGTGATCCAGAGCGTCGCCGACGCCCTGCAGTACATCTCCTACTACCACCCCAAGGATTTCATCGCCGCGATGCACGAGGCGTACCAGCGCGAGGAAAATCCGGCGGCGCGGGACGCCATCGCCCAGATCCTGATCAATTCGCGCATGTGCGCTATGGGGCATCGGCCGATCTGCCAGGATACCGGCATTGTCACGGTCTTCGCGCATGTGGGCATGGACGTCCGCTGGGAAGGCGACATGAGCCTCGACGACATGATCAACGAAGGAGTGCGCCGAGCCTACCAGAACCCGGACAACGTGCTGCGCGCCTCGATACTCGCCGATCCCGATGGCAAGCGGCAGAACACCAGGGACAACACGCCTGCGGTGATCCACCACCGGCTGGTGCCGGGGGATACCCTCGAGATCCATGTGGCGGCCAAGGGCGGCGGCAGCGAGGCCAAGTCGAAGTTTGCCATGCTCAACCCCTCGGATAGCGTGGTGGACTGGGTGCTGGAGCAGTTGCCGAAGATGGGTGCCGGCTGGTGCCCGCCGGGCATGCTGGGCATCGGTATCGGCGGCACGGCCGAGAAGGCCATGGAGCTTGCCAAGGAGGCGCTGCTCGATCCCATCGACATCCAGGAGCTGCAAGCCCGAGGCGCTTCCAGCCGGGCCGAGGAGTTACGACTCGAGCTGTACGACAAGGTCAACCAGAGCGGGATCGGGGCTCAGGGCCTTGGAGGGTTGACCACCGTGCTGGATATCAAGGTCAAGGACTATCCGACCCACGCGGCCAACAAGCCGGTGGCGATCATTCCCAATTGCGCGGCCACCCGCCACGTGCACTTCACCCTCGACGGCAGCGGTGCCGCCGCGTTGCCGGCACCCAGGATCGAGGATTGGCCCGAAATTACCTGGGAGGTGAGCGAGAACGTGCGTCGGGTCAACCTCGACGAAGTCACTGCCGAGGACGTGCAGCACTGGCAGCCCGGCGATACCGTGCTGCTCTCCGGCAAGCTGTTGACCGGACGTGACGCCGCCCACAAGCGCATGGTCGACATGCTGGCCAAGGGGGAGCCCCTGCCGGTGGACATGCGAGGGCGCTTCATCTATTACGTCGGCCCCGTCGATCCGGTGCGCGACGAGGTGGTCGGGCCGGCAGGGCCGACCACGGCCACCCGGATGGACAAGTTCACCCGCACCATGCTCGAAGAGACCGGACTGCTGGGCATGGTCGGCAAGGCCGAACGCGGCCCCATGGCGATCGAGGCGATTCGCGACAACCAGGCGGTCTACCTGATGGCCGTGGGTGGGGCAGCCTACCTGGTCGCTCAGGCCATCAAGAAGGCGCGGGTGGTCGGTTTCGAGGACCTGGGCATGGAAGCGATCTACGAGTTCGAGGTCGAGGACATGCCGGTCACCGTGGCCGTGGACAGCCGCGGCGAATCCGTTCACCAGAGCGGCCCAGCGAAATGGAAGGAGATCATTGCCGCCCATGCCTGATAGGATGAGGTGAGCATGTGTCGCGGCCCCGCACGAATGCGGGGCCGCGCTTTTTGGCTATCGTTTCACTGCAACATCGAGACAGGGAGAGGTGATGACCTCTTGGCTGCTGGGCCTGGGAATCTTTCTAGTGCATGTGCTGGGGGCGGTGTCTGCGGTACTGGCGCTGATGTCGAGTCGCACCTCCCAGGGGGCCATTGCCTGGATCGTCTCGCTGGTGACCTTTCCGTACGCGGCGTTGCCGGCCTACTGGTTCTTCGGTCGCCCGCGTTTCTACGGCTATGTCTCGGCACGTGGCGAACGGGATACGGCACTGCGTCGCGTGCTGGCCCGTTACCGGCCGCTGATCGAACCCTATCTGGCAGACGCCCGGGAAGGCAACGTGCGTGCCGTCGAGCAGCTGGCGATGATGCCCTTGACCAGCGGCAACTGCGCGGAACTGCTGATCGATGGCCAGGCCACGTTCGATAGCCTCTTTGCCGGCATCGATGAAGCCGGGTCCTATATCCTCATCCAGTTTTTCATCGTCCGGGAGGACCGCCTGGGCCTGGAGCTCAAGCGGCGGCTGGAGCGTCAGGCCCGTCGGGGCGTGCGCATCCACTTTCTCTATGACGAGGTGGGGTGTCGCCGACTCGGTGACGGCTACCTGCGCGATCTGCGGGAGGCGGGCGTCGAGGTCAGTGCCTTCAACTCGTCCCGGGGCGTGCGACATCGTTTTCAGCTCAATTTCCGCAACCACCGCAAGATCATGGTCGTCGATGGCAAGTTCGGCTGGACCGGCGGATTCAACATCGGCGTGGAGTACATGGGGGAGCATCCTCGGCATGGCCCCTGGCGAGACACCCATCTGAAGCTTTCCGGGCCCAGCGTCCTCGGGCTGCAGGAAGCCTTCTGGGAGGATTGGCACTGGGCGACAGGCAGTGTGATCGCCCTGGACTGGGAGCCACGCATCACCTGCGAAGAGTGCCAGAACGTGGTGATCGTCCCCTCCGGCCCGGCGGATACCCAGGAGACCGCCAGCCTGCTGGTGCAGAATGCCATCCATGATGCCGAGTACCGCTTGTGGCTGACCAGCCCCTACTTCGTGCCGGATCAGGGCGTGCAGGATGCGCTGCGTCTGGCCGCGTTGCGGGGCGTGGATGTGCGCGTGATGATACCCGAGCGACCCGACCACCTGCTGGTGTTCCTGTCGGCGTTTTCGTTTCTTCCCGAGATGTTGCGGGTCGGCGTGAAAATATACCGTTATCAACCTGGGTTTCTACACCAGAAAGTCATGCTGATCGATCATCACAGCGCCTCCGTGGGCACCGTCAACCTGGACAACCGCTCCTTTCGTCTCAACTTCGAGATCACGGCCTTCATACCCGACCGACGTTTTGCCCATGAGGTGCAAGTCATGCTCGAAAGTGATTTCGCCAACTGCCGACAGCTCACCCTGGACGAACTGGAGCGTCGCCCGATGTGGCGCAAGCTAGTATCCCGTGCCGCTTACCTGTTGTCGCCGATCCAGTGACCACGACGTCCTGCATGGTGAGCCGTCTCGCGCTTGGGTAAACTAGCGGTTTTTATCGATCGCCCATTGCTCGGTCGTGTCGGGAACGGGTTAGGGAGTCGTGGTGAACCTTGAAACCAAATGGCTGGAAGACTTCGTCGCCCTGGCCAATACACGCAGTTTTTCCACCTCGGCACGCCAGCGCCATGTCACGCAACCGGCCTTCAGCCGGCGGATTCGCTCGCTGGAGCAGGCGGTGGGCACGACCCTGGTGGATCGTTCCACGACCCCGGTCGGTCTGACCCCGGAAGGGCAGCTTTTCCTGGTCACTGCCCGCAACCTGGTCGAACAGCTCAATGAAAGTCTCGGTCATCTGCGGGGGTTGTCGATCGCCAACGAGGCGCTGGACGTGGTGGCCGCGCATTCGCTGGCGCTGGATTTCTATCCGCGCTGGATTTCCCAGTTGCAGAAGGGGGTGGGGGAATTGCCGACCCGGCTGGTGGCGATGAACGTTGGCGATGCCATCCATGTGCTCCGCGAGGGCAACTGCGATCTCATGCTCGGCTACCACGACCCCTACGCCACGATGCAGCTCGATGCGGAGATATTTCCTTCCTTCTCCATCGGCAAGGCCAAGATGATTCCGGTCTGCATCCCCGACGACCGGGGGCGGCCACTCTTTCCCCTGGTCGGCAGCGAGCCGATCTCCTATCTGGCCTACACCCAGGGCGCCTTCCTGGGGCGCAGCGTGCGCATGCTGCTCAAGAACGAGCCGCTTCGCCTGCGATTGAAGACGATCTACGAGACCGCCATGGCCGAAGGGCTCAAGGGCATGGCGTTGCAGGGGGTCGGCATGGCCTGGATACCCGATTTCTGTATCCGCACGGAACTCAACACGGGACGGCTCGTGCGTGCCGGGAACGAAGAGTGGGACATCCCCCTGGAAGTGCGCCTCTACCGCTGCTCCCTGGTGCACAAGCCCGGTGTCGAGAAGCTGTGGCGGCAGATGATGACGCTGCCCCGGGACTTCCTGCAGGCTTGATCGAGCGGGAGGCGGCTAGGGGGCTACTCCGCCGGCAGGCAGCCCCAGGAAGTTCTGGATGATGAAGAAGTGATCCTCGAAGAGTGTATCGGGTTCGAGATCGGCCAGGGCCACCCAGCGGGCGCTGTCGCCGCCCTTGACCGGTTTCAGGCGCGGCAACTGCTGGTCCGGGCGCAGGGCGAAGTAGAAGGCCTCGGCCAGGGTGCGTCCGCGCCAGCTGCGATGAGGCTCGTCGAACAGCCGCTGGCCGCGCAGGGAGCCCTTGAGCACCGGTTCCGGAACCTTGAGGCGCACCCGTTCCCGCAACTCGCGCAGGCAGGCATCGAGAAGACGCTCGTGGGGGTTGATGAACCCCCCGGGCAACGCGAGCAGCCCCTTGCCCGGTGCCGCGGTGCGCTTGACCAGCAGCACATGGCCCGACTGCACCACCACCGCATTCACGGTGGCGAAGATCGGTGGATAGGGCGCCTGGGCCCAGGCGCTGCGATACTGCTCGAGCAGGTGCTGTTCCTCGAGTAGCTGGCGGTAGGCTGCGGTATCGTGAAAGGCCTTCAGGGCGCGGTGCACCCCGGGGGGAAGGTCGTGCGCCGCCCCGGTGGAGAGATAATCCGATGCCGAGGCGCTCGAATGGAACAGGCGCTCACGAATTCGGCTGGCCGAGATGCCCTCCACCAGGGGCACGCTGACGGACTCCCACTGCGGAAACAGGCTGAGATAGTAGCTCGATTGGCCCCGGCTGGCACCGATCAGGCCGATCCGCGGCAGCTTGCCCTCACTGGGTCGCGCGATATCACGGACCTTGCGCTGCACGTCGCGTACCCAGACATCATCGTTGTAGAGCGCATCGAGCAGCGGTGCGATCTCGAGGCGCTGATTCTCCTGGCTGTCGAAGCAGCTGCGCAGCATGTCGCGACGCTCCTCGAAGCGCCAGGGGTTGCGCAGCGATCGTGCCTGCCAGGCGGAGCCGCTGAGCACGATGACCTGTCGCGCACGATTCAGCGCCTCGCGGACCACCGCCAGATGGCCAAGATGGGGAGGTTGGAAGCGCCCGATGAAGACCAGGCAGTCGAAGTCGTAATTGGGCATTGGGTCGGGTCCGGCGCGAGTGCCATTGGTGTTGCCGTGAATCTGGCGGGTCATTATGGTCGGCTGTCGGGCGCGTCACAAGACAGCACGGACGAGGAAAGGCATGAGCGGTTATACGAGTCTATCGGTGTTCCTGCTGGGGGCGGTCGCGCTCGTCCTGCCTTGGGGCTATTTCGTCGGACCGGTGCTATTGCTGCTGGGCAGTGTGGTCTTGCCGATCGCGCGCCCCCGGCTGGCGCTGAGCCGCGCCGAGTGGCTGATCATCGGGGCCCTGGTGCTCTATGCCGTGGTCAACATGCTCGGGACCGGGTGGCGCATGCAGCCGCCACCGAGGTTGGCCGAGGCGGGGCATGCGCTTTTCGCCATTCCCGGCTTGCTGCTGCTGTTGGCCTATCCGCCCCGGAAGGCTGCGGTATGGGGCGGTGTGGCGGTAGGCAGCGTGATCGCCGGGGCCTGGGCAAGCTGGCAGAAGTTTGTCGCTGACGCTGTGCGTGCCCAGGGGTTCGTGGACAAGATACAGTTCGGCAACCTGAGCCTGCTGCTGGGTGTCCTCTGTCTCGCCGGCCTGGGCTGGGCGCTTAGTCGGCATACGCGCTCCGGCAGACGAGCCTGGTGCCTTCTGCTGGGGCTGGGCGCCCTCTGCGGCATCCTGGGCTCCTTTCTCTCCGGCAGTCGCGGCGGGTGGTTGAGCTTCCCCCTCATGCTCGTGGTGTTGTACCTGGGCTACGGGCGCCGTCTGTCCCGGCACTGGCAACTGGGGCTGGCGGCACTCTTCGTGATCGGCCCCATGGTCGCCTATGCGGTCCCTCCCCTGGGGGTGCAGGAGCGTGTGCAGCGCGTATTCACCAGTTACACGGAATTCGTGGAACAGGGAGACCCGACGAACTCGGTGGGGGCCCGCCTGGAAATGTGGCGTAGTGCGCTCATCCTGATTCCCGAGCGACCGCTACGAGGCTGGGGACAATCGGGGTACGAGCGTGCACGGGACGGCTTGATCGAGAAGGACGTGGTTCACCCCTACCTCGGGAAGTTCGATCACGTCCACAATGACATCCTGGATGCCTGGCTCAAGCACGGGCTGGCCGGTCCGGTGTCGCTATTGGCCCTGTACCTGGCGCCGCTGGGCTTGTTTGCAAGACACCTGCGCGACCCGGACCTGCCACTGCGTGCGTTCGCCGTGGCTGGAGCCGTGTTGCCGGCGGCCTATGCGGGATTCGGTTTGACGCAGACCTTTCTCGCCTTCGATAGTGGTATCGTGATGTATGTCTTCTGGCTGGTGGTGCTATGGGCCGGAGTGCGGCATCGGCGCGAATCGTTGTCGCCCGATGGGGTCGGGGGCGGCAGAAGCGTGCTGCCAGGGAATGATAAGACGAATGTACCGGGGAGTGCCTGTGATCAAGGATGAGATCATCAGCTGGTTTCGTATCGTGCGCAATGCCGTTCAGCTCTGGCTGAATCACAACGCCTTCAGCTATGCAGGTTCCCTGGCGTTCTACACCCTGTTCTCCCTGGCGCCGACGATCATCATTGCCGTGACGATCATCGGCCTGGTGCTCGGCGAAGAGGCCGCGCAGGGCCAGATCGTCGCACAACTGTCGGATATGGTGGGAGAGGGCGCGGCAACGGCCGTCGAGAATGCCGTCGCGCAATCGCGCATCGAGGCCTCGGGCCCCGTTCCGACCCTCTTGGGTATCGGAGCGTTGCTGGTGGGGGCCACGACGGTCTTCGCCCAGATGCAGTTTTCGCTCAATACCCTGTGGGGAGTGACCCCTCGGCCGGATCGCAGCGGGATCCTGCAGTTTCTCAAGAGTCGCTTCCTTTCCCTGGCGGTCGTCCTGGCGATCGGCTTCGTGCTGCTCGTCTCGCTGATCGCCGGCGTGGCGGTGCAGGCGGTGTTTCAATTTGCCAGCGGCTGGTTGCCCTGGGTCAAGGGCCTGCTGGGTGGCGCCGAGCTGCTGCTTTCCCTGCTGGCGGTCACCCTGTTTTTCGCGACCCTGTTCAAGGTGTTGCCGGATGTCGTGCTCGGCTGGCGTGATGTGATGGTGGGGGCGGCAATCACTGCCGTGCTGTTTTCCATCGGGCGCTTCGGTATCGCCGCCTACCTGGCCTACACCGCCACGGCGTCGACCTACGGTGCGGCGGGTTCGCTGGTGCTGATCCTGCTGTGGGTCTACTACTCGTCGTTGATCCTGCTCTTCGGAGCGGCGCTTACCCGCGCCCACCTCGAGGAGCGGGGCAAGCCCATCGTGCCACGCAACATGGCAGTAAGGGTCAAGCATGAACTGATGACCGGCAGTCACACCTCTGGCGATTGACCGAAGAGGGGCGAAAAGCGTTCCTCGGCAAGGCGGTCGGCGATTGGCGCGGGGCTGCACTGTTCCTGGCTTGCACGATCGAAGATTTCATCCAGGGTACGCTCGATGCTGGCGATGTGGGCCATGACCCGGTCGTGACTGTAATCCTCCCGGCGTTGCCAGGCCACCTCGATGAGGCCGCCGGCGTTCGCCACATAGTCCGGCGTGTAGAGAATGCCGCGCTGGTGTAGCCGGTCGGCCATTTCGGCCGTGGCCAGTTGGTTGTTGGCGGCCCCGACGACGATGCGCGCCTTCAGGCGCTCGCAGACCCGGCTGTCGAGCACGGCCCCCATGGCGCAGGGAGCGAAGATGTCGGCATCGACAGCGAAGATGTCGAGCGGGGACACGATATCGGCCTGCAACTCCTTGGCCAGCTGTTTCACAGCCTGCGTGTCGACATCCGCAAGCACCAGGCGTGCGCCAGCCGCATGCAGGTGGCGCGCCAGATGGGCGCCGACGTGCCCGACACCCTGAATGGCGACCCGCAGGCCGGCCAGGTCGTCACGTTCGAAACCATGACGCACCGCACAGCGCAGCGCATTGAAGACCCCCCAGGCAGTGAAGGGCGAAGGGTCCCCCGATTCCTCGCCCTGACGCCGCAATCCCGAGACGTGCTCGGTCACCCCGGCGATGACCCGCATGTCTTGCTCGCTGCTACCCGAATCTTCCGCGGTGATGTAGCGACCCCCCTGGGTGGCGATCAACCGGCCCATCGCCTCCAGCAGAGCAGGCGTCTTCTGGCGTTTGGGATCGGCGATGATCACGGCCTTGCCCCCGCCCAGGGGCAGGTTGGCCAATGCTGACTTGTAGGTCATTCCCCGGGCGAGGCGCAGCACATCCGCCAGGGCCCGCTCCTCGGTCGGGTAGGGATAGATGCGCAACCCGCCGAGTGCCGGGCCGCGACAGGTGTTGTGAATGGCAATGATCGCCTGCAAGCCGCTGCGGCGGTCGCTTCCGTAGACGACCTGCTCATGGTGATCGAAATCCGGATGGGCGAAGAGTGTCATTGTTATTGCCCCCTTGAGAACTCCCGGGCGGGTGAGATGCACCCAGCGTCGCCGGGGTGGAGTCGTCACACAAAGCTTGTGGCTTTCAGCTTTCAGCCTAAGCCAAGACGCACGGAATTTCTTGGTTTTGGGTACCCGGCGCAATGATGCTAGAAAAGGAAGGTCGATCACTTCAAGGAGCGAACATCATGGGGCAGTACTGCATCAGAGCCACCGTCAGCGGTCGCGTTCAAGGCGTGGGCTATCGGCATGCCGTGCGCCGGCAAGCGCTGGAGTCGGAATTGACCGGTTATGCCAGCAACCTTGCCAATGGCGATGTGGAGGTCGTGCTGTGCGGGAACCGAGAGAGAGCCGAACGGGTAGCCGACTGGCTATGGCAAGGGCCACCCCCGGCGCGGGTGACCCAGGTCGAACTGGAAGAGATGGCCTGGTGCGAATATACGGCCTTCACGACCGACTGAGGCGATCAGCTCAGCACGTCGACGATCCACTCCACCACCCGTGCACCTTGGGCATCGAGGCACACTTCCACGCTAGGGGTGGCCGACCAGCGTTCGTCGAGGAAGGGACGCCCCTCGGGTGCGAAGACGGTCTGGCCTTCGGCGAAGCCCTCGGTCACGACGGTCAGGTGCCCCCGGGCAGTGGTGAACAGGTCGGGACGCATCAGCCAGGCGAGGGCGCAGCTGTCATGGGGGCAGCAGCCATCGATGCCGAGGAATTGGCGGTAGAAGTCGCTGTAGAAGCCGTAGCTGTCCGCCAGTACCTTGCCGAGGCGGCCCTGTCCGGCGGCGATCCTGTCCATGTCCTGGGGGCTCAGCACGCAACGATGCGTGGCGTCCAGTCCGACCAGGGTCAGCGGCCAGCCCGCCGTCAGCACCCGGGCCGCGGCATGGGGATCGTTGAACATGTTCGCTTCGGCCACCGGCGTGACATTGCCGCCCTCCCTGATCGAGCCGCCCATGATCACGACCTGCTTGACCTTGCCGGTAATGCTCGGATCGAGTTGCAGCGCCGCCGCGAGATTGCCCAGCGGCCCCACCGCGACCAGGGTGATGTCTCCGGGGCGAGCATTGACCTGCTCGACGAGGAATTCGGCGGCGCTCGAGGACAGCGCCTTGCCTTGTACCTCAGGAAGTTCGATGTCGCCCAGGCCATTGCCGCCATGGATGTGTGCCGGGGCGGGGTGCTTCGCCTTGACCAGTGGCGCGGCAGCTCCCTGGGCGACGGGGATCTCCTGTTCCGCCAGTTCCGACAGCAGCAGGGCATTGGCGGTCGCGGTATCGATGTCCACGTTGCCGTAGGTGGTGGTCAGTCCCAGCAGTTCTATCTCGGGGTGAACCAGGGCAATGGCGATCGCCTGGGCATCGTCGATACCTGGATCGGTATCGAAAATGATCGGTGTGGTCATGGGTGCTTCCTTGTCGTGTGAATGAAATCAGGCTTCGCGAAGTTCGAGGTCGGGCCACCCTCGGGTCGCGTCCTCGACCTCGCTGATCACCGGGATGCTCGGGGCGGCGCCTTCGCGTTGCACGCACAGGGCGGCGGCGGAACTCGCCAGGCGCAATGACGCTGGAATATCGGCACCTTGCTGGCGAGCCGCCATGAAATAGCCGATGAACGTATCACCCGCGGCGGTGGTATCGCGTGCTTCGACCCGGTAGGCGTTCAGGTCCAGGCGCGTGTCACCGTACTGATAGCACACCCCCTCCTGGCCCAGCGTGAGAACGATTTCCACCTCGGGCAGGCGTTGGCGAAGGGCATCGAGGAGCTGCTCGCGTGGCGCCTGTTCGTCCTGGTCGACCAGGCCGGCTGCCTCGCCACGGTTGAGGAACAGCAACTGGCATCTTTCCAGGGGAAGACGCAGCACATTGGCCGCCATCGGGGCAGGGTTGAAGGCCACCTGCAAGCCGCGCTCCTCTGCCAGAGCGATGAGCCTGTCCAGGGCGTTGCATTCGTTCTGCAACAGGAGCCAGTCGTCCTCGGCAGTGGAGGCCAGCAACTCATCCTGCCGGGCATCGGTGAACCCGTGGTTGGCTCCCGGGTGAAGTATGATGGCATTCTCGCCGTGGTCATCCACCTGGATCAGGGCATGACCGCTGGCCTCTGCGGTCAGCTCGATCTGGCCGGTGTCCACACCGGCAGTGGAGAGCGTCTCCAGCACCCAGCGATCGCCGTGACCGAGGCGGCCCCAGTGCGCCACGTTGCCTCCTGCCCGGGCCATGGCCAGCGATTGGTTGGCGCCCTTGCCGCCCAGGACCTGCCGGTAGCTACGGCTGGAGAGGGTTTCCCCGGGGCGGACCAGATGGGGCACCCGATAGACGTGGTCGATATTGATCGAGCCGTAGTTGTAGAGCATAAGCGTTCCTGTCCGGTGCCTTCCTGGGCGAGTTCGAAGAAATGAAATGAGGCGCTCATGAATTCTTGAATGACCTCAGGTTTTCTACAGTCAATCGCACGACATTCGCCCGCGCCTCCGGCGTTATCCAGGCATTGTGCGGCGTCACGAGAAGATTGAGTGGTTCGTCGAGGGCGTCGATCAGGGGGTGGCCATCGCGAGGAGGCTCCTCGGGTAACACGTCTACCCCGAGCCCACCGAGGCACCCGTCGCGCAACGCTTCCAGGGCTGCCTCTTCGTCGATGATGGCGCCTCGAGCGCAGTTGATCAGCAAGGCATCCGGTTTCATGCGCGCCAGCATCGCTTCATCGACCAGGTGACGCGTCTCGTCGGTCAAGGGGCAGTGCAGGCTGAGGACGTCGATGCTTGCAGCGAGTTCGTCAAGTGCCGGGCGTTCATCCTGGGCCTCGCTGCCGGGGCGGGCAGTGAAGATGACCTCCATGCCGAATGCCTCGGCAAGGTGCGCCACGGCCTGCCCGAGTTCGCCACTGCCGACGATCGCCAGGCGCTTGCCGGCCAGTTCCAGGGTGCGGTGATCGAGCAGGCAGAAGATGGGGCTCCTGTTCCAGCGGCCCTCGCTCACGTCGCGTCGATAGAGGGGCAGGCGATTGGCCAGGCCGAGCATCAGCATCAGGACGTGCTGTGCCACGCTGGCCGTACCGTAGGCCGTCACGTTCTTGACCGCGATGCCCTGTTGTTCGGCTGCTGTCATGTCGATGTTGTTGGTACCGGTCGCCAGCACGCAGATCAGTTTCAAGCGCGGCAGGGAGGCCAGCAGCTCACCATCCAGGACCACCTTGTTGACGATGGCCACCTCGACATCCCGGAGCCGTTCCGCGCACTGCTCCGGCGCCGTGAGATCGTGAACATCGAGCGACTCGACTTCCTCGCGGATAGGGCTCAGATCGATGTCCTCGCCCAGGGTGGCGGCGTCCAGGATAACGGCCTTCATTCATGCCTCCTCAAGTAAATCGTGAACATGGGTTCGGCCTTGCCCGGCGGGGGCCGCTACACGCTATAATATGCGGCTTTCGCAGCCATCTTGGAAAGCGTGTCGACAGGCCCTATATCGTCAGTCACCGCCGATTGTGCACTCGTCGCGGTTCGTTTGGTCTCTGAGAGTAGAAAACCATGCCCATCTATGAATACCAGTGCAAGGCCTGTGATCATCGTTTGGAAAAGCTGCAGAAGGTCAGCGCCGCGCCATTGACCCAGTGCCCCCAATGTCGGCAGCCGGAGCTGTCCCGACTGATTTCCGCCGCCGGCTTTCGGCTAGCGGGAGGTGGCTGGTACGAAACCGATTTCAAGTCGGCCGGCCAGAAGAATCTGGCAGGAGACAGTGGCGACAAGCCATCGACGAAGCCCGAAGCCAAGCCGACCGACAGCAAGGCGACCGCCTAGCCTGACCCAATCATGACGCCACCGCACCGAGCACGGTGGCGCTTCATCCGTTAAAGCAACAGAACAGGATTTGCCATGCGCAGCCACTATTGCGGCCAGTTGAACGAGTCCCTGATCGATCAGGAGGTCACTCTTTGCGGCTGGGTTCATCGCCGCCGTGACCACGGGGGCGTCATCTTCCTCGACCTGCGAGACCGTGACGGTATTGCCCAGGTCGTGGTGGATCCCGACACCCCGGATGCGTTCGCCAACGCCGATCGGGCGCGCAACGAATTCGTGCTGCGCATTCACGGCCGCGTCCGCTCGCGTCCCGAAGGCACTCAGAACCCGAACATGCCCACCGGCATGATCGAGGTCCTGGCCAAGCAGGTCGAGGTGCTCAACACCGCCGCCACACCGCCGTTCCAGCTCGATGAGCATGGACGGGTCGGTGAGGAAGTTCGCCTCAAGCATCGCTACATCGATCTGCGTCGTCCGGAGATGATCGACAAGCTGCGGTTGCGTTCGCGGATCTCCCACAGCGTGCGGGCCTACCTGGAAGGCCAGGGGTTCCTCGACATCGAGACTCCGATCCTGACCCGTGCCACACCGGAAGGGGCACGCGACTACCTGGTGCCGAGCCGCACCCACGAAGGCCACTTCTTCGCCTTGCCCCAGTCGCCGCAGCTCTTCAAGCAGCTGCTGATGGTGTCGGGTTTCGATCGCTACTACCAGATCGCCAAGTGCTTCCGCGACGAGGACCTGCGCGCCGATCGCCAGCCGGAATTCACCCAGATCGACCTCGAGGCATCCTTCGTCGACGAGAACGATGTCATGGTCATCACCGAGCGGATGATTCGCCAGCTGTTCTCCGAGGTGCTCGAGGTGGAGTTGCGGGACTTTCCGCGCATGCCCTACGCCGAAGCCATGCGGCGTTACGGCTCCGACAAGCCGGACCTGCGCATTCCGCTGGAGCTGATCGATGTCGACGATCTGATGAAGGATGTCGACTTCAAGGTCTTTTCGGGACCCGCGAATGCCGAAGATGGCCGCGTGGCAGCACTCAAGGTCACCGGCGGCGCCAGGCTCTCGCGCAAGGAGATCGATGAGTACACCAAGTTCGTCGGCATCTACGGCGCCAAGGGACTGGCCTGGATCAAGGTCAACGAGCGTGCCAAGGGCCTCGAGGGGCTGCAGTCGCCGATCGTCAAGTTCATGGAAGGCATCGTCGACGCCCTGCTTGACCGGGTGGGCGCCGAAGACGGCGACATCATCTTCTTCGGCGCCGACAAGGCGCGCATCGTCAACGAGGCGATCGGTGCCCTGCGCGTCAAGCTGGGGGAAGACCTGAATCTCTATACCCAGCCCTGGGCGCCGCTATGGGTCGTCGACTTCCCGATGTTCGAGGCCGACGATGCCGGGCGCCTGGCGGCCCTGCACCATCCGTTCACCGCGCCATCCTGTTCCGCGGACGAGCTCAAGGCCAATCCTGCCAGGGCGTTGTCCCGGGCCTACGACATGGTGCTCAACGGTACCGAACTGGGTGGCGGCTCGATCCGTATTCACGATCAGGCCATGCAGCGCACGGTGTTCGAGGTGCTGGGAATCACCCAGCAGGAAGCCGACGAGAAGTTCGGCTTCCTGCTCGACGCCCTGCAATATGGGGCGCCCCCTCATGGGGGGCTGGCCTTCGGTCTCGACCGCCTGGTCATGCTGATGACCGGCGCGCGCACCATTCGCGAGGTCATTGCCTTCCCCAAGACCCAGAGTGCCGCGTGCCTGATGACCGACGCCCCGGGCGAAGTGGCTGCCGATCAGCTCAAGGATCTGCACATCCGGCTGCGCCAGAAGGCCAAAGCAAGCAGTGAGTGAAGAGACCGACGACGCCAAGCAGGAGGGGTCATGGCAGGCCATAGCAAATGGGCGAACATCAAGCACCGCAAGGCTGCCCAGGATGCCAGGAAAGGCAAGGTCTTCACCAAGCTGATTCGCGAGTTGACCGTTGCCGCCCAGCAGGGCGGCGGCGAGGCCGGCGACAATCCTCGCCTGCGTGCGGCGATGGACAAGGCGCTGGCCAACAACATGACCAAGGATACCATTCAGCGGGCCATTGACCGTGGTGTCGGCAACACCGACGCCGACAACATGGAAGAGCTCAGCTATGAGGGGTACGGCCCGGCGGGCGTGGCGATTCTCGTCGAGTGCCTGACCGACAATCGCAACCGGACCGCCTCGGACGTGCGTCATGCCTTCACCAAGCAAGGCGGTAACCTGGGCACCTCCGGCTCGGTAGCCTTTCTGTTCAGCAAGCAGGGACGTCTGAGCTTTCCTCCCGGCAGTGACGAGGAGGCCATCCTGGAAACCGCGCTCGAAGCGGGTGCCGACGACGTCATCAATCATGACGATGGTTCCCTCGAGCTGGTCACCACCCCCAAGGCCTTCGGTGCGGTCAAGGATGCGCTCACAGCCGCCGGGCTGGAGCCCCGGGAGAGCGAGATCGGCATGTACCCGGACACCTATTCCCCGGTGGCCGATGTCGAGATGGCCAGGAAGGTCGTCAAGCTGATCGACATGCTGGAAGACCTGGACGACGTGCAGAATGTCTACACCAATGCGGACTTCGACGATGACGTCCTGGCCCGGCTCGAATGACGATCAAGGACACCCTTGAATGATCGTGCTCGGCATCGATCCCGGTTCACGCATCACCGGCTATGGCGTGCTGGATCTCACGATGCCGCGACCTCGCTACGTCGCCAGTGGCTGCATCCGCATCCAGGCCGGTGAGCTGGCCCAGCGGCTTGCTCAGGTCTATGCCGGGGTGGCCGAACTGATCGCCGTGCACCGTCCGCAGGAACTGGCCATCGAGCAGGTGTTCATGGCGCGCAATGCCGATTCGGCCCTCAAGCTCGGCCAGGCCAGGGGCACGGCCATCGTCTGCGCCGCGAACCACGGTCTGGCGGTGTTCGAGTATGGTCCGCGCCAGGTCAAGCAGGCGGTCACCGGCACCGGTGCCGCCGACAAGTCGCAGGTCCAGCACATGATTACCGCGATCCTGGCCTTGAGCGCCGTACCTCAGGTCGATGCCGCCGATGCGTTGGCCATTGCGTTGACTCACGGTCATGCGCGAAGGGGGCTTATCCAGCAGGGGAGCTACGGGGGACGGCGCAGCCGTGGGCAGCGCTGGCGGGATTACCGTCCGGACTGAACGCTGATGGCGGTGGCTGGTCAGTCGAAGTGCCTATCAGTATAGTGTCATCCAGTCATTAGAGGGATCGTGAAGGCATGATTGGACGCCTGCGTGGCACACTGTTGGAAAAGCAGCCGCCCTGGCTGGTGGTCGATGTCGGTGGCATTGGCTACGAACTCGAGGCGTCGATGAATACGCTGCTGGCGCTACCGGGCCTGGGAGAGACCGTGCAACTCTATACCCACCTCAGCGTTCGCGAGGATGCCCACTTGCTCTACGGGTTCTTCCGCGAGCCGGAGCGTGCCCTGTTCCGCGCCCTGATCCGGGTCAATGGCGTCGGCCCCAAGCTGGCCCTGGCAATCCTCTCGGGGATGGAGCAAGACCAGTTCATCCGCTGCGTGATGGATGACGATGCGAAGGCCCTCACGCGGCTGCCCGGTGTCGGCAAGAAGACCGCGGAACGCTTGATCGTTGAGATGCGCGACCGTTTCCCTCATTGGAGTGCCGAGCAGTTGTCGGGCCTGGAGGCCACCCAGCATGCGGCTGTGCCTGCTCGTTCCAGCGATCCACTGGCCGATGCGGAAGCCGCATTGGTTTCCCTGGGCTACAAGCCGACCGAGGCCTCGCGCATGCTTTCGGGCCTGGAAGCCAGGCAGTCCACCGAGGCGCTGATCAAGGCCGCTCTCGCACGCAAGCTGGCAGGGTAGACGAGCGTCATGATCGAAAGCGACCGTCTGATTGCCGCGGAGCCTCAGCAGGGCGAGGTGCGGGTAGACCATGCCATTCGCCCCACGCGTCTGGCGGATTACATCGGCCAGCCAAGGGTTCGCGAGCAGCTCGACATCTTCATCCGGGCGGCCCGGGGGCGTGGCGACAGCCTCGATCATACCCTGGTATTCGGCCCCCCGGGGCTGGGCAAGACGACCCTGGCCAACATCATCGCCCACGAGATGGGTGTCGATATCAAGTCGACCTCTGGGCCGGTGCTCGAGCGGGCCGGTGATCTGGCGGCCATGCTCACCAACCTGCAGGCCGGGGACGTGCTGTTCATCGACGAGATCCATCGCCTGCCGGCGGCAGTCGAGGAGGTCCTCTATCCCGCCATGGAGGATTTCCAGCTCGATATCGTCATCGGCGAGGGGCCTGCCGCACGCTCGATCAAGCTCGACCTGCCCGAGTTCACCCTGGTGGGGGCGACGACCCGGGCGGGGCTGCTCACCTCGCCGCTGCGCGATCGCTTCGGTATCGTCCAGCGCCTGGAGTTCTACGATATCCACGAGCTGACCGAAATCGTCAGCCGCTCCGCCCGCCTGCTGGGCATCGAAGCCGAGGCCGACGGCGCCGCCGAGGTCGCGAGGCGTGCCCGAGGCACCCCGCGCATCGCCAATCGCCTGCTGCGGCGGGTCCGCGATTATGCCGAAGTCCGGGGCGATGGTCGCTTGACGGCCCATATCGCCGACCTGGCCCTCAACATGTTGCATGTGGACCGGCACGGGCTCGACCACATGGATCGCCGTCTGCTGCTGACGATGATCGAAAAGTTCGACGGTGGCCCCGTGGGGGTCGATTCCCTGGCGGCGGCCATCAGCGAGGAGCGTGATACCATCGAGGATGTGCTCGAGCCCTACCTGATTCAACAGGGGTTGATGCTGCGCACCGCCCGCGGGCGCATGGTGACCCGCCAGGCGTTCTTGCATTTTGGCATGGCAACCAGGGACAGTGCCCCGGATGTCACGGGGGAGAGCGAAGAATGACCGCCTTCAGCATGCCGATCCGGGTCTACATCGAGGACACCGACGCCGGCGGCATCGTTTATTACGTCAATTATCTCAAGTACATGGAGCGCGCACGCAGCGAATGGCTCAGGCAATACGGCCTGACGCAGCAGGCGCTGTTCGATAGCGGCGTTCAGCTGGTGGTGCATCGGCTGGAATGCCGCTATGCCAGACCTGCCCGTCTGGATGACGAACTGACGGTGAGTGCCACGGTGGCCGACCACTCCGCCTGTCGCCTGAGTTTTCACCAGCAGGTCATCGGTCGTGGGGAACCCTTGTGCGACGCAAGCGTCGATATCGCCTGTGTGGAGACGACACGGCTACGACCCGTACGCTGGCCGACGGCACTGGCCGCGGTCCTGAACGGATAATCCTGTACCATCAACGAGGACAAACGTGAACGATTCAATGTCCATTCCCCATCTGGTGATGAATGCCAGTCTCGTCGTCCAGCTTGTCATGTTGCTTCTGTTGGCTGGCTCCATCGCCTCCTGGATCGTGATCTTCCAGCGCAGCATCGTGCTGCGTCGCGCCAAGCAAGGCCATCGTGCCTTCGAGGATCGCTTCTGGTCCGGCGTCGACCTGAACGAACTCTACCGCGAAACTCCTGCCGAGCGAGAACCCCTGGGTGCCGAGCATATCTTTCGTGCCGGCTTCCGTGAGTTCAATCGCCTGTTGCCCAAGACCAGGAGTTCCCAGGCGGTACTCGATGGCGTCCAGCGCGCCATGCGCGTGGCCTGGTCCCGGGAAGAGGAACGCCTCAACCTGCACCTGATCTTTCTCGCCACGGTGGCCTCGGCGAGCCCCTACATCGGCCTGTTCGGTACGGTATGGGGCATCATGGGCTCCTTCCAGAGCCTGTCGATGGCGCAGCAGGCCACGCTTTCCACGGTGGCCCCCTGGATCGCCGAGGCCCTGATCGCCACCGCCATGGGCCTCTTCGCGGCCATTCCTGCGGTCATCTTCTACAACCGCCTGTCTGCCCAGTCCAGCCGCCTGCTGGGCCAGTACGAGGACTTCGCCGAGGAGTTCCACTCCATCCTGCATCGCAATCTGCAGGGGCGCGGCGAGCGCGAAGCTGCCTGAAGGAGAGACACCCATGCATGGTCCCTTCAATCGAGGCCCGGGGCGCAAGCCCATGGGCGAGATCAACGTGGTGCCGTTCATCGATGTGATGCTGGTGCTGTTGGTGATCTTCATGATCACCGCACCCATGCTGACCCAGGGCGTGCAGGTCGATCTGCCCAGGGTCACGTCGGAACCCATCGAGAGCATGGAGGATCGCGAGCCGATCACCGTGACGATCGATGAGCAGGGGCGGTACTACATCTCGCTGGGGGACGAGCTGTCACCCGTGCCGCTCGATGATATCAGCAACAAGGTCATCGCCGTGCTCGAGCGTCGTCCCGATACGCCAGTGCTGGTGAAAGGTCATCGTAACGTTCCCTACGGCCAGGTCGTGACGCTGATGAGCACCCTGCAGACTGCCGGGGTACCGAACGTGGGCCTTATTTCGGAACCGCCGCCGAGCGATAGTTGAGGAGAGCAGATGGCCAGACACGAGAAGCGGGTGGGCTATGGCCTGCCCACCTTGCTTGCCATCGGTGTTCACGTCGCGGTGCTGCTGGTAACAGCCATGCGTTGGCCTGCCGGCGAGCCTGAGCAGAATACATCATCGATCGTGCAGGCAACCCTGGTCAGCACCGAGACCAGCACCGATCAGGCCCAGCGTGCCGAGGAGGCGCAGGCGGCTGCACGTCGTGCCGAGCAGGAAGCGCAGGAAGAGCAGGAGCAAGCCGCCCAGCGCGAGGCCGAAGCCGAAGCCGAAGCCAATGACGAGCAGGCCGAGGCCGAAGCGGCCCGAGCGGCGGAACAGCAAGCGCGGGAAGAGGCTCGCCAGCAGGCCGAAGCCGAGGCACAACGCCGCGCGCAGCAGGCCGAGGAAGCCGCTCAGCAACGCGAGCAACGCCGCGAGGAACAGGCCAGGCAAGAAGCCGAACGCAAGAAGGCAGAAGAGGAGGCGGCGCGCAAGCAGGCCGCAGAGGCCGAGCGCAAGAAGGCCGAGGAGGAAGCCCAACGCCAGGCTGAAGAGGAAGCCAAGCGCCAGGCCGAAGAGGAAGCCAAGCGCCAGGCCGAGGAGGAAGCCCAACGCCAGGCCGAAGAGGAAGCCCAACGCCAGGCCGAGGAAGAAGCCCAACGCCAGGCCGAGGAAGAAGCCCAACGCAAGGCGGCCGAGGAAGCCCGCAAGAAGGCCGAAGAGGCACGCCGGCAGGCCGAAAAGGCCGCTGCGGCGGCAGAGGCCGCCCGTCGCGCCTCGGAGTCATCTCTCGACAATCTCATTGCCGGCGAGGCGGAAAACATTGCCAACGCACGCCAGGCCGAGCAGGCATCCAACAGCTTCATCAATCTGGTTCGAGGCGCCATCGAGCAAGCCTGGATCCTTCCTCCGAGAGCCGGCAACCAGTTGCGTGCCACGGTACGCATCCAACTGTTACCGACGGGGGAGCTGGCCAACGCTACAATCAGTGAAAGCAGCGGCAATGCCGCCTTCGATCGCTCCGTGCTACAGGCCGTCGAACGTGCCGCTCCCTTCCGGGAAATGCGCGACCTGCCGGCCTCCGCTCAGCGACAATTCCGTGAATTCATTCTTGATTTCAACCCTGAGGATGCCCGCCGATGAAACGTGTACCCGCCGTGCTGGTGGCGCTGCTATTGCTACTCTTCAGCAGCCTTGCCAGCGCCGATTTGACCATCGAGATCACCAAGGGTAGCGATCGCGCCGTACCCATTGCCATCGTGCCATTTGCCAGCCAGGCTCAAGGCAACCTTCCCGAGGACATTGCCCAGATCGTCAACGATGACCTGGCGCGCAGCGGGCAGTTCTCGCCGCTATCACGTAGTTCGTTGATCGCTTCGCCGAGCAGCAGCGAGGAAGTCAATTATCGCGATTGGCGCGCCGTGGACAGCAACTATCTTGTCGTCGGTCAGGTCAGCCAGGAAGGAAACGACTATCGTATCCAGTTCGAATTGATGGATGTCTACGGCGAGCGGCGCATGCTCGGGGAAGTGGTCACCGTGGGCCGGGATCAACTGCGTTCTGCCGCGCATTACATCAGCGACCAGGTGTTCGAGGCAGTGACCGGCATTCGCGGTGCCTTCTCCACCCAGATCGCCTACGTGACCGCCCAGGGTGCAGCGGACAGCCGCCGCTATGGGCTGCATGTTGCCGATGCGGATGGCCATAACAGCCAGCAGATCCTGACATCCGATGAGCCGATCCTATCCCCGGCGTGGTCACCGGACGGTAACAAGCTCGCCTATGTCTCCTTCGAGACGGGGCGTCCCTCCATCTATATACAGAACCTGGCCAATAGCCAGCGTGTTCGTGCTACCTCCTTCGAGGGCATCAACGGAGCGCCGGCCTGGTCACCGGATGGGCGCAAGTTGGCCATGTCACTCTCCAAGGATGGCCAACCGGAGATCTATGTCATGGACATTGCGTCGAGAGACTTCCGACGTCTGACCAACAACTCGGCCATCGATACCGAACCCGACTGGTCCCCGGACGGCGACTCCCTTTTGTTCACTTCCGACCGTAGCGGCGGGCCTCAGTTATATCGCCATGATCTCTCCAGTGGCGAGTCGAAGCGGATAACGTTCACGGGCAATTACAACTCGCGAGGGCGGTTTTCGCCGGTCGAGGAGACGATTTTCATGATTCATCGAGCCAGCGATGGCTATCATGTCGCGAAAAAGGATATGGAGACCGATCGCTTGACGATTCTCACCGAATCACGCTGGGATGAGTCGCCTAGTGTTGCACCGAACGGGAGCATGGTAATCTTTGCCACTCAGGAGGGAAATCGAGGCGTGCTGGGGGTTGTATCCGCTGATGGCAAGGCGTCTTATCGTTTGCCTTCCGCCCAGGGTGACGTACGTGAACCCGCCTGGTCACCGTTCATGAATTGAAGAACAATCCTGTCATTCTGATTCCGAGCAAGGAGTAGATAATGCGATTCGATACATACCTGAAAAGTCTAATAATTGCCTTGGCCCTCGCGCTTGTCGCGGGCTGTTCGAGCACCGGCGGTACCCAGGACGGCAGGATGGATGGTGCCGACGGCGGCGCTACTGGCCAGGGCGCGACCACCGGTCAGACCAGTGGTACCCGGATGGGCCAAGGCCAGACCCAGGGGCAGGGCATGCAGGGCCAGGCTCAGGCACGCATTCCCGATCAGCGCACCATCTATTTCGATTACGACAAGGACACCATTCGTCCCGAGTTCGAATCCACCCTGAATGCCCACGCCCAGTACCTGCGTTCCCACCCGGACGCCAACGTGGTGCTCAAGGGGCATGGTGACGAGCGAGGCACGCGCGAATACAATCTAGGCTTGGGCGAGCGTCGCGCCAAGTCTGTCGAACGCTATCTGGCCGTGCAGGGGGTTTCCGACTCGCAAATGGAAATCGTCAGCTACGGTGAGGAACGCCCGGCGGTCGATGGTCATTCCGAAGATGCCTACGCGCAGAATCGTCGCGTGGTCTTCGATTACTGAGGAATCCTGATGCAGGCATGCAAGGGTTCCCTAAGTCTTGCGGAGCTTATATGAAACACGGTCTGATAAGGCTGTGCGGCGCGGGAGCATTGTTGCTCCCGCTGTCCGTGGGGGCCGCCCCGACGGTGAAGGACCTCTCGACGGGGTCGAACAACTTCTATCAGAACACCCAGGCCAGGGAGTCGTCTGCCGGGGCCAATCTCAGGATCCTCAACCAGCTCCAGGAGAACGAGCGCCAGCTTCAGGAATTGCGGGGGCAGATCGAAGAGCTGCGTTATCAGCTCGATCAACAGAAGCAGCTTTCCCAGGAACGCTATCTCGATCTCGAGCAGCGCGTGTCCCAGAGCGGTCAGCCAGCGTCGGGCGGCGCTCAGGCTGCCCAGGACGACGTGGATGCCGAAGCGGCCAATAGCGTAGCGACAAGCGGCCGCCAGGACGGCCAACAGGCCTACCAGGCCGCCTTCCAGAAGGTGCAGTCGCGGGATTTCGATGCCGCCATCGAGGCCTTCGAGGCCTTCGTCGGCGACTATCCGGATTCACCGTTGCGCGCCAATGCCCACTACTGGCTAGGTGAGCTCTATTCCAGTCGTTCCGAACTCGAGCCTGCCGCCCAGGCGTTCAATAACGTCATCGAGAACCATCCCGAGAGCAACAAGGTGCCCGATGCCCTCTACAAGCTTGGGTTGTTGAAGGCACGTCAGGGGCAGCCCGATGCCAGCAAGCAGCTGCTCACCCGGGTGCGTCAGGAGTATCCGCAGAGCAATGCGGCAGACATGGCCGCGGATTTTCTGAACCAGTCGGGGCTATGATACCAAGATAGCGATTCGAGGAACCAAGATGACCTGCAAGTTGGACTACCAGGCACCGGCCGACCTTCTGGACGGCAGGATAATCCTGGTGACCGGTGCCGGTGATGGCATCGGTCGCGCGGCTGCGCTCACCTACGCCCGTCATGGGGCGACGGTGATTCTGCTGGGGCGCACCATTGCCAAGCTGGAGAAGGTCTACGACGAGATCGAGCAGCAGGGCGGCCCGCAACCGGCGATCTTCCCGCTGAACTTCGAGGGTGCGACGCTCAAGGACTATCACGACATGGCCGAGACTCTCGACAAGGAGTTCGGCCGCCTCGATGGCCTCCTGCACAATGCGGGCCTGCTGGGACGTATCACCCCCTTCGATCAGTACAACCCCGAGTTGTGGGAACAGGTGATGCAGGTCAATTTCAACGGCCCGGTGTGGATGACCCAGGCGCTGCTGCCCCTGCTCAAGGCCTCGACCGATGCCTCGGTGATCTTCACGTCCTCCAGTGTCGGACGCAAGGGTCGTGCCTATTGGGGGGCCTATGCCGCGTCCAAGTTCGCGACAGAGGGGTTCATGGAAGTACTCGCCGACGAGCTGGACAACCTGACGTCGATTCGCGTCAACAGCCTCAACCCCGGTGCCACCCGCACCCAGATGCGCAAGAACGCGTTTCCCGCGGAGGACCCGGACAACCTGCGTACCCCCGACGAGATCATGCCCACCTATCTATGGCTGATGGGGCCGGAGAGTCGCGGTCACAGCGGGGAGCGCTTCGACGCTCAGCCGCCCAGAAAATAACCCGTTTCGAAATGAGCACGAGAACGCCTCCCTGCCTGGAGGCGTTTCTCATTACAGACTCAACAAGATACGCCGAGCAGGGCGGCAACCAGGTCGTCAGGCGTCTCGAACCAGGTATCGGCGTTCCAGGCATGGCGATCCTCGCTTTCGTCGAGATAGCCGTAGCCCACCGCGATCGCCTTCATGCCGGCAGCGTGAGCGGCCTGCATGTCACGGAGATGATCGCCGATGTACCAGCAGGTCTGGGGCGCTACTCCGAGGCGCCGCGCCGCCTCCCACAAGGGGTCGGGCTCCGGCTTCTTGACGGGCAGGTCATCGGCGCACACCAACACGCCAGGTGCAAGCTCGAGAGCCTCGATCAGGGGCTCGGCATAGGCGCGCGGCTTGTTGGTGACGATACCCCAGGCTCGGGGTGGCAGGGCCCAGCGCTCCAGCAGCAGCTCGAGGCCATCGAAGAGGCGGCTCTCGGCGGCGACAGCCTGACCATAGGCATCGAGAAGATAGGCGCGCGCCGCAGCGTGCTCGGGATGATCCTGCTCCAGGCCGAGGGCGAGCGTCACCAGAGCGCTGCCGCCATTCGATACCTGGGCGCGAATGATCTCGAACGGCAGTGCCTCGAGCCCATGATGGTCACGCAGGGCATTGGTCGCCCGGGCCAGATCGGGGGCCGTGTCGATCAGTGTGCCATCGAGATCGAAGAGCAGCGCCTGGGGCATGGCCAGGGGGCGCGAGGTCATGGGGCCTCCAGGGAGCAGTGCATCATGTAGTTGACCGAGACGTCCCGGGCCGCCAGGCGATAGTGGCGCGTGACCGGGTTGTAGGTCAGACCGGTCTGTTCGCGTACCCGCAAGCCCGTGGCGCGGCACCAGCCGGACAGCTCGGAAGGGCGAATGAACTTGCGATAGTCATGCGTGCCCCTGGGCAGCAGTCCCAGCACGTATTCGGCCCCCAGGATCGCGAGGGCGTAGGCCTTGGGGTTGCGATTGATGGTCGAGAAGAAGACGTGCCCGCCCGGCTTCACCAGGGTGGCGCAGGCCCGCACCACCGCGGCAGGGTCGGGGACATGCTCGAGCATCTCCAGGCAGGTGACCACATCGAATTCGCCGGGATGCTCGT
The DNA here is from genome assembly GCF_900128925.1 of Modicisalibacter ilicicola DSM 19980. Taxonomy (GTDB): domain Bacteria; phylum Pseudomonadota; class Gammaproteobacteria; order Pseudomonadales; family Halomonadaceae; genus Modicisalibacter; species Modicisalibacter ilicicola. Next base: position 209,485 of record NZ_FQUJ01000005.1, read on the forward strand.
TGGCCATCTGTTCGGCACTGGCCTGGCGATAGACGACCTGGGTACCGCTCTCTTCCTGGTGAAGCCTGGCCACGGCCAGCGGGGCCTCGCCCATGTCGATGCCGGTGACCTCGGCCCCGCGATGCGCCATGGCCTCGCTGAGAATACCGCCGCCGCAGCCGACGTCGATGACCCGCTTGCCGGCCAGGCCAGCGTGTCCATCGATGAAATCGAGACGCAGGGGATTGATGTCATGCAGGGGCTTGAAGTCGCCGTCCTTGTCCCACCAGCGGCTGGCCAGGGCATCGAACTTGGCGATCTCGGCATGATCGACGTTGCTGCGATGTGCTTCGTCAGCATGTTGCGCGGAATTCATGAGGCCTCTCCTGGTTGGCTTGTTGTCGCCATGGCGATTTGATGATCGAGTACCATGCGCTTGATTTCATTCAGGTCGATGTCGACGAGCGCGCCATTGTCGACCCGAGGCCGACCACCGACCCAGACATGAGTGACCTGGCGACTGTTCATGGCATAGACGATAGCCGATGCGGGATGATGAACCGGCTGGGTATTCATCGCATCGAGATCCACGGCGACGAGATCGGCTTCGAAGCCCTGACTGAGCTGGCCGATCCTGTCGTCCATTCCCAGGGCCCGGGCGCCGTCCCGCGTCGCCATGGCCAGCGCCGCCATGGCCGGCAGGGCGGCGGCATCGCCGCTCACCCCCTTGGCGAGTAATGCCGCGCTCTTGAGCTCATCGAACATGTCCAGGTCATTGTTGCTGGCAGCACCGTCGGTTCCCAGGGCGACGTTGATGCCCCGATCCTGCAGCCGCGCGACGGGGCAGAAACCACTGGCCAGCTTGAGGTTGGACTGCGGGCAATGGACGACCTGGGTGCCGCTCTCCCGCAGCAGGGTCAGATCGTCATCATCGACCTGGGTCATGTGCACCGCCTGGAAGTGCGGGCCCAGCAGCCCGGCATCGAACAGCCGCCGCAACGGGCGCTTGCCATGTTCGGCTAGGCCCCGTTCGACTTCATCGGCGGTTTCATGCACATGCATCTGGATCGGCAGGCCGAGGCGTTCCCGAGCATCACCCAGGCGTTCCAGGCTGGGATCGCTCACCGTGTAAGGTGCGTGCGGGCCGAAGGCCAGGCTGATCGTGGGGTGACCTCGATAGCGTTCGGCCAATCGCTCGGTATGCTCGAGACCCGCGTCGAAGTCCTCGGCCCAGGGGGTGGGGAAATCGATCAAGGGGGTGCACAGCTGCGTTCGCATGATACCTTGTTCGAGCACCTCGGCGACGGCCTCGGGGGCCAGGTACATGTCGGCAAAGGTCGTCGTGCCGGAACGCAGCATCTCGGCCATCGCCAGGCGCGTGCCGTCGGCGACGAAACGCGCATTGACATGCCTTGCTTCCGCCGGCCAGATGTGTTCGTTCAGCCAGGTCATCAAGGGCAGATCGTCGGCGTACCCTCGCATCAGGCTCATGCCGGCGTGATTGTGCGCATTGACCAGGCCAGGCAGCAGGGCGTGTCGGTCGAGGCGCAGCGTGCGTCCAGGCGTGACATGCTTGCGCGCCTCGGCAATCGGCCAGGGGCCGTGCAGGCGACCGGCATCGATGGCGATGGCGTGCTCCTCCAGCACTGGCAAGCCTTCGCTCATCGGCAGGATCCAGCGGGCTTCGATCAACAGCTCGACCTCGAGCGTCGCGATGGATGGCATCACGGACCTCCTTCGGTATGATGCGAGGCATTCTACTATTTCTCGTCATGCTTTGCGGGGTCATCGTGCTGCCATGCCATCGTTTGCGAACACGGCGTGATCGAGCCTCCGGAACGTGGCAGCATTGCAAGGCTACTCGATCAAACTTCATTCATCATGCAGGAGGGACCCCATGATTCGTAAAGCCGTTCTACCCGTGGCTGGACTCGGTACGCGCTGTCTGCCGGCTTCCAAGGCCATCCCCAAGGAAATGATCACCATCGTCGACAAGCCGGTCATCCAGTACGTCGTCGAAGAGGCGGTCAAGGCGGGTATCAAGGAAATCGTGCTGGTGACCCACTCCAGCAAGAGCGCCATCGAAAACCACTTCGACAAGCACTTCGAGCTCGAGGCCACGCTGGAGGCCAAGGGCAAGCAGGAACTGCTCGATGAACTGCGCAACATCATTCCCGACGATGTCAGCATCATCAGCGTGCGCCAGCCCGAACCCCTGGGCCTGGGCCATGCCATACTCTGCGCGCGCCCGGTGATCCGCGATGACGAACCCTTCGCCGTGCTGCTGCCCGACGTGCTGGTCGATGACGCGGGTCTTCGGCGCAACGACCTGGCCGGCATGATCGAGGCCTTCGACGCCAAGGGCGAAGCCCAGATCATGGTCGAGAACGTGCCCGAGGACATGGTTCACAAATACGGGATCGTCGCCCTGCAGGGTGAGACGCCGGCCCCGGGCAAGAGCGCACCGATCACCGGCATGGTCGAGAAGCCGCCCGTCGAGGAGGCACCGTCCACCCTGGCCGTGATCGGCCGTTATCTGCTCCCCGGCGCGATATTTCCGCTACTCGCCGAGACGCCTCCCGGGGCCGGCAACGAGATCCAGCTGACCGACGCCATCGATACCTTGCGCAAGGACAGCAATGTCGCGGCCTACCGCATGCAGGGGGCCACCTACGATTGCGGTCATCAACTCGGCTATCTCGAAGCGACCCTGGTCTTCGCCAAGCACCATCCCAAGTTCGGCAAGGGCTTCAACGAGCTGCTCCAGCGTTACGCCAACGAGGGGTGAAGCGATGCGTATCATTGTGCATGGCAGCGAGCTGGCCGCGGCAACTGCCGCGGCGGCGCTGGCCTCTGTCGGGCACCAGCTGACCTGGTACCCCCACCCCGACCTGCCCGGGGCGCAACTCTTCGAGGCCGAGTGGTTGAGCCGTGAACCCGTGGTCATCGACCAACTCGAGGAGAGTCGCCGATCCGGTGCCCTGACCCTCGTCGACTCTCCGGACTCCCTGGGCGAGGCCGATATCGTCTGGCTGGCCCTGGCGCCGGATCAGCGAGAAGCCGCCGAAGGCTTCGTCGACACCATTGCCGAACGCCAGGCGTCGCCCCTGGTGGTGGTCAACAACTCGACATTCCCCATCGGTCAGACCGAAAGCCTGGAAGCCCTGCTGCGCCATGCCTCGCAGGTGGCGGTGGTACTGCCCGACATGCTCGAGGAAGGACGCGCCTGGCAGGTCTTTACGCGCCCGACACGCTGGCTGCTGGGTTGCGAGGACGACTGGGCGGAGCGGCAGATGCGTGAGTTGCTGCGCGCGTTCAACCGTCGCGCGGAGAACTTCCAACGCATGCCACGACGCGCCGCCGAACTGACCAAGCTCGCCATCAACGGCATGCTGGCGACGCGCATCAGCTACATGAACGAGGTCGCGGGGCTGGCCGATTCACTGGGAGTGGACGTCGAGCATGTGCGCAAGGGCATGGGCGCCGATACCCGTATCGGCTACGAGTATCTTTATCCAGGCTGTGGCTTCGGTGGTCCCAACTTCTCTCGGGATCTGATGCGCCTGGCCGATGTGCAGGTCGCCACGGGGCGGGAGTCCCATCTCCTGGAACAGGTGCTCGACATCAACGAGCACAAGAAGGAGACCCTGTTTCGCAAGCTCTGGGGCTATTTCCATGGCCAGCTGGAAGGGCGCACCGTGGCCATATGGGGCGCCGCCTTCAAGCCCGGCACGGCACGCATCGATCACGCGCCGGTGCTGACCCTGCTGCGCGCGCTGTGGGCGCAGGGCGTGCACGTGCGTCTGCACGACCCGGCCGCGTTGCCGGCGGTGAGCGCCGAGGTGGGGAACCACCCCCTGCTGACGCTCTGTCCCGACAATCCCTACGACGCCTGCGAGGGGGCCGACGCCCTGATGCTGGTCACCGAGTGGAAGCCTTACTGGAATCCCGACTGGCGTCGCCTGGCGGAGATGCTTGGCGCCAAGCTGATCCTAGATGGCCGCAATATCTATGATCCGAACTACGTGGCCGCCCGTGGACTGGTCTATCGAGGCATCGGGCGCCGAGCCGACCCCTGACCCACTTTCCCGCATGAAAGGAACGGCCACATGAATACGCCCCGCAAGCGGCTTGCGGGGCGTATTGGATCACGGATGTCGCAACGCGGGGCGAGAGAACCCGCCACGGAACGGTATCAGCTGTAGTTCTGAGACACGAAATCCCAGTTGATCACGTTCCATACCGCTTCGAGATACTTGGGACGCGCATTGCGATAGTCGATGTAGTAGGCGTGTTCCCACACGTCGATGGTCAACAGCGGCGTCTTGTCATGCGCGATCGGGGTGTCGGCGTCGTCGGTGTTGAGGATGTCCACGCCACCGTCCTCGGTCTTGATCAGCCAGGTCCAGCCAGAGCCGAAATTGCCCGCCGCCTTGGCATTGAACTCTTCCTTGAACTTGTCGAAGGACCCGAACCTGGCGCTGATGGCCTCGCCCAGGGCCCCGGAAGGTTCACCGCCGCCCTGGGGAGAGAGGCAATGCCAGTAGAAGGTGTGGTTCCAGACCTGAGCCGCCTGGTTGAACAGGTTGCCCGAGGCCGACTTGATGATCTCTTCCAGCGACTTGTTGGCATCGGGAGTGCCATCGGTCAGGTCGTTCAGCTTGGTTACATAAGCCTGGTGGTGCTTACCATAGTGATACTCCAGCGTCTCCGCGGAGATATGCGGTTCCAGTGCATTTTTTTCATATGGCAGGGCAGGTAATTCGAATGCCATTGGTTAGCTCCTTTTAAATCACCGTGGAATACAGCACTTGATAGAAAACCTTACGATACCAAGCATCTGCGTGCGTGGTGTCGTATCATCTTAGCAGTCTGGTGTATGCTCGCCAATTCCGATGCTGGTACTCGGGAAATCTCGGCAGGCTCTCCGCACCGCGTCGTTTGAAAAGTTTAGGAGATTTCATGAATCGCTCGGACGAGCCGCGACTGACCACGCCTATCGTACCAGAGCCCGATAGCGAGACGGCCTCACGGCATCGCAGCACTCCCGTGCGCCGGCGCCGCACCCGGACGCGTGCCCTGTGGGCGGCGTGCCTGCTCCTGTTCGCTGGGCTGGTGGCCATGGGGATCTATTACTGGATCGATCGCCAGGAGTGGCAGGCCAGGCAACGCGACCTCGACGGCCAGTTGTCCAACCTGCATGCGCGCTTCGACAGCCTCGAGGATCGGCAGCAAGCCACTGATTTTCAGGAACGACTGGAAGGCCTGACCGCAACCCAGCAAGCCCTGCAGGAGCAGCAGGAAGAACTGACCGCACTGCTGGAGCAATTGCAGGAGCGCACGGCCGGCGCCGATCCGGATGACCTGGCCAAGCAGATCGACGCGGCGGAAAAGGAGCGCGATACGCTCTCGGCAACGATCGATGCCGTGAGTCGCTCGCTGACTATACTGGAGCAAAGTGGCAAGGATGCGCGTGCCGCTCTGAGGACCCGCCTGGATGATGCAGATGCGACCCGCAGCGACATCACCGAACGGCTCCAGACGCTGAACGAGACCAGTGGTCGGCTCGAGGAGCGGCTGCAGTCCCTGGCCGACAACGACTACGAGGAAAGGCTGGTGGCACTGGAGGACCGATTGGAAGAATACTCGTCGCAGATTGCCACCCTCGAAGAGAACAGCGAGCAGCAGCAGGCGCGCTGGGACGAGTTGAGCGCACGCATCGAGTCCAATCGGGCCAGCCTCACCGAGCTGCGCCAGGGGCAGCTCGCACTGAGTGCCAGTGTCGAGAGCCTCAGTACACGCCTCGAATAGCCGTGCCACCATCAGAGCAGGGAGCTTGCCATGTACAGGGAGTATTCGCCTGATAATGATCTTCGCCGCGACGACGCGTTGACCGACTCGGCGCTCGGTCGCCACATGCACCCTGCGTCGGTCCACCGTCGCGGTTCACGGAGCTAGACTGGCAGGGTATGGCCAAGCCACGAATCGTAAAGCTGTTCTCCGCGTTTGTGCTGACATCGCTCGCACCGGCGTCCGTGGCGCTGGATGCCGACGTCTCGGGTGTCGAGGACGAGGTCGCCGACAATGTCGTCAACTATCTTGCCGGCCTCGATGCTGCCGAATACGGACGCCAGCGCCTCGAGGCCGAGATCGACCGCCGCATACGAGACGCGCTCAAGGCCTTCGGTTATTACGAACCGCAGATCGACATCCGCCTGCAGGAGAACGGAAACGTCGAACAGGCCGACATCGATATCCAGTCGGGTCCGCGCGTGAAGATCACGGAACTCGCCGTCGAGATTCGCAGCGATGCCGAGAACGACGATGCCTTTCGTGAAATGCTCGACAACATGGACTTGAAGGAAGGGCAGCCGCTGCGCCATGACCGCTACGACGGTTTGCGCAGCAGGCTCTCTACCCTGGCCCTCGAACGTGGCTATTTCGACTCCAGATTCACTAACCGGCGCATCGAGGTACGCCCCTGGCAGGAGAGTGCACGCATCTACCTGACCCTCGACAGCGGTGAGCGTCACGTATTCGGCAATATCAGCTACGAGGGCAGCCAGATCGAGGAGTCGCGACTGCGCAACATGCTCTCCTTCGAGACGGGGGAGCCTTACCTTGCCGGCAAGCTTGCCGAATACAATCAGCGGCTGGGCGAAACCGGCTGGTTTCGCAGCATTGCGGTACGCCCGCGCATTCAATGGGCGGCCGGTTCGGTGGCCCAGGCGCATCGCAACTGGTGGGAGGCTGTCGATCGCCAGTCCACGGCAACCGATCCGAACGGTGCTCCGGATGCCGGCTCCGCCTTGCTCGCCGCCGATGCCATCAGCGCCGCGGCTCGGGCGGGCAGCGAACGCCCGCCGCGAGTGCCGGTGGATATCGACCTGATCCCTGCCGACCGTCATCAATTCGAGGTCGGCATCGGCTATGCCACGGATGTGGGGCCTCGGACCCAGTTTTCCTGGGAGCAGCCCTGGCTCAACGAGGATGGGGACAGCCTCAACCATGATCTCTATCTCTCCGGACCGGAACAGGAGTTCAGTGGCGAATACCTGATGCCCCTGGAAGACCCGTTGCGGGACCGTTACGAACTGCTCTATGGACTCAAGAACCGCGATATCGAGGATACCCAGAGTCTCGAGGCCTCGATCGAGCTGGCGCGTCGCTGGCGTTTCGACAACGGCTGGATACAGCGGCTCTATTTCCGCACCACCTACGAGGATTTCACCCAGGCCGATCAGAAGGACCAGATACTGCTGTACTACCCCGGCATCAGCTGGGCGCGCACTCGCACGCGCAATCCGCGTTTTCCCACCTGGGGGGATCGCCAGCGGATAACCCTGGAGGTTTCCGATCAACTATGGGGCTCGGATGCCACCTTCGTGCGCACCACCTTCGATACCCAATGGATTCGGATGCTGGGTGACGATACGCGCTTCATCGGACGTGCCGGGATCGGCGCCATGAGCACCGACGATTTCTCCAACATCCCGCCCTCCCTGCGCTTCTTCACCGGTGGCGACAACAGTGTCCGTGGCTACAGCTACCAGAGCCTGGCGCCGGAAAACGAGGAGGGCGAGCTGATCGGCGGCCAGCAGTTGCTGACCGCCAGCATCGAGGGCCAGCGGCGCATCACCGGCGACTGGTGGGGCGCGGCCTTCGTCGACACCGGCAACGCCTTCGATGACTGGTGGCCGGACGACCTGGCCACCGGGGCCGGTCTCGGGGTTCGCTGGGTATCGCCGGTAGGCCCGATCCGGCTGGATGTCGCCCATCCCTTCGACAGCGATGATCCCTGGCGTCTGCACTTCGCCATAGGACCCGAATTTTGATTCTTCCGTTACTGCGTCTACTGCTGTGGTTACCGATCTGGTTGCTGGGGCTGTTGTTTCTGCTCCTGGGACTGGCCCTGTCGCCCTGGGGGACGTCCTGGCTGATGTCCCAGGCCGAAAGCCGTGGCCTGCTCCAGGTCGAGAGCGTGAGCGGGGCGCCACTGGATCGGCTCACCCTGACGGGCCTGGAACTTGCCGCCGGCCCCGCGCAGGTGCAGATAGAGCGCCTGCATCTGGCCTGGTCAGAGGATTGTCTGCTCAACGGCAAGCTGTGCCTCGATGCCCTGCAGCTTGCCGGTGTCGAGGTGCGCCTCGAGCAGGGTGAAACCACCGAAGAGGCGCCACCTTCCGAGGCGTCGGGGGGAGGTGGCCTGCCCCCGGTCGTGCTGCCGTTTCCCGTCGAACTGCGGGCCATCGAACTGCGCGATGTGGATGTCCGCCTGGCCGACGGCACGCATTTGACCTGGCAGCGTTTCACCACCGGTGCTCGCCTGGCCGGCAACACCTTCACCCTGTTGCCGACGCGTCTGGTCGATAGCGAATTGCGCCTGCCGGTGTCGCCGGGTCAGGCGTTGACGATACGCGACACGGTCGCCGACGACACCTCTTCCGAGACCGATCAGGCCATGCCGGCAGCCGCGCAGCAACGCCTGGCCGGCGAGGCGATCGACGCCGCGAACGGAGTCGCCGCGCGAGATACCGAAGATCTGGCGGCCTCGGGGGACGAGGAACCTAAGCCCCCGGATACCCGGCCCCTGGCGCAACGCGAGCGCCTGACGTTGCCGGCGATCGAGTTGCCCATGGCCGTCAACGCGCCGAGCCTGGTGATCGAGGATTTCCGTATCGCGGGGCCCACCGAACAAACCATCGAGCGGTTGGCCTTGAGCCTGAAAGGCCGAGGCCACGAGATCCGCGTCGAGAGCCTGGCCCTGGCCTCGTCGATGGCCGATGCCGAACTCACTGCCAGCGTCACGCTGAACGACGACTACCCGCTGCAACTCGATCTCGATGCGCGCATCCGCCATCCCATGCTGGCTGGCGAGCGACTGGAGCTGAGTCTCGATGGCAGCCTGGCGGAGCTGTCTGCCGACCTCGATGCCACGGGTCCTGTGGCCGCCCGGCTTGAGGCTCGGGCCGATGTGCTGGCACCGACGCTGCCCTTCGATGTCTCCCTGAATGCCGAGCGCCTCGAATGGCCCCTGGCAACGTCGGAGCAGAACGGCGACGGGGAGCAAGCCGCCCGAACGACGCCCGGCCAGTACGTGGTCCAGGATCTCGCGCTGCAGGCCGAGGGCGATCTCGCCGCCTACGACGTCGCTCTCTCCGGTGACGTCTCCGGCACGGCCCTCCCCAGGCAGGTGCAGGTGGCGCTCAAGGGGCAGGGGAATCTGGAGCATTTCGCCTGGACGCCTCTGGCACTCTCGACGGACAGCGGTGCCTTGATCAGTCGTGGCGAGGCGCGCTGGGCGCCGAGCGTGGACGTCGATGCGACCCTGAACCTCGAGGACTTCAACCTGGGGGCTTTTACCGAGGCGTTCAGCGGTCGTCTCGATGGGGATGCTCGAGCGCACTTTGCTCTGAACGAGGCGGGCGGCTGGCAGGTAGACATCCCGGAACTGGCCATCGATGGCACCCTGCAGGAGCGACCGCTTTCTCTCGAGGCGCGGCTCAATGGCAACAGCGAGATGCGCTGGAACATCCAGCGACTACGCTTGCGCCAGGGCGACAATCGCTTGACGGCCCAAGGGCGTATCGAGAAGCGCATCGATCTTTCCGGTGAACTCGATGCGCCGGCGCTGGAGACCCTGCTGCCGGAACTCGGCGGCCAGGCTCGCGGCCGCTTTGCCCTGGGCGGCACCCTCGAGGCTCCCCAGCTCGACCTCTCCCTGTCAGGTAGCGACCTGCGCCATGCCCAGAACCGCCTGGAGAACCTGTCACTCGAGGCCGACATCGAGGGGCTTGACGATCCCCGGCTCGATGTCGGTCTGGCGATCGACGGCCTGGATGCGGCGGGGCAGCGCTTTTCTGCCATCGACCTGGACCTCGAGGGACGCCTCTCGGACCATCGGCTCGACGTCTCTGCCGATGCGGCGGAGTCCATGCCGCTGAGCCGCGCGTCCCTCGTCCTGCAGGGCGGACTCAACGCCGCGCGGGATCGCTACAAGGGGCGGCTGACCGCCCTCGAGGTGGACAGCGAACAGGCGGACCTGCGCCTCGAGGATGCGCTGGCCTTTACCGCCAACCTCACCGCCGGCAGCGTCGAGGCAGCTCCCTTCTGTCTGGTGCGCCGCCAGGGGGGAAAGCTATGCGCCACCGAAACGCTGAAGGCTTCCGCGGAACGGGGCGAGGGGGGCTTTTCCCTGAGCGACTTCCCGATGGATGTGCTCTCCGCCGTGCTGCCGGAGAACTGGAGTGCCGCGGGCCAGACCGATGGCCGATTCCGTGCCAGCTGGGCGCCGGGCGGGCGCTGGTCGGCCCAGGCCCAGCTGGAGAGCCGCCTGAGTGTCGACGGCCGTGACGCCTACGGCCAACCTTGGGCATTGCCCGAGGCCACGCTCACCGCCGATCTGGATGCCAGCGCGGAGCAGGCGCGGCTACAGGGCCAGCTGAGCCTCGCCGAAGCGGGGCAACTCAATCTCGACCTGCAGGTCGACGACCCGACCGGCGAGACGGCACTCGATGGGCGTCTGCGCATCGACGACTTCCGGCTGTCGCCCTACCGTCGCCTGACCACTGCGTTGCAGCGCCTGGAAGGGGCGTTGAATGCGGATATCGGTCTCGATGGCTCGCTACAGGAGCCACGGCTAGACGGCAACCTGCGCCTGAGCGAGTTGCGTGCCCAGGGCGACGACATTCCTGTCGAAGTCCGCGATGGGCGACTCGAGGCGCGTCTGCGAGGCGACAATGCCACCCTCGAGGGTTTCGTCGAGGCCGAGGATGGGCGCATCGATCTTGCCGGTGAAGCCCGCTGGCCGGCGCCCGATGAGTGGGTGGTCGAACTTTCCCTGGACGGTTCCGACACGCCCGTGCTGGTGGCGTTGCCCGATTTCGGGCGGCTGCGCGTGGCGCCGGATCTTGACGTGCGTGCATCTCCCGAGTTGCTGCGACTCCGTGGCGAGGTACGCGTACCCTGGGCGCGCCTGAGCGTGGCCGGCTCGCCACCTTCCGCAATCGCACCGAGTTCCGACGAGGTGATCATTACCCGGGAAGACGAGGCGGAAGCGAAACGCCAGGCCGAGCGCGCCGTGGAAGAGGCGGCCCAGGGCGCCGACGAGGCCACGTCGGAGGCTCTGGCAGAGGCGGGCATGCAGCTCGATGTGGAGGTCGAATTGATCCTTGGCCCCGATGTGCAGCTCGAGGCCTACGGACTCGAGACCGACTTGGCGGGTACCCTGCAGGTGCGGCAGGGTGATGGCCCGGTGCAGCTGTTCGGCGATGTCAATCTGGAGGACGGGCGCTACAAGGCCTTCGGCCAGGATCTGCTCATCCGACGTGGTCAAGTCCTGTTCAGCGGTCCCGCCTCCCAGCCCCGGCTTCAGTTCGAGGCCATTCGCAATCCGGAGGTCACCGAAGACGACGTGATCGCCGGGCTGCGCGTGACGGGGCCGGCGGAACAGCCGCGACTGAGCATCTTCTCCGAGCCGGCCATGGACGAGAGTCGCGCGCTCTCCTACCTGCTGCGCGGGCGCGCGCCGGACGAGCAGGGCGCCGGTGCCGATAGTGCGCTGACCTCGGCATTGATCGGGCTCTCGCTATCGCGGACCGGCAACGCCGTGGGACAGGTCGGCCAGGCCTTCGGAATCGACGACCTGAGCCTGGACACCGCCGGTAGCGGTGAAGATAGCCAGGTCGTGGTCAGCGGCTATCTGTTCGAGGACCTCAGGGTGAGTTACGGTGTGGGTATCTTCTCGCCGATCGCCGAACTGACCCTGCGCTACAAGCTACTGCAGAACCTGTACGTTCAGGCGGTCTCCGGTGCCGCCCAGGCCGTCGACCTCATCTATACCTTCAGCCTCGGTCGCAGCGATGGCGACCCCTGAGGCATCCGGTCGAGGGCGGCTTTTTGATCTCTCCAGAACCGCGAGGGAGCGTTTCTATCATGTGGACACGAGACAAGCAGTCACTACCCACCGCCGAAGAGGCCTTGCCGGGGCGCGAAACCCCGATGGCCATTTCCGGCAGGCACCTGGTCAACGAACGGCCACTGGTGCCGCCTTTTCCCGACGGCCACGAAGAGATCGTGCTGGGTCTGGGCTGTTTCTGGGGCGCGGAACGGCTGTTCTGGGAATTGCCGGGTGTCTACGTCACCGCCGTCGGCTATGCCGGCGGCACGACCCCCAATCCGACCTACGAAGAGACCTGTACCGGGCGGACCGGCCATGCCGAGGTGGTACGCGTGGTCTTTGATCCCGCCGAGATTTCCTTGCCGACGTTGCTGCAGGTGTTCTGGGAGGCTCACGATCCGACCCAGGGCATGCGTCAGGGCAACGACGTCGGTAGCCAGTATCGTTCGGCGATCTATACCACCCACGAGGCCCAGCAGCGGCTGGCCGAACAGAGCCGCGATCGCTATCAGCATGCCTTGCAGCAGGCCGGTCGTGATGCCATCACCACCGAGATCGAGCCCCTGGGCACCTTCTATTACGCCGAGGAGTATCACCAGCAATACCTGGCCCGCAATCCGCTCGGCTATTGCGGCCTCAAGGGAACCGGGGTGAGCTGCCCGATCGGCTAGCGGATCAGGGGCGGCTTGTCGTGACCTGGAGCGGGTGAGGCATGGGCATCCAGTCCTGCAACTGACGCGCCACCCGGCGGGTGAGCCAGGAACTCAGGTGCCCATGGCGGGATTCCATGAACCCCACATGGCCCCCTTGCCGGGCGATCTCGACGCGCACGGCATCGCTTGGCACGGGCAGGCGAGCGAGCAGATCGGCGGGCATGAAAGGGTCGTCGGCAGCATGCACTATCAGTGTCGGCAACTCGATATCTCCCAGCAGGCGACCGGCAGAGGCACGTCGGTAGTAATCGCTGGCCGAGGCGAAGCCATGCAGCGGGGCGGTGACCTGGTTGTCGTAGGCCCAGAAGCTGTCGAGCTGCTCCAACTGCTGCAGGGTCAGGCCGATCGGCAGGGAGGCTTCGGCCATCTTGGCGGCGATCTTGCCGCGCAGCGACTTGAGCAGGTGACGTTGGTAGACGCGCGCGAACCCCCGGTTGAGGGCGTCGGCACTGGCGGCGAGGTCGAGAGGTGCGCTGATGGCGATGGCTCCGGCCAGATCGAGCCCGTCCCCGCCTTGCTCGGCCACCAGCTTGAGCAGCATGTTGCCTCCCAGGGAAACGCCGGCGGCGACCTTGATGGCCCTCGGGTAACGCTTGGCGAGCTGACCGATGAGCCAGTAGGCGTCCGCGGTGTCCCCGGAATGGTAGGCCCGAGGCAAGCGGTTGGGGGCCTGGCCGCAACCGCGAAAATGCATCATGACGGCTCGCCAGCCCAGGCTCGAGGCGGCCGCCAGCAGTTCCCTGGCATAGGGTGAATCGAAGGAGCCCTCCAGTCCGTGGAAGAGGATGAACAGGGGGGCGTTCCCGCGGCCTGGAGCGGGGCGTACCCAGGCCAGCTCGACGAAATCTCCATCGGGGAGGTTGAGTATCTCGGTATCCCGCTCGAGCGCCACCAGCGGCCGCAGGCGTGGCAACAACGTCTGCACATGGCGATTACCCAGGCCGCGTGGCGGGCGAAACTCCGCGGGAACGATAGTGCGTGACATGGCTGCCTCGTGACGTTTCCCCTTTCCAGCATATCCTGTCGCTGGAATCTGGCAAGTCGCCACGAGCCGACTCAATCCTTGCCTGGCACGGGCTCGAGCCGGTCGACACGATACAGCTGAGGCACCTGGTCCAGTCCGCTGATCGTGCAACCGAGTTCGGTCACCAGCCCATCGCTCAAGCCATAGACCCAGCCATGCAGGGAGAGCGGCTGGCCCCGCAGCCAGGCACGCTGCACGATCTTGGTCTGCGCCAGGGTGCGGACCTGATTCTCGACATTGAGCTCGCACATCCGGTCGACCTGCTCGTCGAGCGGCAACTCCCCGATCTCGCCTCGATGGCGACTATAGAGTTCGCGAACGGAATGCAGCCAGAAATCGACGATGCCGTACTCCCCGCCGGTGATGGCGGCCCGCACGCCGCCACAGCCGTAGTGGCCGACGATCATGATGTGCTCCACCTTGAGGACGTCGACGGCGAATTGCACGACCGACAGGGCATTCATGTCGTTGTGATGCAGGATGTTGGCCACATTGCGGTGCACGAACACCTCGCCCGGCGGCAGATCGACGATCTGGTTCGCCGGCACCCGGCTGTCCGAGCAACCGATCCACAGATAGTCTGGATTCTGCTGCTTCGACAGCCGAGAAAAGAAATCGGGATCCTGTTCACGCATGGCCTTGGACCAGGCACGATTCTGTTCGAGTAATCTATCGATATCGCTCACGGTTTTCTCCCTCAGGGCCTTATCGAGCCTGAACTTTTACCTTTAGCCATAGGCTGGGTCAATCACCGGGATTACTCCCGAATGGCGCGCTTGACTGGTATCATCCCGTCAACTCAAGACAGGAGAGCAATTAACGTGGCTGACTACGAGTACGATTACGACCTGTTCGTCATCGGCGCGGGCTCCGGGGGCGTACGGGCCGCTCGCACCGCGGCCGCCACTGGTGCCCGAGTGGCCGTCGCCGAAGACCGCTATCTGGGGGGCACCTGCGTCAACGTGGGGTGCGTGCCCAAGAAACTGTATTCCTACGCGGCGCATTTCCACGAGGCCTTCGAGGACAGTGCCGGCTTCGGCTGGGAGTTGTCGCAATCGCCGCGATTCGATTGGGCAACCCTCCGCGACAACAAGGTTGCCGAGATCAAGCGGCTCAACGGCATTTACGCCCGCCTGCTCGACGGGGCAGGTGTCCAATTGATCAATGGCCGCGCCAAGGTCGTCGATGCGCACAGCGTGGAAGTGGCGGGGCGGACGTACAGCGCCGCCAAGATTCTCGTTGCCGTGGGTGGGTGGCCCTGGGTACCGGACTTCCCGGGCCGGGAACACGCCCTGAGTTCCAACGAGATCTTCGATCTCGAGACCTTTCCCAGGCGCTTTCTGGTCCTGGGCGGTGGCTACATCGCCGTCGAGTTCGCGAGCATCTTCAATGGCCTGGGCAGCGAATCCCATCTGGTGTATCGCGGCGAGCTGTTCCTGCGTGGCTTCGACCATGAGGTCCGCGAGTTCACCCGGGACGAGATGATGAAGAAGGGTGTCAACTTGCACTTCGAGACCACCATCGAAGCCGTCGAAAAGCAGGGCGATGCCTTGAAGGTCACCCTCACCAACGGTGAAACCCTCGAGGTCGATGCCTTGCTGGCGGCCACCGGGCGCCGCCCGCATCTCCATGGCCTGGGTCTGGATCAGCTCGATGTCGAGCTGAACCCCGACGGTACACTCAAGGTCAACGAGCGCTTCGAGACCTCGGTGCCTTCCATCCTGGCGCTGGGCGATGTCACCGGAGCGCCGGAGCTGACGCCGGTCGCGCTGGCCGAAGCCATGCACATGTCGCGGCAGCACTTCAGTGACGAGCAGGTGCCGGCGCTGGATTACCAGAACATCGCCACTGCCGTGTTCTGTCACCCCAACATCGGCACCGTCGGTCTCTCCGAGGAAGCGGCCAGGGCCGAGTACGGTGCGATACGCGTCTACACTGCCGATTTCCGACCCATGAAACACACCCTGTCGGGCAGCGACGAGCGTTGCCTGATGAAACTGATCGTCGACGATACCAGCGACCGCGTCGTGGGCGCCCACATGGTCGGCGAAGAAGCAGGGGAGTTGATCCAGGGGATCGCCATCGCCGTGAAGGCGGGCCTGACCAAGGCCGACTTCGATGCCACCGTCGGCATCCATCCCACCGGTGCGGAAGAATTCGTGACCATGCGCACGCCGACGCGTACCTGATCCGGGCCGCCGTAGCATGCGGCCATCATCCTGCGCGCCATGGGAAGCCACCTTCGGGTGGCTTCATTTTTGTTCCTATCGCTCTTCCATGGCCTAGACTCAGAGTGACGGCACCGCCGTTAGTATAAAAAAGATTTATCAACAAACCCTCTGGGAATAACATCGCTTTTTGATCTATCGATAAGTGTTTGTTATGCTCCTCCACAAATTCGCAATGGCGATTCATGGACATGAATGCATCTACCGAAGCGTTCACCCCGTCGGCGGACCTGGCCAAGACCAGCGTCGCCGATGCGGTCGTGGGTCAGACCCACAAACCGCTGTTCATACGCAAGCCGACGACCGAGGATGGTTGGGGCATCTATGAACTGGTGAAATCCTGCCCACCCCTGGATGTCAACTCCGCCTATGCCTACCTGCTGCTGGCCACGCAGTTCCGTGACAGCTGTGCGGTGGCTACCGACGAAGATGGGGAAATCGTCGGTTTCGTATCCGGTTACACCAAGCACAGTGCCGCGGACACCTTCTTCCTCTGGCAGGTGGCGGTCGGCGACAAGGCGCGCGGTACCGGCCTGGCGAGACGGCTGGTCGAGGCTATTCTCGGACGTCCGGAAATGGCGTCGGTACGCCATCTGGAAACCACGATCACCCCGGACAACACCGCTTCCTGGGGGCTGTTCAAGCGCCTGGCGGATCGTTGGCAGGCGCCGCTCAACAGTCGCGAATACTTCTCGACCGACCAACTGGGCGGCGAGCATGACCCCGAAAACCTGGTGCGTATCGGCCCCTTCGACCCAAGACGCCTCTAGGCCACGCCTTATCTCAGCACATCCATTCCCGTTTACCGATCAGGAGACCCTTGCATGCAGACTCAGATTCTCGAACGCATGGAATCCGAAGTTCGCACCTATTCCCGTTCCTTTCCCGTGGTGTTTACCCAGGCGAAAGGAGCACGACTGAACACCGAGGACGGCAAGGAGTACATCGACTTCCTCGCCGGTGCCGGGACGCTCAATTACGGCCACAACAACGACAAGATCAAGCAGGCCCTGGTCGACTATCTCACCTCGGACGGCATCGTCCATGGTCTGGACATGTGGACCAAGGCCAAGCGCGAGTATCTGGAGGCCCTCGAGGAGGTGATCTTCAAGCCGCGGGGCTTGGACTACAAGGTCCACCTGCCCGGACCGACGGGCACCAACGCTGTCGAGGCAGCCATCCGCCTGGCTCGAGTGGCCACGGGGCGGCACAACATCGTCTCGTTCACCAACGGGTTTCATGGCGTGACCATGGGCGCCCTGGCCACCACGGGCAACAGCAAGTTTCGCGAAGCTACCGGGGGTATTCCGTTGCAGGGTGCAAGCTTCGTGCCTTACGACGGCTACCTGGGCGAGCAGGTCGATACGCTGGATTACTTCGAGAAGCTGCTTGGCGACAAGTCCGGGGGACTGGATCGTCCTGCCGGCGTGCTTATCGAGACCGTGCAGGGCGAGGGCGGCATCAACGTGGCCGGCATCGAGTGGCTCAAGCGCCTCGAACAGATCTGCCGTGACCACGATCTGTTGCTGATCATCGACGACATCCAGGCAGGCTGCGGACGCACCGGCAAGTTCTTCAGCTTCGAGCACGCCGGCATCACCCCGGACATCATCACCAACTCGAAGTCGCTGTCCGGTTATGGCCTGCCGTTTGCCCACGTGCTGATGCGCCCCGACCTCGACAAGTGGAAACCGGGTCAGTACAACGGCACCTTCCGGGGCTTCAACCTGGCCTTCACCACGGCCGCCGCGGCAATCCGGGAATACTGGTCCAACGACAAGCTCGAGCGCGATGTCCAGCGCAAGGGGCGCATCGTCGAGGATCGTTTCCAGAAGATCGCTGCCTGGCTGACCGAGCAAGGGCACCCGGCCAGCGAGCGCGGGCGCGGCCTGATGCGCGGTCTGGATGTGGGCACCGGCGATATTGCCGACAAGATTACCGCCCAGGCGTTCAAGAACGGACTGATCGTCGAGACCTGCGGGCCGGATGACCAGGTCATCAAGTGCCTGTGCCCATTGACCATCAGCGATGAAGACCTGGTGGATGGACTGGACATTCTCGAAGCCAGCGCCAAGCAAGCCTTGTAGGCCAGCGCGACTGGTGATGAGTGATCGGACGGGCAGGTCGCTGCCCGCCCTCCAAGCAAAGCGTTCTACAAGAAAGGATACCGCCCATGATCGTTCGCAATCTCGAAGAAGCCCGCAAGACAGATCGTCTGGTGACTGCGGCCAATGGCAACTGGGACAGCACGCGGCTTTCGCTGGCGCAGGACGGCGGCAATTGCTCGTTCCATATCACGCGGATCTACGAGGGCACCGAAACCCACATCCATTACAAGCACCACTTCGAAGCGGTGTTCTGCATGGAAGGGGAAGGGGAAGTGGAAACCTTGGCCGACGGCAAGATCTGGCCGATCAAGCCCGGGGACATCTACATCCTCGACCAGCACGACGAGCACTTGCTGCGCGCCAGCAAGACCATGCACCTGGCCTGTGTCTTCACGCCCGGGCTGACCGGCAAGGAGATCCACCGCGATGACGGCTCCTACGCGCCGGCCGACGATGTCGACGAGGCCGACGACGAGAAGCCTCTGTAAGCGTAGGTGATCTCGCTCGCCGGTCATGCCCCTCATGGCCCCGAATGACGCACGTCATCGTCGGGGCCTTGTGGTCCGGGCATCGTGGTCCGAGCATCACCGGGAGCGCTCGAAGACCAGAGTGATCTCTCCCAAGGTGATGCCCAGCTTGGACATGGTCGTTCGGTTGATCAAGCGACCATCGGGTTGCAGATACATCCAATCATCCATACTGAAGGTCCAGGTCGAGCCGTCGATATCCACCTCGAGCGGGTAGCGCATGTGAAATACGTGCCCGTAGCTCTCGGCATGAACCGAGCCTTCCACATCATCGGCTTCGCCGCGCCAACGGTGTTCGTCGAGTCTCTCGAAGGTCCACACCCGGCGATCCGTCTCGCCATCGGCATAGGTGAAGCGCTCATCGAGGGTCAGCGTACTGCCATCCAGGCGTCCGGTGATGTCCACGGTGAAGCGACGCTGAACCTTGCCGCTGTAATCCTGAACCATGCCCCAGGCGCGGGTCTCGCCCTGGAAGTAGTCGCCGATATCCAGGCGTGGCTCCGTGCCGGCGTAATCCTCGGTGTCGACACCTGCACAGGCCGTCAGTCCCCAGACGAGCACCACGATTAACAGCATGCTGAATCTTTTCATTGACAGGCTCCTCTGTACAAGAATTGTCACGGATATGCTGGTATTCTGGAGGGGATTCGGCCTCGTCGCCAGTCCAAGCATCGGTAAAACACGGGCGACAATGTGACGGCAACTACTTCGTAGAATGTATATTATGTTAAATACGCTATCCGCCAATGAGCCGGGACTGGCCTTTCCCTGGTATAACACGCATGATTGGTAACCCATTTTTCAACTCTTGCCTGCCGCTCGTTTGGCCAGGAAAAGCCTGGGGCCTTACCGGATGAAATCCTCCGTTCGAAAATTCAGACTCTTCATTCGCTTGATCGTGGTGTTGGTCTTCCTGGCCGTGGTGTTGGGCGGCATCTTTGGCTGGAAGTACTACCAGATGCAGCAGATGGAGGCCCAGCAGGCCCAGCCGCAACCTGCCATGCCCGTGGAAGTTCATCGCATCGACACCGAGAGCTGGCGCACCGAGTTGCAATCGGTCGGCACGTTGCGTGCCATCAACGGCATTCAGGTGGCCAACGAGGTGCCGGGTGTGGTCAGTGAAATCGCCTTCGAATCCGGCCAGGATGTCCGCCAGGGCGACATCCTGCTCAAGCTTGACTCGAGTGTCGATCAGGCGGCACTGGAAGCGCTCCAGGCCCAGGCCCAGCTCGCCAACGAAACGTTCCGTCGCTACTCCGACCTGCTGCCCCGCAATGCCATCTCCCAGTCGCAATACGATGAAGCACGGGCCGATTATCAGGCGGCTCGCGCCGACGTGGCACAGCAGCAGGCCCAGCTCGACAAGAAGACCATTCGCGCACCCTTCGACGGCACCGTCGGCCTGCGTCAGGTCGACCTGGGACAATACATCGCGACAGGGACGGCCATCGTCGGGCTCGACATGCTCGACCCCATCTACGCCGATTACAGCGTCCCCGAGCAACGGCTCGATCAGATACAGCCAGGACGTCAGGTCGAGGTGCGTGTCTCGGCCTATCCCGGCGATGTATTCACCGGCGAGATCATCGCCATCTCCCCGGCGGTCAACGAGAGCAGCCGAACGTTCGACGTACGTTCACGCCTCGACAACCCCGACAAGCGCCTGCGCCCGGGCATGTTCGCCGACGTACGTACGCTCTCACCCCAGGCCGATGAGGTGCTGACGCTTCCTCGCACCGCCCTCTCCTTCAATACTTACGGGGATTTCGTCTTCAAGGTCGTCGAGAATGACGACGGCCAGACGATCGCATCTCGCACCCAGGTGACCACCGGCCGCACCCGGGGCGACCAGGTCGAGATCACCGATGGCCTGAAGGCCGGCGACCGGGTCGTGGCCACCGGGCTCTTGCGCTTGCGCGATGGCCAGACGATCGAGCCGGCCGCGGCCAACACCGCGAGCGAGGCGAAGGACAGCCAAGAGGCGCAAGGCTGATGAGATTCACCGATATCTTCGTCCATCGACCGGTCCTGGCTACCGTCGTCAGCCTGCTGATCCTGTTGATGGGGCTTCGCGCGACGCTCGACATGGAGGTACGCCAGTACCCCGAGCTGGAAAGCACCGTCATCACGGTCAGCACGGCCTACCCGGGGGCCAGCTCCGAACTGGTGCAGGGCTTCGTCGCCACGCCGCTGCAACAGGCGATCGCCGAAGCCGAAGGCATCGATTACATCACCTCGACGAGTATCCAGGGCAGCTCGACCATCGAGGTCAACATGGAGCTCAACTACGACGCCAACGCGGCGCTGGCCGAGATTCAGGCCAAGGTGGCGAGCCAGCGCAGCGTGCTGCCCGAGGCGGCGGAGAGCCCGGTGATCGAATCGTCCACCGGGGACACCACGGCGCTCATGTACCTGGCGTTCTATTCCGAAGAGATGCCGGTCCCGGAGATCACCGACTACCTGACTCGCGTGGTGCAGCCCAAGCTGCAGGCACTGCCCGGGGTCGCCAAGGCACGACTCTTCGGTCAGAGCTTTGCCATGCGCATCTGGCTCGATCCCACGCGCATGGCGGCGCTGGACGTGACCCCCGAGGACGTGATCGAGACCCTCGAGAGCAACAACTACCAGGCCGGCGTGGGCAAGACGCGCAGCGAATTCGTCGCCATCAACCTGACCGCCAACACGGATGTCACCGATCCCGAGCTGTTCGACAGCCTGGTGGTGCGCAACGACGATGGCAGCATCATCCGGTTGCGGGACGTGGCCCGAGCGGAGCTCGGCGCGGAAAGCTACGACAGCGTGGCCTGGTACAGCGGTACACCGGCGACCTTTATGGCGATCGAACAGGCGCCCGGGGCCAACCCCCTGGACGTGGCCCGGGCCGTGCGCGAATCGATGCCCGAGATACGTTCCCAGCTGCCCACCGGCCTGAATGCGGTGGTGCCCTACGATGCCTCCGAATTCATCGAGGACTCGATCAACGAGGTGATCAAGACCCTGCTCGAGGCTCTCGTGATCGTCCTGGTGGTCATCTTCCTGACGCTCGGGTCGTTTCGTGCCGCACTGGTGCCGGCGGTAGCGGTCCCGCTCTCGCTGATCGGCGGTGCCTTCGTCATGCTGGTCCTGGGGTTTTCCCTCAACCTGCTGACCCTGTTGTCGATGGTGCTGGCGATCGGCCTGGTCGTCGACGACGCTATCATCATCGTCGAGAATGTCCATCGACATATCGAGGCGGGGGAAAGGCGCTTCGATGCGGCAATCAATGGCGCGCGCGAAATGGCGACTCCCATCATCGCCATGACCACCACCCTGATCGCCGTGTATGCCCCCATCGGCTTCATGGGCGGCCTGGTGGGCTCGCTGTTCACCGAGTTCGCCTTCACCCTGGCCGGTGCGGTACTGGTATCGGGTGTCATCGCCCTCACGCTGTCGCCCATGCTTTCCGGCAAGGTGTTGAAGCCCCACGGCACCTCATCGCGCTTCGAGAACGGTGTCGAGACCGTCTTCAACGGCCTGGCCAACGGCTACAGGAAGCTGCTGTCGAGCCTCTTGCAGACCCTGTCGGTGCTGGTGGTCTTCGCGGTGGTCGTGCTGGTATCGATCTATTTCATGTTCATCACCAGTCAGAACGAACTGGCACCCACGGAAGACCAGGGCATCATCTTCTTCCAGGGGACCGCTCCCCAGACCGCGACCCTCGAGTACCTCAAGCGCTACGCCGACGACATTCAACAAGGCGTGGAACAGATCGACGGCTACAACGAGACCTTCATGATCCTGGGCGGCATCAGCGCCGACGTCGTGTTCGGGGGCTTCAAGATGAAGCCGTGGAGCGAAAGGGACGTCTCCCAGATGGAGGTCATGCCCAACGTGCAGGATGCGCTCACTCAGGTAACCGGCCTGCAGACCGCAGCCTTCCCGCGACCTTCCCTGCCCGGTTCCGGCGGCGGGCTGCCGGTCCAGTTCGTGCTCACCACCGGCAACAGTTTCGAGGAGTTGAACGCCGTGGCCGACGAACTGCTGGGCGAGGCGATGGCCAGCGGCAACTTCGCCTTCCTGCGCAAATCCATCGATTTCGACCGTCCGGTAAGCCGGGTCCTGATCGATCGTGATCGTGTTGCCGATCTCGGCCTGTCGATGGCCGACGTGGGTCAGGCGCTGTCGACGTTGCTGGGCGAAGCCTATGTCAACCGCTTCAGCATGGAGGGTCGCAGCTACAAGGTGATCCCCCAGGTCGAACAGCAGTATCGACTCGATACCTCGATGATCGAGAACTACTATATCCGCACGGCCTCGGGACAGCAGGTCTCCCTGGGCAACCTGGTCACCTTCGAGCACGATGTCGAACCCTCGAAACGCACCCAGTTCCAGCAGCTCAACTCGCTGGTACTCGAAGGCGTCCCGCTGCCTGGCGTGGCGCTGGGAGATGCCATCGGCTGGCTCAACGAGACAGCAGAGCGCATGCTGCCGCCGGAGTACTCCGTCGACTACAAGGGGGTATCGCGCCAGTTGATGAGCCAGGGCGGTGCCCTGGTGGTAACCTTCTTCCTGTCACTGCTGGTGATCTATCTGGTGCTGGCGGCGCAATTCGAGAGCTGGCGTGATCCGTTGATCATCCTGGTGTCGGTGCCGATGTCCGTTGCCGGCGCCATGACCTTCATCACCTTGGGCGTGTCGACCATGAACATCTATACCCAGGTCGGCCTGATTACCCTGATCGGGGTGGTGGCCAAGAATGGCATCCTGATCGTCGAGTTCGCCAACCAGCTGCAGCAGGATCGCAGGCTGAACAAGAGAGACGCGGTCATCGAGGCCTCGGCGATACGCCTGCGCCCGATCTTCATGACCTCGGTGGCCTTGATCGTCGCCATGGTGCCGCTCTTGCTGGCCACCGGCGCCGGCGCCGTGAGTCGTTTCGATATCGGCCTGACGATTGCCACCGGGCTGGGTATCGGCACCGTGTTCACCCTGTTCGTGCTCCCGGCCTTCTACATCTTGCTGGCGCGAGATCACAATGCCGCCCGAGACCAGGAGACGGTGAATGCAACGGGGTAATCTGGCCCAAGACCTCACGAATCTGCTTGGCACATGGACAGCGTGCCTGTCGACTCCTTATCATCATGGGCCCTCTGGAGGTTCCGTCTATCATGCACCCTGAGCGGGTCGGTGCCATCGCACGGTATAAGAAGGATTTCAATCGCCATGCCAACTCGATATCTTCTGTTGTCGTTCATTGCCGGTGCGGGCCTGCTCGCCGGCTGCGCCCAAGCCCCTTTGTCATCCCAGGACGATCGGCTCGACACCCTGGCCACCACCGCTGAGCTCGACACGATGTTGAGCGGCATGGAGAGACGTCTCGCTCGGCAATGCACCAACAACGACCATGGCGGCGCCCTGGCGGCCCAGGAAGCGCGTCTCGACGAGATCGGCGGCGAGGTCGGCGAGATCGGCAGCATGCTGCGATCGTTGCGGACAGAGATCAGGGGATTGAGCAGCGAAACGAGCGCCCCCCAGCAGGAATGCCCCACCAGCGACGTGGCGGCCCTGGAAAACAAGACGCTGCTCGGCCGCAACGAGTGGGTAGGCTTTCCCAACATCGGCACCTACCTGAAGGCGCGTATCGATTCCGGTGCCAACACGGGGTCGATCTCCGCCCGGGAAATCACCGAGTTCGAGCGCGAGGGAGACGACTGGGTACGCTTCAAGCTGGCGGTGGACGAAGAGGACATCGTCGTCGACGAGGCCCGCGACAAGTGGATCGAGGCAGAGGTCACGCGACGCGTACGCATCATCCAGGCATCCGGTGAAGAGAGCCGTCCCGTCATCACGCTGCTGATGCGCCTCGGCCCGATCAAGCAGAATGTCGATTTCACCCTCAACGACCGCTCCCATCTGGATTTCCCGGTCCTGCTCGGCCGGCGCTTCATGATGGACATCGCGCTCATCGACGTGGCCCAGACCTACTTACACGAACGTCCCGAATACCCAGGGGGCGAGCCCGCCGAGAAGGCCGCCGAGGACGAGGCGATCGATCGCAAAGACGACAAGGAATAACAGGACATCTATGTCACGTGTACCCTTCTATCTCCTGGTCGGGGTCTTGCTGCTGACCGGGATCGCGGTGACCATCTATCGGCATGTCGCCTTCGAGGTGCCCTGGGCGCCCGGTGAACAGCGTCAGGTATGGGAGGTCGAGGCCCAGGTCAACTTCATCGCCGACGGCGGCCCGGCCAAGGTGAGCCTGGCCCTCCCCTCGAACCAGCAGGGGTTTCGCGTGCTGACCGAGAATACCGCCTCCTCCGGGTTCGGTCTCTCGTTTCTCGACGATGAAGAGGGGCGTCGCGCCCAGTGGGCGACCCGGGACGCCAAGGGCAGCCAGCAGCTCTACTACTCGGTGCAGCTGCTCGTTGCCCCCGAGGCTGCCCCGCCGGATATCGAACCACCCTCGCCAGCCCCGGACATCTCTTGGGAGCGCCCCTACGACACCGCTGCGGAGGGCGCCATCTCGCGTGCCTATCGGCAATCCGCCGACGCCTTCACCTTCGCTCGCGAGCTGGTGCGTGCCTTCAGTGGCGATCGCCAGGACGAGAACGCCCGGCTGCTGCTGACCCAGTTCGATCGCCCCTCCCTGCTGGTACGCCTGCTGAATCAGGCCGATATCGCGGCGCGGGAAATCAATGGCCTGATGCTCGAGGATGGCCGACGTCGGCAAACCCTGACGACCTGGATCCAGGTGTTCAACGAAGAAGGCGACTGGGTCATCATCAACCCCACCAACGGCGAACAGGGCCGTCCCGACAATCTGCTGCTCTGGGGCGCGGGGGATCAGGCCGTGCTGGAAGTTCAGGGCGGCAGCGATTCCCAGGTGACCTTTTCCATGCTGCAGCACAACGAACCGGCCTCGGTCGCGGTGCGCAACCAGCTGGCGGATGACACCCTGCTCAACTTCTCGATCCACAGCCTGCCCCTCGAGGAGCAGTCGCTGTTCAAGACCATCCTGCTGATCCCGATCGGGGCGCTGGTGGTGGTGTTGCTGCGAGTGCTGGTCGGTATCAAGACCTCAGGCACCTTCATGCCGGTGCTCATCGCGCTGGCCTTCATCCAGACCTCGCTGTTCACCGGCCTGGTGGGATTTTTGCTGGTGGTGGCGGTAGGACTGGTGATCCGCAGCTATCTCTCCTATCTCAACCTGCTGCTGGTGGCGCGAGTGTCGGCGGTGATCATCACGGTCATCGCCATCATCTCGCTGTTCTCCGTGGTCGCCTATCGCATGGGGTTGAATGCGGGACTGACGATCACCTTCTTCCCGATGATCATCCTCAGCTGGACCATCGAGCGCATGTCGATCCTGTGGGAGGAGGAAGGCTCCAAGGAAGTGCTGATTCAGGGGGGTGGCAGCCTGCTGACCGCCATACTCGCCTACCTGGCGATGAACAACCCGTGGATTCGTCATATCACGTTCAATTTCCTGGGCGTGCAACTGATTCTGATGGCGTTCATCCTGCTGCTGGGCAACTACACCGGTTATCGGTTGCTCGAGTTGCGCCGCTTCAAACCGATCACGGAGGATTGAGGCATGTGGGCAACGCCCGGGAAGTTGAGAGCCAAGGGCATCATTGGCATGAACCGACGCAATATCCGCTACATCGGTCGCTACAATGATCGCAGCCTCTACCCGCTGGTCGACGACAAGCTCAAGACCAAGTTGCTGGCCAAGCGCCATGGCATCACGACGCCGGACCTGATCGGCACCATCACCAACCAGTTCAGCGTCAAGCATGTCGCCGAGATGGTCTCCGGCCAGCCCGGCTTCGTGGTCAAGCCTGCCAAGGGAAGTGGCGGCAAGGGAATTCTGGTAG
Source organism: Modicisalibacter ilicicola DSM 19980 (assembly GCF_900128925.1). Lineage (GTDB taxonomy): Bacteria > Pseudomonadota > Gammaproteobacteria > Pseudomonadales > Halomonadaceae > Modicisalibacter > Modicisalibacter ilicicola. The sequence goes on from NZ_FQUJ01000005.1 coordinate 235,822, forward strand.
TGGAACATCAGGATGCCGAAGGCTACATCAAGCCCAGTGGCCACCGCTTGCACCGCGAGGATCTCGAGCGGCACGTCTCCAATATCCTCTCGGGGCTCTACTCCCTGGGGGGGTCGCCGGACGTGGCCTTGGTGGAGTCGTTGATCGCCTTCGATGATTCGTTGTCCGAATACACCTATGAGGGCGTACCCGACATTCGCGTCATCGTCTTCAAGGGTTATCCGGTCATGGCGATGATGCGCCTGTCCACCGCCGCCTCGGATGGCAAGGCCAACCTGCACCAGGGTGCGGTCGGCGTCGGCCTGGACATCGCCACGGGCACGGCCGTACGCGGCGTGCAGTTCGACCGCCCCCGGGTGGACCATCCGGATACCGGCCACGATCTGGTCAGTCTGAAGGTCCCCGACTGGGAAGTGCTGCTCAAGCTCGCGGCGAGCTGTTACGAGATGACCGGCCTGGGCTATCTGGGCACCGACATGGTGCTGGATCGCCGCCATGGCCCCATGCTGCTGGAGCTCAATGCGCGCCCGGGGTTGGCCATCCAGATGGCCAACGGCGAAGGACTGCGATCGCGTCTCGACCTGATCGAGCGTCAGTCGGAGAATGGCGACGTGGATGCCAGGGTAGCGTTTGCACGCCATCATTTCGCCCGTCGCGGTGAATTGCAGGAGGCGATGGCTTCTTGATCGCTTCTTGAACCAACGCCGATCACGCAGGTAGGAAGAAGAGGATGAGCGACCTGTTCAAGAGTCTCGAAAAGGCAGAGCCAGGCACCCGGCGGCCGCTGTCGTCACTGCTCGATGCCGTCCGCTGGAACCCGGAGGGCCTGATACCCGCCATCGCCCAGCAGCATGACAGCGGCGAGGTCCTGATGATGGCCTGGATGAATCGGCAGTCACTCGAGGAGACGTTGCGCACCGGTCGGGTCTGTTACTGGTCCCGTTCTCGGGGCAAGCTCTGGCGCAAGGGAGAATCTTCGGGGCAGGAGCAACATCTGAGGGCGGCGCATCTCGATTGCGACGGGGATACCCTGTTGCTGCAGGTCGCCCAGACAGGCCCTGCCTGTCATACCGGACGGCGTAGCTGTTTCTATGTCGCGCTGGAGGCGGAGCATGGTGAAGTGGATGTCGAACCCATCATCGATCCGGATGCGCTCTATGGCCCTCGAGGCTAGAGACGTGCTCAGGCGCGCGCTCATCCTCCCCCTGATAGCCATCATCCGACTCTACCAGTACGGCATCAGCCCCCTGCTCGGCCCGCGTTGTCGCTTCTGGCCAAGCTGTTCGAACTACGCCATCGAGGCACTGCGCCTGCACGGCCCCCTCAAGGGCGGCTGGCTGGCCCTCAGGCGCATCCTCAAGTGTCACCCCTGGCACGCTGGCGGCATCGATCCGGTGCCCCCACGCTGCAAATGCGACCACGGTACGGACCAAGAAGCGAGCAGCAGCGAGCCTGATGAGCGATCTCGTGGGTAGCGGCCATCAGCTCCCGGCAGCCACCCTTTCCTGCTCTGCCACCGCGTAGATGCGGGTCAGCATGGCATGCAGGCCATTGGCCCGGGTCGGCGAGAGATGCTTGTCGAGCCCGAGGTCCTCGAGAAAGCGCGGCGTGGTCTCGGCAATTTCATCGGGCGTGCGATCATTGTAGATGCGCATCAGCACGGCGATCAGTCCCGACACGATGGCCGCATCGGAAGTGGCGTCGAAATGCAGCGTTTCCCCCCGACGCTGGTGGTGAATCCAGACATTGGATTGGCAGCCATCGATCTTCGTCTCTGGCTTCTTCAGCTCGTCGGGAAACGCCGGCAACTGCTTGCCCATGTCGATGATGTACTGGTAACGATCCATCCAGTTGTCGAAGAAGCTGAATTCCTCGATCAGCTCGGCCTGGGCTTCCTGGGCACTCATATCGTCTCCTCTTGAGGTCGTGATGGCATTATAACGACTCGGGTCCGTCGACGTCTGCGCTCATTGGAATCGATCGAAGCGACACGCCATGGTCGCGCAACTGATGGTGCCACTCCTCGGCCTCGGCGTGCAGGTAGCGGGCGGTGGTATCCAGGCGCGAATGGCGAGCGCTTCTGGCCAGATAGCGCAGTTCCACACCGCTCTGAGCCTGGTGGGTGATCGAGGTATGCCGTAGCCAGTGCGGCGTGGCCATGCGCAGGGTGCGAGCCAGGGCAGGCTCGCCCTCGCCCTCCTCGAGCGCTTGCGCGGCGGCACCAAAGCTTCCCTTGATCAACCGGTAGAGCTGGTTGTCGCCCAAGCCACGTTGACCGTCCAGCCCTCGCAGCACCGGCCCATTCTCATCCGGCTCGGGCAGCGCCGTCAGCCCCAGGTACACTCGCCAGTCGCCAAGCAGTGCGAGCATGTCCGGGGGCACCGGAATGCTCGCAAGCTTGTCGCCCTTGCCGACCACCCGCCACCACCAGCGACCCTCCCGGCACGTGAAGTCGCTCATCCGTGCTGCGGCCATCTCGCTGACACGCGGGGCCAGCAGATAGGCGAAGCCGAAGATCAGTCGCCGACGCTGCCAGATGAACCGCTCCCGCGCACTGGCCTCCGGCGCCGGCGGCCGATTGAACCACTGCCACAACCAATCCCACAGCGGGCGTTCCAGATAGCGATCGATGCCCTCGTGGCGGTTATCCAGACGCCGCCGCTTGTCTCGCATCAGTCGAAACGGGTTGTGATCCACCCAGCCCGCTTCCACCAGCCAGCTGAAGAGCCCTTGCAGAATCACCAGGCTCTGGCGCCGACTCGCCGGGGTCAGCGGTCGTCGAAACGGCCGCCACTCGGGATGGGCGCGCGGGCGTGGTGGCCCGATCCAGCGATCGGTGGGTTGCGGGTCGCCGAGAAACGCCTCGAAGCGCGCCAGATGCTCGCGGCGCATCCGATCCAAGGTAAGCCCCTGCTCTCCCAGCCACAGCAGCAAACGCTCCGCCTCCTTGCGGTAGGTGCGCCAGGTCTGGGGGCTGGCCTGATATTCACTGAGCCACTGGCTTACCGCCTGGGTATCGCTTGACGCCTGAATACGCGGCGCAAGCGCGTATGCCGCTTGCTCGAGCGGCGTGTCCGGAAAAGTCGTGGCCGTGGCATTCGGGGTCGGTAGCGGCATGGGAACCAAAGCGGGTAAAGCGTGCAGTGCAGGCTATCATGGAATTGCCCAGGCATCAGAGATACCGGTCGATCCGCCTCACGAGTTCCCTTCGAGCCTTGGATAGATAAGCCCGCCGTCCTGCCCAGGCCGAGCCGCTTCGGTCATCGTCGCCGGCTGAATGCGGTCGTCGTTCATCAGATGATAAACCTGCTCGCCGTGGTGAAGCAGATGATCGGCGATGATGCGCCGGTGACAGCGCCACCACACCGCCTCCGCGCACATGACCGCGCAGGTCCGGCGGTGGCCGAGTTCGATCAACTCTGCGAGCCCCTGGCGAAACGCCTCCGACAAGGCATAATCCGCATAGTTGTGAAAACTGCGATTATGCCAGTAGCCGTTGACGTCATTCCCCACGGTTTTCGAGCGGTTGCGCAGGCCGGCCAGCGCGACGCTATGGGTATAGCCGATACCCAGCGGCGCAAGCGCTTCCGGCAGCGCGTCGTGGTTGAACTGCGGGTTGCTGCGCGAGCGCGGCATGGCCCGCACATCGACGAGATACTCGACCTCGCCTACCCGTAGTAGCGTGACAAATTCATCGATAGTGCGAGTCGAATGCCCCACCGTGTAGAAGGCGTGTCTCACGACGGAATCCCTCTTACCCCCTTCATGGCATTGGCGGCGGCATCAGACGCTCGCCGTTGAACCCCGGCACCTCACCAAAGCGCGGGTCACCGCTCTCCCAATCACACTGGGCCTGGGCAACCTCGGTCTTGCTATGACCGACGAAGTTCCACCAGATGAAGATATCCTCGCCCAGCGGTTCGCCGCCAAGCAGCAGGACGCGAGTGCCAGCGTCGAACTCGAAAGTCACGTCCTCCAGACCACCGCCCAGATAGGCCAGTTCGTTGGGCTCAAAGCGATCCCGGCCGATGCGCAGTGCGCCTTCCAGCACGAGCACGCCGTATTCGAACGCCTGACGTAGATCGAGGCGCAGCCGCGAAGCCGACCGGGCCAGCATATCCGCCCCCACCAGCGGCGAGAACGCCAGGGTCGGCGCTTCGCGGCCGTTGAGAGAGCCGATCAGCAAAGTGACATCCACCTCCTGTTCTCGCCAGCGCGGCAGGTCGGAATAGTGATCGAAGCGGGGGGCGGTATCACGATGAGCATAAGGCAAGGCGATCCATAGCTGAGCAGCGTGCAACTTGGTTTCACCGGGCAGGGATTCCTCCGTGTGAGCGATACCGTGCCCGGCAGTCATCAGATTGACTTCGCCAGGTCGAACAACCTGTTCGCTGCCGAGGCTGTCACGGTGCAGGATATCGCCGGCCAGCATCCAGGTGAAGGTCTGCAGGCAGGTGTGCGGATGCGGGCCGACGCGCAGACCGGTGCTGTCTGGCGAAAAGTCGGCCGGGCCGGCATGGTCGAGAAAACACCAGGCCCCGATCTGTCGGCGTTCGCGCTGGGGTATCAAGCGGCTGACCGGGATACCGCCCACATCGGCGGTACGCGCCGCCAGATGCTGAATCAACCGCCGCCCGTCGAAACCGGGCATTCCAACGACTCGTAAAGCGCGGGATTGGCTTCAGTGTTGCTCATGACTGATACCTCGGCGTGTCCAAGCTGGACCTGGAGCGCCTTCCGCTATCAGGCAGAGGGCGCTGATGTCCACGAAGATCCGTAACGTTCAGCTCCCCAGCGTCGCATCCCGGCTTTGGATAAGATTGGAGTACGCCGGCAGATGCTTGGCCAGTATCCCGCCGAAGCCTTCGATATCGTTGCGCCAGTCGCGGTGCAGTTCGCAGCCGACGCCAAACCAGCTCATCAACTGAGCGCCGGCCTGGGACATGCGGTTCCATGCGGCGTCCCGGGTAGTCTGGTTGAAGGTGCCGGAGGCATCAGTGACCACGAATACCTCGAAGCCTTCTTCCAGGGCGGACAGCGCTGGAAAAGCCACGCAGACCTCGGTGACGACCCCGGCGATCAGCAGCTGTTTCTTGCCGGTATCCTTGACCGCCTTGACAAAATCCTCATTGTCCCAGGCGTTTACCTGACCCGGCCGAGCGATGTAGGGCGCGTCGGGAAACGCCTCCTTCAACTCTGGCACGATCGGACCGTTCGGGCCATCCTCGAAGCTGGTGGTCAGAATCGTCGGCAGATTGAAGAACCGGCCGATATCGGCCAGCGCCATGACGTTGTTCTTGAACTCGTCCTGGCTGAAGTCGCGTACCAGGGAGAGCAGCCCCGCCTGGTGATCGACCATCAATAGCACGACATCATCTTTATCGAGGCGGTTGTAGGTATAAGACATGACACGACTCCTTAGGGTTTCTCAGAAACGGCCAGGGTGTCTTTTGATGCCTGGCCGCCTGGCAAGGCGACATCGGTCGCCGGTTATTTGGGCCGCGATTAATCCAGCATAAGTTCTTGCCAGGTTAATCAGAGCAGGACGCCTTGCCGAAGCGCCTGACCTGAAAGCCCCGAATCGACTCCTGGATTTCCTCGGCGCTATTCATGACGAAGGGACCATGGCCGACGACTGGCTCGTCGATCGGCTCCCCGGTCAATACCAGCAGCTTGGCGTCGTTGTTGGCCTCGAGCCGAATTTCGCTCTACGTACGTTCGAACATCACCAATTCCGCATCGCGCACGATACTGTCACCGTTGACGTGGACCGTGCCGCTGAGTACGACCAGCATTGCCGTATGGCCCTCGGGTAACTCCAGCATAGTGGCGCCGTCATGATTCAGCTGCAGATCCCAGACGTTGATCGGGCTAAAGGTTCGGGCTGGACCGGTCTGCACGGCGTAGTGGCCGGCAATCACCCTGAGGGTGGCGGCGCCCTCCTCCAGCGCGACATGAGGAATATCTGGCGCAAGAATTGACTGATAGCTCGGGTCGGCGGCCTTGTCTTCCACCCTATGGCAAAAAAATTCAAGATAAGCCGCGTAATCATGAATTTCCATTGAAAACAAATGATAAAATTACGTTTTATGTATTACGTAAAAATTCTATTTCGACAAAAATATCGCTAGAATGCCCGTCGCATCGGCACTTCAGTGCCTGGACGGTTCGAACAGGAGAGTCTCATGGCACGCAGCGGCGTTCAGTACGAGGACGTACAAAAGGCCATTCATCTGCTGCTGCAACGCGGCGAAACACCAGGCGTGCAGAAGATTCGTGAGGTGCTGGGCACCGGCAGCTTCACTACCCTCAGCGAGCATCTACGCCAATGGAAGGTCGAACGCGATGAAAACCGCGACGAGCCGCCTTCTCAAGACCTACCCGAACCGCTGCAGGCGCTGACCCAGGAACTCTGGCGCCAGGCCCAGGAGCATGCCCGACACGGACTCGCCCAATACCGCCAGGAGGCGGATCAACAGGTCAGCGAGGCGCAGGAGCAAGCCCGACAGGCGCAGCGGCGAGCCGAGGACGCCACCCAGCGCGAATCCGCTATGGCCGAGTATCTGGCTACCTTGCAGACCCGCCTCGACGAGAGGAGCACCACCCTGGCCCAGACCCAGGCCCGACTGGATGCCTGTCTGGCCGAGCTGGAAAATGCGACGAGCAAGATTGCTCGGCTGGAAGAGCAGCTTGTCCAGCTAAGTGAGAAAAGCGATGCCGAAGCAGCGGAATATCGAGAGGCCCTGGCAGAGCAGGCCCGGCAGCACGACACCCGGCTTGCTCAGGAAGAACACCGCCACGAGACTGCCGAAGCACGACTCATGACCCTGCTCGACGATGCCCGGCGGGAACGCCAGGAACTGGAAAAGCAGCATGCCAGGCGTCAGGTGCAGCTGGATAAACGGGCCGAGGAGCTGGAAAAATCGCTGCAGGAACAGCGCGCGGTGCTGATCGAAGAGCAAGCAGGCCATCGCGAAGTGCAGTGGGAATTGCATCGCCATCAGCAGGAGGCACATGAGCTGAAGCGCAAGCAGGAACGGCTGGAGAGTCAGCTTGTCGAGCGGGACAAGAAACAGGAACAGCTGGAAGAGGCGTTGCGCGACGCCCAAGCGCGCCTGGCTAGACTGCCATTTCCGCCATTTACCTATTGAGGGTATCCTGGGCATGGGAATGACAAGCCTGCCGGCCCACCGCAACCTTTAGTGCGTAACGATCATGACTCCTCCATCCGGAGATTTTCCCTGCATCGAGGCTGCCTGGCGCAACCACCACCACGAGCTTCGGCACTTCCTGATCCGCCACTGCGGCAATCGCGACGACGCCGACGACCTGTTGCAGCGGGTCTATGCCAAGGCGCTGATACACCGCGAGCAGTTCTGTGAGCTGACGACCCCACGCGCCTGGCTCTATCAGGTGGCGCGTCACCAATGGATCGACGACCAGCGCCGCGCGGGGCGGCTGGTCGACGGCGACCCGCCCGAGAGACCCGCTGTGGATGCCTCACCGGCACCGCTGGAGAGCCTCGCCGGCTGCATCGCTCGCGCCCTGCCCCATCTTTTACCGGCGGACCGAGACATCCTCCAGCGCTGTGATCTCGAAGGGAGCCGGCAAGCCGACTTCGCCAAGCAACACGACTTGACCCTGCCCGCCACCAAGGCGCGGCTGCGTCGTGCCCGACAGCGCCTGCGCGAACGACTGATCGAGCAGTGCAAGATCGTCTTCGACGCCGAGGGTCGCGTCTGCTGTCACAAGGCCGACGAGCCGCTGGACCTATCTTGTCACAACCCGCCACCCGATTCGAAAAGCGCCTGGTGAGCATCCTTTTGCCGGCGGCTGCGTCTTCTGAGTAGAGACACTCACGAGACAGGAGTCACGGACATGCTGGAGGTCTTCACCTGGCTGGCCGACTGGCTGACCTACGGGCTGGCGGGTATGGATCCCGAAAGCAAGCTCGGCACCTCGCTGCACTTCTTCATCGAGGACACCACCAAGATCTTTGCGCTGCTGGTGGTGATGATCTACGTGATCGCGCTGATGCGCGCCTCGTTGAACCTGGAGCGGGTACGTCACTATATCCAGCAGAAGCACCGCCTGACCGGCTATGGCCTGGGCGCCGGCTTCGGGGCCATCACCCCCTTCTGCTCCTGCTCGAGCATCCCGCTGTTTCTGGGCTTCACCAGTGCCGGGATTCCTCTGGGTATCACCATGGCCTTCCTGTTCACCTCGCCGATCATCAACGAGGTGGCGGTAATCATGCTGTGGAGCCTGCTGGGCTGGGAGTTCACCCTGGTCTACATCATCATCGGCATGGGCGTAGGCATCGGCGGCGGTATGGTGCTCGATGTTCTCAAGGGTGAACGCTGGTTGAAGGATTTTGCCGCCAAGGCCTACCGGCAGGCTGCCGAGACGCCCCAGGGCGACTCACCCGCTCCCGAAGCTCCCTCGCTCACTCTCAAGGAACGTCACGCCTTCGCCCGCGACGAACTCAAGGAGATCGTCGAGCGGATCTGGAAGTGGGTAATCATCGGTGTCGGCCTGGGTGCCGCCCTTCATGGCTTCGTGCCGGATGGCTGGTTCGCCGACAACCTGGGCAGCGGCCAATGGTGGAACGTGCCCGCTGCCGTCTTTGCCGGCCTGCCGCTCTACTCCAACGCCACCGGCGTCATCCCGGTGATGGAGAGCCTGATCCTCAAGGGCCTGCCGGTGGGCACCACCCTGGCCTTCTGCATGAGCACCGTGGCGGCCAGCTTTCCCGAGTTCATCATGCTCAAGCAGGTCATGCAGTGGCGCCTGCTGGCCACCATCTTCGTCATCCTGCTGGTCAACTTCATGATCGTTGGCTGGCTGATCAACCTGCTGAGCCCCTGGCTGTTCAGCGGTTTTCACTAAACGAAAAGGAGCAAGACCATGAAGAAGATTGAAGTATTGGGCACCGGCTGCAAGAAGTGCACGACCACCGCCGAACAGATCCAGGCGGTGGCCAGCGAACTGGGCCTTGAGGTCGAGGTGGAAAAGGTCACCGACCCGGCTACCATCATGAACTATCAGGTCATGTCGACCCCGGCCGTGGCCATCGACGGCAAGCTCATGCACAGCGGCGGCGTGCCGAATCGCGCCAAGATCGAGGCCATGATCGGCGCGTGATCGCGACAACTCGAGTACCCGCCGCAATGTCCAGAAGGGTATTCGCCCAACCGGGCCGCGGTGGGGCCCGACGGCTCACGAGACGTCTTGTCGCTCTGGCACCCTCACACCCGGTTCGGACACACGAGTCGGTAGTTCATCGCTGGTCAGCGTCTCCTTTTCCAGCAGTACGTCCACCAGCGTCTCCAGCTCGTCGCGGCGTCGCTCCAGTATGCCTTTGGCCACTTCATAGGCATCTTCGACCAACCCCTTCACGGCGATATCGATCTCCCGGGCGGTCTCCTCGCTGAAGCGGCGCCCACCTCCCTCGATGGGTTGGCCCAGGAAGGTGCCCTGCTCCGTCTCGTAGGCGATCTGGCCCAGCGCCTCGACCATGCCATAGCGGGTGACCATGGCCCGGGCGATCTCGGTGGCCTTCATCAGATCGTCGCTGGCGCCGGTCGATATCTCGTCGCAGGACAGCACCTCGGCGGCCCTGCCCCCCAGCAGAACGGCCATCTTGTTCTTGAGTTCCTCCCGGGTCATCAGGAAACGATCTTCGGTGGGGCGTTGCAGCGTATAGCCCAAGGCCCCGATACCTCGCGGGATGATCGAGATCTTGTGGACGGGGTCCTGCCCGGGCAGAGTCAGCGCGACCAGGGCATGACCCAGTTCGTGATAGGCGACGGTGCGGCGTTCCTTGGGAATCAACAGTCGATTCCTCTTCTCGAGACCGGCCACGATGCGCTCGACGGCCGCGCTGAAATCCTCGAGGGTGACGGTAGCCCGCGATTCTCGAGCCGCGAGAATTGCGGCTTCGTTGCACAGGTTGGCAAGCTCCGCGCCCGAGAAACCAGGCGTCAGCGCCGCCACCTGCTCCAGGTCGGTCGCCGGGTCCAGCTGGATCTTCCTCACGTGCACCTTGAGGATGGCCAGTCGCCCGATCTTGTCCGGACGATCGACCAGCACCTGGCGATCGAAGCGTCCCGCGCGGAGCAGCGCCGGATCGAGGATCTCCGGGCGGTTGGTCGCAGCCAGCAGTACCACCCCGGCGCTGGAATCGAAGCCGTCCAGCTCCGCGAGCAGCTGATTGAGCGTCTGCTCCTTCTCGTCGTGGCCGCCGGAGAAGGGCCCGACACCTCGGGCGCGACCCAGCGCATCCAGTTCATCGATGAAGATGATGCTGGGGGACTCCTTGCGCGCCTGCTCGAAGAGATCGCGCACACGGGCCGCCCCCACACCCACGAACATCTCGACGAACTCCGAGCCAGAAATAGAGAAGAAGGGAACGCCGGCCTCCCCGGCCACCGCCCTGGCCAGTAGCGTCTTGCCCGTCCCGGGTGGGCCGACGAGGAGTATGCCCTTCGGCAACCGTGCCCCGACCCGCTTGTAACGCTCCGACGAGGTAAGGAAGGAGACGATCTCCTGCAGTTCATGCTTCGCCTCGTCCACCCCGGCAACATCATCGAAGGTGGTCTTGGTATCCTTCTCGACGTAGACCTTGGCCTTCGACTTGCCCACCGACATCAGGCCTCCCGTCCCCTGACGTTCCGCCAGACGACGAATGAGAAACATCCAGATAGCCAAGAAGAAGACCAGCGGAATGATCCAGGAGAGCAGATCGCGGACGAAGGTGCTGGGAATCTCGCCCGCAAATCGCACATCGTACTGCGCCAGGTCCATGGCCAGGTCACGGTCGACCCGGGTGGTCTCGAAGTGCTGATTGCCGCTTTCCAACGGACTCTTGAGCGTTCCCCTGATCGCCTCCGGCCCTATCATGATCTCCTCGATCCGATCGTCCTCCAGAAGGCTCTCGAACTCGCTGTAGGGAATCTTCTCGACCTGGGTGCTGGACGACCACCAGTCCTGGAACAGCATCAAGGCAAAGATAGCGAGCACGACGTACCAGAGGTTTATGTGTGCCTTGCGGTCCATGATCCCCCTCCCATCAACTCACCGACATCGATCCACGCGGCCAGGGTGCAGGCCCCGCTTCATTGTAAGCCACTTTGCAGGAAGGACACTGCTGGAGAAAGGAGCATGGGCATGCATCAAGCTCGGATACACATAGAGAAACGGGCCGCCCAAAGGGTGACCCGTTTCAACATCTCATACCTGTCGCCTGGACTATTCGTTACCTGGACTATTCGTTAATAGTAGGCGTTGGTCGTGTCGGTATGGTCCGTCACATCGCGAATACCGGATAATTCAGGAATGCGCTCCAGCAGCGTGCGCTCGACCCCTTCCTTGAGGGTAAGATCGACCGCGGCACAGCCCTGGCAACCTCCACCGAACTGCAGGACGGCAACGTTCTCTTCCGCCACCTGGATCAGGCGAATCTCGCCGCCGTGGGCCGCCAGGCCGGGATTGATTTCGCTGTAGAGCACGTAGTTGACCCGGTCCTCCAGCGGGCTGTCCGCGTTGACCTTGGGCATCTTGGCGTTGGGCGCCTTGATGGTCAGCTGGCCTCCCATGCGATCGGCGTTGAAGTCGACCACCGCCTCGTCCAGGAAAGGCAGGCTGTGCTTGTCGAGGAACACCGTGATCTTATCGAGGGCCAGCCTCTCGTCGCTGGGCTCCTCTTCACCGGGGCGGCAGTAGGCCAGACAGGTCTCGGCATACGGCGTGCCCGGCTGGGTGATGAAGATCCGCACCGCGATGCCCTCGACATTCTGCTTGGCAAGTAATTCGGCCAGGTAGTCCTGGGCGCTGTCGGTAATCTGGATGTTCTCGCTCATGGGATCGACTCGTCATGAAAGTTCTGGCGCTAATGGTAAGAAAAATCCCGACACAACACAATCCCGACTGAAATACTGGGATATAGCGTGCTGCCCTGCCAGTGACGCTTTCTGTTAATATGGCCAAACAACAGTAGATAGCCTTCGCTGGCTGCAAAACGCCCATATCGCGGGCACCTGTACCCCTGATCGCTGGAGACCGACGCCGCTCATGGCTGCCGCTACCGTTACTTCGCTTGACTCATTTGCCTTCGCTGCCCCACTGCCGGATGCACTCAGGAAGACTCTGGCCCGGCGCATCCTGATCCTCGACGGTGGCATGGGCACCATGCTGCAGAATGCCCGCCTGAGCGAAGAGGAGTTTCGTGGCGAGCGCTTTGCCGACTGGCCGTCACAGTTGCAGGGCAACAACGACCTGCTGGCATTGACGCAACCGGATCTCGTGCGACGCATCCATCGCGATTACCTCGAGGCCGGCGCCGATATCATCGAGACCAATACCTTCAACAGCACCCGCCTCTCCCAGAGCGACTACGGGATGGAAGAGCTGGTGGTGGAACTCAACCGGGAGTCCGCTAAGCTGGCCCGCCAGGTGTGCGACGAGATCGGTGAGGAGACCGGTGTGCCGCGCTATGTCGCCGGCGTGCTGGGCCCGACCAGCCGCACCGCGTCGCTGTCGCCGGACGTCAACGACCCGGCCAAGCGCAACGTCACCTTCGATGCCCTGCGCGATAACTATCATGAAGCCGCTGCCGCACTGATCGAGGGGGGCGTCGACTTCATCATGATCGAGACCATCTTCGATACCCTGAACGCCAAGGCGGCGATCTATGCGCTGGAAGAGCTCTTCGACGAGAGCGGCCAGCGCCTGCCGGTGATGATCTCCGGCACCATCACCGACGCCTCGGGACGCACCCTCTCCGGCCAGACCACCGAGGCGTTCTGGAATTCGGTGCGTCATGCCCGGCCGTTCTCGGTGGGCCTGAACTGCGCGCTCGGTGCCGCGGAGCTTCGCCCTTATCTGGAAGAGCTCTCGAGCAAGGCCGACACCCTGGTCTCGGCCCACCCCAACGCCGGCCTGCCCAACGAATTCGGTGAGTACGACCAGACACCGGAGGAGATGGCGGTAATCATCCGGGAGTTCGCCGAAAGCGGTCTGTGCAACATCATCGGGGGCTGCTGCGGCACCACCCCGGAACATATCGCCGCGATCCATGATGCCGTGACCCAGGTCGCACCGCGTCGGATTCCCGAACGCCCTGTTGCCTGCCGCCTGTCGGGTCTCGAGCCCTTCAACATCGAATCCGATTCGCTGTTCGTCAACGTCGGCGAGCGCACCAATGTCACCGGCTCGGCGCGCTTCAAGCGGCTGATCAAGGAGGAGGACTTTACCACCGCCCTGGAGGTGGCCCTGGAGCAGGTCGAGAACGGTGCCCAGGTGATCGACATCAACATGGACGAGGGCATGCTCGACTCCCAGGAAGCGATGGTGCACTTCCTGCACCTGGTCGCCTCGGAGCCGGACATCTCCCGAGTGCCGATCATGCTCGACTCCTCGAAGTGGGACATCATCGAGGCCGGCCTCAAGTGCGTACAAGGCAAGGCGGTGGTCAACTCGATCTCGCTCAAGGAAGGCGAGGACGCCTTCCGCGAGCAGGCCCGCGCCTGCCGTCGCTTCGGCGCGTCCATCGTGGTCATGGCCTTCGACGAAGACGGCCAGGCGGACAGCCTGGCGCGAAAGACCGAGATCTGCGAACGCGCCTATCGTCTGCTGGTGGACGAGATCGGCTTCCCCGCCGAAGACATCATCTTCGATCCCAACATCTTCGCCATCGCCACTGGCATCGAGGAGCATGACAACTACGCTGTCGACTTCATCGAGGCGACCCGCTGGATTCGCCAGAACCTGCCGCATGCCATGGTCTCAGGCGGCGTCTCCAACGTGTCGTTCTCGTTTCGCGGCAACAATACCGTGCGCGAGGCGATTCACTCGGTCTTTCTCTATCACGCCATCAAGGCCGGTCTGACCATGGGCATCGTCAATGCCGGTCAGCTGGCGGTCTACGACGACCTGCCGGCCGAGCTGCGCGAAGCGGTCGAGGACGTGGTGCTCAACCGCCGCGAGGACGGTACCGAGCGGCTGCTGGACATCGCCGAGCAGTACAAGGGTGACGGCAGCGGCGGCGCCAGGAAGGAGGACCTCGAGTGGCGCGGCTGGGAAGTGGAGAAGCGCATCGAGCATGCCCTGGTCAAGGGCATCACCGCCTATATAGAAGAAGACACGGAACTGGCGCGTCAGCGTGCGGCCCGCCCCATCGAGGTGATCGAGGGGCCGCTGATGGACGGCATGAACGTGGTCGGCGATCTGTTCGGCGCCGGCAAGATGTTCCTGCCTCAGGTGGTCAAGTCCGCCCGGGTCATGAAGCAGGCGGTAGCCTATCTGATTCCGTACATCGAGGCGGAGAAGAGCGAGGACACCAAGGCCAAGGGCAAGATCGTCATGGCCACGGTCAAGGGGGATGTCCACGACATCGGCAAGAACATCGTCGGTGTCGTCTTGCAGTGCAACAACTACGAGGTCATCGACCTGGGCGTGATGGTGCCCACTGAGAAGATCCTGCAGACCGCCCGGGACGAGAAGGCCGACATCATCGGCCTGTCCGGGCTGATCACCCCCTCCCTGGACGAAATGGTGCACGTGGCCAAGGAGATGCAGCGCCAGGGCTTCGAGCTGCCGCTGTTGATCGGCGGCGCCACCACCTCCAAGGCGCACACCGCCGTCAAGATCGACCAGCAGTACGACCAGCCGGTGATCTATGTCACCGACGCCTCCCGTGCGGTGGGGGTGGCGAGTCGTCTGCTCTCATCGGAGCACAAGGCAGACTATGTCGCCGACATCCGCGACGAGTACGAGAAGGTTCGCGAGCGCAATGCCAAGCGCCGGCCCAAGGCGGCGGACGTCTCCTACGCCGAGGCACGGGAACGTCGCTTCCAGCCGGACTGGCAGGCCTGCACGCCACCGGCACCGGCCTTCACCGGCTTGAAGGTATTCGACGACTACGACCTCGGGGAACTGCTCGAGTACATCGACTGGACCCCCTTCTTCCTGAGCTGGCAGCTCTCGGGCAAGTACCCCAAGATTCTGGACGATCCCAAGGTCGGTGAAGCCGCGCGCAGCCTGTTCGACGATGCCCAGAGCATGCTGCGCAAGCTGGTCGAAGAGAAGCACATCACCGCCCGGGGGGTGATCGGGCTGTGGCCCGCCAACAGCGTCGATGACGATGTCATCGAGGTGTACGCCGATGACTCGCGGGAGACGGTGATCGAGCGTCTGCATCACATTCGCCAGCAGAGCACCAAGAATCGCGACGGCATCTGCTACAGCCTGGCGGATTTCATTGCCCCCAAGCAGACAGGCAAGCCAGACTGGATCGGCGGCTTCGCGGTGACCACCGGCCATGGCGCCGACGAGCTGGCCCGGCAGTACGAGGCCGCAGGCGACGACTACAACGCCATCATGGTCAAGGCGCTGGCCGATCGCCTCGCCGAGGCGTTTGCCGAATGCCTGCACGAACGCGTACGCAAGGAGTACTGGGGCTATGTACCGGACGAAACACTGGACAACACCGCCCTGATCGCCGAGCAGTACCGGGGCATCCGCCCTGCCCCGGGCTACCCGGCCTGCCCGGACCATACCGAAAAGGCGACGCTGTTCCGGTTGCTCGAGGCCACCGACAGGACGGGCATGGTCCTCACGGACAGCTTCGCCATGTGGCCTGCCGCCTCGGTGTCGGGCTGGTACTTCGCGCACCCCGAATCGAAATACTTTTCCACCGGCAAGATCACTCGGGACCAGGTCGAGGCCCTGGCCGAGCGCAAGATGATGTCGCTGGGTGAACTGGAGCGCTGGCTCTCTCCGGTGCTCTCCTACGATCCAGAATGATTCTTCCTGTTCAGGCCCACCCCGGTGGGCCCGGTCGACTGCATGCTACCTGACACGCCGCGCCGCCGGACCATCCTCAAGCTGGCCCTGCCGATCATCGGTGCCATGCTCACCCAGAGCCTGATCAACCTGATCGATGCCGCCCTGGTAGGGTCCCTGGGCGAGACGGCCCTGGCCGGGGTGGGCATCGGCGGCTACACGATGTTCATGATCACCGCGCTGGTATTCGGCCTCTCTTCCGGTGTGCAGGCCCAGACCGCGCGTCGTCATGGCGAGGAGGATATTGCCCAGCGTGCCATGGCGCTGAATGCCGGATTGCTGATCGCCTTGATCGTGACCCTGCCACTGACCCTGTTGTGCCTGTGGCAGGCGCCACGGTTGCTGGGCCTGATAAACCAGCAGGAAGCGGTGCAGGCCGTGGGCGTCGACTATTTTCGCTGGCGCGTCGTCTCGCTGGTCGCGGTGGCCATGATCTTCTGTTTCCGCGGCTACTGGAACGGCATTCAGCAGACCGGCATCTACCTACGCATCGTTCTGATCATGCACGTCGTCAATGTGACGGCGAGTATCGGCCTGATCTTCGGCCTTGCGGGCCTGCCCGCGATGGGAGCTGCCGGTGCCGGCGCCGGCACGGCCCTGGCCATGTTCATCGGCCTGGTATTCTGGGCTCGTCACACCCGGCGGCACGCGCACGTGAGCGGCTACCTTCAGCACCCGCCGCAACGCGCCACCCTGGCGAAGACCCTGCACCTGGCGGCGCCACACTCCTTTCAGCAGTTCTGGTTCGCCGCGGGCTACGCGGTCCTGTTCTGGATTCTCGGCCGAATCGATACTGCCAGCGTGGCGGTGGGCCATGTGTTGGTCAATCTGTCGCTGCTGTTGATCCTCCCCGGCGTGGGGCTCGGGTTGGCGGCCATGAGCCTCGTTGGCCAGGCGCTGGGACGCGAGACTCCCGAGGACGCCCACCGCTGGGGCTGGGACGTGGTGCGTGTCGCCTGGACATCCCTGGCACTGCTGGCCTTGCCCATGCTGCTGTTTCCCGACGCCGTGCTGGGGTTGTTCCTGCATGATGCCGAACTGGTCGCCCTGGGCCGCCTGCCCCTTCGACTCACGGCACTGATGATCGTACTCGACGCCGCGGCCCTGGTACTCGCCCAGGCCCTGCTCGGCGCCGGCGCGCACCGCACCGTGATGAGCGTCACGCTCTGCATGCAGTGGCTGGTGTTCCTGCCCCTGGCCTGGTGGGTGGGCATCGAACTTGGCTACGGCCTGATCGGTATCTGGTGGGCGCAGCTGGGCTATCGCTGCCTGAACTCCGCGTGCTTCGTGTTGATCTGGCAGCGTCGGCGCTGGCAGTGGCTGGCAATCTAAGCCCCTTGGATACCGCCATCCCCTGCCTTCGTCTCGGCGCACCTCTTTAATAACTTAAAAATAAAAAACTATGCCTATTTATTCTTTCATAGAATAAATGAACCGGCGTATGGTCGTCGTTACGGCACATCATTTTGCTCTGAACAAGCGCTCTTACCAACGGACATGCCTGTATGTATCGGTACGACACCTATGACCAGACGCTCGTCGATGAGCGCGTCGCTCAATTCCGTGACCAGATGGAGCGCTATCTGGCTGGTCGCTTGAGCGATGCCGAGTTTCTTCCCCTGCGCTTGCAGAACGGGCTGTACATCCAGCGCCATGCACCGATGCTGCGTATCGCGATCCCCTACGGCATGCTCTCCAGCCGGCAGCTTCGGGCACTGGCAGGTATCACCCGGCGCTACGACCGGGGCTATGGGCATTTCACCACTCGCCAGAATCTGCAGCTCAACTGGCCCAGGCTGGAAGACGTTCCCGACATCCTGGCAGAGCTGGCACAGGTGCAGATGCACGCCATCCAGACCAGCGGCAACTGCATTCGCAATACCACGACCGACCAGTTCGCCGGCATTGCCGGAGACGAGGTGGAGGACCCGCGCCCCTGGTGTGAACTGATCCGCCAGTGGTCGACCCTGCACCCCGAGTTCGCCTATCTCCCCCGCAAGTTCAAGATCGCCGTGACCGGTGCCGACCATGATCGCGCCGCCATCCAGGTGCACGATATCGGCGTGCGCCTGTGGCATGACGATGCGGGTGGCCTGCGTGCCCAGGTACTGGCCGGCGGCGGCATGGGGCGTACTCCCATGCTGGGTGACGTTGTCTGCGAGGATCTGCCCTGGCAGCACCTGCTGACCTATCTCGAGGCCTGCGTGCGCGTCTACAACCAGTTCGGGCGGCGCGACAACAAGTTCAAGGCACGCATCAAGATTCTCGTCAAGGCACTGGGCATCGAGGAGTATCGCCGGCGTGTCGAGGAAGAGTGGGCGCACCTCAAGGATGGCCCTCAGACCTTGACCGAAGCGGCGGTCGAGAGTGCCCGGTCGCACTTCCCGGAACCGCCACGCCGCGATGTCAGTGAAGCCGCCATTGCAACCTACCAGCAGCTGCGTCACGACGATCGCGCCTTTGCGCGCTTCGTGACCAACAACGTCACCGATCACATCGTGCCGGGCTACAAGGCTGTCACGCTCTCCCTGAAGCGTCGCGAGCATGCGCCGGGCGACGTGACTGCCGACCAGATGGAGGCGGTGGCGGACCTGGCGGATGTCTTCGGATTCGGCGAGCTGCGGGTGACCCATCAGCAGAACCTGGTGCTGTCCGACGTGCCGGTCGACGAAATCGAGGCACTCTGGCACAAGCTCCAGGAACTGGGCATGGCCAACCCCACCGTCGGCACCCTGAACGATATCATCTGCTGCCCCGGAGGCGACTACTGCGCCTTGGCCAACGCCGTCTCGATCCCTATTGCCCAGGCGATCCAGGAGCGTTTCGACGACCTGGATTACCTCTATGACCTGGGGCCACTGGATCTCAACATCTCCGGCTGCATGAACGCCTGTGGTCATCACCATGTCGGCAATATCGGCATTCTCGGCGTCGACAAGAAAGGCGAGGAATATTACCAGATCTCCCTGGGCGGGAACTCCCACGACAACGCCTCGCTGGGCAAGATTCTTGGCCCCTCGTTCTATCGCGAGGACGTGCCGGGCGTCATCGACAAGGTACTGAAGGTCTATGTCGAGCAGCGCCACGAGGACGAGCACTTCATCGACACCTACCGGCGTATCGGAATCAAGCCTTTCAAGGAGCATGTTTATGCTTAGCAGTGCACTCGATCGTTTCCATGACGCCTTGCCCGAGACCCTTCCAGGCTCCCTGCTGATCAAGCAGGGTCAGCCGAGCCAGGATGCCTGGCACCTGTCACGAGACGAGGAAGGCTTGCCTGCCTATCGGCCCGCCATCGTTCCGCTCACGCTCTGGCAGCGCCATGGTGATCAGGAGGGTCTGGCTCCTTGGCTGTCCAGCGATACGGTGCTCGAGCCGACGCTGGTAGACCAGTTGCTGCGCGCGCCTCTGATTGCCATCGATTTCCCGGCCTTCACCGATGGCCGCGGGTATACCCTGGCCCGCCTGTTGCGCGAACGCCACGGCTACGAAGGCGAGGTCCGCGCCATCGGCGACGTGCTGATCGATCAGCTCTACTACATGACCCGCTGCGGCTTCGATGCCCTGGCCTTGCGGGATGACCAGCCCCTGGAAGATGCGCTGCGTTGGCTGAAGCCTTTCAGCGTCAGCTATCAACCCGGTGTCGATGTCCGCGAGGCCCTGTTCGAGCGTCGTCTGCGCGAAACCAGTTGAGTGCAAGTCGAGGCTGATTCCCACGCCGCCACCCTGGCGGCGTGGCCGTTCCATCACGTCTATCCGCGCCGCTTCTGCTGGCGTTCCCGATTGCGTGCCCTGGCCCGCTCGGACTTGCGCAACATGACATAGGTGGCGCCGATGCCACCATGAACGGGCTGCGCCGAGGCATAGGCCTGCACCTGGTCGAATTGCATCAGCCATTTCGCCACATAGGAGCGCACGACATTGGCATGGCTGTCCAAGGCCTTGCCACGGCCGTGCACCACCAGCAGACAGCGCAGGTCGTGCTCGATGGCATCCTGGAGAAAGGCGAACAGCTCGCGTCGGCACTGCCTGACAGGCAGCTTGATCAGATAGAGGCGCGCTTCGGGAGCGTAGCCCCCCTGGCGCAAGCGCTCGAGAACGCCAATCTGTATGCCATCACGTCGATGTTCGATCGGGTCGTGGTGAGGCAGGAGATCGACGAACTCGTCCGTCAGGAAATTGGTGGCCTCCCCCTCTTCGACGGCGCTGGCTCTTCGAGCCATTTGTGCTTCGCTGGGCGCGCTCGGGGAGTTGACTATGTCCGCCTTGTCACGGCCCTTGGACAGCGGACGAACCTCTTCTCCCAGCAGACGACTAAAATCGGTGTCGCGATCCAGACAGCGGTTCATGGCGTTGCCCTCGGCAAATGACTCATGCAGTAATCATATCAGACGCGCTTCCCGGCTCTTCAAGTCGCCGGCTGGCTATCGTCTGCCGACCCATGCCACCATGACCGGCCTCATAACCATACCGAGGAGTTTCGTGTTTCTCTTGCGTCGTTTCTCTATTGCGGTGTTGGCAGCCCTGGCCATCTTGCTGTTCTATCTCTGGTTCGTGTTGCTCAGCCCCTTCGGCTACGAGACCCCGGATGATCTGCCCCCCGTTGCGGCCGGCGAGCATCAGGTCTTCGTGTATGGCACCCTGCGGTTCGGCATGGTTCGCTGGCTGGTCTACGGGCGCTGGGATGACCCGCAGGAGGCGACCCTCTCGGGGTTTCGACGTGACGAACTGGATCTGGAAAAGGCGCCTGAAGTGCAAGTGAACGGCTATCTTCTTGATGTCGACGCAGAAGAACTACGACGGCTCGACCGCTACGAACGCTTGGGAATTCGCTACAGGCGTGAGCGAGTGACCTTGGACAATGGAACTTCTGCCTGGGTCTATAGGCGATTGGATACGACGAGAGATTAAGTGGAAAACCAAAGATAACGGTATAAAAAGGAGGAAGTGGAAGTTGTCCCTGCCCGCATACCCTCTTACACTGTCTGGCGATCTTCCGATCCCATCGTCGATCATCGATCGCTCGCCCGAGGCGACTCTGGTACTTCTCGACGAGACCTGAACCCACGCCCATAGACGGAGCTGCCATGAGCGCTTCTCGCCCTTACATTCTCGTTCTCTACTACTCGCGCTCCGGCGCCACACGTACCATGGCCGAACAGATGGTCGCTGGCGTCGAGTCGATAGCGGGAATCGATGCCCGCCTGCGGACGGTGCCCCCGGTATCGACCACCTGCGAGGCTGTCGACCCCGAGATCCCCGCCGAAGGGGCTGTCTATGCCACCCTCGACGACCTGCGCCACTGTGCAGGCCTGGCCCTGGGGAGCCCGACGCGTTTCGGCAACATGGCGGCACCGCTCAAGCATTACCTCGATGGCACCAGCGAACTCTGGATCAATGGGGCGCTGATCGACAAGCCGGCCACGGCCTTCACCTCGACGGCCAGCCTGCACGGCGGCCAGGAAGCCACGCTGCTCACCATGCTCGTCCCCTTGCTGCACCTGGGGATGGTCTATGCGGGCGTGCCCTACAGCGAGAGCGGGCTGACCGAGACGACCAGTGGTGGAACGCCCTACGGCACCAGTCATCTCGCCGGCACGGCCAGCGATCGAAGCGTCGACGATATCGAGCGTACCCTGGCCCGCGCCCAGGGCAAGCGTCTAGCTCGACTCGCCCTGGCACTTCACGCCCTGCGCGAGGAGAAGTAATGCGCGCCGCCCTGGAAAGGCTCGAACAGCGTCATGGTCTTACGCAATTGGCACAAAGAACACGCACCGTGGTGCTGGTCAGCTACGTTGCTCTGGCGACGCTGCTGGTGGTCGGCGGCTTGCAGTTGCAGGCCAACAGCGAGAGTGGGATGCTGCCGCTCCTGGTACGAGTGCTGCCGCTGGTGCTCTTTCTTCCTGCCATCCTGACTCGCCGCCCACGGGGGCATGCCTGGCTGGCCTTCGTGAGCCTCTTGTATTTCATGCAGGGGGTGATGCTCATGACCCTTCCCAGCGCTGCCTGGCTGGGCATGCTGGAAGTGGTGGCGAGTCTGGCCCTGTTCGTGTCGAGCATGCTCTACGCGCGTTGGCGCAGTCGTCAGCTACGCGGCTGACGACTGCGCGCCTCCACACCGTCGGGTTGCTGCTATCCTCATAGTTGTCTGACCTGGCTGTCCTGCAGGGCAATCCTGAGGGACAGTGTGCAGTGATTCACGGCATAAGGAGCATGTGATGAAAAGCTTGATGAGGCTTGGCGTTGTCACTTCCCTGTTGGTGGCCTCCACGATCGCGTTGGCCGCCGACGAAAAGCAGATCAAGGACGCCATCGAATACCGGCAGGCGGCTCTGCACACCATGGGCTGGAACTTCGGACCGCTGGGCGCCATGGCCAAGGGCGACCTGGAGTACGATGCCCAGGAGGCGATGATGCGGGCTGAGCGCGTCGCGATGCTCGCCAAGCTCCCCTGGGAAGGCTTCATCGAGGGTTCGTTGCGCGATGCCGGCCATGGCGTCGATACCGATGCCCTGGCCAAGATTGCCGACAACCGGGAGGACTTCGACTCCCTGCAGAGAGACATGGAGGAGGCCACGTCAAGGCTGGCCGAAGTCGCGCAACAGGAAGACTTCCCGGCGCTGCGCAAGCAGGTGGCAGCTACCGGCGATACCTGCAAGGAGTGCCATGACGAATACCGCGCCGAAAACTGAAGCCCCTTCCCGATAGGCATCGCCGCGGCGATATCGCCGGGGCGATGTCTGCTGGACTTCAGCTATTCCACAGCCATACCACCACGCCGAGCGCAAGCGCACCGCATACCAGCGCCCGCCAGTTAACGGCATGCGATCCGGGGCCATCCACCGGTTCGAAGGCCAATCGCTTGCGGCCATGAAACATGGCACCTACCAGGCGCTCGCCCTTGAGGCGATGAATCCCGACCGCCGCGATGTGCAGCAGGATCAAGATCAGCAGGAAGTTGCCGTTGTAGTTGTGAAAGATGGCCAGGTTCCTGGTGGTCTGCGAACCGACACTGCCGTAGAGGGGCGCCTCGAACAGGATATCGTCGTGCAGGAACAGGCCACTGCCGGCCTGCAGTGTCAGGGAAACCAGCATCAATAGGACCATCCACCCGCCTAGCGGGTTGTGGCCGGCATAGAGCGCCTCCTTGCCGTGCAGGAACTGCCTTGCATAATCCCAGAGTGTCCTGGGCGAGCGAAGGAAGGTGAAGAAACGCGCATGCCGGCTGCCGAATACCCCCCACAACCAGCGGAAGAGCATCAGGCCAAGGACGCTATACCCGGCCCGCGCATGCCAGTCGACAGGAAACAGCAGCGGATAGCCGCCGGTTTTCATGGTGTAGAAGGAGACCGTCAGGGCGATGACCAGCAGCCAGTGAAACAGGCGCACCCACGCATCCCACACCCAGACCTTTTTCATGGCGTGCCTCATCTGAAGATGCTCATGTCACACTTCGGCACAACTAGCCTATACTAGGTGCCCCCGAATAATAAGCCGTTGTATC
The DNA here is from genome assembly GCF_900128925.1 of Modicisalibacter ilicicola DSM 19980. GTDB lineage: Bacteria > Pseudomonadota > Gammaproteobacteria > Pseudomonadales > Halomonadaceae > Modicisalibacter > Modicisalibacter ilicicola. The sequence goes on from NZ_FQUJ01000005.1 coordinate 259,169, forward strand.
AAGGATACGATCTTGCTGTCCCTCACTCGATGGCGTCACGACTTCTTGCAGACTCTGCCTGTCATGTTCGGCTACCTGCCGTTGGGCGCAGCGTTCGGCATCCTCTTCGTGCAGCTCGGCCACCCATGGTGGGTCGCCCTGCTCATGTCGTTGTTCATCTACGCCGGCGCCGGACAATTCATGGCGATCACGCTGCTTGCCAACCATGCCGGGCTTCTCGAGGTCGCGGTCGCGACCTTCATGCTCAATTCCCGCCACCTGTTCTACGGCTTGTCGTTGCTGAAGAGATTCCAGGGAGCGGGGTGGCGCAAACCCTATCTGATCTTTGCCCTGACCGATGAAACCTACTCGCTGTTGACCAATCAGGGACGCCAGCAACACGGCCCCGAGGACCATGCCAGCGCCTGCCGCATCAGCCTGATGAACCAGCTCTGGTGGGTGATGGGCACCCTGGCGGGCGCCGTCGCCGGTGCAACCATCGCATTCGATAGTCGCGGCATCGAGTTTGCCTTGACCGCCCTGTTCATCGTCCTCACTCTGGAACAGGCCAGTCGTCTAAGACGCGCCCTGCCCTTCGCCATCGCCCTGTTCACTGGCCTCGGCGCGCTGGCACTGCTCCCCGAGCGACATCTTCTGCTTGGTGCCATCGGCACGACCAGCCTGATACTGCTGGCGCACTACCGCTGGCTTGACCGACATCAGGAAACGTGCCGATGAACGACTCTACACTGGCATTGATGATTGTCATCAGCGCACTGGCGACCTTTGCGACCCGGGTACTGCCGTTCATTGCCTTGTCGCGCCATGCCGAACATCCGTTGATCCTTCATCTGGGGCGTTATCTTCCCCCGGCGGTGATGATGATACTGGTCATCTACGCCCTGCGGGATTTTCGACCCGTCCTGGAGGGGCAACTGAACCTCGCGGCCAACGGCTTGCCGACGCTCATCGCCTCGCTCGTGGTGGCTTCCCTGCATCTCTGGCGGCGCAATGCACTGGTGTCGATCATCGGTGGCACGGGGCTCTACATGGTGATGGTTCAGCTTGGCTGGCACACCACGCCCTGATCAGACACAGATCGGCCTTGAGCCCAGCACCGGTTGCGGCGAAGATTAAGGAAATACCAGGAGAATGCCATGAATCATGACATAGCCGACGTTCGGCGCAACTACAGTGGAAGCAGTCTCGATGCCGCCACTGCGCCGGACGCCCCCTTCCCGCTCTTCCAGGAATGGCTGGACGAGGCACTGGCGCGCGAAGCCGATGATCCCAATGCAATGACCCTGGCGACCGTCGACAGTCAAGGGCATCCTCATGCGCGCATCGTGCTGCTCAAGGGATTCGATGAACAGGGGTTCGTCTTCTACACCAACTACCAGAGTCACAAGGGTAGCGAACTGGCCAATGTGCCCCATGCCGCCCTCGTCTTCTGGTGGCCCAAGCTCCAGCGCCAGGTGCGTATCGAGGGCCGAGTGAAGCAGGTCGACGGCAGTGAGTCCGACCGTTACTTCCAGAGCCGACCCCGCAACAGCCAATTGAGTGCCTGGATCGCGTTGCAGAGCGTGGAAATTCCCGACAGAGAGTGGCTGGAAGAGCGCAAGCAGCGTTTCGAGAAGGTGTACGACGGCCAGACTGTCCATCGCCCCCGCCATTGGGGCGGGTATCGTGTCGTGCCTGAGATGGTCGAGTTCTGGCAGGGCCAGGCCGATCGATTGCACGACCGGGTACGTTACAGCCGCCATGATCAGGAGTGGTTCAAGGCTCGTCTCGCCCCTTGAATGCCTGGATGGTGAAGGGCTCGACAGCAAGCGCCCGGCCATGTGGCCGGGCGCTTGCATGGAAGGCGGCCTGTCGTCGTTGGATTACGACTTGCCCATCCATTCCTGAACCATCTCCTGGTTCTCCTCCACCCACGCTTTGGCATTCTCGTAGGGATCGCTGCCCTCTTCCTGGTTCATCAGCATCACCTCGCCCAGCTCTTCCGATGTCCAGTTGAAGTTGTCCAGGATCGTGTAGGCCTCGGGCATGTCCTCCTGCAGCCCTTCGCGCGCGATGGTGTGGATCTGTTCGGCGCCGCCGTAGACATTCTCGGGATCGTCGAGGTACTTGAGATCCCAGCGGGCGAACATCCAGTGTGGCGTCCAGCCGGTCACCACGATATCTTCCTGATTCTTTATGGCATTCTGCAAGGCGGCCGTCATGGTCGCACCGCTGCCATTGCGCAGATCGATGTCGCGTTCCAGCCCGTATTCGTCGAGCACGTCCTCGGTCAGGCTCATGAGACCGGCGCCCGGGTCGATCCCGATGATCTCGCCGCCGATGCTGTCGGCCTTGTCATCGAGCTGGTCGATGGAATCCAGTTCGGTATAGGCGGGAACCACCAAGCCAAGCTTGGTGCCGTCGAGATTGACCCCCAGATCGACCAGTTCGTCCTTGGTCTGCTCATAATAATTTTCGTGGGTGGTCGGCAGCCAGGCCGTGGTCATGGCATCCGCATCACCGGAGGCCACGGCCTGCCACATGGCCGCGGCCGAGAGCGAGGTCGTTTCCACTTCATAGCCGGCCTGCTCCAGCACGGCGCGCATGACGTTGGTGGAGGCCACGGCATCGGACCATTCCACGTAGGCCAGATGCACCGTTCCCTTGTCTTGTGCCTGCACGCTGCCGGCGATGCCCAGGCCTGCGATCATGGCCAGCGAACCGACGCGCACAGCACGTGACATTGCATTGATCGTTTTCATGGTTTCCCCTTTTTTCGCCTCATTCTTGTGGCTTGAAAAATTGACGCTTCACTACGCCTTCCTGGTCTTGCGGAAGGTCTGTGTCAGGCGATCGAGCAACATGGCCAGAATGACCACCGCGATGCCGGCCTCGAAGCCGTCTCCGGGGCGCAGCCGCTGGATCGCCTTCCAGACCTCGTTGCCCAGCCCATCCGCACCGATCATGGCGGCGATGACCACCATCGACAGCGCCAGCATGATGGTCTGGTTGATGCCCGCCATGATGGTCGGCAGCGACAGCGGCAGTTGTACCTTGACCAGCTTCTGGCCGCGCGTCGAACCGAAGGCGTCCGCCGCCTCGACAAGATCCTTGGGCACCTGGCGGATTCCCAGGGTGGTGAAGCGGATCGCCGGCGGCATGGCGAAGATCACCGTGGCGAAGATCGCAGAGACCGAACCGATACCGAAAAACGGAATGGCCGGAATCAGGTAGACGAAGGCCGGCATGGTCTGCATGAAATCCAAGATAGGCATGATCAGGCCATAGAACTTGTCCGAGAGCGCCGCCAGGATACCAACGGGAAGCGCGATCACCACTGCCACCAGGGTAGCGATCACTACCAGGGTCAGGGATTCGATCATCGGAAACCACAACCCCATGTTCCAGATCAATGCCAGGCCAAGGCTCGCGCCAATCGCCAGACGCACGCCCGACAGACGCCAGCACAAAAGAGCGATGATTGCCATCAGCGCCCATTCCGGCATCCACATCAAGGCATCATTGAGTGCGTTGATGCCGGTCTGGGTGACCCGCGAGATGCCGCGAGTCACGATGGAATACTCGCTGGTCAGGAAGTCGAGCCCGGCTTCGATCCAGTCGCCGAGCGGAATGCGGGGAATATCGATAGCCATCATTGTTCTCCTGCTTCGGCAAGTTGTGCCAGTACCGCGCCCTTCACGACCACGCCCAGCAGCCGCCGTTCCTCGTCGACCACGGCGATCGGGTAGCTCTTTTCATTGAACATCGCGAAAAGATTGTGCAGCGGCTCGTCGGGTCCGACCCGGGGGAAGTCGTCGCTGATCAGGTCCTCGATGCTTCGCTGCCCTTCCCGGGCCGCCCGGTTCGCGGCGTCGGCCTCGACCAGGCCCAGCAGCTTGCGCTCACGGTCGGTGACATAGATGGAGTCCAGGCCGTTTTCGCTCAGCTTGTGCAGCACGGTGCGCGGCCCGTCGTCGTTGCGTGCCAGGGCACGCACCGGGCGCATGGCATGGCGCGCAGTGAGAATGCGCGAGATGTCGACGCCTTCGGTGAAACGTGCCACGTAGTCGTCCGCTGGGTGTGTCATGATCTCTTCGGGCGTGCCGATCTGCACGATCTCTCCATCCTTGAGCAGGATGATGCGATCGGCGATGGCGAGTGCCTCGTCGAGATCATGGGTAATGAAGATGGTGGTTTTCTTCATGCGGTGCTGGAGTTCCAGCAGTTCCTGCTGCATGTCCTTGCGGATCAGCGGGTCCAGTGCCGAGAACGCCTCGTCCATCAAGAGCACCGAGGAATCGTTGGCCAGCGCCCGGGCCAACCCCACCCGTTGCTGCATACCCCCGGAGAGCTGGCTGGGCATGGCATCCTCCCAACCATCCAGTCCTACGTGACTGAGTGCCTCGCGTGCCTTCTTGGCGCGCTCTGCCTTGTCGATGCCGCGAATCTCGAGACCGAATTCCGCGTTCATCTGCACGCTGCGATGTGGAAAGAGGGCGAAATGCTGGAACACCATCGAGAAATGGCGGCGACGGCATTCCAGCAACGCTTTCTCACTGAGCTTGGGAATGTTCTCGCCATCGATGATGATGTCCCCCTCGGTGGGTTCGATCAGCCGGTTGAGGCAACGGATCAGTGTGGACTTGCCTGATCCCGACAGCCCCATGATGACCAGGAGTTCGCCTTCCTGGACATCGAAGGTGATATTGGACAACCCCAGTGTCTGCCCGGTCTTCTCGAGAATTTCCGGACGCTTCATTCCCTTGTCCCGCAATTCCAAGGCTTTCTTCGGGTGGTTGCCGAAGACCTTGCTCAAGCCGCGTACCTGAATCTTGGTCTGCTCGGTTTCGCTCATCGATCCGTCCGTTTTGCGTCATTTTTTATTTCCAGACGTCATCGACGATGACATCTATTGTTCATCGTGATGATGACGCCTGGTAATGATAATTAAAGTTTATAGTTGTGCCATGATACGGTTTCGCTTCCCGGCAATCAAATTCCCGCACCGAAGGGCGCTTGGCATTCCCTTGTCTTCAGGTCCGAAGGCGGGTCGGAAGAGATGTCAGGGCTGGGCCTCCAGACGGTGGCGCTGCCACTCGCTGGTGGGCTCGTTGAGGCGCAGCACCGCGTCCACTACCTGCTCCTCCATGTTGTAGTGCAAGGTGAAACCCAGGTATTTCATCAAGCCGCGCATGGGATGGTTGTCGACCATGACCTTGCCGACCATCTCCAGGGTGCCGACGCTCTTGCAGTAGCCGATCATCTTCTTCATCAGCACACTGCCCAGCCCCTGGCCCTGCATGTCGTCACGAATGATCACGGAGAATTCCGTGCGGATATTGTCCGGATCGTTCCACACCCGGACGACGCCCAGCATCTCCTTCTCGCCGTTCTCACGGGCATGTTCGGCGATGAACGCCATCTGACGGTCGTAGTTGATCTGCGCCAATATCGACAGGTCGCGCTTGGTCAGGTCGGCCTTGTGGTGAAAGTAGCGGAAACGGATGCTCTCTTCGGAGAGCTGGGAGTGAAACTTGGTAATCAATGGTGCGTCTTCGCCACGCACCGGCCGAATCTCGACCCGCATGTCGTTTTTCAGACGCACCCACTCGCGCAGTTCCTCGGGGTACGGCATGATGGCGTGGCGCGCCGGCTCCCCCAGGTCCATGGCGAAATCGACCGCGATCATGCCGTCGCGATTGAGCAGCAACGGGTTGATCTCCAGGCCGCGCAATTCGAGCAGGTCCGAGGCCATTTGCGAAAGCTTGACCAGCAGTTGGCAGAGCCTGTCGACATCACGCTGCGGGTCGGGAGAGTGTGCGAGAATCAGCTTGCCGGCATGAGTTCGCGAGACCAGATCCTGGGCCAGCGTCATGTTCAGGGGAGGCAGCGCCACGTGCCGATCGGCGAGCACATTGGTCCTGTAGCCTCCGATCCCGAAGACGATGACCGGCCCGAACACCGGGTCCCGTGTGATACCCGCGCAGAGCTGGATGGAATGCTTGCCTCGCTGCATGGGCTGCAGGCAGTAGCTGTATATCCGGCTGCCCGGGAACTGCTCATGCACCTCGCGATCGAGACGCTCGATGCCGGCGACGATCTCGGCGACGCTGTTCAGGTCCTGCAACAGTCCCGAGGAAGGTCTCCGGGGGTGCTTGCTGTAGTGGTACGGAAGACAGCCTTGCTCATGGATCGTCTTGAGCGCCAAGGGCTCCCGAAACTCCTCGAAAGCCGCGGTCGCTTCCTCGGCATTGAGGACATAGCGGCTGACAGCCGTGGGGATTCCGTAGGCCTCCAGCACCTCGGCGGTCTCTTGATGCGTGAGGCGATCGCGCCCGCGAGCCCGAGCCTCGGCGATCAGCTTGTGGCAGCGCTGGCGAATCCGGGCGGTCGTGCTGAACGGCAGGCTGGGCGGTGTCTCCTGGAGCAGCGCCTGGACACGCTGATAGTCCACCATGTGCATGAATGCCTTGACCGCCTTCTCGGGGGAGATATAAGTCGGGATGCCCGCCAGGTGGCATTCATGGCGCGCTGCCAGGGCTTCTTCCATCCCCATCCAGCTGGTCAGCAGATTGCGCTTGAAACGCCGGCGATTGGCGACCACCGCCTCGGCGGTGGTTCTCGACGGCGCCAGGCGGGTCGGCGCATGCACGACCAGCACCGCATCCACGTTCGGGTCCGCCGCGACGATCTCCAGTGCGCCGATGAACTTCTCGGGGGTGGCGTTGCCTCCCAGGTCCACCGGGTTGCTGCCCGGCAGGCTCATGTCGAAATCACTTCCCAGTAGCGCCTCCCGGGTATGATCGGCAAAATCCGCGAGCTTGCCGCCGGCCATGATCAGTCTATCGATGGCCAGCAGTGCCGGCCCCAGGCCATTGGCGACGATCGCCAGGCGGTCGCCGCGCAGCGGGCGCATGCGTGACAGGGTCCCGAGGGCATCGAAAAGCTCATCCGAATTGTCGACGCGAACCACCCCGGCCCGGGCCAGGGCGGCCTCGAAGATGACATCACGATTGCTGATGCCCGGTGTCGGCGGGAGGCTCGAAAGATCCGATTGCGGGGTACGGCCACTCTTGATCGCCAGCACCAGACGGTTGCGTGATGCCTCGCGCAGTGCGGTCATGAAATGCTGGGCATCGCTGATGCGCTCGAGGTGCAGGAGGATGGCCTGGGCGGGAGAGTTCTGGTTGATGTAGTCGATGAGGTCGGGGAGCATGACATCGACGCTGTCGCCCAGGGTCACCAGATGTGAGAAGCCGATACCCTGCCCGGCGGCCCAGTCGATCATGGCGTTGCCGAGCATGCCCGACTGGCCGAGATAGGCCACCTTGCCGGCCTTGACGGGCTGCCCCGAATAGGTGGCGTTGAGCCGGCGTCCCGGAACGATCAACCCCATGCACTCAGGCCCCAGCACGCGGATGCCCGAGCGTCTTGCCGCCGCCAGCATGCGCTCGCGAAGCGAGCCACCGCTGGGGGTGCCCCTGTCCAGGAAAGACCCCCCGGAAAGCACCATGGTCGCCTTGACGCCGAGGCGGCCCAGCTGCTCGATGGTCCTGGGCACCGTGTCCACCGGCGAGCAGATGATCGCCATGTCCGGCGCTTGCGGCAGATCGCTCACCCGCCTCGCGCAAGGGACATCGAAAACGGTCTCGTAACCTTTCGGGTTGACGGCCCACATCGTGCCCTTGAAGCCGCCCTCCTGCAGATTGCGGATCACGAGCCCACCCATCGAATGGCTCTTTTCGGAGGCGCCGATCACGGCCAGGCTGTTCGGTTCAAAGAAATAGCGTAGAAAACGCGTGCCCACGATGGACTCCTTAGCCGAAAGACTCTCATTGTGTACGACTTATTGACACTGTCGCGCAAGGCTCATGGCCGATTAATGTTGCACTATACCGGTGTGGAGCGTCGCCATGATTACATCTTTCATTACTCACCCGCATTGCGCTCTTCACAACATGGGACCGGAGCACCCTGAAAGTCCCAAGCGTCTGGAAGCCATACACGCACGTTTGGCACTCGAAGGTGTCCTGCAGCAGACCATGCAATCCGAGGCGAGTCCGGTCAAAGAGGAGCAGCTTGCGCTGATCCACCCCCTGCGCCACCTTCGCGCCCTCGACAAGTGCGTTCCCGAGCATGGCCTGACCAACCTCGACAACGACACCTTCATGAACCCGGACAGCCTCGATGCGGCGCGACTGGCGGCGGGGTCCGTGCTGCGCGGCATCGACCAGGTCTTCCGCCATCAGGCCGACAACGTGTTCTGCGCCGTGCGCCCTCCCGGGCATCATGCCGAAGTGGCCGAAGCCATGGGCTTCTGCTTCTACAACAATGTTGCCGTGGGCGCCGCCCACGCCCGGGCAAGGCATGGCGTCAAGCGTATTGCCATCCTCGATTTCGATGTCCATCAGTGCAACGGCACCATCGACATCTTCTCGCACGATCCCGACATCCTGATCTGCACCAGCTACCAGTACCCGTTCTACCCCTGGCGCTACCTGCGTCCAGAAGCCGACAATGTGGTCTGCACGCCACTCGAGGCCGGTTGCGACAGTCGCACCTTCCGTCGCGCCATCGAACGGGACTGGCTGCCGGCGCTCCAGGCGCACCGCCCCGAACTGATCCTCGTCTCGGCCGGGTTCGATGCCCATCGGGAAGACCCCATGGCGGACATCTGCCTGGAAGACGAGGACTACTACTGGATCACCACCCTGGCCATGGACATCGCCCGCAGCCATGCCAACCATCGACTCGTCTCGGTGCTTGAAGGGGGTTACAACCCCGATGCTCTGGGTCGCAGCGTCGCAGCCCATGTCAAGGCATTGCTGGGCATCCCCTATCAGGCGATCCGTGACAAGGCGGGCTGATGATCGCCTGTCCCTGCCCCGCCGTTCTGACAATCTGGGCGTCCGGGCACTGCCCGATCTCGATCGAATCTGGAAAGTGTCTGAGCTTACCCCTGCGTGACTGACGAATATGCTAGGATTCAGGAAAATTTATTTCATATAGTGAATCGTCATGTCCGGCCTTACCGATCACGACGCCGCGCTGCGAATCGCCTCGGGGCGCAAGCCCTTCGTCGAGCCCTTGAGGCTCGGCGAACGGCTCAAGGAGATTCGCCTGGCCAACCGGTGGACCCTCGAGGACGTCAGCCAGCGTACCGGGCTTGCGCGCTCGACGCTTTCCAAGATCGAGAACGATCAGATATCACCGACGTTTACCGCCGTACAGAAACTGATCGGCGGCCTGGAAATCGACCTGCCCCAGTTGCTGAGCCCGCCCAAGCCCCAGACACATACGCTGGGCCGACGTGACCTGACCCGCAAGGGCGACGGGCAGTTGCACCCCACGCCGACCTACGAGCATGAACTGCTCTCCTGCCAACTTGCCCAGAAACGCATGATTCCCTTCAAGACCATCGTGCGGGCACGGGACTTCGGCGAGTTCAACGAGTGGGTGCGGCATGACGGGGAAGAATTTCTGATCGTGCTCGACGGCAGCGTGCTGCTGTACACGGAATTCTACGAGCCGCTTCGGCTCGAACAGGGCGACAGCATCTATTTCGACAGCGACATGGGCCACGCCCTGGTCTCGGTGAGTGACGAGGACGCCACGGTGCTTTCGGTGTGCACGCCCAACGAGACTCCCTGATCGGCCAGGCCCGGGCCAGGAATAAAAAAAGCCCCGATGCCCTCTGAAGGCATCGGGGACTTTTCCATCGAGGTTACCGGTCAACGGCCAGGGTAGTGCTCTTCTCCGGACAGCTCGCGATTGATGGCGGTTTCGGCGTAATCCACGCCATAGCGAGCCCGGGACCAGAGATACATGGCCAGACCGATGATCATCCAGCCACCGAACACGACCCACTCCACCGGCAACAGCGCCGAGGGGCTGCCCGGCAGGTACAGCGTCACCATGCCCAGCGATAGCAACACCGCGGCGCTACCGACCAGCTTGCCCTGAGGGATGCTGAAGGGGCGCTCGAGCTCGGGTTCGCGATAGCGCAGCACGAGGAAGGAAAGCGCCACGAACAGGTAGGCGATGACGATGCCCAACCCACCGGCATCCACCAGCCAGACCATGGTGGGGCGGCCGAAGAAGGGGGCGATGCTGGACAGGATACCGATCATCAGGATGGCGTTCACCGGCGTCCTGTAGCGTGGATGCAACTTGCCCAGAAAAGCCGGCAGCATCCCCGCGTGGGCCAGGGCGTAGATCGCCCGGGACCCACCGATGTAGAAGGCATTCCAGCTGGTGATGATCCCGGCAATACCGGCCATCACCATCAGGTTGCCGGCCCAGGGCGCGCCGAACACGGCCTGCATCGCATCCGGCACCGCCAGGGAACTTGCCGACAGCGCCTCCGGGTCGAGCATCAGCCCCGTTCCCAGGATGATCAGCGCGTACCAGAAGACGGCGAGGATCACCGATATCATGAGCACCCTGCCGATTTCTCGAAAGGGCAGATCGATCTCCTCGGCGGCCTGGGGAATGACGTCGAAACCGACGAACATGAAGGGCACCATGATCAATACCGTCATGATGCCACCCACCACGCCGCTCTCGACATTGAACATCGGCTCCAGGGTATCCGTGCCGCCGGTGAACAGGGCCCCGGTGATGAACATCACGCCCACCGCCAGTATCAGCAAGGTCACCACCTTCTGTACCAGGGCCGCGGTACGGATTCCGATGTAGTTGATCCACATCATCACCAGCGAGCCGATCACGCCGACCGCCACCCAGCTGGCGGTCACGTCCCAGCCGGCGATGGTCCAGAGATAGCCTACCGTATAGCCCGGGAAAAGGTGCTCGACCACCGTGGGCAGTGCCACGGCCTCGAAAGAGACCACGCTGACGTAGCCCAGCACGATGGCCCAGGTACAGATGAACGATGCGAAATGACCTAGCGCACGATAACTGTAGACGTGCTCGCCCCCCACCAGGGGCATCGCCGAGGCCAGTTCGGCATAGGTGAGTCCTACCAGGACGATGGCAATGCCGCCGACCAGGAATGCCGTGATCGCCCCGACACTGCCGGCCGATTGTATCCAGCTGCCGGTCAGCACGATCCACCCCCAGCCGATCATGGCGCCGAAGGCCAGAGCCAGCACATCCTTGCTCGCCAGCACGCGTATCAGCTTGTTACCCGTGGTCGAATCCGTCATGATGCCTTGCCTCTAAGCTATTGAAATTATATTGACTTTCTGACTCGGGCATTGAATATATTCAACGCTTTCAGCAAAGTTAATTGACAAGCAGAATCGCGACAAGCCTTTTCTGGCCTTCTTCAACCAAAGTCAATCATGCTGGACAGCGTCACCCCGCCACAGCAGCTTGCCGCTTTCCTCGAGGGAGTAGCCACCCAGGGACTGGGCCAGGGCTAGCCCGGCCGCACTGTTCAAATAATCGAACAATTGCCGCAATAGGGAGCGGAAGTAGACATTGCGGGGCGTGACCAGGTCGAAGGCTTCTTCACTCACAGGAATGAATCCCAGCCCGAACTCGTTGGCCGCGGACAGGGTTCCCGGCCCGATGTCCGCCTCGTGGCGAGCGATCAACGAGGCCACCTCGCGTTCACTGTAGGCGATGGCGTGGCAATTGAGCTGATCGAGGCGCAACTGCTGTCCGGCCAGCCACTCCTTCAGAAAGCGCTGGGAACCGGCGCCCTCCTGGCGAACCACCCAGCGTCGGCTGGTACCCGACAATCCCTGGGGTTGCAGCGGCTGATGCCGATCCTCGCCGCGAATGATCAACCCTTGAGAACGCCGAAACAGGCGCACCATGGTCCAGTGACGATAGCCGCCGTGACCACGAATCAGCGCCGGATGGCGCAGCTCGCTCTCCTCGACACGCCCCCAATGAATGGCACAGACATCCGCTCGGCCCTGGGAGAGCAGCTCCAACCCGAGCTGGGTGCCCGTGACACTGTAGCCATAGAAGGCCTGGCCGCGGTGCTGCTGGTTGAGTCGCATGACCATCGCCGCCAGCAATGGATCATCGCTGCCGGTGATCATCAAGCGATCCGCCAGCACGCCATGGTGGCACGACTCGAGTATCCACTGCTCGACCAGCCGGCGCGGGAACAACCATTTGCCGGTGATCTTGGTCGCCGGCAGGGCGCCATCGCTGGCCAGCTGGTAGATCTTCTTCTCGTTGAGATGCAGAAGTTCCGCGACCTGGTGGACATTGAGAAACGGGTTTTCTGCCTCGCTCACTGGGCCTTCCCCCGACGTTCGGCACTTCGCGCATCGTCATCCCTGGCGCGCCGGTCCCCTGGCCTTCGGGGCGGCGGCATATCCAGGACCAGCCGGTCGGCACCATGGATGGCCTGAAAATGCTTGCCCTTGGCCCGGGCGATCAGCACTACCCCGAAGCGCTCCGCCAGCTCGACCCCCTTCTGGGTCACGCCGGAGCGGGAGACCAGTACGCTGATTCCCATCTGAGCCACCTTGAGCACCATCTCCGAGGTCAGGCGCCCGGTGGTATAGAAGATATCGGCGCCACTCGAGGCAGTCGTGTCCGCCTCGCCCGCCTTCAGCCATTGGCGACCCGCCAGGGTATCCACGGCATTGTGACGTCCCACGTCCTCGACGAAATCGAGCACCTGGTCCTGGCTGCAGAGGGCACAGCCGTGCACTGCACCGGCGCTTCGGTAGGTCTCGTTGTAGGCACCCAGGTTGTCGAGCAACCGGTAGAGCACCGACTGGGCAAGACGGGTTCTGGGCAGCGGGTTCAATGCCGTGACGTCCAGCAGGCGTCCGAATACGGTGCCCTGGCCGCAGCCGGTGGTGACAGTGCGTTGGGAAAGCCGTGCCTCCAGGTCCTCGGGCTGGTGGCGCGTGACGACTGCTGCGGCCTCGACGTCCCAATCGACCTGCACGGCCTGAATGTCCTCGAGGCGTTCTATCAACCCTTGATTGCGCAGATAGCCCACGACCAGCGCTTCGGGTTCGGCTCCCAAGGTCATCAAGGTGACGATCTCTCGCCGATTGAGGTAAACCGTCAGCGCCCGTTCGGCCGCGATGGCCTGAAGCCGCGTCTCTCCGAACTCATCGGTAACGGCGATTTCCAGAGTGGTCGGCAGACGAGCCTGACTCACGGTAATGGCGCTCATGAAACGATTCTCCTGACCAGGGCTATACAGCATCTCCGCTCCAGGTGACGACAAACCGCCAATGGACACCGGGCAGCGGCTTGATCACTATATCGGGTGTGGTCTCGTTCGGACCAGTCAGACTAGATCGCATGAAAGAAACTATCTTAACGGACAAGACCGCCGGTTTTCGTAGGCGATGGTGGCCAATTAAACCATCTATCGCTCGGTGAACCGAGCTCCTACAAAAGCCCAGATCTCGGGGGTGGTAGGAGCCCGATTTATCGGGCGATGGCGCTTCCCATCGCTCGCTGAAGCGAGCTCCTACAGGATTGCCGGGCTCTGGTCTACCTTGTTTAGCCACCGTCCTCAGGAGCGTTTTGTCATGACCAGCGCCAGTCTACGTACCTTAAGTCTGCGCCTCGAGGATGAGCAGCGCACGGTCAAGGGCTTCACCAGCACCCAGTGGCACGTCGCCATGCTCGAGCCCGGTGATAACGGGCCTCATGCGGTCGACCTGCAACTCTACATGACGGAGCGAGCCGCCTATCGTCATAACCTCAATGCCGAACGCCCCCGGCTTTTCGTGCGCTGCAGCGAACGGCAAGGCGCAGCCAGCCCGGAGGCTATCACTGCCAGCCAGGAAGTGGCGGCAGGCTGGATGGACGGTGACTGGCTGGTGCTCGACACGTCGATGCCCCTGGCCATCCAGGCATGGATCGAGGCCTATCTGGTACGCCATGGCGAGGCACCTGACGAGGGCCGCAAGAAGAAGCGCAAGGGGGCCGGCCGGGCTCGGGGGGATCAGGCATGAGCCGTTTCGAACGCTGGTCCCGGCGCAAACGGGGTCTGGATGCCGCTGACGACACGCGACCCGAAGAGGGTACTCTGGGCATGCTCGACGAGGGCTCGGAGGAAACCAGCGAGGACAACAGTGCACCGTCCGACGTTTCAGGCGCCTCGCCCGGTGAGCCAATCGAGGAAGGCAGTCTCGACGCCGAGCTCCCCGACCCCGAGACGCTCGAACCCGGCAGCGATCTCGCCGCCTTCCTGCAGGCGGGCGTCAGCCCCGAACTCAAGCGTCGTGCCCTGCGGCGCATGTTCATGGCGCAGGATTACAACGTGCGAGACGGCCTCGACGACTACGACCATGACTTCACCCAGATGCGCAAGCTCAGCAGCGAGACCAGCGCCCGGTTGAGGCGCTGGGTGCATGAACTCGTGGAGGATGACTCGGAGGACGCTGCCCTCGACGAGGCTGACGAGAGGATCATCTCATCGGCGGGCCCAGCCGAGAGCCGGGACGAGGAGATGAAAGAGGAAGCAGGGCAGGAGGCAACGACTGACCCAGGGCGACTCACGGACGGGTCAGTCTGACCCAGGATAGGTACCTTGGCGCCTGGTTCCCATCGTCTTTTTCTATTCTAGAGGAGTTTGATGCCTCTCTTTCAGGCCCTGGCCCTGCTAGGGAATCACTGCATAAATGCCTACACGAACGAATTGCTGCGTTGCGCGGTGCTCGAAAACTCGCCTAACCTCATGTTATGTCTCGTTTTCTGCGCTCCGTGCGCCTTGCACTTCATTTCGCTCGGCGCTTTATTCAGCAATCCCCTGGCTATTCATGTAGCGTTAAAGATTCCAGCGATGGTGCTGCTATTATTAAAAAATGTTTCCGCTGGCATCCCCAAGACCGTAACTCATGAGGTGACATGGCGAATCGCATTCCTGCCGCGACGCTTGACCCGTCCGGGGCTCAGGCCGTCAAGGACGCGGCCTATGCCCAGGTTTCATGGCCCATCAATCTCGCGCCGAGCAGCGTCAGCTATCACAGCCATGGCGATGTGCTCATCGTCGGCAATGAACTCGAGGCGCGCCGTGCCGCTCAGCGCCTTCGACTCGCGGGTACACTCGGCACGATCTCGCTGCTGATCAACACGCCAACCCCGCCAGATGCACAGCTGGATGATGCCGCCGAGATCTACCGCGCTACCGCACAGCTTCCCTGCCACCAGGCCCGACATGCCCGCGTGTCGGGCTATCTCGGGGCATTCCAGGTGGAAATCGACCCGGATGATGGCACGCCGGGGATCAACCTCGCCCGGGCCTGCATTCAACGCGACTGCTTCGATCTCTTGCTGGACCTGGGAAGCCCCGCGCTGCTCGACCTGCAACTCCCGCCGCCGGGCTACCATGCCGTCAGCACCGGCAGCGAGGCGTACGAGGAAGCCATCAAGGTCCTTCCCGAGAGCATTGGAGAGTTCGAGAAACCCAGGTACTTCCAGATCAATCATGACATCTGTGCGCATGCCGGCCGTGGCCAGAGCGGATGCACCCGGTGCCTCGAGGTGTGCCCCGCCGATGCCGTCAAGAGCGTCAAGCGACGCATCGAGTCCTGGATCGAAATCGACCCTCACCTCTGTCATGGCGCCGGCAGTTGCACCAGCGCCTGCCCCACCGGCGCCATCCAGTATCTGCTGCCCCAGCCCCAACGCCAGCTCGATTTCGTCGCTCGACTGCTCGGGGCCTATCGCCAGGCGGGTGGTGTCACGCCGGTCGTCAGATTCTGCGATCGGGCTTGGCTCGACCAGGAGTCGATGCTTGCCGCGCCGCACGTCCTCGATGTACCGCTGGAAGAGCTCGGTGCTGCGGGAATGGAGCACTGGCTGGCCGCCATCGCCGATGGCGCCGCGGAGGTACGCATCCAGCGTCATGCGGGGCTCCCTGCCACCCTGAGCGCCCTGATCGACGAGCAGCTCGGCCAGACGCGTGCGCTCCTCGTGGCACTGGGCCATGACCCCCGGCGCATCGTCGTGATCGGGGAATCCGATACCGAACGCGATGCGCCGGCACGATTCAATTGTCTGACGGCGCGGGGGGATGCCCGAGGGAACGACTTCTCCGCGCGCAAGCGCGATCGGCTCAATGCGGTCATCGACCACCTGGCGGATCAGGGCCGGCCCAGCGAGCGGCGCGAACCAGTACCCAGTGGCGCTCCCTTCGGGGGCATCGAGGTGAATGAAGCAGCCTGCACGCTGTGCATGGCCTGTGTCGCGGTGTGCCCGACACCGGCGCTGGCCGGGGGAGACGATCACTCGCCGCGACTGAGCTTTCGCGAGGCGGACTGCGTGCAATGCGGTCTGTGCGACAACGCCTGCCCCGAGGACGCCATCACCTTGATATCGGGTTTTCTCGCCGATCCCGAGCAGCGCAACGCGACACGAGTATGCAAGGAAGAGGACGCCTTCGCCTGTATCACCTGTGGAAAGCCCTTCGCCACCGCAAGCACCGTCGCAAGCATCAAGGCCAAGCTTGCCGATCACCCCTACTTTGCGGGAGAGGCCATGCGACGCCTCGAGATGTGCGAAGACTGCCGGGTCAAGGATGTCTGGCGTGACATGGCCCGCAACCCCGACGCCCAACTGAAGGTATGAGCATGACAGACGCCAGCGATACCTTCCCGGACGCGAGAGGCGACATGACCGAAGCGAGGGATGAAGCGCCGATGGAGCTCAGTGATCACGATGCCTTGCGTGCCGACATCTATCGTCTGCTGGCGAGGCTCTTGAGGGAAGCACCCGATCAGGATCTTCTCGGTTTTTTGGCCGAGCTCGACCTCGCCGAGGAAGAGAGCGACATGCAGGCCCATTGGGGCGCCCTCGCCCTCGCCGCGACGGCGGCACAACCGGAGGCACTGGAACGTGCGCATTTCCGTCATCTGGTCGGAGTCATCCAGGGCGAGCTGATGCCCTATGCTTCCTGGTATCTGACCGGTTCGCTGATGGAGATGCCGCTGGTGGAGTTGCGCCGCGACCTCAAGCGACTGGGTTACCAGCGCGCGCCGAACGTCAAGGAGCCGGAGGATCACATTGCGGCTCTGTTCGAGGTCATGGCCATGCTCATCGAAAACGCCCCCCGGGAACAGGCGCTCTTCTTCCAGCGTCACCTTGCGCCCTGGAGCGGCAGCTTCATGGCCGACCTGGCGCGGGTCGACACGCCCTTCTATGCCACCGTCGGCCACCTGGGCATGACCTTCTTGAAGCAGGAGTCGGCATGGCTCGTCGATCCCGACTCCCGGGTTTCACCACGGCAAGGCTCCTCGAGTGCCTGAACGCCGTGCATTACAAGCCGATATCAACCACGATGCGTTGAGGAAAACAACCATGAGCCATACACCCGACAACTCATCCGACAAGACTGCCGTTCAGGGACGCCGCCAATTCCTGCGGGCCCTGGGGCTGGGCACCGCCGCCGCGGGCGCCGCCGCCAGCCTCGGTCATGTCACCTTCGTCCAGGCCAAGGGGACGGACGAGCAGCCGAGTTCGAAAGCCGCCGGCCAGACCCTTTACCGCGAGACGGACCACGTCCGCGCCTTCTACGCCACCCTGCGCGACTGAGCGCTCACCGGCGAACGAGCTCAAAGAGGATTCGACTCATGCGACTGACAAAAAAATCCGCTCGGCCTGCCGGTCAGGGGTTGGGCATCACCCGCCGCCAATTCCTGCAGCGCAGTGGCGCCACGACCGGAGGGCTGGCCGCGGCCGGTTTCCTGGGCAACTCGATGATGCAACGCGCCGACGCCCAGGAAAAAACCCCGGTATCCGACGCGGCGATAGAAACCAAGCGCACCATCTGTTCCCACTGCTCGGTGGGCTGCGGCGTCTACGCCGAGGTGCAGGAAGGCGTCTGGACCGGCCAGGAACCCGCCTTCGACCACCCCATCAATCGTGGTGCCCACTGCGCCAAGGGCGCCTCGCTGCGCGAGCATGGCCACTCCTCCCGGCGTCTCAAGTACCCGATGAAGCTGGAAAACGGCGAGTGGAAGCGTCTCTCCTGGGAACAGGCCATCGAGGAGGTGGGCGACAAGGTGCTCGAGCTGCGCGAGAAGCACGGCCCCGACAGCGTCTACTGGCTGGGCTCGGCCAAGTTCAACAACGAACAGGCCTATCTGCTGCGCAAGTTCGCCGCCATGTTCGGCACCAACAACACCGATCATCAGGCGCGCATCTGCCACTCCACCACCGTGGCCGGGGTGGCCAACACCTGGGGTTACGGGGCGATGACCAATTCGCTCAACGACCTGCAGAACAGTCGCTCGATCCTGTTCATCGGTTCCAATCCCTGCGAGGCCCACCCCATCGCCATGCAGCATATCCTGCTGGCCAAGGAGCGCAGCAACGCCGAGATCATCGTGGTCGACCCCCGCTTCACCCGCACCGCCGCCAAGGCCACCAAGTACGTGCGCCTGCGCCCGGGCTCGGACGTCGCTTACGTCTGGGGCCTGCTGTGGCACATCTTCGAGAATGGCTGGGAAGACAAGACCTACATCGAGCAGCGGGTCTACGGCATGGACAAGGTACGCGATGAAGTCGCGGCCTTCACGCCGGACGTGGTCGAGTCGGTGACCGGCGTTCACGAGGCCGAGATGTACGACGTCGCCAAGCGCCTCGCAGACAACCGCCCGGGCTGCATCGTGTGGTGCATGGGCGGCACCCAGCACACCACCGGCAACAACAACACCCGCGCCTACTGCATTCTCGAGCTGGCCCTGGGCAACATCGGCAAGTCCGGGGGTGGCGCCAACATCTTCCGCGGCCACGACAACGTTCAGGGGGCCACCGACCTGGGCCTGATGTCCCACTCCCTGCCCGGCTATTACGGTCTTTCCGAAGGCGCCTGGCAGCACTGGGCCAAGGTCTGGGATGTCGATTACGAGTGGCTCAAGAGCCGTTTCGACCCGACCGAGTACGCCGATGGCCCCCCGATGTACAGCAACGGCATCACGGTATCGCGCTGGATCGACGGCGTGCTGGAGCAGGACGAGAACATCGCCCAGCGCACCAGCCTGAAGGGCATGTTCTACTGGGGCCATGCGGTCAACTCCCAGACTCGCGGCCCGGAAATGAAGAAGGCCATGAATCAGCTCGAACTGATGGTCATCGTCGATCCCTACCCCACCGTGGCCGCGGTCATGCACGATCGCAGCGATGGCGTCTACCTGCTGCCGGCCGCGACCCAGTTCGAGACCACCGGCAGCGTGACTGCCACCAACCGGGCACTGCAATGGCGCGATCGAGTGATCGAACCGCAGTTCGAGTCCCGGCCCGATCACGAGATCATGTATCTGCTGGCCAAGAAGCTGGGCTTCGCCGAAGAGCTCTTCAAGCATATCCAGGTCAACGGCAACGAGCCGCTGATCGAGGACATCACCCGAGAATTCAACCGGGGCATGTGGACGGTCGGCTATACCGGTCAGAGCCCGGAGCGCCTCAAGACGCACCAACAGAACTGGCATACCTTCAGCTTCAGAACCATGCAGGCCGAAGGCGGCCCGGCAGACAAGGATTACTACGGGCTGCCCTGGCCCTGCTGGGGAAATGCCGAGATGAATCACCCGGGGACACCCCTGCTCTACGACACTAGCAAGCCGGTCAAGGAAGGCGGCCTGACCTTCCGTGCCCGCTTCGGCGTCGAACGCGACGGAATAAGCCTGCTGGCGGACGGTGTCTATAGCGAGGGCTCGGACCTCAACGACGGCTACCCGGAATTCACCGCGGAGATGCTCAAGCAACTCGGCTGGTGGGAGGAACTGACCTCCGAGGAACAGGCGGCCGCCGAAGGCAAGAACTGGAAGACCGACCTCTCCGGCGGTATCCAGCGGGTCGCCATCGACCATGGTTGCGCCCCCTTCGGCAATGCCAAGGCTCGCTGCGAGGTATGGACCTTCCCGGACCCCATTCCCAAGCACCGCGAACCCCTGTACACGGCGCGTCGCGACCTGGTCGAGAAGTTTCCGACCTGGGACGATTTCGAGTCGTTCTACCGCCTGCCGACCCTCTACCGCTCGATTCAGGAGAACGATGTCAGCGACCGCTACCCGATCACCCTGACCTCGGGACGCCTGGTGGAGTATGAAGGCGGAGGCGAGGAAACCCGCTCCATGTCCTGGCTTGCCGAACTGCAGCAGGAAATGTTCGTCGAGATCAACCCGGCACTGGCCAACGACCTGGGCATCAGAAACGACGACATGGTCTGGCTGGAGGGCGCCGAGGGCGGTCGTGTCAAGATCAAGGCCATGGTCACGCCTCGGGTGGCACGCGACGTTGTCTTCATGCCGTTCCATTTCGGTGGCGTGTTCGAGGGAGAGAGCCTGGCGAGCCATTACCCGGAAGGCGCCCAGCCCTACGTGCTAGGCGAGGCGGCCAACACGGCGACGACCTATGGCTACGACAGCGTGACCCAGATGCAGGAAACCAAGGTCACCCTGTGCCGCATCGAGAAGGCCAGCGCCTAGCCTTCACAACGACACGACCCGACAGCGAGATCCGGGAGCGAGGCCGTTCCTCGCTCCCGATGAGGAGAAGACAATGGCGACAATGAAATTCATGTGCGATGCCGAACGCTGCATCGAATGCAATGGCTGCGTCACGGCCTGCAAGAACGCCAACGAAGTGCCCTGGGGCATCCAGCGCCGCCGCGTGGTCACCATCGACGATGGCGAACCCACCGAGGTCTCGATCTCGGTTGCCTGCATGCACTGCGACGATGCGCCCTGCATCGCCGTCTGCCCGACCGAGACCCTCTACCAGCGAGACGACGGCATCGTGCTGCACGACAAGGATTTGTGCATCGGTTGCGGCTACTGCCTCTACGCCTGCCCGTTCGGCGCTCCCCAGTTCCCCAAGCTGAACGCCTTCGGCGAGCGCGGCAAGATGGACAAGTGCACCTTCTGTGCCGGTGGTCCGGCGGAAACCAAGGAAGAGGAATACGAAAAGTACGGTGCCAATCGTATCGCCGAGGGCAAGCTGCCGCTCTGTGCCGAGATGTGCTCGACCAAGGCCCTGCTGGCCGGCGACGCCCAGGAGGTCGCCGACATCTTCCGCCAGCGGGTGGTGCAGCGTGGCCACGAGGACGGCGCCTGGTCAGGCAACCAGCGCCGTGAACGCAGCCGGCGCCAGGGCGCATCGGTCGACAACCTGGCCTACGATGCGACCCGTCAAGGGTGAGGAGGCGATCATGCACACGCTGACGGAATTCCCGCGACAGCTGTTGCGCCTGAGCATTATGCTGCTGTTCACCCTGGCCCTGGCTTCTGTCGCGCTGGCCGAGGAAGAGTCTGGTGCTCGCGGCGAGGGCTGGACGCCCCAGGGCGAGATGGCCACGTCGGTGGGGCCGGTCACCGCCGATACCTGGCGTCAGGTCCGGGACGGCCAGGATTTCATCGATACGCGAGCCGACTCCACCTACAACCTGATCAATCAGAGCGGCGAATACTGGCGCCAGTTTCGCGATCGCTGGATCTCGCCGGGCGGGCTGATTGCCATCGGCGGCGTGCTGGCGATCATCGTCGTCTTCTATCTGATCGTCGGCAAGAAGACCCTCGACAGCCCGCGCACCGGACGCACGATGCTGCGCTGGACCGCCGTCGAGCGAGCGATGCACTGGACCCTGGCAAGCCTGTTCATCATCCTCGCGCTAACCGGGCTCAACCTGCTGTATGGCAAGTTCGTGTTCCGTCCCCTGTTCGGGGATGGCTTCTGGGCCCCCATGATCTCGGGCACCAAGCTGCTGCACAACTACCTGGGGCCACTGTTCGGCATCATGCTGATCCTGGTGCTGGCCAAGTGGCTCAGCATCAATATTCCCAAGAAGCATGACCTGACCTGGTTCAAGCAAGGCGGCGGCATCATCGGCAATGCCCACCCCGATGCCGGCTTTGCCAACGCCGGCGAGAAAGGCTGGTACTGGCTGCTCGCCACTGTCGGTTTGCTGGTGGTGGCAAGCGGCCTGGTCCTCGACTTCCCCAACTTCAACCAGGGTCGCGACACCATGCAATGGGCCAACATGGTCCACGCCATCGGGTCGCTGGGACTGGTGGCGGTCGCCCTGGGGCATATCTACATCGGCACCTTGGGCACCGAGGGTGCCTTCGAGGCCATGAAGACCGGCTATGTCGACGAGACCTGGGCCAAGCAGCATCACAACCTCTGGTACGAGGAGGTCAAGCAGCAGGCCGATACCGCCCCCGAGGACGTTCCCGGCGACAAGGGCGTCGAGGACGGGACGGCGAAAGCCCACCGTCCCAATTGACCAGCTGCCCGGATTGAGTAGTCGCACTACCTCCTTCGACACCGCCTCTTTCGACAACCGGGGCGGTGTCTTTTGTTATGATATCCGCCTGATTACCAGCCATCCGGAGATCGAATCATGCAACACATCGACGATGCCACCCGCACCGAGATCGAGGCCGCCGCCTTTCGGCGCCTGCTCGAGCACCTGGACGCTCACAAGGAGGTGCAGAACATCGACCTGATGATCCTGGCCGACTTCTGTCGCAACTGCCTTTCCAAGTGGCTGGTGAACGCGGCGGAAGCCCAGGGGGCCGAACTCGATTACGCTAGCGCCCGGGAATACGTCTACGGCATGCCCTACGAAGAGTGGAAGGCGAAGTATCAGACACCCGCGACCCCGGAACAGCTCGCCGCCATGGAAGCGCGCCACAGCAACAAGGAAGAGGCATGAGCGACGATCGCGACGCCTTCGTGGCACTCAATATTGCGGTGCTGACGATCTCGGACACCCGCACCGAGGAAACCGACCGCTCGGGACAGGCGCTGGCCGCCGGGGTCACCGAGGCCGGCCACCGGCTGATCGACAAGCGCATCGTCGTGGACGATGTCTATCGCATTCGCGCCGTGGTCTCTGAATGGATCGCCGATGAACGCATCCAGGTGATCCTGACCACCGGCGGTACCGGTTTCACCGGGCGCGACTCCACGCCGGAAGCCGTGGGCGTGCTTCTCGACAAGACCATCGAGGGCTTCGGCGAGCTGTTTCGACACCTCTCCTGGCAGGAGATCGGCAGCTCCACGATTCAGAGCCGCTGCCTGGGTGGGCTGGCCAACGCCACCGTGGTGTTCTGCCTGCCCGGCTCCACCGGTGCCTGTCGCACCGCCTGGAACGGCATCCTCAAGGAACAGCTGGACAGCCGCCACCGGCCGTGCAACTTCGCCAATCTGGTCATTCCCGGCCGAGGGCAGCATGGGTAACGATCAACGGACCGAACTGCAAAGTGTCGAGGCCGCGCTCGAGGCCTTGCTCGATGGCGTGCTCCCGCTCGGGGCTGAACGTATTTCGGCAAGCGAGGCCGCAGGCCGGGTTCTGGCCGCGGAAGTACAGGCATTGCTCGACGTCCCCCCCGCCGACAACAGTGCCATGGACGGCTATGCGCTCCGCGCTGCGGAGGCCGGCCAGGTGCTGCCGATCTCTCAGCGCATCGCGGCCGGCGCCTCTCCACAGCCACTGGCACCCGGCAGTTGCGCACGCATCTTCACCGGAGGAGAGATCCCCCCCGGGGCCGATTGCGTCGTCATGCAGGAGAAGGTCGAGGAATGCGCTGAAGGGGTCCGGGTTCCCGGAGGCATCGAACCGGGCAACAACATACGTGCACGGGGCCGGGACGTGCGTGCCGGCATACGGTTGTTGCCCGCGGGAACGTGCCTGGAAGCTGCCGCGCTCGGGCACCTGGCGGGTCAAGGCATCACCGAGGTCGCGGTGCGGCGCAGGCCTCGTGTGGCCCTGCTTTCCACGGGCGACGAGATCATCGACCCTGGCCGCCCCCTGGGCCCGGGACAGATCTACAACACCAACCGGCCCATGCTCAAGCGCCTGCTGGAACGCTTCGGTGCCGAGGTGGTCATGGCCATCTCGGTGCCTGACGATTTCGAGGCGACCTGCGAAACGCTCCGCCAGGCAGCGGATCAGGCGGATGCGGTGGTCTCCACCGGCGGCGTCAGCGTCGGCGAGGAGGATCACGTCAAGCACGCTCTGGAACGGCTCGGGCGACTCGACCTGTGGCGCCTGGCCATGCGCCCCGGCAAGCCCCTGGCACTAGGGCGGCTCCCTCGCAGCACCCGGGACGGGCACGCGGGAGAAGCGCGCTTCGTCGGCCTCCCCGGGAATCCGGTCTCGGGCTTCGTGGGCGCCTGGATCTACCTGCGCCCCCTCATGGGCGCCCTGCTCGACTCTCCACGACTGGCCAGGCTGCCCGGCCTGCGCGCCCGCTCGACGTTCGCCACCAGCACCCAGGCGCGCCGTCATTACATGCGCGTCAAGCTGGAGTTCGGCGCCGAGGGTATCTCGGCCCACGCCTTCGACGACCAGAACTCCGCGGTGCTTTCCTCCTGTGTCGAGGCCGATGCCCTGGCGGTGATTCCCGTCCACAGCGAGATACGCCAAGGGGATATCATCGAATGCTTGTGGCTGGTGGAGAACTAGATTGGTTCATCGACGATGACCGATCATTCTCCTACCCATTCCCTGGTCAGGGTGCGCGCCTCCGGGTCGTAGCGGTAGACGGTGATGCCGCCGTCATATCGATGGCCGGTGACCAGCACCTGGGCCTTGGGTGCGGTAGCAATGCTCAGGCTGCGCAGGTAGGAGGCAGTGGAGGGATACGGGTCGTCGCCGAGGTCGAAATACTTCTGCGGCCAGGGGTTGCCGGCTTCGAAGAGGGCAACCCAGTGGGAGCGGTAACCGAAGCGCAGGAATTCCTGGCTGTCGTTAATGAAGGCCAGGGCGACGGTGATGTCAGTGGTCAAGTGGCGATTTCCCCAGCGATTAGGTTTATCCGCCATTGGCACGGGTATCAAGCCACTTTTATCCCATTTTCTCGGATCGCCTACGGGGAGACCAGTATTTCTTTTGTAAACACCCAACACCCCCGCAGCTAAGTCATAATTCATCTCGGGGCTTTTTGTATTCCAATATAGTGCGATAGCATTCTCATCCCCGCTGACGACCCATTGACCATCGGGACTGATGGCGGCATCGACCTTGACGTTATTGCCTGCGAGCTTGGCGATCGGCTTCAATGTATTGACATCCCAAAGCACCACGCCAGCGTAGTTCGATGAAAAACGAAGCTTATCCAGCTTCCTAACAGGGGGGTGTTCGCTGTCGATTGGACGTCTATCTACTTCGCCGAAGCCGGTTCCAGCGGAAACCAGATAACCATTTTCGGCCAGCCTGAGTTTCAGCATCTTGCCGCTACCGACGACACTAGGACTGTGACTATCGCGCATGACCGGAGTCAGTGATTCATCATGTCCATGGTAGATATCCCAGGTTTTAGTGGAAGCAAGGTAATGCTTGAGCGAATCGTCCATGACATGGCCATAGGTCGGGAAATGCGTGAATTGCTGGATTACCTCGCCGTCGATCGTCTGTACCCTCACCTGGTCATTCAGGTCTTGCCATAGAAAGGCGTCACGGTCGTTAATGAAATAGGCACTGTAGATATTGGCATTGGTCGAGAGAATTTCGCGTTGCTGCCGCTCGATATCCCAAAGCACCAGATGCTTGGAGAGATGGGTGCTGATGGCATAGCGGCCATCGCTGGACACTCCCAGTGCCATGACAGGCCCCAGCGTTCCACTGGGCTGCTTGCTGCCAAGGGCACAACCCGTCAAAAGCATGACAACGAGCAGAGCGAAAACGCTTTTCAGGACATGCGGCTCGAGCTGCCCCCCGCGACTCCTAATATTGGCCAAAGCGGGATTTCTCCTTGATACGGTTGATGATGCCTTCCTGATAGCTCTTCACGAAGATTTCCTCGGTGGGATATTTCATCGCCGAATGTTCGAACAGCCAGGTCGTCTGGTTGACGAAGTCGAATTGATTGGTTCTGAACTTATCCCGGAAGAAGTCCTCATTCTGTACTTCGACAAACCCCACCAACCCCAGCGCCGGGCGCACCTCGACATCCCTTGGCTGCCAGCCGTCACGCTGGCCGAGTTGGCGCAACTGTCGGGCGAAGATCAACGCCAGGCGTTCACTGATGATGCCCCGATGGGCCAGGGGCTTGAGCAGGTCGTACTCGGGCAGGGGCGTCTCTGAATCCAGCGGCCCCGGCGGGAGTGCCGCCATGACCCGCCGGGCTTCGTCGACGATGGCCCTTGTCAGCGCCTCCCAGGCGCGATCGATGCGATAGCGAACGCTGGCGTCGTCTGCGGAGCGTTGCTGAAGGTGGATCAGGCAGGCGGCCTCCCACTGCCCCGGGGCCAGCGCCCGGCCGCGTTCGAAGTAGTAATCGCGGAAATAGCCCAGGCCACCGGCGATCTCGGGAGGAAAGGTCCACCATTTCTTGCTATAGGCGCCGCCCAGCTTGCCGGTGCGGTCGTCGCTGGAAGCCTCGATGAAGGTACCCGCGCGCTGGAACCAGTCGCGGGGGTCGTACCATTCACCCGGGGTTTCGCGGTCCGAGGGGCCAAGAATGCCGTCCTCATGAGAATGCAGCACCACGATATTGCGCACGGCGCGATGGGCGCCGGGAAAGGTGCCCATGCCCAACGGGTGCACCTCCCGCCCCGGACGATTCGGGTCGGGGGGAACCAGTTCGTTGCGGGGCGGGGTGTCGGTGAACGGGGTGTCCGGGGAGAGCGCGTTGTCGGCCACCGCGGGTTGCCACAGGAACAGCTGGTCGAGGCGCCGCGGAGCACCCCGTTCGCCGAGCAGGTTGAGGGCGGTCAACGCCACCCGGGCGCCCAGGGAATGGCCGATCACGTTGACCCGAATGTCCGCCTCGAGCAGTTGCAAGAGCACGTTGACCAGTCGGCGCCCGCTCTGTGAATCATTTTCCCACCCACTCCTTGGTGAGCGTGCGCGCCTCCGGATCGTAGCGGTAGACGGTGATGCCGCCGTCATGCCGATGGCCGGTGACCAGCACCTTGGCCTTCGGCGCGGTGGCGATGCTCAGGCTGCGCAGGTAGGAAGCGGTGGAGGGATACGGGTCGTCGCCGAGGTCGAAATACTTCTGCGGCCA
>NZ_FQUJ01000036.1 GCF_900128925.1 Modicisalibacter ilicicola DSM 19980
CTCGTCGGTGACCTGTTCGAAATCCTGCCCGAGTTCGAGCAGAAGCTGTAGACAGAGAAGGTCGGCTCTTTCAAGCCGCACCGACAATTACAAAAGAGAGCGTTCGCCGAGAGACGCCTATCGCAGAACACTAAACGAGCAAGCGCCCAACCGGCGCGGCAGCGGGAGCCCGACTCCCGTTCCATGAGGCCCTGCGTCTTCGAGCAGGGTCAAACCCACGTGATCCTCTATTGCTCCGTTGCCCAACCCGCATCGGACAGGGTCGTCGCGCACCTAAAAAAACAATGGGGATCATCATGTTCAAGCCCGTCAGAAAGAGAACAATCGTCACGGCCATCGGGGCATCGCTGATGCTGCCGCTGGGGATGGCCAATGCGCAGGCGACCCCTGCCGACATCGAGGCCCTGCAGGCACAGATGGAAGCACTCCAGGCGCAGATCGACGAGCTCAAGTCGCAGCAGCAAACCACCCAGAAGGACGTCGCCACGGTCAGCGACAACGTCGTCACCAAGGCGCCGGGCGGTGGTCTCAAGATCGGCGAAACCACGCTCAAGATCGGCGGCTACGTCAAGGCACAGGCGACCTTTGCCGACAATGGGTATGGCGACGGCAAGGCCAGCGAGATCGTTACGCCCAGCTCCTTGCGTACGGAAACGAACGAAGACGAAGGCGTCCGCAACAGTTTCAGTGCACGCCAGAGCCGGATCAATGTGGGCACTAGCACGCCGGTGGCGGGCGATACGCTCAACACCTTCATCGAGGTCGATTTCTATGGGGCCGACGACGAGGCCAACGAGTTCGTCAGCAACTCCTATGCGCCGCGTCTGCGCCACGCCTACGGCAGCTGGGGCAACTGGCTGGCCGGTCAGACCTGGTCGACCTTCATGGACCTCAACGGCCTGGGCGAGGTCGATGCCTTCGGTCAGCAGGCCAGCGTCGTCTTCGTGCGTCAGACGCAGTTGCGTTACACCCAGCCGTTCGATGGCGGCAGCCTGCAGTTCGCCCTGGAGAACCCCGAAGACGGTGGTGACGATCAGTCGGTGCCGGATATCGTCGGCCGGGTGAACTTCGACGGCGACTGGGGCCATGCGTCCGTCGCCGCGTTGGCGCGCAGGCTCACCGTCGACGACGGCGTTGACGACGACAGCGAGTGGGGCGATGCCTACAGCGTGACCGGACGCTTTCCGACCTTCGGCAAGGACGACATCCGCCTGCAGGCCAACTACGGCAACCTGGGGCGTTACATGGGGCTGCGTCCCTACCCGGATTCCCAGACCGACAACGGCGAGATCGAGGGCGTCGACGCCTGGGGCGCCTCGGCGATCTATCGCCACTACTGGACCGACAACCTGCGCAGTTCGCTGGCCTATTCCCGGACCGGGCTGGACGAGGATGGAACGGGCAACATGACCGACAGCTACGATACCACCTTCGTCAATCTGATGTGGTCGCCGATGGCGCAGACCACCTACGGCATCGAGTATCAGCGCTTCGATCTCGAGGAAGTCGATGGCGACAGCTTCGACCTGGATCGGGTGCACTTCTCGGCACAATACACCTTCTAATTGCCCTTCATCGCCACGACATCGATCGCTTCGGCCCCGCTTGCGGGGCCTTTTTGATGGACGGTGTCAGCGCCGGCGAGCGTCCCGGAATGCCGCGATGCGCGCGGCAAACTCCGGAGACGCCTTGCATTCGTCCTGCAGACGGCCTTCATGGTCGAAAGCGGCTTCCAGATCGCTCAGGGCCGACGCGCGCAGGGCCTGCTTGGTGTGGGCGACGGCCTGGCGGGGTTGGGATACCAGCAGGCGCGCCCAGCGCAGGGCTTCTGCCTGCAGCGACTCGTCGTCGACCACCTGGTTGGCCAGGCCCAGGGTTTGGCAGGTCTCGGCATCGATCGGCGCGGCGGTGGCCGCCAGTTCGAAGGCCCGTGCATGACCGACACGTCGCACCAGGTGCCAGGTGATGCCGCCATCGGGGATCAGGCCGATGTCGATGAACGCCAGCTTGAGATAAGCGGAGCGGCCCATCAGCACCAGATCGCTGGACAGCACATAGGCGACGCCGATGCCTGCGGCGGCCCCGTTGACCGCACAAATCACCGGCTTGGGCATGGCGACCATGCGCAGCAATGCCGGTTTGAACAGGGTGGCGAGGCGTTCGCTGGCGGGGGTGGTCGCGCCCGACTCGAACTCGCCGATATCGGCGCCGGCACAGAAGCTGGCGCCTTCGCCGCTCAGGATCACGCAGCGCACGCCGCTATCCTCGGCGGCCGCCTGCAAGGCCGCGTTCAGCGCCAGGGCGGTGGCTTCGTCCAGGGCGTTGCGCACTTCCGGGCGGTTCAGGCGGATCTCGACGATAGCCTCGTCGTGATGAAGCACTTCGACACTGGTGTGGGAGGACATGGGGGGCCTCGTAATACTGTTCCAAAAAGAACGCCGGACCATGTCACCATGGGCCGGCGTCGCTGCCAAGATTACATGTTGGGGTAGTTGGGCCCGCCGCCGCCCTCCGGCGCCACCCAGGTGATGTTCTGGGCCGGGTCCTTGATGTCGCAGGTCTTGCAGT
>NZ_FQUJ01000004.1 GCF_900128925.1 Modicisalibacter ilicicola DSM 19980
CGCCCGATGTCCTCTCAAGCGCTGGAGGCGGAATTGCTGGGCCAGGCGCCACCCGCGGTGCGCGAGAAATTCCGCGCCCTCAATCCGCATCTCGCTCAAGGGGCCAGGCCGGGCCAGATGGCCTTGCTCAGCGACCCCGATAATCTGATGTGCACCGCCGAAGACGCGCTGCTGGCCGATGCGGCAGCCCGGGTCGATGCCGCCCTAACGGCACTGGATGACGATGAAGCCCGGTTCATGGTCGAGCATTACGACACCCTCGCCCCGTTTCTCGACTACTCCTCGGCAGGCGTAGGCGCCAGCACCGCGATGGTCGGGCAGCACCTGAGCAACGTCGAGCGCACGCTCATCGAGATCGAACGGCTTCATCAGCGCAGCTTTGCCCAACACGGCCATCTCAACAGCCCCGACTTCTTCGCCCGGCGCCGCCGGCTTTTCCGGCGTCTGGACGATTCGCTGGGGTCGCTGGTGAAGCGAGGCATCGGTTTTCCCGATCACCCCTCGCTGCGGCATGCCTTGAACATTTCCACCCGCAGCCTGACGCACCACTGGCGCCAGGCAGGGGTCGGGGTCATCCCCGGCTACGCCAGCCATATCGAAGGCGTCGCCCGAGCCTCCAGGTACATCAAGGCCGGCGGCTGGATCGGCATCGGTCTGGGCGGCGTTGGCTCCTACGCCAAGGTGCAGGAAGCCTGTGCGACGGGACACGAGGAAGAGTGCAGTCGGGTGAAATATCAGGAAAGCGGGAAGTTTCTTGGCAGCGTGGGTGGTGGATTTGCATTGGGTACTGCGGCGACAAGTGCCGCTGCCACAGTCTGCGGTGCTATCGGATTGTCCACCTTTGGTGCAGGTGGTATTGCATGTGGTCTGGTCGTGGTGGGAGCCGGGGGGATAATCGGAGGGAGTTTTGGCGAAATGGGAGGTGGGATTTTTGGCGACCTGATTTATAAGAGTATCGCTCAATGAGTTTAGATTTATATGCTTATATCTGGGGCGCTTTGTTCGTCTTGATTTTTTCGAATATTGCGGTCTGTCTTTATGTGGCTTTTTTCAAGCTTTCGCTAATCGAAAGCCATCTTGCCAATTGCAAACTTGTCGAAAACAATCGCGATATCTGGAGAGGGGGTCTCTTTGGAAGAATGTATCGATTAGGACAAATTAGTGGAATGATTTTTTTTCCAAGCCCGATTGTCAAAAATGGTGAAGCCGACTTGGAAGAGATCCAACGGCTGCCTGCTGAATTGAAGCGCTGGGTTAAAATTCCTTATGCAACAATGGCGTTGCTTTCCATCGCCATGCTCGTCCTATGGGCCTGGGGCAAACAGGCTGGCTGGCTTAAGTAGCTAATTATTCCGGTTTTTTATTGCTGGGGAATAGTACACCACTGGCGCCAGGCAGGGGTCGGTGATATCCCCGGCTACGCCCGCCATATCGAAGGTGTCGCCCGGGCCTCCAGGTACATCAAGGCCGGCGACTGGATCGGCATCGGCCTGGGCGGCGTCGGCTCCTGCGCCAAGGTACAGGAAGCCTGTGCTGTCGGGTGCAATATCACGAAAGGGGCAGGTTCATTGGCGGCACCGCCTGCGACTTGATACCCCCTCTTCCACGCCTCATTCA
Organism: Modicisalibacter ilicicola DSM 19980; assembly: GCF_900128925.1. Lineage (GTDB taxonomy): Bacteria > Pseudomonadota > Gammaproteobacteria > Pseudomonadales > Halomonadaceae > Modicisalibacter > Modicisalibacter ilicicola. The sequence goes on from NZ_FQUJ01000004.1 coordinate 1,618, forward strand.
TCCACGCCTGGCCCGATCCCGGGTCTGCCCGCCGACCGCCATGGACAGCACCGCCATGCGCACGGCGATGCCGTTGGTGACCTGGTCGAGGATCACCGCCCGCGGCCCGTCGGCGACCGCGGACTCGATCTCGACCCCGCGGTTGATCGGCCCCGGATGCATGACGATGGCCTCGGGATGGGCCCAGGCCAGGCTCTCCTGGGTCAGGCCGTAATGGCGGTAGAACTCGCTTTCCGAGGGTAGCAAGGCACCGTCCATGCGCTCCTTCTGCAGGCGCAGGGCGATCACCACGTCGACGTCCTGCAGGCCTTCCTCCAGGCGGGGGAAGACCCGGCAGCGCCAGTCCTCGACGTCCACCGGCATCAGGGTGCGCGGGGCGATGACGCGCACTTCCGCCGCGCCCAGGGTGTTGAGCGCCAGCACCTGGGAACGGGCGACCCGGGAGTGCAGGATGTCACCGATGATCGCCACCTTGAGGTTCTCGAAGGCGCCCTTGGAGCGGCGGATGGTCAGCATGTCGAGCATCGCCTGGGTGGGGTGCGCGTGGCGGCCGTCGCCGGCATTGATGATCGCCACGTTGGGGGTCACCTGGCTGGCGATGAAGTGGGCGGCGCCGGAGTCCGAATGGCGTACCACGAAGGCGTCGGCCTGCATGGCCTCGAGGTTCTGCAGGGTGTCGAGCAGGGTCTCGCCCTTGGCGGTGGAGGACGTCTGGATGTCCAGGTTGAGCACGTCCGCCGAGAGACGCTTGGCGGCCAGCTCGAAGGTCGCCCGGGTTCGCGTGGAGTTCTCGAAGAACAGGTTGGCCACGGTACGCCCGCGCAGCAGCGGCACCTTCTTGACCTGGGCGTCCTGGACGCCGCGGAAACTGTCGGCGGTATCGAGGATTTCGGTCAGCAGTGCCTTGGGCAAGCCATCGATGTCGAGGAAATGGCGCAGGCGGCCGTCGGCGGTGAGTTGCACGCGAGAGGCGGCATTGGGCGCTGAGGTGACGTTCATCGAGACTCCTGAGAACGCGAGACCAGGGAAAGGGCGAGCGGGTCGGGCCCCGAAAGCTTGACCCGGTCGCCGGCGGCCAGTTCGAGCCGGGCACCGCAGATGTCTGGCTGTATCGGCAGCTCGCGACCGGGCAGCGAGATCAGCGCCGCCAGCAGCACCCGGCGGGGCCGTCCATAATCGAACAATTCGTTGAGGGCGGCGCGGATGGTGCGTCCGGACATCACCACGTCGTCGACCAGCACCAGGTCACGTTCCTCCACATCGAAGGGCAGATGGCTGGTGCGGATGCCCTCCGGCAGCCCCTGGTGGCCGAAGTCGTCGCGCCAGAAGCCGATGTCCAGCGTGCCCTGGGGCGTGGGCAGGGCCAGGCGCCGGTGCAGGGCGTCGGCGATCCACACGCCCCCAGTGTGAATTCCTACCAGGGCCAGGCGCTGACGATCCAGGCCACGCTGGTCGATCGCCGCCTCGAGATCGGCGACCATGCCATCGAGCAGCGCTGGAATCTTGGGAAGTGTCATCGGTACCCGTTACCCTTCTTTCCAATAGGTTATCGATAGGACTCGCGGCCCGGCAGCCCTTCGCCTTGTGCGAACCAGCCTTCGAGAATCAGCTGCGCCGCCAGCCCGTCGACGCTCTCCTCACGGTAATTGCCGCGATGGCCGGCCGCCCGGGCGATCGCCTTGGCCTCGCGAGTGGACCCCCGCTCGTCGACCATCACGCAGGGCTTGCCGAAGCGACCGTAGAGGCGCTTGCCGAACTTGCGGGCCCGGATGCTCATCTCGGACTCGCTGCCATCCATGTTGAGGGGCAGCCCGACGACGAACAGGTCCGGCCCCCACTCCTCGACCAGCCGGACGACGACGCCCCAGTCGGGAATGCCGTCCCGGGCCGGCAACGGCGCCAGTGCCGTGGCTCTCGCGGCGAGTTCGTTGCCCACCGCCACGCCGATGCGCCGGGTACCGAAGTCGAAGGCCAGAATCTGGCGACTGCCTTCTGCAGCCATCAGCTATGTCCGGCCTGACTGGTCATCAGGTTGAGATCGACACCGAGAATCCCCGCAGCGGCACTCAATCGCTGCTCCGAGGGCAGATCGAAGAGCACCCCGGGCTGCGCCTCGACGGTCAGCCAGGTATTGTCCAGCAGTTCCTTCTCGAGCTGGCCCGCCTCCCAGCCGCAGCATCCCAGGCAGACCAGGAAATCGTTCGGCCCCTTGCCGGCGGCGATGGCCTGGAGCATGTCCATGGAGGTGGTCAGGGCGATGTCGTCGGCCACCTGCAGGCTGGAATCCCAAGGCTGGCTGCTGCCGCGATGCAGGATGAAACCGCGGTCCTTGTGAACGGGCCCACCGTAGTAAACCGGCATGTTTCTCGCCTGGCACTCCGTGGCATCCAGTTCGAGTTGCTCGAGGAGGGCGTCCAGGGTCAACTCCAGCGGGTGATTGACGATGACTCCCATGGTGCCATTGTCGTCATGGTCGCAGAGATAACTCAAGCTGCCGGCGAAATGCGGGTCCTCGAGGTGAGGCATCGCCAGTAGAAAGTGGTTGCGAAAGCTTTGCATGGGCCTCCCTGGCGTCAACGCACGCCAAAACTGTTGCCTTTCCCGAAGCGCCAGGTTCGCGTGATGGTCAGGCTGTCGCGTTCGCCCATGCCACTGTCGAAGGGGCGGTAGGGCGCTGCACCATGCACGGTCTTCAGTGCGGCCTGGTCGAGTTCGGGATGTCCCGAGGATTGTAACACCTCTGCCTGGCGTACCTGACCATCCCGGCCGATGACCACGCGGATGCGCAGCTGGCCGTCGAGCGCACCCGGTGCCGGATGGTGACGATTGCCGTAGGTTTCGACCCGCCGGGTCCAGGCGTCGATATAGCGCGTCTCGGCGGCCCGCCGAACGGCCTCACGGTCACGGTCGCCGCTCTCGTTGGCGGAAGCCGGAGCGGTGAACCCCTGCTGCCGCACGCTTTCACTGGCCTGGGCCAGTAGCGATCTGCCGCTGGGCGCCGTCTTTGCGCCGGATGGCGATGACGGTGTCCCGGGTGACGACGGTTCAGGCGCAGGCTCGGGTGTCGAAGGCGATTCAGGCGTTGGCGCTGCCTCCGCCGCGGGCTCGGGGCTTGGCTCCGGCTCCGGCGCCGGCTGGGCTTGCGGTTGGTTCGTCTCGGCTGCCGCAGGCACGGGAGGCGGCTCGACCTGCGGGGGTGGCTCGGCTGCTTCCTCCTGGCTCGCCGACCGATCGGCATCCACGACCTCCTGGGCGGCACCGGGTTTCACGGCGGCCTGGGTCACGATCGCCACGTCGAGGCCGACCGGCGTCTTCGGCGGCGGCGGAACCAGACGCCAGTGGGCCAGCCCGCCGATGATGGCCCCGTGCAGGAGTATCGCCAGCGCCCAGGCCGACAGCGTCCGATGACGCCGGCCGATCGGTGCCTTGAACGAGAAGTCGAGCGATGCTGCCATGGCCGCGTGCCGTGCCTTCCGGTATCAGCCCAGCCGGCGCAGGATGGCGTCCATCAGCAGGCCGGCGATATCGGTACCGCGCTGATCGTCGATCTCGCGAACGCAGGTCGGACTGGTGACGTTGATCTCGGTGATGTAGTCGCCGATCACGTCGAGACCGACGAATATCAGCCCCTTGTCGAGCAGCGTCGGGCGGACCTGCTCGATCAGCCAGTGATCGCGCTCGGTCAGCTCGCGACTGATGCCCTGGGCGCCGGCGGCCAGGTTGCCGCGGGTCTCCCCGGCCATGGGAACCCGGGCCAGGCCGTAGGGGACCGGTTCGCCATCGACCAGCAGGATGCGGGTATCGCCGTCCTTGATCTCGGGAATGTAGCGCTGGGCCATGATCTGGCGTCGGCCACGCTCGCTGAGCAACTCGAGGATGGCCCCGATGTTGCGCCCCTCCGGGCGCACATGGAAGACGCCGCTGCCGCCCATGCCATCCAGGGGCTTGAAGATCACATCGCCATGTTCGGCGTGGAAGCCGCGCAGCACCTCCTCGTTGCTGGAAACCACGCAGGGCACGCTGCACTGGGGAAACTGCTGGGCGAAGAGCTTCTCGTTGCATTCGAGCAAGGCCTGGGTGGGATTGACCACCAGCACCCCTTCCCGCTCGGCGAAGCCGAGCAGGTAGGTGGCATTGACGAAGTGGCTGTCCACCGGCGGGTCCTTGCGCATCAGGATCACATCGAGCTCGGCCAGCGGCGTCGTCTGGGGCTCACCGAGCCGATACCAGCGCTCGGCGTCGCGGAAGACCTCGAGATCGCGAAGGCGAGCCATGGCACGACCGTTCGCCAGGAAGAGATCGCTCTGCTCCATGTAGTGCAACGACCAGCCTCGATCCTGGGCGGCCCAGAGCATGGCCAGGGTCGTGTCTTTCTTGTAGGTGATGGCAGCGATGGGATCCATCACCACACCGATCTTGAGAGGGCGTTGACTCATGACTCACTCTTCCGACAGGGGAGATGGAGGCAGTATGACCCAGCCCCAGCGCTGGACCAAGACGTTGAGGAATCGCTGCCTAAATAGCCGAGCGGAATGAAGCGCAAGGCGCCCGGAACACAGAAGACGAGACATAACATGAGGTTAGGCGAGTCTTCGAGTACCGCGCAACGCAGCGATTCGTCCGAGCAGGCATTTATGTAGTGATTCCTTCAGAGGTCGCCAAAATAATGCTGCAACAGGCTCAGCGCGACGACGGGGGCGGTCTCGGTGCGCAGGATGCGCGGGCCGAGGGTCAGCGCCATGAACCCCGCCTCCCGGGCGCGCTCGACTTCTCCCTCGGCAAGCCCGCCCTCGGGACCGACCAGCAGGGCAGCCGTGGCGACCTCCAGCACATCGCGCCAGACCGACGACGTGCCTGGATGCAGCATCAGGCGCAGCGCTTCGTCCCGCTCGACCAGCCAGCCGTCCAGGGGCCGGGGCGCGTGTATCGTCGGCAGCGAGGCACGCCCGCACTGCTCGCAGGCGCTGATGGCCACCGCTCGCCAGTGGGCGTGCTTTCTCGTCTCGCGCTCGCCCTTCAGCCTCACGTCGCCATGTTCGGTATAGAGCGGCGTGATTGCCGTCACCCCCAGTTCGACGGCCTTCTGGATGGCGTAGTCCATGCGATCGCCCTTGGAGATCGCCTGGCCGAGATGCACCGCCAGTGACGACTCACCGCGACCCGGCGCAAGCGTATCGATGCGCGCCACCACCCGCTTGCGCGTGGCCGCGACGAGTTCGGCCTCGGCCTCGTTGCCGTGGCCGTCGAACAACGTCAGCGGCGCGCCTTCCTTCAGACGCAGCACCGTGACCACGTGCCGCGCCGCCCCCTCGGGCAACACCAGTTCGGCGCCAGGCTCGAGCAGCGCATCGACGTATATCCGCGGCCCGCTCATCCCGACGCCGACCTATTGCGTGGTCTCGCTGCCTTCCGCCTGACGCTGCTTCTTCTGGGCATACATCGCCTCGAAGTTCACCGGCGCCAGCATCAGCGGAGGGAAGCTGCCACGGCTGACCAGGTTGTCGATGCACTCCCGGGCATAGGGAAACAGCACATTGGGGCAGAAGGCCCCCAGGGTGTGATCCAGCTGATCGCCCTGCAGGCCGGTGATGCGAAACAGGCCGCCCTGCTCGATCTCGGCCAGGAAGCAGGTGTTGCCGGTCTCGCTGTGGTTGATCTGGGCGGTCACCTTGACCACGACCTCGTAGAGGTCCTCTCCCACCTGGGTGCTGTGGGTGCCCAGGTCGACGTTGACCTTGGGCTTGAAGGCTTCCTGGAAGACCTTGGGAGAATTGGGCGACTCGAAGGAGATGTCCTTGACGTAGATGCGCTGCAGCGCGAACTGCAACTGCTGCTGGTCCTGGCCCTGTGCAGCCTGATTGTTCTCTTCCGCCATGTTGATGCTTCCTTTAGAACACTGGAACGATTGTTTACTTTCTGACCACGGGCAGGTTGTCGGCCTGCCACTGCGCCATGCCCCCCTTGAGCTTGACCGCCCGGGTGAACCCGGCCTTGGCCAGCTTGGCCACGGCCATGCCCGACGCCTGGCCGTGCTTGCAGACGACGATGACCGGCTTTTCCTTGAACTTGTCGAGCTCGCTCATCCGATCGTCGAGCTTGCTCTGAGGAATGTTGCGGGCACCGGCGATGTGGCCGGCCTTGAAGTCGTTGGCATCGCGAATGTCGACGACGGCGGCGTCCTCGCGATTGATCAGCGCGGTGGCCTGGCCGGAATCGACCCCGTGATTACCGCGCTGGAACTCGTAGGCGAGCCAGGCGGCGAGTACGGCCACGAAGGCCCCCACCAGCAACGGATGATTCTGAATGAATTCGAACAACTGATCGATCATGGGTCCGGATAGCTCTTGTTGACGCTTGTTGAAGAGTGGCGCGTTGGAAATGGCGCGCCCCAGTATACACAAGCCATCGCCCTGCGTCCGTCACCAGGCAGTGCCCGAAAGGGGTCTGCGCGTGCCGACTTTTCAGGCAGTGCCTGGCGTGGCTGTGACGCTCGGCGCCCCCTGCGGTATGATGACGCCAGAAACCACGAGTCGCGAACGGATGCGCACCCCAGCCGTGCGGCGAGTCCCACCACGCCAAGCAGCGAGAGCCTCTCCATGTCAAACAGCCCTACATCTTCTCGTCCCCGTCCGGTGGCGCTGATCATTCTCGATGGCTATGGCCACAGCGACAATCCCGAGCACAACGCCATTGCCGCCGCCAGGACCCCGGTGATGGATGCTCTTACGCAGCGCTACCCCAGCGGCCTGGTGCACACCGATGGCAAATACGTCGGCTTGCCCCAGGGGCAGATGGGCAACTCCGAGGTCGGCCACATGAACCTGGGCGCCGGACGCATCGTCTACCAGGACTTCACCCGTATCACCAAGGCCATCGAAGACGACGGGCTGAACGACATCGCTGCCCTGACCGGCCCGGTCGACGCGGCGGTCGAGGCCGACCGCGCCGTGCATCTGCTGGGGCTGCTCTCCCCCGGCGGCGTGCACAGCCACGAGGAGCATATCCTGGCCATGGCCGAGATGGCCGCCCGTCGCGGGGCCAAGAGGATCTACGTGCACGCCTTCCTGGATGGCCGCGACACCCCGCCGCAAAGCGCCCGAGATTCTCTCGAGCGCACCAACGCCAAACTGGCCGAACTGGTGGGCCAGAACCAGGGGTTCGTTGCCTCGATCGTCGGGCGCTACTTCGCCATGGATCGCGACAACCGCTGGGAGCGGGTCGAGAAGGCCTATCGGGTGATCACCGAAGGAGAAGGCGAGTATGTCGCCGAATCCGCCGAGGCCGGCCTTGCCGCCGCCTACGAACGCGGCGAGACCGACGAGTTCGTCGCGGCCACCAGTATCCGGCCGCAGGACGACGCCGTCGTCATGGCGGACGGCGATGCCGCGATCTTCATGAACTTCCGCGCCGATCGCGCCCGGGAACTGACCCGCGCCTTCGTCGAGGACGATTTCACGGGCTTCAAGCGCCAAGCCCGGCCCAGGCTTGCCGGCCGGGGGCTGGTGATGCTGACCGAATACGCCGCGAACATCCCGGCCGATTGCGCGTTCCCTCCCTCCGATCTGCACAACACCCTGGGCGAAGTGATCGCCGATCGCGGCATGACCCAACTTCGCATCGCCGAGACCGAGAAATACGCCCACGTCACCTTCTTCTTCTCCGGCGGCCGCGAGGCCGAATTCCCGGGCGAGACGCGCGAGCTGATCCCCTCGCCCCAGGAAGTCAAGACCTATGACGAGAAGCCCGAGATGAGTGCGGTGGAGGTCACCGATCGGTTGGTCGCGGCGATCGATGCGGGAACCTTCGACCTGATCGTCTGCAACTACGCCAACGGCGACATGGTCGGTCACACCGGCAAGTTCGATGCCGCGGTCAAGGCAGTGGAAGTGCTGGACGAATGCGTCGACCGGGTGGTCGAGGCCATCGAGCGCGCCGGGGGCGAATGCCTGATCACCGCGGATCACGGCAATGCCGAACAGATGATCAACCCCGACACCGGCGCGCCCCAGACCGCGCATACCACCTTCGAGGTGCCGTTGATCTACGTCACGAAGCGCCAGGTCCGCCTGAAGGAAGGGGGGCGCCTGTGCGATATCGCCCCGACCCTGCTGACCATGATGGGCGAAGCGATTCCCGACGAGATGACCGGCGACGTGCTGGTCGAATACTCCTGATAGCGGCGATGCCCGGCAGAATTCGTCACGCTGTCGCCCTCGCCCTCCTGCCGCTGCTCGTCCAGGGCCCGCTGGCCCTGGCCCAGTCGAGCGAACGGGAAGCCGCGGCTCGGGTCGACGCCATCAGTGAGGACATCCAGGCGCTGACCGAACGCCTGAAAGGGACCCGCGAGGCACGCGGCGACGCCAGCCGGCAGCTCGAGGCGGTCGAGACGGCGCTTGGCGAAACGCATCGGCGACTCGACCGGCTTCAGGCCGAGCGCCGCCAGCTCGATGACGAGATACACGAGCTCGAGCAGCAGCGCGAGGCATTGCGCATCGAGCGGGGCGAACAGCGCCAGGCCCTGGCCGTCCAGATCCAGGCACTTTACCGGCTGGGACGCTCGCCGCAGCTCAAGCTGCTGCTCAATCAGGATGACCCGGCACGGCTCGATCGGCTGCAAACCTATCTCAACCGTCTCTCTCGGGCGCGCAACGAACGCATCGACACCCTCGCCCGCCTGGACGAGCAGTTGGCCGAGAACCGGGCCGCTCTCGCCCAGCGTCGTGAACGCCTCGATGACCTGATGGGAGAGCTGGAGACACAGCGGGCCACCCTGGTCCAGCGCACCCGCGAGCGCGAAGCCCTGCTCGCCAAGCTCGACGCCCGCTATGCCGACGAGAAATCCCGCCTGGCGCAGCTCGACAAGGAGCGCGCGGAAGCCGAGCAAATGCTCGAACGGATCCGCGACGAGCTCAAGCGCCTCGAGGAGCCACCCCCTTCCACGGCGATCGCCGATACCAAGGGCAAGTTGCCCTGGCCGGTCCAGGGCAAGGTGCTCTCGGCCTTCGGCAGCGGCGAAGGCATCAATCGCAACGGCCTGGTGATCGCCGCCGCCGAGGGCGCTGCCGTCAAGGCCATTCACCCCGGCCGGGTGGTCTTCGCCGACTGGATGCGCGGCTTCGGCAACCTGCTGATCCTCGACCACGGTGACGACATCATGTCGCTTTACGCCCATGTGCAGAGCTTCGATGTCGCGGTGGGCGAGCGCATCGAACGAAACGATGTCATCGCTGCCGTAGGTAACACCGGTGGTCGTCCGCGCCCGGCGCTCTATTTCGAGGTGCGCCGCGCCGGCAAGCCGATCGATCCGAACCAGTGGATCGGTCAGCGCTGACGCTCGGCCGGCGACGTGACAAGATGTAGCGCCGCCCCTCACCGTGGCGCTATGCTGATCCCCTGTTTCAACGATGTGAGAGAGAGAATGCGCCTTCCTCGCCTGACCTGGCTACTCCCCGCCCTCATGATCGGTCTGTCGCCGGTCGCCCTAGGTGCCCCCGAGCAGCAGGCCGATGACGACCTCCCGGTGGCCGACATCCAGACCTTCGCCGAGGTGTTCGAGCGCATCAAGCGAGCCTACGTCGACGAGGTGGACGATTCGACGCTGCTGCGCAATGCCATGCGCGGCATGCTCGGCGAACTCGACCCCCACTCGACCTACCTGTCCAGCAAGGATTTCGAGGCACTGCGCGAATCCACCGAAGGCGAGTTCGGCGGCATCGGCATCGAGGTGGGCATGCAGGATGGGCAGCTCACGGTCATCGCCCCCATCGACGACACCCCGGCGGCGGAAGCCGGCCTTCAGCCCCGGGACGCCATCCTGCGCATCGATGGCAAGGTCACCGACCGCCTCTCCCTCGAGGAGGCGGTGACACTGATGCGTGGTGAACCGGGCTCCGAGATCGAGCTCACCATCCTGCGCGAGGGCGAGAATTCGCCGCGCACCGTCACCCTGACCCGCGAGATCATCCGCAACGAAAGCGTGAAGAGCGAGATGCTCGAGCCGGGCTACGGCTACCTGCGCATCAGCCAGTTCCAGAACAGCACCGGCAAGCAGGTACGCGATGCGCTCGGGAACCTCTCCGAGAAGGCGCCCCTGGACGGCCTGATCCTCGACCTGCGCAACAACCCTGGTGGCGTGCTGAACAGCGCCATCGAGGTGGCCGATGCCTTCATCGACAGCGGTCTAGTGGTGTATACCGAAGGCCGGCTTCCCGACAGCGACATGCGTTTCAGCGCCACCCCCGACACCGCCGCCCCGGAGGTGCCGATGGTGGTGCTGATCAACGGCGGCAGCGCCTCGGCGGCGGAAATCGTCGCCGGCGCCCTGCAGGATCAGCGTCGCGCCGTGATCATGGGCACCACCAGTTTCGGCAAGGGCTCGGTGCAGCAGGTCATGCCGCTCGGCAACGGCGATGGCGTGAAACTGACCACCGCCCTCTACTTCACGCCGGACGGTCGCTCGATCCAGGCCAAGGGCATCGCCCCGGATGTGGAAGTGGTGCGCGGCCGCCTGGAAGTCGCCGAGGGCAACGACTTCGGCATCCGCGAGTCGGATCTCAGCGGACGCCTGGCCAACCCCAACGGCAACCAGGAGTCCCAGGCCTCCGGCAGCGCCCCGGTCAAGGACTACCAGCTCGGTGAGGCCCTCAACCTGCTCAAGGCGCTCAACGTGCTGGAACGACGGCCATCTCAATCCCGCCAGTGAGCCGAGACAGGCCTAGCGGCAGCTCGCCGGCAGACGCCCGCGCTCGCCGATGGCCTGGCGCATCAACAAGCGCTTGAGAGGCAGCAGGCGATCGACCCCGGACAGCCCGATGTTGCGGGCCAGGCGCAAGGCCGGGTTCTCGGCGCCGAACAGCAGGCGGAAACCGTCCATGAGCGCCAGCATTGCCGTGTTGTCGCCGCGCCGGCGTCGCGCATAGCGGGAAAGGATGCGCGGATCCCCCAGTTCGGCGCCGCGCCGGCGTGCCTCGACCAGCTCCTCGGCAAGCACGGCCGCATCCATGAAGCCCAGATTGACGCCCTGTCCCGCCAGGGGATGGATGCTGTGGGCGGCATCGCCCACCAAGGCCAGCCCCGGCTCGACATAATGGCTGGCATGGCGCTGGGTCAGGGGAATGGCAACGGCGGCGTCGATGACCTCGACCGCGCCCAGGCGATGCTCGAAGGCCGACGCCAGCGCGTTGCCCAGGACGTCTCGAGACAGGTCGACGAGTCGCCTGGCCTCGTCCGGGGTGGTTGACCAGACGATGGAGCAGTAGCGGGTGTCGCCGTCGACGCTCAGGGGCAGGAAGGCCAGCGGACCGGTGGGCAGGAAGATCTGCCGTGCCACGCCACCGTGCACGCGTTCGGTGCGTACCGTGGTGACCACGGCGGTCTGGCCGGTGTCCCGGGCGCTGACCTCGATACCCGCCAGTTCGCGCAGCCGGGAACGGGCGCCATCGGCCGCCACTACCAGGGGCGCCGCCAGGCGCCGTCCATCGGCGAGTATCAGTCGCCGCCCTATCGCGGTGGTCTGCAAGGCCTCGACCCGGGCGTCGAACAGCTGGTCGACGCAGGGTAGCGCCGCCAGGCGCGTTTCGAGGGCCGCCAGCATCACCTCGTTCTCGACGATATGCCCGAGCACCGGCGTACCCGCCTGCTCGGCATCGAAGGCGATTTCGCCGCTGCCTTCGGCCTCCCAGACCTGCATGCCGGTGTAGGGGGAAATCCGACGTAACCGCGACCAGATGCCGAGCCCCTCCATCAGGCGCTGGCTGACCGGGGTCACGGCGCTGACCCGCTGGGCAGGCTGTCCTCGACCGACAGCTTCCTCGTCGAGGGGCCCTGGCCGTGCGTCGAGCACGCTGACCGCGACACCCGCCTCGCCGAGCAGGGCGGCAAGCGCGGCGCCGACCAGGCCGCCGCCCACGACGATCACCTCTGCCTGAGAATCCGTTTCCTGCATCGCTCTTCACTCCTTAAGCATGAGTCACTTTCAACGATGTATTGCCGAGTTCGGTAGATCAGGAGCCGGTCCTCAGCGTTCGAGTCCCATGGCACGCCTGGCCAGCGTGCGACGCAGCGGGCCGGTCAGGTTGAGGCCGACCAGGCCCGCGGCCCGGGCGTGGGAAAGCAGCGGATGGGTGATGCCGAACAGGCGAATCAACCCGTCGCTGAAGCGAATCACGTTGCGACGATCATTGGCACGACGCCTCTCGAAGGCATTCATGATCGCCATGTCGCCCGGGGCTTGGCCTTCGACGACACCTTGTTCGAGCGCCGCCACCAGGTCCATCACGCCGCGCAGCGCCAGGTTGAAGCCCTGGCCCGCCACCGGGTGAAGGGCGTGGGCGGCATTGCCCAGGACCGCCAGACCGGGACGCACCACCTCATCCGCGGTGACCAGGGACAACGGGTAGGCGTGGCGGCGGCCGACGCGCCTGAAACGGCCGGCGCGTTCGCCGAACACCCGCTGCAGCCGGGTCAGGAAGTCGGCGTCACCGAGGGCCAGGGTCTCGCCTTCCGTGCCACTGGCATGGGTCCATACCAGCTCCATGCGATCACCGCCCAGGGGCAATAGTGCCAGCGGTCCTTCCCGGGTGAACCGCTCGAAGGCGACGCCATGGTGCGGCTCACTGACCTCGAGATTGGCGATCAGCGCCGTCTGTTCATAGGGGGTTTCGCGACTGGCGATGCCCAGCTGTTCCTTGAGTCCCGAGCGGCCGCCATCGGCCAGCACGGTCAGGCCCGCCTGCAGGCGGTCGCCATCCGAAAGATCCAGGCAATGGCCACCGGCCTGGGGCGTGATCTTCTCGACCTTGGCCGGGCAGTGCCAGTCGAGATCGAGTTCGGTGAGCCGAGCGTGCAGTACCCGACCCATCCAGGCATTGGGCAATACGTAGCCCAGGGCTTCGACGCCCAGTTCCTCGGCGGTGAGTCGCGTGGCCCCCAGCCGGCCCTGCTCGCTGACATGGATGAGCGAGATGGGCTGGGCCTCGCGGGCCATGTCCTGCCAGATGCCCAGGGTCTGGAAATGCTGACGCGAGCCCTGAGCGATGGCGCTGGCCCGGGCATCGAAGCTCGGCTGGTAACCCTCGAGATCGGCATTGGGCAGCGGCGCCGCCTCGATCACGGCCACCCGCAAGCCTCCCTGGCGAATCAACGGTGCCAGGGCGCACCCCAGGCTGGCGCCCACCAAGCCGCCGCCGACGATGGCAATATCTACATGGTGAGTGCGCGGCATGGGATACCTCGTGTAATAAATATTGCGTTTTACGTAATTTACGTATGAATGATGGCCGGCTACGGAAATTCCCTTAGCCCTGCGCCATCAGCGCCTCGATCTCGGCCACCTGCTTGGGCACACCGGCCGTCAACACCGCGTGGCCGGATTGCGTGACGGCCACGTCATCCTCGATGCGAATGCCGATGCCGCGCAGCTCTTCGGGAATGTCCTCCTCATCGGGCAGATACAACCCGGGCTCCACCGTCAGCACCATGCCCGCTCGCAAGGGGCGCGGCTCGCCGTCCTGGCGGTAGGCCCCGACATCATGCACGTCGAGGCCCAGCCAGTGTGAGGTCGAATGCGGATAGAAGCGCTTGTAGCTCTCGTCCTCGATCCGTGCCTCGAGCCCTCCCTCTAGCAGCCCCAGCTCGATCAACCCTCGGGTGAGGTCGCGCACGACCCCCTGATGGATCTCGCTCAGGGTGGCCCCCGGTCGGACCGCCTCGATGGCGTGCTGCTGAGCCGCCAGGACGATGCCATAGACCTGCCGCTGCACGGCGCTGAAACACCCGTTGACGGGGAAGGTACGGGTAATGTCGCCGGCATAGAGCGCGAACTCGGCGCCGGCGTCGATCAGCACCAGATCGCCATCCTCGAGCCTGGCGGCATTGTCGATATAGTGCAGCACGCAGGCATTGGCGCCACTCCCGACGATGGTGCCATAGGCGGGCGCGCTGGCGCCCTGCCAGCGGAACTCGTGCTCGAGCTCCGCCTGCAACTGATATTCGTGCAGTCCTGCGCGTGCGGTGCGCATGGCGCGCGCGTGACCCAGGGCGGAAATGGCGCCGGCGTGACGCATCAGCGCCAGCTCAGCCTCGCTCTTGATCAGGCGCTGCTCGTGAATCAGCCTGGTGACCTCCACGAAGCCGCTCGGCGGTCTTGCTCCCTGGCGCTGGCGATCGCGGAGTTCACCGCGCACCGCCTCGGCGCTCGCCAGGGCAGCGGCATCGTCCAGAGGCAGGTAGAGGAGCTCGCGTCCGTCGAGAAGAGTGGCGAGGTGGGCCTTGCGTTCGGCGTTTTCGAAGGCCTGATCCATGCCATGATGCTCGACCGCTCCCGCGGCACCGATGCGGCTGCCGGTCCAGGTCTCCAGCGCCGGGTCCTTGTCCTGGCAGAAGAGCACCACTTCGCCCGCTTCGCGATCCGGCAGCAACAGGAGCAGGGCGTCCGGCTCGGGGAAGCCGGTCAGGTAGTGGAAGTCGCTATCCTGACGAAAGGGGTATTCACTGTCGCGGTTGCGGATCGTCAGGGTGGCCGAGGGCAGCAGTACGGCGCTCCCGGGAGGCAGCGAGGCCATCAGCGTCTGGCGCCGTCGGCGGTACTCGTCGAGGCTGATCGCCTCCGGATGCGGCAAGGGCGGGTGTGACATCGTAGCGTCCTTATTGCACGGCGTCGTCGTCGGCTTGTTCCACCTGCGGGCTACCGGGATGCTGCTCGGTATAGAGCAGCATGGCGGCCATGCGCGCATGCTCGGCCAGGGCGAACAGGTCGTTCTCGTTGTCGGCGCTGTCCTCCAGGGCGAGCTCGTCGATGCTCGCCAGGGCTTCCAGGTCCTCCAGGGCTTCGCGCAGATTGGCGGACCAGGCGTCCCGGGTAGGGGCGCCGACTTCGCTGACCACCTCGAGAAAGCCCAGGGTCCACTCCTTGAGCCCCCGGGCGCGCTCGGCCAGGGAGAACAGATCATCCGGGAGCAGAGGCTCGTAGTTGAGCTCCGGGGCCGAGAGGGCATCCAGGGTCTGGCGGCGCCATCCCAGCAGCACCTCGGCGTCCTCGCGATCCCGGGGCTGCTCGACCCCCAGCGCGGCGCTCACCTCTTCCAGCCACTGCTGTGCCGGCAGGTCATGCAACGCCAGTTCGGCGCTCAGTCGTCCGTCGAGAAAGGCGGGCGATTGCAGGCTGCCGTGGGCGAGGAAGACATCGGCGACGGTGGAGAAATCGAGCTGATCGTTGATGATGGACATGCGTTCTCCAGTGGGGGTTGGCGAAAGGGAAACCGGCCAGGGAGCGTGATCCGGGCTGCGTTGACCGGTCGATGCCGCCTCTCTATAGTGGCTCCAGACTGGTTTCATCTTACCGTATCGTGGACTGAATTGGCCCACTCTCCCGGGAGCCTGACATGACGGACGCTACACGGCCAACCACCGAGATCACGCTGCTGGGACGCTCCTATGTCATCGCCTGCCCGCCGGAGGAGCAGGACGAGCTCAATCGCGCGGCACGCTATCTCGATCGTGCCATGCATGGCATCCATTCCCGAGGCAAGGTCCTGGGTGCCGAGAAGATCGCCATCATGGCCGCGCTGAACATCACCCACGAGCTGCTGCGCCATGTGGAAGAGCGGCGCGAGAACGAGGCCAGTCTGAGCCGGCTCAACGAACGTCTTGAGCAGGCGCTCAGCGCCGTCGATGCCGGCCGCTAGCGAGCCACGATCCAAAACAGCCCTTTGGCCCTGCCCTCGGCTCTGTTAGGATTGGGATGTTCCCTGGGATGTACGCCAGTCGTTTATAGTCCCTCGAGCCTATGCGCAGTACCCAGGGGGCCAATTGCTAGACAGACCCGTGTGCATGTCCGTGCGACGGAAAGCCTGACGGTCTGTCTGCGGCCACCCACCTTGAACCAGTGGGTTCAAGGGCCAGAACGGCAGCGGCATTCTGGGGAACTCCTTACTCTACGCTGCAGGAAGGATAGTCACCGTCTTGTCTGATCCCTCCGTGTCGCCTCAACAGCGCAAGACGTTACGCAAGGAACTACGCCGCCGACGTCGGTCCCTGACGGCGCGCGAGCAGCGACAGGCTGCCTTGGCGCTGTGCCGTCGCTTGCGCTGCCTGCCCGAGGTACAGCGTGCCCGCCGTGTGGCGCTCTACCTGCCCAACGATCACGAGATCGACCCGACGCCCCTGCTGGGGTGGCTGCATCGCCGAGGCGCGAAGGCCTATCTGCCGGTTCTGCATCCGCTTTCCCACAACCGTCTATGGTTCGTGCACTATCATGCCGGCACTCCCATGCTCACCAATCGCTTCGGCATCAGCGAGCCCCACACCCGCCATGGCGCGCACCGGGCGCGGCGGTTGCCGGCCTGGGCGCTGGACCTGGTGCTGCTGCCCCTGGTGGGCTTCGACGACGAGGGTAATCGGATGGGCATGGGGGGTGGTTTCTATGACCGCAGCTTCGCGTTCATCCGCCATCGCCATCCTCGGCCACGGCTGGTCGGAGTCGCTCATCACTGCCAGCAGGTCGAGCACTTGCCGGTCGCGCCCTGGGACGTGCCCCTGGACGCCATCGTCAGCGACCGGCATGTCATTCGTCCCCGAATGGGCCACAGAAACAGAAACCGGTAGATGGCGATGAGCCATCTACCGGTCGGAAGACAGACAAACTCCAGGCGCGGATGCGGTATCAACAGGTTACGAGAAGCGAGGCTCAGCCTCCGACCACCGCCTGAGCATACCCGGTCGCGACGACGCCGAGCACGAAGATAAGCATCAGCGCCATGATCAGATCAGGCTTGCGTTTCATGGCCTAACGACTCCGAAAGATTTCACATTGCTGCCTCTTGGCAGGCCCGACTATAGGGCTGCGAAAAAAGAATGACAATAGTCATCGGCATGCCTTTTCACGCACGGCCCCGCTGGAAAGCGCTCTGGCGTTAGTACTTCCTTCGCTCTCCCTCGCCTGAGATAGGGTGGGGCCCGCCAAGTGCCTTCCAACGTCATGATAGGACGAAAAATGTAAATCAAACGGGTGAAAAGAGGCTTAATATCGTTCAATTAGATAACGCAAGACGCGATGGCCCTGTTGTCGAGTGCACTCATGCCATGAACAGGCGGTAGGCCACGTTGTCGCTTTCCTTCCAGTAGCGATAGCCGATCTCGTCGAAATGCTCCTCGACATGCCCTCGGTCCCCGTCGGGAATCTGCATGCCGACCAGCACCCGACCATAGGCCGCGCCATGATTGCGGTAGTGGAACAGCGAGATGTTCCAGTCCGCGGGCAGATGGGTGAGGAAGTTCATCAGGGCGCCGGGGCGCTCGGGAAACTCGAAGCGATAGACCTGCTCGTCGAAGCGCTGCCTGGGGCGACCGCCGCCCAGGTGGCGAATATGCAGCTTGGCCAGCTCATTGTCGGTAAGATCCTCCACCGGATAGTCCGCCTCGCGCAGCTTGCGGATCACCTCCTCCCGATCCTCGCCCCCGGGCTTGACCTGCACGCCGACGAAGATGTGGGCCTGGTCGGGATCGGCGTAGCGGTAGTTGAACTCGGTGACCATGCGCCGGCCGATGATCTTGCAGAACCTCTTGAAGCTGCCCGGCCGCTCGGGAATGGTCACCGCCAGGATCGCCTCGCGCTGCTCGCCGAGCTCGGTGCGCTCGGCGATATGCTGCAGGCGATCGAAGTTGGTGTTGGCCCCGGAGTTGATGCACAGCAGCGTCTGGCCCTCGACGCCTCTCTGCTGCACGTACTTCTTGAGGCCGGCCAGGGAAAGGGCCCCCGAGGTTTCGGCCACCGCCCGGGTGTCCTCGAAGATATCCTTGACCGCGGCGCACATCTCGTCGGTGTTGACGGTGATCACTTCATCGACCAGATCCCGCATGATGGCGAAGGGTGCCTCGCCGATCTGCGCCACCGCCACCCCCTCGGCGAACACGCCCACCTCCTTGAGGGTCACGCGCTTGCCGGCCTCCAGGGCGGCCTTGAGACAGGCGCTGTCCTCGGCCTCGACACCGATGACCTTGATCTCGGGTCGCAGGTACTTGACGTAGGCCGCCACCCCGGCGATCAAGCCACCGCCGCCGACCGGCACGAAGATGGCATCGAGACGTCCGGCATGCTGGCGCAGGATCTCCATGCCGACCGTGCCTTGCCCGGCGATCACGTCGAGATCGTCGAAGGGCGGCACATAGGTGTAGCCATGCTCCTCGATCAATTCCCGGGCGTGGGCCAGCGCCTCGCTGAAGGCATCGCCGCGCAGCACGACCCGGGCGCCCCGGGCCCGCACGGCCTGCACCTTGATCTCCGGGGTGATGCGCGGCATCACGATGACCGCCTTCACCCCCATCAGTTTCGCCGCCAGCGCCAGTCCCTGGGCGTGGTTGCCCGCCGAGGCGGCAATCACGCCCTTGGCCTTCTGGGCATCGCTCAGCTGCGCCATGCGATTGTAGGCACCGCGGATCTTGAAGGAGAAGACCGGCTGAAGATCCTCGCGCTTGATCAGTACCTGATTGTTGAGGCGACGCGACAGGAAGGGAGCAGGGGTGATGGGTGTCTCGCGAGCCGCTTCGTAGACGCGGGCCTGGAGAATCTTCTTGACGGTGTCTTCGAGCATCCGGATGTCCTGAAAGCCGCGCAAGGCGGACGGCTGGCAAAGTTCCCATTGTTAACAGAGGCGGCTGACCACCGTCCAGCCTCGGCGGTTACCGCGACCATGGGATCGCCTATAATGGCATTTTTACCACTGGCCAACGAGTCCTCTCATGAATCAGAACGCCCTCAAGCGTGCGGTGGCCGTCGCCGCCATCGATGAAATCCGACCTCTGCTGGCCAAGGACAGCGTGATCGGCGTAGGTACCGGCTCCACGGCCGACCACTTCATCGACCTGCTCGCCGAGCTGCGTCACGATTTCCAGGGCGCGGTGGCCAGCTCCAGGGCAAGCGCGGAACGCCTGAAAGGCCACGGTATCGATGTCTTCGAGCTCAATCATGTCGGCACCGTCCCCGTCTATGTCGATGGCGCGGACGAGATCAATCCGCGCCTGGAGATGATCAAGGGCGGTGGCGCGGCACTGACCCGGGAGAAGATCGTCGCCGCCTGTGCCGAGCGCTTCATCTGCATCGCCGACGCCTCCAAGCGGGTCGAGGTGCTGGGGGGGTACCCCCTGCCCGTCGAGGTGATCCCCATGGCGCGCTCCTACGTCGCCCGGGAACTGGTCACGCGCAGCATCACGCCGGTCTATCGCGACGGCGTGATCACCGACAACGGCAACCAGATCCTCGACTGCTACGACTTCTTGATCGAAGAGCCCCGGGAGATCGAGTTTGCACTCAACAACATCGTCGGCGTGGTGACCAACGGCCTGTTTGCCCATCGCCCCGCGGACCTGCTGCTGCTGGGCACCGACCAGGGAGTGGAACGCCTGACGAAACATGAAGAGTGAGCGCTTACTTGCGAAGGAAGCTGTCCAGGCCTTCCAGGGTGCGCTGCAGCGCACCTTGATTCGCGGCAATGACCTCTCTCCCCGCCACCCCCTGGCGGTGGCGTGCCTCCGGATCGTCCATCAGCGCGATCAACGCCTCGCCGAGAGCGAAGGCGTCTGCCACCTCGATCAGTGCCCCGGCCTCGCGCAATACCTCGGCGACATCCTCGAAATTGGCCAGTTCCGGGCCACTGAGCACCGCCACGCCCAGGGAGGCCGGCTCGAGCAGGTTGTGACCGCCGATGGGCACCAGACTGCCACCGACAAAGGCGAGATCGGCGGTGCCGTAGAGCGCCATCAGTTCGCCCATGGTGTCCCCCAGATAGACCGTGGTGTCGGCCTGCACCGGCTCGTCCAGGGAGCGCCGGGCCACGCGCTCGCCCCGGCGCCGGCAGAGGGCGGCGACCTCCTCGAAGCGCTGCGGATGACGCGGCACCAGGATCAGCAGCGCGTCGGGATGGTGTTCGCGTAACCCGGCATGCGCCATCAGTACCTGCTCGTCCTCGCCGGCATGGGTCGAGGCCGCGATCCAAACCGGACGCGTCTCCCTCTCAATGCGTAAGCGCTCACTATCAATGCAAGTAGCGTCGTCAAGGGGTATATCGAACTTCAGCGAGCCGACGACCGATGTTCGCTCAACCGGCATGCCCAGGGTGCGAAAGCGCTCGGCGTCCTGTTCGGACTTGGCGGCCAGCCAGTCGACCTTGCCCAGCGCATCCGCCATCAGCGCACGAACACGCTGGTAACCCCGCAGACCCTTTGCCGACAGCCGACCGTTGACCACCGCCACCGGGATACCTCGCCGATGGCACGCGTGCAGCAGATTGGGCCACAGTTCGGTCTCGAAGAAGAGGGCCATCTCCGGTCGCAACCGGGCGATGAAGCGATCGGCCGCGCCCGGAAAGTCCAAAGGGACGAAGTAATGACTCACTTCGTCTTCAAAAAGCGATTTGACTCGCTCGGCGCCAGTCGCCGTCATGGTCGTGACGACCAGGCGATGGCGGGGATAGCGCTGCCTCAGGGACTCGATCAGAGGGCGCGCCGCCTGCACCTCGCCCACCGAGGCGGCATGCAGCCACAGTCTGGGGCATCCACTCTCTGAAACGATCGCCCCCAGCCGTTCGCGGCGCAGGTGAGTAGGCACCCACTCACGCCACACGCGTCGCCATACAAGAGGGGAGAGCAGATAGAGTGCCGCACTGTATAGCCAGCGTGCCCACGGGTATCGACGTGGCCCGGCCATCTAGCGCTCGCGATCGAGGATGGTCGCGATCATCGCCGTGGTAGAGACGCCATCCTCGAAGTCCAGCACCTTGACCTCGCCGCCGTTGGCGATGACCGCCTCGCCGCCGGCAATCTCGTCGGGCCGATAGTCGCCGCCCTTGACCAGGACGTCGGGCAGCAGCGTCTCGATCAGGCGTGCCGGCGTGTCCTCGCCGAAGGCGACCACCCAATCCACGGCCCCCAGGCCACTGAGCACCTGCATGCGCCGCGGCAAGGGATTGATCGGCCGGCGCGGCCCCTTGAGCCGGGCAATGGAGGCGTCGTCGTTGACCGCCACGACCAGGCGATCGCCGAGCCGTCGCGCCTGCTCGAGATAGGCGACATGACCGGCGTGCAGGATGTCGAAGCAGCCGTTGGTCATGACCACGCGTTCACCCCGCGCCTGGGCGGCCTGTACCGCCTCGATCAACGCCGGCTCCTCGATCACCCCGAACTCCGCCAGCTTGTCGCCATGCAGGGCGGTGTAGAGTTCGGCAACGGACAAGGTCGCGGTGCCCGGCTTGGCCACCACCAGGCCGGCCGCCAGGTTGGCCAGGGTCATCGCCTCGGGGTAGCCGTGCCCGGCCGCCAGCGCCAGCCCCAGTACACCGATCACCGTGTCGCCGGCCCCGGTGACATCGAAGACCTCCCGGGCTCGGGTCGGCAGATGCAGCGGAGCGTGCCCCGCCCGGATCAGGGTCATGCCCTTCTCGCTGCGGGTGATGAGCAGGGCCTCGAGATCGAGTTCGCCACGCAGATGCTCGCCCTTCTCGGCCAGCTCGGCATCGTCGCGACAGGGGCCGACCACGGCCTCGAACTCCCCGAGATTGGGGGTGATGACACTGGCGCCACGGTAGCGCCGGAAATCGCTGCCCTTGGGGTCGACCAGCACCCGCTTGCCGGCGGCACGCACCAGGGCGATCAGCTCCTCGACCCGGTTGAGGGTCCCCTTGCCGTAATCGGAGAGGATGACCAGGTCGGTGTCGGTCAGCGCCGCCTCGACCCGCGCGAGCATCTCCCGGGTGTCCACGCCGGACACGTTCTCCTCGAAGTCGAGGCGGATCAATTGCTGGTTGCGGCTCATGACCCGTAGCTTGGTGATCGTGGGTATCGCAGTGCTGTGCTGAAAGTGAACGCTCACTTCGGCGTCTTCCAGGCGTGCCGTGAGCAGATCGGCGTTACCATCCTCCCCCACCAGCCCGGCCAGGGCGGCATGCCCCCCCAGGGAAGCGATGTTGAGAGCCACGTTGGCGGCACCGCCGGGGCGGTCCTCGGCATCCCCCACCCGCACCACGGGCACCGGCGCCTCAGGGGAGATACGCGAGGTACCGCCATGCCAGTAGCGATCGAGCATGACATCGCCCACCACCAGCAGGCGGGCCTGTTCCAGGGCAGTCAGATCAAACTTCATGTGGGGGCTCCATGGTCGTGGCATCGGGGCGAGAGGCCAGCAGCACATCGAGGCGTTCGATGACGTCTTCTGCCTGGATCAGCGCCATCGCGTCCGGGTGGCGGACACGCTCTCCCCAGTCGATCTCGTCGGGCTCCTTGTGCAGGTAGGTGCGCACCGCCTCGGGATAGCGATCGACGACGAAGTCGCGCCAGCCATAGGGGGCCGCGCGATCCGGGTTGGTCGTGGCATAGAGGCCCACGGTAGGCGTGCCCAGGGCATTGGCCATATGTACAGGCCCCGAGTCCGGGGCGATCACCACGTCGGCGCGATCGATCAAGGCCAGCAAGCCCTTCAGCGAGCTCTTGCCGATGGCATCGATGACTGCCTCCGAAGCCGCCAGGGCACGAATGCGCTCGCCCATCTCCCGTTCCTGGGAACTGCTGCCGCCGCTGAGCAGGGTCTTCAGACCATACTGGGTCCACAGGTGCTCGATGACCGTGGCGTACCCTTCCGCCGACCAGTTGCGGAAATTGCGCAGGCGCGGATTGGCGCAAGGGCTGATCAGCGCATAGGCGGTCTCGCCGGTCAGGCGCGAAGCCTCGGCGTAGGCGGTCTCGGGAATCGGCAGATTCCATTCGGGGCATCCGGTGATGGCCGGATCGACCCCCAATGCCCGGGCGAAGTCCATGAACGACTCGAGCACGTGGGCGCGCGGGTGGGGCTCCAGCTGTCGATGCGTGAACCAGTGTTGCCAATCCTTGGAGCGGGCCTTGTCGTAGCCGATCCGCACCTCCGCCTTCACCCCCAGGGAGAGGGCGCTCGCCCGCAGGGCCTGCTGCATGTGCAGCAGCACGTCGAATCGCCTATCGCCAAGCTCGCGCCAGAGTGCACGCATGCCCGAAAATCCGCTGGCCTTGTCGTAGACGATGAACTCGACCCCGGAGAGGCCAGAAAGTAGACTGTGCTCCCCCTTACCGATGATCCAGGTAATACGCAGCTCGGGCCACTGACGCTGCAGCGCACGCACGGTAGGAACCAGATTGCAGACATCGCCCAGCGCGGAGAGCCGCAACACGCAGAGATGCGTGGGACGGGCGGGCAGAGGGTGCTTCATGCGGTTGGCGACGCTCCAGTCGGGAAAAGAATTTATCTTATACGATGCCGGCATTCTATGGGACGCCAACGGCACGCGACAAATCAAGCCCGATCCGGCCTGGTTCACCGCCGCATTCTGGCAGGCCCGCGGGGCGGTCATCGGCCAGGCGCCGGGGCGTGGCTCGAGTCTGTTCGTGGACGCCGCCGGCCTGGCCGCCGGTGATCGGCAGTGGGTACTGCGCGGCTATCGCCGGGGCGGCTTCGCCGCACGTCTTAGCGACTCGCGCTATCTCTGGCTAGGGCTAGAACGTACCCGGGCCTTCCGAGAGCTGCGCCTGACCGCCCTGCTGCATGAAGAGGGGCTTCCCGTGCCGCAACCGATCGCCGGGCTCGTGCGACGCCATGGGCCCAGCTACGAAGCGGCCCTGCTGACGGTGCGCCTGATCGGTGCCAGAACCCTGGCGGAACTGCTTCCCGAAGCCGATGCCGCGCTGCTGGAGCGTGTGGGCACGACCATTCGCCGATTTCACCGGGCCGGGCTGGATCATGTCGATCTCAACGCCCGCAACCTGCTCGTGACGGCGGATGGACGGGTCTGGCTGATCGACCTGGATCGTTGCCGTCTGCGCCGCCCCGGACGCTGGCAGCAAGCCAACCTGGCACGCCTCGAGCGCTCGCTGGCACGTTTCTCGCCCGATGACGCCAGGACCGGCTGGCGGCCGTTGTGGCAGGGCTACCATCAATCGTAACGAGTTCACACCGATCCATGTCCGATACCCTCCTCTCCCCCCGCAGGCAGCGTCTGCGGGCCAGTCTCGCCTTCGCACTGGTCAACCTGCTGCCGGTCTGGCTCATCGCCCTGCGCTACGTCCCCTATCTGGAAGTGCCCGGGGATGTGCTCGGCGTGAGCTACCTGATCCTGACCTGGACAGGGCATTTCGCGCTGCTCGTGTTGCTGGCCTGGATACCGTTGGGCCTGCTTGCGCTGGTCGTGCCCCGCCGCGTGCTGTGGCTCCCCGCCGCGCTGCTGGCCACCGCCGGGCTGTGGCTGTTGCTGCTTGACACCGGGGTCTACGCGCAATATCGCTTCCATATAAACCATTTCATGGTATCGCTGTTTCTCAATGACAAGAACGGCGATATCTTCAGCTTCACGCTCTCCACCTGGCTCACCGTGGGTGGTATCGCCCTGGGCTTGCTGATCGCCGAGGCCTGGCTGGCCGCACGGCTGTTTGCCTCCCCGCGTACCTGGCGCCTGCCGCTCTGGCGGGGCGTGACGCTGCTGATGGTGGCGATGATCGCCAGTCATGCGGTCCACGTCGTGGCCGACGCCCGCTATCGCAAGAGCGTCACCCAGCAGGTCGGCATCTATCCATTGCTGTTTCCGGCGACCGCCAAGGATTTCATGAAGGAGCATGGCTGGCTCGACCCTCGGGCGGCCCGGGCGGATCAGGTCAATCTCAACCGGCAGACGGCAGACACGCTTCGCTGGCCGAAGGCTCCTCTCGAATGCACTCCGGGAGACGACCCGCCGAACGTGCTGTTCATCCTCATCGACTCCTGGCGACATGACGAGTACGGCCCCGGGAACACCCCGGCGATGCATGCTGCCCTGGCAGACGAGGGCCGCCGTTACACGAACCACTACAGCGGCGGCAACGCCACCCGCACCGGCGTGATGAGCCTGTTCTACGGCCTGACCGGCAACTATTATCGGCTGCTGCAGGACACCCAGACACCGTCGCTGCTGGTCTCGCGACTGCAGGAGCAGGGCTACGACCTGGGCATCTTCAGCTCGGCCAGCCTGGACAGCGTCGGCTTCGATCGTTCCATCTTCGCCTCGGTAGCCGAACTCCCCTCGGCGGCGCCGGGCGATACGCCGGTGGCCCGGGACCGCAACATGACCAAGGCCTGGCTCGACTGGCAGGCCAAACGCCGCCGCGAGAACACCCCCGCGCCCTGGCTCAGCCTGCTGTTCTACGACGCCCCCCACGGCTACAGCGTACCGGAACGCATGGAATTGCCCTTCCAGCCCGCCGCGGCAACCATGGACTACCTGAAACTGGGGCCGGATACGGACCCGGCACCGTATCGCAACCTGCATCGCAATGCCGTCTATTTCGATGACCAGTTGATCGCTCGGGTCATCGAAGACCTCAAGACCAGCGGGGAGTGGGACGACACCGTGCTGGTGGTCACCGGCGATCATGGCCAATCGTTCAACGATTTCGGCCACAACTACTGGGGGCACAACAGTCATTTCGCCGCGCCCCAGATCCGGGTACCGATGATCCTGCACGGCCCGGGTATTGCCAGCGGTGAACACGACGGGACCACGAGCCACCTGGATGCGGTGCCGACCCTGATGCGCCACGTGCTGGGTTGTTCGAACCCCAGCAGCGATTACAGCCATGGGCGCGACATGCTGCAGGCCGATCTCGATCACGACTGGGTCGTCGCCAGCAGCTATCTCGACTATGCGGTCATCGAGAAGGAGCGCATCACGGTGATCGATGGCACCGGCGGCTGGAGGGTGGTCGATCGACGACTCGATCCGCTGGAGGAGACGATTTCCCCGGCGGTGTTCGAGGCCATGCAGGCGCTCAAGCGTTTCTATGCGCAATAAGAGGGCCGCGATCCCGGGCGCCTCTTGCTAAGATGCCTGGGCCACCGAGTGTCACCACCGCGACGAGGAGACCTATGGCCAACATCACCGGCGTGGTCATCACCCTGAACGAGGCCGCGAACATCGAGGCCTGCCTGGCATCCCTGGCGCGGGTCTGCGACGAGCTGATCGTCGTCGATTCCGGCTCCACGGATGAGACCTGTCGGCTCGCCGAACGGGCCGGGGCTCGCCTGATCAAGCAACCCTACCTGGGTGATGGCCCCCAGAAGAACGTGGGGCCTGCCCAGGCCAGCCACCGCTGGGTGCTGTCCCTCGATGCCGATGAGCGGCTGACCGACGAGGTCGTGGCAGCCATCGAGCGTCTCGATCTGGAAGACAGCAAATGCGAAGCGTTCTCATTCAGGCGGCGCAACCATCTCGGCTCGCGCTGGATCAGAACCTGTGGCTGGTATCCCGACCATTGCGTACGGCTGTTCGACAGGAAGCGTACGGCGTTCTCCAACAGCCGCCAGCACGCCTCGATCACGGCCAGCCAAGTCACCCGGCTGGATGCCGATATCGAACACTACTCCTTTGCCAACCTCGCGGAGCTGTTCACCAAGGCCAGTGGGCGGTTCTCCACCCGCGCGGCCAAGATCATGTACCTCAAGGGCAAGCGGGCGAATTCCCTGTCGCCCTTCCTGCATGGCGCCAACGCCTTCCTGCGCAAGTACGTGTTCCAGCGCGGCTTCACCTCGGGCCTCGATGGTGCCTCCATCGCCCTCTCTTCCGCGGTGAACGCCTACCTGAAGTATGCCAAGCTGCTGGAGCTGCAGCGCGATCGCCAGGTGCGCGACGCCGAGGACTTCGATCGGATATGGTAATGGCCACAGCGGCGGAACTGCACATACGCCACGTCAACCTGGCCCGAGGTTTCCGGGGGGGTGAGCGCCAGACCCTGCTGCTGATTCGTGCGCTGGCCGAGCGAGGCGTTCGGCAGAGCCTGGTATGTCGGCACGACTCTCGACTACGTGTCGAGCTGGCGGATCTCGACGTCGCCATCATCCCTGCCGATCATCTGCTCGCCGGCCACTTCGCTGCCCCGCCGGCCGATCTCGTGCATGCCCACGAGGCCAAGGCCGTACACTGGGCCTATCTGCAGCACCGCCTGCGCGTCACCCCTTACCTGCTGACACGACGGGTGCCTCAAGCCGTCAAGGACAAGCGCTTCAATCGCCTGACCTATCGCTCCGCCTCCCGGGCGGTGGCCATCTCCTCGGTGATCGAAGGGCACTTGCGCGAGCGTGCCTGGTGTCCGGTGGCCCGCATCCCTAGTGCCCTGGCTCACCTGCCGAGCGATCCACGAAGGGTCGCCGCGCTGCGCCAGCGCTTCCAGGGCCGGCGGATCGTGGGCCATATCGGTGCCTTGGTCGATCGTCACAAGGGCCAACGCCTGCTGATCGAGGCCGCCCGGCAGTTGCGGAAAAGCCATCCCGAGGTGCTCTTCCTGTGCCTGGGCCGCGGCGAGGACGAAATCGCCCTCAAGCGCGAGAGCGCCGACCTCGACAACCTCGTCTGGGAAGGCTTCCACGATAACGTCGGCGACTATCTCCAGGTGATGGATCTGTTCGCCTTTCCTTCCCGGAACGAAGGGCTGGGATCGATCCTTCTCGATGTGATGGATCACGGGGTACCGATCGTCGCCGCGGCCGTGGACGGCATCCCCGACCTCGTGCTCCACGACCAGAGCGGCTGGCTGGTGCCCGCAGAGGACGCGCCGGCGCTGGCCACGGCGATCGCCGCTCTGCTCGACGACCCCGCCCGGGGCGAACGACTGGCCCAGGGTGCAAGACAGCGGCTGAACCTCTTCACCCCTGCAGCCATGGCCGAGGCCTACCTGGCGCTGTACCGGCAAATTTGTCTCGGGTAGCGCCTGCCCTGCAACGCGATGACAAGGTTATGACAACCTCTGGCCGGGCTTGTTAAGCTGCGGTCATCTCTGGAAGGACTCGACGGCAATGCCGATCAGTACATCTCGCGTCCGCTGGCTGATGCTCGGCCATCTCGGACTCTGCCTAGGCTATGCCACCACCACCATGCTGGCCTTGCCCCATTTCCTGGCGCTGGCGATTCTCGTCGCCTGGCTGGTGCTTGCCTGGGGGTTTCGCTGGGGCGCGCCGATGTACCCCCGGGCACCGCTGCGGATCTGGCCCTGGAGCCTGATTCCCCTCGCCCTCTGGTGGCTGAGCGTCTATATCACCGACAGCTACGGCAGGGTGGACATCGGGGCCATCCTTTTTCATTTCCAGGCCGGGATCGCCGAGCATGGTGGCACGGGGCGCATCCTGATCGCCATCCTGTACGCCCTGGCCGGGGTCATGATGCTGGTCGCCTTCACCTGGCTGGTGCGCATCGATCATCGCTGGCGCCTTCTGGAGCGCATCCTGATGCTGTTTCTGCTGGCGCTCAACCCCCTTCTCTTCGGTTTCTCCCTCCAGGGCGCCGCCATCGTCGCCGAGGACGGGGCCTGGCTCGACAGGCGCTATGTGCCGCCGACCATCGAAAAGGCGCCGGAGGAGCTGCCCAATCTGATCCTCCTCTATCTGGAGAGCATCGAGGGCACCTATGCCGACACGAATCGCTTCGGCAATGCCTACCGGGATCTAGCCGCCCTGGGCAAACGGGGACTGGTGTTTCGAGGCATCCGGCAGAGCGAGAACACCGGCTGGACCATGGCCGGCATGATCGCCAGCCAATGCGGCACACCGCTGATGCCGGCCGGGCTGATTCACGACAACCAGTTCGAGCCGCTGGAGCACGTGCTGCCGGGGGTCAACTGCCTGGGCGATCTGCTCTCGGCCCAGGGTTATCACCAGTTGTTCATGGGCGGGGCCAGCCTGGAGTTCGCCGGCAAGGGGCTCTTCTACGAGGATCACGGCTTCGACAGGACCCTGGGGCGTCATGAACTCGAGCGACGCCTGGAGGACCCCTCCTACGTCAATAGCTGGGGCCTCAACGATGACTCTCTGCTCGACATGGCCGTGGAAGAGGTCGAGGCACTGGCGCGCCGGCCCGGGCCCTTCACCTTCGTCGGCCTGACCTTGTCGGGTCACCCTCCCTATGGCTACCCGGCCAGGGCCTGTCTCGAACGCCAGGGCGAGTTCGACGGCGTGGACATCCTCTACTCCGTGGAATGCAGCGCCTGGCTGACCCGCCGCTTCATCGAGCGTATCGAGAACCGGGGGCTACTCGAGAACACCCTGGTGGTGGTGGCGAGCGATCACCTGTCGATGAAGAACTCCGCCTGGCAGCAGTTGATCGCCGGGCCCCGGGAAAACACCCTGATCATGTTCGGTAATGGCCTGCCGAGGCAGATCGTCTACCGGGAGGCCACGACGATGGATATCCTGCCGACCCTGCTCGAGGCGATGGGTTTCACCCTTCCCTCTCATCGGGCCGGCCTGGGCGCCTCCCTGCTCTCTCCCGCCCAGACCCTGGTCGAGCGCCATGGTCTGGAGGCGATCGACGAGCGCATGCTGGAAGAACGCGCCCTGCAGGTCCGGCTGTGGAAAGAGACCCAGGACAAGCCGCCGCCGACCAGCGGGTGACTGTCAGGGGGTCGCCAGGCGAATCGCCTGATCCAGGCGCTCGGGCTTCAACTGTTGCAGGCAGTGGGTGTGACCCAGGGGGCAGTGACGCTTGAAACAGGGCGAACAGGTCAGCGCCAGGGTATGGATGCTGGCATTCTCGGTCAGCGGCGGCGTGTACAGCGGCGAGGAGGAGCCGTAGATCGCCTGGACGTGGGTGCCCACGGCTGCCGCCACGTGCATGAGCCCCGAATCGTTGGTCACGACCTGGCGGCAGTCTGACAGCAGGTCCACCGCGTCGGCCAGACGCGTCTTGCCGCACAGGTTATGGGCATGATCCAGGTCATCGCTGATCGCATCGCCCGCCGCCACGTCCTTGGGCCCGCCCAGCACCCGGATTTCGTAGCCCTCGCTCACCAGCCCCTCGGCCAGGCGACGGAAGTACTCGAGCGGCCACTGCTTGGCCGGCCCGTATTCCGCCCCGGGCATCATGCCGATCGCCGGTCGCTCGCCTAGCGCATGGGTGGCCTTGAGTGTCGCCAGGTTATGGCGGTCGACCTCCAGGCGCGGGGTCGGGACGGGAAAATCACCGCGTCGTGCCTCCGACGCCGGCAAGCCCAGGGAGACGAAACGCTTGACCGTCTGATCGAGCCGCGTCCTGTCCAGCTCGCGACGCTCGGTAAGCAGCAGCAAGCGCTGTTCCCCGGTAAAGCCGACCCGTCGAGGGATGCGCGCCAGAAAGGGTACCAGTGCCGATTTCCAGGAGCGCGGCAACACGATGGCATGCTCGAAGCGTCCCGCCAGCGAGCGCGCCACTCGACGGCGCGTTCCCCAGCCGAACTGGCCATGCCCGACGTCCAGGGCGATCGCTTCGTCGACCTCCTTCATGCGAGCCAGGATCGGCTGGGACCAGGCCGGCGCCAGGACACCAATCCGGCAACCCGGATGGCGAACCTTGAGGGTCTTGAACAGGCCCTGGGCCATGACCATGTCTCCCACCCAGGAGGGCCCGACGACCAGGATGGTTTCACCGGAAGTGCCTGTCACGTCATCCATTCAGCCATTCCAGATAGGCACGTACCCCCTCGGCCACGGTCTTGAATTCGGCATCGTAGCCGGCGTCGCGCAGGCGAGAAATGTCGGCGCGAGTATAGCTCTGATAGCGCCCCTTGAGCTCATCGGGAAAGTCGATGTACTCGATACGGCTCTGCACGCCCCGGGTCTCGGCATGATAGCCGATGACGGTCTCGGCGATGGTCTTGAACGGCTCGGCGCGGCCGGTCCCCAGGTTGAAGATACCCGAGCGCTCCGGGTGATCGAGAAACCAGAGGTTCACGGCCACCGCATCCCCCACGTAGACGAAATCACGGCTCTGCATGCCAGCGTCGTAACCGTCCCAGGCACCGAACAGACGCGGATTCTGCCCCTGGCTCACCTGGGTGTGGTGGTGGTAGGCCACGCTGGCCATCTTGCCCTTGTGCTGTTCCCGAGGGCCATAGACGTTGAAGTAGCGAAACCCCACTACCTGGCTGGTCAGGTTGTGCCAGTGCTGACGCACGTACTGGTCGAAGAGCAGCTTGGAGTAACCGTAGACGTTGAGGGGCTTCTCGTGCTCCGGCGCCTCGACGAAGACGTCGCTGCCCCCATAGGTGGCCGCCGAGGAAGCATACAGGAACGGAATGCCGCGTCGCTGGCAGAAGTGGAACAGCACCTTGGAATACTCGAAGTTGTTCTCGAGCATGAACTTGCCGTCCCATTCGGTGGTGTCCGAGCAGGCGCCCTCGTGAAAGATCGCCTCGATGGGTGGCAGCAACCTGCTGGCATCGCCACGCAGCTCGGCCTGAACGCGTCTCAGGAACTCGTGCTTGTCCAGATAGTCGCCCAGGCTGCAGTCGGCCAGGTTCACGAACTTCGTTCCGTCGGTCAGGTCGTCGACCACCAGCACATCCTGATGGCCTCGTGCATTGAGCGCCTTGACCAGGTTGGCACCGATGAACCCCGCACCGCCTGTCACTACAATCATGGTTCGAATCCTCTGTTCCGTTCGGTCGCTGGCAAGCCTGCCGCGACGACTGGCGAAGCGGCTCTCCCGACGGCCGCCGAGCCTTTTCGACGCCGCGCCTATAACCGCCTAGCCGCTAATTGTATACTTGGCGGTTCGTGAATTCATGGGCCAACGGTACTTCACCAATGACACAGTCGACGCCAGACGTGAAAACCTTCCAGGGTCTGATCCTCGCCCTGCAACAGTACTGGGCCGAACAGGGTTGCGTCATTCTCCAGCCGCTGGACATGGAGGTCGGTGCCGGCACCTTCCATCCGGCGACCTTCCTGCGCTCCATCGGCCCCGAGAACTGGAATGCCGCCTACGTCCAGCCCTCGCGGCGTCCCACCGACGGCCGATATGGCGAAAACCCCAATCGCCTCCAGCACTACTATCAGTTCCAGGTCGTCATGAAACCCTCGCCTGCCGATTTCCAGGCACTCTACCTGGGCTCCCTAGAGCATCTCGGACTCGATCCCCTGATCCACGACATCCGCTTTGTCGAGGACAACTGGGAGTCGCCGACCCTGGGCGCCTGGGGGCTAGGCTGGGAGGTCTGGCTCAACGGCATGGAAGTCACCCAGTTCACCTACTTCCAGCAGGCCGGCGGCATCGAATGCTACCCCGTCACCGGCGAGCTGACCTATGGCCTGGAGCGCATCGCCATGTATCTGCAGGGCGTCGACAGCGTCTACGACCTGGTATGGGCCATCGCCCCGGATGGCACCCGGGTCAGCTACGGCGACGTCTACCTGCAGAACGAGCGCGAGCAGTCTGCCTACAATTTCGAGCATGCCGATGTGCCCGCCCTGTTTGCCAGCTTCGATCATCTCGAGCGTGAGTGCATCAAGCTGCTCGAGGTCCGGCTTCCCCTGCCTGCCTACGAGATGGTGCTCAAGGCCTCGCACACCTTCAACCTGCTCGACGCACGGCACGCCATCTCGGTGACCGAGCGCCAGCGTTATATCCTGCGCGTGCGCACCCTGGCCCGGGAGGTCGCCCACGCCTACTTCGAATCACGCAAGGTGGCCGGCTTCCCCCTGGCCAGCGAGGCCCTGCGTCACGAACTGCTAGCCGAACAGGGAGATGCTTGAGCATGGCTTCCAACACCCTACTTGTCGAACTCGGTGTCGAGGAACTGCCCCCAGGGGCCATCGATGCCCTTGCGGACGGCTTTGCCCAGGGCATCGCAGAAGGCTTGCGCGACGCCGAGGTGACGTTCGGCGAGGCGCGCGCCTACGCGACCCCCCGCCGGCTGGCCGTGCAGATAACCCAGCTCGCCGACAAGCAACCGGACCGCGAGATCGAGCGTCGGGGCCCAGCGCTCGCCGCCGCCTTCAAGAATGGCGAGCCCACCAAGGCGGCAATCGGATTCGCCCGCTCCTGCGGTGTCGAGATCGACCAGCTGGTGCATCTGGAAACCGACAAGGGCACCTGGCTCGGCTATCGCTTCGAGCAGGCCGGCGAGACGGTGACCGCACTGCTGCCAGAGATCATCTCCAGGGCAGCCGAAGGTTTGCCGGTCCCCAAGAACATGCGCTGGGGAGCCTCGCGCATCGAATTCTCGCGCCCCACGCACTGGCTGGTCGTGCTCTACGGTACCGAAGTGGTCGAGACCTCCTTGCTGGGCCTCGAGTCAGGCCGTGACACTCGCGGCCACCGGTTCCACGCCCCGGCATCCATCGCCCTGGCCCACGCCGACGATTATCTGGAAGCCTTGGAAGGCGCCCATGTCATCGCCGACCGCCAGCGGCGTCGCGAGAGAATCCGCGAGCAGGTGCTGGCCGAGGCCGAAGCCCAGGACGCCACGGCGGTCATCGACGAGGCCCTGCTCGACGAGGTCAGCGGCCTGGTCGAATGGCCCGTGGCGTTGTCCGGCAGCTTCGACGAACGCTTCCTCGAGGTGCCCTCCGAATGCCTTATCTCGTCGATGAAGGCCAACCAGAAATACTTCCACCTGCTCGATGCCGAGGGAAGGCTCAAGCCAGCCTTCATCACCATCGCCAACATCGACAGCCGCGATCCGCGTCAGGTGATCGAGGGGAACGAACGGGTCATTCGTCCACGCCTGGCCGATGCCGCCTTCTTCTATGAGACCGATCGCAAGCATAGCCTCGCCTCGCGTCGCGACAACCTGACCGGCGTGGTCTTCCAGCAACAGCTGGGCACCCTCGCCGACAAGGCCCGGCGCTGCGAGGCTCTGGCACGCCATGTCGCGGAGCGTATCGGCGGCGACGGCGATCACGCCGGCCGTGCCGCCCGACTGGCCAAGTGCGACCTGGTCACCGAAATGGTACTCGAGTTCCCGGAACTGCAGGGCATCATGGGCTGCTACTATGCCCGCCACGACGGGGAACCCGAGGAGGTTGCCCAAGCGCTGTACGAGCAGTACCTGCCACGCTTTGCCGGCGACGCCATTCCCCGCAGCCGCACCGGCCAGGCGCTGGCCCTGGCCGACCGCCTGGACACCCTGGTCGGCATCTTCGGCATCGGCCAGCGCCCCTCGGGCACCAAGGACCCCTTCGCCCTGCGTCGGGCCGCCATCGGTGTGCTCAACATCCTGATCAAGGCCGAACTCGATCTCGATCTGCGAGCGTTGCTCGAACAAGCCGTCGCCCAGCACGTGGAGTTGCCGAGGACCGATGGGCTGGTCGGCGAAGTGCTCGACTACATGCTCGATCGCTTCCGGGCCTGGACCCAGGAGGAGGACATCGCGGTCGAAGTCTACCTGGCCGTGCGCTCCCGTCCCGTGACGCGCCCCCTGGACTTTGCTCGGCGTGTCCGTGCCGTGCATGCCTTCAGTGGGCGCGAGGAGGCCTCGGCCCTGTCCGCCGCCAACAAGCGGGTTTCCAATATCCTGACCAAGCAAGCTGCCGATGTAACAAGCGCGGTGCGCCAGGAACTGCTCCGGGAACCGGCAGAAAAGGCCTTGCACGAGGCGCTCAAGGCGCGGCGCGAGATTGCCACGCCCTTGTTCGCTCAGGCACGCTATGCCGAGGCTCTGGACGCTCTGACCACGTTACGCGCTCCCGTCGACACCTTCTTCGATCAGGTCATGGTCATGGCGGACGACGACGCGGTGCGTCACAACCGCCTGGCCTTGCTGGCGGACCTGCATGGCCTCTTTCTCGAAGTGGCAGACATCGCCGAACTGCAACAATAGCGCCATCTGCTAGTCGAGGCGAAGGGCCGGCTCACATGCCGGCCCTTCTCTTTGGTGTTTCACGTGAAACATCGAGCTTTACTCTCTACTCTCTCTACTCTCTACTCTCTACTCCCTACTCCCTACTCCCTCTATCGTCCCGGCTTGTTTCACGTGAAACATCTGCCTAGACTCGTACCTCACGATTGACGGACACCTCGACCATGGCGATCTGTGCCGAAAAACTGATCATTCTCGACCGGGATGGCGTCATTAACGAAGACTCCGACGACTACATCAAGTCGCTGGAGGAGTGGCGCCCCTACCCCCAGGCAATCGACGCGATCGCGCGCCTGGCACAAGCCGGCTGGAACATCGCGGTAGCGACCAACCAATCGGGCATCGCTCGCGGCTATTACGACGAGGCCACCCTGGCGCGCATTCATGCGGCGATGCTCGAGCGCATCGAGGCCGCTGGCGGCCGCGTCGCACACATCGCCTACTGTCCTCATGGGCCGGACGAGGGTTGCGACTGTCGAAAGCCTGCCGCGGGTCTGCTCGAGCAGATTCGCCAGGCACTCGATATGCCGACGCTCGAGGGAGCCTGGCTGGTCGGTGACACTCTTCGCGACCTTCAGGCGGGGCTCAAGATGGGTTGTCGCCCTGTTCTCGTGCGCACAGGCAAGGGATGCCGAATCGAAGCACAGCGCATGCCGGAGGGAACCCAGGTCTACGACGACCTGGCAGGGTTTGTCGATCACCTGCTGGGCGTTTGATTTTTCTTCGAAAAACTAGCTTCTTAGGTCCAGACACAAGCGACCCCTACACCAGCATGGCGTCGGGGTCGCTTCCTCCTGCATGCCGTCAGATGGCATGTTTCACGTGAAACATCAGATATCGAGATTGGCCACCAGAGCGTTCTGCTCGATGAAATAACGCCTAGGCTCGACCTCGTCGCCCATGAGCGTATTGAACATCATGTCGGCGGCTACCGCGTCCTCGATCGAAACCCGCAGCATGCGGCGTGTCTCGGGATCCATGGTGGTTTCCCAGAGCTGCTCCGGATTCATCTCGCCCAGCCCCTTGTAGCGCTGGATGGAGAAACCCCGCTGGGCTTCCAGCATCAGCCACTCGAGGGCCTCGTAGAAGGTCTTCACGGGCTTGGTGCGCTCGCCACGTGCGACGTATGCGCCCTCCTCGAGCAGATCGTCCAGCGCCTCGCCCAAGGACGACATGGCCCGGTAATCCGCACTCTGAAAGAAATCCAGCCCCCAGACATAGTCCGTCGTGACCCCATGGGCCGTCAGTGAAACACCCGGCAGGAAAATGCCCCGCTCGCTATCCTCATGGAGCTGGAACACATGCCGGGGACCGCCTTCGTGAGCGACCAGGGAATCCATCTCGGCCTGCAGGAACTCGATCCAGTTCTGCATGGTGACCCGGTCTTCAAGGCTCTTCTCGCCTTCGAGGGTGGCGGCATGAACGACCCTGCGCAACACCTCCCGGGGATAGACGCGTGACAGACGGTCGATACGCTTCATGACGTCACGGTACTGATCGACCAGGGTTTCGAGTTGTCCACCGGCGATGCCCGGAGCATCCGGGTTCACGTAGAGTCGCGCTCCATCCAGCGCGGTGGCGGTCAGATAATCGATCAAGGCCTGCTCATCCTTGAGATACATCTCTTGCTTGCCCCGCTTGATCTTGTACAGCGGCGGCTGCGCGATGAACACATGCCCTCGCTCGATCAGTTCGGGCATCTGTCGGAAGAAGAAAGTCAGCAACAAGGTACGGATGTGCGACCCGTCGACATCGGCATCGGTCATGATGATGATCGAATGGTAGCGAAGCTTGTCGGGGTTGAACTCTTCCCGGCCGATGCCGCAACCCAAGGCGGTGATAAGCGTGCCGACCTCGGCAGAGGAGAGCATCTTATCGAAACGCGCCTTCTCCACGTTGAGGATCTTGCCCTTCAAGGGGAGGATCGCCTGGGTGCGACGGTCGCGACCCTGCTTGGCACTGCCACCTGCCGAATCGCCCTCGACCAGATACAGTTCCGAGAGGCTGGGGTCCTTCTCCTGGCAGTCCGCGAGCTTGCCCGGCAATCCGGCAATATCCAGCGCTCCCTTGCGACGTGTCATCTCGCGTGCCTTGCGTGCGGCTTCCCGGGCGCGCGCCGCATCGATCATCTTGTTGACGATTGCCTTGGCCTCGTTGGGACGCTCGATGAGATAGTCGGAGAACTGTCGGCCCAGTTCCTGCTCCACGGCGGTCTTCACTTCGGAAGACACCAGCTTCTCCTTGGTCTGGGAGGAAAACTTCGGGTCCGGCACCTTGACCGAGATGATTGCGGTCAGCCCTTCCCGGGCATCGTCGCCGGACGTATTGACCTTGGCCTTCTTGAGGAGCCCCTCTGCCTCGATGTAGTTATTCAGCGAGCGGGTCAGGGCCGCCCGAAAGCCGGCGAGGTGAGTGCCACCGTCACGCTGCGGTATGTTGTTGGTATAACAGAAGATATTCTCGGCGAAGGTGTCGTTCCACTGCATGGCCACTTCAACACCGATGCCGTCGTCACGCTGAACGTCGAAATGAAATACCGGGTTGAGGATGGTCTTGTTCGTGTTCAGATGATCGACGAACGCCCGCAGCCCGCCTTCATAATGAAACAGCTCTTCCCGCCCGCTGCGCTCGTCGATGAGGCGAATCGCCACACCGGAATTGAGGAAGGAGAGCTCACGCAGTCGCTTGGCCAATATATCGTAATGGAATTCGATGTTGGCGAAGGTCTGCGAGGAAGGCCGGAAGTGCACCCGCGTGCCGCTCTTCTCGGTCTGTCCGACCACGCCCAGTGGCGCTTCCGGCACGCCGTGGCGGTAGATCTGCTCATACACTTCGCCGGCGCGCCAGATGGTCAACTTGAGCTCTTCGGACAGCGCGTTGACGACGGAAACGCCGACTCCGTGCAGGCCCCCCGAGACCTTGTAGGAATTGTCGTCGAACTTGCCGCCAGCGTGCAGCACGGTCATGATGACCTCGGCTGCGGACACCCCTTCTTCCGAATGAATGTCGGTGGGGATGCCTCGCCCGTTGTCGCTGACCGTGACGGATTCGTCCGGGTGAATGACCACGCGAATTTCACTGCAATGGCCGGCCAGGGCCTCATCGATGGAGTTGTCGACCAGCTCGAACACCATATGGTGCAGGCCGGTGCCATCATCCGTGTCACCTATGTACATGCCGGGGCGCTTGCGCACGGCATCCAGGCCCTTGAGTACCTTGATGCTCGTTGAGTCGTAAGCCTGTTCGCTCATTGGCTACTCCGTCGTAAAAACTGTCTATCCCATGGTCTCAAGCCGACCATGTTTCACGTGAAACATGGCAAGGGGTGTTGCCGGCTGCCATAAACCCAGCAACGACTCACGCTCGACACTTGTTATAAATACTTGACACTTCATCCACTCCAGCCACTCGCAGAAGATCTGGCGATGGCGGACATCCAGCTCCGCGGGCAAGTCATCGATGAGGTAAATGCATGTCCGACCCGTCGAGGACTCGAGCAATCGCCCCTGGGCCAGCTTCATGGCGCTGACCACCAGCTTCTGCTGCCCACGAGAGAGCACTTCCTTGGCAGGTCGGCGCTCCACACGTATGCGCAGGTCCGCGCGCTGCGGCCCTTGCTGGGTGAAGCCCATCAGGTGATCACTATCGCGGCTCTCGCGGAGCACATCTTCATAGCGTCGCTTGTGATCCCAGCCCCGGAAATAGCGCAGCGACAGCCCGGGCAACGGCAGCAACTCATGCAGGGTTTCCTCGAAGACAGGCATGAAGCTTGCCATATAGGCTTCCCGCAAGGCATCGAGCCGATCGCCCCACAGTGCCAGCTCTCGCTCCCAGGCACCGAGCATCTGGGCATCCATTCTACCATGCCTGAGTAGGGCATTCCGATGTTTCAGCGCTTTACGGGCAAGGCGCCACGTATCGAAGAACTCGTGTTTCACGTGAAACACACCCCAGTCGAGAAACTCGCGTCGCGCGGATGGTGC
Organism: Modicisalibacter ilicicola DSM 19980; assembly: GCF_900128925.1. GTDB lineage: Bacteria > Pseudomonadota > Gammaproteobacteria > Pseudomonadales > Halomonadaceae > Modicisalibacter > Modicisalibacter ilicicola. The sequence goes on from NZ_FQUJ01000004.1 coordinate 40,245, forward strand.
CCCCTCGAGCAGGCTGAAGGCATCGGGATTGATCAATTGCAGAGGAAGTGATTCGGCAAGCTGAGCGACCCGACTCACCTGCTCGCCGGACCTGCGCATGAGGAGTTCGGACGTCGATCGCTGGCGTCTCACCCCCAACGCCAGAGGGGGATCGCCGGCCACGCGTCCATGTAGGGTCAATGCATCGGCCTCGTGCTGAATGGCATTCTTGAGCTGTTGAGTGCGGAAGGAGCGTCCCATCCCCAGGATATGAATGCCTTCCAGAAGGCTTGTCTTGCCGCTGCCGTTGTCACCGATGACCAGGTTGACGCCTGGGCCGGGGTGTACGTTCAGCTGCTGCAGGTTGCGCAAGCCAAGAAAGGTTAGACGGTCGAGAGGCATCGATGAGCATCCAACGGCGGCGGTATCGAGTCGATGACGCCACCGTGGCCAGGGTGAGTGCTACAAGCGCATGGGCATGACGACATAGAGGGCGTCCCCGCCACCCGGCTCCTCCATGATGGCGCTACTGTTCGGGTCGGAAAGCGTCATCTGCACGCGGTCTTCATTGAGCGCGTTGAGCACATCGATGAGATAGCCGACGTTGAAACCTATCTCCATGGCGCTTCCGCCATAATCGATCGCGACATTCTCCTCGGCCTCTTCCTGTTCTGGATTGTTGGCCATCACTCTCAGGTTGCCTTCCTCGAGATTGAGCCGCACGCCGCGGTACTTTTCGTTGGAGAGGATCGAGGTGCGCGACAATACCTGGCGCAGTGCGGCGCGTTCGGCGATGAAGACCTTGTCGCCCCCCTTGGGTATCACGCGATCGTAATCCGGAAACTTGCCGTCGACCAGCTTCGACGTGAAGGTGAATTCTCCCGTGTGGGCTCGAAGGTGGTTGGCGCCCAGGGTCAACTGAACCGGCTCATCACTGCCATCGAGCAGACGTGCCAGCTCAAGAATCCCCTTCCGCGGCACGATAAGCTTTTGCTCGGGCTCGATATCGATGTCCGCGGAGCGCGCGCAAACGGCCAGACGATGGCCATCGGTAGCCACGCTGCGCACGATATGATGCCCGAGTTCCAGCAGCATGCCGTTGAGGTAATAGCGGACATCCTGCTGTGCCATGGCAAAGGCCGTGGCATCGATCAAGTGCTTGAGCGTGCCTCGAGGCAGAGAGAGTTCCTGGCTGCCCTGGCTATCTTCGATACTGGGAAATTCGGCCACCGGCAATGTCGAAAGGGTGAAGCGCGAACGGCCGGCACGCAGCACGGCACGGCCCTCCTCGAGAGTGAAGGCGATTTCCGATTGCTCGGGCAGGGATTTACAGATATCCATCAACTTGCGTGCCGGCACCGTTGCCGAGCCGGGCTCGTCGACACCGATCGGCTCCGCACGGCCGACCAGCTCGACTTCGAGGTCGGTGCCGGTCAGCGCCAACTGGGTGTCCTGAACCTGTATTAGGACATTCGATAATACAGGTAATGTCTGACGGCGCTCGACCACACCAGCGACCAGTGTCAATGGGCGTAGCAGGGCTTCACGGGAGATGGAAAATTTCATGATGGCTCCACTCTTCTCCTGGTTTTATGAGGCAACACTGTAATGGCATGGCCACCTGAATGCGGCGTCAGCTGGTCAACGAGCGCAGCAGATTCTTGTAATCCTCGCGGATGTCCGCGCTCTCTTCCTGCAGCGCCTTGACCTTGCGGCAGGCGTGCAGGACGGTGGTGTGGTCCCGCCCCCCGAAGGCATCGCCGATCTCCGGCAAGCTGTGATTGGTCAGCTCCTTGGCCAGTGCCATGGCCACCTGGCGCGGACGCGCCACCGAGCGTGAACGCCGCTTGGAAAGCAGGTCCGCCACCTTGATCTTGTAATACTCGGCCACGGTGCGTTGAATATTATCAACGCCGACCTGCTTGTCCTGTAGCGCCAGCAGGTCCTTGAGCGACTCTCGAATGAAATCCTGGGTGATCGGCTTGCCCATGAAATGAGAATCGGCGATGACCTTCTTGAGCGCCCCTTCCAGCTCCCGAACATTGGAGCGAATCTTCTGGGCGATGAAGAAGGCGGCATCATGGGGCAGATCGACCTTGGCCTGATCGGCCTTCTTCATCAGGATGGCCACCCGTGTCTCGAGTTCCGGGGGCTCGATCGCCACCGTCAGCCCCCAACCGAAACGCGACTTGAGACGTTCTTCCACGCCACTGATTTCCTTGGGGTAGCGATCCGAGGTCAGGATCATCTGCTGACCACCCTCGAGCAAGGCATTGAAGGTGTGAAAGAACTCTTCCTGGGAACGCTCCTTGCCGGCGAAGAACTGGATGTCGTCGATCAACAGGGCGTCGACACTGCGATAGAAGCGCTTGAAGTCATTGATCGCGTTGAGCTGCAGAGCCTTGACCATGTCCGCCACGAAACGCTCCGAGTGCAGGTAGATGACCTTGGCATTCTCGCGCTGACCGGCCAGTTGGTTGCCTACCGCGTGCATCAGGTGCGTCTTGCCCAGACCGACACCACCGTACAGGAACAACGGATTGTAGGCGCCACCGGGGTTTTCGGACACCTGACGGGAGGCTGCGCGCGCCAGCTGGTTGGACTTGCCCTCGACGAAGGTGTCGAAGGTGAAATTGGGATTGAGGCCGCTCTGGTGCTTGAGGCTACCCTCGACCTGCACCTGACGTCCCTCGGATCGCGACGTCGAGTCGTTCCTGGGCTTTTCGATTTCCTGCTCGTCCGCGTAATCGCTGCGCGGCGGGCTATGCACCGCAGGCGCCGCGGGCCTGGGGAAACGGCTAGCGGACACGGGGTTTCCCAGTTCGCGTGGCTGAGGGCTGGGGGCCGACCGCCGACTCCCCACGGTCAACGACACCTTGGGTGGCTTGGCAGGCGACAGCTCACGCATCAACTCATTGATTCGCTTGAGATATTTATCGCTGACCCAGTCCCGGACAAAACGGTTGGGCGCCAGCAGATTCAGCTCGTTGGGCTCGCCATCCTCGGCCTGCAAGGGGCGAATCCAGGTGTTGAACTGCTGAGAGTTCAGTTCGTCCTGAAGGTAATTCAGACACTGTTGCCAAAGCGCGACTGACACACGACCTCACCGTCCAACATGCAAATGGCCGATCATTGTAGCGTTCGAACCTCTAGTTATCCACACGAGGAAGGCTCGACTTCGCTGTGGACAATCCTGCGAGGAAAAGCGTGAAAAAGAGTGTACGGGGCTGTGCACAGGCACCATCTGTGGACAGATGGCGATCTGTCCACACTCTTTTCCCCCGGATGCAAAGCGGTTTCACGCATCCATTCCACAGTTTTCTTAATGCTATAGATTACTGATATAAGTATGCTATCGCAGGTTATCCACAAACATTACCCACAGTATTAATAACAGCAGTATTTAAAAGACCAAAAAATTATTGTAGTAAGAGGCTTCGCAGGCATCTTGGCGGCACAGGGGATCGTCATCGTCATCGTCCCCGTCCCCCGGAAGGCGTGGAGGAGGGGCTCGATCACACCGGGTGTGGATAACACGCAAAAATTGCACACCGGCAACGAATTCACTAGAATTCCCGCTCTTGAGATGGATCCGTTCGAGCCCCTTTCCGGGAGCTCGCGCTTTTCCATGATCGATCGTTCACTCAATCACGTGGGAAGAAGTTGATATGAAACGCACTTTTCAACCGAGCGTTCTGAAGCGTAAGCGTGTGCACGGCTTTCGCGCGCGCATGGCAACCAAGAATGGTCGGCAGGTTCTCGCGCGTCGTCGTGCCAAAGGTCGCAAGCGCCTGAGCGCCTGAGCGCCTGAGCGCCGGCCTCGGCAGGTGTCTAGTCAGACCTTTCCCCGGACGCTGCGCCTTCTGACCGCCGGGGAGTACCGACACGTCTTCGAACAGGCCGATTACAGGGTTCACGGTAAGGGTCTTCTGGCATTGGCCAGAGACAATTCACTGGGCCATGTCCGGGTAGGCCTGGTCTTCAGCAAGAAGAACGTTCGTCGGGCCGTCGACCGCAACCGCTTGAAGCGCTTGGTGCGGGAATCCATTCGCCTCCGACAACAGCGCCTGCCTGCCGTGGATATCGTCGTGCTGGCGCGCCGGGGGGTCAACGACCTGGACAATGCCACTCTGCATCGTCAGCTGCACGGCATGTGGCGCCGTCTGGAGAAGGACGTGCACCGATCGCCGGCAGCCTCCTCGCACTCTTGATTGGACTATGCCCGTGGTTCGCCTGGATCCGTTTTCTTCCCGGCGAATTCCGACGCGGCAGACGAGTCTCGAACGTTCCATCACCCTACTGGGCAGATCCTCATGGATGTAAAACGACTTCTCCTCCTGATTCCGCTCGCGGTGCTTGCCTACCTGCTGGTCGTCCAGTGGAACCAGGATTATGGTCAGCTCGACGCGCAGCCCAGCTCGCCAGCCATCAGCGAGACCCAGCGTGGTGAATCCGCCACTGCAGACGACGAACAGGGGCTGGCGGCGCCCACGGGCGATGCCGATGCGCCGGCCAGCAATGCCATGCCGGAGGAGACCGGAGCAGGCAATCGACGCAGCCTGGTCAGTGTCGTCACCGATGTCCTCGACCTGAGGATCGACCCCCAGGGCGGTGACATCGTCTATGCCGCCTTGCCGGAACACAAGTACAGCCTGGAATCGGAACACGCCTTCGTGCTGCTGTCGGACAACGACAACCGCAGCTACGTGGCCAAATCCGGCTTGCAACTGGAAGGCCATCAGGGACGCATCGCCTTCACGCCGGAGAAGACTTCCTACCGCCTCGATGACGGCGACGACACGCTGGTCGTCGATCTGAGCGCCGACGTCAACGGTGCCGAGGTCATCAAGCGCTTCGCCTTCCAGCGCGACAGCTACGCGGTCGATGTCTCCTATCACCTGGCCAACGCCAGCGAGACCCCGCTCACCGCCCGGTTCATCGGTCAACTGGCCCGGGATGACAGTGCGGACCCCTCCTCGGGCACTGGCGTGGGCATGAGCTCCTTCCTGGGCGCGGCCTATTCGTCGCCGGACAACCACTACGAGAAGATCGATTTCGACGAGATCCAGGAAGGCGCCTTCAACAATCGGGATGTCCAGGGCGGCTGGGTGGCCATGATCCAGCACTATTTCACCTCGGCCTGGGCGCCGTCGCAGGAACAGCAGAACCTCTACTATGCCACCACCGATTCGCGTGGGCGCAACGTGGCCGCCTTTGCCGGACCGACGCAGAGCATTGCACCCGGTAGCGAAACCGAGCTCGGGGCGACGCTCTACATGGGGCCCAAGATCCAGGAACGCCTGGAGGAGGTGGCGCCCTATCTCGAGCTGACCGTGGATTTCGGCTGGCTCTGGTTCATCGCCAACCCGCTTTTCTGGTTGCTCGACAAGATCCACGACGTGCTGGGTAACTGGGGCTGGTCGATCGTGATATTGACGGTGATCGTCAAGATCGTGCTGTTCCCGCTCTCTGCTGCCGCCTACAAGTCGATGGCCAAGATGCGCAAGCTCGGCCCCGAGATGCAGCGCATCAAGGAGCAGTACGGCGACGACCGCCAGAAGATGTCCCAGGAGATGATGAAGTTCTACCAGAAGGAGAAGATCAATCCTCTGGGGGGCTGTCTCCCCATCCTGATCCAGATGCCGATCTTCATCGCGCTGTACTGGATGCTGATGGAATCCGTGGAACTGCGCCATGCACCGTTCATGCTGTGGATCGACGACCTTTCGGCCAAGGACCCCTATTTCGTTCTGCCTATCCTGATGGGCATCTCGATGTTCGTGCAGCAACTGCTCAATCCGACGCCGCCGGACCCCATGCAGGCCAAGATCATGAAGATGCTACCGATCATCTTCACCTTCTTCTTCCTGTGGTTCCCGGCCGGCCTGGTCATCTACTGGATCGTCAACAACACGATCTCGATCATCCAGCAGTGGATCATCACTCGCAAGATAGAGAGCGACCCGGCCACCGGCAAGAGCAGCCGCGCGAAGTAACCGCTCACTATAAAGCTAAGGAATTGCTGAATAAATCGCCGAGCGAAATGAAGTGCAAGACGCATGGAGCGCAGAAAACGAGACATAACATGGGGTTAGGCGAGCTTTCTGCGCTCCGCGCAACGCAGCAATTCGTTCGTGTAGGCATTTATGCAGTGATTCCCTAACGGACCCCCGCCCTCGCGGGGGTCCGCCATTGCAGACGCCCCTGACCCCACTGACTCAGCCGATTCCGCAAGGTCCGCCTGATGAGCGATAGCCTTCTCTACACACAAGACACCATCGCGGCACTGGCCACGCCACCGGGGCGAGGCGGGGTCGGTATCATCCGTGTCTCCGGCCCCGCCTGCGGCGCTATCGCTCGGGCCGTGCTGGGCCACTGCCCTGCGCCGCGTCATGCCCACTACGGCCCGTTCCATGCCAGCGAGTCGGGCATCATCGACGAAGGCATTGCCCTCTTCTTCCCCGGGCCGAACTCCTTCACCGGCGAGGATGTGCTCGAACTGCAGGGCCACGGGGGGCCGGTGATCATGGACCTGCTGCTAGCTCGCTGTGTCTCACTCGGCGCGCGGCTCGCCCGACCGGGTGAATTTTCCGAACGCGCCTTCCTCAACGACAAGCTGGACCTGGCCCAGGCCGAGGCGATCGCCGACCTGATCGATGCCAGTTCCCAGGCCGCCGCGGAGAATGCCCTGCGCTCGCTGCAGGGCGAGTTCTCGCGACGTGTCGATGCCGTGGTCCAGCAGCTCATCGAACTGCGCCTCTACGTGGAGGCGGCCATCGATTTCCCGGAAGAGGAGGTCGATTTCTTGGCCGACGGCAGGGTCGCCACGAAACTCGCGGAGGTCCAGCAGGCATTGGCCACGGTCATCGCCGCCGCCAACCAGGGCGCGCTGATGCGCGAAGGCATGAGCGTGGTGATCGCCGGACGCCCCAACGCCGGCAAGTCGAGCCTGCTCAACACCCTGACCGAGCAGGAGACCGCCATCGTCACCGATGTGGAAGGCACCACCCGGGACGTGCTGCGCGAGCATATCCACCTCGACGGCATGCCGCTGCACGTCATCGATACCGCCGGGTTGCGCGATACTCCGGACGCGGTCGAGCAGATCGGCGTGGCCCGGGCCTGGGCCGAGATCGAGAAGGCCGACCGGGTGCTGCTGCTGGTCGACGCCACCGCCACCGAGGCACTCGACCCCATGGCGATCTGGCCGGAATTCGTCGCCCGCCTGCCGGACCCAGGCCGGCTGACCCTGGTTCGCAACAAGATCGACACCAGTCACGAGCCCCCGGGGCTCGATGCCTCCACCACCCCGCCGACACTGCGTCTCTCGGCCAGGACCGGGGCGGGTGTGGATAGCTTGAAGGAGCACCTCAAGGAGATCATGGGCTACAGCGCCACCACCGAGGGGCGCTTCTCGGCGCGCCGCCGCCACCTCGATGCACTGCATCGTGCGGAGTCAGCGCTTACCAACGGCATGGAACAACTCCAAGGCCACGGTGCCGGGGAACTGCTGGCCGAGGATCTTCGTGAAGCGCAGCAGGCCCTGGGCGAGATCACCGGCGAATTCACCGCCGACGACCTGCTGGGCGAGATCTTCGGAAGCTTCTGCATAGGAAAGTAGCCCGACCGGCTTGAAAGCGGAACGCTACTCCCCTACCCACCACTGGCCCTGATGGCTGGTCTCGGCGCCCAGGCAGGTCGTGACCCGGCCCATGGCGTCCTCGATCTGCCGGTCCAGCCCCCAGGGCGGGTTGAACAGCAGCATGCCGCTGCCGTACATGCCATGCTCGCCATCCGGCGCGTGCATTCTCAGCTCGCTGCGCCAGAGCTTGCGCAGCCCGGCCTGCCTGACGGCATCGAGCAGGTTCTGGTGACGCCCGGCGGGCAATAGCGGGTACCACACCAAAACCACCGCGTGGCGTGCCTTGCGTGCCACAAATTCCAGGGTCTCTGCGACCTCGGCGTATTCCTCCTTGCGCTCGTAACTGGGATCGATCAACACGCAAAGCCTCGGAGTGGCAACCGGCAACAGGCGACGCAGCCCCTTCAACCCATCTTCATGAAGGCGACGCGCGCGGCTCGGCAGCGTCTGGGCATCGAGATGCCGATGCTCGCCGGGATGCAGCTCGAACAGGGTCAAGCGGTCCTGGGGGCGAAGCATGCTCGCCAGCCACCAAGGCGAACCGGGGTAATGGGTCAGCCGGGAGCCGTCCCCGCCTTGGGCCCTGCGCAGCTCGCCGACCCATTCGTCCACCAACGTTCCGCCTTGCTGGAAAGTCGAAGGAGGAAAGGCCTGCCACAGCGGCAGAACTCCGGTCTGGTACTCCTTGAGCTTCTGGGTTTCGATACCTTGCAGAGGATAATATCCCCGGCCCGCATGAGTATCGATATACGTAATCTGTGATTCTTTACGTAACAGATTGCGCTGCACGGCAAACAGCACCAGATGCTTGTGGACATCGGCAAAGTTGCCGGCGTGGTAAGCGTGCTGGTAGGCAAGCATGCGACGTTCCCCCTCAAGTAAAAGGGCCCGTCGACACGATATCGGCGGGCCCTGCCTGGCATGTCCGCTGGCCGGCGACCAGCGGATTGAGCGAGTTATTGCTGTCGGGTCGGGGTGAGGGTGATCTCGACGCGGCGATTCTGTGCCCGCCCCTGCTCGTTGGCATTGCTGGCCACCGGCTGATTCTCGCCGTAACCGACGATGTCGAGGCGCTGTCGGGCGACCCCGCCCTGCATCAGGTAGTTGCCCACCGCCTCGGCGCGCCGCTCGGACAGACGCTGATTGTACTGCTCGGAACCGCTGCTGTCGGTGTGGCCTGCCACGGTGATGCGGGTCTCGGGATACTCGCGCATGACCGCCGAGGCGTCGTTGAGCGCCTGGCGTGCCGCCGGCGTGAGCTCACTGGAGTCGAAGCCGAAGGTCACACTGCTGGGCATGTTGAGAACGATGTTGTCCCCCTGCCGCTCGACCCCGATACCGGTGCCCTGGAGACGTTCGCGCAACTGCGCTTCCTGGCGATCCATGTAGTAGCCGATGCCGCCCCCGGCAGCCGCCCCGACGGCGGCACCGATCGCTGCGCGATCCCGGCGGCTGGAGCTGCCATCGCCGCTCAATGCCCCCGCCACGGCTCCTACCGCGGCACCGATGCCGGCAGCGGTGACCGTCTTGGAGCGCTGCGTTTCTCCCGTCTGGGGATCGGTCGTGGCGCAGCCGGTCGCGGCGATGGCCGCCGCCAGGGGTACCGCCAGCCAGAATTGCTTAGCCATTCTTGTGAAACTCCTTTCCATGTCTCGACGGCGAATTGTCTTCACGCCGGCCGTCAGTCGTCGCTTATCGAGGCGAGAAGTTCGTTCAAGAATAACAGACCATGGGGTGAGGCCTGTAGACGCTCGGGGGCTTCCATCAACAATCCTTTTTCACGAGCCTCACCTAATCTTTCTTCGAGTTCGGAGAGGGGCCGACCGCTGGCCCTTCGCCACCGGTCGACGCCAACGCCCTCCACCAGGCGCAAGGCGTTCATGGCGAACTCGAGGGGCAGCTCCTGACGCTCGATTCGCCGCCGACCGGCAAGAAAGCCGCGGGGATCGTCGCGCCGACGCAGGTAGGCCTCCGGCTGGCGACTCTTCCAGCGCCGTTCGATCAATAACTCCCCGGCTTCGGACCACCGGCTGAGCTTGCCGTGCGCCCCGGCGCCGATGCCCAGGTAATCGCCAAACCGCCAGTAATTGAGGTTGTGCCGCGAACGTTGCCCCTGTCGCGCGTAGGCGGAGATCTCGTAGCGCGCCAGGCCGGCCCTCTCGAGCCGCTCGTGCCCGGCATCCTGAATGTCCCAGAGCGTTTCGTCTTCGGGCAGGACGGGGGGGCGGGAATGAAATTCGGTATTGGGCTCCAGGGTCAGCTGGTACCAGGAAAGGTGTTCGGGAGCCAGCGACAGGGCCTGCTCGAGATCGTCCAGCGCCAGCCCCAGGCTCTGCCCGGGCAGGCCGTGCATCAGGTCCAGATTGATGTTGTCGAACCCCGCCGCGCGCGCGCTGGCCACGGCCTGGTGCGCCTCTTCTCCGCCATGGATGCGCCCCAGGGCCTCGAGCTGTTCTGCCTGGAAGCTCTGCACCCCGATCGACAGGCGATTGATGCCGGCCTCGCGATAACCGGAGAAGCGCCCCTGCTCCAGGGTGCCGGGGTTTGCCTCCAGGGTGATCTCGCACTCCGCCGCCAGGGGCAGGCGCCGGGCCAACCCCGCCAGAAGACGGTGATAGAAGTCCGGCGACATCAGGCTTGGAGTGCCGCCACCGATGAACACGCTCACCAGTTCCCGCTCGCGGGCCAGGAGCGATTCCTGATCGAGATCCGCCAGCAGGGCATCGAGATAGGCCTTCTCGGGCAATTCGCCATGCCGACCGATGCCATGGGAATTGAAATCGCAATAGGGGCATTTTTTCACGCACCAGGGCACGTGCACGTAGAGTGCGAGTTCGGGCAAGTCATGCATCAGCGCAGCTGCTCTACCAGGGCGTGCAGCGCTCGCCCTCGGTGACTCAGACGATTCTTTTCCTGGGCACTGAGCTCGGCAGCGCTCATGCCCTTTTCGGGAACCCAGAAGAGCGGATCGTAGCCGAAGCCGCCCTCGCCCCGCGGGCGAGCGAGAATCTCACCCTCCCAGCTGGCTTGAACGATGCGCGGCACCGGATCCGCGGCGTGGCGCAGCAGTACCAGCACACACCAGTAGCGCGCCGTGCGCTGCCCCTCGGGAACCTGATCCAGCGCCTCGATCAGCTTCTGGTTGTTGGCCGCATCGTCGCCCGGCATGCCGGCGTAACGTGCCGAGAAGATGCCGGGCGCTCCCCGCAGGGCATCGACCTCCAACCCCGAGTCATCGGCCAGTGCCGCCAGGCCACTGGCACGACAGGCTTCCCGCGCCTTGAGCAGGGCATTCTCGACGAACGTCGAGCCGGTTTCCTCCACTTCGTGCACCGCGTATTCGGCCTGGGACTGCAGCGCGAAGCCCAGGGGGTCGAGGAGTGCACTGAATTCTCTCAGCTTCCCGGGGTTGTGACTGGCCAGTACCAAAGGGTGAGTAATGCTCACTACGGCAACTCCTAGATATTCTGATTCATTTTGAGCGCTCAATCTCATCGTCGGGAAGGCCTCTGCCTGTCGTCGAAGCGCCCTCGCCGGGACAGCGGCCCTCCCAAAAAACTAGAAAACTAATCTAAAAACAGTTAAATCTTCCTAGATAAAAAAGACTACGAGCCTGTTTTTATTGGACAGTCGTTGTGCACCGGCCGGAAGAAAATCAATGGTAAAAAACCAAGCCATTGATTTTAATGATTAATCTTATGGCTGGACTAAAAAGCCTCGCCAGCCTGCGAGAAAAGTTATATATACATTTTTGTAACGCAACTTTACAATACTAGGAAAAAAGGCAACCCTGTCTCAAACCTCTTGATGGGGCGCAGAGGCAACATAACGCCCTAAGCGCAGGGCCATACTTCTGGAGCAGCACCATGAACCATGGGAACTCGTTGATTCTTCTCGTTACTGACTGTAATCCCCAGTCTCAGCTCTTCATGGATTACATCGCTGAGCAGCTGGACTGTCAGATTACCGCCGTCGGCCCTCACGATGCCACGGACAACCTCGAAAGCGAAAAGACCCTCGTCCTGCTCGACGCGGACCATGTCGACGAAAGCAGCATGCAGCAATGGCATGGCCGCGCATCGGAGCGCCCGGCGATGATTCTGGCGGCCTTCAATCTGCGCGACGAGGATCACGCCGCCGATGTGCTTGCCTCCCTGCACCTGCAGGGCGTGTTCTATCGTCGGGACAGCCTGCAGCTGATCTGCAAGGGGATCGGTGCGCTCCTGGAGGGCGATCTGTGGATGTCTCGTTCACTGATGACGCGCCTGATCGAATTCTATCGCCGCCAGCAGCTCAATGCCTACCGTCCGGTGTGCGGCCTGACCCATCGCGAGCTGGAAATCATCGGCCTGCTCGGTTCGGGCGCGTCCAATACCGAGATCGCCGACAAGCTGTTCGTCAGCGAGCACACGGTGAAGTCGCACCTCTACAACATCTTCCGCAAGATCAAGGTGCACAACCGCATCCAGGCCATGAACTGGGCGCGCCAGAATCTGGGGGCGCCACCGCCCAGCCACCAGAAGGCCCAGCGACGTTGAGGTACCTGACGTGCTAGCGAAGCCGATTGCATGGGTTGTCTTGCTGTTTGCGCTGCCCCTGGCCCAGACCCAGGCCGAGGCGCCTTCCGGCGAGGCCTCGCCGCCGGCCGAGGCCGGGGTGCCGGCGACCGCCGACGATCGGCCCGAAGGGGAAGACGGGCCTTCCAGCGAGGCCCTGGCCCCGGCACCGGAACCGGCCCTGACCGGCCTGCTGGTGGATCGCACCATCACCATGATCGGCAAGACATTCTTCCAGAAGTTCAGCCAATTGCGGCTGGACAGCGCGATTCTCAGCAACGCCAGCCTGGCGATACACGAACGCCCATCGGCGCGCTGGGGAAGCATCGTGTGGGTATCCGAGGGCACGCGCATCCTCTACGAAGCCACGCTGCCGCCCCGCTTGAGCGAGGTGGACCAATATGCCGAGGCCGCCGTGGGCCAGGTGGAACAGCTGATACTGCGACGCAAGGTGACAGAAGCCCTGCAGGATAACCACGACCTGGCCGACGACGAATTCTGACGCGTCACCAGCACCGCTTGACACAGGAGATACGCATGACACTCCGATATCTACTTCTCCCCCTGGCACTTATCGCCGCTGGCGCCCAGGCCGGCGAGCTGATCTATCAGCCGATCAACCCCTCCTTCGGCGGCGACCCGCTGGTGGGCAACTACCTGCTCAACAAGGCCCAGGCCCAGGACGACAACGAGGACCCCGACGCCCGGGACTTCGGGGATTTTTCCCCCAACCAGTTCCGCATAGAAGACCAGGTCTATGAAAGTCTCGACGACGCCATCGAAGCCGCCAAGAACGGCGAGACAGGCAGCTTCAGCACCATCGACAGCCCCGACCTGCGCTTCCAGGTCGAGAGCCTGGGCAGCGGGGGGTACCGGCTGATCATCACGGACCGGGTCACCGGCGAAGTGACCAGCATCAATGTCGGTGCTGCCAGCAACAATTTCTGACCAGGGGAAGCCACAATGAAATTCTTGAAAATCGCACTGGCGCTCTCCCTGCTGGCGTTGGGCGGCTGCACCAGCATGGTCAATCACGCCGAAGGGCTCGAGAGCGCCCCGGCCACGCTGATGCCGCGCTCGGGCACCTACAGCGACCTGATCAGCCTGCCGCGGCCGAGTGCCAAGATCTATGCCGCCGTCTACGACTTCCGCGACCAGACCGGCCAGTACAAGCCGCAGCCGGCGAGCACCTTCTCCACCGCCGTCACCCAGGGGGGCGCCGCCATGCTCAGCGCCGCCCTGGCGGATTCGGGCTGGTTCATCCCCCTGGAACGGGTCGGGCTGCAGAACCTGCTGACCGAACGCAAGATCATTCGCGCCAACCTGGAACGCCTGGGTCGGCCCGAGGCCCTGGAAACCCTCAATGCGGCTCGGGTCCTGCTCGAGGGTGGCATCATCGCCTACGAGTCGAACATTCGCACCGGCGGGGCGGGGGCGGAGTACTTCGGCATCGGCGCCTCGGGCAAGTATCAGGTCGATCAGGTCACCGTGAATCTGCGGGCGGTGGATATCGCCACCGGCGAGGTGCTGAGCAATGTCACCACCAGCAAGACCGTGTTCTCCCACGAGCTGCGGGCCGGGGTCTACCGGTTCATCGACTTCAAGCGGTTGCTGGAGGGCGAGATCGGCTACACGAACAACGAGCCCGTCCAGCTGGCGGTGATGTCCGCCATCGAGTCCTCGGTCATCCATCTGATCGCCCGGGGGGTCCGCGACCAGCTGTGGTCCCTCGAGGATCCCTCCCAGGTGCAGAACCCGATACTCAGTGCCTATCTCGAGGCGCCCACCCCGATGCTCTAGGCGCTCATCGACACCGCGTCGACGCCACTCTTGCCTGTTCAGGCGCCTCCCGGGGCGCCTTTTTCTTGTCTGGCAGGTAGCCGCCGCGGTTTCAGCGAAGCCTGAAACAGCCCTCGCTGATGAAACAAGGCATCCATGATCCGATTGTTTTTTTAATACCTTGAGCGATATGAATAAGCATTCTAGTGGTAAATGTAAACAACTTTAACTTCCTATTGCCGGGTTTTCTTTTTGTGTAAAAACTGTAACCAATAAAAACATCCAGTTTCATGAAAAATGATTCATGCCGTCTTCAGGGTGACCGGAATTCGGTCATGAACAGGCAGGGAAGCCACTACTGGAGGAGAGAGGGATCACGAGAAGAAGGATCGTTCGGTTATTACATGACCAATCTTTTTCATTGTCCGATCAATGACAGACAAGCGGTACTTTAACGTCAAACGTAATCATTCAGACGTGATTGAAGGATCACACGCTTATTTCGCATGAGCGAGCCCATCACGCTCGAATGCCGAGCAAACTCCAAAAGGACGGGAACCATGAAATTCAAGTTAGCCATACTGGCAGCCTCCGTAGCACTCTCCGCCAACGCCATTGCCGCGGACAACGAAGCCACCGTCGATCAGGGCGGTACCAATAACGTGCTCAATGCCCATCAGCTCGGGCTGGGCAACACCGCCAACCTGCAGCAGTCCGGCTGGAACAGCACCACGGAACTCCTGCAGAAGGGGCAGTACAACGATGCCGACGTCGACCAGAGCGGCATGGACGAATCGGCGGATATCTACCAGACCGGCTACAAGAACGAATCCAGCACCACTCAGGAGGGTTACGGCAACGACCTCGTGAGCGTGCAGAAGGGCCAGCGCAACGAGTCCGACGTCACCCAGAGCGGCATGAACGGCAAGGTGGACATCTATCAGGGCGGCTACAGGAACGAATCCGAGGTCGAGCAGGGCGGGCGCGACAACAGCGTCGTCTCGGTGCAGAAGGGCCAGTACAACGACTCCGAGGTCTCGCAGAGCGGTCACCGCAACCTGGCCGACATCTACCAGGCCGGTTACGACAACGAATCTCGCGTGATGCAGGGCGATGGCTATGGCAACAACGCCACCGTCGTGCAGAAGGGCCAGTACAACAGCTCCGAGATCAACCAGGAAGGCATCAAGGCCTCCGCCGATGTCTACCAGGCCGGCTACGCCAACGAGTCCAGCATCACCCAGGGCAGCTACAAGAACGTGGCAGACATCGTGCAGAAGGGTGAGTTCAACACTTCCGAGGTCGTCCAGACCGCCAAGGAGAACATGGCCGACGTCTACCAGGCCGGCTACGACAACTATTCATCCATCGAGCAGACCCGCTGGAGAAATTCCGCCAAGGTGGTGCAGAAGGGCACCGAAAACAGCGCCGAGATCCTGCAGGAGGGCATCAACGATGTCGCCAGCATCTACCAGCAGGGCTACGACAACTATGCCGCCATCAACCAGGATACCGTCGGCCTCGGCACACTGGCGCGCAACTACGCGGAAATCGTTCAGAGCGGCTACGGCAACAGTGCCACCATCAACCAGTCCGGTGGCTACAACAACGCCTATGTCTATCAGAACTGAGAAGGCAGAGGCGCTCTCGGCCTGAGGTAGCGACACGATCTGGCCCCACCCCTCGGTGGGGCCTTTTCGTCGAGGCAGACAACGCCCCTGCGCCACATCGGATCAGAAAAATAGTTAAAAGTATTAAATTTTATTTAGCACATGGATTTGTAACAAGACCAGTTTAACCAACCTTTAATTCATCCTAACTTCCGATGGCTGCCGCAGCTTTATGTATCAGACTGTAACCATTGGATACCGAAGAGTGTACACCATGAAACCGAAAGTCATTCTTCTGTTCGTCGGCTCCTGTCTGCTATCGCCTCTGGCCCTGGCGGAAGATCTGGCCATCGGCTCGGAACTGGCAGCGGGATACTACGCCAATCATGCCGGCAGCAATACCCTGCGTGCCGCTCAGATCGGTACCCACAACGATGCCGAGCTCGTGCAGCTGGGCCAGCGGAATACGGCCAGCGTGTACCAGCAAGGGTCGGGAAATGACGCAGCCATCCTGCAGGTCGGCGGCTACCACAGCGCGGACATTGCCCAGGCGGGGCTCGGCCACGATGCCCAGATCGTCCAGCGCGGCCACGGCAAGCAGGCCAGCATCGATCAACGAGGCAGTTACGCAAGCGCCGACATCCAGCAACTGGGTTCCAGCACTACACCGGTACACGTCACGCAGCTTTCCCGGGGGGGAACGAAAGTACAGGTGATTCAGCGCTGACAGCCGTTGGGATAAGGGTGTCAGCCCATGGCAGGACAATAACGACGCTGAAAAAGCGCAGAGCAAGTAAACGCAAAAACGCGAACAGAAGGGAACCAACCATGAAATTCAAAGTAGCGCTACTCGCAGCCGCCGTTGCATTCTCCGCCCAGGCCGTCGCTGGCGAAAACGAGGCACGGATCAACCAGAGCGGTCTCGGCAACACCGCCGACGCCTTCCAGACCGGCACCGGCAACGAACTGACAGCCCAGCAGTCGCACCTGCTCAACGATGCCAAGTCCGTCCAGAAAGGCCAGTACAACAAGGCCAAGGTGATGCAAAGCGGTATCCATGCCTCGGCGGACATCTACCAGGCCGGGTACAAGAATGAATCCCGCATGGACCAGAGCGGCTTCGACGATCGGGCCAAGTCCGTACAGAAGGGCCAGTACAACACGTCCGACATCGAGCAGGACGGCATGCTGGATGATGGTGTCAGGGCAGACGTCTACCAGGCCGGCTATGCCAACACCTCGCGCATCGAGCAGTCCGGTAGCGGCAACGACGCCGTCTCGGTGCAGAAGGGCCAGTACAACGAGTCCGACGTGACCCAGAGCGGCTATCGCAACACCGCGGACATCTACCAGGCCGGCTACGCCAACCTGTCCAAGGTGAAGCAGGGCGGCGGCTATGGCAACGACGTGGTTTCCGTGCAGAAGGGTCAGTACAACGAGTCCCGGGTCACCCAGAGCGGCATCAAGGCCTCCGCCGATGTCTACCAGGCCGGCTATGCCAACAAGTCACGCATCGAGCAGGCGAGCTACAAGAACAACGCCGACATCGTGCAGAAGGGTGAGTTCAACGAGTCCCGGCTCTCTCAGACCGGCAAGATGAACATGGCCGATATCTACCAGGCCGGCCACGGCAACGATTCGCTCATCGAGCAGTATCGCGAGAACAGCGCCACGGTCGTCCAGAAGGGGACCTACAACGAGTCCGACATCCTCCAGGATGGCCTGCACGATGTCGCCGATGTCTTCCAGGCCGGCTATGGCAACGAGGCCCGCATCGCCCAGAGCGCCAGCGGCCTGGGCAGTCTGATGACAAATACCGCCAGCATTGCCCAACATGGCTACAACAACAACGCCAGCATCCATCAGTCTGGCGGCGCCAACGGTGCTACCGTCTATCAATACTGATACGCGCGAGGCACCTGCCTTGGAAATCGAACCCCGCTCCGGCGGGGTTTTTTTCTTGGATGGCAGGGCGCCACCGGAAAGGTAACGAAACACAAGGAGGAAGACGTTGTTTCATGCCCTGCGCGGGCTCTGGTCGATAGGCACTTATTCTATAAGGGAAAAATAAACTTAATATAGGTTATGATTTGTTTATTCCCAAAGCATCTAAGTATCTTGGCTACTGTTGCTTTACATACATGAAAAAAAGAACAACTTTTAATATGTCGATGCGAGCTAGAGAGATGTCGACCCGATGTCACGATCGCTTTCCTCGGCATGAAGCGACTCGTGCAATACCCATTAGCAACCATGAAGAGATCCTGCCGTCAGGCTAAACGGGTTTTTTTTCGTCTAAAATCCGAGTTCAAGAATAAACAAATATAACTATCAACCTCGGTAAAAAAGCAATGGACATGTCAAAGGATGTGTTGATCGTCGGAAAGCCGCCGCCAGGCTCGTGCCAGCTGTCCCAGGCCATGAGGGCCTACGGCTGGTCGCCACTGCACGCCGATGACCTGGAACAGGCGGCGGCACTGATAGAGGATCATTCCCTGGCCGTGGGTCTGATCTATCTCGTGTCGGGAAACCTTCCCAAGCTGTCCAGCCTTGAAAACACCGTGGTCGACGATACCACGCAATGGATCGCGCTGGTCGATCAGGAGCCACGAGACGATACTGCTCTGAGTCGTCTCGTCAGCCATCTGTTCTTTGCCTACCATGTCCTGCCCATCGAGAACCGCCAGCTCGACTGCCTGCTCAACCACGCGCTCACCATGGCTCGCCTGTGCAGAAGGCAGGCGGATGACGCCCTCGTCGAAACCCAGCACCACGACGATGAGATCATTGGCGCCACGCCGAAGATCCGCGAGCTGTTCCGGATCATCGACAAGGTGGCCAATGTCGATGCCCCGATCTACATCAATGGCGAATCCGGGACCGGCAAGGAACTGACCGCGCGCGCCATCCACAAGCGTTCCACGCGCTCGAGGGGGCCTTTCATCGCCGTCAATTGTGGGGCGATCCCGAACAGCCTGATCCAGTCCGAGCTCTTCGGACACGAGAAGGGGGCATTCACCGGCGCCTGTCAGCGCCGGGCAGGACGCATCGAGGCCGCGGCGGGGGGCACCCTCTTCCTGGACGAAATCGGCGATCTCCCCTTCGAGATGCAGGTCAACCTGCTGCGCTTTCTCGAGAACAGGAAGGTGCAGCGTATCGGCAGCCTCGATGAAATCGACGTCGACGTCCGCATCCTCTCCGCCACACACAACGATCTCGAAGAGGCCGTGAGAGTAGGGGATTTCCGCGAGGATCTCTTCCATCGACTCAATGTCATCCAGATCGACATGCCTCCGCTTCGGGAACGCCAGGAAGACATCGAGCTGCTGGCAAGGCATTACTTCGAGAAGTTCCTGGACAAGACGTCGATGACGGTGAGGGGCTTCAGCAATGATGCGCTCATCCTGCTGAGAAAGCATGACTGGCCGGGCAACGTGCGCGAACTCGTCAATCGGATTCGACGCGCCATGATCCTGTGCGAGCATCGTCTGATCCGTCCCATCGATCTTGGCCTGGAACGACGACGCAATCACCGCCATGCAGTAACCCTGGAACAGGCGCGCCACATCGCCGAGCACGACGTGATCTGTGCCGCCCTGGCGCGCAACAGGAACAATATCCAGAACGCCGCCAGGGATCTCGATATTTCTCGCG
The DNA here is from genome assembly GCF_900128925.1 of Modicisalibacter ilicicola DSM 19980. GTDB lineage: Bacteria > Pseudomonadota > Gammaproteobacteria > Pseudomonadales > Halomonadaceae > Modicisalibacter > Modicisalibacter ilicicola. The sequence continues at coordinate 59,465 of NZ_FQUJ01000004.1, forward strand.
TGACGCTCTATCGCCTGATCGAAAAGCATGCCATTCGACGTCATTGCCGTCACGACGAGCTGGTTCAATCGATGAAAATCGTTCCCTAGATGCTGGTTCGGTTTGCCAAGAAAGGAAACTACAGGAAGAGCACTTCGAAACACGACTCGACACTCGGAAGTACGCTGGAATCGGTTGACCACCGCGACACTCGACAGGCCTGGAATGCAAGAGGATCGGGATCATGACAACAAGAATCGGGACTATCGCTGCCTGCTTCATCTCGTCGGTGCTGGTGACGAACGTGGCACTGGCGCAACAGGACACCGGGCGCCAAGGCCCGGTCGGCCAGGCGCCGCCCGCGACCCCCACCACGCCACCGGAGGTGCGCGGGGTGCCGTCGGATATCGGGGGCGTGTTGACGCCCAAGGGCCGGTTGATCATCGAGCCCGAACTGCAGTACTCCCACTCCAGCGTGAACCGGGTCACGTTCCGCGGGATCGAGATTCTCAGCACGTTGCTGATCGGTGTCTTCGACATCGAGGATGCGGACCGGGACACCTGGACCGCCTCGGTCACGACACGGCTGGGCGTCACGAACCGCCTGGAGCTGGAGCTGAAGGTGCCCTATGTCTATCGGGACGATACGCTCAACGCTGTCGTGGATGTGGAGGGTAGTAACATCACTCGTGTTACCCGCGATTACTCCGACAACGGCCTGGGAGATATCGAGCTGGCGGCCCACTACCAGTTCAACGACGGCCGCGACGGCTGGCCCTACTTCATCGGCAACCTGCGCTACAAGACGACCACCGGAGAGGGGCCCTTCGACGTGAAGCGGGATGCCGACGGCATCGAGCAGGAGCTGGCCACGGGCTCGGGCTTTCACGCCGTCGAGCCGAGCGTGACCCTGCTCTTTCCCTCGGACCCGGCGGTGTTCTTCGCCAACGTCGGTTACCTGTTCAACCTGGAGGACGACGTCGATAAACGCGTCGGCTCGGTCTTCATCGGCGAGGTCGATCCGGGGGATGCGCTGCGCCTGAGTTTCGGCATGGCCTATTCGATCAACGAGAAGGCCGCCTTCACCCTGGGCTTCAAGAACGACTTCATCGACGAGACGGAAACCGAACTCTTCGATGTCAACGAAGGGGGCCCCATAAAAGGGGATTCCAGCACATTGAACGTCGGCTCCCTGCTGCTGGGCTGGTCCTATCAGCTCAACCGCGACACCGCCCTCAATCTCGCCCTGGAGCTGGGGGTCACGGAAGACGCGCCGGATACCGTATTGACGTTGAGAATGCCCTTCGGGATGAACGCGTTCTAGCGGTTCAGGGAGTTGATGATTCTGGAACGCGTCTGGGCCGCGCGCAGGGCCTCGAGGTTGTGGATATCCAGGCGGATATCGAGCTGCTGGCGGATATCCCGGCCCGAGGCATTGCTGACGACGGTGCTCAGGATCGACTCCTGGGTGAGCCGGTGCAGGGCCGCGGAGAACCCCTTGGCATCCTGCACCGCCACGCCCGAGAGATTCTCCAGCCCCGCCAGATCGACGCGCTCGGGAGTCGTCTCGGTGACGGGCCTGCCGGTACCGGGGCCCACCAGGTCGACCCGGGGTCGGTCCGCCATGTCCCGAAGGTGACTGGTATTCTCGAGGGTCTGCGAGACGATGTTCTGCCCGGTCCGGGTGATGTTCATCACGGTTTCCAGGCGAATGTCGTCGATCATGGTGCGCAGGGTCGCACCGAAGCTCATGTCGATTCCCCCCGCTGTGAAGCCACCGCGCAGTTCGGCCATTTCCGCTGCCTCGATCACCCGAGCCTGGGCGAAGAGGCCCGGCGGAGTCGGCGCAACGAGGGAAGGGCCGGTCGTGGCTTCATGAAGCAGGCGGTCACCCGGATAGTCTGCCGGGACCGCATCGGCCACGGCGGTCAACGAACAGGCCATCACGAGCCCCGCCACCACGACCCCGCCTGTCCACGACTCATGCCATCTTCTTGTTGTGTTCACGACCCTGCTCCACAAGTGGATTATTTGCTCAGTTCATTGGCGGCGGGCAGCGTCAGCAGCATCGTGCCCAGCCCCGCCCGACGAACGCCCTGGTTCAGCGGGGAATCGGGACGGACCCGCCAATCCCGCTCGTGATTGAAATTCTGCCTGGCGAGTTCGACTTCCGCCCGGGCGCCCAGCACCACCCCGTTCCACATGGAGCGAAACCGGGATTTCGGCACGACCACGGTGCCCGCCGCGGGGTCGCCCACCAGGATCGCGTCGCCATCGGTGCCTTTCACGACCACGAAATGCTTGTAGCCCTGGGTATCGATCAAGGTGATGGCAGGCACCCCTATCTTGACGAAATCCTCCAGGGAGAGCCTGAACCCGTCGGCATCCAATCCCCGGTAATCCAGGTAGCGTTTCATGTCCAGCATGGAAAACCCCTGGGCCTGGATCTTTTCCCTGTCACCCTCCTGGAACATGGTCTTGAACACCTCGGCTTCCGTGGTCTTTTGACCGTAGTGATAGCTCAGGAGGGTCGCGACCGCCGCCGAGCCGCAGCTGAAATCGTATTGCTGCCTGACCACGCCGTCCCAGCGCATCTCCTGGAGACTCCTGGCCTGCAGGTTGAAACTGCCGAAGGGGCCGACCACCGAGACCGGGCCGGCCTGGGTGGTGCTTCCCCACCCGGCAAGGGCCACGACCATCGCCAGGTACTGGATCGTTCGTTGTCCCATGAGTGTCTTCCCGTCATTCGGCGAAATAGATACTGATGCCCACCGCGCTGGTGACGGCGTTGTTGTGCCCAGTCATGATGTTGAACAGGCCGACACCATCGAAGCTGTCGATGGCGTGCGACTCGATGGTGATGGGGCCCGAGATCACGTTTCCGGCATTGACCGAGTTGCCACTGGCGGTCGCCTCCAGGTTCTGCAGGCTCTGCACGTTGATGAGGTTGACGTTTTCGCGTCCACGGAACTGCTCCAGCTCATCGAAACTGAGGCTTTCCAGGGAACTCAGGCTATTGCGGGTATTGCCGTGCTGCGGGGAATCGTCCGTTTCGAAGGCGGCGACACCTTCCACTGCGATGAACGACAGCAGGACGAGGGGCCATCGTCTCGCGTGGCGTTGTAACCTGACAGGGGTAACCATGGTGATCTGCTCCCAGACATGGCCGAAAGTGCCGGCGAACACGGGGTTCGCCGGCCTGGCCCAACTATGGCCAATCGTTCAGTTACCGATGCTCACACCGCTGTGAGCCGCGATGTTGGTCGCTGCCTGCTGAGCATTGTAGAGCCCGGTGGACAGGTTCATGTTGGCAACGCCACCGAAGGCGCCCACCGACATGCTGGCCCGGCCGGTGTAGAGCATGCCGCCGGCACCATCACCACCGTCGGCGCCGTCGCCACCGTTCCCGGCATAGGCGTTGGTGTTGCCGCCGGCCGCGTTGGCCGTGCCGCCACGACCGCCTTCACCGTAGGAGTCGCCGCCGTTGCCGGAGTCGGCATAGCCGCCATCCCCTCCGTTGCCGCCGTCTCCGCCGTTTCCATTGCCGCCATTGCCGCCGTCGCCGTCACCTCCGTCGCCATTACCGGCGCGCCGGGAGTTGCCGCCGTCGCCGTAGCCACCGTCGCCACCGTTTCCATGGCCACCGTAGCCACCGTAGCCACCGTCACCCCCGTAGGCATAGGAACTGCCACCGTTGCCGCCCTTGCCCTTGCCACCATCACCGCCATTGGCATAGGTGGAAGAGTTGGCAGCAGCGTCGCCGCCCCGAGCACCATCACCGCCCCGAGCACCATCACCGCCGTACACATAGATGCTCGAACCGGAGACCGAGGCATTCAGATCCTGGTAAGCGACCACGTCGACCTTGGTATTGTAGGAATCACTCATGGCCCAGGCATCACCCCCATTGCCCGTGCTGCCGCCGGCACCACCCCTGCCGCCGTTGCCGCCCATGCCGGTGCCGGTGCCGCGGCCGTCGGCATCGCCGGAAGTCGCTCTGCTGTAGAAGTCGTTGTCGTCGTTATGGTCATCGAGATTCGAGTAGGTATTGGCATAGGCGTCGCTGTACCCGTCGCCATACCCATTACCGTAACCACTCCCGCCATTACCACCATTGCCGCCATTGGAATAGCCTCCATCACCCCCGACAGCGGTGGCATCGGCATTGGCGGTGGATACGGCTAGCGCCAATGCCAACATGGAGCAGCCACTTATTACGTACTTATTCATGATGTTTCTCCACGGATTGTCATGCACGACTGTTGTTTTCCGTTGACCCGAGCCGACGCCGAGGCGTCGTGTCCCTTGAGGTATGGCCCGCGATCATTGGTTAATTAGCATCATCCGTGCCAACATTTCGTTACAATTAGCAACATACTGGTGGGCAAGGCATTTTTTATCCTGGCTCGAGGAAGACACGGCACGGGGGCGGAGCACCGGAGAAAAGCAGGCGAAAAAAGGGGAGAGAGTGTTTCGTGAAACTTACATCATTCGGGACGGAGCAGAGCCCTGGCGCCTTTTCCATTTGGAAATCAACGCCAAGGCCGATTCCTGCGAGTGCTCCATGGCTGTGACACACGAAGCGGCCAACCCGGGGAAGCTCGGGGTGGCCGACGGGCATACCCGTGGCCGACCAAGGTCTTGCCGCCTTCAGCCCAGCCTGAGATGGTCCTGAATCAGCCTGACCAAGGTCAGGTTGGCGTCCTGGGCAGTAGTGTCCAGATGGATCAGATGACGACGCTCATCGTCGGCAAACGGCTCGAATTCGGCGAGTTGTCGCTCGAGCACGGCCAGCCCCGCCTCGGAGGGATCGCCTCCGCGTCGGGCCCGTTTCTCGATGCGCGCACGCAGTGTCGGCTCGTCGGCCTCGAAGCTGATCAGCAGCACCGGCAGGCCACGCCCTTCGGCTTGTTGACGCAGCAGGTCGCGCTGCTCGCGCTTGAGGCAGGTGGCATCGATGCATACCGGCAACCCGGCTTCGAGCAGCGTTCCGGCCAGCCGGGCCAACTGGGTATAGGTGCGTGCGGTGGCGTCCTCGGTGTAGATGTCCACGGCCTGTTGCGTGGTGTCGGTCGCCGGCTCGAAGCCGAACAGTCGCTTGCGCTCCACGTCGGAACGCAAGCGTACACTGCCCAGACGACAGACCATTTCCCCCATGAAGCGACTCTTGCCGCTTCCCGAGACGCCGACTCCGATCATCAGGTAGGGGAAATTGAACTCCGCGTAGCGCAGGGCCAGTTCGATGTGCTGGCGATACATGGCCAGCACCGCTGGCCGGTCGGCGCGGTGCAACGCCGGCTGGTGGTAGCGGAGGATGGCCACCTTGGCACGTACCAGGGCACGGTAGAGCTTGTAGAAGGGCAACAGCCGCACCAGAGAGTGATCGCCGGAGAGCTCGAGATAGCGATTCAGGGCATGATGCGCGAAGGCTTCCTCGCCCCGGGCCTCGAGATCCATGAGCAGGAAGGCCAGATCGCCGCCCACGTCGTTCCAGCGCAGTTCGTCGTTGAACTCGAGGCCATCGAACATCAGGGCGCGTCCCTCGTGCTGCACCGCGTTGCCCAGATGCACGTCGCCGTGGGTCTCGCGCACGTAGCCTTCCTGCCGGCGCCGCGCGAACTCTGCATCGAAGCGTTCGAGTGCCTCCTCGGTCCAGGTCTGCAGGAACGCCAGCTGCTGGCGATCCTGGTCCTCCTCGAGCCTCGGCGCGATCAGGGCGAATTCGCGCTCGACGATGCGCTGCATGCACTCGCGCGTGCCGAAGTCGCTCTCCCGGGGCACTCGCTCGGCCTGTTCGTGGAAGACCACCAGCTGGTCGATCAGGTCGTCGAGCAGTTCCAGGGAGAGCTGGCCGCTCGCCTGGAGATTGCTGAACAGGTGTCGATTGCTGAACTGGCGCATCTTGACCGCGTGTTCGAAGGGCGCCGAGCCATCGTTGACCCGGGGCGACTCGGGGCTTCCCGAGATCGGTACCGTCTCGAGGTAGAGCGAGGGCGCCAGACGACGATTGAGACGTACTTCCAGTTCGCACAGTCGCCGCCGCTTTTCCGGGGTCGAAAAGTCCAGGAAGCTGCCGAATTCCAGCGGCTTCTTGAGCTTGTAGGCGTAATCGCCGGTCAGCACGATCCAGGAGATGTGCGTCTCGACGACCTCGATGGTCGTCACCGGATGATCGTAACAGCCTGCATCTTGCAGTGCCTGTATCAGGGCCTGGCTCACGAGGTTCTCCCAGCTGTGGTGTCCGTGCAGGCGTTCATGCCATGCTCTGGTCAGGCGCTCTCGGCCAGGCCGGCGAAGACCCGTCCCGCCGCTTCCAGGGTATGCTGGATATCTTCGGGGGTATGTGCGCTGGACATGAAGCCCGCTTCGTAGGCGGAAGGCGCGAGATAGACCCCTTCGTCGAGCATCGACGAGAAGAAGCGGCGGAAGTGGCCGGCATCGCAGGCGGTGGCCTGGGCGAAGTTGTCGACCCGGGACTGACCGGTGAAGAACATGCCGAACATGCCGCCGGCCCGTTGGGTGAGCAGTTCCACACCGGCAGCGTGGGCGCGCTCCTCGAGACCGTCACACAGGGTCGTGACGCGCTGGCTCAGCGTCTCGTGGAAACCCGGTTCACGAATCTTCTTCAACAGCGCGATGCCCGCCGCCATGGCCAGGGGGTTACCGGCCAGGGTACCGGCCTGGTAGACCGCTCCCAGGGGCGAGATGTGCTCCATGATCTCGCGCTTGCCCCCGAAGGCGCCCACCGGCATGCCGCCACCCACGATCTTGCCCAGGCAGGTCAGATCCGGCGTCACCCCGTAGTGGGCTTGCGCGCCACCTAGAGCGACACGAAAACCGGTCATCACCTCGTCGAAGATCAGCACGCTGCCGTAGCGGTCGCAGGTCTCGCGCAATGTCTCGAGAAACTTGGGCCGGGAAGGGATGCAGTTCATGTTGCCGGCCACCGGCTCGACGATGATGCAGGCGATCTGATCGCCGATCTCGGCGAAACATTCGTGTACCGCGTCGATGTCGTTGAAGGAGAGCGTCACCGTGTGTTCGGCCAGGGCGGCGGGCACCCCGGGAGAACTCGGCTCGCCGTGAGTCAGCGCCCCGGAACCGGCCTTGACCAGCAGCGAATCGGAGTGACCATGATAGTTGCCCTCGAACTTGACGATCTTGTCGCGGCCGGTGAAGCCCCGGGCCAGGCGGATGGCCGACATGGTCGCCTCGGTGCCGGAATTGACCATGCGTACCATCTCGATCGACGGGATGATCTCGCAGATCAGATCGGCCATGGTGGTTTCGATGGCGGTCGGCGTGCCGAAGGAGAGGCCGGCGTCGAGGCGTTCACGCACCGCGCCCAACACGTCGGGGTCGGCATGACCGGTGATCATCGGACCCCAGGACCCCACGTAATCGACGTAGCGCTTGCCTTCCACATCGAAGAGATAGGCGCCCTGGGCTCGCTCCATGAATACCGGCGGACGATCCAGGCCCTTGAAGGCACGCACCGGCGAGTTCACCCCGCCGGGAATATGACGGCAAGCCTGTTCGAAAAGCTGAGCGGATGTTGACATAAAGCGCCTCTCGAGTCGCAATGGTTGTGGATAACTAACTGCACAGGTCGAACAACGTCTTGACGGCCTGTGGACAAACTAGGAATGAGGGCAAGCCCCTCAGCGTGGCAAGCGGCCCGGCAGCGTCTGGCCGTTGCCTGGCTGCCAACCGCGCCGCAGGCTTTCCCAGGTGAAGCGCTGGGCCTGTTCGCAGGCGCTCACCAGGCGTTCCCCGGCGGCCAGCCTGGCCCCCAGGGCCGCGGCAAGGGTACAGCCCGAACCATGATAATTGCCTGCCAGCCGGGGCCAGCGCCACTGGCGACTGGTCTCCGGCGTGTGCAGGGTATGTACCACGTCGTCCGCCGAAGCCCCCGGCGGGGGGTCGTCGGTACCCGTGACCAAGATGGACTGACACCCCAGGGACATCAAGGCGACCACGCGCTCGACATCGTCCTGCTGCGGTTCGCCAGCCAGCCTCGCCAGTTCCTGGCGATTGGGCGTCAGGACGTCCACCAGCGGCAACAGGCGATGGCGAAATTCATCGATCAGGGCGCTGGTGGCAAGCGTCGCGCCCCCGCCCGCCTTGAAGACCGGATCCACGACCAGCGGCACGCCGGGGCAAGCGCGTACCACGTCCTCGATGGCATCCAGGGTCACGACATCCGCGATCAGCCCGACCTTGATCGCCGCCACCTCGAACTCGTCGAGCAGGGTCCAGGCCATGTCGCGGATGCCGTCGGCACCGCACGGCATGACCTGCAGCACGTCGTGGGTCGTCTGCACGGTAAGGGCCGTGGGCACCGTCACCGCCCACCCGCCGCAGGCGGCGATCGCTTCAACATCGGCCGCCAGGCCTGCGCCACCGGTGGGATCATGGCCGGCCATCACCAGCACGACAGGAAGTTTGGCATCGGTCATCAGAAGGGCTTCACCATGGCGAGAACGACGATCAGGATCAGCGCGATCACGGGAGCTTCATTGAACCAGCGAAAGAAGACCTCCGAGTGGCGGGCACTGCCCGCGGCCAGGCGTTTCATATAGATCAGGCACAGATGGTGGTAGACCACCAGCAATACCACCAGCAGGAGCTTGACGTGCATCCAGCCGGCACTCAGGTGCGCCGGTACCAGCCACAGCAGCCAGCCCCCCAGGAGGATCACCACGACCATCGAGGGCGTCATGATGCCACGATACAACTTGCGTTCCATGACCTTGAAGTAGTCGATGGCCTGGGTGTCACCCTTGTCCCGCGCCATGGCGTGATAGACGAACAACCGCGGCAGGTAGAACATGGCCGCGAACCAGGTCACCACCGCTATCAAGTGAAACGCTTTTATCCATAGATACATCATGGCTCCTTGCTACTGCCTGCCGCTGCGATCAGCGTTTATAACGGTAATAACTCTCGATGGCATCGCGGGTAATGATACCTGAAATCTTCTGGATCTTCGGGGCCGTGGTGTGTTCGACATAGAGCGCATCCACCCCGTACTCGTGAAGACGATCGAAGGCTTCATTGAGGGTCGCCTGCAGATGGATGGGGGCCAGTTCCAGACGCTGGCCAGGCACCTCGAGCAGGTCGAAGGTCTGCTGGTCGGCCAGTTCCTCGTCGAGCAGCGCCCGGGCCAGGTCGGCGGCCTTCAGGGCGATCGGCGTCTTTTCCTCGCGGGAGCGAATGATCACCAGCCAGGTGGGCTTGTCCTCGAGCAGGGCTTGCGCCTGTTCACGACTGATCTTGCGCTGGGTGCGCGCCAGGCTGCGCTCCATCACCGCGGGCACCGCCACCCGGGAGAGCGCCTGCATCAGTGGCTGCTGCAGCAGATGCAGCCCGTGCTGGGTCTGGGTGATGAAGAACCCCTGACAGCGGCAGACCTGGCGCACGGTGAGTCCGGCCACCACCACGCTGAGCATGCCGGGCAGGATGATGTTGGGGTTATGGGTCAGTTCGAGCAACGCCATCAGGGCCGCCAGGGGCGCCTGCAGCACGGCGCCCATCATTGCCGCCATGCCCAGCATGGCATACACCTCGGGTCCCGACGCCAGGGTCGGCATCAGGACGGTGCCGGCTAGACCGCACAAGGCGCCGATGGCGGCTCCCACCACCAGTACCGGCCCGATGATGCTGACGGGAATGCCGCAGGCCACGGTCAGCGCGGTCAGCAGCAGCTTGCCGATGGCCACCGCCAGCAGCACGTCGATCGGTGGCGTCGAGGTCAGGGTCTGCCCCAGGGTGTCGTAGCCCATGCCCTGCACCTGCGGATACCACCAGGCGACGCCCCCCACGAGCAGGCCTGCCAGCAGAAAGCGCAGCCACCTGGGAATATGCCGAAGGCGCTCCCCGCCCTGGGCCACGCGCACGAACACGCCCGCCAGCAAGCCGATCAGCAGGGCACTGACGACGATCCAGGGCAGATCCATCAGCGACTGGAGGTGCAGGCTGGGGATGTCGAAGGCCGGTTCCGTGCCGTACACCAACTGCGCGACCACCGCGCCCATGCTCGATGCGAGGATCACCGGAATGAAACCGACGATGGTGTACTCCATCACCACCACCTCCATGGCGAAGATGACCCCGGCGATCGGCGTGTTGAAGGAAGCGGCGATGCCCGCCGCGGTACCACAGGCAACCAGCACCCGCATGCTGTTGTGAGGCAGGCGCAGTCGCTGGCCGATGCCGCAGGAGGCCGCCGCCCCCAGATGGATGGCCGGCCCTTCGCGGCCGGCCGAGAGCCCGCCAAGCACCGAGACCAGGCCGACCCACCACTGGGTCAGCCAGTTGCGCAGTGGAAACTTGCCCTGATGGTAGGCCAGACGTTCGATGACATGTGCCACACCGATCTTGCGCGCGGCCGGAGGCTGGCGCCATAGCCAGAAGCCGATCAGCGCCACGGCGAGCAGCGGCAGGGTGCTGCGCGCCAGGGCGGGCAGCGCCTCGAAGTCCTCGTAGTCACCGCCGGGCATGAAGACCAGTCCGCCCAGGCTCAGCAACAGGCGGAACAGCACCATCAGCACACCGGTGGTCAGCCCCGAGATCACCCCCAGCACGCAGAGCTGGGGAAGCGCATCGACACTCGCCAGGCGGCGTCGGAAGCGTTCGAGACTCAGGTCGGGGAAGGAGAGCCGAGGCAAGTCAGTATCCTTGTGCCGGAAGATCGTCTTTCCCTGCACCGTACCCCGGGGCAAGGAGGAAACACCGTCTGGTGGCGTTCCGTCAGGCCGAGGCCACGACCCGACACCGGGTGTTGGGAACGCCTATGCTCACTTGTGTATCATATTTGCCGGGTAAGGTCTTAATTTCGGGATCGCTGCCCCGCTACAGTCCCCAAGCAGGAGAACATCGTGATCAAGATCGGCATCGTTGGTGGCACCGGTTACACCGGCGTGGAATTGCTTCGCCTGTTGGCCCAGCACCCCGAGGTGGAGGTCGACGTCATCACCTCGCGCTCGGAAGCGGGGATCGCCGTCTGCGACCTCTACCCCAACCTGCGCGGCCACTACGATCGGCTGGTGTTCAGTGCCCCGGACGCGGGGCGACTGGCGGCCTGCGATGCGGTGTTCTTCGCCACTCCTCATGGTGTCGCTCATGCCCTGGCTGGCGAACTGCTCGAGCAGGGTACGCGCCTCATCGACCTGTCGGCGGATTTCCGCCTGTCCGACGCCGAGGAGTGGTCACACTGGTACGGCCAGCCTCACGGGGCCCCGCAGTTGCTCGAGGATGCGGTCTATGGGCTTCCCGAGGTCAATCGCGAGGCGATCCGCCAGGCGCGCCTGGTCGCCGTGCCCGGCTGCTACCCCACCGCCGTGCAGCTGGGCCTGCTACCGCTGCTGGAGAGTCGTCTGATCGATCTCGACCGGGTGATCGCCGATTGCAAGTCCGGTGTCACCGGCGCGGGCCGAGGGGCCAAGGTGCCGTCCCTGCTGGCCGAGGCCAGCGAATCGATGAAGGCCTACGGCGCCTCGGGCCATCGGCATCTTCCGGAGATTCGCCAGGGGCTGGTGCGCGCCGCCGGCGCGCCGGTGGCGCTGACCTTCGTGCCTCATCTGACCCCGATGATCCGCGGCATCCACGCCACCCTCTACGGGCGCCTGACCGACGAGCCGGGCGATCTGCAGGCACTGTTCGAGAAGCGCTTCGCGGGCGAGCCGGCAGTGGACGTGATGCCTGCCGGCAGCCACCCGGAAACCCGAAGCGTCAAGGGGGCCAACCTCTGCCGCCTGGCGGTGCACCGCCCGGGGGGCGGCGATACCGTGGTGGTGCTGTCGGTGATCGACAATCTGGTCAAGGGCGCCTCGGGTCAGGCGATACAGAACCTCAATCTGATGTTCGGGTTCGACGAGATGGCCGGCATGCAGGCGCCCGCCCTGTTGCCCTGAGGGAGGGGGCCCGCCCCCCGGCCTGAAAAGTTGACCCTTTTGCTGGGATTTAGGGATAATGGCCGGGTTTGCCATTTCAGTCACGGAGGCTCCCCTATGAGTGGTGTCGCATCCTTTGCTCCCACGCCACTACTGCTCACCGACGCCGCGGTACGTCGCCTGCGGGCCCTGGCCGGCGAGGAGGGCAATCCGCAACTCAAGCTGCGCGTCTTCGTCACCGGGGGCGGCTGCTCGGGGTTCCAGTATGGCTTCGATTTTGCCGAGCAGACCGCTGCCGACGACACCCTGATCGAGATCGACGACGTCGGCATGGTCGTCGACCCGCTCTCCTACCAGTACCTGGTCGGCTCCACCGTGGATTTCGAGGAAGGCCTGGCCGGCGCACGCTTCGTGATCAAGAATCCCAACGCCACCTCCACCTGCGGCTGCGGTTCGTCGTTCATGGTGTGATGAGCGGCTCCATCTTGACGGCCTCCCCGTAACTCGCCAAGGTAAAAGGCGCGTTACACGAATAACATTTCCAATGGGGAACGCCATGAAAAACCACACACTGAAAGGAATTTCCCTGGGCTCGGCCCTGGTCCTGGGTCTCGGCCTGGGAGGCACGGCCAGTGCCGAAACGCTGCAAGCCGCCACCGATCCCAGTTTCGTCCCCTTCGAGATGATGGATCAGGAAACCGGCGAGATGGTCGGTTTCGACATGGACATCCTGGACGAGGTCGCCAAGCGCGCCGGCTTCGAGGTCGATCTGCGCACCATGGACTTCAATGGCATCATTCCCGCCGTGCAGACCGGCAACGTCGACCTGGCCATCGCCGGCATCACGATCACCGAGGAACGCGAGGAGATCGTCGACTTCTCCGACCCCTACTACGACTCGGGGCTGCGTATCCTGGTTTCTGCCAACAACGACGAGGTCCAGGAGTTCTCCGATCTCGAGGGCATGCGCATCGGCACCAAGATCGGTTCCACCAGCTACGACTACCTGCAGAAGAACCTCGGTGACAGCGCCGAGATCACCCCCTATCCCGGCAGCTCCGACATGTACATGGCGCTCATGGGCGGCAGCGTCGATGCCGTCTTCTACGATGCCCCCAATGTCGGCTACTTCTCCCAGACCAAGGGCGACGGACGCGTGAAGACGGTCGGACCGCTCTACGAGGGCCAGCAGTACGGCATCGCCTTCGCCGACGGCAGCTCCTGGGTCGAACCCGCCAACAAGGCGCTGGCCGAGATGCGCGAGGACGGCACCTACGACGAGATTCACAAGAAGTGGTTCGGCGAAGCACCCGATAGCCAGTAACCACTGCTGATGGAAGGGGCCGGGTGGCCAACCCCCGGCCTCTTTTCTTGTCTGTACGCTTCTTATCGCTAGGGGGACACCCACGTGGATGTGACCTTCCAATTCGACTGGCAGGCGGCCATCGATTCCATTCCCTATCTGCTCGAGGGTATTCCCTGGACGCTGCTGATCTCCTTCGGTGGCCTGGCCATCGGCTTCGTCATCGGCATCGTCTTCGGCCTCGCCCGCATCAGCCCCGTCGCGCTGCTGCGCTGGCCGGCGATCACCTACATCGAGATCTTTCGCGGCACCCCGGTGCTGGTTCAGGTGCTCTTCATCTTCTACGGCCTGCCGCAGCTCCTCGGCGGTCCGATCGACGCCCTGACCGCAGGCATCGCCGCCATCGCCCTCAATGCCGGGGCCTACATCTCCGAGATCGTGCGCGGCGGCGTGCAGTCGATCGAGAAGGGCCAGCGCGAGGCCGGTCTCTCCCTGGGCCTGTCCCGCACCCAGGCGTTTCGCTACATCATCTGGCCCCAGGCCTTGCGGCGCATGATCCCGGCGCTGGGCAACCAGGGCATCGTCAGCATCAAGGATACCTCGCTGTTCTCGGTGATCGGCGTGGGCGAGCTGGTTCGCCAGGGCCAGGTCTACATCGCCACCACCTTCACCGCCCTCGAGGTCTATTTCATGGTCGCCCTGATGTATCTGGCCATCACCTTGAGCCTCTCCCTCGCCCTGCGTCAGCTCGAACGCCGCGGCCTGGTCGGACAATGAGGAAGCAGACGATGAACGACACGACGCAAGCGACGACGCAGCCCATGGTACGGCTGGAAAAGATCAACAAGTATTTCGGCAAGCTGCACGTGATGCAGGACATCGATCTCGAAGTCGCCCCGGGCGAGGTGGTGGTGATCGTCGGGGCCAGTGGCTCGGGGAAGTCGACGCTGATCCGTTGCGTCAACGGCCTGGAGGAGTTCCAGAGCGGGCGCATCGAGGTCGATGGCAACGAGCTGCTGCCCGACGGCAAGAGCGGCAAGTCGCTTCAGGCGGTGCGCACCGAGGTCGGCATGGTGTTCCAGCAGTTCAACCTCTTTCCCCATCTGTCGGTCCTCGACAACGTGACCCTGGCGCCCAGGAAGGTGCGCGGCTGGTCCCGGGACAAGGCCCTGGAGACGGCGCATCGCTTGCTGGAACGGGTCGGCATCGAGGATCAGGCCGACAAGTACCCCAGTCAGCTCTCGGGCGGTCAGCAGCAGCGTGTGGCTCTGGCGCGGGCCCTGGCCATGGAACCGCGCCTGATGCTGTTCGACGAGCCCACCTCGGCCCTCGACCCCGAGATGATCGGCGAGGTGCTCGATGCCATGCGCGAACTGGCCAAGGACGGCATGACCATGATGATCGTCACCCACGAGATGGGCTTCGCCCGGGAAGTCGCCGACCGGGTGATCTTCGTGCACGACGGCCAGATCGTCGAGGAAGGCCCTCCCCAGGAGGTGCTGGACAATCCTCGTCAGGAGCGCACTCAAGCCTTCCTGTCCCGGGTGCTCAAGCACTGACAGCAAGGGCCTGGCACACCTCCGAGTTCGTTCGTCCAGCGGCCGAACTCGCTTTTCGCCCACCGCTTTTGCCCGTCTCTTTTTCCCCTCGAAACCGCCCACAGGACGCCTTCGGCCCCTGTGGGCAACTTTTTCCTACACTTGGCGGAATCTGCGCTGCAGGCCCCGCTACCAGCAGGCTGATGCCTTCCCGGCGCGATTGTTGACGACCCTGCCCACAGCCTCGGTAGACGTCGGTGGATAAGGCGGGGAGGAAACCCGCTGTGCATAACCGCAGATTCCATCCACAGCCTCCGGACCGCTTGTCCGCAGTTGCCTTACCGCTTCTCCAGCCATCGGTTAACATTGCATGCCATTGTTATTAAACGTATTAAACGGCTTTTCCACAAAAAATGTCCACACCAATAGATACAACAACAACAGAACTTCTTTATTTCTATTCTGTTTTTATTTTATAGGGTCGTGGTGACAAGAGCGGTTGGAACAGGTGTGGAAAACCCCTGACGGTTACCCACAAGGACGTTATACTGTGCGGCTCGATTTTCCTCACAGACCAACCAAGCGCTCCCTGGCGCAAGTCGAGGTACAACCTTGGATTATCCCAACCGCTTTGACGTCATCGTCATCGGCGGTGGTCATGCGGGAACGGAAGCCGCACTGGCCGCTGCCCGCATGAATTGTCAGACCCTGCTGCTAACACACAACATCGAGACCCTGGGGCAGATGTCCTGCAATCCCGCCATCGGCGGCATCGGCAAGAGTCACCTGGTCAAGGAGATCGACGCCCTGGGGGGCGCCATGGCCCTGGCCACGGATCGGGCAGGCATCCAGTTTCGCGTGCTGAACGCCCGCAAGGGGCCGGCGGTGCGGGCGACCCGGGCCCAGGCGGATCGCGTGCGCTACAAGGCGGCGATTCGTGGCATGCTCGAGAACCAGCCCAACCTGACCCTCTTCCAGCAGGGCGTCGACGACCTGATCGTCGACGGTGACACGGCGCGCGGTGCGGTGACCCAGACCGGCATCCGCTTCTTCGCCGAGACCGTGGTGCTGTGCACCGGGACCTTCCTCGGCGGGGTCATCCACATCGGGCTCGATCACCACAACGGCGGGCGCGCCGGGGACCCGCCCGCCAACGCCCTGGCAAGCCGCCTGCGTGCCCTGCCGTTCAGGGTCGATCGCCTCAAGACCGGCACCCCGCCCCGCCTGGATGCCAGGAGCCTCGACTTCTCGGGCCTGGAGGAGCAGCCCGGCGATACGCCGACACCGGTGATGTCCTATCGCGGCAACCGGGGGATGCATCCGGATCAGGTGAACTGCCACATCGCGCACACCAACGCCCGGACACACGAGATCATCCTCGCCAACCTCGATCGCTCGCCCATGTACTCCGGGGTGATCGGCGGCGTGGGACCGCGCTATTGCCCCTCCATCGAGGACAAGGTGCACCGGTTTGCCGACAAGCAGAGCCATCAGATCTTCATCGAGCCGGAGGGGCTCGACACCCACGAGCTCTATCCCAATGGCATTTCCACCTCGCTGCCCTTCGACGTGCAGCTCGAGGTGGTGCGCTCGATTCGCGGCATGGAGAACGCGCACATCACCCGCCCCGGCTACGCCATCGAGTACGACTTCTTCGATCCCCGGGATCTCAAGCACTCCCTGGAGACCAAGTTTGTCCACAACCTGTTCTTCGCCGGACAGATCAACGGCACCACCGGCTACGAGGAGGCCGGTGCCCAGGGGCTGCTGGCGGGGCTCAACGCCGCGCGGCGGGCAAAGGGCGAAGAGAGCTGGTGCCCGCGCCGGGACGAGGCCTACCTGGGGGTGCTGGTCGACGACCTGATCACCCTGGGCACCCAGGAGCCCTACCGCATGTTCACCTCCCGGGCGGAGTATCGTCTGCTGCTGAGGGAGGACAACGCCGACCTGCGTCTCACCGAGACCGGCCGCCGCCTCGGGCTGGTCGATGATGATCGCTGGCGCGATTTCGAGACCAGGCGCGAGGCGATCGAGCGCGAGAGCGCCCGTCTTCGCGAGACCTGGATCCAGCCCGGCTCCGTCGAGGCCGAACGACTGGCGTCCCGGCTCGACAAGCCGCTCGCTCGGGAATACACCCTGGCCGAGTTGCTCAAGCGCCCGGAACTCGTCTACGCCGACGTCGCCTCCCTCAAGGGCGAGCCGGTGGAAGACGCGACCGTCGCCGAACAGGTGCAGATCCAGGTCAAGTACCAGGGGTACATCGATCGCCAGCAGGACGAGATCGACAAGCTCAAGCGTCACGAGGCGACCGTACTGCCCGCCGACCTGGACTACGACCGGGTCGAGGGGCTCTCCAACGAGATCCGCCAGAAGCTCAGGGAGGCGCGCCCCGAGACCCTGGCCCAGGCGGGTCGCATCTCCGGCGTGACCCCGGCGGCGGTCTCGATCCTGCTGATCCATCTCAAGAAACGCCGCCTGCTCGATTCCCGTCAGGCCCGGAGCGCATGACCGCTTCCTGGGAGCGACATCTCGAGTCCGGCCTCGCCCGACTCGGCATCGCCGCCGACGATCGCACCCGGCAACGGCTCTGCGCGTTGCTTGCGTTGTTGCACAAGTGGAACCGCGCCTATAACCTCACCGCGGTACGCTCGCTCGACGAGATGGTGACCAAGCACCTGCTGGACAGCGCCGCGGTACTGCCCTTCGTCACCGGGCCCAGGCTGCTGGACGTGGGGTCGGGGCCCGGCTTGCCGGGGCTGGTGCTGGCCATCTTGAAACCCGAGATCGACGTCACGCTGCTCGACAGCAACGGCAAGAAGGTACGCTTCCAGCGTCAGGCCCTGCTCGAGCTGGAGCTGGCCAACGTGACACCGGTCCAGCAACGGGTCGAGCAGCTCGCTGCCCCCGGGTTCGATCAGGTGATCTCCCGGGCCTTCGCCAGCCTGGCGGATTTCGTCGCCCTGACGGATCACCTGCTGGCCCCCGGTGGGGAATGGCTGGCCATGAAGGGGCGGATCAGCGACGACGAACTGGCCGGTCTGCCGCCGGGAGTCGCGGTGCGGGAAAGGCATGTTCTGAACGTGCCCGGTGACGAGGCGAGCCGTCACCTGTTGAGGCTCGAGCGCACCGGCTAGGGTGCAGGACGAGCCGGGATCATTGTCGGTAAGGGAGTCATTCGTGGCCAAAATCATTGCCTTGACCAATCAGAAAGGTGGCGTCGGCAAGACCACCACGACGGTCAATCTGGCGGCTTGCCTGGCGTCGCTGGACCGCCGCGTATTGCTCGTCGACCTCGACCCCCAGGGTCACGCCACCATGGGCAGCGGCATCGACAAGCACGAACTCGACGGCAGCGTGCTCGATGTACTGCTCGGCGAGAAACGGGCCGCCGAAGTGATCCTCGATTGCCCCGACGCGGGGTATGCACTGCTGCCGGGCAATGCGGACCTCACCGCCGCCGAGGTCGACCTGCTCGATCGTGACGGCCGCGAGCGCTGCCTGCACGACGCCATCAAGGATGTTGCCAGCGAATACGATGTGGTGCTGATCGACTGCCCCCCCTCGCTCAACATGCTCACCGTCAACGGCCTGACTGCCGCCGATGGCGTGCTGATCCCCCTGCAGTGTGAATTCTATGCCCTGGAGGGGCTCTCCGCGCTGCTCGACACCGTCGAGCAGATTCAGGCCAGCGTGAACCCGGCGCTGCAGGTGTTCGGCATCGTGCGCACCATGTTCGACAACCGCAACAGCCTGACTCGGGACGTCAGCAAGCAGCTGCGCGACTACTTCGGCGACACCCTGCTCAAGACCACCATTCCACGCAACGTGCGGGTGGCCGAAGCGCCCAGCCACGGCTTGCCGGTGACCAAGTACGCGCGCTTCTCCCGCGGCAGCCAGGCGCACCGGGTGCTGGCCAAGGAACTGATTCGCCGTTTATCGCTATGATGCCGATAACCCAACGCCCCATCGTCGAGGGCAGTCGATCGTGCATAGTTTCTGAGGAACGCCCATGACCCGTAAACGTGCCCTGGGCCGCGGCCTGGATGCCCTGATTGGTGCCAATGCCCGTCGCCGCGAACTGCTGGAGGTCGACGGCCAGATCGATACGCCGCTGAGCGTCGAGGAAGCCCTCGATGCCCCCGACTCGACCGAACCGAGCGAACGCCTGATGCGTCTGCCCCTGGGGCAGCTTTCCCGGGGCAAGTACCAGCCCCGTCGCGAGATCCAGCCCGAGGCGCTCGAGGAACTGACCGATTCGATCCGCGCCCAGGGGGTCATGCAGCCCATCGTGGTGCGCCCGATCGGTGAGGAGCGTTACGAGATCGTGGCCGGGGAGCGGCGCTGGCGGGCGGCCCAGCTCGCCGAACTCGACGTCATTCCCGCCGTGGTGCGGGATGTCAGCGATCAGACCGCCCTGGCGCTGGCACTGATCGAGAACATCCAGCGGGAAAACCTCAACCCGGTCGAGGAGGCGATGGCGCTCAAGCGTCTGCTCGACGAGTTCGAGCTGACCCAGCAGCAGGTTGCCGACGCGGTGGGCAAGTCACGCACCCAGGTCACCAACCTGTTGCGGTTGCTGGCCCTCGACCCGGAGGTGCAGACCCTGCTCGAACGCGGCGACCTGGACATGGGGCATGCTCGCGCCCTACTCGTGCTGACGGCCGCCAAGCAGCGCAAGGCAGCCCACGAGGTGGTCAACAAGGAGCTCACGGTGCGCCAGACCGAGGCGCTGGTCAAGCAGCTCCAGGAAGGCAGGCCGGCGACAAAGCCGGAGCCCCAGCCTTCCTCCGATGTGGCGCGTCTGGAAAATCAGCTCGGCGAGTTGCTGGGTGCGCCGGTACGTATCCAGCATGGGCGGAGCGGCAAGGGGCGGGTGACCATCCGCTATGGCAGTCTCGACGAACTCGACGGTATCCTGGCCCACATCCGCTAGACGGCGGCCCCGGGTTTTGTTTAGCAGCGTAATGTTTTTCCTGAAGATCGTTGCTCTTTGGTCGTAAGCTCTCAAGAGATCGCGCAATTTCGCGCCTGGTTCGGTTGAAGGCTTGGCGGGGCTTCCCTATAATCCGCCGAGGCTTGGTGCTGGAGGCCTTCCGGGCGAACATCACCCGGGGGCAAGAGACGAGAAAATGCGCAATCCAGAACCGGCTCAGCTCAAGCGACCTCGATTCACGCACCTGCTCATGGTTCAGTCGGGCATCGTGCTGGTCGTCGCGCTGGTGAGCGCACTCATGGGTGGGGAGTCGGCGGCACTCTCGGCGCTGCTTGGTGGCCTGGTGTGCCTGTTGCCCAACGCCTACTTTGCCTGGCGCGTCTTCCGTTTTCAGGGAGCGCGATTCGCCAGGGACATCGTCAAGAGTTTCTATCGTGCCGAGGCCGGCAAGTTCGGTTTGACGGCTGCACTGTTCACGCTGGTGTTCGTGGCAGTGCCCCCTTCAAACCCCGCTTTCTTCTTTGGCGCTTACGTGGCGACGCTGTCTGCCCAATGGCTGGGGCCTTGGCTACTGCGCAGACCGTCGCACACCTGATATCGAGGCAGTGCAATGGCAGGCAACAATCCGACTTCCACGGAGTACATCCAGCACCACCTGCAGAACCTCACCTTCGGTCACCATCCCGAAAATGGCTGGTCGATTGCCCATTCTGCTACCGAAGCCGCCGAGATGGGATTCTGGGCCATTCATCTCGATACCATGGGCTGGTCCTTGGCCATGGGGGTTCTATTCATCTGGCTTTTCCGCAAGGTCGGCAAGATGGCTACCACCGGGGTACCGGGCAAGCTACAGAATGCCATCGAGATGGTCTTCGAATTCGTCGAAGGTACCGTGCGGGATGCTTTCCATGCCAAGAATCGTTTGATCGCACCGATTGCCCTGACCCTGTTCGTCTGGATCTTCCTGATGAACACGCTCAAACTGCTCCCGGTGGATCTGTTACCCGGTCTATTTGCCCAGCTGGGCGTCGACTACATGAAGATAGTGCCCACCACCGATCCCAATGCCACTCTGGGAATGGCGCTCGGTGTGTTCTTCCTGATCATCTTCTACAGCCTCAAGGTCAAGGGGGTCGGGGGCTTCGCCAAGGAGTTGTCTCTGACGCCGTTCAACCACTGGTTGCTGATTCCCTTCAATCTGGTGATGGAAATCATCAGTCTGCTGGTCAAGCCGCTCAGCCTTGGGCTGCGTCTTTTTGGCAACATGTTCGCCGGCGAGGTGATCTTCATTTTGATCGCACTGCTGCCGTTCTGGATATCCTGGACCCTGAACGTACCCTGGGCCATCTTCCATATTCTTGTCATTACTCTCCAGGCGTTCATCTTCACCGTCCTGACGGTGGTCTATCTGAATGCCGCGCATGAGCATCACTGAATCACGCAGTATCCAATGACGTCATACCTACTAACCCCTTGCACGTTAATATCAACTCGATAGGAGCCTCACCATGGAACTCGTCTACATTGCTGCTTCCCTCATGATCGGCCTCGGCGCTCTGGGTACCGGCATCGGCTTTGCCCTGCTAGGCGGCAAGCTGCTCGAAACCACTGCGCGTCAGCCGGAGTTGAGCTCTCAACTGCAGACCAAGACCTTCCTGATGGCAGGTCTGCTGGACGCTGTGCCGATGATCGGCGTCGGTATTGCAATGTACCTGATCTTCGTCGTCGCCGGTTAACAATTGGCATACCGAGCGTACCGCGCTCGGTTTGCTTGTTTCCGGTCGCCACGAATCTGTCAGAGGTACGTCCCTGTGAATATCAACTTGACGCTAATCGGGCAAATGATCGCTTTCGCGATATTTGTCTGGTTCTGCACCAAATATGTGTGGCCGCCGATCAGCAATGCGCTCCACGTGCGTCAGAAGAAGATCGCCGACGGCCTGGATGCCGCCAGTCGTGCCAACCGTGACCTCGAACTGGCCCAGGAAAAGGCCAACGAGACGTTGCGTGAAAGCAAGGAACAGGCAGCGGAAATTCTTGAGCAAGCCCACAAGCGGTCGAACCAGATGGTCGAGGAGGCGCGCGACAACGCCCGCCAGGAGGGCGAACGCATGATTGCCAACGCCCGTTCCGAGATCGATCAGGAAATCAACCGCGCGAAGGAAGAGTTGCGTGCGCAAGTGGCACGACTCGCCATCGAAGGGGCCGAACGCATCCTGGAATCCTCCATCGACGAGAAAAAACATCGCGAGCTCGTCGACAAGCTCGCCACCGAGCTCTGAGGAGGTGACCCATGGCTGAAACGTCTACCGTTGCCCGACCTTATGCCAAGGCGACATTCGAACTGGCCCTGGCCAAGAAGAAGCTCGCGACCTGGTCCGACATGCTGAAACTGGCGGCACAAGTAGCTGCCAACGAGGACATGCAGTCCAGCATCCTGGGGAATCCTCGACTTTCCGACAAGGAAAAGGCCGATGCGATCATTGATGTCTGCGGCAAGGCACTGGACGAAGAGGGGCGCAATCTCGTGCGTACCCTCGCGCAAAGAAATCGTCTGATGGCGCTACCGGACATCGCCGAGCAATTCGAGCTGCTCAAGGCCCAGCAGGAGAAGCGCATGGACGTGACCATCGTTTCTGCCTTTCCGCTGGACGACAAGCAGGAAGACAAGCTCGCGAGTGCTCTGGCCAAGCGCCTGAACCAAGAAATCTCCATTACCACTCAGGTGGACAGCGCCCTGCTGGGCGGCGTCATCCTGCGTGCCGGCGACACCGTCATCGACGGTTCGGTACGCGGTCGACTGGCCCGTCTGCGCGATGCGCTCTCCGTCTGAGCCTGAGGGACACGGCATGCAGCAACTGAATCCTTCCGAGATCAGCGACATCATCAAGCAGCGTATCGAGAAGCTGGATGTCGCTTCCGAAGCCCGCAATCAGGGCACCATCGTCAGCGTATCCGACGGCATCGTGCAGGTTCACGGTCTGGCGGATGCGATGTTCGGTGAAATGATCGAGTTTCCCAACAGCATCTTCGGCATGGTGCTCAACCTGGAGCGCGACAGTGTAGGTGCCGTGGTGCTCGGCGACTACCAGCTGCTCGAGGAGGGCATGACGGCCCAGTGTACCGGGCGCATCCTCGAGGTGCCGGTGGGTCCCGAGCTGGTCGGTCGCGTGGTCGACGCCCTGGGCAACCCCATCGACGGCAAGGGCGAGATCAACGCCAAGATGACCGACGCGGTGGAAAAGGTCGCGCCAGGCGTCATCACCCGCCAGTCCGTCGACCAGCCGATCCAGACCGGTCTCAAGTCCATCGACTCCATGGTGCCGATCGGTCGCGGCCAGCGCGAGCTGATCATCGGCGACCGCCAGATCGGCAAGTCGGCCATCGCTATCGATGCGATCATCAACCAGAAGGGCAAGGGCGTCACCTGCATCTACGTGGCGGTGGGTCAGAAGCAGTCGACCATTGCCAGCGTGGTGCGCAAGCTCGAAGAGCACGGCGCCATGGAACATACCATCGTCGTCGCCGCCGGTGCCGCCGACCCGGCTGCCATGCAGTTCCTGGCCCCTTATGCCGGCTGCACCATGGGCGAGTACTATCGCGATCGCGGCGAAGATGCCCTGATCGTCTACGACGACCTGACCAAGCAAGCCTGGGCCTATCGCCAGATATCCCTGCTGCTCAAGCGTCCCCCGGGCCGTGAAGCCTACCCCGGCGACGTCTTCTATCTGCACTCGCGTCTGCTCGAGCGCTCCGCCCGAGTCAATGCCGACTATGTGGAGAAGTTCACCGAGGGCAAGGTCAAAGGCCAGACCGGTTCGCTGACCGCGCTGCCGATGATCGAGACCCAGGGTGGCGATGTCTCGGCGTTCGTGCCGACCAACGTGATCTCGATCACCGACGGACAGATCTTCCTCGAGACCAGCATGTTCAACTCGGGGATTCGTCCGGCCATCAATGCCGGCCTGTCGGTATCTCGCGTCGGGGGTTCGGCCCAGACCAAGATCATCAAGAAGCTGGGGGGCGGCGTGCGTCTGGCCCTGGCCCAGTATCGCGAGCTGGCGGCCTTCTCCCAGTTCGCCTCTGACCTGGACGAAGCGACCCGCAAGCAGCTCGAGCACGGCCAGCGGGTCACCGAGCTGATGAAGCAGAAGCAGTATTCGCCGATGTCGGTGGCGGAGATGTCGCTGTCGCTGTTCGCGGCCAACGAAGGCTTCCTGGATGACATCGACGTCAACAAGGTCCTCGATTTCGAGGCGGCGCTGCATGACTACATGAAGGCCGAGCATGGTGAGCTGCTCGACAAGATCAACCAGTCCGGCGACTACAACGACGAGATCAAGGATGGTCTCAAGTCTGGCGTCGAGAAATTCAAGGCTACTCAGACCTGGTAATCCTCCTGGCCCGGATACCCGGGCCAGCGATTTCTCTGAGAGTCACGAATGAGGTAGATCGCGATGGCAGCGGCAAAAGAGATTCGCACCCAGATCGGGAGCATCAAGAATACCCAGAAGATCACCAGCGCCATGGAAATGGTCGCGGCATCGAAGATGCGCAAGGCCCAGGAGCGGATGGCGGCAAGCCAGCCCTACGCCAAGCAGATTCGTCACGTCGTGGGGCATATCGCCAAGGCGAACCCGGAGTATCGCCACGACTACATGATCGATCGCGAGGTCAAGCGGGTCGGGTACATCGTCGTATCGAGCGATCGCGGCCTGGCCGGCGGCTTGAACGTCAACCTGTTCAAGACGGTGATCAGGGAAGCGCGCCAGTGGCGTGACAAGGGCGTCGAGGTCAACTTCGTGGCCATCGGCAGCAAGGCCGGCACCTTCTTCCGCAACTACGGCGGCAACCTCATGGCGGCCAAGAGCGGCATAGGCGAGGCACCGGAGACCAAGGATCTGATCGGCAGCGTCAAGGTGATGCTGGATGCCTATGACGAAGGCGAGCTGGATCGCCTGTACGTGGTGTACAACGAATTCGTCAACACCATGACCCAGAAGCCGATCGCCCGCCAACTGGTCCCCCTGGTTGCTGTGAATGACGACGCCGACGACGAGGAACAGACCCGTTCCACCAGCTGGGACTACCTGTATGAGCCGGATGCCAAGGAGCTGCTGGACAAGCTGCTGGTGCGTTATATCGAGTCCCAGGTCTACCAGGCGGTAGTGGAGAATGCGGCCTGCGAGCAGGCGGCGCGGATGATCGCGATGAAGAACGCGACGGACAACGCCGGCAATCTGATCGACGATCTGCAACTGGTGTACAACAAGGCTCGTCAGGCAGCCATTACCCAGGAAATCTCCGAGATCGTGAGCGGGGCCGCCGCGGTATAGCGCGCCGGTGAACCAGGCTTCATTTGCAGGTATTTAAGAGGAACCAAGATGAGCGGACGTATCGTACAAATCATCGGCGCGGTGATTGACGTAGAGTTTCCGCGGGACGAAGTGCCCAAGGTCTACGACGCGCTGAAGGTCTCGGAAGCCGGGACCATTCTCGAAGTCCAGCAGCAGCTGGGCGACGGCGTGGTGCGGGCCATCGCCATGGGCTCCACCGAAGGCCTGAAGCGAGACTTCGAGGTGGAGAACAGCGGTGCCGCGATTTCCGTGCCGGTGGGCAAGGAAACCCTGGGCCGGATCATGAACGTGCTCGGCGAGCCCATCGACGAGGCGGGCGAGATCGGCGAGCAGGAGCGCATGCCGATCCACCGCAAGGCGCCGAGCTACGCCGATCAGGCGGCCTCCAACGAGCTGCTGGAAACCGGCATCAAGGTCATCGATCTGGTCTGCCCGTTCGCCAAGGGCGGCAAGGTCGGGCTGTTCGGCGGGGCGGGTGTCGGCAAGA
Source organism: Modicisalibacter ilicicola DSM 19980 (assembly GCF_900128925.1). Taxonomy (GTDB): domain Bacteria; phylum Pseudomonadota; class Gammaproteobacteria; order Pseudomonadales; family Halomonadaceae; genus Modicisalibacter; species Modicisalibacter ilicicola. The sequence goes on from NZ_FQUJ01000004.1 coordinate 84,956, forward strand.
CCGTCAACATGATGGAGCTGATTCGCAACATCGCCACGGAGCACAGCGGTTATTCGGTGTTCGCCGGGGTCGGTGAACGGACCCGCGAGGGCAATGACTTCTACTATGAAATGCAGGAGTCCAACGTTCTCGACAAGGTGTCGCTGGTCTATGGCCAGATGAACGAGCCGCCGGGCAACCGCCTGCGCGTGGCATTGACCGGCCTGACCGTGGCGGAGAAGTTCCGTGACGATGGACGTGACGTACTGCTGTTCATCGACAACATCTACCGTTACACCCTGGCGGGCACCGAGGTCTCGGCACTGCTTGGCCGCATGCCCTCGGCGGTGGGTTATCAGCCGACCCTGGCCGAGGAGATGGGGGTGCTTCAGGAACGCATCACCTCGACCAAGACCGGCTCGATCACTTCCGTCCAGGCGGTCTACGTGCCGGCGGACGACTTGACCGACCCGTCGCCGGCGACCACCTTCGCCCACCTGGACGCCACCGTGGTACTGGCACGCTCCATCGCCGAACTGGGGATCTATCCGGCCATCGACCCGCTGGATTCCACCTCGCGTCAGCTCGATCCGCTGATCGTCGGCGATGATCATTACAATACCGCCCGCGGCGTGCAGAATGTGCTGCAGCGCTACAAGGAACTCAAGGACATCATCGCGATCCTGGGGATGGACGAACTGTCCGACGAGGACAAGATGTCCGTGAACCGGGCGCGCAAGATCCAGCGCTTCCTGTCCCAGCCGTTCTTCGTCGCCGAGGTGTTCACCGGCTCCCCGGGCAAGTACGTATCGCTCAAGGATACCATCCGCGGTTTCCAGGGGATTCTCGACGGCGAATACGATGAATTGCCGGAACAGGCCTTCTACATGGTTGGCACCATCGACGAAGCCGTCGAGAAAGCCAAGAACATGAAGTGAAGCCCTCCACGTTAGAGGACTAAGGTATGGCGAACAGCTTCCAATGCGAGATCGTCAGTGCTGAACAATCCATCTTCTCCGGCGAGATCAACCAGCTCGTCGCAGCGGGCAAGATGGGGGACCTGGGGATCCTCCCGGGTCACGCACCGCTGATGACCGAGTTGCAACCGGGTCCGTTGCGGGTGATGCGCGAGGGCGGCGAGGAAGAACTCTACTACGTCACCGGCGGGTTTCTCGAGGTACAGCCGAGGTTGGTGTCGGTACTGGCCGATACCGCCACGCGGGCCCACGATCTCGATGAAGTCGCGGCGGAAGAGGCGCGCAAGGAAGCCCTGCGCTCGATCAACGAGCAGCACTCGGAGATGGATTATTCCCGAGCGGCGGCGGAGTTGGCCGAGGCGGTCGCCCAGTTGCGTACCCTCGAGCAATTGCGAAAGAAAAGCGGCCGCGGCTAGCTCGAGGCCGCTTTTCAACGCTATCGCGAATACCCCGGAGAGCTTGGGTTCTCCGGGGTACTTTTTTGTAATGCCTCACCATTCAGGCTGTTAAGCACGAGCCCCGAGTCGAGGCATACCCCCGAATCGGCATGGCTGAGCGAAGAGTGGTGCAAGCAGACGACCTGGGACAGGCATTGGTCTATCTGGTATAGATACGTTGGTACCCCGCTTCGTTGGGCTTTAGAATGATTCGATTTTCAGCACGAACAAGGGACAGGGATGACACTTGATGTAGTGATCCTGGCGGCGGGGCAGGGAACCCGCATGCGCTCGGAAAGACCCAAGGTATTGCATGGCCTGGCCGGCAAGCCGATGGTGCGTCACGTGATCGACACCGCCACGGGGCTCGGCGCGGATCGTCTCCATGTGGTGATCGGCCACGGGGGGGAACAGGTACGCGAGAGTCTTGCCGATTGCACGGTGCAGTTCGCGGTGCAGAGCGAACAGAAGGGCACCGGTCATGCCGTCGTCCAGGCCCTCGAGGGGTTGGGCGAGGGCAAGGTGCTGGTACTCTATGGCGACGTGCCGCTGATTCGGCGTGACACCCTGGCCTCTCTGCTCGAACAGGTCGACGAGCGGCGCATGGGGCTCCTGACCGTCACGCTGGCCGATCCCACGGGGTATGGACGCATCAAGCGCGACCCCGAAGGGCGCGCCGTGGCGATCGTCGAGCACAAGGATGCCTCCGAGGACGAACGCGCGATCACCGAGTGCAATACGGGCATCATGGCGATGACCGCCGATCAACTGCGGCGCTGGCTGCCCCGGCTCTCCGCCGACAATGCCCAGGGCGAATACTACCTCACCGACGTGATCGCCATGGCGGCCGCCGAGGGCACCGTTATTGCCACTGCCCAGCCAGCGACGCCCGTGGAGGTGGAGGGCGTCAACAACCGGCTGCAACTGGCGCGTCTCGAACGCGCCTACCAGCTCGCCCAGGCCGAGCAGCTGATGAACGATGGCGTGGCGCTGGCGGATCCGGCGCGGCTGGACGTGCGTGGTCGCCTTCGCTGCGGGCGAGACGTCGAGATCGATGTCGGCTGCATGTTCGAGGGCGATGTCGAATTGAACGATGGCGTTCGGGTCGGTCCTTACTGCGTGATTCGCGACAGCCGGATCGGCCCCGGCAGCGTGATCGAGGCGCACAGCGTGATCGATGGGGCGACCCTCGAGGGCGAGAGCCAGATCGGCCCCTTTGCGCGTCTGCGCCCCGGCACCCGCCTGGCGCGACGGGCCAAGGTCGGCAATTTTGTCGAGACCAAGAATGCCAGCCTCGGCGAGGGTGCCAAGATCAACCATCTCAGCTACGTGGGCGACGCCCGCCTGGGCCGGGAGGTCAATGTCGGGGCCGGGACCATCACCTGCAACTACGACGGCGCCAACAAGCATCTCACCGAGATTGGCGATCGTGCCTTCATCGGTTCCAACACGGCCCTGGTGGCGCCGGTCAAGGTGGGAGAGGGCGCCACCGTCGGCGCCGGTTCCACCATCAACAAGGATGTCGATGCGGGGGCACTGGCGGTGGCTCGTGGACGCCAGATCAGCCGGCAGGGCTGGCCGCGCCCCGTGAAAACCCCCGGAAAGGAACAGTGAGGAGTCAAGCACCATGTGTGGAATCGTCGGCGCGGTAGCCAAGCGCAATGTGCAGGGCATACTGCTGGAAGGGTTGAAGCGACTGGAATATCGCGGCTACGACTCTGCCGGCATGGCGATACTGTCCGATGAGGGACGGCTCAATCGCCAGCGCGCCGCCGGCAAGGTGGCGATGCTCGAGGAGCGCCTGGAGGCGTCACCTCTTGCCGGCCACGTCGGGATTGCGCATACCCGCTGGGCGACCCATGGAAGGCCCAGCGAGCACAACGCCCACCCGCACCAGTCCGGGGAAAGCCTGGCAGTGGTGCACAACGGCATCATCGAGAATCACGAGACGCTCAGAGACGAGCTGGAAGGCCAGGGTTACGTGTTCACCTCGGAGACCGACACCGAGGTGGTCGCGCACCTGCTGGCCCGGGAGTTCACCCTTTCCCAGGATCTGCCGACGGCGGTTCGCAACGCCGTGGCGCTGCTGGAAGGCGCCTATGCCCTGGCCGTGGTTCACAAGGCCCAGCCCGACATGATCGTCGGTGCCCGCAAGGGTAGCCCGCTGGTGGTCGGCGTGGGTGTCGAGGAAGCCTTCCTCGCCTCGGACCCCTTGGCGCTGCTGCAGGTCACCGATCGCTTCATGTACCTGCAGGAGGGTGACGTGGTGTGCCTGGCCCCGGGGGGCGACATCGTCGTGCATGACACCGCCGGCGAGCACCAGAAACGCCCGGTCCAGACCTTCGAGCATGGCGACGGTGCCGCCTCCAAGGAGGGTTATCGCCATTTCATGCTCAAGGAGATCTACGAACAGCCCCAGGTGATCGCCGCCACCCTGGAAGGCCGTCTCTCCGATCGCCATGTCCTGGTCAACAGCTTCGGTACCGAGGCAGAGCCCCTGTTCGGCCAGGTCAGGCAGATCCATGTCATCGCCTGCGGGACCAGCTACCATGCCGGCATGGTGGCGCGCTACTGGCTCGAGAAGTACGCCGGCGTCCCGACCCAGGTCGAAGTTGCCTCGGAGTACCGCTATCGCGAGGTGGTGGTGCCCGACGGCACCCTGTTCGTCACCCTGTCCCAGTCCGGCGAGACCGCCGATACCCTGGCGGCCCTGCGTTTCGCCAAGGAGCGCGGCTACGTCGGCAGCCTGGCGATCTGCAACGTGCCGGGCAGTTCGCTGGTGCGGGAATCCGACCTGACCCTGATGACCCAGGCCGGCCCCGAGATCGGCGTGGCGTCGACCAAGGCCTTCACCACCCAGCTGGTCGCCCTGATGCTGCTGACCCTGAGCCTGGGGCGGGTGCGCGGCATGGACGAGGCCGACGAGACGCGGATCGTCCAGTCCCTGCGCGCGTTGCCGCGGCTGATCGGTCAGGTGCTGGCCCTGGACGGGGATATCGAGAGGCTCTCCACCGAGTTTGCCGAGAAGCACCACGCGCTGTTCCTGGGACGTGGCGCGCATTTTCCCATCGCCCTCGAAGGGGCGCTCAAGCTCAAGGAGATTTCCTACATCCACGCCGAGGCCTATCCGGCCGGCGAACTCAAGCATGGTCCCCTGGCGCTGGTCGACAGCGAGATGCCGGTGATCTCCGTAGCCCCCAACGACGAATTGCTCGACAAGCTCAAGTCCAATCTCCAGGAAGTCCGGGCGCGGGGCGGCGAGCTGTTCGTCTTCGCCGACGAGCAGGCCAACCTCAAGGAGAGCGAGGGCGTTCGGGTCCTGCGCCTGCCCCATGTCGACGATGCCCTGGCGCCGATCCTGTACACCCTGCCGCTGCAGCTACTCTCCTACCACGTGGCGGTGCTCAAGGGCACGGATGTCGACCAGCCGCGCAACCTGGCCAAGTCGGTCACCGTCGAGTGATCGTCGAGTAAGCCCACGATGGGGACTTTTCACCTTGGCCTGCCGATGTGGGCCAACGGCGACTGGCGTGGCGGGCTCTATGCCCGCCACACGCCATCCGAGGCCTTTCTCGGAGAGTATGCCCGGGTGTTTTCCGCCGTCGAGGGCAACACCACCTTCTATAGCGGCGCCCCGCGGGAAGAGATCGTGCTGGCCTGGGCCCGGCAGGTACCGAGCGACTTACGCTTCTGCTTCAAGCTGCCCGCCCGCTTGACTCACGACAAGCGGTTGATCGGCATCGCCGATGAATTCGACGATTTCATCGCTCGCCTCGCTCCGTTGCAAAATCGCCTGGGGCCGCTGATGGTCCAGTTACCCCGGGATTTCGGTCACGACGAGTTGGCCGGTCTGGCTGCGCTTCTCGAACGCTGGCCCAGCAAGATCCCCTGCGCGGTCGAGGGGCGCGCCAGTGAATTTTTCCACAAGGGGGACGCCGAACGACAACTCAACCGCTTGTTGATAACTCACGGCGTGGCTCGCGTCATGCTCGATGTCAGGCCGCTCTTCTCCACACCGGCAGGGGGTGACCCCAGGCTGCTCAAGGCCCAGGCCGAAAAACCCAAACGCCCGCTACACGTGCTCTCCACGGCAGATACCCCGATCGTTCGGTTTATCGGACATCTTGACAAGACGATAAATGAACGCTACTTCGCTGCCTGGTGTGAACGGCTTTCCCTGTGGATAAATCAGGGGAAAACCCCTTTCCTGTTTGTGCACACACCGGACAATCGCCAGGCACCGCAATTGGCAAGGCGCTTCCATTCAAGGCTCTCGAGTGTGCAAGCACTTCCTCCGCTTGCCGACTTCCCCGGCGAGCGTCAGGCATCACTTTTCTGAGGGACAAAAGCAGGGGGGCCAGGCTTCCAGGCTGGTCATCGGCCTCGTCATCGGATAGTTTTGTCGTGAACTCATGTCCGCGTGGTGGCTCCGCGCGGCAACAACAAGACAAGCGTCGCCTCCACGAGTCGATGGCGACCAGCTATAACAGGTACAACATGGCAAAAATATCCCACGCGCAATGGTCTTCGAAGCTGACCTTCATCCTGGCCGCGACCGGGTCCGCGGTCGGACTGGGCAACATCTGGAAATTCCCCTACATGGTGGGCGAGAGCGGTGGCGCCGCCTTCGTCCTCGTCTATCTGATCTGCATCGCCCTGGTGGGGCTGCCCATCCTGGTGGCGGAGTGGCTGCTGGGGCGTCGCGGTCAGAAGAACCCCATCAACACCATGGCCGACCTGGCCAAGCAGGAAGGGCGCAGCAAGGGCTGGGTGCTGCTGGGCATCAGTGGCGTGCTCGGAGCGTTCGTCATCCTGTCGTTCTACAGCGTGATCGGCGGCTGGTCGCTCTCCTATACGCTGGGTTCCGTCACCGGTGATTTCTCGGGTCAGGATGCGGACGGCATCGGGGCGCTGTTCAACGGACTGCTGGCCAGCCCGGGCACGCTGCTGCTGTGGCATTCGCTATTCATGATACTGGTCATCGGCATCGTCGCCCGGGGGGTGACCGCGGGGCTCGAGGGAGCGGTGCGTACCCTGATGCCCGCCCTGGGCATCATACTGGTGGTGCTGGTGGGCTACGGCCTCTTCTCTGGCTACTTCGGAGAAGCGATAAGCTTCATGTTCAACCCGGATTGGAGCAAGCTGGGTGGTGACGTGGTGCTGGCCGCCATGGGGCAGGCATTCTTCACCCTGTCGCTGGGGATGGGCATCATGATGGCTTACGGTTCCTACCTCGGGGAGGATGTCGACCTGCTCGGTACCGCGCGCACGGTGATCATCCTGGACACGCTGTTTGCCCTGATCGCGGGCCTGGCGATCTTCCCCATCGTGTTTGCCAACGGTCTCGATCCGAGTTCCGGCCCGGGCCTGATCTTCGTCACCCTGCCCCTGGCCTTCGGCAACATGACCGGAGGCGTGGTCATCGGACTGCTGTTCTTCCTGCTGCTGACCTTCGCCGCCCTGACGTCGGCGATTTCGCTGCTCGAGCCGGTCGTCGAAACCGTCGAGGAACGCACGCCGTTGTCCCGGGTGGGAGCGACCCTGGTGGCCGGGGCGGCAACCTGGGCCCTGGGCATCGCGGCACTGCTCTCCTTCAATGCCTGGTCCGAGGTCAGCCTCCTGGGGCTGAGCATCTTCGACTTCCTGGATACCCTGACCAGCAAGTACCTGCTGCCCCTGACCGGCTTGCTGGCGGTGGTCTTCGTCGGCTGGTTCCTGGATGGCGACAAGGTACGCCGAGAGCTGGGCCTGGGGGATACCGGCAGCAAGCTGTGGAATCTGACCACCCGCTTCATCGCACCCATCGGTGTGGTGGTGGTGTTCGTCAGCAGCCTTTGACATAGTAGCCAAAGGCCAGAGAAAGCGTTGCCATGGGCCCCGGCTGGTCGGGGCCCATCGATGAAAGGTGCCGCGTGGTCAGCGCAGCGGCGTACGACTACTGCAGGGTATCGTCGTAGTCGCCGATATCGCGCTCCAGGCGTTTTTCCTCGTTGTGGATCTCGATACCGCGACGGGCTCGCAGGTAGCGAACCGCGGCATGCTTCTTGCGCGCTTCGTGCTCGGCGACTTCCATGGACATGAAGATGTCGAGAAGTTCACGCTGAATCGAGGACAGTTGTTCGGTATTACGCATTAGCGACGCTCCTTGCCATCAAAAGTCAATAGTTGTCGACGCGTCGTATCTGACTATAACTCAGGTATCATGGCAGTGGCGTTAAATACGATTTCTCAAGTAATGCCCATTTCAAGTGAGTTTTCTTCATACAAGAGTCGCCTGAGTCGTGCTAGGGCGACGAGGGTCCGGGAGTGAATGCGTGAGCCATGCCCTGTTCGATGAAATGCGACGCCGCATGGAGCATTTTCGGCGCTCCGAGCAGAAGGTGGCGCGCTTCGTGCTGCGCAACCCTGACGAAGTCATCCACATGCGCATCGTCGATCTGGCCACCGAGGCCAAGGTCAGTGAACCCACCGTAGTCCGCTTCTGTCGAGCGCTCGGCTGCAACGGCTTCCAGGACTTCAAGCTCCGGCTCGCCCAGATGCTGGCGACCGGCAGCCAGTTCGCGCAGTTCTCGATGAACGACAGCGACAGCGTGGCCGAGTTCTCCCACAGCATCTTCGACTCGACCATCGGCACGCTGCTCTCGGTGCGTGATCGGCTCGACAACGATGCCCTGGGCCGTGCGATCAACGCGCTGGCCATGGCCAATCGTGTCGAGTTCTACGGTTTTGGTGCCTCCGGCGCGGTGGCCTTCGATGCCCAGCACAAGTTCTTCCGACTGCAGATCTCCACATCGGCCTATTCCGATCCGCACATGCAGAACATGTCGGCGGCGACCCTCAAGGAAGGCGACGTGGTGGTGGCCATCTCCCAGACCGGGCGTACCCGCGCCCTGGTGGCCAGCGTGCGCATGGCCCGGGAATCCGGCGCCACGGTGATCGGCCTGTGCCCCGGGGGATCGCCCCTGGCCGACGAGGTGACGCTGCCGCTGCACATCGACGTGCACGAGGATACCGAGATCTACACCCCGATGAGTTCGCGGGTCGCCCACCTGGTGCTGATCGACGTGCTGGCGGTGGGTGTGGCCAAGACCCGTGGGCCCAAGCTGGCCGAGCAGTTGAAGGCGGTGAAGCGGAGCCTGAATCCGCTGCGCTTCCCCGAGTCCGAGTAGAACTGGCTGCACTCGGCAAGGCAGTGTTAAAAACCGACGAGATTTGCTCATTTACTATAGTAAACTCCGCTCTCTCGTCGGTTTTTGCCTCGCCTTGCCTTCGTTCGCTCAGTTCTTAAAGTTTATCTTCCGAAAAGCGGCATCATCTCTGCCGGCAATGGGAGATATGCTAAGCTGAGCCTCCATTTTCGACGCCGACAGCCGCTTCCATGGACGACGTTTCGCCGGGCGACGTTTCGCCGCTTCTCGATGATCTCAATCCGGCCCAGCGCGAGGCCGTCAGCGCCCCCCAGGGCAACATGCTGGTGCTGGCCGGCGCCGGCTCGGGCAAGACCCGGGTACTGGTGCACCGCATCGCCTGGTTGATGCAGGTCGAGCGTCTCTCTCCCTACGCCATCCTCGCGGTAACCTTCACCAACAAGGCGGCCCGGGAGATGCGTACCCGCCTAGAGGCGCTGCTGGGACTGTCGCTGCGCAACATCTGGGTCGGCACCTTTCACTCCATCGCCCATCGCCTGCTGCGCACCCACTGGCAGGATGCGCGCCTGCCCCAGCATTTCCAGATCATCGACTCGGACGACCAGTTGCGACTGGTCAAGCGCCTGTTGAAGGATCACGGTATCGACGACGAGCGCTATCCGCCGCGCCAGGTGCAGTACTTCATCTCCGGCTGCAAGGAGGAGGGGCTGCGCCCCCATCAGGTGCAGACCCATGGCGATGCCTACCTGGGGCAGATGGTCGAGCTCTACGAGCGTTATCAATTGACCTGCGAGCGCGGTGGACTGGTGGACTTCGGTGAGTTGCTGCTGAGAAGCCTTGAGCTCTTGCGCGACAACCCGCGCCTGCTTGCCCATTACCGTGAGCGTTTCGCCCATCTGCTGGTCGATGAGTTCCAGGACACCAACACCCTGCAATACGCCTGGCTCAAGCTGCTTGCCGGCGAGCAGGCCGGGGTGACCGTGGTCGGCGACGACGATCAGTCTATCTATGGCTGGCGTGGCGCCCGGGTCGAGAACATCCGCCGCTTCGAGCAGGAATTCAAGAACACCCACACCGTACGGCTGGAACAGAACTATCGCTCCACCAGCGCCATTCTCGATGCCGCCAATGCGCTGATCAGCCACAATGCCGGACGCATGGGCAAGGAACTCTGGACCGCCGGCGTCAAGGGCGAGCCGATCTCGGTCTATGCCGGCTTCAACGATCTCGACGAGGCGCGCTTCATCGTCGATACCATCAGGGAGAAGGTCGACGAGGGCTTTCATCGCCGCGAGATCGCCATCCTCTATCGCTCCAATGCCCAGTCCCGGGTGCTCGAGGAGACGCTGATTCGCCAGGGAATGCCCTATCGCATCTACGGCGGCCAGCGCTTCTACGAACGCCTGGAGATCAAGAACGCCCTGGCCTATCTGCGCCTGCTGCTCAACCGGGATGACGATGCCTCCCTGGAACGGGTGATCAACGTGCCCGCGCGAGGCATCGGTACCCGCACCGTGGAGATCCTGCGCGAGCGGGCCCGCAGCCAGGGGGTGTCGCTGTGGCAGGCATTGCACGACAGCGTCGGCGACGGCACCTGCAAGGGCCGCGCCGGCAATGCCCTGTCGGCCTTCGCCAATCTGATCGAGCGGCTCGATAACGATACCGCGGGCCTGAGGCTTCACGAGATCATCACCCACGTGAACGAGATCTCGGGGCTCATCGATCACCACCGCAACGAGAAGGGCGAGAAGGGCCAGGCCCGGGTCGAGAACCTGGAGGAACTGGTCAACGCCGCTCGGGCGTTCACCCAGGGCGAAACGCCGTTGATGCAGGAGGCCGGGGAGGGTGCCGCGGCCCTGGAGCCGTTTCTGGCCGAGGCGGCGCTCAATGCCGGCGATCACGAGGCGGATGAATTCGAGGATTGCGTGCAATTGATGACCCTGCACTCCGCCAAGGGCCTCGAGTTCCCCGTGGTATTCATCGCCGGTGTCGAGGAAGGACTGTTCCCGCACAAGATGTCCATGGAAGAGCCCGGCCGTCTCGAGGAGGAGCGGCGTCTATGCTATGTCGGCGTGACCCGGGCGATGCACAAGCTTTACCTGACCTACGCCGAGTTGCGCCGCCTGCACGGCAAGGAGACCTTCCAGCGAGCGTCGCGCTTCTTGCGCGAGCTGCCGGAAGAATTGCTCGAAGAGGTGCGCCTGCGCGGTCAGATATCGCGGCCCGTCACCGCCGCCCGCTCCTCCCGTGGCCTGGCGCAACAGGAGTCGGTGACTGCCGGCGACGGCCTGCCCACACTCTCCCTGGGCCAGCGGGTCAGCCATCCCCTGTTCGGCGAAGGGGTGATTCTCAACGCCGAGGGCCAGGGCGAGCGCGCCCGGGTGCAGGTCAGCTTCGAGGGCGAGGGCGACAAGTGGCTGGTGCTGGGGTTTGCCAAGCTGACACCGCTGTAACCCCCAGGAACGCCAGGCTCCCGCGTTGCCTTGCCGCTCAATTCGGCTATCGCGCATACTGTTGGCGTCCATGCATCCTCGACCGTCTTCAGGGACAGAAGAATAGCCAACAGGAGTCACGCCATCATGCAACGCCGCAAGTTTCTCGCTGCCCTCGGTGCCGGTGCCGTCGCGGCACCCTTTATCTCGACGGCTCGGGCCGAAGAGCAGGAAACCATTCGCTGGAAGATGGTCACCTCCTGGCCCAAGAACTTCCCGGCCCTCGGCACCGGCGCGAGTGATTTCGCCGAGCGCATCAGCGAACTCTCGGGGGGGCGCATGCAGGTCGACGTGTACGGTGCCGGCGAGCTGGTGCCGGCGCTGGAGGTGTTCGATGCGGTTTCCAGCGGCACGGCGCAGATGGGCCACTCCGCCTCCTACTACTGGCGGGGCAAGGTGCCGGCGGCACAGTTCTTCACCGCGGTACCCTTCGGCATGACCGTCACCGAGACCAACGCCTGGCTCTATCAGGGCGAAGGCATGAAACTCTGGGACGCCCTCTACGAGAAGCACAATCTCAAGCCGTTCGCGGTGGGCAACACCGGTACCCAGATGGCCGGCTGGTTCAAGAAGGAGATCAATTCCCTGGAGGACATGAAGGGGCTGAAGATCCGTCTGCCGGGGCTGGCCGGTGAGGTCATGAACCGCATCGGCGCCGCGGCGGTGAACATGCCCGGTTCGGAGATATTCACGTCGATGCAGACCGGCGTGCTGGATGCCGCCGATTGGGTCGGCCCCTACAACGATCTGGCCTTCGGCCTGCATCAGGTCGCCGATTACTACTACACGTCGGCCTGGAACGAGCCCAGTGCGGCGCTCGAGGGCACCGTCAACCTGGATGCCTGGAAGGAACTGCCCGACGATCTCAAGGTGGTGGTCGAGGAAGCCGCACGTTCCGCCAACCTGGCCATGATCAATGAGTTCACCTACCGCAATGCGGAGTCATTGAAGGCGCTGGTCGACAAGCACGGCGTCAAGCTGCGCTCCCTGCCCGACGATGTCATCAAGGCACTCGGCAAGGCCTCGGAAGAGGTGTTGCAGGAGCAGGTCGACAAGGACGAGGATTCGAAGAAGGTCTACGACTCCTACAGGTCGTTCCAGCAACTCGTCTCGTCCTATACCGATGTCGGTGAGTTTGCCTATCTGCAGAACCGTCAACTGGTGGCCGGTGCCTCGTAGCGTCACTCGTCGGGCACGGCGCGGATCCGGCCGTTGTCATCCAGGGCGACCATCACGAAGCGGGCCTCGGTGACCTTGTAGAGTTCATCGGGGTTGCGCTCCTGGGGCGGGCGTATCCAGACCTCGACATCGATCTTGACCGAACTGCGCCCGATGTCCTGGGCCTCGGTGAAGATGTGCACGACGGAGCCCACCCGCACCGGGCACAGGAAATCCATGGCCTCGATGGCGACCGTCGCGGTGCGACCGTGAGCCAGGCGCCCGGCACACAATTCGGCGGCCTGGTCCATGTGATTGACCAGCCAGCCACCGGCGATATCGCCATAGAAGTTGGTGTCGTGGCGCGAGGTGAGCAGCTTGAGGGTCAAGTCGCCCCGTGGTGCGGGAGCATCGTCGAGATCGGTCATAATCGTCTGGCATCCGTCGGGTTGTTGTTGTGCGATGGTGAGCGGGTATCTTAAACGCCCCCGCGGGAGATCGGCCATAGATGGCAATTCTTGAACCTTTCGCGATGCCAGCGAGGCGATGCGCGAGACTTGTCGAAATATCGAACGTGGCCACCCACCGGCTGGCCCCGGTGCTGGCTTCACTGCTGGCCTGGGCGCTGCTGGTGACCCTCCCTGCGGCGCGAGCCGAAGCGCCACGGGTGGTCGGCGCTCTCGAGGTGGTGGGTTCCGACACCCTGGCCCCCCTGATGATGGCCTGGGGCGAGCAGCTCGAGCGGCGTTACCCGGGGCTGCGCCTGCAGCTTCAGGCGACGGGGTCGGCGACGGTACCGCCGGCCCTGGTCGAGGGTACCTCCCGCGTCGGCGCCATGTCCCGACGCATGACCGCGGATGAGCGAGCGGCCTTCGTGAATCGCTACGCTTATCCGCCGCTGGCGGTGCCCGTGGCTCTCGACAGCCTGACCGTATTCGTGCACCGCAACAACCCCCTCGAAGCGATCAGCCTGGCAGAACTCGATGCCGTCTTCTCCGAGACGCGACGCTGCGCCGGTGGCGGCCCCATCCGCGCGTGGGGCGAGCTGGGCCTGAAGGGGCGCTGGCAGGAAAGGCGCATTGCCCTGCACGGGCGGAATTCCGCCTCGGGTACCTACGGCGTGTTCAAGGGGGAGGTGTTGTGCCACGGCGATTTTCGCCCCGCCACCAACGAGTATCCGGGGTCTTCCGCGGTGGTCGCGGCGGTCGCCGACAACGTCACGGGCATCGGTTACGTCGGCATGGGCTATCTCAACGCGATGGTGAAACCGCTGGCCCTCGTCGACAATGCGGGGCGACGTGTGCCGCCTACGCCTCGATCGGTCGTTCGTGGCACCTATCCGCTGACCCGAACGCTCTACCTCTACGTCAATCTGCCCCCGGAGGAGCGCCTGCCCGCCCTGGAGCAGGTCTTCTTCGACTGGGTGCTGTCGGCAAGCGGCCAGGCAAGTGTCGCCGAGGCGGGATTCGTGCCGCTGGCCGAGGCGACTTTACGCCAGGCGCGGCGTAAGCTGAGACTCGACGACCTTTAGCCTGGCGGTCATCTCGCTGTCATGCAATCGTCGTTACGGATCCCCTTTACCCCGAGAGCCAAGTCCGCCTTTCATGACTGACCCTTCGCCTGCCACTCCCCGCCTCCGCGGCCGTCTGCGCCAGACTCGAGATCGCCTGGCGACCCTGGCGATCAGCGCCGGCGGTATCGGGGTGGTGATGACGGTGCTGGCGATCGGCGTGTTCCTGGCCATCGAGGTGCTGCCGCTCTTCGTGCCGTCTCAGGTGACGACCGAAACCCATGCGGCGCCGGCAGAGTCGATTCGCGAGCGTGCCGTGTGGATGCATCTCGACGATCGGCGACGCATGACGCTGCTCGGCCAGAACGGTCGACTGTGGCAGGTTCCGCCCGATGGCGATCCGGTCATGACCGGATCGGCCGAGTGGATGGCACGGCTCCAGGGCCAGCGCATCGTCACTGTCGCCGAGTCGGTGGAGGCCGGCTTGCTCGTGCTGGGCCTCGCGGGGGGCGATGCCCTGCTCGTTCCAAGGCTGCCGGGGCAGCCGCCCGCCTGGCCCGAGGCAAGGCGCTATACGCTGTTTGCCGATGCCTCGGCAGACGAGCTCGCGCTGGGCAAGAGCGGTGACCGCTGGTGGCTCGCCGGTCGCGACCCGACGGGGCGCGTCGCCGTGCTGCGTGGTGAGACCGGCGGGGCCTCGCAACGCCTTCTCCTGCCCGATAGGGCGACGCATCTGGCCTTTGGCAACGATGGCCGTCTGGTATTGGCCGAAGGTCGGCGACTGATGGTCTGGTCGCTGAAGGACGGGCCACCACGGCGCCTGGGAGAGAGGCGAGTACTCGAAACGCCTCGGCGAATCACCGCGCTGAGCTATCTGGCGGGTGGTGAGACCCTGCTGGTCGGTGACAGTGGCGGTGGTCTGCGTCGCTGGCTCAATGCCCGGGGAGACGCCGCGCCGCTGGTCGCGGCCCAGCCCTATGCCACACCGGGCCAGGCCGCCATCACGCGACTTCTGCCGTTGCCCGACGAGCGTCTTGCACTGGCCCTGGACGGGGCAGGAAGCATGGCGCTCTACCAGGCCGTGGCCGGATTGCGCTGGACCGGGGCGGCGCCGCCCGACTCGCCGCGAGCCCTGACCTTCGGCCCGCCGGGACACACGCTGTGGTGGCTCGGCGCGCGTGGCCTGCAAGCACTGACCGTCGATGCCGAGCATGCCGAGGTGAGCTGGGCGACGCTCTGGACACCGACCCTCTACGAAGGCCACGAGGTGCCCCGCCAGCGCTGGCAGGCAAGCGCCCCGGGCATCGAGGACGAGGCACGGTTCGGGCTTGCCCCCCTGGCCTGGGGCACGCTCAAGGCGGCGGCCTGGGCGCTGCTGTTCGCCGTGCCGATCGCCCTGGGAGCAGCCATCTACAGTGCCGTCTACATGTCGGCACGCCTGCGTACCCGGATCAAGCCCACCATCGAGCTGATGGAGGCGTTGCCCGGGGTGGTGATCGGCTTCGTGGCCGGGCTGGTATTGGCGCCCTTCGTCGAGCGCCACCTCGCCGGGGCCTTGGCCGTGATCGTCTTGCTGCCGTTCTGCCTATGGCTTGCCGGGGTGCTGTGGGCACGCCTGCCGCGTGACCTGCGCCGGTATCTACCCTTTCACTGGGCGGGTCTCTGGCTGATCCCCTGGCTGGCGCTCTGGGTGTGGCTGGCCCTGGCGTCGTCTCCTTTCATCGAAAGCCTGTTCTTCGCCGGCGACCTGGGTCTCTGGCTGCAGCGGCATTACGGCCTCGACTATGCCCAGCGCAACACGCTGATCGTCGGCCTGGCCATGGGCTTCGCGGTCATTCCCACGATCTATGCCCTGGCCGAGGATGCCCTGGCGGGGGTGCCGAAGAGTCTCGACGCGGGAGCCCAGGCCCTGGGGGCGACCCGCTGGCAGGCCCTCTGGCGGGTCGTCCTGCCCGCCGCCAGTCCGGGGCTCTTCTCGGCGGTCATGATCGGCGCCGGGCGCGCCGTGGGCGAGACCATGATCGTGCTGATGGCCACGGGCAACACCGCCCTGATGGCCTGGAGCCCCTTCGAGGGACTGCGCTCGACGGCGGCGACCATCGCCATCGAGCTGCCCGAAGCGGCGGCCGGCACGACCCACTACCGCCTGCTGTTCCTGAGTGCCCTGCTGCTGTTCGTCTTCACCTTCTGCGTCAATACCCTGGCGGAACTGGTGCGACAGCGTCTCAGGCGAAACTATCGCCGGCTGGGGGCCTCCTGATGGGCTCGATGCGCCGCGACGAGGGTGGCTGGCCGTGGCTGACGGCGGGCAGCGTGGCGCTGTCGCTGCTGATGGTGCTGGCGCTACTGGCGTTGTTGGCAACCCGTGGGCTGGCGCACTTCTGGCCAGCCGAGGTGGAACGGGTCACGCTGATCGACGGCGACCAGCTGGCCGGTCAGCGTGTTCGTACCCTGGCGCCGCCGGGCGGGGAGGCGTCGGCGCCGGAGGTGCTCTATCGCACCGGCAACCGCGATCTCGATGGTCAGGCCTGGCGCTGGGTGTCGGCCGCGGAGATCGCCTCGCGCAGCACCCCGCAGGAACTGCTGATGCTGCAGCGCCAGCGCTGGGGAGAGTTCTTCGGGCGGCTGGTGGCGCTGCGCGAAGCGGGCGATACCCTGGGAATCAGGGACGAGGCACTGTGGCAGGAACTCCAGACGCGCCTGGCCCGTGTCGACGACCTCCGTCAGCGTCGCGATCGGGTGCAGAGCGAGGAGATCGAACCCCTGCTGCGTCGGCTGGCGAACGAGAGTTCGGTCGGCCCCGACACCCGAGAGGCGTTGATCGCCCGACTGGGGGAAGCCCGCCGGCGACTGGAGGGCATTCGCGCTGCGCTGGAGCGCGACACGCTGATAGTGGAGAGTGTCGACGGGCGGCGCCTGGAACAGCCACTGGGAGAGGTGCTGGCCGCCTGGCGGCCCAATGCGCTGTCGCCGGTGGCCAAGCTCGAACATTGGGGGCATCGGGTGTGGGCCTTTCTCAGCGAGGGGCCGCGGGCGGCGAATGCCGGCGGCGGCGTGTGGCCGGCGATCTTCGGCACCGTGCTGATGGTGCTGCTGATGTCCCTGCTGGTCACCCCCTTCGGGGTGCTGGCGGCGGTCTATCTCAACGAGGTTGCCCGCCAGGGCCCCTTGACCCGCCTGGTACGCATCGCCGTGCGCAACCTGGCGGGCGTGCCCTCGATCGTCTATGGCGTGTTCGGCCTGGGGGTCTTCGTCTACGGCATCGGTGGCAGCCTCGATCAGTGGTTCTTCAGCGAGCGGTTGCCGTCGCCCACTTTCGGCACCGGCGGCTTGCTGTGGGCATCCTTGACCCTGGCGCTGCTGACGCTGCCGGTGGTGATCGTCGCCACCGAGGAGGGCCTGGCCCGCATCCCGGACCATCAGCGCGAGGCTGCCCTGGCGCTGGGGGCGACCCGCTACGAGATGCTGCGTCGCGTGGTGCTGCCCATGGCGACACCGGCGATGCTGACCGGGGTGATCCTGGCCGTGGCCCGGGCGGCGGGCGAGGTGGCGCCATTGATGCTGGTCGGTGTCGCCAAGCTGGCCACCCAGGTGCCGGTGGACGGCGAGTTCCCCTTCGTGCATCTTGAAAGCAAGTTCATGCACCTGGGTTACCATCTTTACAATATCGGGTTTCAGAGCAGCGACATGGAACGCGCGCTGCCCCTGGTCTATGCCACGGCGCTCTTGCTGGTGGTGGTGATCGTGGTGCTTAATCTAACTGCAATCTTTCTGCGTCATCATCTGCGGGTGCGCCACCGCGCCCTGGTTCCCTAGGAGATTTCCCGACGTTGCCTGCTACGTTGTCTCATGTTCCGGCATCGGCCGCTCCCGCCCCGACGGTGGCCGAGTTCACCGAGGCGGAGAGCTGTTTCGACATTCGGGACTTGTCGCTTGCCTATGACGGCAAGCCGGCACTCGAGGCGTTGACGCTGCGTATCCCGCGCCAACGGGTCACGGCATTCATCGGCCCTTCGGGCTGCGGCAAGTCGACCCTGCTGCGTGCACTGAACCGCCTGCACGATCTCAACGACGAGGTTCGCCGCGAAGGGAGCATCCTCCTGGAAGGACAGGACATTCACGGGCCCGGCGTCGAGGTGGCGGAACTGCGCCGCCGGGTGGGGATGGTCTTCCAGACCCCCAACCCCTTTCCGATGTCGATCTACGACAACGTCGCCTTCGGGGTGCGGCTGCAGGGCGTCAAGCGCAAGCGGCAGCTGGATGAGATCGTCGAGTGGGCGCTCGATTCGGCGGCCCTGTGGGGGGAGGTCAAGGATCGGCTGCACAGTTCGGCCTGGTCGCTGTCGGGCGGCCAGCAGCAGCGCCTGGTCATCGCCCGGACCCTGGCGGTACGCCCGGAGGTGTTGCTGCTCGACGAACCGGCTTCGGCACTGGACCCGATCTCGACCTTGAAGATCGAGGAGCTGATTCGGACCCTGAAGTCGCGGCTGACCCTGATACTGGTCACCCACAACATGCAGCAAGCGGCGCGGGTGTCCGATGTCACCGCCTTTCTACAGGCCGGTGAGCTGATCGAGTACGCGGCCACCGACACCCTGTTCACCAACCCGCGCCTGAGGCGTACCGAAGACTACATCACCGGCCGCATGCACTGAGGCTTTTTCGAAACCCCCTTGCGACCCAGGAGGACGACATGGAAATTACCAGCGAGACTCATAGCCAGCACATCTCCAAGCAGTTCAACCACGAACTCGAGGAACTCAAGACCCACCTGATGGCGATGGGCGGGCAGGTCGAAAAGCAGGTCCAGGACGCCATTCATGCCCTGCTCGAGGGCGACACCCGGCTGGCCGAGGAGGTCTGCGACAACGACCAGGCCGTCAACGACATGCAGATCAAGATCGACGAGGAGTGTACCCGCGTGCTGGCCCGGCGTCAGCCGGCGGCCTCGGATCTGCGGCTGGTGCTGGCGGTGATCCGCGCCACCTCGGATCTCGAGCGGATCGGCGACGAAGCCAGCAAGATCGCGCGCAATGCCCTAGCGCTGGCCGAGGCAGGCCGTGGCACCCCGAAGGGGGTCATCGAGGTTCGTCACATCAGCGAGCACGTGCGCAAGATGGTCCGCGATGCCCTGACCGCCTTCGCCCGTTTCGATACCCAGCTGGCGCTGAGCGTCGCCCGGGAAGACGAGCTGGTCGACAACGAATACACCACCGCCATGCGCTCGCTGATGACCTTCATGATGGAGGATCCGCGTTCGATCAGCTCGATCCTGAGCGTGATGTGGATCCTGCGTGCCCTGGAGCGCATCGGCGACCATGCCGACAACCTGGCCGAATACGTCGTCTACCTGGTCAAGGGCCTGGACATTCGTCACATCGATGCCGACAAGCTTGACGAGGCGGCGCTCAAGGGTAAGGGTTAGGCCTTTTCCACGGAAATAGCCTCTATGCTCGATGCCTTTGGCGCCCTGACCCAGGGCACACGGCTGGTACTGTCGAAGGGCCTGCGCCGTTATGTCTTCCTGCCGATACTGGTCAACCTGGTGCTCTACACGGGCACCATCGTCTACCTGCTCGACAACTTCGGCGGCTGGCTCGATTACTGGATGCTCAAGGTGCCCGGCTGGCTCGAATGGCTGGAGTGGCTGATCTGGCCCCTGCTGGTGCTCAGCCTCGTCGTCGTGGTGTTCTTCACCTTCACCCTGGTGTCGAACCTGATCGCCGCGCCGTTCTATGGGTTTCTCGCCGAGAAGGTGGAACTCCGGGTCACCGGTACTCCCCCCCTGGACGAACGCAGCTTCCTGCGCGGCGCCCTCGACGCCCTGGGCCGGGAACTGGTCAAGCTGAAATACATCCTGCCGCGCATGGCGCTGCTGTTCCTCCTGGGGTTCGTGCCCGGGCTCAATCTGATCATGCCCTTCCTGTGGGCGGCCTTCTCGGCCTGGATGATGGCCATCACCTATCTCGACTACCCGATGGACAACAACCGGGTCAGCTTCGACGACATGAAGCGGCGCCTGCGGTCGCGCTGGTGGCCGACACTGACCTTCGGTGGCTGGGTGCTGCTGGCGACCTGGATACCCCTGGCCAACCTCATCCTGCTGCCTGGGGCGGTGGCGGCCTCGGTACTGATGTGGCGGCAGCACTACAAGGCATTGCCGGCACGCCTCTGATCGACACCGGCGTGGACCGCTCGCCTCACCGTCGCCGCAGGCTGGCGGCGGTGATGGGCGTGACGTTCGTCTCCCGGGGGGGCTCGGCAGCAGCCTGTACCAGCCGCGAGGCCGGGAACGCGCAGCGGAACAGGGCGCCCTGGCCGGGGCTCGATTCGATCTCGAGCCGGGCGTCATGGCGAAGCAGCACGTGCTTGACGATGGCCAGGCCGAGCCCGGTGCCCCCGGTCGCGGCGCTGCGCCCCTTGTCGACCCGGTAGAAGCGCTCGGTGAGTCGCGGGATGTGTACCGGGTCGATGCCCTCCCCATCGTCGACCACTTCCAGGGCAGCGCCACCCTGCCAGGGGCGCCAGCCCAGCGTGATGGTGCTCCCCGGTGCGGTGTAACGCACCGCATTGAAGACCAGATTGGAGACGGCGCTGCGGATCTCCTGCTCGATGCCCGAGAGCCGCCGTTCTTCCTCGATCTCGAGACGCAGGACGTGGCTGCCCCCCGAGAGCGTCTCGGCATCCCGGCGAATGCTCTCCAGCAGCGGCTCGATCGTCACGGGCTCCGCCTGTTCGGCCTGGTGATCGGTTTCCAGCCGCGACAGCAGCAGCAGGTCGGTGACCAGGTTCTGCATGCGCGTGGTCTGCTCCTGCATCCGGGTGATGCCACGCTGCCAGCGCGGTGGCAACTGCCCGGCGTGCTCGCCGTAGGTCTCCAGATAGCCCGCCAGCACCGTCAGCGGTGTCCTGAGCTCGTGGGACACGTTGGCGACGAAGTCCCGGCGCATCTGTTCCAGGCGGTGCAGGCGGGTGATATCCCGAGCCATCAGCAGCCGTTCGTTGTCGCCGTAGAGGGTGATCTGGAACTGCAGGATGAGGTCGTCGCGAATCGGCGAGGGTAGCGTCAGGGGTTCTCGATAGTCCCGGGCATTGAAGTAGTCGATGAAGCGGGGGCTGCGCAACAGGTTGGTGATGTGCTGGCCACGGTCATGGGCGGCCTGCAGGCCCAGCATCTGCTCGGCGGCACTGTTCCACCACTCCAGGTCGCCACGCCGATCGAGCATCACCACGCTGTCGCGCATGGCTTCCGAGGAGTCCTGCACCCGGCGGATGATGTCGCGCAGGCGCTGCTGGGTGTTGCGCTGGCTCTTCTGGTAGCGATAGAGCCGATCGAACAGGTCGCCCCATACGCCGCTGGCGGTGGGCGGCTCCTGATGGGGGTGCCGGGTCAGCCACACGTACAGCCGGCGCAGTTGGCGCAGATGAAGGAAGACGAACAGGCTCAGCCCCAGGGCCAGGCCCCAGCCCGCTTCGCCCGCTACCCAGCCCAACAGCCCGGCACCGCCGACCAGCCAGGTCAGGCGCCAGAGTTCGTTGGTCCAGTAGTGCATGGGGCGTGATCAGACCCTGGCCGAGAAGCGGTAGCCGGTGCCGCGCACGGTCTGGATCAGATGCTGGTGGGGTTCGCCAAGCGCCTTGCGCAGGCGGCGGATATGCACATCCACGGTACGCTCCTCCACATAGACGTTGCCTCCCCATACCTGGTCGAGCAGCTGGCCGCGGGTATAGGCACGCTCCTGATGGGTCATGAAGAACTGTAGCAGGCGATATTCGGTAGGGCCTATCTCCAGCGCCTGGCCGTTCGAGGATACCCGATGACTGGCGGGGTCGAGCAACAGTCCCTCGACCTCCACCGCCTCCTCGATGCCGCGTGGCGTGGTGCGCCGCAGTACGGCCTTGAGCCGCGCGACCAGTTCCCGGGGCGAGAAGGGCTTGGTGATGTAGTCGTCGGCCCCGGCTTCCAGACCCTGGATCTTGTTGTCCTCCTCGCCCTTGGCGGTGAGCAGGATGATCGGCAGTTCGGCGGTGCTCTCCTCGCGCTTGAGCCGGCGGGCGAGCTCGATGCCGCTGGTGCCCGGCATCATCCAGTCGAGCAGCAGCAGATCGGGCTTCTCGTCGACGACCATGGCATGGGCGCTCTGGGCGTTGTCCGCCTCGAGCACGCGATAATCGGCCATCTCCAGCGCCACGGCGATCATCTCGCGGATGGCGGCTTCGTCATCGACGATGAGAACGGTCTTGGAAGTCATACCCTGGCCTCGTTGGAAGACGAACATGCACGGGTGGCACATTCGCAATGACAGGACGATGACGATTACACCGTGCAGTCATGACAATCTTGTTACAAAAAGAGCTGTTTGAAAAATAGCCGAGCGATGGTCAGACAAGGCAAAAATCGGGGAAAGAGCGGAGTTTGCGCGTTGCAAATGAGTATCTTGGGCCGATTTTAACGCAGTATGGACGAGCACAGGCACTTTTCAGTTGGGCCAGAGGTCCAGCACCAGCCCCGCGCAGACCACCAGTCCCGCCCAGTGATTGTTGAGAAAGGCCTGGAAGCAGCGCTCCCGGGAGCGATGGCGAATCAGCCCGTGCTGATAGATGAAGATCAGCGCCATCGCCGCGAGCCCCAGCCAGAAGAAGCCCCCCAATCCGAGGCGGGTGCCGACAACGGCCAGCAGCGTCAGGGTGATCAGCTGCAACAGGCCGATCATCAGCCGGTCGTGATGGCCGAACAGCACCGCGGTGGACTTGATGCCCACCTTCAGGTCGTCGTCGCGGTCGACCATGGCGTACTCGGTGTCGTAGGCCACCGTCCAGGCCAGGTTGGCGAGGAACAAAAGCCAGGCTTCCGGGGGTACCGCCCCCAGCACCGCGCCGAAGGCCATGGGGATCGCCCAGGAGAAGGCGGCGCCCAGGAACAGTTGCGGTAGATGGGTATAGCGTTTCATGAACGGGTAGATGAACGCCAGCACCACGCCGCCGAAGGAAAGCATCACGGTGAAGCGATTGGTGAAGCACACCAGCACGAAGGCCGCGATCACCAGGGCCGCGAACAGCCCCTTGGCCTCGTTTTCGCTGATGCGTCCGGTGGCCAGGGGGCGCGCCTTGGTGCGCTTGACGTGGCCGTCCCAGTGGCGATCGGCGTAGTCGTTGATCACGCAGCCGGCGGCACGCATCAGGTAGACCCCGGCGACGAAGATCAGCAGCGTGTCCCGCGGCGGGGTACCGTCGGCGGCGATCCACAGGGCCCACAGGGTCGGCCACATCAACAGCCAGGTGCCGATCGGCCGATCCAGTCGGGTCAGGTGCAGGAAGTCGGGCAGGCGTGCAAGGCCGCGAGGGCGAATGGCAGGGTCCATTGAGGCCTCCGAAACAGGGTCGCGACGTAGTCTAGCGCCTCGGCAGCCCCAGATCATCCGCCATGCGATCGAGAAAGAACTCCTGCACCAGCACCCGGAAGCGGCCATGGCGCAACAGCGAACGCCGGCCCCAGGGCCCGGGGTCGGCATGAAAGGGTGCCGGTCGGTGAGTCACCTCGATCGGGCCCCGCTCCAGGCCCGGCTGGCGGAACAGCCAGCTGCCCAGGGAGCGTTCTCCGAGCTGGCTCAGGCGCTGTCCGTGCAGGGAACCCAGTGGCGCCACCGAACGGGCCACGACCCAGGGGCGTCCACCGGCCTGCAGGGCCACCTCGCGCCGCCAGACCCACTGGCGGAAGGGGATATTCAACGCCAGGGCCTCGTCGCGGCGCGGTCGGTCCAGGCGTTGCACGAGCAGACGCACATTGAAGCCGTTCCCGCTCGCGTCGATCAGGCGTTGCGTCAGCGAGTCGGTGGAGGCGACCCACCGCCACCAGGATGCGCTCATGGCCGGCCGCCAGGCCGCCGCAGGCCGCCAGGAGATGATCATGCCTGGACAGGGGAGACGATCGACGCTCACGCGGACTCCGGGTCAAAAAAGGGGGCGGTAGTGTACCATGCGGATTTCACGAATCACTTGGCAGGAACCCATGAGCGCACCCTTGACCATTCTAGGCACCGGCATGGCCGGACTGGGGCTCGCGCGCCAGTTGCGCGCCCGGGGTTCGACGCGCCCGATCACCCTGATCACCGCCGACAGTGGCGACGACTACTCCAAGCCGCTGCTCTCCACCGGCTTTGCCAAGGGAGTCTCCCCGCAGGGGCTGGTCAGTCGCACGGCCCTGGAGGTCGCCGACGCTTTGCAGGCCGTGGTGCGTACCCATACCCGGGTCGATGCCATCGATACCCGGGCCGCCGAGCTCGTGCTGGGTGCCGAGCGCCTGGCCTACGGTGAACTGGTGATCGCCACCGGCGCCGCGCCTCGGCCACCGTTCGACATCCCCGACTCCCTTGCCGGTCGTGCCTTCACCATCAACGATCTCGACGACTACCGCGCCTTTCACGCGGCGCTCACGGCGCTGGAGCGCCCGGGGCGGGTGGCCATCATCGGCGCCGGGCTGGTGGGCTGCGAATATGCCAATGACCTGCGGGCCGGAGGCCATGAGGTAACGATGATCGCCCCGGAGCACACCCCGCTGGCGCGGTTGCTTCCCGAGCCGCTGGGGCGGGCGCTGGGCGAGGCGTTCGCGGCCATCGGCATCGAACTCGAGCTGGGTCGAGGTCTCGAGGCCCTGCAGGGCGAGGGGGCCAACGTGGCACTGTCTCTCGACGATGGCCAATCCCTGGAGGCCGATCTGATCCTGATCGCCACCGGGCTGGTGCCCCGACACGAACTGGCGCGCCAGGCCGGGCTCGAGGCGGGCAGCGAGGGCATCCATACCGACCGCTTCCTGCGCACCTCGATGCCCGGCATCCATGCCCTGGGCGACGTCGCCTGCGTCGATGGCATCAACGCCATGTACGTCCAGCCCCTTCAGGCGAGCGCCAAGGCCTTGGCGGCGACCCTCGACGGCTCGCCGACGGCAGTCAGCTATGGCCCCTGGCCGGTACTGGTCAAGACGCCGGCCTGCCCGGTGGTGGCGTTGCCTCCTCGGCGATCCCCCGCGCGCTGGCGGGTCGAGGGAGAGGGCGCCGATCTTGCGGCGCTGGCCGAAGACGCCGAGGGACAGTTGATGGGCTTTGCGTTGACAGGCCGCTGCGTGCGGAGGAAAGTCGAACTGGCGCGAGCCGCGCCAGCATTGCTAGTCTAGGTGGCGCCGCAACCTTTCGTTGGCGTTCGTCATGCCACCGGGACGGATGTTCATCATTATCGGCAGAACAAGAATTCGGTGGTGAATGCACCACCGTGCCACAGCTCAAACTCAGGAGGGCTATATGCGCAAGCCAGAACTCGCCGCGGCAATTGCCGAGCGTGCCGATCTTTCCAAGGACAAGGCCAGTCAGGTGCTGAACGTGATTCTCGACGAGATCACCGGTTCCGTGGCCAAGGGGCAGGATGTATCGTTGATCGGCTTCGGGTCGTTCACCGTCCGCGAACGGGCCGCCCGAACCGGCAAGAACCCCCAGACCGGCGAGTCGCTGAAGATTCCCGCCAGCAAGACCGTCGCCTTCAAGGCCGGCAAATCCCTCAAGGATGCCGTTTCCAAATAGGCAGGAAGCTCCTCGTATGAGCGCGACGCTTCTGGGTGAGCGCTCCTAGCGTGCCGGCTGTCCTGCAGCCGGTAATTTCCATTCGACTTCCCCTCGGTAACCTCATGAAGCTGCGACTGGTGTTATGGCTGCTCGGACTGATGTTGAAGCGCGCCCGGCGTGGCAATCGGCGCTTTCGCGAGACGCTCGATGAGCTGCGGCATCTGGATTGGGGCATCGCCACCGAGGACCTGAGCATTGCTCGCCACTATCGCATGACTCCCGACGCCATCGAGAGTGCCCCCGGACTACCGGTGGATCTCGATTTGGAGCTACGCTTTCGCGACGCCGATGCCGCACTGTCCATCCTCCGGAAACCTACCCAGCGTGCCTTCCTCGACGGCATGATGGATGGTCGCGTGCGTCTGGTCGGCGATTCCAGGGACCTGACAAAATTGCAGAAGCTGCTGCGCCATCTGCGTTAGTTTTAAACTCATACCTGGCCGTAACGCCCCGCCTCTTCTCCCAGCCAGCGGCGAATCAGCGTCTCGCTGGCGTCCGGTGCTTCCTCCAGCAATGCCCTGGCCAGCGGGCTGACCCGTTCCAGCAGGTCCTTGTCGCGTTCCAGATCGGCGATCTTCATCTGCGCCAGGCCGGTCTGGCGGGTGCCGAGCACCTCGCCGGGGCCACGCAGTTCGAGATCCTTCTCGGCGATGCGAAAGCCGTCCGAGGTCTCGCGCATCACCCCCAGGCGCTCCCGGGAGTGGGCCGAGAGTGGCGGATGGTAGAGCAGCACGCAGAAGCTCTCGGTGCCGCCGCGACCGACCCGGCCGCGCAACTGGTGCAACTGCGAGAGCCCCAGGCGCTCGGGGTTCTCGATGATCATCAGGCTGGCGTTGGGTACGTCGACCCCCACCTCGATCACCGTGGTGGCCACCAGCAGGTCCAGCTCGCCGGCCTTGAAGGCGTCCATCACCGCAGCCTTCTCGGCGGCCTTCATGCGTCCGTGCACCAGACCGATGGCCAGTTCCGGCAGCGCCTCGGTCAGGGCGTCCCGGGTCGCCTCGGCGGCCTGGCACTGCAAGGCCTCGGATTCCTCGATCAGGGTGCAGACCCAGTAGGCCTGTCGCCCCTCGGTGCAGGCGCGGCGGATGCGTGTGACCACCTCCGGCCGGCGTTCGTCGGCCACGGCCACGGTCTGCACCGGGGTGCGCCCCGGGGGCAGCTCGTCGATCACCGACAGGTCGAGATCGGCATAGGCGCTCATCGCCAGGGTGCGCGGGATGGGGGTGGCGGTCATGATCAGCTGGTGCGGGGTCAGACCGCCGGCCTCGCCCTTCTGGCGCAGCGCCAGACGCTGGTGCACCCCGAAGCGATGCTGTTCATCGATGATCGCCAGGCCAAGGCGCTGGAAATGCACGTCGTCCTGGAACAGCGCATGGGTGCCGACGGCCATCTGGACACGGCCATCGGCGATGGCCGCCTTGGTATCGAGTCGCGCCTTGCCCTTGAGCTTGCCGGACAGCCAGGCCACCTCGATGCCCAGCGGGGCAAGCCAGTCGCGGAAGTTGCGGAAATGCTGTTCGGCGAGGATCTCCGTGGGTGCCATCAAGGCGGCCTGGCAGTCGCCGGCGATGGCCTGCAAGGCCGCCATCGCCGCCACCACGGTCTTGCCCGAGCCGACATCGCCCTGTACCAGGCGCAGCATGGGC
Organism: Modicisalibacter ilicicola DSM 19980; assembly: GCF_900128925.1. GTDB lineage: Bacteria > Pseudomonadota > Gammaproteobacteria > Pseudomonadales > Halomonadaceae > Modicisalibacter > Modicisalibacter ilicicola. Next base: position 111,918 of record NZ_FQUJ01000004.1, read on the forward strand.
GTGGCGGTTTCCAGGTCGCGGGCAATCTCGTCGAGCACCCGGCGCTGGGCTCCGGTGAGGGCGAAGGGCAGCTGGGTCACGAAGCGGGCCTGCAGGCCGCGCCCGGACGGCAGTGACGGGGCGCCGTCGGTCTGGATGCGCAGACGCACCTGGCGCAGGCTGAGCTGGTGGGCGAGCAGTTCCTCCAGGGCCAGGCGTCGCTGGGTGGGGTGAGTGCCGCTGGCCAGATGTTCGAGATCGGCCTCCGGGGGCGGCTCGTGCAGATAGCGCAGGCAGGCCTGCAGCTCGGGTAGCCGGAAGCGTTCGTGCAAGCCCTCGGGGATGGCGTCCGGCAGCGACTGCGGGACCTCGTCGAGAATCTTGAATGCCTGGCTGATCAGACCGCGCAGGCGCGGCTGGGCGAGGCCCTCGGTGGCCGGATAGATGGGAGTCAGATGCTCGTCGACAGGCACATCGCCCTGGCGTAGCAGGCGGTATTCGGGGTGATAGAGCTCGAGTCCCGTGGCCCCGGCCCGCGCCTCGCCGAAACAGCGCAGATGCACGCCTCGGGCGAACTGCTGCTGCTGGGCCGGCGAGAAGTGGAAGAAGCGCAGGCTGAGAATGCCCGAACCATCCTTGAGCCGCACCAGCAGGCTGCGCCGGCGGCCCTTGACCACTTCCGCGGCACACACCTCGCCGTCGACCACCGCCTCCTGGCCGGCGCGCAGGGTAGCGATCGGCGTGATGCGCGTGCGGTCCTGATAGCGCAGCGGCAGGTGGAACAGCAGATCGACGACCCGTTCGAGTCGCAACCGCGCCAGCCTGGCGGCCAAGGCGTCGCCCACACCGGCCAGAGCGGTGACCGGCTGCTCGAGTCCGGGCCCTGTCATGCCGGCACGGCGTCCGGCTGTTCCTGGTGGCACTGCTCGATGGCCCCGATCAATGCATCGATGGCCTTGGGGCGCGGGAAGCTGGCACGCCAGGCGACCGCGACGGTACGGCTGGGTGCCTCGGGGCTGAAGGGGCGACTCTCCAGCATGCCGCTCTCGTAGTGCCCCGTGCCGATGGCCGACTGGGGCAGCACCGTGATGCCCAGCTTGGAAGCCACCATGTGACGGATGGTTTCCAGGGAGCCCCCTTCCGCGGTCAGGGTATTGGACGGGCTGTTGAGCTGAGCACTGATCGCCGGGCAGGCTTCGAGGATCTGATCCCGGAAGCAGTGGCCCTCGCCGAGCAGCAGCAGGCGCTCGGAGAGCAGGTCTTCCTTGTCGATGCTGGTCTTGCGGGTCCAGGGATGATCGCTGGGAATCAGCACCTCGAAGGGCTCGTCGTAAAGCGCCCGGGTGACCACGTCGGCCTCGGTGAAGGGGAGCGCGACGATGATCGCATCGAGCTCACCACTGCGAAGCTTGCGGCGCAACTCCGCGGTGAAGTTCTCCTCGATGTACAGCGGCATGCGTGGCGCCATGCGCGCCAGCTGCGGGATCAGGTGCGGAAACAGATAGGGGCCGATGGTGTAGATGGCACCGATGCGCAGCGGGCTGACCAGCTGGTCCTTGCCCTCGTTGGCCAGTTCGCGAATGATGCTGGCCTGTTCGAGTACCCGCTGGGCCTGTTCGACGACCTTCGCTCCCAGGGGCGTCACTTGCACGGTGGACTTGGAGCGCTCGAAGAGTGCGACCTCGAGTTCGTCCTCGAGCTTCTTCACGGCCACGGACAAGGTGGGTTGGGATACGAAGCAGCGTTCCGCGGCACGCCCGAAATGACGCTCCTGAGCCAGTGTCACGATGTAGCGAAGTTCTGTTAGAGTCATTGGTTGAGGGCCCGTCAGGGGCATCCTGTCGAATCGGTGGTTATGTCCGTTTTACCAAGGAGCCAGGTAAAGGTGAAGAATACGTGTCTGATTCTCGGCTGTGGCGACATCGGAAAGACGCTCGGTCTGCAGCTTATCGAGGCGGGGCATCGCGTGATCGGCGCCCGTCGCAATCCCGACATACTCGTGGGCAGCGGCATCGAGCCGCTGGCCGTGGATCTCAATGACCCCGCCTCCCTCGAGGCCCTGCCCGACGCGGATATCGTCATCTACGTGGTCAGCGCCGATCGCTTCGACGAACAGGCCTACCAGGCAGCGTACCGTGATGGCCTGAGGGCGATGCTGGCCGAGCTCGACCGACGCCCGCGCTCACCGAGGCGAGTCTTCTTCGTCTCCTCGACCAGCGTCTACGCCCAGCAGGGTGGCGAAACCGTGGACGAGACCAGCGAGACCCAGCCGACGGGCTTCGCCGGGCAACTGATGCGCGAGGCCGAACTGACACTCATCGAGCACCGCCTGCCCGGCACCGTGGTACGTTTCTCGGGCATCTACGGCCCGGGGCGCGATCGGCTCATCCAGCAGGTACGCGAAGGGCGTATCGCCGCTTCCACGCCGCCGATGTACTCCAATCGCATCCACCGCGACGATTGTGCCGGCGTGCTCACCCACATGATCGCCAAGGCCTTGAACGACGAGCCGCTGGAGGAGCTCTACCTGGCCAGCGACTGCGAACCGGTGCCGCTGCACGAGGTGATGGCCTGGCTGGCCAAGCGCCTCAAGGTCGAGACCCACGAGGTCATCCAGTCACCGCTGCGCCGGCGTTCCAGCAAGCGCTGCGACAACTCGCGGCTGCTCGAGACCGGTTATCGGTTCCGCTACCCGACCTTCCGCGAGGGCTATGCCCAGGTTCTGGACTGCGCTGCCCCGGCAACGTCGGAAAAGGCCTGATCCATCGCCCGATAAAGCGGGCTCCCACAAAACCCTGGGGTATCAATGGCCTGTGGGAGCTCGCTTCAGCGAGCGAGGGGTTGGCCAGAACCGCCCGATAAATCGGCCCCCACAAAAGCCTGGGGTATCAATGACCTGTGGGAGCTCGCTTCAGCGACCGAGGGGTTGGCCAGAACCGCCCGATAAATCGGGCTCCCACAAAACCCTGGGATATCAATGGCCTGTGGGAGCTCGCTTCAGCGAGCGAGGGGTTGGCCAGAACCGCCCGATAAATCGGGCTCCCATAAAATCCTGTGATATCAATGGTCCGTGGAAGCTCGCTTCAGCGACCGATAGCCAGATTCTAGTGGTTATGGTGGCCCAGCGCAGGGGTAAATTTCACCCTCGGCGGCGGCTCAGCCGCCACGCGGCGCCGTGCGCGCCAGGGTGACGTAACGTCGCCCTGGCCCGTCGACGGCGGAATGCACCAGTGACGCCGATCCCAGCGGCCAGACGAGAGGCAAGGCATCGTCCGCGTCCGCTTGGACGGGACGCGAGGCCTTGCGCACCAAGGTCACGTGCGGCCGAAAAGCGTGTCGAGGTGGCGTGAAACCCAGCGGGGCCAGGGCGCTCCAGAGCCGCTTCTGGAACGCCGCCAAGGACTCGGGGGCGGTCGCGCTTCCCGCCCAGACGACACCGCCCCGCGGGAAATGGCCGAGCCGGTCGAGAGTCCAGGTGCCCGCGGGGCCGGTCAGCTGGTGTGTTGTCTCGACCAGCGGCGTGACCTGGTGAGGCGGGACCTCGCCAAGAAAGGCCAGGGTCAGGTGCAGCTTGTCGGTGGCGGTGCGCTTGCCGCCGCAGCGATGCTGGGCCTGAATGGCCAGCGTTTCCAGGCGCTCGCGCAGTGCCGGGTCCGGCCACAGGGCAAAGAACAGGCGCATGATCGTTCGGCGTTCCCCGCTAGTCGCCGATGACCATGATGGCTTCCGCCTCGAACTGGCTTTTCTTCGGCAGCGCCTTGACCCCTACCGCGGCTCGTGCCGGATAGGGCGCCACGAAGAACTCCTCCATGATCTGGTTGACCACGGCGAAGTTGTCCAGGTCGATCAGGTAGAGGTTGAGCTTGACGATATCTTCGAGCGAGCCGCCGGCTTCCTCGCAGACCGCGCTGAGATTGGCGAAGACCTGGCGCACCTGGGCCTCGATGTCGCCGGAGGCCAGTTCCATGGTCTGGGGGTCGAGGGGGATCTGGCCGGACAGATACACGGTGTTGCCGGACTTGATGGCCTGGGAGTAGGGGCCGATGGCGGCGGGTGCCTTGTCGGTCTGGATGACTGCCTTGTTGCTCATCAGAAACTCCTGAAAACTCAATTGTGGACGCGGCTGATCTTGCCGACGTGGGGCAGGTTGCGCAGCCGCTTGATGATCCGCGCCAGGTGCACCCGATCGCGGACCGCCAGGGTCAGGTTGACGATCGACAGCCGGGCATCCCGCTCCTCGATGCCGACGCGCTCGATGTTGGCGTCCGCATCGGTGACCAGGCTGGCCAGCTCGGCGACCAGGCCGCGGCGTGACTCTATCGCGATGCGCAGTGCCACGGGGAAGTCGCCACTGATGTCGGGCGACCACTCCAGGGCCAGCAGCTTGTCCGGTTCGCTGCGCAATTCCACGATATTGCGACAGCTGCTGCGATGCACCACGATGCCCTTGCCCACCGACAGGTGGCCGATCACGGAGTCACCGGGCAACGGGTGGCAGCAGCGGGCGAAGCTGATCACCATGCCCTCGGTGCCGTGAATGGTCACCGGCCCCTCCAGCCCCGTCACCTCGTGCGGCCGGTCCTGATGGTCGCTTTCCGTCAGGCGCCGAGCCACCGTATGGGCCATGCGGGTGCCCAGCCCGATGGATTCGAGCAGGTCGTCGATGTGCCGCAGCTCGAGGTCGGTCAGCAGGCGCAGCAGGGGCGCGTCGGGCAGTTCCTCGAGACTGGTGGCGTAATCCGCCAGGGCCTGGTTGAGCAGGCGGCGGCCCAGCTGGATGGATTCGCTGCGCTGCTGGTTCTTGAGGGCGTGACGAATCGCCGAACGCGCCTTGGCGGTGACGACGAAGCTCAGCCACGCCAGGCTGGGTCGAGCCCCCGGTGCGGTGATGATCTCCACCGTCTGGCCACTCTCGAGGCGACTCGAGAGCGGGGCCAGGTGGCGATCGATGCGACAGGCGATGCAGTGGTTGCCGATGTCGGTATGCACCGTGTAGGCGAAATCCACCACCGTCGCCCCCTGGGGCAATTCCATGATGTCGCCCTTGGGCGTGAATACATAGACGTCATCGGGAAACAGGTCGTTCTTGACATGCTCGATGAATTCCAGGGAATCGCCGGCGTGGCGCTGCATCTCGAGCAGGCCGCGCACCCACTCCCGAGCCCGAGCATGGCTACCGAGGGCGATGGGGTGCTCGGTCTGGCCGGCCTTGTAGAGCCAGTGGGCGGCGATGCCGTTGTTGGCCATCGCCTCCATCTCCCGGGTACGGATCTGCACCTCGATGGGGATGCCGTTGGCACCGAACAGGGTGGTGTGCAGGCTCTGGTAGCCGTTGGCCTTGGGAATGGCGATGTAGTCCTTGAAGCGGCCCGGTACCGGCTTGTACAGGTTGTGCACGGCACCGAGGATGCGGTAGCAGGTATCCACGTTGTCGGTGATGATGCGAAAGCCGAAGACGTCCATGATCTCGGCGAAGGGCTTGCGTTGATCGCGCATCTTGCGATAGATCGACAAGAGATGTTTCTGGCGGCCGATCACCGTGCCGGGCAGGTCATCGTCATCCAGACAGTTCTGCAGCGTGGTCTGTACCTGGCGAATCATGGTGCGGCGGTTGCCGCGGGCCTTGGATACGGCCCGCTTGATGCGTTCGGCACGCATCGGGTGCAGGGCCTGGAACGAGAGATCCTCGAGCTCGACGCGGATGGTGTTGATGCCCAGGCGCCCGGCGATGCGAGCATAGATCTCCAGGGTTTCCCGAGCGATGCGGCGCTTCTTGTCGGGTCGCAACGGGCCCAGGGTGCGCATGTTGTGCAAACGGTCGGCAAGCTTGACGATGATCACGCGGATGTCCTGGGACATCGCCATGACCATCTTCTGGAAGTTCTCGGCCTGAGCGACCGCCTTGTCCTCGAAGGTGATCTGGGTCAGCTTCGAGACACCATCGACCAGCTCTGCCACCGGTTCCCCGAACTGGGCGGCCAACGCCTTCTTGGAAATGCCGGTGTCTTCGATCACGTCGTGCAGCATGGCGGCCATCAGGCTCTGATGGTCCATGTGCATGTTGGCAAGAATGTTCGACACCGCCAGCGGGTGGGTGACGTAGGGTTCGCCGGAGCGCCGGCACTGGCCGTCGTGGGCCTGCTCGGCGTAATAGAAGGCACGCTTGACCTGCTGAATCTCGTCCAGAGGGAGATAACCGCCGAGACGGTCAGCCAGATCATCGATGGTGAACATGCAACGCGCCTATTCCGGAATCACGGACCTCTTGACCCTTATCCTGAACTCTCGCGCCGGTGGCTCGCAAGCCGCCATGCCGTCAAGCGCCGCGCTCGATCCTAGGCTTCGGAGTCGTAGCTGGGTTCCGGGCGGGGCCGCACCGGAGCTTCCACCGGCTCGTCCAGGACGTTCTCGTCGATCTTGCCGGTGGCGATCTCGCGCAGCGCCATCACCGTGGGCTTGTCGTTTTCCCAGGGCAGCAGGGCATCGCGGGTTCCTCTGGCCAGCTGACGGGCGCGCTGGGTCGACACCATCACCAGCTTGAAACGGTTTTCGACATTCTCGAGGCAATCTTCAACGGTCACTCGCGCCATGGAGGGTATCCTGATTTGCTAGTCAAGGGTGCAGGCTCACGTAGCGCTGATCGCACGTCGCCTGACACAGAAACGTTGGGTAGGACCGAGCAGTCTACTCGACCCCCTCGACACGTGACAAGAGCGCCTGGATCAGCGGGCCCTGCCGATCGCGAACCCGCTCGAGGCGCGAGCGCTCGGCCAGCACCAGGCCCACCAGCTGGTTCCGGGCGGCATCGAAGTCGTCGTTGACGATGACGTGCTCGTACTCGTCGAAGTGCGACATCTCGCTGATGGCATCGCGCATGCGCCGATCGATCGTCGCCGCGTCGTCGGTGCCGCGCCGCGACAACCGTTCGTGCAACGCCTCGCGGGAGGGTGGCAGCACGAACACCGAGACGGCATCCGGCATCTGCTCGCGCACCTGGCGGGCCCCCTGCCAGTCGATCTCGAGAATCACGTCCTGACCCGCGGCGAGCAATGCCTGCACTGCCGGACGCGAGGTGCCGTAGTAGTTGTCGAACACTTGGGCATACTCGAAGAAGTCGCCGCGTTCGACCATGCGCTCGAAGGTGGCGACATCCACGAAATGGTAGTTGAGGCCATCGACTTCGCCGGGACGCATCATTCGGGTGGTGTGCGAGACCGATACCTGAATGCCGTCCAGCTGCGCCAGCAGCGCACGCACCAGGCTGGTCTTGCCGGCACCGGAGGGGGCGGAAACGATGTAGAGCGTACCGTGGGACATGGGCGAGTCCGGTTGAATCACTGTGAAGAAGGCGCGCATTATCGCACATTGCGACATCGCCTCTACAGGGCGATGCCCCTACCTCCCACAAGGATGCCTATGGGTGCCACTTCGAGCCGGGCCGACGGAGCATCGCGGCTGGTCTTTGCGGGCGTGGCCTTCGCCTTCCTGCTGGTCATGCTCGGGGCCACGCTGCCGACGCCACTGTTTCCCGTCTATCAGCAACGCTTCGGTTTTACCCAGTTGATCATCACGGTGATCTTCGCCGCCTACGCCGTCGGGGTGATCGGTGCGCTGATCGTCACCGGACGCTGGTCGGATCAGCTCGGCCGACGCCCCCTGCTGTTCGGCGGGCTGGTCGCCGCCGCCCTCAGCGACGTGATGTTCCTGGTCAGCGACGGCCTGGCGGGGTTGCTGGTCGCACGGGTGCTCTCGGGCATCTCCGCCGGCATCTATACCGGCACGGCCACCGTGGCGGTGATCGAACTGGCACCGAAGCCCTGGAAGCGGATGGCCACCTTCATCGCCACCGCCGTCAACATGGGAGGCCTGGGGTTGGGGCCGGTCGTCGCCGGTCTGCTCGGCCAGTACGCCCCCTGGCCGCTGCATCTGGCCTATGCGGTGCACCTGGGACTGCTGGCCATCGCGGTGGGGGCGATAGGCATCGCCCCGGAAACGGTGCAGCGCCCCGATCGCCCGCGCTTGACCCTGCAGCGTCTGCGGGTACCCGCCGAGGTGCGAGGCCTCTTCCTGCCGGCGGCGGTTGCCGGGTTTGCCGGTTTCGCCGTGCTCGGCTTCTTCAGCGCTACGGCCCCGGCCTTCATGGGGGAGGTGCTGGGCCATGCCAACCTGGCACTGATCGGTGTCGTCGCCGGTACCGCCTTCTTTTCCTCCACCCTGGGCCAACTGGCCCAGGGCCGCTTCGCCGAACGCAAGCGGTTGCCCCTGGGGTGCGGCGTGATCATCGTCGGCATCCTGCTGGTCGGTATCGGCATTGGGGTCGTCTCGTTGTGGCTCTTCCTGGGTGGAGCGATCATCGCCGGGCTGGGGCACGGCATCGCCTTTCGTGCCGGCCTGGGGGCGGTCACGGCAGCGAGCCCGGTCAATCAGCGCGGCGCGTTGACCTCGACCTTCTTCGTCGTGGTCTACGTGGCCCTGTCGATTCCGGTGCTGGGCATCGGCCTGACGGCCCGGATCGCCGGCCTGCCGGTCGCCGGCATGGGCTTCGCGACCTTCGTGGCGCTCCTGGCGGCCGTGGCGCTGGTATCATTGCTACGTTATCGCGCCAGGGCCACGCCCGACCCTTCGTCTCAACCCTCGTTCAGGGAGTCCTGACATGACCACGACCGCCACCACGCTGCGCCTTCGCCGACCCGACGACTGGCACCTGCATCTGCGCGACGGCCAAGCGATGGCAACGGTGCTGCCCTACACCAGCGCCCTCTACGGCCGGGCCATCGTGATGCCCAACCTGGCCCCGCCGGTGACCACGGTGGCGGCGGCCACGGCGTATCGCGAGCGCATCCTGGCGGCGCTGCCCGCCGGTCACGACTTCACCCCGCTGATGACCTGCTACCTGAACGAGAGCGTGACCTCGCCGGAAATCGAGAGAGGCTTTCGGGAAGGTGTCTTCACCGCTGCCAAGCTCTATCCCGCCAATGCCACCACCAATTCCGCCCATGGCGTTTGCGACATCAAGGCGATCTATCCGCTGTTCGAGACGATGCAGCGCCTGGGAATGCCCCTGTTGATCCACGGCGAGGTCACCCAGGCCGAGGTCGACATCTTCGATCGCGAGAAGGTCTTCATCGACGCGGTGATGGTCGATATTCGCCGCCACTTTCCCGAACTCAAGGTGGTCTTCGAGCACATCACCACGGCCGAGGCGGCGCAGTACGTGGGCGAAGGCAATGAGTTCCTGGCGGCGACGATCACCCCGCAGCATCTGGCCTGCAACCGCAACGACATGTTGGTCGGCGGCATTCGCCCGCATCTCTACTGCCTGCCGATACTCAAGCGTGACACCCATCAGCGTGCCCTGCGCCAGGCCATCGCCAGCGGCCACCCGCGTTTCTTCCTGGGCACCGATTCCGCCCCGCACCTGGCCGGGGCCAAGGAGACGGGATGCGGCTGTGCCGGGGTGTTCAACGCCCCGAGTGCGCTTGACGTGTATGCCACGGTCTTCGAGGAAGAGGGGGCGCTCGAGCATCTCGAGGCCTTCTGCTCCCTCAACGGCCCGCGCTTCTATGGACTCGAGCCCAACACGGACACCATCGAACTGGTGCGCGAGCCCTGGGAGGTGCCGGCGACGATAGCCTGCGGCGGCGAGCACTTCGTGCCCTTCAAGGCGGGGGAGACCCTGGCGTGGTCGGTGAAGCGTCGATGACCCTTCCTGCTGCAGGAAACAGGGCGTCCGGAGTTGTCTAGAGTATAGGGATAGCCCTTCCAGGCGAGCCGAACCGCCGGGGCGACAACACGAGGCCGCGCTGATGAGCACCCTCTTCATCAGCCACAGCAGTGCCGATGCCCAGGCGGCCGCCGAGTTGACCGCCTGGCTGGAACGCCAGGGCCACCACTCGCTGTTCCTCGACTTCGATGTCGAACACGGCATCCCGGCGGGCCACGACTGGGAACGTGAACTCTATCGTCGCCTGCGTACCTGCCAGGCGATGATCGTGCTGTGCAGCCCTGCGGCCATGGCGTCCTGCTGGTGTCTCGCCGAGCTGAGCCACGCCCGGGCACTCGGCAAGCGCATCTTGCCGGTGCGCATCGCTCCCTGCACGCTGCGACCGCAGCTCGCCGAACTGCAGGTGATCGATCTGGTCAAGGAACCGGAAACGGGCTACACGCGGTTGCACCGGGCGTTGGCAAGCGTCTTCGCCTGGGACAGCCGTCGTCCGCCTTATCCCGGGCTGATGGCCTTCGACGAGCAGGATGCGGCAATCTTCTTCGGCCGCGACGACGAGATTCAGCAGGCGCTGGATCGTCTTCATCAGCTGCGTCGCTTCGGTGGGCCGCGCCTTTTGATGCTGCTCGGCGCCTCGGGCAGCGGCAAGTCTTCCCTGGTGCGCGCCGGTCTGTTGCCACGGCTGCGGGCCGCCCCGGAGTCCTGGGCGGTCGTCGGCCCCTTCCGCCCCCAGGATCGTCCCTTCGAGGAACTCACGCGATGCCTTGCCCGGGATCTGGCCAGGGCGGGATTGCCGGCCAAGCGCACCGCAGCGCTCATGGCTGCCGAAAAGACCCGGGCACTCACGATGCTTGCGCGCGAGCTGCAAGGGTTGCCCGACCGGGAGCACGCCACCCTGGTTCTGTTCATCGATCAGCTCGAGGAACTGCTGACGGAAACGGCCGCGGCGGAGCGCGTCATGCAATGGTTGTGTCCTGCACTGGAGGCCGACGCCTCCCTGATGGTCATCGCCACCCTGCGCTCGGACTTTCTCGGTGCCTTGCAGGCACATCGTGCCTGGCGCGATGTGGTCTTCGAGCCGCTGACCGTCGAGCCGCTCTCCGTGGCGGGGTTTGCGGCGGTGATCGAGGGGCCGGCGGAGCTGGCCGGACTCGAGCTCGAGACAGGGCTGGTGCCGGCGATGGTCGCCGACACCGTTACCCAGGATGCGCTGCCGCTGCTTGCCTTCACCCTGCGTGAACTGTGGGAGCGAGGCGGCCAACAGGGGCGCCTCACCCTGGCCGAATACCGTGATGGCCTCGGCGGGCTGTCGGGGTCGGTGGCTCGGGTCGCCGAGGCGGTCATGGCCGCCGCCGCGCCTGATCGCCAGGAGGAGCAGGCCTTGCGCAGTGCACTGCTGGCGTTGGTGAGCCTTGACGAGCAGGGGCGCTACACCCGCCAGACGGTACGCTGGGAGGCGTTGCCCGGGGCGAGCCATCCGCTGTTGGAGCGCTTCGTTGCGGCACGCCTGCTGATCGCCGCTCACCAGGATGGTGCCCGCACTCTGGAGATCGCCCATGAGGCATTGTTGCGCGTCTGGCGGCGCTTCACGGACTGGCTGGAGGCTAGCCGCGAGGCCTTGCGCGTCCACGCGGGGCTGCGCCGTGCTGCTGGCGAGTGGGGTGCGGGGGGACGCAGCGTCGAACTGCTGGTGCATCGCGGCAATCGGTTGGCCATGGCGGAGGCCCTCGCGGAAGAAGGCCTGATTCCTCTCGACACCATCGCGCGGGACTATCTGCAGGCCTGCCGTGCATCCCGCGATGCCGAGCTCGCCGAGTCTCGACGACGCAAGCAGGTCAAGCGCCGCTGGATCGCGACGACGGGCGTGATTCTGCTGATCGCCGTGGCGAGCCTTTCCTGGCTGTCCCTGTCGCTGCACCGACAGTCCCAGGTCACGCGCCAGGGCCTGGCCGACCTGCACTGGACCAATGGCGTGCGGGCGCGCGATCGCGATGTCGATCTTCTCAAGGCGAGCCATCACTTCATGCAGGTCGCCGAGCTGGCCCTGGCCCCGGCTCGCGCGGCCAGCGCCTACTGGGCCGGTCGGCGGCTCGGCGAGGGGCCGCGACTCCTGGCAGCAACGGATGGTCTCGCCGGGCTGACAATGGCGGATTTCGACGACGAGGGCGTGCGGCTGTGGCTGTACGGCAACGATCGCCTGTGGACAGAGGCGCAGCCCGAGGTTGCCGGGGGGCGCCAGCAGGTCCAGACCGCCTCCCCCGGGGGGCGGCCCTGGCGGTCCCGCATCGCCGTCTACGACGGGGAGGGTCGCGTCGGGATTCGCGAGCGTCGCAGCGCCACCCTGCTGGTCGAGACACCCCCGGGGGTGGAGCGGCTATGGATCGGTGGCCGCGACGAGACCATCGCGGTAAGTGCCCACGCCGATGGCGATGCCTGGGTCTGGGACCTGTCGCGCGGCGAGCGACTCGGTGCCTTGCCCGGGGCAGCGCCCATCGCGGGGGTGGCGATCGCCCCCGAGGGCGAGCGCGTGCTGGCGTGGACCCAGCAGAGGACGGCCTTGCTCTGGGAGACGGCGAGTGCCTCGACAGTGATCGACTACGATGGCGGTATCGTGGGCGGAGCGCTGGGCGATCAGGAGCAGCAGGTCGTGCTGTGGCGTCGCGACGGGCGCCTGTGGCTGCCGGCGATGCCCGCCATGCGCCTGGAACCGGCCCCGGGCGGGCGCTGCAGCGGGCGGGCCATCGGCGCGCGTTTTCTCGCCGGCGACCGGTTGCTGGTCTGGAACCATGGCGCCTGTGGCAGCGCGCGGCTCTGGGATCTCGCCACGCGTCAGCCCGTCGGCCCGGTACTGCGTCACCGCAACGAACTCGCCCCGCCCGCCGTCCGGGGCGACCGTATCGTCACCTGGAGCCTCGATCAGGGCCCGGCGCGACTCTGGAACGGCACGACCGGCGCGCTATTGGCAACCTTGCCCGGTCCGGTGCTGGGTTCGCGTTTCGGCGGCGGGGACACGCGGCTGATTACCTGGGGCGGCAACGACGCTAGGCTCTGGTCGAGCGTCACGGGGGAGCCGCTGGGGCTGCCCATGCGCCATCCGGCGATGGTGCGAGGGGCGATGGTCAGCGATGACGGACAGCACCTGATCAGCTGGGACGCCGAGGGCAGTCTGCGTCGATGGCAGGCACCTCCATCGGCACCCGTGGCGAGGATACGCTTACCGGGAGAAGTGCTCGATGCGGTGCTGGAACCCGACGAAGCCCAGGTGCGGCTGGTGACCCTGGATGGCCATGTACGGAGCTGGTCACCTGCCACCGCCGCGCCGCCGGCCTCCCAACGGCTGGACCCGCGTACCGTGCAAGCCTCGTTCGCCCCCCGGGGGCGACGGCTGTTCACCGCAACCCCCAGCGGCAAGGTGCGTCTGTGGAACCTGGAAGGCAGTGCCTTCGAGTTGCTGGCGGCCCCGGGCGGCGCCCCGGAGGAGAGTCCCGTGGCGGCGATGGTGTGGAGCCGTGACGCCGACCGCCTGCTGTTCTGGGGCGAGCAAGGTTGCACGGCATGGCTATGGCGGGTCGGCATGGCACGCCTCATGCCCGTCGCTCACGACGCCCCCCCGGAGGGAGACGGGGGGTGTCGCCTGCGGGGCGCGGTCTTCGTCGCCGAGGGCTCGCGGTTGCTGACCTGGGGGGAGGACCGATACCTGCGCTCGTGGGATATTGCCTCGGCCGAGCCCGTGCCCTCGGATCTGCTGGTCACCTCGGCGCTTCTGCGCAGCGTCGAGGTCGATGCCCGCGGCGAGCGCCTGCTGACGAGCCTGGCCAATGGCGACGTCGTCCTCTCGCGTCTCGACGGAAGCGGTACCGACCTCACCCTGCGACACGCCGATGTGCAGGGCGCGAGCCTGCATCGTGGCACCCTGCGTATCCTGAGCTGGGGCGGCGACAAGGTGCGCCTCTGGGATGCCGAGACCGGCACCCTGCTCGCGGCCCTGATACATGAACCAGGCCTCGCCGGCGCAGCCTTTGCCGCAGACGGCGAGCGCGTCATCAGCTGGCAGGCGGATGGTGCCCTGCGGCTCTGGGATGCGGCGAGCGGCCAGCCTCTGACCCCGGTGCTGGCCGGCGTGGGCAGTTCCCCTCCTATCGTCGACAGTGATGTCGGAGACGTCACGGGGCGGGTCCTGATCGTCCAGGGCGATCAGGCCCGGCTCTGGCAGTGGCCGCCCTTCACGGTACCGCCGGAGCGTCCCGTTCAGCGCCAGATGTTGCTGACCGGCAGCCACCTGACCGCCCTGGGCGAGGTGGAGGCATTGCCGGCGACGACGTGGCAAAGGCTCGCGGCCGAGCTGGATGGCGCACGCCCGGATGAGGCTAGGGAATCGCTGAGTAAATAGCCGAGCGGCATGAAGCGCAAGGCGCCCGGAACGCAGAAGACGAGACATAACATGGGGTTAGGCGAGTCCTCGAGTACCGAGTAACGCAGCGATTCGTCCGAGTGGGCATTTATGCAGTGGTTCCCTAGGGCGACACCCTGACCCGGTTGTCTGACCAGGCGGTGACCCAGCCGCCGGTGGGTGCCCAGGCACGGACCTGGAGGCGATGAGCCCCCGGGGACAAGCGTTGATCGAGGTCACGACCATCCCAGCGGCGCGGGTCGATGCTGCGTCCTGCGGCGACGCCGCCCGGGATGAGCTCCTCGTCGACGAAGAAATACTGCTCGCCGTCGGCAGCCGGCTCCACGCGCAGGAATTCCGCCACGGCCTGGGGGAAGGTCGAGTGGGAGAAGAAACGGAAGAACGCCTGTTCACCTGCCTGGGGGCGTATTCGGCGTGGCAGGAATGCCACCTCCTCGATGGCCACCGAGCCCACTGCCCGAGGCCCGCACCCGAGCGCATTGATCCGGAACGAGGAAGCGGTACGTTCACCGCTCATGTCGGTGGCGGTGATACCGATGGCTGCGGGCTGTTCGCGATCGCCGAAGGCCTGGGGCAGGCGGAACTGCAGGCGGTGCGTTCCCGTCTCGCCCTCCTCGAAGGGGATGCGCAGCGTGTAGATGTCCGGAACGCCGCGAGCGCTCAGCCGCAGGGTGAGAAGGATCGGCCGATCATGGGTGAAATCCAGGATGAAGGGCCAGTCCCCGCGTACCATGCCGATGGCGGCAAAGGCGCTGCCGTGGTAGCGGGGTGCGAATTCGGGGCCTTCCCGGCGCATCCGCTCGAGCACCTCGTCATCGTTCGACTCCGGTGCATTGGCGGCCTGGCTGCGCTGGTATAGCCAGCGGCCCACCAGCGTCAGCGCGACCACGCCCGCCACGGCGGCGGGAACCCGCCAGTCGCTGCCATCGCCGCCATCTCCCGGTTCGTGGGACGGCGGCCCGCCCGGCTCGGACGGGGGCTCCCGGCCGTAGTCGCCATCCTGGTACTGGGCCTGGGCCATCGGCGAAAGGGCAAGCAACATGGTGAGCAGGCAGGCCAGCAGAAGATCGTGAGGGGCTTTCACTGGCGACGCTCCTTTTCGAGTCAGACCGTGGTCCAGGCGTCATCCTCCTGCCGTCGACAGGCCGTGCCATCGGCCTGGCGCAGCTCGCCATCGACGATCACGTCCATCTGGTAGGCACGGCACTCCTGGCCATCGCGCTGGAAGGTGTTCTGGGGGGTGACGATGAACCGGTTGCCGGTACGCGGGTTGTGCCAGTCCTGGGACTTGCCGTCCGGCGTGGTGTCGAGCACCGCGTCCATGGCCTTGCGGTCCTCGCAGGTGAAGCGGGTGCCCACCTCGCGACCGATGAAGGCGCCCAGGCCGGCACCGATCACCATGGCGGCGGTTCGCCCGGAGCCGTCGCCGACCTGGGAACCGAACAGCCCACCGACGAGAGCGCCGAAACCGGTGCTCACGTTGCGACAGGTCTCGGGACTGGACGAGAGGCTCTGGCAGCCGCCGAGCCAGACAAGGCTCAGCATGACTATCGCGACTCTTGCCAGGGCACGCCACCGGAATGCGTTCATGTCGGCCTCTTGCCCAAGGGCGGCGGCAACCTATTTCTTATCCCTACCCATTGCGACATTCCTGATTCCAGTATTGCACCGCCGTGGCGATCGCTCCATGTTTCCTGCGATAAGCGGCTATCCTTGAGAGAGCAAGCGGCTCGTCGAGCAGGCAACCTTCACCGGCCGTCGCCGGGAGCGCCCATGAGAGAAGAACAGGCACCGGCCTTGGCGGACGAGGCCCTGGCGCAACGCCCGGAATGGCAGCGGCTGGAGGATCAGCTGGCCTGGTACGGGCGACACAGCCGGCAATGCCAGCGCTGGCACAAGCGCCTGCGGCTGATGCAGGTCACCTTCGCCGCCGCCATCCCGGTGATCGCCGTCGCGGACCTGCCACTGTCCCGCTGGTTGACTGCCGCCCTGGGTGCCCTGATCGCCGTGCTCGAGGCCGCCGAGCAGATCAACCAGTTCGGCCCGCACTGGATCCAGTACCGCGCCACCGCCGAACGTCTGAAACACGAGAAGTTCCTGATGCTCGCCGCCGCCGGTCAGTACCGGGGGCTGGACCGCACGGAGGCCTTGAGGCTGCTGGCCGAGCGGGTGGAAGAGCACGTTTCGCAGGAACATGCCCGTTGGGTACGGGTGACGGAGGAGAGCCGCGCCGCCTCGGAAGCGAGTCAGGACTAATCCGGTAGGGATCGTTGCAGGATGGCCTTCGCCGCCGCCAGGCCGCGGGTGGTGACGGTGGCGGGCGTCGCCAGCCAGCCTTCGAGCAATTCGGTGGCGATCTCCCGGCGCTCGCAGGCGATATCGCCGGGGATGAGATGGCCCAGTACCCAATGGTTGTGGGCGATGCGGGTATCCCGGGCCCGGGGGGCGACCTCGGGGTCGGCCTCGGCGAACAGGGGCAGGGCACGGGTAAGATCGCTGGGCTCATTGAGCAGCTCCGCGGTGATGGCCGGTTGCTGCTGGCGTTCCCACCACCGCCGTGCCCGGGCCGGATGGTGGCCGAAACGTTCTCGAAACGCTGCGTTGAAGGGGCTGAGAAACGGCCAGTCACCGCCGCGGACGATGCGTTCGACGATCTCCCGGGTGCTGGCGCGATCCCCCCGATGTTCGGGATCGTAGAGCACCCGGTCCCTGACCGCGTCGTGGATCGGGCTGGTGGCATCCGTGGTCAGCCGAGTATGCGGCCCGAGGGCCAGTGCCGCCACGGGCAGCAGGGCGGGGGCGCCCAGGCCCAGGCAATGGAAACGTGCCAGACGACGCGAGCGATCGCGCCAGCCGTCGGCGAGGCCGCGCAATACCTGGGCCAGGCGCACGTAGCGGCGTGGCACGGGGCGAGCGAGGCGCCAGGTAGCATGGCCCATCACATAGAAATCGGTGGCATTCAGATCCCGAGTGACGGCAGCCATGCCCAGGGCTGCCGACTCGACACCGGCCTCGGCGGCCAGGCGCCCGGCGGCCCGGGCGGTGTTGTAGTCCATGGCGCTCAGCACCGCGTAGACCTGCCGCCCGTCACAGCGCGTGTCCTCGACCACGCGCCGCCATAGTCGCAGACTGCGCCGATTACGGGTGACGAAGCGCGCCACCGGCCAGCCGGTGGTCTCGCGTTCCAGATCCAGGGCCATCAGGCAGGCGGTGGCGAAGTCCTCCTGGGCGATGATCGCGGTGGGATTCATGGATAGCTGGGCGTCCAGCAGGGCGGCGCCATCCAGTGCCTGGGAACGGGCGGTGCAATGGTCCAGCACCTCCTCCGCCAGGGCATCCGCGGCACCGCGTAGCGTTTCGGGGATATCGCGCCCCCGGGGCACCCGCCCCAGGCGACGACGCAGCGTCTTGACCTCCTGGGCCACTTGCCGGGCGGGAGGGCGAAAGCGTTCGATCGTCTCGTCGATCAATGCCTTGGTGCCGTTGTCGGCGAACAGCGGCAATCCTCTCTCGCGAACCCCGATTGCCGCATCCAGCAGGGCCGGGGTGATGCGATGGCTGGAGAGCAGATAGCCCTGGGGATCGATGCCCTGGGCGGCGAAGGCGTCTAGGGTCTGGGGGCGCAGGTTGGCGATGAATTGCATGTGACGACCCGTCAGGCAAACGGGAGGCTGTCATGCAACTTGTGCAGGCAGGCCTCGTAGGCTTCCTGCTGCGCTTCCGCCGCCGCGATGGCGGCATCGCAGGCCTGTCCAAGGCTTTCATAAAGGTTCCAGGCACTGATGAGGTCCTGATCGTTTAAACACTCCTCGTACTGGTGCTGGTCCATGGGATCCACAAGTGGATCGCCTAATTCGGGTTCGCTGGAAGGAGGTTCGGGGCAGTCCAGTTGTTCTTTGATATCCTCCCACTCCTCCCGCGCCTGCTCCGCCAGATCGCAGATGTTATCGGCCTCGTCCCACTTGGCCTCGAAGAGATCCAGCTCGGTTTGGCATCCGTCCTCGACTGGCATGGGAAAACCTCCTAGCGCCGTATCAGCGGTGTGAACAACAGTTCTCCGGCGCCGAACAGGCCTTGCTCATTGCCGTGGGGCCCCAGGGACCAGGCGAGGTTTGCACCGTTGCGCCAGGGCTGGAACCAGCGTTCCGCAAGCCGCAGGAAAGCGATCTTCCAGCTCGATCTGGCCAGTTCAGCCAGGGAGAGCGCGTCGATCTCGACCACGGGGCGCCCCGGGAGGAGCGCCGATTCGGCATGGAAGACGCCGCTGAGTCGGCAGAAGGCATCCCGGGTGATTCCCGCATGGGGCAGATGGGCAAAGACCGCCACCGCATCCGCGCGGGCACCGCTGGAAGGATCGAGCAGCACCAGGTGGCCGATCAGCTTGCCGTCCGCCTGACGGCTGGCCTCCACGGCGGCGACGACACCCTCGATCTCGACGAAGGCGTCCTCGAGGCTGGCATCCAGCGCCTTGAGCTCGGTGTTCTTGCCGTCCGGCAGGTCACTCGCGAAAGGCAGGGCGTCGGTTCGCTTCACGAACATGGCGATATCCTCCGTCGGCTGCGGCCCAAGTACCGCCAGCGCCAATCGATAGGCGGCGCAGTGGCTGGCGATGGCTTCCCGGGTCAGGGCGCCGGCGTCCACGGCAAGGCTGCCGAAGCGCTCCGCCGTGGTGTTCTTTCCCTGCTCGCGAAGTTGCAACGTCAGCTGTCGCAGCAGGGCCTGCAGGCCCACGAACGCCGGCAGGCGGCGTTCGATGCTTCCGGCAAGCGCCAGGGCGGCATCCGCGATACCATCCTGCGAAAACCGTGTTACCAAGGCGGCATACAAGTCTCGTTGGCCTTGTTCCAGATCATCTGCGAACACGGCTATCCGATGCTTGATTGCTTCATGCAGATCCGCCTTGAATTCCCGCTCCGGGAGGGCAGCCAAGGTGAGATTGAACTGCGCGTGCACCTCGGCCAATAGCCCGCGGCATAGACACGCCAAAACGAAAGAGGCCCGAGGTTCGAGTGTCTTGGCAAGCGCATCGCCGGGCTTGGGCGAGTAGGGTTCGAGCAGAGAAACGCCTTTGGTCTTGCCCCGGGCGAGCTTGTCGAGGGAATCGTCGATATCCAGCCGCTCACCGGGCTGGGTGGTGACCGCGGCGTGCACCTTGGCGAGGGTCTCCGGCGACAGGGGCGGCCGTTTTGCCAGCAGCGCCTCGAGCCGTGCCCGAGGGTCGCTTTTCGCCAGCGTCTCGCCCAGGGATTCGGCGAAAGCATCACGCCGATCGCTCTTGGCGACAGTCGCAAGCAGTCCTGCGAAGATATCGGTGGTCCGAGCCTGGCGTGCTTCGAGGCGGGAAGCCTGAATCGCCTCGCCCTGCAACTGGCGAAACGCGGCGTAACCGGTTCCCAGGCAATGCCCGGCATTCTTGGCAAGTGCCTGCCAGTCGTGATCGATCACCGGCTGGGGCAGCGCCGAGATTGTCTCGAAGAGGGCGCGAACCGGCATACGCGAGGCGCGCGGCTCAAGTAGCGCATCGAGTCGCGGGTCAAGCCCTCGGGAAACCTCCACTTCTGCGGCCATGACTGCCTACTCAATAAGCGGTCGAAATCGCGGATCAGGCCTATTGACTACAGTATAGGCAAGGAAGGCCAGGACCGAGCGGGTTTATTGCACGTCACCAGAGTGAGATCGTGGATCAAGGCAGTCGCTGCAATCTGTTTGTCCAGTGCATTTTCAGGGTGCGGCACTCGCAATCTTCCCCAGATGCGCGCTCCTTCCAGGCCAAATGCGATTATGTTGTCCGCATGTTGCTCCAAAACGGTCTGCAACCAGGACCCCAGCCGCTCGGCCTGTATCGAGTCGTCGCGACGGTGGATCAGATCGATTCCTCGTTGCAGTTCGCCCACCATGATTGCACTGAGATAAACGCTGGCCTGCTGTTCGATCAACTGTTTGAAAAAGCGCAACACGCCTGCATCGGCGCGCGGTCCTTTACGCAGCTCGCTAATGACGTTGATATCGAGCAGCTACATCAATCGAGGGCTCTTGGCGAAATCTCATCCTCTATGCCGCCTCAAGAAGCCGATCGATCCTGAATGATAGCATTGCTATCATTTCGTACAGGTCAGTCGGCCCCAGTCATGGCGCGCCTGATCCAGGGCAGGCAGATCGCCAGCAGCAAGGCGGCCACCCAGCCGATGGTGACCATGGCGATGAAGTAGCCCACTTCGGTCTTTTGGGTATAGAGGGCACCCATCTTGCCGTCGCCACTGCCCAGCGCCACGCAGCTGAGGTCGAGGGTCACGCCCTGAATGCCGGGGAAAATGGCCAGCGCGATATGGCCAAGCATGACGGGTGTCTAGAGTACCCGGGGCGATTCAAACACCTCGTTAGCATGGATGGTAAGGAATGCCTGGCCAATATCTTCCTCTATTGGTTCCATCAAGTATTGCTCTAAAGCAACTTGATGGAACCAGGCGTTCACACGATTACTTGAAAGATGCTGGTAGGCAAGCCGTTACTTGAACAGCCCTGTCTTGGTGCTGACATCGGAGCTTGACATGGCATAGCGGTGTACGACGTCGTTCTCATCGAAGAGCACGGTCAAGTCTTTCTTCGTGCCCGAGGCGGAGGAGCCGAACAGGTTGACGACCGGAATGAAATTGACGACATCCGATTTCATGTCTGCCAGGCTATATTCCCAGATTTCACTGCCGCCGTCGGTGAAAGAGGTCTCCATGGGAGAGCCGAACATTTCGCGGACTTCGGCTTGAGTGGTTACACCTTCGGTAATCTTGGCGGATACGGTGTACTCGGTTTCATTCTTGAGTGACTGGTTGCCAGACGAGGCACAGCCGGCGAGAGTCAAGGCAGCAGCGGTAACGACAATGGCGCAGGCCAGTTTCTTCATCTCATTCTCCTAGCAATATGTATTGGTGCGTTTTGGATCACCTTCTACATATCGGATCATCCGAATCGATCTTTAAGGAAAATGAGCGAGCATCAAGGGGCCTGATGTGCCCCAAGCCATGACGTCATTCAATGTTCTGGATCTTACCATTGAGTATTTTTACATTTTTTATGAAAAACAATAGATTATATGAAGTATATAAGAAAAAATATCTCTATACTACCCAATTTACTCCCCATATACCTGAGCCTAGCGCCTTACGGAGCATGAAGTGTCGACGCTACTGGATGCTCCATTGGATGCCGTTTCAGCAACAAAATCTAGGGAGGCGCTGCGATGGTCGTGGCGCGTTGATGAAGAATCTGAGCCATGGGTCGTCCTCCGATAGTGGTTAGTAAGGTAGACCATTACTCTTCGAGACCACACACCTAGGATGATCAAGGCCCCAAGCCGCTCATCGGCAGGGCCTTTCCGAGCGGTTACTCCAGGTTCAACTCAGCCAGTTGATCTTCTGTGACGGTAACTTGGGCGGCGGGCCGACCTCGCTTTGCCATGATACCTCCAGCAATAGGGCTGATATCGGTATTAGGATAGGCTCTATTTATGGTCCTTATTTGTGAAACACCACACTAAACCTATCCTTGCACTAGAA
The DNA here is from genome assembly GCF_900128925.1 of Modicisalibacter ilicicola DSM 19980. GTDB lineage: Bacteria > Pseudomonadota > Gammaproteobacteria > Pseudomonadales > Halomonadaceae > Modicisalibacter > Modicisalibacter ilicicola. Next base: position 133,582 of record NZ_FQUJ01000004.1, read on the forward strand.
ACTTCACATCATCTCGTCAGCTCAATCCAGGTTATGCCTGCTTTTTAAATATTAATTGCTTATAAGAGGCTGTCTTTAGATCCGCCCCCATAATGTTGGTTGCTCTCTATATATGGCGTGTTTTTTACACCTTCGAGTATTTTGAGTATATGTCCAATATTCGATGATGAATACCTTTGCCCATCCAGCGGCTGGCTATACCCAAACCCATGAGCGGGATATCCATAACCATTCCCGTAATTCGCATAAGGATGTTGCCCATAATTGCTGCTCTGGGCTGAGTTTAAAATTCTATCCTTTTCTTGTTGAATTAATCTTTCTAATGTTTGCCCAATTGTTAAACTGTGATGTTGGGCTATTGTTTTTAGAATTTCATGGCTGCTTTCAGAAATTCTAAACGTGCTTTGCTTCATATTAGGATGTTTATCACTAGATATCTTCTGCCGGATGTTATTTTTTAATTTTCTCTCGCAATCTTTGAAATAAAGATCTCTTGAGTTTGATTTTTCGATTTCCTTTATTTGCTCTCTTGCACCTAGTTTTGTGTTTTTGCAATAAAAGCCTCTGTTATTTAAATAATCTAGAGCTTTTTCCTCTGCATCCTTTCCTCTTTTTTCAAGCCACTTTGATAGTCGCTCCATGCTCTGTCCCTATAAATAAATAAAAATTTGCGAATTAATTGATTATAACACATGTGAAAATTTGTTTCAAAAGGTGTTTTTTGTTGGATAAAATGCTGTGAATAAAAATTTATTGATATTAGTTAACCTGGTTTTTATCAATAAAAATCATATTTATTTAAGTAATTGTATTTCTGTGAATTTTTACGTAAAAAATTATTATTGTCAAGATAAGCATTTGTTTTTAATGGATTTTAAGCTCATGGAGTTGAGTGGCTTTTCGGGACATATGGAATGCCCAGATAGCCTGGTAGGACCCTTTACAATTACTTCTCTCTTGGCCAGCCTTCGCTTACCACCCTTTAGACATAGATGGCTTCTCTTCGCTAGATGGGCTTAGCGGCATAGCACTTAAAGTTATCTCTCTGTTTTGATGTGCTTTGGATGGCGAGTATTAACGACAAGCAGTAAAAGCCAGACACGATCGCTGGTTTGCTTAAGGCATGTTGGGATGGAATGGGCAGCTCAAGGGAGGAGAGCTAAGCCAAGGTAAGAATGACTGGACATGTCTATCTCATGAGGAAATAACAGGATTTCGTCATGAGCAAGAAACTGATCCGCATCAAAGTCGTTATGGACCGTACCGGTCTAGCCAGGTCCACAATCTACAAGTACATCAGCCAAGGGGGGTTCCCCAAACCTACAAAGCTTGGGACTCGTGCTGTTGCTTGGTTGGAGAGTGAGATCGAAGATTGGATACAGGACACCGTCGACAGGAGAGATGAAGAGGTAACTTAGTATATGGAAATTAGGAATCTCTTGGTTTAATTCAAGAGTAGGTATTTGTCACCCATTCCCCTTTTTCATCACAGCCCATCTGGGTTCCTGAAGTCCAAACTGAACTTTTCAGACCCTTGTTTAATTACTATTAATTAATATTAAGTTATTGGCACATTAGTAACTAAACGATCATTAGTTAGTGGAAAGCACTAGGCTACGCCCCCAATAAAGTAAGCGAAGACATATAGAAATCTATCCGCAGGCCTATGAATCCAGCTTATAACAGGAGGATTAAGTATGCCTGAAGAAAATGCCCACGGCGTGTTAGCCATGAGCCTAAACCATGTGAACAAAGGAGCTACCACATGTCAAAGCGACACCCTTTCAACCCCAACCTGCATTTACACCACGAGCCTACTTACAAGGACATGCCCATTCAAATAGAGTATTTGCCGATGGTTACCGAGTACCTGGAGGCGCTCGAGATAACGCTTCAGCGAGCTTTGCGTGATTATCCACGAGTGTTCGCTTTCCGGGTTGACCCGGTCATCCCTACCGCGATCAGCGACAGGATGACGCTGGAGGACCACCAGCGCCTGATTCGTCGGTTCCCCGCTTCCCTCAAGGCCATCATCAGGCACGACCGGGAGCAGAAGCGCCTGGGCGGCTGGGTACCTGGTACAAAGGTGCGCTACATTTGGTTTCGCGAGGTAGCCACCAATGGCAAACCCCACTACCACTTTTTTGTGATCCTCAACCGCGACGCTTACCACATGATCGGTGAAGCATGCTCGCCCAATGAAAACCTCTTCAACCGTATCTCGCGGGCCTGGTACAGCGCACTGGGCGTGAAGTGGAATCGGCAGGAGCCATGGATTCATGTACCGGAGAACCCGATGTATTGGATCGATCGCGATGATGCGGAGAGCTTCCAGTGTGCCTTCTATCGCGCTTCCTACCTGTGCAAGGCCGAGACGAAGCAATACGGGCTCGGGCTGCGGGCATTCGGGACAAGCCGTAACTGAGCATAATGTGCCCCTGCTCAAAAGGCAGGGGCGTGTTCTTTTTTTGTTATTATGTTCAATACCTTATTCAGGGAGAGTTTATGGCCTTTCGCTTTCAACGCCGCATCACCCTTGCGTCGAGACATGACCAAGACTGTCATCTTCCGTGACATCGAGCCGTTCAAGCTGGTGTAGCGTCAACTAGCAAAATTCCCAACACGACTCCCCTCCCGACCTCATGGGCCTGAGGTCATCATCTCATGACCAGCAGCGCAGTGAGCACAATCTGCTGCTGGCTCACTAACAGACGGAGATAATGACCATGACCAAAGGCAAGACACCCATGACCCCGGCAGATGCCTCACGCATCCAGAGCCACACTGCCAAATCCAATGGGGGCAGAGTTCCAAAGGGCTCCTTCAGCTCGAGAGCAACCAGTGCAAGCGCTCGTAACGCTGCGGGTAGCCATGGGAAGAAGTAAACGGTGACTGCTATGGCCCAGGTTGCCCCGATTTCGCCTGGGCCATGGTGTGGTGCCAGTACTCAGGATATTTTGAGAACTTCTCCACCATCCATTCAAAGGTCTGGTGGTTTGCAAGGGATGGGGCCGCCCTTATCAGAGCGTCTAAATGACTCTTTTCGTACTCCATCCATTTTGTCCATACGGTGGCCACACGGGCCATGATAAATGGAAGGAATGTGCCATAGGCCTCACCGCTCAGGGATTCCAGAAACTTGGTGAGGTGATCAGCTTCGGGAACCGTACCGTTTCGCCACTGCTTCAAGAGAGATAGGCGAGTCTCATCGGCGGTGTCTGCAATTTTTTGAAGTATGTCTGAAGGGCTCTCAATGGCTGAGTCCTGTCGTGCCCGCGTTCTCATCAGTTCTGGCTGAGGCAGATGACGGGCCATGGCACGGTACGACACAGGCTGTTCGCCAGGGTTTAGAAAGGCGGTGCGCCAGAATGCATAAAGTCGATGAGTAGCAGTGATCAGTTCGCCCTGGTCAACTAACGGTGTCAGCTGTCCCATGCCGCCGTGGTTCACTAAAGCATCATCTAGGCTGGCTGGTAGCCTCAATATTTCTCGTAATGGAAGCATATCAGCCATAAAGCTAGCCAGGAGCTGATGATAGAAGTCTACTCGTAGGCTGAAGGCGCATTTGAGCGCATCGGCGGCTAGTTCTAGCGTTCTAGGGTGGTCGGGTCGATTGGCGTCGATTATGGCAGCGCCGTAGACCTGGATCTCTCTTGTGGTGAGGAGCGTTTGGCGCTGGCAGGTTTCGCAGAAGGCTGTATGTAATAGTGCTAGCTGCTCTTCGGTCGAGACATCTAGCTTTCTAGCGCGATGAATTGCCAGCATCAGTTGGCTCTCCGCCTCGGATCGCTGCTTCAGAAATGCGAAGGTCCGAGGTAGCTCCAATCTCTGTGGCTGGTAATGGTTGATGCCTTCGAGCAAAGATCGAGCTTGAACTCTCCATTTCGTTCCATTGGTACCATTGACGACAGGCTCTGTCGGGATGATCTCATTAAGGATCTGTGTAAAGCCCTTTTCCTTTGCGGCTTGATGGATGTTTGCCTCGATCATCTCAGCAATGCGTGGCGTCACGCCATCCTGGCAGGCTTTCCTGAGTGTCTTCAGGTCCGGCTTGTTGGCCAGCCCTAGCTCTTCCTGCATCCAGTAAAGTGGTGTATGCAAGCACTTAGGACCGCCCAGCCAGCCCATAAGCTCAGATACCGGTGGTACGAAGGGGAACGGGCTATCAGGAAAATCGATTTTAACCTTCTCTTTCGCCATGTTTTCTCCTGAGCTCGCCGTGGCACATTGGCTCCAGGCTGCAGTCTTGCCGTCCCCAACCCGGGCAGGCCGAGTCAATCCTTGTTTGGCTTCTAGCCTATGATTAAACTGGACAGAATTGAACTCTTTTGACAGGCCGGGCAGGGATGACAGAGCAGATCATGACCATCAAGGAGGTCGCGGGCTACCTTAAGGTCCACGAGCGGACTGTCTACCGGCTCGCCGCCAAGGGCGAGCTACCGGCCTTCAAGGTCGCCAACACCTGGCGTTTTCGCCTGCAGGATATCGATCACTGGATCAGCCAACAAACGGGCACGCTGGCAAGCGCCGATGCCGGGCAGACAGACAGAGGGGGTGAGTCATGAGCATGGCTACCCACTGGAAGCAGATCACCCCGTCGGATTACGCCTGGGAGCGCGAGGCTCTTGAGTTCCTGCGCGAGGCTCTGCCGGATCACGACCCCTACCGCGCCTGGTCGAATTTCGAGTTCATCGCCCAGGATGGCTCCATCAACGAAGTTGATATGCTGGTCTTGACGCCAAAGGGCTGCTTCCTGGTGGAGGTGAAATCTCACAGCGGTGAGCTGAGCGGCGATGCCAGTACTTGGGTGCAGATCAAGCGCAACGGTCGCCGGCATTCCTTCGATAATCCTCGCCTGCTTGCGGATCGCAAGGCCAAGAAACTGGCCTCCCTGTTGGGGGCCCAGCCCTCCAGCCGCAAGAGCAGCAAGGATCGCATCCCGTTCATCACCTCTCTGGTGTTTCTCTCGTCGGAAAACCTGACCACACGGCTGGAAGGCCCCGCGCGGATCAACGTCTGCACACGTGACGATGTGTTGGCGAACCTGACCGAGATGCATGAGGACTGGCCTCACCGGATCATGTCACGCCCCGTGGCCAAGCTGCTCTCGCGCGCGATGGAAGAGGCCGGGATCAAGGAGTCGAAGCGGCTGCGGCGCGTTGGGCAGTATGAGCTGACCGAACTGTTTGACGAGTCGGATTACTACCAAGAGTGGCTAGCCCGCCATCTCGATGTGGGAATGGTTCGCAAGGTCCGCATCTACCTGACTCAGCACCGCCCGCCGGAGGAGGCGCGGCGGTTGCAGAAGGCCGCCGAGCTGGAATCACGCATCCTGGAAGGCCTGGAGCATCCGGGCATTCTCAAGGCATTGGACCTGCTGCAGCACGACCATGGTCCGGCGCTGGTCTATGAGCATGACCCTGAGGCCTTCCGCCTCGACCTGCTGCTGCGCAATAACGTCCGCCGGCTGGATACGCTCCAGGCCATCGACCTGCTCCGGCAGATTGCCGAGGCGGTGAAGTACGCCCATGGCCAGCGGCTCTACCACCGAGCCCTCAGTCCTCAGAATATTTACGTCAAGCAGCTCCCTGATGGCGAGCTGCGCTGCAAGATCGCCAACTGGTCCACCGCCAGCCGGATCTTCGAGAGCGACACTCAGCAGCTGAGTGTGTTGAGCCACCTCACCTATCTCGTGCGAGAGGAGGCCGGACCCTACGTGGCACTTGAGGCTCACCAGGGCAAGGGAGACGGCGTGCAGATGGACGTCTTCTCGCTCGGTGCCATCGCCTACCACCTGTTCACCGGCAACAAGCCAGCCGAAAGCGATCTGGAGCTGCAAGACAAGCTCAGCCACGGCAAGGGCCTACAGGTCACCGATGCACTCAACGGTGCCAGTCCCGAGATGCAGTACCTGGTGCAGTACGCTACCCATCCCGATGCCAGCAGTCGCATTGATTCGGTGGATGAGTTTTTGGAGGAGCTCGAGAAGCTTGAGCAGGCGCTCTCGCGCACCGAGGGAGAAGTGCCTACAGTGCCGACCGAGGCTCAGCCAGACCAACTGCTGATGGATGGCATGCGGGTCATCAAGCGACTGGGCAAAGGAGCTTCCTCGGTGGTATTCCTGGTTGACCACCAAGGCCAGGAGCGAGTGCTCAAGCTGGCCGTGACGCAGGATCACAATGCCCGCCTTCAGCAGGAAGCACACACACTGGCGAGCCTGCGCCACCAGGCCATCGTTGGCTATCACGATAGCGTGGAGCTGGATGGCCACGTCGGTCTGCTGATCGACTTTGCCGATCAAGGCACGCTGGCCCAGCGGCTGCGGCGCGAGGGCGCCGTGCCCCTGGGCATGCTGGAGCGCTTTGGTGAAGACCTGTTGGGCGCACTAGTGCACCTGGAAGATCACGCCATCTTCCATCGCGACATCAAGCCGGAGAACCTGGGCCTGATCAAGCTGGGTGGCAGCCAGCTTCACCTAGTGATGTTCGATTTCTCTCTCTCCCACGCGGGAGCCGACAACATCACCGCCGGTACTCTGGCCTACATGGACCCTTTCATCCGCGACCCGGGCCGCCGCCGCTGGGACGATTACGCCGAGCGCTTCGCCGTTGCGCTGACCCTTTACGAGATGGCCGCCGGTAGCCTGCCGGGCTGGGCAGGTGATACTGGTTTACCTGCTCTTATCGAAGGCCAGCTGCAGATCGACAGCAACATGTTCGATCCGCACATTCGTGACCGGTTGACGGCCTTCTTCGACAAGGCATTGGTCCGCGATGTACGTCAGCGCTTCGCCAATGCTGAAGAGATGCTCAAAGAGTGGCGGCGGGTGTTCCTGGACGCCCAGAAGCCGAGCCTGCAGCCACAGCAGCAGAATACAGGCACCTGTACCTTCGACGAGGCCTCGCTCGATACACAGATCGGTCTGCTGCCGCTGCGCCCTGCGGCGCTGGATGCACTGACCCGCCGCGGCATCAATACCGTGGCCGACCTGGTAGGCCTCAGCCGTAGCAAAGTTCGCGTCTGGGTCGGCGTGGGCAGCCATACCCGTGCCGAGCTCTCCGAGGCCATTGGCGTCTTGCAGGAGCGTCTGCAGACCGAGCAGCAGGCACGTGAGCGAGCTCAGGGCGATGATGAGCATGCCAGCATTGACCGCCTGTTCGGCATGGTGATGCCTGCCCGGCGCGCGGATCCGCAGCGTCAACAGTTCCTGAACGAGTATCTGGGTCGGCTGGATAATGACAAGCCCAGCGATAGCCATTCAGTCCACTGGCCCACGATGCTTAGCATCAGCGCCCATACTGGGCTCGACACGACCGACGTACGCACCTTCCAGGACAAGGTGATTGCCCTGTGGAGCAAGAACAAGGCGATCACCGAGGCCAGGGACGAGATAGCCGAGATCCTGGCTGATAACGGCGGCGTGATCACTGCACTCGAAGTGTCGGAAGCTTTGCTGTTGCGCCGCGGCTCGCTGCAGGAGAGCCCGCTGCGTGAACGCTGGGCCCAGGCAGTGGCACGTGCTGCCGTGGACACCGAACTGGCCAAGCAGGAGCCGCGCTGGATCATTCGCCGTATCGGGCGTCGTCTAGTTCTGGCCGACAATACCCAGCGACGCGGTGAGGAACTTGCCGACTATGCAGAGGCGCTAGGCCAACTAGCCGATGAGTGCGTAGAGCAAGAAACCCTGCTTTCCCCCAGCCGAACTCTGGACAAGATTCGCAGCGTACCCGCTCCGGAGGTCTCGCTAGGCCTGAGCAATGCCCGCCTGCTGCGCCTGGCCGCTGCGACGTCACAGCGCGCAGCACTTTCCAGTCGTGCCGAGTTTTACCCCACCGGCATGAAGGCCCAGCGGGCCCTGGAGCTGGCTCAGGGGGCGCTGCTGGGCAGCAAGGCGCTCACCGTGAAAGAGGTGCAGGAGCGTGTACAGGGCCGCTATCCCATGGCCGAAGCTTTGCCACCTAGGCCTCAGCTTGATGACCTGATGCACAGCCTAGACATGGGCTTTAAATGGGATGGCGACTTCGAGCTTGCCAATAAGAAGCGAGGCGCCTACTGCCTGCCGCTCGCGAGCCTGTCGACCAGCGGCGGCCGTAGCCTGACCCAGAGCCATTCCAGCAGTGGAGACGAAGGGCAAGGCACCACTCTCCAGGATGTTCAATCGCTTGAGCAGTCGATTCGCAATGCTCTCGACAGCGCCCGCTTCCTGGCGCTGACCGTACGCCCCCGCCAGTGGGAGCAGGCCAAGGCCAAGTTGCGTGCCAACTACCCGTTGATGCTGATCAGCTTCGATGAGCTGCTGCTGCGTCATCTGCACAAGCTCTGCGAGGGCATGTCTCGCCCCCCGGACTGGTCGGTGGTGCTAAAGGCCGATGCTGCCGAACGTACCAGCCATCATTGGCAGAACCTGCAGCGCTTGGTTGCTAAAGTGCTGCCAGCGATGGCGGAAGAGATTCGCGAGGCTGGCCAACCGGTGCTGCTCACGGAGCCCGGTCTGATGGCCCGTTATGAACTGGTCACCACCTGGCTCAACGAGCTGCGTCAGCATCTGGTGACCTCCGCTGATGATGGGACAACCACTCACGCGCTGCTGTTGCTGATCACCGCCGACGCCCAGCAGGATGGCGCTAACATTGATGGCGTGACCGTGCCCCGCGGGGCCGGCACGCGCGAGTGGGCACGGATTCCCAGCGTCTGGCTGGAGAACGACGCTACGGTCAGCGTGGCCGTGGCCTAATAAGGAGCGAGGGAATGAGATTCAAGCAGCTGTCGCTGGAGAACTTCCGGCACCTCGCTCACTTCGAGACCACGCTAGATGAGCGACTGACGGTGCTGGTTGCCCGCAACGGTCAGGGCAAGACCACCGTGCTGGATGCCCTCGCCGTGCTGCTGGGCTCCTTCGTCGGCGCCTTCGATATGGGCAAGAGTCGCCATATCGAGCGCTCCGATGCGCGGTATCGTCGGCAGGGCGAGAATGCCGAGCAGGAGCAACAATATCCGGTGCGCATTGCAGCCACCCTGGCCGAACTGGAAGGCCAGACCATCCGCATTGCCCGTGAGCTCACAGGGCCCAAGAACCGCACCACCGTCAAGGATGCCGTCCCTCTGGCTGAACATGGTAAGGCCCTGATGCAACAGGTGCGTGACTTAGAGCCCGTCACTTTGCCGCTGATGAGTTACTACGGCACTGGCCGCCTATGGCGGACCCACAAGAACCTCAAGCGCAAGGCTGTGCTCAGCGAGAGCCGCACTCTGGGATATGAGGACTGCTTGACCTCATCTTCTAATTACTTGCAACTGCAGGAGTGGATGGGTAAAGCCACTCTGGCTGTACTCCAGCAGAAGGAGCGCAAACTCGACGTGCCTTCCCGGCTAGAGGGCCAGCTTAATGCCGTGCTGCGCGCCGTTGACAAGGTCTTGGAGGCAGAAGGGTGGTCCGGAATTCACTACAGCCTGACCTATGAAGAGCTTGCAATGCAGCAGCAGGGGCAAGGGATTCTACCGGTCAGTCTACTCAGTGACGGGGTGCGCACCATGGTCTCCATGGTCGCCGATATGGCCTGGCGTTGCGCCAAACTTAATCCTCACCTAAATGCCGACGCCGCCAAGGAAACCCCAGGGATCGTGCTGATCGACGAGATCGACCTGCATCTGCATCCGGCCTGGCAGCAGCGAGTGATCCAAAGCCTCGTCTCCACCTTTCCCAAGGTGCAGTTCATTGTCACCACCCACAGCCCGCAGGTGCTAACCACAGTCTCCCGAGAGTGCATCCGCCTTATCGATACCCGGTGGGACGAGGAACGCCAAGACTGGGCACGGGTATCCATCGAGCCGGACTTCCAGACCCGCGGCGTGTCCAGCGTAGAAACGCTCTCGCGGATCATGGGCATCTTCCCGGTCCCCGATGTGAAGGAGGCTCGTCTGCTGGATGACTATCGCCAGATGATCGAGCAGGGCCAGGAGGAAAGTCAGCCAGCGCAAGATCTCTACACACAGCTCATCGCGCATTTCGGTGAAAGCCATCCGGTGATGATCGAGTGTGAGCGGCTGCGGCGTTTTCAATCGATGAAGCGGAGAATGAAAGGCAGGGAGTCCGCGTCGGATGCATAAGCTTGTTAGACCCGAAGCTCCCGGATGTTTATCCCGATTTCGACATGGTCGTGATAACTGGCGTAGAGACGTCAGCTTCGACGATAAGAGGAAAATATGGGAAAAGCTGGAGGCTATGCAGGGACATCGCTGTGCCTATTGCGAAGACAAGCTGCCAGAGGATAGACGGCATATCGAGCATTTCCGCCAGCAGTCCAGCCATTCTCAGGGCACCTTTCAGTGGGACAACCTGTTCGGCTCCTGTGAAAAGAAAGACAGCTGTGGCCGACGCAAGGACAGAACCACCTATCGTAATGGCGATATTCTCAAGCCCGATGTCGACGATCCGGATGACTACCTGCAGTTTCTGGCCGATGGCCGCATCGTGCCGCGCAATGACCTGACAGAAAGGCAGCGCCACCGTGCCGAGGAGACGCTGCGCGTGTTCAACCTTGACCATGAGCGTGGTGCCCTGCGTCAGATGCGCCGGTCGGCCGTGCAGGGCTATCTGAGATCGGTTGAGGATCTGCAGGAGTTGTCCGAATCGGATGAAAGCTTGTACTTCGAGTACCTCCACGAAGAACTAGAAGCAATCGCTGGCCAGCCTTTCGAGACCGCCATCCGGCATCTGTTCACGGCACACTAAGCACCGCACAACGCATACGTAGGGAACAGGAATGATTGATCGCGAGAAACTGCTGGCTGACCTGAAGAGCGAACTCCCCAAAATCGAGGCGGATATCCTCCAGTACAGCGAGCGTCATGCTGAGCTGGGCCAGCACCTGAAGGAGGAGTACCAGAAGGCCGTGGAGGCCGGCCGGACGGCGGAGCACTTCGTCGCCTGGCGGGAGGCGCAGATCACCCAGGCGGCCGCGGCCTGGGTACTGACCTGTGTGTTCGTGCGCTTCTTGGAGGACAACGGCCTGCTGGATGAGCCGGTGCTTTCCGGACCCGCGGCGAGAGCAGATGGCAGCAGCCCCTTGGCCCATGCCAAGGAGCGCATCACCCACCATTTCAACGAGCACCCGGCCCACGGCGAGCGCGAATACCTGCTGGCTTTGTTCCGGGAGCTAGACCAGGTCCCGGTGATCGACTCTCTGCTTGATCCGCGGCATAACCCGCTGTGGCAGATTCCGGTCTCCGACGACGGCGCCAAGCGCCTGGTGGACTTCTTCCAGCGGATCGATCCTGAAACCGGCGAGCTGGTCCACGACTTCACTGACCCGGAGTGGGACACCCGCTTTCTAGGCGATCTCTACCAGGACCTCTCAGAAGCCGTGCGCAAGCGCTATGCGTTGCTGCAGACACCTGAGTTCGTGGAGGAGTTCATCCTCGATTACACCCTGACCCCGGCCATCGAGACCTTCGGGCTGGAGGGGCTGCGGCTGATCGACCCGACCTGTGGTAGCGGCCACTTCCTGCTCACCACCTTCGAGCGGGTGTTCGACGTCTGGCAACGGCGCGAGCCGGCCACCAATGCGCGTCATCTGGCCCAACGCGCCCTGGACGTGGTGCATGGGGTGGATATCAACCCCTACGCCATCGCCGTGGCCAAGTTCCGCCTGCTGATCGCCGCCCTCAAGGCCGCAGGCTCGGATAAGATCCGCAACGCCCCGGACTTCGATTTCCATCTTGCAGTCGGCGACTCCCTGCTGCATGGCAAACGTCATGAGTCACAGGGGCAGGGCCTGCAGCTCGATACCTTCGATGACTCACTTAAGCACGCCTTCGAGACGGAGGATCTGACCAAGCTCAACCGAATTCTGGGGCAGCGCTACCATGTCGTAGTGGGCAACCCGCCCTATATCGTGGTTAGGGACCCAGCGCTGAATCAAGCTTATCGAGCCCTCTATCCCACTTGTCATCGCCAATACTCCCTGGGTGTCCCCTTCACCGAGCGCTTTTTCGATTTGACGCTGCCGCCTGTAGGCAGCCGGCCGGCAGGCTATATGGGCATGATTACCGCTAACAGCTTTATGAAGCGGGAGTTTGGGAAGAAACTGATCGAAGAGTATCTTCCCCATAAAGAACTCACCCATGTGGTCGATGCCTCTGGTGCCTATATTCCAGGGCATGGTACACCAACGGTTATTCTGTTTTCTCGAAATCGTCAGCCTAATCATGGAAAAGTTAGGGCTGTTTTGGGAATTAGGGGAGAGCCAAAGACTCCAGAAAATCCGGCAGAGGGGAAGGTGTGGAGCTCTATTGCTAGCCTTGTTGACTTTGCTGGGAAAGAAAATGATTTCGTTACCTCAGTAGATCAAGACAGAAGCTCGTACTTTATCCATCCCTGGAGTGTAGGTGGGGGCGGGGCTGCCGAGGCCAAAATGAGTATTGAAAACGGAAGCTCATCAAAGCTGGGGTCAGCGATTGTAGACCTTGGCCGGAGTACTCATACAGGTGAGGATCATGTTTTTTATCTGCCCCCAAAAAGCTTAAAAACTCAAGGCCTCTTGGAATATTCTGTTCCTTTGATTGAAGGGGAGCAAATTAGGGACTGGGGTATTGATGGTGGTCTTTGGTCAATTCTTCCATATTACCAAGACTCAGGGAGGGTTATGTTAGATTTGTCTGATTCCCTGAGTCGATACCTTTGGGGATATAAGACTATCCTGAAGAACAGAAAGGATTTTGGTCAGTACATAGAAGACAGAGGTTTGCTCTGGTATGAGCATTCCATGTTTTTTCCAAAGCGCTTCTTAAGCAAGCGATCAATTCCCTTTGCATTTGTTGCTAGCCACAATCACTTCGCTTTAGATACTGGTGGAAATGTTTTTAAGCAGTCGGCTCCTCTTATTGTAATTCCAGAGGACAAAGAAGAAGATGAGGTATTTGAAATTCTAGGGGTTTTGAATAGTTCCTCTGCTTGCTTCTGGATGAAGCAAGTAAGCCAGCAAAAGCAGCTTACTGGCGGAGACGGTGTAAGAGTTGAGTTTGTTTCAAAAGTTCCTTATGAATTCGCCGGAACTCAGCTGAAAAAGCTTCCGCTACCTACTGGTTGCGAAAAAAAATGGCACTTGGATTATTTGGTGACTCTGGTGAGAGAAATGGAGTTTCTGTCTCGCAGATGTGCTGAAAAAACTGCAAAAGTTATATTGTCTTCTGCAAGCTTTTATGAAGATGGCTTGTCTGATGTATGGAAGGATGCGCTTCATCAAAGAGAAGGCTTTAGGCGCAAGATGATATTAATTCAGGAGGAGATAGATTGGCGTGTTTATTACGCATATGGACTATGCGATGCATCATTGCTTGCAGATATTGATGGTTGGTTAGGTGTTGATATTGCTCCAGGGCAGCGTCCTTTTGAAATTGTTTCTGGCTTTAATCAAGAAGGTTTTGACGTGCCTGAAGACGTGCCTAGCGATTGGCCTCAAGGCATGAGGGAAAAATGGCATCAGCGAATGAATGCCATGCGTGAAAACAAAGTGATTCGCGTAATTGAAGACCCGCATTACAAGCGCCGTTGGATTGGACGTCAGGGTTTGTTTAACCACTCTTCCCGATCAAATGAGTTAAAATCTGCATGTACTGATTGGCTGCTGGATCGCCTCGAGGAAGAGGTCAAGGCCAACGGCCCCGAGCTGATCACCGGCGCCCAACTGGCCGACCGCGTGCGCCACGATGAGAAGTTCCAGCAGGTCGCCGAGCTCTATACCGACAACCCGCTGTTCGACGCCCAGCAACTGGCCACCGAGCTGATCGCCGTCGATGAGGTACCGCAGATGGCCCCGGCGCGCCTCAAGCCCGCGGCTATCAAGAAGTTCCGCGCTTGGCAGGAGACCTGGGACAAGCAGCGCCTGGAAGATGCCATCGACGCCGAGTTCGGTGTGGCCGAGCCGCTGAGCCCCGAAGACGCCGAGAATGCCGAGAAGGTGAAGGCCTATGAGGCCGCGAAGGAGCGGGCCGAGGCCAGGAAAGCCGCCGAAGTGGGTACCATCCCTGTGCCCCCGAAATATGCCGCTACCGATTTCCGCAAGAGCAGCTATTGGTCGCTGCGTGGCAAGCTAGATGTGCCCAAGGAGCGCTTCTTCAGCCTACCCGGCTGCGAGAAGCCCGGCGATAGCACTCCAGTGATTGGCTGGGCTGGCCTCGATCATCTGCAGCGGGCCCAGGCCATCGCCGGCTGGTATATGGAACGCAAGGAGCAGGACGGCTGGGAGCCCGACAAGCTGATGCCTATGCTGGTGGCCCTGGAGGAGCTGATCCCCTGGTTGAAGCAGTGGCACAATGAGCTGAACCCAGAGTTCGGTGAGCGCATGGGCGAATTCTACGAAGGCTTCCTGTTCGAGGAGCTACGGCAACTCGAGCTAACCCGTGATGACCTGCTGGCCTGGCAGCTTCCCGTGGCCCGCCGCGGCCGCCGTCGCAAAACCGCCACCAGCGCCTGATAGGGAAGGAAGAGTACCGATGACATTGATAAAAGAGCTGATCGAGATTCCCGAGAAGGTGCAGCGCGGGGATTTCGTGCTCAACCTGTCTCATGGACTGGAAGGTGACGCCATTCATCAGACCCTGGCGCAGTACGTGGTTACTCCCCAGCTGGCCAAGGCCTTCGAGGATGCCCTGAGCTTCATCAAGAGCACGGTGGTGGGCAGCCAGAACCGCCAGAAAGGCGCCTATTTGCACGGCAGCTTTGGTAGTGGTAAATCGCATTTCATGGCGGTGTTGCATCTGCTGCTGCAGGGCAACCCAGAGGCACGGGCCATTCAGGAACTGGCGCCGTCGGTTAGCCAGCACGATGAGTGGCTGCAGCAGCACAATATCCTACTGGTGCCCTACCATATGATCGGCGCGCCCAGCATCGAGGCGGGCATCCTCGGCGGCTACGTGCGCTATATAAAGAAGCACCATCCGGAAGCCCCCCAGCCAGGCTTCTACTTGAGCGACCGTCTGTTCCGTGATGCTCAGGGTATGCGTAGCACGCTGGGGGATGACAAGTTTTTCGAGATTCTCAACCAGGAGGGCGCCGCTCCGGCGGAAGATGATGGCTGGGGAGAAGTGGGTGACGAGCGCTGGACGCCGCAGAGCTTCGAGGCAGTGCTGGAAGGCCGCGCGAGCATGGAGGACCACACCGCCCTGGTCTCGGCGTTGGTGGGCACCTTCTTCCAGTCGATGAGCGACCTGGCCAACGCCTCCAGTGATGAGCTGAAGTCGGGCGAGAAGGTCGGCTACGTCGATTTCGACGAGGGTCTGCGCATCATGACCCAGCACGCCAAGTCGCTGGGCTACGACGCTGTGGTGCTGTTCCTTGATGAGCTGATCCTGTGGCTGGCCAGCCATATCTCCGATCACCAGTTCATCGCTAACAATATTCAAAAGGTGGTCAAACTGGTGGAGCCCAGCGAGCCGCGGGCACTGCCCATGGCCAGCTTCATCGCTCGGCAGCGTGACCTTCGCGAGTTCGTCGGTGACCAGACGGTGGGAGCGAACCAGGTCGCACTGAGCGATTCGCTCAAGTACTGGGAGGGACGCTTCCACACCATCACCCTAGAAGACCGCAACCTGCCGGTCATCGCCCAGCGGCGCCTGCTCAAGCCCAAGGACGAGACCGCGCGTCAGCAGATCCAGCAGTCCTTCGACGCCATCGACAAGAGCCTGCGCGAGGACGTGCACAACATCCTGCTGACCACCCAGGGCGACCGAGAGATGTTCCGAGCCCTCTACCCCTTTAGCCCGGCGCTGATCCAGGCTCTGGTCGCACTCTCCTCGGCGCTGCAGCGTGAACGCACGGCGCTGAAGGTGATGCTGATGCTGCTGGTGGAGCAGCGCGACACCCTGGAGCTGGGCGGCGTGATCCCGGTCGGCGACCTCTACGATGTCATTGCC
Organism: Modicisalibacter ilicicola DSM 19980; assembly: GCF_900128925.1. Lineage (GTDB taxonomy): Bacteria > Pseudomonadota > Gammaproteobacteria > Pseudomonadales > Halomonadaceae > Modicisalibacter > Modicisalibacter ilicicola. The sequence continues at coordinate 149,494 of NZ_FQUJ01000004.1, forward strand.
TCCGAGGCCGAGCCCTTCTCGGAGCAGATGCGTGCCCACTTCGAGAACGCCAAGCAGTTGTTCGAGCGCAAGCTGATTCCTCTGCTGGAAGCTGAGCATGGCATTACCCTGGCGGAGGCCAAGGCGCAGTCAAACAGCGAGGCCAAGGCCAGAGCCTTCAATAACGACCTACGGCTGCTCAAGACCCTGCTGCTGGCCGCCCTGGTGCCGGAGGTCGAGAGCTTCAAGCAGCTGACCTCCCACAAACTGGCCGCCCTCAACCACGGCACCATCAAGTCGCCTATTCCGGGGCGCGAGGCTTCGGCAGTGATGGGCCGCTGCCGCCGCTGGGCCGGCCAGGTCGGCGAGATCAAAATCAGTGAGGACAGCAGCAATCCGACCATCGCTGTGCAGATCTCGGGGGTCGACACTGAGAGCATCCTCGAGCAGGCCCAGATCCACGATAACCCCGGTTCACGCAGCAAGATGATCAAGGACCTCGTTTTCGAGGCCTTCGGCATTCACGACGATGGTCAGCTGTTCATCGAACACCGCTGGCTATGGCGCGGTACCTGGCGACATGTCGATGTGCTGTTCCAGAACATCCGCGAGATCGACGACTTCAATATTTTCGAGGCCAACGGCGACGACTGGAAACTGATCGTCGACTTCCCGTTCGATACCGGCAACCATTCGCCGGCGGATGACCGGGCACGCGTTCAGGAGTATCTCGATACCGGCAACACGACGCGTACGCTGTGCTGGCTGCCCTACTTCCTGAGCCAGTCGGCGCAGCGTGACCTCGGTATCTTGGTGCGACTCGACTATGTGCTGAAGAGCGACGACCGTTTTAGCTCCTTCAGCAAGCACCTCACCCCGGTGGATCGCGCCCAGGCGCGCACCCTGTTGGAGAATCAGCGTAGTCAGCTGCAGCAGCGCTTGAAGGGTTGCCTATTGGGAGCCTACGGCGGCAGCAGCGCCATCCCGGGCAGCCTGGATGACTCCGTGGCCATTGATGAGCAGGTAATGTCCCTGGAGCCCAGCTTCAAGCCGCGCCTGCCCCACGGGCTGAATTTAGGTCAGGCTTTCGAGCAGCTGCTCGACCAGGCATTACGCTTCCAGTATCCCGAGCATCCCGAATTCAAGACGGAAGTCCGCACCAACGATCTCGGCAAGGTACTGGCGGAGATGCGCCGTGCGGTACACGCCACCAACGGGCGCATCGATATCGAGGGGTCGCTGCGTGGCCTGATGGAGAAGGTCGCCGAGCCGCTGGGGCTAGGCGCCATGCACGAGCGCCACTTCGTCTTCCAGGACACCTGGCCCAATCGCTTGCGCACCAACCTGGCCAAGATGGGCCAGGGCACCACGTCGTTGACCATTGCCCAACTGCGTAATGCTATCGACCATCCCGAACCGCGGGGACTGACGAGCGAAGTACAGAATCTGCTGATCCTGGTGTTCATGGAGCACGGCCACTATGCCTGCCAGCTGCATGGTCAGGAGTACGAGCCGGGCCTCAAGGACCTGCCGGATAATCTGGTTCTCAGCAAGCAGGAACTGGCGGAGCCCGGCGCGTGGGCACGTGCCCTGGAGAAGGCCGGCGCCATCCTGGGGGTGACGCTGCGCAGCACGCTGCGAACCGCCAACCACCAGAACGATCTTGTCAGGCAGGTGCGGGACGAGGCGGAAGCCTATCTATCCAGTGCGGAAAACCTGGCGGAGGTGCTGCGTCGACAGCTCTCACAGCTCGGCGTGGCGGACCAGGGCCAGCGCCTGGCCACCGCGGAATATGCCGTCAGCCTGATGGATAAGCTGCGCTCGCTGGAAGGCACGGCACTGGTACAGCACCTGGCCGACAGCCAGCCGCCCAGCTCCGATCAGGCATTGGGCCGCAGCCTCAAAACCGCTCAGGAAGTGGCCAGCCGAATCAAACACAACAACTGGGCCTTGCTGGAGAAGGTCTGGAAGGGCGGCAATGCCGAGGCACAGGCCATCAAGGAACGGGTCATAGAGGCACTGAAGGCAGATGAGATGGCCAAGCCGATCGGCCCGGTACTGGATCGCGCACAAAACGATGCCACGGCGCTGATTGCGCCTACGCCCCCAGTGATCGACCCACCGCCGCCTACCGGCGGGGAGACCGGCACCGGTACCGGTGGGGCCAGCCGTGTGGTGCGTCGTGATCGGCGCCATGGACTGTCCCGCCAACAGGCGCGGCAGCTATTTGCTGAACTCGAAGCCGAACTGGCCGACGGCCAGATCCTGGATGTGGACTTTACTATCACGACCCGTGAAGGACGCGATGCTTGATGCCGACCACACGACTCACCCGTCACGCCGATAGCATGCCAGGAGCGATCTACAACCAGCTTCAGGCGATTCTACAGCGTGATCCCGAGGCCGACCGGATTGCCCTGAAGTGGAGTGAGCCCCTTCAGCCCGAGGTGCAGAGCCGTGGCATCGGCGCGCGGGACGTCAGACTGATCTGGTGTCCTTCCGAACTGGCCATTCGCGAGGTCTTGGTGACCCATCGCGGGCCAGAGAAGCTGGTTATCCTGTCGCCGTTCGACCAGAGCCAACTGGGCAAGGATGTGCTGGCTCGCCTGTGGAAGAACGAGCCGCAGCGGATCAGCCCGTGGCGAACGTTGGAGCAGCTGGCCCATGTGCAAACCATCGACCCACGGCTGACCCGGCATCAGGGACGCTGGATGGCGGAGGCCTTGCTGGATGGCTTCGACCGATTCCAGGGGCATATCGTCTTTGGTGAGGTGCTGGACCTGGAGACCGCCTGGCAGGCGCTGGCGTGGGGCTATCTGGATTACACCGCCCCGAGTCTGGAGTTGCCCTCGCTGTTTCGCTGGTCGTTGCAGGAGAATGCGGCACGGCGTATCGCGGCCCTGCCAGAGAATGTTCGTGAGCACCTGGGCGAATGGCTGAGGCCTGTGCTGCCACGCACGGGGCCGCTGATCGAGACCCTGCTGCGTGAGGGCCACGCCCACCATCTACTGGCCGTTGGCCTCGCCTGCAGCGTGATGTATGCCTCTGAGCTGGAGGCCTCGGGCCATCTGGAAACTCAGTCCATCTACTCGGGGCGCGGCCGGTTTATCGAGCGTTACTTGAATGGGTACAAGGTCGGGAGCGACGCGCTGACTGAGTTCGGCAAGGGCGCGCTGGAGACCACGCGAAGCCTCCTCCGGGAGCAGGGGCAGAAGGCTGTCAGCCAGAGCTTGAGCCAGGCGGAGCAGATCCTGGCCAGCCTGGATTTCATGCCGGCGGCAGGCCTCTCTCCGGTACTGCCGGGCGGCTTGATGCTGCGTCTGAATGCTCTGGCCCAGGCCCTGGAAGAGGGCTGCGAGAAGCGTCACGTAGATATCGCCGAGCAGGCCTGGCAAAACCTTCGGACACACTGGTTGACGCATGAGACCCAGCGTCATGACCAGATGCAGCGCGCCGAGATGGCCCTGCGCCTGTTGCGCTGGCTGATACATGGGACGCCTTCCTTGACGGGAACCGCCCATCAGATGCTGAGCTACTACGTGAGTGACGGCAGCTTCGTCGACTGGGCGCGCACCCAGCTATGGGCGGGAGAGGACCACGAGGCACTGGCTCGTGTCTATGCCACTCTTTCGGAGTTGGCGACACAGCGCCGAGAACAGCAGAATCGCGACTTCGGGCGCCACCTACGCGCCATTGCTCGCGGGGATACGCTGGCCGAATCGTTGGTGCCGGTAGAGCAAGCCCTCGATCAAGTGGTCAAGCCCATCGTGGCGGCGAAGAAACCCGTGCTGCTGATAGTGATGGATGGCATGAACGAGGCGGTATACCGCGAGCTTCAGGAAGACCTGGCAGCCTATGGCTGGATCGAGGTCAGCGAAAAGGCTGAAGCCCCGCCCCGCTGCTTGGTGTCTGCCCTGCCCTCGGCGACGGAGTTCAGCCGCTGCTCGTTGCTGTCGGGCTCCCTGAGACGAGGCAACGCCACTCAGGAGAAACAGGCCTTTGCCGGTCATACGGCGCTGCGGCAGCTGCTATCGACGCGCTTCCCCCCGTTGCTGTTGCACAAGCAGGACATTCAGCAACCCGGTAGTGGAGGCCTTGCAGCCAATGCACGGGCACAGATTGCAGGCACCGAGCACAAGGTGGTGGGGGTAGTGATCAACGCCATCGATGACCAGCTCTCCAGTAGCTCCCAGGTGGTGGTGAAGTGGAGCTTGCAGTCGATTCCCATGCTACGCCAGGTACTGGAAGCAGCGCGGGAAAGTGGGCGGGCCGTGATCGTCACTAGCGACCATGGTCATGTGCTCGATCACCATTCCCAGTACGCTCAGACTCAGGAAGACACACATAACGGTGAGCGCTATCGCGAAGAGGGGGTGATCCCCTCGGATCAGGAAGTGGAAGTAAGCGGATCGCGCGTGCTTACGCCATCTCAGCGAGCCGTCATTCCCTGGTCGGAGAAGCTTCGCTATACCAAGGGACGGAATCATGGCTACCACGGCGGCGGTAGCCTTCAGGAAGTGGTGATTCCCCTTGGGATTTACATCAGTGCCAGCGACCCGGATAGGATATCAGGGTGGACAGAGCTGCCCCGCCAGTTGCCTGATTGGTGGGCAGCCGAAAGTTCAGCAAGCACCATTGTCGAAGAGCGCCCCCAAGCCGACCCATCGCCTTCAAGGCCAGCCAGCAAGAAGAAAAAAAAGGCCGTGCCCGACGACAGAGTGCCCGACCTGTTTGCCGGCGATACGCCCCCCGACAATTCGGCGCCTAGCGTCGAACAGGACGCTACCCATGAGACGGAGGAGACATACCCTGACTCATGGATCAAGGCGCTGCTGGGCTCACCGGTTTACCAGCAGTCGCTTCAGCGCGCAGGACGATCGGCCGTCAGTGCCGAGCAGATGTGTCAGCTTCTCGAGCTGCTGGAACAGGGCCAGGGTACCGTCATGGAGACGCAGATCGCTCAGCACCTGGCCATACCGAGGATTCGCCTGCGCGGCTTTCTCTCGTCTGCCCAGAAGCTGCTCAACGTGGATGGCTATCCGGTGCTGAAGACCGAACGGGAAAGTCGTACCGTGGTGCTGGACAAGGCATCGCTCAAGGTACAGTTCGAGCTGTGAGGAGACCGTTGTGAGTATCAGTCGCCAGCGCCGCCAGGACATTATCGACGCGCTGCGTCGTGGCACCGTTCCCCAGTATGGCTTGGACGCCCTGGCGGTGGGTCTGGGCCACTTGACGCCGGCATTCGATGAGGAGCTTGGCAAAGTCACACGCGGCGGCGGCGTCTTCAAAGCGATCCGCGGCGAATATGGTAGTGGCAAGACCTTCGTCAGCCGCTGGCTGCGCGAGCGTGCCCATGGATTAGGCTTTGCCTGTGCCGAGGTCCAGGTCTCCGAGACGGAAACCCCGCTGCATCGTCTGGAAACCGTTTATCGGCGACTCATGGAGCGCCTGACCACGGCTGACTCACCCACTGGCGCCTTCCGCAATATCATCGAGTCCTGGTTCTACACGCTGGAAGAGGATGTGCTGTCGCAGCAGACGATCGATCCGGATGACGTGGAAGCCTTGGTGCAGGCCACCGACACGCTGATGGAGCAGCGGTTGGGAGAGGTGGTTCGCTCGGCCCCCGCCTTCTCGCTGACCCTGCGAGCCTACCGGCAGGCCCTGCTGGAGGGAAACGAAGAGATCGCCGATGGTCTGCTGGCGTGGATGGCAGGCCAGCCCAACATTGCTGCCAGCGTGAAGCGCTATGCGCGCATCAAGGGCGATATCGATCACTTCGGCGCCTTGAGCTTCCTGCAGGGCATCCTGACGATCCTCAAGGACTCCGGACATCCCGGCCTGCTCCTAGTACTCGACGAGGTCGAGACACTGCAACGCATGCGCGGGGATGTACGCGACAAGAGCCTCAACGCCCTGCGTCAGCTGATGGATGAGATCGACAGCGGCCGCTTCCCGGGGCTCTACCTGGTAATGACCGGCACCACGGCCTTCTTCGAAGGGCCGATGGGGGTTCAGCGCCTGCCGCCTCTGGCACAGCGCCTGGCCGTCGATTTCACCACCGATGCGCGCTTCGACAACCCGCGTGCCGTGCAGATCCGCCTCAAGGGCTTCGATACTGAGCTGCTTCAGGAGGTCGGCTGTAAGGTGCGTGACCTCTATGCCGCCAATAGCGATGTTCCGGAACGCATTCGCGCCAAGGCCGATGACACCTACGTGGCGAGCCTGGCCCAGGCCGTTACCGGCGATCTGGGTGGCAAGATCGGCATCGCTCCGCGCATCTTCCTCAAGAAGCTGGTGGGGGAGGTGCTCGACCGCATCGACCAGTTTGAAGACTTCGACCCTCGCCAGCATTACGCCCTGACGATCCCTGATACCGAGCTGACGTCGGTTGAGCGTGCAGCGCGAGGGGCCGAATCGACGGATGATATCGAGCTGGATCTATGAGCGCCTTCGACCAACTTCATCCGGCGCTTCAGCACCATATCGTCAATAGCCTGGGCTGGCCTCGGCTCCGACCCTTACAGGAAGCCACCATTGAGCCGGTGCTCCGTGGTGAGAATGCGATATTGCTAGCCCCGACAGCCGGGGGCAAAACCGAGGCGGCCTGCTTCCCGGTGCTCTCTCGCATGCTCTCGGAGGGGTGGGACGGTATCAGTGTCCTATACCTCTGTCCGATCAAGGCGCTGCTCAACAACCTACTGCCTCGCCTGGAATATTACGCCGGCCTGCTTGGCCGGCGTGTTGCCCTCTGGCATGGGGATGTCAGTGCCTCACGCAAGGCCAAGATCATCGCCGATCCGCCCGACATCCTGCTGACGACGCCGGAGTCGCTGGAGGCGATGCTGGTGTCGTCTCGTATCGATCATCGTTGGCTGCTTGGGCGGGTACGTAGTGCCATCGTGGACGAGGTTCATGCCTTCGCTGGCGATGACCGAGGCTGGCATTTGCTTTCCCTCGTTGAACGTATCCAGGGCCTGGCGGGCCAGGAAGTCCAGCGGCTGGGCCTCTCCGCGACGGTCGGCAACCCCGAAGCGCTGTGTGATTGGTTGGCCGGGGGCTGCCAAGCCAGGCGCAGTGTCGTCAATCCGTTGACCGAGGGAGCGAAATCGTCAGACGTTCAGCTCGACTGGGTCGGCTCACTCAAGAACGCTGCCATCGTCATCTCTCGCTTGCACCGGGGTGAGAAGCGGCTGGTATTCGTGGATAGCCGTTCCCGGGTGGAGCTGCTGGCCATGGAGCTGCGTGGCCTAGGCGTCAACACCTTCGTCTCCCACAGCAGCCTCAGCCTGGAGGAGCGCAAGGCAGCAGAGAGTGCCTTTGCTGAGGGCTCGAACTGCGTCATCGTGGCGACCAGCACCCTGGAGCTGGGCATTGATGTAGGGGACCTGGACCGAGTGATCCAGGTCGACGCGCCCTTCAGCGTCAGCTCCTTCCTGCAGCGCATCGGGCGCACCGGGCGCAGAGCCGATGTGGCACGGAACTGCCTGTTCCTTGCGACTACCGAAGAAGCCTTTCTCAGAAGCATGGGGCTGCTTTCCCTCTGGCGTTCCGGTTTTGTGGAGCCCGTTGAGCCGCCCGCGCTGCCCCTGCACATTTATGCTCAGCAGATCATGGCGCTGTGTCTGCAGGAGCGCGGCATCATTGAGGCAGATATCGAGCGCTGGATCGGCAAGATGCCTGGCTTCAAGCTGATCGACGCCAAGCAGCGCAGCGCTGTGCTCCACTACATGCTGGAGACCGGCATCCTGCACAGTGACAGCGGCTTACTGAGTATTGGTGAGCGTGGGGAGCGCACTTTCGGCTACCAACACTTCATGGAGCTCGTTTCGGTCTTCACGACACCTCCGATGGTAAAAGTCTTCCACGGCAAGCAGGAGCTGGGCGAGGTGCACGAGCTGACGTTCGCCGTTGGTAAAGAAGGCAGCCCAGCCCTGCTGACCTTGGGGGGTAGGAACTGGTCCACGACCTATGTCGACTGGCCTAGACGGCGTGCCTACGTGGAATCTACTGAGCTCAGGGGCCGCTCACAATGGTTGGGCTCAGGTCAGCCTATGCACTTTACCCTTTGCCAGGCGATCGAAGGTGAGTTGCTGTCAGAAGAGATTCCCGAAGGATATTCGAAACGGGCAGAGGTACTGCTTGAGCAGCTTCGCGAAGAATTCGGCTGGCTTGAACCGGGACAGACAGCGGTGCTCATCGACAGTGAGCGGAATGCCACTTGGTGGACCTTCGCAGGTGCTGTGTTCAATGCTGCAATGGCTGACGCGTTGGGTGACTTGGCCGACAAGGTCAGCTCCGACAACTTGGCAATATCGCTTAGCAAGGTCGTCGATATGACTCGGTTAAAGAATCGAATCCGGCGGCTGTTGGTTGCAGAGGATGATGAGCTAGTGCAAGTACCTTTGGACGCCAAGTTCATCCAAGAGCTCAAGTTTTCAGAATGTATTCCTCAAAATCTTCTAGATGCTGAACTACGGGGACGTTATTCCTGTAATACACAGCTTGAGACTATACGAGAAGCCAGACTGGACTTGATAAACGTGGTTTAGCCGTACTGCAAAAGAGTTTGGGGGAAGTGGTGATTTTAAGACCCATAAGACCCTGAAAACCAAGCGCCTGACCTCGCTGACCTGGGTGACTTCGTACCTGCTACCACGAGCGCCAGGAGACCGAGCGCTTCCGCCGCTTCAGCTACGACGAGCTGATACAACGCGACAAGCTCAACCTGGATATCTTCTGGCTCAAAGACGACAGTCTGGAAGACATCGACAGCTTGCCGGAGCCGGACGTGCTGGCCACCGAGATCGTCGAGAATCTAAAAGCCGCCTTGGAACAGTTCCGCAGCGTGAGCGCGGAGCTAGCGGGGAGGCGGAGTGAACTCCGCTTCTCACCAAGGTTTGCCAGTGCCCAATTGGATTTAGCCCCAATAGCAACCGCAGGAAGATACCTGATGCAGAAAGTCAGAACGCCTCTCTTTCCCACCTACGCTCAGGCAGCAGCGTTTATGAAGGCTTCAACCGGCCTTCCACCGAAAGCGGTTAGGGACATGATTACAGCGATTCATGACCAGACCGGAACGCCACAGAACCCGGTGGATTGGTCTGACCCCGATACGTGGATTGCTGAGCGTCTAGAGGGCGCGCATGCTGAGTTGGCATTGAAAATTTGGCAAACCGATAAGCAAGTGATGAACCCCCGGCATAGCTATGGTAGTTGGATGTTTATCAATAATTACGGCTTGATGGAGATTGATGGCGAAGGCTGCTGGCAGCCATCAGAGCGAGGCCAGCAATTTTTGGGCGAAGACGAAGCTACGCTCAAATGGCTGGATGATGAGGAAGGGCTGTTGGCTTTACTTGAATTGCTTTCGGGTCTTGAGATGGCAAAAAGGAGCGACATCCTGCCTGAATGGATGGCCTTCCTGCATCAGGTTTCAAAGTTTGCCTCTGAATCATCTTGCAAAACCACCTTGCATCAGCGCCTAAGCAACTTAGTGGCTCGTGGGCTCGTGGAGCGTCAAGGTAACCGGTACCAAATATCCTCCGGTGGTCTCGGATGGCTTAAGGATAGCTTGCCTAAAAAGGCAGATGACCCTCGTAAGGCCATCATTAATGGGGTGAATCGTTACAACCTGCAGCAGAAACAGCTGCTAAAGGACCATCTTGCTGCAATGGATCCTTATCAGTTTGAAGCGCTAATCGGAGAGCTGCTCCGAGCGATGGGTTACGAAGACGTAGAAGTAACCAAGGCCTCCGGCGATAAGGGCGTGGATGTGGTAGGCAGTGTGCAGGTAGGCATCACGACAATTACAGAGGTGGTCCAGGTCAAGCGTCAGCAGGGCAGCATTACCCGCCCGGTAGTCGATCAGCTCCGAGGGGCTCTGCCTTACCATAAGGCGATTCGAGGTACTCTGATTACCTTGGGAAAGTTTGCCAGCAGCTGTGAGCAGGCTGCGCTGTTTCCCGGTGCCGCCCCCATCACACTCATCGATGGGGATCGTCTCATTGATCTTTTGGTAGAAAATCAAGTCGGTGTGCGAAAGAGCAGGCCTGTTGAGCTGTTGGAGCTCGATACCAGTGCATTTGAAATTTCTGAGGCCTTGGTGGAAGCAGAGTAATTAAAAAGCCTGGCCGCTCAGCATGGCGAAATATACCGGCAAACAAACTTCGTATATGAAGCCTATGCTGGGCGGGCCAATTCGACCATTGCGAATGAAAAATTGACTTAGATATTTCAACAGTTCTATAAGGCGTAAGCCTTTATAGCATAGCTCATCGAAGCCCTCTTTCCCATAGGGCTATGAAGGGCTTCGGTGAGCTAGGAATCTAATAAAAAATGAACAGAGAGAGGATTTTTAAAACCTCTCTCTGGGACTGAGCCGCAGGTGAGGTCCAATATATCTATCAAAAGGATGAGAGCTCCCCAATGGGGAGTTCTCTGAAAACTTTACATTTGTTGTTTTATAATTTGCATAAAAAGCCGACGAGCGGATGCGAGGAGAGCCTAATCAAGGGCCCCGGGAGGGGCCCTTTTATATTGCTATAGATAGGTACCCCTGATTCATGCTGTCAGTAGATAATGTTTATTAGTATTTATTCTTTCAAGAACTTCTATCTTGATCCCACCGTGAACTGGAGCGATTCACTAATCAAGCTCAAGGCAATGCTACTCAGCCTCACCGATACACGGCTAGGCCGAGACAGCGGCAAGCCATGCCTTGCCTTCTACGCTATCAATACAAAATTCTTGGAAGACCTTTGTAAGCGGGAATACTAGATGCCCACCAGCTTCAGTGGGCTCCTTGCACAGACAAAACAGAATCGTCGAAGCCCCATCTTTTGCATATGCATCAAGCTTGCTGAGCTTGCCTGCTCCCGTAGCTGCATCCAGCGTGTGGTACGTGACCTGTGCAACGATCGGCTGGCCTGTGGTCGAGATTCCATAGATGTCGACATCCGGCATGGTGCGACCGATAGGAGCCAAGGTGGACTGCAACTTGGGGAGACCGGCCGCCGCCGCCGCTGATGTTCTCATAAATTCCATGCACATCACTTCCTGAAGGTCAGGCGTCAGGTTGCTTACGTCCTTGGAAGGCTCGCCCTCCAGGACGGCTTGAACTCGCTTTTTGACCTTGCGCCATTGGCAGATCGTGCCCTGACGCGGCTGCACTGTGGTCAAAGGCAGGCTCGCTATGGCTGAAAGGTTAATCACGTTCTCAAGCTGAAGAACCTTCAAAACGGCTTCGCGGCCTTTAAGGCCGTTCTTGCTGCCCCAGGTGCCACGTAGCAGTTGAACTTCACTACCGGGCCGGACGATGCCCAATTTCGCGCCAGGAATGCCCCGGTATGTCGTGCATACATACCCACCGTCGCGAGCGATAGTCCACAGTATGTCGAGGCTACTTTTTCCCCGCCCTTTGTAGTCTCTCGGGTCGGTGCTGATGCTGTCGCCTTCACCGAAATTTCCAGCCTTATCATGAGGATAGTGGATGCCGGCAAACTGGTTTTTCCACATTGTTTCGAGGGTGACTCGGTCTATATCCAGTTCAGAGCTGTGGCGGATGAAGTAGGTTTTCATTCATGTCCTTATCGTTAAGGAGGTGTCTCTTCGTGCGGCTATGGTGCCATGTGCGTATGCTCAAAAAGATATCGGCACCTGACGGCACTTACTTTGGCTGCTTGCTGGAACTCTTGAGCAGCTCGCTACGACATCAGCCTGAACTACTCTATCAATTAAGCGGCTTTAACCCGTTGATCTTCCAACACGGCGTGCCCACCATTGGCGCCTTTTTGCGTGGAGGAAGGCATGCGATTGCGTTTACTTGCTGTACTGGTGGCCATGGCGCCACTATTCGCCAAAGCCGATGTCCTTATCGGTAGCTGGAACATCAGGCATCTGGGCTGGAACAATGGCAAGGATTTCGCGCTGGTGGCTCATGTAGCCAACCACACAGACCTGCTCGCCGTGCAGGAACTGATGAACCCGGCAGCTCTCAGGCGCCTGGAGCTCTCCCTTGAGAAAGCCTCGGGTGAAAGCTGGTCATCCATGGCCAGCCACGAACTGGGCCGCAGCTCGTACTAAGAGCATTACGGCTTCCTGTGGCGGGACTCTGAGGTGGAATATGCGAGCGGCGCTGTGGTGTTTCTCGATCCCGAGGAACTGTTCGCTCGTGAGCCATATTCCGCTCGATTCCGCGACGTCGATACTGGGCAGGAATTCGCGACCGCTACCGTACATATCGTATTTGGTGACGGGGTGAGTGATCGGCTGCCGGAGATCGACGCGCTGGCTGACTACTGGCAATGGCTTGGCGATGTCTATCCCGACTCCCCGCGTCTGCTGATGGGCGATTTCAACCTTTCGCCGGATCATCCAAGCTGGGAAGCACTGCGCAGGCTCGGGGCGGAGCCTGCGATCACTGACGGGCGCACCACGCTAGGCACGACTGCCGGGTATGCCAGCCTTTATGACAACATCTGGTACGAGGCTGACAGCCTGAGCCCAAGTGACCAGGGCATCTTGAAATTCCCGGCCCTGCTGCCCCTGGATCACGTCACAGCACGCGAGCGTGTCTCCGATCATGCCCCGGTTTATATTGGTTTAAACGGCGGGCGGTTGACGCCGATCAGCACAGGGGGAGGGCAGTCGACACGTCAGCGGGCTGCATCGACCTCAACAACAGCGCTGCCAGCAGGCTGGAATCCCTGCCGCACATCGGTCCCGCCCGGGCCGAGGACATCATCGAGGGCCGGCCCTGGCTGGCGTGGAAAGAACTCACCGACATACGCGGCATCGGTGAGGGGCGTTTGAACGAGATTTTCGATAGTGATCTGCTGTGCAGTATCGACACATAACCGATGGCCCGGTACATGCAGGAGGAGCAACCACATGAGCCCATCGTTCTATCTGGCGGTAGGATTCTGCGCGTCGCTCATTCTTGCTGTCGGTGGCTATACAGGTGTGCAACTGATTCGCCTGAAGCATCAACAGCAGCAGGTGCACAAGCGGGATCTGTAGTGTTCAGCCGCCCTCGGCCGTCTCGCATGCTGCTATGCGTGAAAGCACCTGCTGTCGGAGGGCTGGGTCAGCATTGCGCATGACCTCCGCCTCGCGGTACCAGAAAGGAAAATGGCTCACGGCCTGAGGGCTGTACTCGACCTGGCCAAACAACAGGGCTAGCCGCACGAGTTGAACCTCGGCAGGCGCTTCGGCGATTTCTCGCAGTGACTGCTCCCAGCGTTCGACCTCCCCGAAATGCCCGCCCATGGGGAAAAAACATGCCGATACGAAGGAAGCGGCCTCATTACCGAAAGCCTCGGCAAGTGCCTGATGCGTTATTGGCTGGATGTCATTCAGCAGAACCAGGGTGGCCGCGACCACCAGCAAACCGGAATTGCTGCGCTCTGCGAGGACAGGCCAGGCGTGCTGGAGAATCTGGTCGTGATCTTGGCGCAGGGCATCGGTATCGGTAAATGCGAACAGTGCACCTTCCTGCTCACGGTCATACGCCGCATAGTATCGATCCCGGAATTGCTCGATAAAAGTGGCAGGCGTCGTGAAGCCGTGGCTGTCATCCTGCATGAGAGGGGGTCCTTTCTGGTTGCGGACGGTCGATGTCAGCTCACTGTGCTATCGCTCCTGGCTATTTATTTTTCGCCTGTCCACGGAATCAAGTTTGCTGGGTGCCCGCCGATAGCTTTTCATAGCATGCTGACGAGGCACAAGCCGACGGCCAGCGTATCCAGGAGAAGCCGGTAAGAGGGTCTGCATGAAAGTCGTCGACACGAAGACATTGGCACAGCGACTGGCCGGGGGCGACTCCTATATCCGTACCAAAAACGGCGAAGTGCAGGGACTGGCCGTCACCGTTCGGGATAATCCGGAAGCGCCCGAAGTGATCGTCGTGGGTGATGGCCCCAGGATTGTCAGCAACGCAGAACTTCTCATGGCATGCGAAAGAGCCGTGCCGGTCTATATCAAGCAGGCGGTCAATGCGTGGGCGTTTCGTGGCTTCTTTCGAGCGACCTCATTCTCACGCGATCCAGAGGTGATCGAAGCTTACCGCCGCCATCGCGACGCCGAAAAGGTTGCTGGCATCCTCTTTCTGGAAGAAGAATACGAATCAACAGACTTGCAAGCTGGTGGACGCTGGAATATCGATCCCGAGACACGCAAGGCTGTGGAGGAAGCAGCTATTCAATGTGTGATCGGCTATTTTGAAGGCCAGAACCCTCCTTATAAAATCGAGGATCGCCAGAAAGACAACTGCGGCTATGACCTTTTGGTAATGCGCGAAGATGAAGCGCTGCGTATCGAGGTCAAGGGCACTGCCAATGCAGAACCGAGCTTCTGGCTGTCTCGAAATGAAAAGGCGGGCTCCGTCCACCCAATGTGGCGGCTGGCTGTGGTAACCAATGCGCTGTCCGATGAGGAGCGCGAACTGGAACTCTTCAAGACAGCCGAGATGGAAGCACGGTTTGACTTAGAACCTTACCTGTGGAGAGCGACAGTCAAGGCGGATACATAGCCGTTTACCGGGACTCAGTGAGCCCCGTTAACTGTGCCCGTAGTCAGCGGCCTCAGCGGCCATGTCCACGGTGGACAGACTCAATCGCGAGCTGAGCAGCGGTACCGTTCGTCTTGGTCTGCTACCGCAGGGTAATTTAAGGCCACTGTGATACCAGAGGAAAACGCTAAAATATACGGTGTGGAGGGAAGAGTGGGTTTGGGTAAGTACTTGGATGAGTATCCGTAACCGACCCAAAGCGGACATGGTGGCAAATGCTGTAGTCGCGTTAATTAGTATTAAGCAGGCGCAAGATGATTGGTGTTATACTGCCGAGCTATGCCCGATTTTAATAGATTCCTTGGGCTGGGTGGTTAGTGACTTATGATATAATATGCTGTTACATTATCCAATCATAGAATCGGCACTCCAATGCCTAGTGGGCTGCCAAGTTACCAGAGATTTTGTTCAAAATAAAGTGTTTAAGCAAAGGAATATCATGGATAATCAACAAAAACGAGCGATTGAAGATGCGTTTAATTCAATGCTTCGGTCAGACTATATACCACTTAAAGACACTGAAAAATTGGTCCGTTTAGCTGACTACTATGTTGATTATCTCGGATTTTTGAGAGAGGTAGTAGGAGAATCAGACCATCTTATCGTCGGCAGAAGAGGTACAGGGAAAACAACACTTCTTTACCGCGGCCTGATTGAGACAATCAATTCCTGGAGAAAATCAGATAACTTGGCGAAACCGAAAACACTCGGCATTTATTTAGACCTGAGCAAATGCCATTCATTGGAAGATACGGCATCTAAAGAATTTTCTGAGTTTGAGCACGTGTTTACGACTGAGCTGTTTGAGTCAGTCAAAGCAGAGCTCAGCAGAACTTGGCCGGAACTCAAAATTAAGCCCGGTTTGCTTGCAAGGGTATTTTCGCCAAAAGAGATTGAGGCGAAGAACAGTACTAATAGTGCGTTAGATGAACTAGCAAGGATATTATCTGAAGGTGTGCTCAGATCAGAGAATAAGAGCGGCCCACAGAAGATAGTGTCTTTAACAGGAAAAAGTACCTCATATGATGAGAATGTTCAGCTAAAAGCTAAAGCGAATCCTGAAGCTAGTGCCGGTGTTAGTATGGCCAATCACGAAAATAATGAAAATTCCGTCGAAAGCACCTCGGTGCTTCAGTACCGGTTGAACATTTCAGATATCTTAAGAGCTTTGAACTCAATACGTGAAGCTGCGGGAGTTAGCCATATAGTAATATTTATTGATGAATTTTCTTCACTTACCCTAGACCTGCAAAGAAGGTTTTCAACTCTCCTTAGGAAGGTCCTCGGTAATCATTCTGGCGTATTTGTCAAAATTTCTGCGATTACTGACAACTATACCCTAGGCAGTTCAATTATATTGCAGAGGGATCTATTCGAGTTGAATTTGGACTTAGATTCTTACGTCGAAAGAAGCGGTACGCTGGGGTCTGCAATGAAAGGGCTTAGTAATCTTACCCGAAATTTAATAGACGAAAGGGTAAGTGCTTATGCCCCAGAAATCAAGTTTGATGAGTTATTCGAAGATATTGACTACGCGATCGAGGAAATGTCCAAGGCTGCTATGGGTGTCCCAAGGACAGTGGGTATAATACTTAAACAATCGCTGTCAAGGAACTTAAGTGAAAACATAGGCGCCATTCGAAAATCTGATATCGATTATGGAATAAGGTATGCTTCTAGAGCCTATTTGAATCAATTCGAAGGTTCTTGTGGCGTTGCAATACCAAGCTACTATAAGGACATCTGGGACGCGCTACTGGAAAAGGCAATATTAGAACGAGCAAAAAATGACTCTACTTCGAGCCATTTTATGGTTCTTCCAAGAAATGAAATTAAGTTAAAATACTTCAATATGTTTTTCATATCTCATTTGCTGACTCAAGGAAGGACAACAAAAAAGGATAAAGCTTCTAGAAGTCTATATTGTTTCGACTATGGCGTTTGCATTGAGAATAACATGCTGTGGGGCATTGACAAAAATGTTATCAGGCAGCAGAGGTTTGCTTATGATTCCATACTGGAACCTTTTGACCATTATTTCGAAAGAAACAAAGAAACACATTGGCGGTGCCCAACTTGTGACTCTGTTTACAAGGAAAAAGAGTTAAATGTAGCAGGTAACTTGTTAGGCTTTTGCCCAAAAGACAAGGCTGATCTAGTGGAGGTCAGCGGAGATGATGAATTGTCAAAGTATACTGAGGAAGAAATAAAAATAGTTGGTGCGATACGCTCTTCAAATGAAGAGGATGAGCTTTTGGCACGGCATGTAGCAGATGACGTCGGCTGTTATGTACAAAAAGTTGCGAAGTTTGGAGAAAAGCTAGAGCGAGAAGAAATAATTAAGCGAAAAATGAAAGATAGATATATATACTTTAGCAATGAGTAACCTAGCAATCATCTGCTATCGGGATAATAGATCTCTGACTTCGCCTCCGCTTTTATTAGCCGCAGGTTGGTCATTTAGCCTCTACAATAAATCCGGGTTCTTGAAACAAGGTATGTATGGAGAGAGTAAGCTTTTATTTTGATGAGTCTGGAGAAAAAGGGTTCGTTAAAGATGGGTTCAGTAATTCAGATGTTGGTTTGGTTGCAGGTGTCGCAATGCCACAGCGATGCGTTGCCGAATTTGAATATGAAGTTGTAAAGATACTCTCGAAACTGAAAACTTCGGAAGTAGAAAAGATTCACGCTACAGAGCTTTTCAATAAGGAAGAGAATAGGAGGGTCAGGGGCGAATTACTTGAATATATGGCAGAAAAACAAGAATGGACTTTGGTTTATGAGGCTGTGTATCCGCTGGGACTATATCTCAATGAAGTCTTAGTGGAAGAAATTTCTATTAAGCATAAACCGCAAGATTCTAAAATAAAAATATCTAACAACAAAGACAAAAAAAGGATTTACAACAGCCTTATTGAAGGGCTGGTGATTAAGCTGGATGAAATGTGCAGGATCGAAAATTCTGATAGCTTAGTGATGATTTCAGATCATATAGACTCATCTATACACAAGGAAGCGTTAAAAGTTCTTGGGTATTTAAAAGAAAATGAGCATCGAAATACTGTTACAGGTTTCGATGCTGAAGATAAAAAAATTGTATCTAAGAGTATTCTAACTAATGTTGAGGGCGTTGATTTATCTGTGCGTAACGTTAAAACAATAGAAGTTGATTCATCTGTATCGCCAATGACTATAGTTGCCGATATCGTAGCCAATACATTATACAGGCATATTAAGGATAAAATAAGCCAAGAAGGTTGCTTGAGGCTACATGGAGAAGAAGTTCTTTCGGGCTATATTCTAAAAGATAAAATCGCCTTTATTAGTGATGGCTACGTCATGGATGATTTATATGCTCCAAGCTAAAAAGCGCTGTTGTCGGCCAAATTTTCCGCTGCGCTCCTCATTTCATGCAAAGCGCAGCGTTACATCGGAACCATCTTATTGACTGCTTCTGGCCGAAAGCGGTCAAAAAAGAAAGTTGAATGTTCAGTAGCCATGACGACCTCCTCAGGGGAAGTCGCCATGGTCTTATGTCGTTATCTTAGGCTGATTTTAAAGCCACCCTCGCTCTGCAAATGACTCACATCCCTCGCTCCCAACCACGATGTGGTCAATCACGCGGATCTCCACCAGCCCCAAGATTTCCTGCAGGCGCGCAGTGATACGCCGGTCGGCGGCGCTGGGCTCGGGGTCTCCACTAGGGTGGTTGTGGACCAGAATGACTGCGGCGGCGTTGTGTTCTAGGGCACATTTGACCACTTCGCGGGGATATACGCTGGCGGCATCGATAGTGCCGCGGAACAGCTCTTCGAAGCAGATTACTCGGTGCTGACTGTCGAGGAAAACGACACTGAACACCTCGTGCTCGTAATCCTGCAGCAGCACTTGCAGGTACTTGAAGGCCAGCGCTGGCTGAGAGATTTTGCGGCCCCGGGCCAGCCGTCGACGGGCGAAGGCCTGGGCGATACTCAAGAGCTCCGCTTCGGTGACTGGAGCCGTGATGCGATAGGTGCCGGCGGTTTCCCCGGCACTCAGCTTGCGATGATTCATCGCGTCTCTCCTCAGGCGGCCATGACCATAGCCATGCGGCGCTCCAACTCTTCGTAGAATGCCTCCATACGCTCGGCTATTGTGCGAATCAACGCCTCGTCCCGGTAGGCACGTTTGATGAACAGCGGCATGCCGGGCCAGTAACTGACGAAGTCGATCCACTCCCGCTCGCTGACCCACAGCCCTCCCTGACACTGCGCGATATGCTCTTGGGGGATCTCATCGGCCAGCAGCAGCTCGATCTGGTACTTGGGCAGTTTGGTCTTGATCTCGATGAGTCCTTCCTGACCCACCAGGCTATCGGGGGAGTAACCCACACCGTGATTGAGGATGATGCCGACCTGCTCAAGCGCCTCATTGCCTGTCGCCTGGCTATATAGCGCCCGGGCGGTGGGCTCAAGGGCATGGCCTCGCTGGGTATGAGTATTCCCCGAAAAGGCCTCGGCGGGCTCGCCAGTGATGCGCTCACCGATCAGCTGGTTCATGTAGCTGTAGGCCCCGGTGCCGAAGCCTCCCGGGCCCTTGCCCTTGACCAATAGCGTCTTGATCTCGGACATCGTCACGATGCCGAGCCGCGCAGCGTGCCATTCCGGCGTGCCCTGCTCGAAGGTCAGGATCTCCATGGGTGCACCTCGTGATTAATCGGAATAACGGGGAAGGCAATGCGACGGTAGCGGTGAGCAGAACTATCTGGCCACCGCTGTGCCGGTGTCGGTCATTGCATGGTGTTGTTGGGCTGAGGGGGTTGGGCCCGTTTTGCCAATGATGCTCGCAGCCGATCGAAGTCCGACTTGGGTACCTGGCTGACCGTGGCGTACTTGCCCACGAACCATTCCTGGGTCGCCGGCGGACAGGCGGCGAGCAGCCTGTCTAGCTGTCCGGCCTGGAACGGCGTCACACAGCGGTTCGGGGCTGCCATCTGGCCATTATCGTCCTGGCCGCGAGTAGTGATGTTGAGCAGCGCGCACAGCACGTAGCGCTTGCCATAGCTGGTGGAGGAGCCGAAGGCCTGCACGGCATTCTTGTTGCCGCTGACATCGGCTGGCAGCAACATGCTGGTTTCCTCGCGATGCCCCGCCTGATGCATGAGGATGCCGGTCACCACAAGCCCCCGTTCCTGCGTCTGGATACGGAAGCTCACCGCGAAGCCATGACGCTGCAGGATGGGGCGCACCGTGTCGACGATGTCTTCCAGTGTGGCGTATTTGCCGTTGTTGCCCTGGCCACGTTCCTCGACGCTGGGCAGTTCGGTCTGCATGGCGGCCATCGCTGCGCTGTAGGCCATCATGGCCTGGCGATCGAGGATGCGCTCCTGCATCTGCAGCAGTCGCTCCATCTTGTCGATGTCGACCTCAGGGTTCATCGCCGCTCGCTCGATGACCTGGATGATCGCCGTGCTGTCGCTGTGCGGCTCGGGCCGTTGAGAGGCCGTGTTGTCTGGTTGAATGGCGGAATTTTTCATGGTGGTTTTCTCCTAGAGGTAATCTTGGATGGCGTTGGCTACTTCTTCCGGAGGTACGGACTCAAGGCTGACCGTGGCGCGATAGAAGCAGCCCTGGGCGCAGACGAGCGTGTGCGCCTGGGTGTCGTCCTGTTCCAGCAGCAACCGGGCGAGCTGGGTCAGGGCATGGGGAATCGAGAGTGCGGGTTCATCAGGCATGGCTGACTCCGGGTCAGAAACGACAACGCCCGGCCAAGTGGGCCGGGCGCTATGCCGTAAAGGACGGATGAGGAAATGAGTGTGGTGTCACGCAACGAGCTCGAGCGCGGTATCCAGGGCGCGGTGCTTCAGGTTGGCACCTTGGCCGAACCACGCGGAATCCAGACGCGTGTCGGTGCTGCGGGCACGCTTCTCGTGATCGACGAACTCCGTCACGGCATTGAGCAGGCCCCAGGCGGTATCTTGGGCCGTCACCAACTGGGAGCCACGCCCCGCGCCATGATAGAGCCGCAAAAGTTTGTTCAATGTCCGGCTATGGGTGGGCTTGTCCGCATCGCTGGGCGGTGTATCGGGCGTGCAGAGCACGGCCTGGAAGTAGCGCGTCGCCTCGTCAGGATGGATACGGCGCTCGGCCAAGGCCTTCATGCGCACCATGAAGTCGTCCCACTGCGAGACAGAGATACCCAGTTGTCGCTTGACCCGCTGCGGGTCGAACACCGTGCTGTGAGGGACGCGGACCATCTGCGAGGCGCCATCCACGGCCAGGCTCAGCGTGTTGTTGCAGACTACGCGTACTGTCGTTGGCGTCGCGACCGTAGCCAGCGATCCATCACAGGACGTGGCCAGCAGCAGGTAGCCTTTGATTTCGTCCCTCCCTTTCAGCGAAGTACTCAGACCACTTCGTGCCAACGCCCAGAACTTGCGCCCACCCTTGAGCACGCCCGCCGTCTCCAGCTCGTAGCCGGCGTATTCCGTGAGATCTCGGTAAAACTCCAGCACTTCCTGCGGTTGAACGACCTTGTAGCGCTGGGAGACTACCGAGAGCGGCGTTTGGGTATCCGAGCGGAACAGCACTTTCTGCTCAGGGAAGGAATGGATGCTGCCCAGATGAGACATGGAGTCGGCAATAAAGCGCACCGGGGTTTCCTCGATGTGCCAGTTCATGCCGGCCTGCTGCTGCCAGACCTCCAGCGGCTGATGCGGTGAGAGCTGTTGCCCCAGACCGTGCCAAGGGGTGTCGCCGACGTAAGCCATTTGTTCGATGAGATGTGCCATGGTGAAACTCCTAAACGTAAAAAAGCCGGCAGAGTGCCGGCAGTTAAGAAGGGGAAAGGGTGACCAGGTCAGTCCACTACGCGAAAGGTATGGCCACAGCCAAGGCAGAGCCATGGGGTACCCTCGCCGGGCGGAAACAGGTGGAGAAATATCTGATTCCCGGCAGCTGCCCCAGCGATCCCCCCTGATGCACCGGCAATGACGGCCGCCGCTAGACGGTTAAGAGGGAAGTGCGCTGGGGTCAGCCTTTCGGAGGAGCAGAGCGACACGTAGGCACCCTTGAGGGATCCGGCCAAAGCACCGGCGGTTATTCCCAGCTTGCGAGCGGTCTCGAGGTTGATCACGCACTGCGAGACACAGCGCGAACAGGGTGGGGGCATAACAGTTCTCCTGTGGCGGTGAAACAAGCTTGGGGGGCTCAGCTCACAGGAGTGATATAGACCTTAAAGTTTTTGCGATCGCAACTCTCCCGTTAATAGGAGCTTATATATCTATCGTTATGGTAGATAACCCTTTTTATCAGATGGTTGCGTTAACCCCCTAGCCGGGGGAGAGTAATAGCTAGGATGGCCAAACCCACCCTGCTTCGACAGGATAAAAATTGGCCAATCGTGCTGCAGACGTCTCCACAGGCTGAATGCATCATAGCTATCATTGCAAATGTTGCAGTTGGAAACTAAAGCTAAGGAGTCTGATTATGTCTAAGACAAAAGCGGAAAAGGAAAGGTTGGCCAGCCTGGGCTAGGATCTCGTGCTCAGACAGAATTTCAAGGGGCAACTGGCCAGAACAACAGGTAATGTTTCCGGTAAAAATCTTGGTAATGCCCTGCAAAAGTAGGAAAGTAATTTAAGGAATGCTAAGAGCAAGGATGCTAGTTTTATTGAGGCGATCACGATGGGAAAAATGAGTGAAAAAGTTAGTTCTCCTTCTTATCCTAGATTAGGAGAAGGCTATAGCTTATTGGCTAAAGCTTTACTACTACAGTCGTAAATAATCATCGAGGACAAGGTGATGATGCTGCCTCTTGTCCGCTGGCGCCTTACCCAGTGATAGTACTGGGCGACACGTTGGTGAAGCCTTCGCCAACGAGACCAGTGCAGCGCATCTTCCAGCCGTCTTCGTCGCTGGGCAACGGGGGTGAGGCACAGCCATCGCCGCATTTCGGCCAGAGAGAGAACGACCGGCCTTGCCTACCCAGGCTCAGCAACAGGCTTTTTTCAGCTGGCGCCGGCGCAACGTGACCAGCAGGGCATAGGCCGCCATCACCAGCGTGATATGGCGATACCAGCCTCGCCAGGTCCGTACCGCATATTGATCCAGCCCCAGTTGCGATTTGCTTTCCTGGAAACAGCGCTCGATATTCCACCGGGCCCCGGCCGCCAGGGCGAGGTCGTCGAGTGACGTACCGCAGGGCGCGAAGGTGAAGTACGCTGTCATTTCCTGTCCGGTGTCCAGGGAACGACGGACCAGCATCTCCGGGCCAACCCTGTCTTGGGCTTATGGCTAACGTCCTCCGGGATGCCCGCCTGGCGGCAGCGTTCACGATCCTCCACCCAATCCCGGGGCAGGAACAGAGCGCGATCCATCAGTCCCTGTCCCCAGCAGGTGGCATAGCCGAGGAGCACGCCAATCTGGCAATTCTCGATCCGGCCGGCGGTCCCGCTGTACTGGAGCTTGACGCCCGCCGAATGTTGGCCCTTCTTGAGGAACCCCGTCTCATCCACTACCAGCGCCCCGTTGTCGTCGCGCGGGGTCTCGTAGACACGCTGTCGCACAGCATCGCGCACGCCGTCCTCATCCCAGCGAGCCCGGTTGATCAGATGCTGGAAGCCGTAGGGGCGCGCGTCACCCTGATGTTCCGCCAGTTGCCAGCTGTTGCGTCGCTCGACTTCGCCCAGCAGCCCCCGCAAGTAGGCCCCGAGTCGCTCTCGGGCCTCGGTCCTTTTGACGTAACCGCCCAACCCTGTCAGCCATGAGGATAACGCCGATTCCCAATCACGGGTCTGCTTACGCAAGTTCTCAAGGGTCAGTCGTTCAGCATCGTGCACCTCGCTCACTCACGGGCCGCAGTCAACGAGGTATAGCTTCTAACTACAACTGCAGTATTACAGTGCCTTTCAAAACCTTGAAAGCAGCCTCAGCCATTCCTAGATTTTCGGTATGGCTAAAAAGATCGTATCCGATGAACTCTGGTCCATTGTCGAGCCGTTGCTGCCACCACCGAAGCCAAGCCGTGTGGCGGACGGCCGCCCATCTCCAACCGCGACCCCCTGACAGGCATCCTATTCGTCCTGCGCTCAGGCATCCCTTGGGAGATGCTGCCCCAGGAGATGGGCTGCGGCTCAGGTGTCACCTGTTGGCGTCGCTTGCGCGACTGGCAGGAGGCAGGTGTCTAGGAGCGTCTACACCAGACGTTACTGGAACATCTCCAGCATGACGATCGAGGGCGGAATCAGGATGCCCAGCGTACCGGCGTTGGCGATCGCCAGGGCGTCCCGTTGGCCATCCTGCTGTCGGGTGCCAACATGCATGACAGCGTACCTTTGACGGCCTTGATCGATAGCGTGCAGCCAGTGTCATCAGGCCGACCAGGGCGGCCTCGCTGCCGCCCTCGAAAGCCTTATGCAGACAAAGCTTATGATCACCGGCGCTGCCGCCAGTCATATCGGGCTCGCGGAATCCAGCCTCGTATCGCTCGTCGGGGCGTGGAAGATGGTCAACGACTCGGACGCCACCGTTGGGTTGTCGAGCGAACCTTTGCTTGGCTGGGGCGGATGAGGCGATTAGCGATACGCTATGAGCGCCGTGCCGATATTCATTATGCCTTCACGTTGCTGGGGTGCTCACTGATCTGTTTGAACAAGCTTCGAGGCAGGTTTTGAAAGGCACACTAAATGTCCGCAGGGACAAGACATTGGAGAGCGATGACCTGATCGATTGCCTACATATTAGGATAGTTCGGACCACCGCCCCCTTCCGGCGCTACCCACTCGATATTCTGTGCCGGGTCCTTGATGTCGCAGGTCTTGCAGTGGATGCAGTTCTGAAAGTTGATCTGGAACTTCGGCTGGCCGTCATCGCCTTCGATCACCTCGTAGACACCGACCGGACAATAGCGCTGAGCGGGCTCGTCGAACGTCGGCAGATTGTCACGAATCGGGACGGCAGGGTCCTTGAGTCGAAGGTGGCTTGGCTGATCCTCTTCATGGTTGGTGTTGGAGAGGAACACCGAGGAGGGCTTGTCGAAGGACAGCTTACCATCGGGCTTGGGATAGTCGATCTTGCGGCCCTGGGCGGCCTGTTCCAGCTTGGCATGGTCGGGGGTCGTGTCATGAACTGCCGGCAGCTTGCCACCCAGCCATTGATCGATGAAGTTGTAGGCCCCTCCCATCACTGTGCCGTACTTATGAATCGCGGGGCCGAAGTTGGCGGCCTCGCGCAGTTCGCGATAGGCCCAGCTTCGTTCCCAGCGAGTGGTAAAGGAGGTGAGCTCCTGGCCACCTTCATCGCCGCCCTGGATGGCCTCGAATACCGTCTCTGCCGCGACTAGACCTGACTTCATGGCCGTATGCAGCCCTTTGATCTTGGCGAAATTGAGTGTGCCTGCATCGCAGCCGATCAACAGGCCACCCGGGAACGTCATCTTTGGCAAGCAGTTGATGCCCCCCTTGGTGATGGCCCGCGCTCCATAAGCCACGCGGGAGCCGCCCTCGAGATACTGCTTGAGCAGCGGATGATGCTTCAGGCGCTGAAACTCGTCGAAGGGCGACAGGTAAGGGTTGGAATAGGCAAGATCGACGATCAGCCCGACCATCACCTGCTGGTTCTCGCCGTGATAGAGGAAGAAGCCGCCGTGGGTCTCCTTATCCAACGGCCAGCCGGAGCCGTGCAGGACTAGGCCGGGCTCATGCCGCTCAGCAGGGACGTCCCAGAGCTCCTTGAAGCCGATGGCGTAGTGCTGCGGGTCACGCCCCTTGGCCAGGTCGAAGCGTTCGATGAGACGTTTGCCGAGATGGCCGCGAGCGCCTTCGGCGAACAGGGTGTACTTGGCGCGCAGTTCCATGCCGGGCATGTAGCCATCCTTGGGCTCGCCATCGGCGCCGACGCCCATGTCGCCGGTGATGATGCCGCGTACCGTACCGCCTTCATCGTACAGGACCTCCTGGGCAGCGAAGCCGGGGAAAGTCTCGACGCCGAGTTCCTCGGCCTGCTCGCCCAGCCAGCGACACAGGTTACCGGCGCTGATCACGTAATTCCGTCCGCTTTCGGCCCCGGGGGTGCCGACGTTATGCATGGTCTTGGGTACCAAGGCATTGGGCAGCTTGCGCGCGGAGCTGTCGTCCTTGAGAAGGTAGACCTCGTCGCGTATCGCTGGCGTGTTCAAGGGAGCGCCGCGTTCGGCCCAGTCCGGGAATAGCTCATCGAGGGCACGCGGCTCGAAGATGGCACCGGAAAGGATGTGCGCGCCGACTTCGGAGCCTTTTTCGACCACACAGACGCTGAGTTCGCGCTCGGCCTCATTGGCTTGCTGCATCAGACGGCAAGCGGCGGCCAAGCCGCTGGGGCCGGCACCGACGATGACCACATCGAAGTCCATGTGTTCGCGTTCCACCTGCTCTGCCATAGTCTGTTTACCTTCTTGTTTTATCGTTAAAATTTGCCTTCTAGTTCCGGCAAGACCTGGAACAGGTCGCCAACGAGACCATAATCCGCGACCTGGAAGATCGGCGCCTCCTCGTCCTTGTTGATCGCCACGATTACCTTGGAGTCCTTCATCCCCGCCAGGTGCTGAATAGCCCCGCTGATGCCCACGGCGATGTACAGCTCCGGGGCAACGATCTTGCCGGTCTGGCCGACCTGCATGTCGTTGGGCACGAAGCCGGCGTCCACCGCCGCACGCGACGCACCGATTGCTGCGCCCAGCTTGTCGGCAATCCCGTCGAGCAGCTTGAAGTTCTCGCCATTGCCCATGCCTCGTCCGCCGGAAATAACCACCCGTGCTGCGGAGAGTTCAGGGCGCTCGCTCTGCTCGAGCCGTTCGTCGACGAAGCTCGACAGGGCGTTGTCGATCACGGCATCAACAGCCTCGATCGTGGCACTTCCCGTCTCGCCTGCCGCATCGAAGGCCGTGCCGCGTACGGTAATGACCTTGAGCGGATCGGCGCTCTGCACGGTGGCGATGGCGTTGCCGGCATAGATCGGGCGCTTGAAGGTATCGGCGCTCACCACATCGAGGATATCGGAGATGGCAGCCACGTCCTTGAGCGCGGCCAGCCGCGGCAGCACGTTCTTGCCGGTCGTGGACGAACTGGCCAGCACGTGGCTGTAGTCGTCGGCCAGGACGACCAGCAGGTCGGCCAGCGGCTCGGCGAGCTGGTGAGCGTAGACGGGATTATCGGCCACGCGTACCCGGGCCACGCCGTCGAGCTTCGCCGCCTGTTCGGCCACGCCCTGCACGTCCTGGCCGGCAATCAGGATATCGATGTCACCACCAATCTGTTGGGCCGCCGTCACCACATGGGCGGTGGCGCTGGCCAGATGGCCGTCGTGGTGGTCGGCAAGGATCAGGATGCTCATGAGATCACCTTGGCTTCGTTCTTGAGTTTGTCGAGCAGCTCGTCCACCGAGCCCACCTTGATGCCGCCCTTGCGCTCGGCCGGGGCCTCGGCCTGCAGCAGGCTGACCTTCGAGGCGATGTCGACGCCGAGTTCCTCGGGGGTCTTGGTGTCGAGCGGTTTCTTCTTGGCCTTCATGATATCGGGCAGCTTGGCGTAGCGCGGCTCATTGAGGCGCAGGTCGGTGGTGACCACAGCGGGTAGCTTGAGCGCGACGGTCTGCAGGCCACCGTCGATCTCGCGGGTCACATCGACCGTGCCATCCTTCACATCGACCTTCGAGGCGAAGGTACCCTGCCCCCAGCCGGTCAGTGCGGCAAGCATCTGCCCGGTCTGGTTGTTGTCGGTGTCGATGGCCTGCTTGCCGAGGATAACCAGTTGTGGCTGCTCCTCGTCGGCAACGCGCTTGAGCAGCTTGGCCACGGCCAGCGACTCGACGCGCTCGTCAGTGGCGACGTGGATGGCACGGTCGGCGCCCAGCGCCAGCGCGGTGCGCAACTGCTCCTGGGCGGCCTTGGGCCCGACCGTCACCGCCACAATCTCGCTGGCAATGCCCTTTTCCTTGAGCCGCACCGCCTCTTCCACGGCAATCTCGCAGAACGGGTTCATGGCCATCTTGACATTGGTGAGGTCGACGTCGGAATGATCCGCCTTGACGCGGATCTTGACGTTGTAGTCGATGACGCGTTTGACCGCGACGAGTACTTTCATGGCGTCCTCGTAGTGCTTTAGCTGTATTGTGCGATTATTGGTTCAGCGAGCTTCACTGGGATACTGACGACGGAAGCTCCCGGAGGCGGTTGCTATGACGGCATTATTTGCATAGTCAATTAATTCTGCTTCGGCAAAGAAGATGCGCCGCCCACCGCCCGTACGCCGCCCCTGGGCGACCAGGCGTCCTCGGCTGGCCTTGGCCATGTAGTGCACGGTCAGCGAGATCGTGGCCGCCCTGATACCTGAGTCATCGTTTGCAAGACAGAAACCGCTATAGCCGCACGCCACGTCCAGCAGTGTGGCGATGATGCCGCCATGCAGTGACCCTTGCGTGTTGAGGTGCTGCGGCTCGATATCCAAGCCCCATTCGCATCGGTCCGTCGTCCATTCGGTCAGGCGTGCCCCGATCAGGTTGATGAAGGGGTTGTCGAGTGCAGCGGCGTCCTGCGCCTTGAGTCGTTCGGTCATGATTCACACGCCTTGTGCCTGGCGAGAATGGCCTGAGCGCGTGCGATAACCGGCGCATCAACCATCTGACCATCGACGCTGAACGCGCCTTCCTGCCGGGTCGCGCCTTCGACAACCTTGCTGGCCCAGGCCACGTCGGCCTCGCTGGGAGAAAACGCCTGGTTGACGGATGACAGTTGCCGAGGGTGGATGCACAGCATCCCGGCGAATCCCATCTCCCGGGCACGAGTGGCCGCCTGCGCTACGGCATCCGTATTATCGATAGTCGGATGCGGACTCTCGATCGGTGGGGCCAAGCCCGCCGCACGCGAATAGACCACAAGCTGGTAACGGCCCTGGTCGAGGATCTGCCCGGCACCCGGAGTGCCGGGCGCAAGCCCCAGCTCGGCGCTCATGTCCAGCGCCCCGAAGCTCAGCCGCTCGACCCCCGCCACGAAGACTAGGCTGGGCAGTGCCAGCAAGCCCCGTGCCGTTTCGATCAATGGCCATAACGGCTTGCCGCAGGCGGCAGCCTTCTCCAGGGCCTGGCAGGACTCTACCTTGGGCACAACCAGATGCGTGATGGCCGCATGCCGTGCGCCCAGCGCCAAGTCAGCTTCGTAGTGCCGGGTTCCGGGCGCATTGATCCGGACCATGAACCTGGCCTGAGGATGATGCTCCAGGAATGCATCGAGCACCTCCCGCGCGCGAGCCTTGTCGCTTTCGGCAACGGCGTCCTCTAGGTCGACGATGACGGCATCCGCCGCACTGGCCAAGGCTTTGGCGATGCGCTCTGGCCGGGTGGCCGGAACGAACAGAATGGAGCGCAGGGCATCCGGGTTCATAGTGGCTCCATCAGATGACGCGGTGGTCTTTCAGGCGGTGGATATCATCGCGCGCATACCCCAGCTCGGTAAGAATGCGCTCGCTGTGCTCACCCAATGCGGGAACGGGCTCCATCTGCGGGGCAAAGGTACTGTTGCGCCCCGGCGGCAGTAGGGCCGGGATCTCGCCGGCGGGGCTGCCGACGCTCGCCCAGCGCTGGCGTGCCTTGAGTTGTGGATGCGCCCAGACGCCGTGCATGTCGTTGACGTGGGCATTGGCAATCTGCGCCTCATCGAGCCGGGCCAGTACATCGTCCGCCGTCATGTCGGCAAACGCCTGTACGATGAGTGAGCGCAGCTCGTCGCGGTGGGCGGAGCGCCGAGCATTGGCGGAGAAACGCTCGTCCCCGGCCAGTTCGGGCTGCTGCAGGACCTTCTCGCAGAACACCTGCCACTCGCGCTCGTTCTGTAGTCCCAGCATGACGGTCTGGCCATCGCCGGTGGGAAACGGGCCGTAAGGGTAGATGGTGGCATGCGAGGCGCCCGCCCGTGGCGGCGGCTCGGCGCCTTCAAAGGCGTAGTACATGGGATAGCCCATCCACTCGACCAGGCTTTCCAGCATCGATACGTCGATGTGACTACCGGTGCCGGTACGCTCGCGCAGCAACAGGGCGGAGAGAATGTTACTGTAGGCGTACATGCCCGCAGCGATATCGGCGATCGAGCAGCCTGCCTTGGCCATGCCCTCCGGCCCCGGGGTACCGGTCGTCGACAGGAAGCCACCCTCGCTCTGGATCAGCAGGTCGTAGGCCTTCTTGGTGTGGTAGGGACCGTCCTCGCCGTAGCCCGAGATGTCACAGACGATCAGGCGCGGAAAGTCCGCATGTAACGCCTCAAAGGACAGGCCCAGCCGGGCCGCGGCGCCTGGCGCCAGGTTCTGCACCAGCACGTCGGCCTGCGCCAGCAGGCTGTTCAAGATATCCCAGGCTTCACCGTTCTTGACGTCGAGCGTCAGGCTCTCCTTGGAGCGGTTGGTCCACACGAAGTGGGAGGACAGGCCATGGACCCGTTCATCGTAGCCGCGGGCGAAGTCGCCGACGCCGGGGCGCTCGACCTTGATGACCCGCGCGCCCATGTCAGCCAATTGCCGGGTGCAGAAGGGCGCGGCGATGGCATGCTCCAGGCTGACCACGGTAATGCCATCCAAGGGGCGTTGGGGCGTAGCTAGTGCGTTCATGCGTCGGCTCCCTTGTTCTCACGAGTGTTCTCGCGTGCCTGGAGCAGCGGCACAATGCGCGGCTGCTCACGCAGCTGCCAGGCCCAGTCAATCAACTGGCGGGCTTCGGTGGGCGAAGCCCCACCGGAAAAGGCCGCCAGGCGTCGGAACTTATCTTCGAGTTCGTCCCGTGACAGGGTATTGCCGGGATCTCCCTTGGGGTCGTCGATCGCCTGGCTGAATGTCTGCCCGTCCCGGGTCGTCACCGCGACGCGCCCCAGCCATTTCTTCGGGTAGGCCGCATCGACCTCCGGGTCGAGCTGCATGCTCACTCTCTCTTTGAACGTGATGACCTGCTCGTCCTCCAGGGCACGACGCTGGAATTCGTCGAGGCCGGCCTGGCCATGCACGGCGATCAGGCCCAGCACCGTGCCCATCGAAAACTTGGCCTGGTGGATCGAGGTGGGCCGGGTCACTGGACCCAGCACGTCGATGGCCGCCTGATGCACGCGGGCGGTGACGTGCTCGATGTCCCGATGGCTCAGGTCGTGCGCCTGCATCAGCGCGAGCAGCGCATCGGCAGCAGGATGGGTGTGCCTGCACGAGGCATGGAACTTGAACGAGGTTTCCTCGAGCGCCCAGCGTTCGCCCAGGCAATCCGTCAGGTAGCCGGGATCGGTATCCTGCGACATCCCGGCGGCCATGCCCTGCTTGCCGTCCAGAATGCGCTGCGCCCCGGTCAGACCCTCTTCGGTCAGGTAGGCGGCCAGCAGCCCGTCGGCGGCCGCCTTAGCGGTATGCAACTGCTTGGAATGCGCGCCATCGCGCAGGAACTCCCACAACCCGGCGGCCTGCGTGCCGGCGCTGCCCAGTACGTGAACGAAGCGATCCTCATCGAAGCCGAGCAGCTTGCCGACCGCCACGGCAGCGGCCAGCGTGCCCACGGTACCCGTGGTATGGAAGGTGGCGTAATGCGAGCGCCCCAGGAACTCGCCGATGCGGACCCCGGCTTCGTAGCCGGCCACGGCGGCCACGATCAGCTCGCGGCCCGAGGCGCCGAGTTCTTGGGCGGCCGCCAGCGTGGCCGGAAAGACCACCGTGCCCGGATGCAGCACCGAGCTATTGTGTAGGTCGTCCTGCTCGACGACATGCGAGGCGGCCGCGTTGACCAGCGCGGCGAAGTGCGGCGACGTCAGTCGGCGGTCGGTCAGTGACTCGCTGGCCCCGCCTGTCGGCCCCATGCGCTGGGCGTAACGCTCGAATAACGGAATCGGCGGCTGGCTCTTGCCGGCCAATGCCGAGCCCAGCCAGTCGAGGCATAGCTCCTCGCAGCGCGACACGACCCGCTCGGGCAAGGCCTCGTAATGAAGATCGGCCAGGAAGGCGGCCAAGGTCCGGGTGGGATGGTTCATCGGGCGTCTCCTAGAAGGACCGCGGCAGCTCGAGCAAGTGCTCGGCGACGTAGGACAGAATCAGGTTGGTCGAGATCGGCGCGACTTGGTAGAGCCGGGTCTCGCGGAACTTACGCTCGACATCGTACTCGCTGGCGAAGCCGAAGCCTCCGTGGGTCTGCAGGCAGACGTTAGCCGCCTTCCACGACGCCTCGGCTGCCAGATACTTGGCCATGTTGGCGCTGGCCCCGGCGGGCAGGCCGTTGTCGTACTCATGGCAAGCCCGCCAGCGCATCAGGTCGGCGGCCTCGACCTCGATGTGCGCCTGGGCGATGGGAAACTGGATGCCCTGGTTCTGGCCGATCGGACGGCCGAACACCTCGCGGCTGCGGGCATAGTCGCTGGCCTTCTCGATGAACCAGCGTCCATCGCCGATGCATTCGGCGGCTATCAGCGTACGCTCGGCGTTCAAGCCGTCCAGAATGTAGCGAAAGCCCTTGCCCTCCTCGCCGATCAGGCTGTCCGCGGGGATCTCGAGGTTGTCGAAGAACAGCTCGTTGGTCTCGTGGTTGACCATGTTGGCGATCGGCTGCACCGTCAGGCCGTTGCCGATCGCCTCGTGCAGGTCGACCAGAAAGATCGACATCCCCTCCGACTTGCGCTGTACCTGGTCGAGCGGCGTGGTGCGCGCCAGCAGAATCATCAGGTCGGAGTGCTGGATACGCGAGATCCACACCTTCTGGCCGTTGATGACGTACTTGTCACCCTGCCTGACCGCGGTGGTCTTGATCTTGGTGGTGTCGGTGCCGGTGGTGGGCTCGGTGACCCCCATCGACTGCAGGCGCAGCTCGCCCGCGGCGATCTTCGGCAGGAAATACTGCTTCTGCGCCTCGCTGCCGTGACGCAGCAGAGTGAACATATTGTACATCTGGCCGTGCACGGTGCCGGAGTTGCCCCCGCAGCGATTGACCTCCTCGAGGATGACCGAAGCCTCGGTCAGGCCCAGCCCCGAGCCGCCGTATTCCTCGGGGATCATCGCCGCCAGCCAGCCCGCCTCGGTTAGTGCCGTGACGAATTCCTCGGGGAACGCCCTGCGCTCATCAATGCTACGCCAGTAGGCCGCATCAAAGTGGCTGCATAGGCTGCGTACGCCATCGCGGATGGCCTCCAGGGCCTCGGTATCATGTGCAAACATCAGCCATTCTCCTTGTAGTGAATTTCCGCCTCGTGCGCCGGCCCGTATTCATTGAACGCCCACAGTGCGGCCCGGCCAGTCGCCTCGTGGCGACCGGCGACCTGGAAATCGCTATCGGCGATCAGCGGACGCAAGCCTCGGTAGCTCAGGCGCGTCGGCACGGCGTGGGGGTGAGTGTTGCAGAAGGCCTGGACCATCAGTGTGGCGATCATCGGGCCATGCACGACCAGTCCGGGATAGCCTTCGGTCTCGGTGGCATACGGCCAGTCGTAGTGGATGCGATGCCCATTGAAGGTCACCGCTGAATAGCGGAACAGCAGGGTCGATGTTGGCCGGATAGGCTGACTCCATTCCGGCTCAGATAGCTGCGTGTCCAGCGACAACCGCGGCGGTGAGGGCTCCCGGTAGACGATGTCCTGCTCCTCCTGGATACAGGTTTCGCCCTGCTGGGTGTAGTCATGGCGCACCGTGACGAACAGCAGCTTACCGGTTCGCCCCTGTTTCTCCTTGATATCGGCAACCGTCGAGTAGCGCTGCGCGGCGAGACCCACTCGCAGCGGCTGGATGAAATCCAGCCGGCCACCCGCCCACATCCGGTTGCGTCCCTCGGCGGGTGGCAGGAAGCCCCCTAATACCGGATGGCCATCGCGTCCCAACTGATCGGCTGTGACAGGCTCCTGGAAGAAGGCCCAGTGCCACAGGGGCGGCAAGGGCTGCCCCTCTTGTGGGCACGGTAGGTCAAACATCACTGCGATGCGCTTGACCAATGCCTCGCTCAGCGTGTCATCGCTGCGCTCCTGATTGCCAATCCAGTTGCTGACGGCCGCGTCTGCCATGTCCTGTCCTCCTGTTATCGTCACCTCAGGATGCGCAGGATGGGACCTTTAGAGAATTTGCTTTTGCATAAGGCCGTGTTCTGCTGGGCCGAACGCCCAACGGGGCCAGCCTTTCCAGCCAGCCTGCGAGCCACACGCCATGCACTTCGATCTACAAGACTTACGGCTATTCATTCATGTCGCCGAGGCGTACAGCCTAACGGGGGGCGCCCAGCGTGCCCATCTCTCCACAGCGGCGGCTAGCACCCGCATGAAGGCGCTCGAGGGCCAGCTAGGCAGCCGGCTGTTCTATCGCAGTAGTCAGGGCGTGGAACTCACCCCGGCGGGTGATCGCCTGCTGCGCCATGCGCGTGCCATCCTACGTCAGGTCGAGCACGTGAAGAGCGATTTTTCAGGCTACGCTGACGGCGCGGCGGGACATCTGCGCATCTTCGCCAATACCACGGCGATAACCGAGTTCATGCCCGAGGTGCTGGCCAGGTTCCTGGCCACCCGGCCCGGTATTACCGTCGACCTGCAGGAACGCCTGACCCGGGATATCGTGCGTGGCGTGCTGGATGGCACGGCAGATCTGGGCATCGTGGCGGGGGTGGCCAAGGCACAGGGGCTGCAGTTACTGCCGTTCAGCCTGGATCGGCTAGTGCTGGCGGTGCCCCGCGGGCACGTACTGGCGAACAGGCCTCGGGTCAGCTTCCAGGAAACGCTGGCCTACCCGCATGTCGGGCTGCATGACGGCAGCACCCTGCTGCAGTTTCTTCAGGATCAGGTCAAGGACATGGGCAGAAGCCTGCCCCTGCGCATCCAGGTGCTCGGCTTCGAGCCGGCCTGCAGGATGATCGAGGCGGGCGTAGGCATCGGCATCCTGCCCGAGTCATGCGCGCTTCGCTATCAACGCACGCTAGCCATCCAGCTAGTTGAGCTGAGCGATGCCTGGGCACAGCGTGAACGCAGCATCGCCGTGCGCGAACTCGAAGCGCTTCCCAGCTGTGGGCGGGCGCTGGTCGAGGCGATCTTCGATCATGAAGGGTTCTCTCCTCCTTCCACCACAACTGATAAGCTGAGCTCAGTCCAGTAGCGTTCATCTGACACTAACCCCAGTTTGTTTAATTACTAATACGTCTTCTCAAGAGGCTGTGCCAGCATCAAGGGAATCTGGTCCAGCGCGACTGGATGCGAAATCATTACAAAGACAAGGAGTTTGCATCATGCCAACGCTCAAGTTCGCCTCACTCACTACCCTCGCGGCCAGTATCCTGATGGCCGGCACGGCTTTCGCCGCTGACCCTATCACTATCAAGTTTTCCCATGTAGTTGCCGAGAACTCCCCGAAGGGCCAGATGGCCGAGAAGTTCAAGGAGTTGGTCGAGAAGAGTTCGGTAGGTGACAAGGTTGACGTCGAGGTCTACCCCAACTCCCAGCTCTACGGGGACGATCAGGTCTTGGAAGCGATGCTATTGGGCGACGTTCAGCTCGCTGCGCCATCACTGTCCAAATTCCAGAAATACACCGACCAGCTCCAAGTCTACGATCTGCCGTTCCTGTTCGAGGACATGGCTGCGGTTGAGCGCTTCCAAAATAGCCCCACCGGCAAGCAGCTGCTGACCTCCATGCAGAACAAGGGCCTGATGGGCCTCGGCTATCAGCACAATGGCCTGAAGCAGCTGTCTGCCTCTGAGCCGCTGCGCGTTCCCGAGGATGCCGCTGGCAAGAAGTTCCGTATACAGACCTCCGACGTGCTACAGGCGCAGTTCGAGGAGATCGATGCTGCGCCACTCAAGAAGCCATTCTCTGAGGTCTTTATTCTGTTACAGACCGGTGCCATCGATGGCCAGGAGAATACTTACTCCAACATCTATTCGCAGAAATTCTACGAAGTACAGCCATACATCACCGAATCCAACCACGGTGTGATCGACTACATGGTGGTGACATCGGATCGCTTCTGGAACGGCCTGCCAGATGACGTACGTCCCGCCCTGCAAAAGGCCATGCAGGAGGCACTCGCCTACGGAAACTCGATCGCTGCCCAAGAGAACCAGGAGGCCAAGCAGGCGATCATCGATTCCGGCCAGTCCGAGATCATCGAGCTGACCCCTGAGCAGCGCCAGCAATGGGTCGACGCCATGAAACCAGTGTGGAACCAGTTCTCCGACGAGATTGGCCAAGACGTGATCGATGCTGCTCAGGCCGCCAACCAGGGCTGATCTGTCGGCTATTGATGAATGACGGCGAGTCCCGGCGGACTCGCCGTCATAATAAGTGTTCGAGGTTAGAATCATGATTGTGCGCTGGCTCAATAAGTTGGAAGAAACGATCTTTTGTGCGCTGCTGGTCGCCATGGTGTTCTTGGTCTGCGTCGAGGTGTTCTATCGCTTCGTCCTGGCCGAGGGCATCAGTTGGGCGCAGGAAGGCTCTCTTTATCTGTCAGGTTGGTTCGTACTGTTCGGCGTGTCGTGGGGGGTCAAGCATGGGACGCACATCGGCGTCGATGTGCTGGTCAAGAAACTACCACGCGGCGGACGCCGCATCGTCACGCTCGTTGCTCTCGCCGTCTGCCTGACCTACTGCGGCTTGCTTCTGGTCGGTAGCTTCCAATATCTATCCCTGACCCGCATGATCGGCATCGAGCTTCAGGACATTCCGATTCCCAAGTGGCAGGCCACGCTGATCTTGCCAATTGGCATGGGGTTGCTGGTGCTGCGTTTCGTCGAGCTGGGCTGGCGCGTGATCAAGGGAGATGCCGACAGCTTCGGCTTCTCGGATGAAGGCCAGGAAAGCATGCGTCTTGCCGAACAGCGCGACCCCGCAGACTATGACAAGGAGGGCCGCCCGTGACTATCGCGACCCTGTTTATTTTATTATTCGCTGCCATTTTTCTGGGCATGCCGATCGCCTTTGCACTGGGCTTTTCCAGTGTGACGACGATCCTGCTGTTCTCCAATGATTCGCTGGGCTCAATCGCTATCAAGCTGTTCGAGGCGGTATCCCATCACTATACGCTGCTGGCAATACCCTTCTTCATCCTGTCCAGCGCCTTCCTGTCCACAGGCGGCGTGGCGCGACGACTGATCAACTTTGCAACCGATGTCGTGGGCCACGTCAAGGGCGGGCTGGCGATGGCCTCGGTGATGGCCTGCATGCTATTCGCCGCTGTCTCTGGCTCATCGCCGGCTACGGTCGCCGCAATCGGCTCGATTACCATCGCTGGCATGGTGCGCCAGGGCTATCCTCAATCCTATGCCGCCGGGGCGATCGCCAACGCCGGTACGCTGGGCATCCTGATTCCGCCCTCGATCGTCATGCTGGTCTATTCAGCGGCTACAGAAGTGTCAGCAGCCAAAATGTTCATGGCTGGCCTAATTCCGGGGCTAATGATGGGGGGCATCCTGATGGTCGCCATCTATATCTCGGCACGCTACTTAAAATTACCGGCACAGCCCTTCCCCGGCTTCGGGCAGCTGCTTCGCTCCGGTGGAAAAGCCTTGGCCGGCCTGCTGCTGATCCTGCTGGTGCTGGGTACGATCTATGGAGGTGTAGCCAGCCCCACCGAGGCGGCAGCTATTGCCGCGGTCTATGCCTGGCTGGTCGCCGTGGTCGGCTATCGTGACATGGGGCCGCTCAAGGATGATCCCTGGCGTCGGCCGGGCGAGAGCTTAGGCGCGGCGCTACTGCGTAGCCTGTGGCAAGTACCGAAGGCCATCGTAGGCTCATTCGGGGACCACGAGGTGCGTGGGGTAGTGCTGGATGGTGCCAAGGTGGCGATGATGCTGCTGTTCATCATCGCCAATGCCATGCTATTCGCTCACGTGCTGACTACCGAGCGCATCCCGCATACCATCGCCGAGACGATCGTCTCCTGGGGCCTGCCAGCGTGGGGGTTTTTAATCGTCATGAACTTGCTGCTGTTGGCGGCAGGCAACTTCATGGAACCCTCAGCGATCCTGTTGATCATGGCGCCGATCCTGTTTCCCATCGCCATGCAGTTGGGTATCGATCCGATCCACCTAGGTATCATCATGGTGGTCAACATGGAGATCGGTATGCTCACTCCGCCGGTGGGGCTCAATCTGTTCGTTACCGCCGGGATAACGGGACGCCCGGTCGGCTGGGTCATCAAAGCGGCCCTACCGTGGCTGGCACTATTATTGTGCTTCTTGATATTAATAACTTACATTCCTTCAATCTCTCTGTGGTTGCCGAATCTGCTGTCCTGAGCCGTCATGTCGTGTCAGCAGTTTTACCTGCTTACTTTGGGGCTTTTTTAAGAAAGCCCCAGTTTTCAGGCCACACTCTATTGTGTCCGGTAGAGGTCCAGGCTGTATGAAAACAGGAAAGGCCCGCTTTAATCGAGGGGCTGCCCCCTCAGTTGCCTGACGGTCCCTCCGAGGCCAGCTTTTGAAGCCTGCTGCTTGATGGGGCGGCAGCCTACCGAAATAAATAGACGCACTACCAAAAGTATCGCTGCTGCACCCAAGTTCTGGAAGCGTGTGAAAAGGGCTATGTTAAGCCCTTGCGACCCGTATCAACTCGTTGACGCCCAAAATGCTCATCACTCGCTTTAAGTCGGAGGCCAATACGTGCAGGCTCATCTCCGTGCTTACATTGGCGAGCCGCTTTGTCAGGAAATGCGTCGAGCCCATCCAGGCTTTCAGCGTCCCGAATGGATGCTCCAAAGTTTGTCGCCTTAGACGCATCATCTCTGGCTTCCAGTCGAGACGTGCCTGCGCGGCTTCAAGTATCTCTTCATGCTCCCAGCGCTTGATCCGTCGCTGCTTTCCCGTAGTGCACCTTTCCTTTATTGAGCAACCTTCACATGGCGTTCAGGAACCACTGAACAATTCACCATTGATCGGCTGATGCGCTCAGCGCAGTAAATTCCGCTTCTCAGCGGTTAATTTCTGACCACCACAGACGGCCTATTTCCTGGCAGCCGGATTCTCCGGCTGCCAGGCCATATTCAAGGCGTACTGACCCCTTCAACTTGGCCCTCGCATCGTGTCGCCAGCACCAGGTTGGCCAGTCCGAACAGGCTGAAGAGTTGCGCCTGGTTCTTGGTCAGCCCCTTGTAGCGCACCTTCCGGTAGCCGAAGAGGTTCTTGATGACATGAAACGGGTGCTCGACCTTGGCACGGATGCTGGCCTTGGCCTTCTCGAATGCCAGTAGCAGCGTCTTCATGGGGCTGTCTTCCATCTTCTTAAGAATGCCACGCTTGGCCGCGATGTAGCACCGGGAACCCGGGGCGTCCTTCTCTTCGTCCAGGTACTTCCACATGCCGGTGTACCCGGCATCGCCGTATACCCGTTTGTCGTCATCCCGGACCAGATGGCCTGCCATGGTGACATCTGCCACGTTAGCCGAGGTGGCAGCGACACTGTGGGTCAGGCCGGTGACGGCATCGACGCCGATATGGGCCTTCATGCCGAAATACCACTGGTTGCCCTTCTTGGTCTGCTTCATCTCCGGATCGCGCTGCTTGGCCTTGTTCTTGGTGGAGGGCGCGGCGGCCACGATAGTGGCGTCGACGATGGTGCCCTCGCGCATGAACAGGCCCTGCTCGGCCAGGCTGGCGTTGATCTCCTCGAAGATCCGTTGGGTCAGGGCATGCTTCTCCAACAGATGGCGGAAACGCAGCAGTGTGGTCGCGTCCGGCACGCTCTCGATGGCCAGGTCAATACCAATGAAATCGCGCATGGCCTGACTATCATAGATCGCATCTTCGAGCGCCTCGTCGGCGAGCGCATACCACTGTTGGAGGAAGTAGATCCGCAGCATGCGCGCCAGGCCGATGGGCGGACGGCCGCGCTTGCCCGCTGCGTTGGGGAAGTAGGACGGTGACAGCGCGTCGATCAGCCGTTGCCAAGGCACCAGGGCGTCCATCTGGGCCAGGAACCGCTCACGGCGGGTAACCTTTTTCTTGTTTTGGTGCTCAGCCTGTGCGAACGAGATCTGCTTCATCGGGTGGCTCTGTCAGACGGTGGCGGGATGGTCAGATTCTACCTTGCCGTTGGCGATCAGGCAGTTACGGCGGGATTTATGCAGCGTTTCCTTCACTACAGCCAGACGCATATGGGGCGGCTTCTTAAGCGGTGGGGATGGTCCTGGTAGAAGTTCAGACGACAGGATATCCGCCGCGACGAAGCCGCTATCGAACACTGGCGAGACGTGATCTGGCCGGAATTAAAAAACAGGCTTAGGAGCAGAAAGAAACCCTGATCTTCATAGATGAGTCGAGCTTCACCTCTGCTCGCATCATCGGAAGACGTTTGCTCCCGTGGGCAGGACCCGGTCGTCAAAGGGAAGCGAGGGCAGTCGCCCCGCCACATGGTACTTGGCGCCGTGTTACTTCAGGGATGAACCTATTTCAGTTGGATGCCGGGAACCGTTACCGGGGCCACCATCGTTACCTTCCTGAAGACGCTGCTCCGGTACTGGCGCGGCAAACTGCGAGTCATCTGGGACAACGCCCCGGTTAATCGATGCCGAGAGGTTCGTGAGTGGCTGTGCCAGCCGAACGTTCAGGCACGTCTGAGTCTGGAGTCGCTGCCACCTTATGCGCCTGAACTGAATCCAACGGAGTCCTTATGGAGTTGGATAAAACGCAAACGGGCGAACTTGATGTTCAAGGATGCGCTGGGTTTAGGCAATGGCTTAAACGCATGACATCGTGGATAAAGCGATGTCGTGATCATGTCAAGAAACTGCTGAAAGCCTCACCCGTTTATTATGGTGAGGTCAGTAGTTGACCACTACAAGTGGCGAATTCAGAGCTGAAGCTATAAGTGCAAGAAACAGAAGGAGGATAGGTCGCACAGCACGTGACCTGCCTCCCTTGGGTGGTGTGCTTACGCTTTCGCTATCTCACCATCTTATTCAACGTCCATTGATACACAGCTGATGGCAGGCTCAACCAGCTTTGCCACTTTGGTCAGGGCCTCTTTCCGTTCATTAAAGTAGTCATGACGGTCGTAAATGCCCTCTGTCCCCTTCAGCTTGTGATTCAAGCAGCGCTCAGCGACATGCCCAGGCACACCTACTGCAGCCAGCAAGCTGCGGCAAGTACGTCGCAGATCGTGAACTGTAAACTCGGCAATATTTCCCATTTTATTCTCTGGTTGCGGTTTCTTGCCTGGTTCCTTACCGAATTGCTTAGCAATGGCACGATTCAGCGTGTCCTTGCCCATGTAGGGCCGCTTACTGCTGCGGCGGTTAGGAAAGACATAGTCCGAGCCGCAGGCGCGGATCTTAAGCTCTTCCAGCCAGCCTACCGCTTGCGGAGGAAGAGGGATGGCAATTCCGGTGCCAGTCTTGCTGCGCGCAGCAGAGAGCTCCCATCGTCTGCTCTTCAAGTCGAATTCTGACCATTGGGCTTCGGTCAGCTCGGCCTTGCGAACCCCCAAAACTAGGAGTAGGGCGCAGGCGAGGTAGTTGTCGCGGCTGAAGCTGTCGCTGTTTTCCCTGAAGACTTGGAAGACATGGTGAATCTCACTGAGGCTCAGCGCCCGGTCGCGGCTTTTCTCGATGCCTCCCGCATCGTTGACGTTGAAGGCCGCGGCCGGGTTGTAGGTGAGCAACCCTAGCTTAATGGCGTGATTGAACAGCTGCTTCAGGTACATCAGGGTGTCGTTAGCAATGGCCGGGCGACCACTGCTGGCGACTTTCCTGATGATGGCTCGTACATCCATAGGGGTGACCCTTTCTAGGGTCAGATGTCCGATCGAGGGCGACACCTCCTTCTCGAAGATTCGCTTCGGGATGTTTGGATGCTTGAGGCGCTTCTCCAAGTCGTGATGCCAATCTCCGAAGAGTTCCCTGACGGTGTGAATTTTGATCTGCTCCTCACGCTTGCGCTCTTCGAGGGGGTCGACGCCGTTGCGGATGGCCCTTTGGACCTCTACAGCTTTCTCGCGAGCCTCTGCCAAGGAACGGTCAGCGTACTTGTCTAGCGTCAGCTCACGCCGCTTTCCGGCGAATGTGTACCGCAGCATCCAGTAGGGTGCGCCCTTTCTGGGGATCATCAGGTAGAGGCCGTTGCCGTCGCTGTAGCGTCCAGGTCTTCCGTCCTTGATCAGGGACTGGATCTTCTTGGCGGTAAAGCTTCCCATTAGACTCCCCTCAGCGTGCCGGAAAAATTGAAACAGTTGCTT
This sequence comes from Modicisalibacter ilicicola DSM 19980, assembly GCF_900128925.1. GTDB lineage: Bacteria > Pseudomonadota > Gammaproteobacteria > Pseudomonadales > Halomonadaceae > Modicisalibacter > Modicisalibacter ilicicola. The sequence goes on from NZ_FQUJ01000004.1 coordinate 191,195, forward strand.
GATTGAGTGGCAGGCAGGATAGGGCGTGAATCAACAAATGCTTGTCTAGCAAGCTTTTGAGGCGGAGCTGCCAAAGCATGTGCGCTGTTGCACGGGGTGACGAAGCGCGAGTGCGAGCGTTTGAAGTGGGGAGTACCCATTGGAAAATATCGCCTTTTGGTGGGTAGTACGCCGGTTTGCTCCCCATTGTACTCCCCACTTGGCGCTGGATTAAGCTAGATTTTCGTAGACTTCCGTAGACAAAGCCTCAATGTTTTCTGTTAAAAAATAATGAGTTGTAGGTTCCCATGGAAGGTCATGGACATCACTCGATGTTCTGGATCTGCTCCCGCATCTGCTCGATCAGCACCTTGAGCTCCACCGCGCAGCGGGTGGTGTCCGCGACCACGGATTTCGAGGATAGGGTGTTGGCCTCGCGGTTGAGCTCCTGCATCAAGAAATCCAGGCGACGGCCGACCGGGCCCTTCTGCTTGAGCTGGCGCTCGACCTCGGTGACGTGGGTCTCGAGGCGGTCGAGTTCCTCGTCGACATCGGCCTTCTGGGCGAGCAGTGCGATCTCGGTCTCGAGGCGCTGGGGGTCGAGATCGGCCTCGAGGGCGGCAAGGCGTTCCGAGAGCTGGTGGCGCTGGCGTTCGAGTATCGAGGGCAGCAGTGCGCGGACCTCGGCCACCTGGCCGCGCACGGCCTGCAGGCGCAGATGGATGAGTTCCGCCAGGCGCTCGCCTTCCCGGGCGCGGCCGGCGATCAAGTCAGTGAGGGCGTCGTCGAACAGGGTCGATGCCTCGCGCTTTACCTCGTCCAGGTCGGTGCCCTGAACCTCGATCACCCCGGGATGATCGAGCAACGCCAGGGCGTCGGGGGATGTCGCCTCGGGGATTTCGGCACGAATCTCCTGCAGCGCACGGCCGAGTTCCGCGAGGCGAGAGCGGTTGACGGTGAGAGATTCCCCGGTAGTGGCGGGCTCGAAGCGCAGCGTGCACTCCACCTTGCCCCGGGCCAGGCGGTTGCGCAGGCTATCGCGAAAGGTCGGCTCGAGATCGCGCAGGGATTCCGGCAGTCGGAAATGCGGCTCCAGATAGCGCTGGTTCACCGAGCGCAGCTCCAGTTGCAGGCTGCCCCAGGCGGCGTCCCGGGTCTGCCGGGTGAAGGCGGTCATGCTGTGGGCCATGGAAATATCCTCGCGCCGGAGTGAGTAAAGCACCGAGTGTAACGGATTCGAATCGGGCTGACGTGTAGAATGGCCTCCACCGATACACGTGTTTCTCACTCTCCGTCACAGGATTTCAAGAGGTACTATGCATTCAGCGAGCAGGCGCCCCAGCGGACGACAGCCGGACCAGACCCGACACATCACCCTCACTCGGGATTATACCCGCCATGCTGAAGGGTCGGTTCTGGTCACCTTCGGCGACACCAAGGTGCTGTGCAACGCCAGCGTCGAAGCCGGGGTGCCGCGCTGGCTGCGCGGCAAAGGTCAGGGCTGGGTGACGGCAGAATACGGCATGCTGCCGCGAGCCACCCATACTCGAGGGGGCCGGGAGGCGGCCCGCGGCAAGCAGGGCGGTCGCACCCTGGAGATCCAGCGCCTGATCGGCCGCAGCCTGCGCGCCGCGGTGAATCTCAAGAAGCTCGGTGAATACACCATCACCGTCGACTGCGACGTGATCCAGGCCGATGGCGGCACCCGTACCGCCTCGATCACCGGCGGTTGCGTGGCGCTGATCGACGCCATCCGCCATCTGCAGCGCCAGAAGCTGATCAAGGGCGATCCCTTCAAGGAGCTGGTCAGCTCGGTCTCGGTGGGCATGTTCCGCGGCACCCCGGTGGTGGACCTGGATTATCCCGAGGACAGCGGCGCCGAGACCGACATGAACGTGGTGATGACCGAAGGCGGCGGGTTGATCGAAGTCCAGGGCACCGCCGAGACGGCGGCGTTCTCCCGGGCCGAGCTCGATGCCATGCTCGATCTGGCCGAGAAGGCGGGTGCCGAGCTGTTCGCCCATCAGCGCGAGGCGCTGGGGCTGCGCGAGTGACTCGCCGCTGAAACACCGAACGCCGGCGTGAAGGCCGGCGTTCTTGTGGGCACGACGAAAATCGCGGGCTACAATTCCAGGTCGTACTCGACGATCAATGGCGCAAACTCGGAGAAGGTCGCCTCATGGTCGATCCAGGCGTCCACCACGTGACGGCGGAAGTTGGGGCCGACCAGTTGATAGTCGATGCGCCAGCCTTCCTGGCGCGCGCGCGGCACGTCCTGGTCGAGCTTGGGCCACCAGGTGTATTCCCCGGCGTCGCGGTTGATCTCGCGGAAGGTGTCGATGAAGCCGATGGGCCCGAATACCTGATCCATCCAGGCGCGTTCCTCGGGCTTGAAGCCCGGGGTGGTCTGGTTGTCTGCCCAGTTGGCCAGGTCCAGGGTCTTGTGGGCGATGTGCCAGGTACCGCAGATGATGTACTCTCGGCGCTTGCGGGCCATCTTGCCCAGGTAGTCCTGGTACTGGGCCATGAAGGCCTGCTTGGCGGCGTAGTCGCTGCCGTCGGGCATCAGGAAGCTGGCGATGCTGAAGCGGTCGTAGTCGGCCTGCAGGAAGCGTGCCTCGAGATCGCACTGCTCGAAGCCCAGGCCGTACATGATGGCCTTGGGGATCTTGCGGCAATAGAGGCCGACCCCCGAGAAACCCTCCTGCTCGGCATCCAGGAAGTAGCCCTCGTAGCCGGAAGGGTAGAGAATGCTGTCATCGAGCTCGAAGCTCTTGGCCTTCAGGTTCTGCACGCAGACGACGTCGGCATCCTGCTCGTCAAGCCAGTCGAGAAAGCCTCGCTCGACCGCTTCGCGAATTCCGTTGAGGTTGATGCTGGCGATTTTCATACATGGTCCCTTTTTCGTCGCGCGTGTATCATACCCGAGCTTTAGACGTTTGGGTAAATGGCGCTAATCAATAACCATGATAGGAAGGCTCGTGACCGATCACATGCAAGCGTATCAGCGTGAGTTCATAGCCTTCGCCATCGAACAGGGCGTGCTCACCTTCGGCGAGTTCACCCTGAAGTCCGGCCGTGTCAGCCCCTACTTCTTCAATGCCGGCCTGTTTCGCAGCGGTGCGGCGCTGGCGCGTCTGGGCCGTTTCTACGCCCAGGCGATCGTCGACAGCGGCCTCGAAACCGATATGCTGTTCGGACCGGCCTACAAGGGGATTTCCCTGGCATCCGCCACGGCCATCGCCCTGGCCGACCATCACGACCGTGACCTGCCCTTTGCCTTCAACCGCAAGGAGGCCAAGGATCACGGCGAAGGCGGCAACATCATCGGTGCCGAGCTCGAGGGCCGCATCCTGATCATAGACGATGTGATCACCGCCGGGACGGCCATCGGCGAGGTCATGGGGCTGATCGATGCCGCCGGCGCCCGGGCCGCCGGGGTGGTCATCGCCCTGGATCGCCAGGAACGCGGCCGGGGCGACGAGGCCCGCAGTGCCATTCAGGATGTCGAGGCGCGCTATGGTATGCCTGTAGTGAGTATCGTCAACCTCGATCAGGTGCTTGAATATCTAGAGGTGCACGCCGATAGCTCCCTAGCGGCGCATGCGAAGGCCATTCGGGCGTATCGGGACCGCTACGGTGTCCTGTCCGTGTAGAACGTTCAGATTCAAGGAGACAATCGATGAAAATCCGTTTGGCGCTGGTGGGCGCTACCTTTCTGAGTCTGGGAAGCGTTGCGGCCCAGGCCGGCAATCTTGACCTGAACCTCAACAACGATGCGGTGCAGTTCGAGGCCAACGGCAATCTCGCCCCCAATCTGGAACTCGGCGGGGGGCTTCTCAGCAGCGACGACAACGAGGATGTCACCGCCATGCATGCGCAGGTGATGGGAACCGAGTCCAACCGCGACTACGACGTCGGCATCGGTGCGCGCTGGAGCCAGTTCGATACCGATTACGGCGATGGCGGCGGTTTGGGCCTGGGGGGTTACGGCTACGTCTATGTGCCTGCCATCCCACGGCTCTCCCTGGGCGGCTACGGCTTCTATACCCCCGGTGTGGTCACCAGCGACGAGCTCGAGGACAGCCTCGAGTACGGCCTGCGGGCCCGCTACCGCGTGGTGCGCAATGTCGATGCCTACGTCGGCTACCGCCGGGTCGAGGCGGAATTCGACAATCGCCATGGCGACGAGACCCTGGACAGCGGGGCATTGGCCGGCTTGCGGATGATCTTCTGAGAGGGTGTCTACAAAATGCCTGCACTCGGCAATACAGCGTTGAAATTGTCATCAAAATGCTCATTTACCGCACGTAAACTGCGCTTTTTCTTCCAATTTCGCCTTGTCTTGCCTTCGTTCGCCTGTTTTGTAAACATCCTCTGAGGAACCGTTCATGAACCGATCATGAACGTGCGCCAGGTGCTTCCCGACTCGAGCTCCATTGCGGGGCTCGAGCGCGTTTTTGCCAGGTACTCCCATGCTTGACGTGGTGCTCTACGAGCCCGAGATTCCGCCCAACACCGGGAACCTGATCCGCTTGTGCGCCAATACCGGCTTTCGCCTGCATCTGATCGAACCCCTGGGCTTCGCCCTCGATGACAAGCGCTTGCGGCGGGCCGGGCTGGACTATCACGAATGGGCGAGGGTGCGGGTGCATGCGGACTGGCCGGCCTTTCTGCGCGATATCGCGCCGGCCCGGGTGTTCGCCGTGTCCACCCGGGGGCGCACCGGTTATCATGAGCCGGGCTATCGTGCGGGCGATGCCCTGGTGTTCGGCCCCGAGACGCGCGGCCTGCCCCAGGCGATGCTTGATGACCTGCCCCGCGGGCAGCGGCTGCGTATTCCCATGCTGCCCGACAGCCGCAGCCTGAATCTCTCCAACGCCTGTGCGGTGATCGTGTTCGAGGCCTGGCGCCAGTTGGAATTCGCCGGTGCCGTCGACCCTGAGTAATGTGATGTCCATTCAGCAACGTCTTGCCAAGCTCAACCCTCGTCAGCAGGAAGCCGTGCGCTACATCGACGGCCCCTGCCTGGTGCTCGCCGGCGCCGGCTCGGGCAAGACCAGCGTGATCACCACCAAGATCGCCTACCTGGTCCAGGAGTGCGGCATGAGCGCCCGCCGGATCGCCGCGGTGACCTTCACCAACAAGGCCGCCCGGGAGATGAAGGAGCGGGTCGGGCAGATGCTCAAGGGCCGCGAGGGCCACGGCCTGACGGTCTCGACCTTCCATACCCTGGGGCTCAACATCATCCGGGCCGAACTCAAGGCGCTCGGCTACAAGCCGGGTTTCTCGCTGTTCGACCCGGAGGATGCCAAGGTGTTGCTGCGCGACCTGATGCAAAAGGACGCCCAGGTCGATGCCGACCAGATCAACCGCGTGCAGAACCAGATCTCCACCTGGAAGAACGACCTGATATTACCGGCCCAGGCGCTTTCCCGTGCGGTGGACGAGGACGAGCAGTATTGCGCGCGGCTTTTCGAGGCCTACAACCGACACCTGAAGGCCTACAATGCCGTCGATTTCGACGACCTGATCCTGCTGCCGGTGGTGCTGCTGTCGAGCGATGTCGAGGCGCTGGCCCGCTGGCGGCGCAAGATCCACTACATGCTGGTCGACGAGTACCAGGACACCAACGTCAGCCAGTACCTGCTGGTCAAGCTGTTGATGGGCGAGCGTGCCACCTTCACCGTGGTTGGCGACGACGATCAGTCGATCTATGCCTGGCGCGGCGCCCGTCCAGAGAACTTGGTCACCCTCGGCGAAGACTTCTCTCGCTTGCGGGTCATCAAGCTGGAGCAGAACTACCGCTCCACCGGGGTGATCCTGCGGGCCGCCAACACCCTGATTGCCAACAATCCCCACGTCTACGAGAAGACCCTGTGGTCGGACATGGGCCAGGGCGATCCGATTCGCATCGTCGTCAATCGCCACGAGGAGGCCGAGGCGGAGCGGGTAGCCAGCGAGATCCTCACCCGGCGCATCAAGGAATCCGCCGAGTGGCGTGACTTCGCGGTGCTCTACCGGGGCAACTTCCAGGCCCGGCTGCTCGAGCTCAAGCTGCAGCACTACCAGATTCCCTACAAGCTTTCCGGCGGCACCTCCTTCTTCTCGCGCAACGAGATCAAGGACGCCATGGCCTACCTGCGCCTGCTGATCAACCCCGGCGACGACAATGCCTTCCTGCGCATCGTCAACGTGCCCCGCCGCGAGATCGGCCCCGGCACCCTGGAAAAGCTCGCCAACTATGCCAACGACCAGGCCACCGGGCGCGGCGTATCGCTGTTCGCCGCCTGTCACGAACTGGGACTCGAGCAGATTTTGTCGACCCGGGCCGTGGAGCGCCTGGGCCGCTTCGTGCATTTCATCGACGGCGTGCGCAGGCGCATGGACCAGAATGATGCCATCGCGGCGATTCGCGAGATGATCCGTGACATGGACTACGAGGCCTGGCTGTTCCAGAACGCCAGCGCGCCGACCATCGCCGAACGGCGCATGGCCAACGTATGGACCCTGATCGACCAGCTCGAGAAGTCCATGGAGCGCGAGGAAGGTGAAGAGACCGACGATGTCGAGTCGGCGATCTCGCGGCTGGTGCTGCGCGACATCCTCGAACAGCAGGCCGAGGAAGACGACTCCGACCGGGTGCAGCTTCTGACCATGCACGCCTCCAAGGGCCTGGAGTTTCCCCACGTCTACCTGATGGGGCTTGAAGAAGAGCTGCTGCCGCATCGCAACTCCATCGAGGCCGGCACGGTGGAGGAGGAGCGGCGTCTGGCCTACGTGGGCATCACCCGCGCCCGACGCACCCTGACCTTGACCCTGGCGCGCCAGCGCAAGGCCTATGGCGAACTGATGGACTGCACGCCCAGCCGCTTTCTCGACGAACTGCCCGAGGAGGATCTGGAGTGGGAAGGCCGTGCCGACAAGGAAGACCCGGACAGGAAGCAGGCCCGGGGCAAGGATGCCATCGCCGGGTTGCGTTCGTTGCTGGGCTAGCCCGGTCGTCATGGACGAAAAGAGCCCCGCACGGCAGCTGCCATGCGGGGCTCGAAGCGCGTGAGCCGGGGCTACATCAGGGAGTCTGCTGGCTGTAGTACTCGGCGATGTCGGTGATGTCCTCGTCGGAGAGCGAGGAGGCCATGGGCGTCATGACCGCGGACATGCCACCCTGACGCTCGCCGGCGCGATAGGCCTTCAGGGCGCTCTCCATATAGGCGGCATTCTGCCCCGCGAGGTTGGGGTACATGGGCGCGGTGCCCATGCCGTCCTGGCCATGGCAGGCCACACAGCTTCCGATCTTGTCGGCGCCGGGCAGATCGGAAGCGCCGTCGTTGCCCGCGGCCGCCGTCTCGGCAGCACCGCCCTGATCGGCATTCGCACCTTCTTGGTCGCCGCCGGCATCATTTTGTGCCATCGCCTGCTGTTCCTGCTGCCCTGCATCCGCGCTGGCGGCCTCCTGGCCCTCGCCGGAGGCCTCACCGCCATCGGAAGCGGCCTGTTCGCCACTCCCCTGAGCGGGAACGTCCATGACGGGCTCGAGCAAATAGGCCGTCGCGGCATGCATTTCCTCATCCGAAAGGTTGGGATTGCCCCCCCGGGCCGGCATGGCATTGAAGCCGTTGATGGAGTGGGCCAACAGAGTGTCGAAGCCCTTGGATGTTCGCTCCGACCAGGCCGCCTCGTCGCTGCGGACCGGTGCACCGGCAGCCCCGGTCTCGTGGCACGCCATGCATACGCTATTGTAGATTTCCTCGCCGGACTTGCCGCCGCTGTCGCCGCCACCGCTTGCCGCCGCCGCTGCAGGAGAGCCGCTGCCGCAATCGTCGCCTTGCAGGCACAGCTCGCCCACCGGCTTGAGCCGCTCGGCGATTGCCTCCTTGGACATGTTGGAATCCTGCGCTGAAGCCATACCGGCAATCAGGCCAAGAGTGGCCAGAGTTGCCATGATCGGTTTCTTGAATTTCACTCTCACCACCTCTTGCGGTCTTGTCGGTAAACGCGATTCGGCGCCAATGCTCGAAAGCCGACAGTATAGCGGCAACCGGTGGAGCTGGAAAATGCACTCTTCTGCGCCATTGGGCGCATCGTGCCGGTTGATGTCCAAGGTAGTGCCGATGGTGGCTGGACACAGCGAGATCAGGCGCGTAGGATACTGCGCGTCGACTGCGCGCTCATGTCGCAGTTTCCGCCCTTAGCTCAGCTGGATAGAGCGTTGCCCTCCGGAGGCAAAGGTCATAGGTTCGAATCCTATAGGGCGGGCCAGTCCATCGAGGCCCTGCGAGCAGTCGCAGGGCCTTTTGTTTTTCTGCGCCGCGCCTATCTCGCCCAGGAGCAAGCCTCGGCTGGGAAGTCGAGACGCGGGGTGCGTCCGCCACACCTCGTCGGCCCTCCCCGCCAAAGTCCAGCTTCAGCGACGCTTGGCAACCGCGTCGGCGAGCACGCACAGCAGTTCGAACATCAGGCTCGCGCCGGCCAGGGCGGTGATGCCCGAGGAATCGAAGGGCGGGGCGACCTCCATGACGTCGGCACCGACGAGATTGAGGCCGCGCAGGCCGCGGATCATGCGCTGGGCCTCTCGGGTCGAGTAGCCGCCGATCTCGGGGGTGCCGGTGCCGGGGGCGTAGACCGGGTCCAGCGCGTCGATGTCGAAGGTGACATAGGTCGGCGTATCGCCCACCACTCGCCAGATTTCCTCGACCACCTTGTCCGGCCCCAGGTCGAAGTACTCCTCGATCTCGAGGACCCGAATCCCCTGCTCATGCGCCCAGTCGAGGTCGCTCGCCTCGTACAGGGAGCCGCGAATGCCGATCTGGATGATGCGCCTGGGATCGAGTAGCCCTTCCTCGATCGCGCGGCGAAACGGCGTCCCGTGGGTGTAGGGATTATCGCCGAAATAGGTGTCGTTGGTGTCCGAATGCGCATCGAACTGGACCAGGGCCATCGGCTCGTCGCGAGCGAGGCCGCGCAGGATCGGTAGCGTGCCGAGATGGTCGCCGCCGGCGGTGAGCGGTGCCGCGCCGGCCTGATGAACACGCCGGTAAAATGCGGTCGCGCGTTCGAGCGTGTCCCGGATGTCGATGGGGTTGACCGGCACGTCGCCAAGATCGGCGATGCGGCACAGGTCATAAGGCGCGATGCGGCTTGCCTGATGGACGAGCCGCATCATGGTCGAGTTGTTGCGGATCTCGCGTGGACCGTGGCGCTGGCCGGCCCGGTTCGTCGAGCCGCTGTCCCAGGGCAATCCGATGAGGGCGATATCGACTTCCGACGGATCGTCGATCAGCGGCAGTCGCATGAAGGTGGAGCGTCCCGCAAAGCGTGGCAGCTCGCTACCGCCGAGCGGTCGGAAGTAGGAATCGTCGTGGGCCATCGTGGTCTTCCTTCTGTGCGTGCTCGTTATGGCGTTGTTGAAGGTCTGGTGTCAGTCAGGTCATGACGCTGCCGCCGTTGACGCCGTAGGTCTGGCCGGTGATGAAGGTCGCCTGTGGCCCGGCCAGGAAGGTGACCAGGGCGGCGACCTCCTCGGGATGGCCGATGCGGCCAAGCGGAATCTCGGCTTCCTTGTGCCGCTGCTCCTCGCTCATGACCTCCGCCCCGAGCATGTCGGTGTCGACCGGGCCGGGGGCGACGGCGTTGACCAGGATGTCGGGAGCGAACTCGCGGGCCCAGCAGCGGGTCATCGCCGCGATACCCGCCTTCGAGGCGCAGTAGGCAGTATTGCGCTCGCGGCCGAGGTAGCCGAGGTCGGAGGCGATGTTGATCACGCGACCGCCGGCGTGGCGCGTCATGTGCCGGATCGCCTCACGCCCGACGATAAAGGTGCCGCGCAGGTTGACGCCGACGACCGCATCGAAATCGGCCACCAAGGTGTCCAGCAGGCCGACCTCGTGAAGAATCCCCGCATTGTTGACCACCACGTCGAGCCCCCCCAGGCCGTCGATGGCACGATCGACCATCGCGACCGCCTCGGCTTCCACCGACACGTCCGCCTCGATCGCAAAGGCCGAGGCGTCATGAGCGCGCACTGTTGCCAGTGTGGAATGCGCCGCCTGGCCGTCGCCGTGGTAGCCAAAGGCCACCCGTGCACCTGCCGCCGCCAACGAGATCGCGATCGCGCGTCCGATGCCGCGGGAACCCCCCGTCACCAGTGCGCGCACGCCAGCGAGCGTGTCACTCATGCCATCACCTCCCCGCGATCGACCTGGATCGCCTGGCCGGTCAGATTGGCGGCCGCCTCGGAGGCCAGGTAGAGATACAGGCCTGCCACGTCGGTGGGGTCCATCAGGCCATCCAGGGACTGATTGGCCGCCAGCGCGTCGCCCATTGCGTCTTCACTGATGCCTCGCTCCTGGGCCATCACCGCCAGGGAGCGAAGCGACGCCTCGGTGCGCACCCAGCCCGGGCAGACGGCGTTGACTCGAATCCCGCGGGGGCCAAGTTCGCGCGAAAGGGTCCGGGCGATACCGATCAGCGCGTGCTTCGACGCCACATAGGCGGCGAACCCGGGCACGGCCGTGCGCCCCCAGATCGACGACGTGATCAGGATTCGGCCGCCTTCACCCATCTGCGGCAGCGCCGCCCGGGTCACCCACCAGGTGCCCATGACATTCACGTCGATGATCCGCCGGAAGGCATCGTCGATGGCGGAGTGGCCTTCTTCCACCGGTGTCGGCAGCTCCACCCCGGCATTGTTGATCAGCACATCGAGCCGACCGAAACCGTCGAGCGCCCTGTGCACGGCATCGGGGTCGGAGATGTCGCAGCGCAGGGCCCGGACGTTGCCTCCGGTGGTGGCCGAGAGGGTCCGCGCCGCCTTCTCGATACCCGCGTCCTCCGCGAGTACGCAGACCCGCGCACCGGCATCTGCGAACGCCTGGGCCACGCCGAAGCCGATGCCGCGACTCGCGCCGGTGACGAGCACCGTCTGACCACTGAAATCGAAAGAAACCGTCATCACATGCTCCCTGGCCCGTAAGGGCGGCCGCCTCGGCAATGCCACAAGCCGATCACGAGAGGAACTCGCGCCGGACTGCCGCCACCATGTCGCGGCGGTACTGCTCGACCATGAGCATCCCCTTTTCCGGCGTGGCCTGTGCCGCCGAGGTCAGCGAGCCCGTCTCCGGCACCCATTCCCGCCGCGCAGGCCAGACGTCGTAGGGCGGGGCCTCCATTGGCGCGTTGTCCGGAATGCGGTCCATTCGCACCAGTTCGGGGTAGAAATGCATCATCAGCGAGGTCTCGAGTACCGCGGCGTGTTCGAGCTCGATCCCCGGGTAACCCTCGGGGAAGACGGCGTCGAGGGTGTCGCGGGTCAAAAACTCCCAGTGTTGCAGGCACATCACGCGCAGGCCCGTCGCGCCGACATCGCGCATCGCCAGGTCGATGCCTTCGTTGAGAAACCACAGGTTCTCGAAATGGCCGTCGATGACGCAGATGCGGCGCACGCCATGGCGCGCGAGTTCCCGGATGATGTCGCGCACCACGGCGCTCAGGGTGGCGCCATCGAGGCCGGTGCTGCCGGGGAAGGAAGGCCCGCCCCCGGTGCGCGGCATCGACTTGTAGCCATAGTTGACGGGCGGTGCGACGATGCCATCGACCTCCCGCGCCACCACCGCGGCGATGGCGGTCGGCAGCAGGTGATCCACGCCCATGGGCAGATGCGGCCCGTGCTGTTCGAGCATGCCGGTCGGTAGAAACACGATCGGATCGCTCGCTAGGCGCTCACCGAATTCGGGCCAGGTCATCTCGGCCATCATGACGGTCGGTTGGTTCATAGAATCTGTTCCCTCATCAACTCCATGCGTGAGCCATTGCCTCGGGCACTCAGTGCTCGAAGTCCTCGCCACCCTGGGCGCGCATCAGGTGGAGGATATGGCGTTCGAGATCGCCGTAGCCGGCCAGGCCGATCAGTTCTTCCTTGTGGCGTAACCGGCGCCCCTGCTTGAACGAGGGGATGATCTCTTCATGGACCCGGCCCGGATGGCGAGACATGAACTCGATCCGATCGGCCAGGAAGATCGCCTCCTCGATATCGTGGGTGACCATCAGAATCGTCGTGTTGGCGGACTCGACGATGCTCATCATCAGTTCCTGCATCTGCCAGCGTGTCTGGGCATCGAGCGCCCCGAAGGGTTCATCCATCAGGAGGATCGCCGGTTCGTTGGCCAGGGTGCGTGCGATCGCGACGCGCTGCTTCATGCCCCCGGACAGATGCCGGGGGTAGGCGCCGGCGAAACGGCTCAGCCCCACCAGTTCGATGAAATGCCTGGCCCGCTCGCGTCGCTGTGCCTTGGGAACGTGGTTGAGCCGCATGCCGTACTCGACGTTCTGCTGCACCGTCAGCCAGTCGAAGGAGGTATAGGCCTGGAAGACCATGCCCCGCTCTTGCGACGGGCCCGTGATCGGACAGCCGTCGAGCATCAGTTCGCCGCTGGAGGGTTGCTCCAGCCCCGCCACCATGCGCAGCACGGTGGACTTGCCGCAGCCGGAGGGGCCAAGAAGCACGCAGACCTCGTTTTCCAGCGTGGTGAAGCTGACATCCTTGATCGCCTCGATGGCCTCACCGCGCGGCACGTGGAACGACTTGCTCACGTTCGCCAACCGCAGCTTCGGGGTGTCGGTCGGCGGGGGGCATGCGCTGGGCGATGACTGGGCCATGCGATCCTCATCGAGCATGTTCATCAGTGCCCCTCCTGGTCGAGATAGGGGAACAGGACGCGCTGCAGCCAGCGGAACAGCACGTCGAAGGCGAGACCGAGTATCCCGATGATCAGGATCCCGGCCATGATCTCGTCGGTATGCAGGAAGCGCCGCGCGCGCATCATCATCGCGCCGATGCCGGTGGTCGAGGCGATGATCTCGGCGATCACCAGGTAGGTCCAGGCGATGGCCAGCATCTGGCGCATCGAGGTGAGAATGTTCGGCAGCACCGCCGGAACGACGACCGTCCAGAGGATCTGCCAGCGTTGGCCGCCGAGGGTCATCGCGGTCTCGATGAGTTCCGCCCGTACCTGGCTGGTGTGGTCCATGATCAAGGTGATCAAGAAGAAGATGACACCGAGGAAAAGTAACGCCAGCTTCGGCAGCTCGCCGGTACCGAACCACATCAGCAGGATCGGTATGAAGGCTGGCGCCGGCAGATAGCGCCACGCCGATACGAAGGGGTTGAAGAACGCCTCGACCGTCTTGAACGAGCCCATGAGAATGCCGAGGGGGATCGCCAGGGTGCAGGCCACCAGAAAGCTGCCGAGAATGCGCGCGATGCTGATGCCGACATCCGACAGGAAGCCTCGCTCGGCGAACAGCTCATAGAGCGTGCGGATCACCTCCAGTGGAGAAGGGACCAGCAGCGTGTTGACCCAGCCCCACAGGACGGCCATTTCCCAGAGGCCGAAGAAAATGACCCATACCGTGGCGCCGAGGAGGAGGCGCCACCTTTTCGAGGTCGGCGTCAGGAACTCGAACCAGCGGGCCCGGTAGGCACTGCTCTTGGATGCAACTTCCATCTTGGCTCCTCCCGTTGATACGTCGAGACGAGAGACCCGGTGCCGGCGACTGGCGTGTCGCTGTCCCGGGTCTTGCGCTAACGGGCGGACATGGACTGACGATAGCCACTCTCGACCAGATCGGCCGTCAGGCTGCAGTCGACGCCCTTTTCGGCCTCCTGCATCGCGTCCATCAGGCCGAGCTTCACCCACCACTCGTTGGTCAGTCGGACGCTTTGGACCATCGAGCCGTTATCGATTCCATGCGGGGGATCGCCCTCCAGCACGCCGCAGATGCGAGCGGTCTCATCGAAATCGAGCATGTACAGGCCGTCATCCAGATACTTGCCGTTGGTGCCCACGACCGACTCGATATCGGACACCGGCCATTGCAGATAGTCCGAGAACAGCTGGTTCACCTCCTGCGTGTTGTCATGCCAGTACTGCAGGGCGTCGAACCGGGCACGGATGATGTCCATCGCGGCCTGGCGCCGCTCGGCGATGAAATTCTTGTTCATGTACATCGCGTCCATGAAGATCCCGGTATCGAGGTAGCGGGGCTCGGCGGTATTCGCGACGATCGTGGCCGTGTCGAGATTCTCGAGGACGCGTGTCACCCAGGGTTCGTACATGTAGGCTGCCGCCAGGTCACCGGACATGACCGGCCCTACGGCCTCGTCCGCATTCAGGTTCACCCAGTCGACGTCTTTCGGCATCAACCCTTCGCTGTCGAGCCACATCCCCATGAGTATCTCGCCGATATAGGCTTGCGGCGCCCCGACCTTCTTGCCCTTCAGCTCCTGGGCATCCGTCTCCCTGGCACTGAGGATCTTGTCGACGCCATAGGAAATATTGAGATGCGATACCAGGACCGTGTCCGTGCCGCGCTCGATGGCGAATGGCGTGTACTCGGCGGTGCTGAGATAGACGTCGATCTGACCGGCAGCAAGTGCCGCATGGCCGCCGAGAGGGTCTTCGAAGATGGTCAGGTTCAGGTCGTAGTCTTCCGCCAGACCTTTCTGCCGGGCCACCTCGAGGAACGAGAATCCGGGCCACGACACATTCAGGCCGATGTTGACCGGCTCCTTGGCTTGCGCAGGAGACATGGCGGGTAGCGTCATGAACGATGCGCAGAAAACGGCGGCGGCCAGTCTGTTTCTGGCAGGGAAATCGAAGATCGTCATGTTGTTGTTCCTCATTCCTCGCGCTGGGTGAGCACGGCGAAGAGGCTTCCTGATGCTCTACACGGTGCTCGATGGGGTCTTGTTATTGTTGCGGCACCGGGTTCGATCTCATGACATGAACCCAAGCGGCAGCCTGTACGCCTTCAGCATATTCACTGCCTGTCGGGCAAACCATTACCGGCTATCAAAGTGAAGTTTGTTATTGCTGAAGTGCGATTCCCCCCACGAGGGGCTTGCGTTGGCGCAGGGGGGTTGCCAGATGTCATGGCGCGTGGTCTAAATTGAGCTACGCCCGCTTCGTCCAGCTATGGTCGATGACCCATGACCGCACGACATCCCAATGTCCCGAACCTTACCGATTTCGACCTGAAACTGCTGCGCGTCTTTCATGCCGTGGTGCAGGCCCAGGGGCTCGCAGCGGCGCAGCAGGTACTGGGCCTGTCGTTGTCGACGATCAGCATCCAGCTCAAGCAACTCGAGGAGCGTCTCGGTTTCACGCTCTGCGAGCGCGGCCGCAAGGGCTTCGCCCTCACCGAGGAGGGCGAGCGAATCCACAAGAGCCTGACGCCGCTGTTCGACTCGATCAGCGGCTTTCGCGATGTCGTGGCCGACGTGCGGGGCAACCTCAGCGGCGATCTGCATTTCGGGGTCGTCGACGCCCTGGCGACGAACCGGGCGGCCCCGTTGCCGAAGGCATTCCAGAACTTCTCGGAATGCGCCCCCGGGGTCCATTTGCACGTGGATATCTCCTCGCCCGAAGAACTCCTTCAGGGCCTGCTCGAAGGGCGTTATCACTGCATCCTCACCCCCGTGGAGCCCTCCCATGAGTCCGTGGAGAGCGTGCCCGTGTTCACCGAACGCCAGCAGCTCTACTGCGGGGCCGACCACCCGCTGTTCCATGAAACCGATTCTTCGCGGATCGCCGAGGCGCTCGAACACACTACCTTGACCGACAAGAGCTACGCTTCACTCTCCTCGACCGACAACCCGCGGACACCGCTCGAGGGCCCGATCGTCTCGCACATGGAAAGCAATGCACTGCTGATCCTGAGCGGCCGCTATATCGGCTACCTGCCGAAGCACTACGCCGACCACTGGGTCGAGGAGGGGCTGATGCGCGTCCTTCTGCCCGATACGCCGGGGTTCGAAAGCCAGTTCTATCTCGGCACTAGCAAGCATCACTGCTCTCGCTCCACGGAGGTATTCCGCAACTGCATGGTGGAAGTGCTCTCGCCGCCGCAAGCGAGCTGAAACGAGGCCGGACCCGGCGTGATTCCCACGAAAACTCCATTGACCTGGTAGCCCCTTGGTTCTTTCTTGCCTTGGCAGGCTAGGCTAGGGGTATCGTCCGCTGCGGCGATTCTCCACCAGCACCTCCAGGATCTCGTTGGCCGCTTGCATGACCTCCGAGGGCGGCTCGCCCTTGCGGCGACTACAGATGATGGGGGTGGTGATGCCGCTATCCGCCAGATAGGCATAAACGATGCCGTCGCGCGTGAGTCGACTCACCTGTTCGGGAACCAGGGTGATTCCGAGCCCCGAGACCACCAGCCCAAGCGCGGTTTGCAGTTCGTTGGCCTCCTGCGCCACCTGAACCTTGAGCCCACGGCGACGGAACAGCCCCAGCACCATGTCCGCCAGGCTGGGTCTGGGGGTGGCAGGAAACAGGATCAAGTGATCCTCGGCCAACTGCGCCAGGGTAGGCCGTGTGCCTTCCAAGGCGTGGCCCGCCGGAAGCGCCGCCATCATCGGCTCCTCGAACAACACCTCCTGCACGACCTCCGGATCATCGATCAACAGCCGACCGAATCCCATGTCGATGCGCCCCGCCTTGAGCGCCTGAACCTGCTGCACCGTGGTCAACTCCGCCAATGTCAGCTCAAGGTCATCCTTTTGTCGTAATCCTCGCACCAGTAGGGGCAACTGCCCGTAGAACACCGATGGCACGAAGCCGATACCGAATATCCGGTGTTTGCTACGCGCCATGTGGCGCGTGGATGTCACGGTGACATCAATCTTTTCAAGGATCTGAAGGGCGTGCTCGTGGAAGAACTGACCCGGCGGTGTCAGCACCAGGCCCCGCGAATGGCGCTGGAAAAGGGGAGCACCCAGGTGTCTCTCCAATTGCTTGATCTGCCGGGTCAGCGGTGGTTGCGCCATGTGCAGCCGCTCGGCGGCGCGGGTCAGGTTTAGCTCCTCGGCCACGACACAGAAATAGCGCAGGTGGCGTAGTTCCACGATACCTCCAGGGTATGGCAAGGCACTCAATCGATATTGGTTGCTTTGTCCGTAGGGGGTCAAGCTCTTCCTATCTTCTTTGACCCTAGAGCTGAATGCGCCCCATGACCCCATCGATCGAATCCATCGAGACATTGCTGGTCGACCTGCCGACCATCCGGCCCCACAAGCTGTCGGTGGCCACCATGGCATGCCAGACCCTGGTGATCGTGCGCATGCGTCATTCCGATGGCATCGAAGGGCTGGGCGAGGGCACTACCATCGGCGGTTTGAGCTATGGCCCGGAAAGCCCCGAGAGCATCAAGTGCAACATCGATGCCTATCTGGCACCGCTATTGATCGGCCAGCCATCGAGTAACCTTAATGCGCTGCGTGCCCGGCTGAACCGACATGTTCGCGGCAATGCCATCGCCAAGTCGGCCCTGGAAACCGCACTGCTCGACGCCCAGGGCAAGCGCCTGGGGCTCTCCGTGGCGGAGCTGCTCGGCGGGGCGCGGCACGATCATCTGCCGGTGCTCTGGGTGCTGGCCAGCGGCGATACCCAGCGGGATATCGACGAGGCCTTTCAGCATCTCGAGACCCGCC
Organism: Modicisalibacter ilicicola DSM 19980; assembly: GCF_900128925.1. Taxonomy (GTDB): domain Bacteria; phylum Pseudomonadota; class Gammaproteobacteria; order Pseudomonadales; family Halomonadaceae; genus Modicisalibacter; species Modicisalibacter ilicicola. Next base: position 208,665 of record NZ_FQUJ01000004.1, read on the forward strand.
GCCACGGCGACTTCAAGCTCAAGATCGGGGCCAAGCCCGTGGATGAGGATGTGCGCCACGTGGCGGCCATCAAGGCGGCGCTCGGTGAGCACGCCGGCATCCGGGTCGATCTCAATCAGGCCTGGGACGAGTCCACCGCGGTGCGCGGCATTGCCGCCCTGCAGGAGGCCGGTATCGAGCTCATCGAACAGCCGATCCCCGCCCGCGAGCAGGCCGGCTTGATCCGCCTGGCCAATCGCTTCGAGGTGCCGATGCTGGCCGACGAGGCGGTGCAGGACGCACGCGATGGCCTCGATCTGATCGGTGGCGGCTTCAGTGGTGCCTTCGCGCTCAAGATCGCCAAGTCCGGCGGTCCGCGCAGCGTGTTGGGATTGGGCGATCTGGCTCAGACCGCGGGTATCGGCCTCTACGGTGGCACCTTGCTGGAGGGCTCCATCGGCACCGCTGCCGCCCTGCACGCCTGGGCGACGCTGGACGAGATGGCCTGGGGCACCGAGATGTTCGCACCCCTGCTGCTCAAGGACGACATCGTCGCCGAACCACTGGCCTATCGCGACTTCGGTATCGCGTTACCCAAGGGGCCGGGGCTGGGCATCAGCCTCGACGAAGACAAGTTGCGCCACTATGCGCGCCAGTAAGGCGCATCAAGGCGTCACGCCAGACAGGAGAATCGCATGCTGTTTCACGTGGAAATGACCGTCAAGCTACCGCCGTCTATGCCGGCCGAACAGGCCAGCGAGATCAAGGCGAAGGAGAAGGCCTACGCCCAGGAGCTGCAACGACAAGGCAAGTGGCGCCACCTGTGGAGGGTCGCCGGCAGCTACGCCAACGTTAGCCTCTTCGATGTCCAGGACAACGCCGAGTTGCAGGACCTGATCAGCAACCTGCCGCTGTTTCCTTACATGGAGATCAGCGTCAAGCCGCTGTGCCGCCACCCGTCGTCGATTCGCGAGGACGACTCCTAGACCTGCCTTGGCAGAACAATCATAACGATGAGGACACCACCATGAACGTGAATATCTACGACACCCCGGAAGTACAGGACTTTCTGAAAGCCGTCAGCGGTTTCGACAAGGAGGGCGGCAGCGATCGTGCCAAGCAGATCATGCATCGCCTGCTGTCCGATCTGTATCGACTGATCGACGACTTCGACGTCTCGCCGGACGAGTTCTGGGGCGCAGTCAACCTCCTCAACGAGCTAGGCAGTGGTAAGCAGGGCGGCCTGCTCGCGCCAGGACTGGGCTTCGATCACTACCTGGATATGCGCATGGACGCCGCCGAAGCCCAGGCCGCGATCGAAGGTGCCACCCCACGCACCATCGAAGGACCGCTGTATGTCGCCGGCGCGCCGGTCTCGGAGGGCTTCGCGCGCATGGATGACGGGTCGGATACCAACGCCGAGGTCATGTGGCTGACCGGGCAGGTGCGGGACACCGCAGGCGAGCCGATTCCTGGGGCTCAGGTGGAGATCTGGCACGCGGACTCGAAGGGTAACTACTCCTTCTTCGATCCGTCCCAGTCCGACTACCACCTGCGTCGCACCATCATCGCCGACGGCGAGGGGCGCTACAGCGCGCGCAGCATCATTCCCTCCGGCTATGGCTGTCCGCCGGATAGTCCCACCCAACAGGTGCTCGATCTGCTCGGCCGGCACGGTCAGCGCCCGGCGCATATCCATTTCTTCTTCTCCGCCCCGGGGTATCGCCATCTGACCACCCAGATCAATCTGGCCGGCGACCCCTACACCTTCGATGACTTCGCCTTTGCCACCCGCGAGGAGCTGGTGGTGGAAGGCAAGCGCATCGAGGACAAGGCCGAGGCCGAGAAGCGCCACCTACAGGGCCCCTTCACCGAGGTGGTGTTCGATGTGGTGCTGCCGGCGACCGAAGACCCCGAGATGCAGCAGCGTCACAAGCGGGCCCGTGCGCTGGAAGGCGAAGTCTGATCCGATCCGAAGCTTGAGAAAGAGGAGTGCCACCATGACAACACAACGACTCGATCATCTCGAAAAGCGTGTTCGCGGCGCCGTCGTCGACGACCCGGAGAACGGTATCTTTCGCTGCCATCGCAGCATGTTCACCGAACCGGACTTCTTCGAGCTGGAAATGAAGCATGTCTTTGAAGGCAACTGGCTGTTCCTGGCACACGAGAGCCAGGTCCCCGAGCCTGGGGACTACTACACCTTGTTCATGGGGCGCCAGCCGGTGGTCATCACCCGGGACAAGCAAGGCGAGCTGCATGCGATGCTCAACACCTGTAGTCACCGCGGCGCTACGTTATGTCGCAAGAAGCGCGGCAACAAGGGCACCTTCACCTGCCCGTTCCACGGCTGGTCGTTCAAGAACGACGGCAAGTTGCTCAAGGCCAAGAACGAGAAGACCGGCGCCTATCCGGACGGCTTCAAGAAGGAGGGCTCTCATGATCTGAAGAAGCTGCCGCGCTTCGAGAACTATCGCGGTTTCCTGTTCGGCAGCCTGAGCGATGATGTGCTGCCGCTCAAGGAACATCTTGGTGAGACCACCAAGATCATCGACAACATCGTCGATCAGGCGCCGGAAGGCATTGAAGTGCTGCGCGGTGCTTCTACTTATACCTTCGAGGGCAACTGGAAATTGGGGGCGGAAAACGGGGCCGATGGGTATCACGTCAGTTCCGTGCACTGGAACTACGCCTCCACCATGAGCCGCCGCAACTACGATGCCGGCGGTACCAAGGCGGTGGACGCAGATGGCTGGTCGAAGAGCGTCGGTGGGTTCTACTCCTACGAGAATGGCCACATGATGCTGTGGACACGGCTGCTCAATCCGGAAGTGCGCCCGGTGTATACCCGTCAGGACGAGCTCAAGGATCGGCTCGGTGAGGCGCGTACCGACTCCATCGTCAATCAGACCCGCAATCTCTGCCTCTACCCCAACGTCTACCTGATGGACCAATTCTCCACCCAGATTCGGGTGATACGTCCACTGGCAGTGGACAAGAGCGAAGTCACCATCTACTGCTTCGCGCCCAAAAACGAATCCCCGGAGAACCGCGCTGTGCGCATCCGCCAGTATGAGGATTTCTTCAACGCCAGCGGCATGGGTACCCCGGACGATCTCGAGGAGTTCCGCGCTTGCCAGAAAGGCTATGCGGCCCATGCGTCCGAGTGGAACGACCTTTCCCGGGGGGCCAAGCAGTGGATCGAGGGCGCCGACGACAATGCCCGTGCCATCGATATGAAACCATTGATGAGCGGTGCGGCCCCGGAAGACGAAGGGCTGTACGTGATGCACCACAAGCACTGGGTCCAGGAGATGCTGCGCGCCATCGACAAGGAGCGTAGCCAGTACATCGCCGCCGAGAGCGCTTGATCGTCATCACGACACAAGAATGGGAGTGCATCACATGAGTATGAACTTTCTCGATATTCAGGCCTTCATCCACCGCGAGGCGCGGCTGCTGGACGACCGCGAGTGGGACGAGTGGCTGACCTGTTACAGCAAGAATGCAGTGTTCTGGATGCCGACCTGGGACGACGACGACACCCTGGTCACGGATCCGCAAAACGATGTGTCGTTGATCTACTACCCCAACCGCGAGGGCTTGGAGGATCGGGTCTATCGCATCAAGACCGAGCGTTCCGGTGCCACCAGTCTCCCCGAGCCACGCACCACCCACCAGGTTTCCAACCTGGAGGTGTTGAGCCAGCAGGACGACAAGGTGGAGCTGCGCTTCAACTGGCACACCCTGAGCTACCGCTATCAGGAAACGATCGCCTATTACGGCACCTCCTTCTACACCCTGGACGTGTCCGGCGAGACGCCGCTGATCGAAAAGAAAACCGTGCAGCTCAACAACGACAGCATCCATCAGGTCATCGACATCTATCACGTCTGATCGGTGAACCGATGGGAGGAGTAGGAGCATGAGTTACCACATAGCCCTCAACTTCGAGGACGGCGTGACCCGTTTCATCGGCTGCAAGGAAGGTGAAACGGTGCTCGATGCCGCCTATCGCCAGAAGGTCAACCTGCCGATGGACTGCTCGGATGGGGTCTGCGGGACCTGCAAGGGTCACTGCGTGCAGGGAGACTTCGACCTGGGTGACGACTATCTGGAAGACGCACTTTCCGAGGAAGAGGAGGCCGAAGGCCTGGTGCTGACCTGCCAGATGGTGCCGAGCTCCGATTGCGTGATTCAGGTGCCGGTGGCCTCGACCTTGTGCAAGACCGCGGTGGGCAAGCTCGAAGGCACGGTGGCCCATATCGAGCCGCTTTCCGAGGATAGCATCGAACTCGCCGTCGATCTGGACGAGAACACCGAGCTGGCCTTCCTGCCGGGTCAGTACATCCATATCGATGTGCCCGGTAGCGGTGAGCATCGCTCCTACTCCTTCAGTTCACTACCCGGGGAAAAGCGTGCCACCTTCCTGATTCGCAACATCCCGGGTGGCGTGATGAGCGCTTACCTGACCGAGCGGGCCCAGCAGGGCGAGCGGCTGAGCTTGACCGGCCCCATGGGCAGCTTCTATCTGCGCGAGGTGACTCGCCCAGTGCTGATGCTCGCCGGCGGCACCGGCCTGGCCCCTTTCCTGTCGATGCTCGCGCAGCTGGTGGAGAAGGGTTGCGATGCCCCGATTCACATGATCTACGGCGTCAACAAGGACGACCATCTGGTCAAGCTCGAAGCCTTGGACGCCTTCGCGGAGAAGCTGCCGAGCTTCAGTTACACCACCGTGGTCGTGGACGAGGCAAGCCAGAACCCACGCAAGGGCTATGTGACCCATCACATGGACCAGCAGGTGCTCAACGACGGCGATGTGGACGTATACCTGTGCGGGCCGCCGCCGATGGTGGACGCAGTGCTGCACTATTTCGACGACCAGGGCATCGCGCCCCAGAGCTTTCACTACGAGAAATTCACACCCAACCAGGTCAAGCAGGAGGGTGCCGCATGAGTATCGACCGTGGCAGGCCTTCTCGCTTTCAGGATCGAGTGATGGTGGTCACCGGCGCCGCTCAGGGTATCGGGCGGCGGGTCGCCGAACGCGCCGCCATGGAGGGTGCGCGCCTGGCGCTGGTGGATCGTGCCGATTATGTGAAGGAATTGGCCGAGGAGCTGCGCAGGCAGAGTATCGACTCTATCGCCTTGCAGGCGGATCTCGAGACCTGGGAAGGCGCCGAGGATGTCATGCAACGAACTCGAGAGCACTTCGGGCGTATCGACATTCTGATCAACAACGTCGGGGGCACCATATGGGCCAAGCCCTACGGCCATTACGAGCCGGCGCAGATTGAGTCCGAAATACGCCGCTCGCTGTTCCCGACGCTGTGGTGCTGTCGCGCAGCCCTGCCGCATCTGCTCGAGACTCAAGGCAACATCGTCAACGTTTCCTCCGTGGCCACGCGAGGCGTCAATCGGGTGCCCTATGCCGCGGCCAAGGGTGGTGTCAACGCCCTGACCGTGGCACTGGCCATCGACTATGCCGATGCCGGCGTGCGCATCAACGCCACCGCCCCCGGTGGCACCGAGGCGCCGCCGCGGCTGACACCTCGCAACAACGATACCCAGAGCGAGCAGGAAAAGGCCTGGTATCAGCAGCTGGTCGATCAGACCACGGCTTCCAGCCTGATGCACCGCTACGGCACCCTGGACGAACAGGCCGGCCCAATCCTGTTTCTGGCCTCTGATGATGCCAGCTACATCACCGGCACCGTGATGCCTGTGGCGGGAGGCGACCTGGGTTAGTTGACCGATTCGCTCGAATTCTAATGACAATAATCCCCTGGAGAACAACGTGAAACATATCGAAAAAGGTGTGGGTCTCATGTCGGCGCCCCGCGACTTCATTAGAGACCTCAATGCAGACAATTTCAGCGCCGGTCTAGTGGCCGGTATCTTCGGCCTCAGTGCCGGGATCATTCATATCAGTGCTGGCACCGCCGCTGGCCTCCCTCAGGAATTCACCTTGCTGTGGGTCATCAGCTATTTGATGATCAACGGGCTGTTTGGGCTCTTCATGCCGGCTTACTATCGGCTGCCCCTGCCGATGGCCAACTCCATTCCCGGCGCGCTGCTGTTCGCGGCCATCATTCCCATCGTGGGACTCAATGAAGCCTTGGGTGCGACGCTGATCGCCGGCGCTATCTCGCTGGTTGTCGGTCTGGCCGGGATGATGAGCATGGTCATGCGGTTGATTCCGATGCCCATCGTCATGGGCATGGTCGCGGGTATTCTACTCAAGTTCGGTACCAATATGGTGATGCCGCTGCAGAACGCCATGCTGCCGGCGGTCATTATGATCCTGTCCTTCTTCATGGCGGCGCGCTACCTGCGCCGGGTGCCACCGCTGGTCGTCGCCTTGCTGGTCGGTGTCGCCTACATGGCATTTTTCGGTGCCGACTTCTCTACTGTGGAGTTCTCGATAAAGTTCCCCGAATTCATCATGCCCACGTTCACCCTTGAAGCGTTCCTGGCCTATGGTCTTCCCTTGTCGCTGATCCTGGTAGGCATGGAAACGCCTGCCGGGGTAGGCTTGGTCAAGGGCATGGGATACAAGAGTGCGCCAGCCAATGCCATCACCGCCGTGGGTGGCTTCGGCACCATGATTTCCGCCTTCTTCAACCTGCATAGCACCTGCATCGCCGCACCTATGACCGGTATCTGCTCGGGGCCAGAGGCAGGCAGTCACGACAAGCGTTGGGTGGCTGCCGTCATCGTTGGCATCATCTTCGTCGTGGCGGCGCCTTTTTATGGTTTCGTGTTTAGCCTGATCGAGATCATGCCGAGCTATTTCATCGCCATCATCGCCGGCCTGGCGCTGCTGCGTGTGATCGGCTCGGCGATGTACATAACCTTCTCCGGCAAGCATGAAGTCGGCGCAATGTTTTCTTTCCTGATCGCCGTATCCGGGATTCAGATTCTCGGTATCGGCTCCTCCTTCTGGGCGCTGGTGTTGGGGGTGGGGCTCTCGATGCTCGTCGAGTTCAAGGACTTCGAATTCACCCGCCGAGTTAATGATAAGTCGCTCACGGACGAGCCGGCGGCATGATGAGCTGACGCATACCGGGTATCTGCAATGATCCCGGTATCGCCCGGTATTTATCCTTCTAGCCCGCGAGCTGTTCCCAAGCGTGGGCTTTTTCAGATCGGCGAGGGATTTTGATGTTCAGGACATTGATGAAAGACTGGTCGTTGTCGGCGACCACCGCAGGATTTCTGGCGGTGCTGATTTCCTATTCCGGCCCGTTGGCTATCTTCTTTCAGGCCGCCCAGAGTGCCGATATCTCCACTGCGACGATGACCTCTTGGGTGTGGGCGATTTCAATGGGGGCGGCGGTCTCCGGCATCGTCTTGAGTGTCTGGCTGAAGGCGCCGGTGATCACTGCCTGGTCGGCCCCCGGCACGGCACTGCTGGTCACGCTGTTCCCGGAGCTTTCGCTCAACGAGGCAATAGGGGCCTATATCGTGGCCGCCGTAGCCATCTTGGTGATTGGCATCACCGGCTCCTTTGATCGCCTGGTGCAACTCATTCCCAAGGGGATTGCGGCGGGCATGATGGCGGGCATTTTATTTCAGTTCGGTCTCGAGGCCTTCCTGGCCATCGAGACCACGCCGGCGCTTGCCATCGGCATGCTGAGCGCTTATCTGGTCTTCAAGCGTCTGCTGCCGCGCTACTGCCTGATTCTGCTATTACTGACCGGCATCGTGCTGGCGGTGTGGCTGGAAAATGCGTCGCTTGCGGGCGTGCAATGGCAACTGGCGACACCCGTTTTCATCGCCCCCGAATGGACCTGGAGCGGCACCCTGAGTCTGGCCTTGCCGCTGGTGCTGGTCAGCCTGACGGGACAGTTCCTGCCTGGCATGGCGATCATGCGCGCCGCAGGCTATCACACCCAGGCCAAGCCCATCATTACCGTCACCAGCCTGGTGTCCCTGGTGATGGCACTGTTCGGGGGTATCACCACGGTGGTGGCGGCAATCACCGCGGCGATCTGTACCGGCAAGGATGCTCATGAAGACCCGGACAAGCGCTACGTGGCGGGTATCGCCAATGGCGCCTTCTATCTGGTCGGCGGGCTGTTCGCCGGTACCATCGTGACGCTCTTCACCTCGCTGCCCGCCGCCTTCGTCGCCGTGCTGGCGGGCTTGGCCCTGATCGGCGCGATCGGCAACAACATCGTTGCCGCCGTCGCCGAGGTGGCGCATCGCGAAGCCGCAATCATCACCTTCATGGCCACCGCATCGGGCATGAGTCTGTTCGGCCTCGGCTCTGCCTTCTGGGGAGTGGTGATCGGGAGTGTAGCTCATGCAATATTGAATACCAGCAGCCGCAGGGCGGCCGTTTCACAGTGTGCTGAATCGAAAGCGTAAACTCAGCTTACGCACGATCCCGTCGCTCCAGGATGGCTAGAAACTCTTACGACCGCATGATGGATCAAGCTTGGCGGCATAAGCTTCTTGAACGCTTGGACGAATTCGCAACTGGCAGGAGGGGTGTAAAAGGATGCGTAGAGCTTTTATTGCCGATTGACTCTGTTTCCCGAGGCCCCTTTGCGCTTTTGATACTTGTTCCACATCTGCCGTGCCTGCTGCTTGGCCTTCTCGCGGTTCTCGGGCTTCCTCAGCCAGTTGGCCACTGCCGCAACGATATAGCGTTTCATCGGATTCCTCCTGTCGATGTTTCATCTCTCCCTCTGTCTATGTGGAGGACGTGAACAGAAGAATCAAGTACCGAGGTTGGGCCATGTCCTCGCCGGCGTAGCCGGCGTTGGATATGGCGTGGTGTCCTGGGAGCCTCCGTTCAAGCCGTCTTCAGGTGACACCTGGCTGGAACCGTTCGATCAGCAAGCGATCCAGCCCTAGCCGCCCTGCTCCACTGGTGGCCAGGGAGATCGAGATGGCCAGCAGGGCCAGGGCGAACTCGTAGCCGTTATTGCTCATGAACAGGCCATTGCCGGTATGTACGCTGAAGATGGCGACCAGCATGGTGATAGCCAGGACGGCCGACGCCGGACGCACCAGCAGACCGATGAGCAGTGCCAGGCCGCCAAAGAATTCCGCCCCGCCGGCGAGCAGGGCCATCAGGTAGCCCGGAGCGAGGCCGATCGAGGCCAGCCACTGGCCGGTACCCTCGAGTCCGCCGCCACCGAACCAGCCGAAGAGCTTCTGGCTGCCGTGAGCCATGAAGATGATGCCGGCGGGAACGCGCAGTGCCAGGGGCGCCAGGCCGTCGTGAGTATCCAGAAGTTGCTTCAATGCTAGGTTCATGTGGTTTCTCTCTTCTCTAGGGGATAGCTATCTGTGTTGCGGCGCCCGTGTGGCGCCAGGAGTCATTGCCTGAACGCATCGGTGCTTTCAGGGGAAGCGAAACGCCGAGAGAGTGGTCTCCATGACGCGATCGGAAAATATCCGCCGGCCACGGGAGCTTCCTGCGGCACCGGCTGCCACCAGCAGTGGCAGTAGGTGCTCCTCGGCGCCGGGGGGATGGCAAAGATGGGCAGCAGGCGCTTGGGCCCAGTTACCCAGCGCCGTATCACGTCGCACCGGCTCGGCTGAAACGGTGTCGCCCAGCCAGGTGTCGAACTCGTCGGAGATCGGCGCGAAGCGCGGGTCACCATAGCCTTGCATGTTATGAAAGCTCATGCCGCTGCCCACGATCAGTACGCCTTCCTCCCGCAATGACATCAGCGCTCGCCCGGCCTGCAGATGCCCCTCAGGGTCGAGGTCCCGGCGCAGGGAGAGCTGCACCACCGGAATCTCCGCGGCGGGAAACATCAGCTTGAGGGGGATGAACATGCCGTGATCGAAACCACGCTGCCCGTCTTGATGGTTGGCAATACCTGCATGTCCCAGCAATTCACCGATGCGTGACGCCAATGCTGGATCGCCGGGTGCATCGTAGCGCAATTGGTAAGTGTGATCCGGGAAGCCGTAATAGTCGTAGATCAATGCCGGGTGAGCACTGCTGGTGACATTGAATGTCGGTGCCAGCCAATGCGCCGATACCAGCAGGATGGCCTTCGGTTGGCAGGGCAGAGTTGCCTGCACGCCTTGCAGGAAGTCGGCCATGGCCTTCCAGGCCTCGGGCGGATTCCACGCCATGAAGAAGCAGGGCCCGGCACCGTGCGGAATGAACAGTGTCGGCAAAACCGTGGGTAAGGCGAGTGTGAGGGGTGGCATACGTACTATCTCGTCATGAAAGCGTGTAACCAGTATGGATTTTGCCTTAATGAATGATAATAGAGCTAAAATTACATACACCTTTTACTAAGAGTGATAAATAAGATGCTGGATCGTATGACGGGAATGCGCATTTTCGTTCAGGCGGTCACCACCGGCAGCTTATCCGGCGCGGCACGCTGGCTTGGAGTGTCGCCGGCCATGGCAGCCAGACATGTGGATGCCTTGGAGGCACGACTAGGGATCAAGCTGCTGCATCGCACCACGCGGCGGCTGCACCTGACCGAGGCGGGTGCCACTTACCTCGACGCATGCCGGCGCATCCTGGCAGAGATCGACGAGGTGGAGGCGGATGTCGCCTCGCGGCGAATAGAGGCCTCGGGGCTGTTGCGTGTGAACATACCGCTCTCCTTCGGCACTCGGTTCATTTCGCCTCTCCTGCCGGCCTTTATGAGGCGTCACCCCGCCTTGAGCGTCGAGTTGGGACTGAGCGATACCCAGGTCGACCTGCTGGAAGGGGGCTGGGATCTGGCCATTCGTATCGGTCGTCTGGGCGACAGCCCATTGCGGGCAAGGAAGCTGGGGGAGTGCAAGATGCTGGTATGTGCCGCTCCGGCATACCTCCACCGCCACGGTACCCCGCAACGAGTCAGCGACCTGAGTCAACATAACTGCCTGGGCTATACCCTCTCGACCTCGGTCGGTCCCCAAGAGTGGGCCTTCGGTCCAGAGGGGGAAGTGCGAGTGCCCATCGCAGGCAACATCACCGCCAACAACGGTGAGGCGTTATTGACTATGGCCGTGGGCGGCTTGGGGATCATCTATCAGCCGGAATTCATCGTGGCGGATGCACTGAATCGCGGTAAGCTCGAGAGTATCGGGCTGGATCTTGCCAGTATCGATACCGGAGGAATCCATGCACTTTACCCGTCCCAGAGGCGGCCGCCGGCCAAGGTCCGGGTCATGATCGACTACCTGCTAGAGGTGTTCGCCAACGCACCGAATGCATGGTGACGTGAGGGCAATGATGGTTTGTTTGACCAAAGTCGATTATCGATCTGGCTCCTGGTAATGGCGTGGTTCCCGTGGTCGGAAAGGATCGCTTCCAGAACGGTGGTTCAGCAACATCGATCTCGAGACGTCAGCTCACGTTGGCGCGGATCAGCCGAGCCTTGTCCTGGAGCAGCGGCAGGAAAGTATCGCGCAAGGTCTCGAAGTCGATGCGTGAGGCGTTGGTGCTGATGTTGATCGCGCCCAGCAGCCTGTCGTTGGCATCGAAGACGGGTATCGCCAGGGAACGCAACCCCGAATCCAGCTCCTGATCGACGATGCAATAACCCTGCTGTCGCACCATGAAAAGGCAGTTGCGCAGCTGGGTGCGATCGACGATGGACTTGTCGGTATGGCGCTCGAGCGTGACCCTGTCGAGATAGGTCTCGAGTTCTCTGTCCGGCAACTGCGCCAGCAACACCCGGCCCATGGAGGTGTAGGCCGCGGGCAGGCGTGTGCCCACGGCAAGCGAGATCGCCATCAGACGATGCTTGGCGGCGGAGCGCGCCAAGTAGATGACCTCGTCGCCATCCAGCACACCCAGCGAAGAGGACTCGCCGCTTTCGAGGGTGATGTCTTCAAGGTACTGCTGGATCACCGAGCGATAGTTGTTGGCCGAGAGGAAGGCATAGCCTAGCTGCAACACCTTGGGTGCCAACGTGAAGTGACGCTGCTCCTTGCGGACATAACCGAGCGCATGCAGCGTCAATAGGAAGCGCCGCGCTTTGGCGCGATTCATGCCGGTACGCGCCGCCACCTCGCTCAGCGTCATGCGAGGATTGGCGGCATCGAAGGCCAGAATGACCTCCAGCCCGCTGGCCAGGGCGGTAACAAAATCACGGTCATCGGGGGTCAGGGTGTCGTCCTGCAGGAGAGCGTCCATGGGGCGGAATCCTTCATAGCGAGGTATCTGCCCTTCCAATCTAGCATATCGTTCGCATGGCGGATATATGTTCGATTTTAGTCTAATGCCCCATTTTCCTCCCGCAGTTTAACCGTTTCATACTTCAGGAAAATATCGCTTCTCCTCGTTCTCTGAGGGCTCGCTCGCACTTTTTTTGGATTTGACGGACCGGCGTTAAGCGCTTAATTTGTTCGTATTACAAACCTATGTTCACCAAGCGAACAATCAAGAGCGAGAGGTAAGCGATCATGGCTGAGTTCCTGAGCCTGCATGACGCGGTGGCCCGCTACGTCGACGATGGCGCCACCGTGTGCATGGAAGGCTTCACCCACCTGATTCCCTTCGCGGCGGGCCACGAGGTGATCCGTCAAGGCAAGCGTGAGCTGACACTGATCCGCATGACCCCGGATCTGATCTACGACCAGTTGATCGGCGCCGGCTGTGTCAAGAAGTTGATCTTCTCCTGGGGTGGTAATCCTGGCGTTGGTTCGCTGCACCGTCTACGCGATGCCGTGGAGAAAGGCTGGCCCCACAAGATCGAGATTCTCGAGCACAGCCATGCCGCCATGGCCTGCGCCTACGAGGCGGGGGCAGCAGGCCTACCGTTGGCGGTATTGCGTGGCTACGTGGGCAGTGATCTGCCCAAGGTCAACGACCAGATCAAGTTCATCGACTGCCCCTTCACTGGCGAGCCTCTGGCCGCAGTGCCCTCGGTGCGCCCGGACGTCTCCATCGTGCATGCTCAGAAGGCCGACCGGCAGGGCAACGTGCTGGTGGAGGGCATCATCGGTGTGCAGAAGGAGGCCGTGCTGGCCGCCAAGTCGAGCATCGTCACCGTCGAGGAAGTCGTCGACGACCTGGGCGTCGAGCCCAACGCCTGCGTCATCCCCGGCTGGGCGATCAGCGCCATCGCCGTGGCCGAGCAGGGCGCCTATCCCTCTTATGCCCACGGTTACTACCCACGCAACAACCGCTTCTACAAGGAGTGGGACACCATCGCCCGGGACCGTGACGCCTTTAGCACCTGGCTCGACGAGAATGTCTACAACGCAGGAGGAGCCCAGCAATGAGTACCGATTACACCTCCGCAGAGATGATGACCGTCACCGCCGCCCGCGCCCTGGAAAACGGCATGACCTGCTTCGTCGGCATCGGCCTGCCTTCCGAGGCCGCCAACCTGGCGCGCCTGACCCACGCCCCGGACGTGGTGCTGATCTACGAATCTGGCACCCTGCAGACCATGCCGGAAGTGTTGCCGCTGTCCATCGGTGACGGCGAGCTGTGCGAGTCGGCGTTGACCACGGTTTCGGTGCCCGAGATGTTCCGCTACTGGCTGCAGGGCGGCCACGTCAGCGTGGGTTTCCTGGGCACCGCCCAGATCGACCGCTTCGCCAATCTCAACACCACCCTGATTGGCGATTACGCCGCGCCCAAGGTGCGCCTACCCGGCGGCGGTGGCGCGCCGGAGATTGCCACCTGCGCCGGGGAGGTCTTCGTCACCTTGAAGCACTCCAAGCGTACCTTCGTCAAGGACGTGGACTTCGTCACCACCCTGGGCTTTGGGCGTGACGGCAAGGGGCGCGACGGCGTACCCAACATCGGCAAGGGGCCGACCCGAGTGATCACCGATCTGTGCATGATGAGGCCGGACCCGGATACCAAGGAACTCACCGTCACATCACTGCACCCCGGCGTTACGAAGGAAGACGTGATCGAGGCCACCGGCTGGGAGATTCGCTTCACCGATGCGCTCGAGACCACCCCCGAGCCGTACGCCCGTGAACTCGAGGTACTGCGCGAACTTAAAGAGCGCACCGCCCGCCACCATGCCGGCGAAGCGCCGGGGGAGAGATCATGAGTCAGGCCGACAGCAATTCGGTTTACCTGTGTCACCCACGCCGCACGGCCGTGGGTCGTTTCGGCGGCACCCTCGCCGCGGTACGTCCCGACGATTTCGCCGCCGACATCTTCAAGGCGGTGCTGGCCGAGGCGTCGAGCCTCGATCCCGCCGCCATCGAGGAGGTGATCATGGGTTGCGCCAATCAGGCCGGCGAGGACAACCGCAACGTGGCGCGCATGTCGGCGCTGCTGGCGGGCCTGCCGACCTCGGTGCCCGGCACCACCATGAACCGCCTGTGCGGCTCCGGCATGGACGCGGTGGGTACCGCCTTTCGCGCCATCAAGGCCGGTGAATTCGAGCTGGCCCTGGCCGGCGGCGTGGAGTCCATGTCCCGAGCTCCCTTCGTGATGGGCAAGGCCGAGACGGCCTTTGCGCGCAATCAGGCGATCGAGGACACCACCATCGGCTGGCGCTTCGTCAATCCGTTGATGAAGCAGGTCTACGACACCCACTCCATGCCCGAGACCGCCGAGAACGTCGCCGAACAGTTCAAGGTCTCGCGCGAGGACCAGGACGCCTTCGCCCTGCGCTCCCAGCAGAAGGCCGAGCGGGCGCAACAGGCGGGACGCTTCGCTCAGGAGATCACCGCCATCGAGATCCCGCGACGCAAGCAGGAACCGCTGATCTTCGACATCGACGAGCATCCGCGTCCGGGCACCACCCGGGAGAAGCTGGCCACGTTGCCCACCCCGTTTCGTGAGGACGGCAGCGTCACCGCCGGCAATGCTTCCGGCGTCAACGACGGTGCCGCGGCCATGCTGGTCGCCAGCGACGCGGCGCTGAAGCAGCACGGCCTCACGCCCATGGCGCGCGTCGTCGGCATGGCCACCGCCGGGGTCGAACCACGCATCATGGGCATCGGCCCGGTGCCGGCGACCCGCAAGCTGCTTGATCGCCTCGGCATGTCAATCGATGATATCGACATCATCGAACTCAACGAAGCCTTCGCCGCCCAGGCCCTGGCCTGCATGCGCGAGCTGGGTATTGCCGACGACGATCCGCGGGTCAATCCCAACGGTGGCGGCATCGCCCTCGGCCACCCGCTGGGCATGTCCGGGGCGCGCTTGTTGCTCACCGCCGCCCATGAGCTACACAAGCAGCAAAAGCGCTACGCTTTATGCACCATGTGCATCGGGGTGGGGCAGGGGATTGCCACGCTGATCGAGCGGGCATAGGACAACAGGAGGTTGCATGGCATTTGTGAATATCGATGGTCGCAGCGTTGCCTACCGCCTGCTGGGCGATTCGACCAATCCGTTAGTGTTGCTGGCGCATCCGTTAGGCATGACCCAGGCGGTGTGGGACGACGTTCTGCTGGCGCTGTTGCCACGCTATCGGGTGCTGACCTGGGACCTGCCGGGTCATGGTGCCAGCCAGGCCTGGGGGCAGGAGGAGATCACCCCTCAGGATCTGGCAGGCGAGGCGCTGGCTTTAGCCGAGCAGGCCGGGGTATCGCGCTTTCATTTCGTGGGCACCTCCATCGGTGGTGTCGTGGGGCAGCAGTTACTGGTGGATCACGCCGAAAAACTGCTATCCATGACCCTGACCAATACCGGGGCGGTAATCGGTAGTGCCGATAATTGGAACACCCGTGCCCGCCGTGTGCGCGAGGAAGGTATCGCGGCGTTGACCGGCGAGGTCGTGCCGCGCTGGTTCTCTGCGGCCAAGCTCGAGAATGAACCGGCCCTGGAGGCCGGCTGGAAGGTACAGATGGCGCGCACCGACGGCGAGAGCTATGCCAAGTGCTGCGAGATGCTCGGGCGCACCGATTTTCGAGGCAGGCTCAAGGTCAGCGGTGTCGCTGTACACCTTCTGGGTGGCAGCGAGGACATGGCCACGCCCCCGGAAACCTTGAAGACGCTGGCGGCGGAGTGTGACGACGCGCCTCTGGAGATCCTCGAGAATTTCGCCCACGTGCCCTCGGTGGAATCTCCCGAGGCAGTTGCCAGGCGCCTGTTGGCCTGGCTGGCCGCGGATCGCTCAGATATCGATGAGCAGGGGGCGCGGAAGGCCTGAATAGCCGCGAGGAAATCCTTGGCGAGGGCAGCCTGCGCAGCCGCCCGACGGCCTCGACATTCACCCCTTGAGCCTGGTCGCCACCTTGGCCACGTGTTCGCCCTGGAAGCGGGCGATGGCCAGCTCACGCTCGTCGGGCTGACGCGAGCCGTCGCCGCCGGCAAGGGTCGAGGCACCATAGGGGGTGCCGCCGCTGACCTTCGAGATATCGAACAGCTCCGGCGTGGCGTAGCCGATCGGCACGATCACCATGCCGTGGTGGGCCAGGGTCGTCCATACCGAGGTGATGGTCATCTCCTCGCCGCCCCCGGTGCCGGTGGAGGTGAAGACACTCGCGACCTTGCCGACCAGCGCACCCTTGGCCCAGAGTCCACCGGTCTGGTCGAAGAAGGTGCGCATCTGGCCGCACATGTTGCCGAAGCGGGTCGGGGTGCCGAGCAGGATGGCGTCGTAGTCCGCCAGTTCCTGGGGCGAGGCGACGCCGGCGGCTTGATCCGTCTTGCCACCGGCGGCCTTGAAGGCCTCGGCGTCCATGGTTTCCGGCACGCGCTTGAGGGTCACGTCGACGCCCTCCACCCGACGTGCCCCCTCGGCGATGGTGCTGGCCAGGGTTTCGATATGGCCATACATGGAGTAGTAGAGTACGAGTACCTTGGTCATGGCGATCTTCTCCGTTGCTTCATTGTGGGCGTAAGCCCTCGAAAAAGTGACGAAGCGTTACTGCGCCAGGGTGCCGTCGCGATAGTCGCGCAACGCCTGGTCGAGCTCCTCCCGGGTATTCATCACGAAAGGGCCGTAGTGAGCGATGGGCTCGTTGTATGGGGTGCCCGCCAGGAGCAGGGCCTGGGCGTGAGTGTCGCCACTCAGTAGCACCTCGTTTCCCGGGCCGAAGCGTGCCAGCTCGCCTTGCTCGAGCTTCTCCCCGCCTGCCTCGAGCCGACCCTCGAACACATAGAGCAGGAATGTCGCTGCGGCCTGCTCGAGGGTCAGCGCCCCGGGCGAAAACCTCAGGTGCGCCACTGCCCCGTGGCCGGCCAGGGCGTCCAGCGGCCCGCTGACACCCTCGCCATCGAGCCACCAGTCGCCTCCCAGGGCAATCAGCTCACTCCCCGCGGCGGCGATTCGCGGCATCTGATCGGCCTTCACGTCGCGGTAGGTCGCGGCGCTGAGCTTGTCCCGGGCGGGCAGGTTCAGCCACAGCTGGAACGCATGCAGCCCTTGGCTATCGGTCAGCGGCATCTCGGAATGGATGATGCCGTGGCCGGTGTGCATCCACTGGGCGTCGCCGGGGCCGATGGTGCTCGCGTGACCGAGATGGTCCTCGTGGGTTAGGCCACCGTTGAGCACGTAGGTCAGGGTCTGAATGCCACGATGAGGATGGGGCGGGAAGCCGCCGATGTAGTCGTCGGGATGTTCGGAACCGAGCTCGTCGAGCATCAGGAAGGGGTCGAGGCCGCCACCGAAGTCGTGGATTCGGGAAATCTTGACACCGTCGCCATCCTGGCTGGGATGGCGGCGTAGTCGGCGTTCGATAGCGCGCTGCGTCATGGAAACCTCCGTAAGAATCGTGACCCTGATGCTCAGTCTAGGATTGCTTTTTCGAAAGTTAAGCGCATAATTTCGCTCGAACCATTCGAGGAAAACGAAATGTCGCGGGTTACCCTGGCGCAATGGCGGATGCTGGCGGCGGTCGTCGATCACGGCGGTTTTGCCCGGGCCGCCGAGGCCGTCCACAAGAGCGCCTCGACCCTTAACCATGCGGTGCACAAGCTGGAGTCGCAGCTCGGCGTGGCATTGCTCGAACCCGTCGGGCGCCAGGTGCGCCTGACCGAGGCCGGCGAGATGTTGCTGCGCCGGGCACGCCAGCTGATCGAGAATGCCGAGGCGCTCGAGGAGGTGGCCCAGAGCCTGGTCCAGGGGCTGGAGACCGAAGTCGTGCTTGCGGTGGATCAGAGCTTTCCGCCGGACACCTTGGCCCAGGCCCTGGATGCCTTCGCCGTCGAGTACCCGCTGGTGCGCGTGCAACTCCACGAGACGGTGCTCAACGGCGCGGTGGAGATGCTCTACGACGGACGCGCCGATCTGGTTGTCTCTTCCATCCCGGCTCAGGGGTTTCTGGGCGAACCCCTGGCCACGCAGCGCTTCGTCGCCGTGGCCCACGTCGACCACCCCCTGCATCGGCTGGGGCGTTCGCTCGACCTGCGCGATCTGGAGCAGCACCGCCAACTGGTGGTGCGGGACTCGGCGCTTCACCAGTCGATGGATGCCGGCTGGCTCAAGGCCGAGCGGCGCTGGACCGTCAGCCACCTGGCCACCTCCCGGGACATGCTCGAACGCGGGCTGGGCTTTGCCTGGTTTCCCGAGACCCGGCTCCGCGATGCCCTCGAAGGCGGTCGCTTGAAGCCGTTGCCGTTGGGCGAGGGAGGCGTTCGCCTGGTGCCCATGCAACTGATCTTCAGCGATCGGGATCGGGCCGGCCCCGCGACCCGGACCATGGCCAGTGCATTGAAACAGGCAGCTGGAAATCGCTCTCCATTCGATGATATCGAATGAATGGGTGGAAAAGTTGCGCGGAAGGATCGAGAAAATAGGTTTACGCTGGGTCAGGATTCCACAGCCAACCGGAGGAGAGTCTCATGGGTCTGTTGATCGAAGGCGAATGGCATGACCAGTGGTACGATACCAACAAGCATGGCGGCGAATTCGTCCGCGAGTCCGCCAAGCTGCGCGACTGGGTGACGGCGGATGGTGGCCCGGGCCCTCAGGGGCAGCCGGGGCTTCCCGCGGTTCAGGACCGCTATCACCTCTACGTCTCCCTGGCCTGCCCCTGGGCGCACCGCACCCTGATCCTGCGCAAGCTCAAGGGCCTGGAGGGGCTCGTCGGTGTGTCGCATACCAGCCCGCTGATGCTCGACCAGGGCTGGAGCTACCATCGGGACGAGGGCTCCAGCGGCGATGCGGTCAATGGCGTGGAGTACCATCACCGGCTCTATACCCTGACCGATCCGCACTACACCGGGCGGGTCACGGTACCGGCGCTGTGGGACAAGCACCAGGAACGCCTGGTCAACAACGAATCCGCCGACCTGGTGCGCATCTTCAACACCGCCTTCGACGGGCTGACCGGCAATCACCTGGATTTCTATCCCGAGCCGCTGCGCGAGGCCATCGACGCCGTCAATGCGGACGTCTACGACCACATCAACAACGGCGTCTACAAGGCCGGGTTCGCCACCGACCAGGCGGTCTACGACAAGCATGTCATCGCCCTGTTCGAGGCGCTCGACCGGATGGAGGCGCGGCTTGCCGAACAGCGCTACCTGGCCGGGGAGTGGCTCACCGAGGCGGACATCCGCCTGTTCACCACCCTGATCCGCTTCGACG
Organism: Modicisalibacter ilicicola DSM 19980; assembly: GCF_900128925.1. Classification (GTDB taxonomy): domain Bacteria; phylum Pseudomonadota; class Gammaproteobacteria; order Pseudomonadales; family Halomonadaceae; genus Modicisalibacter; species Modicisalibacter ilicicola. The sequence goes on from NZ_FQUJ01000004.1 coordinate 228,080, forward strand.
CGGTCTATCACGGTCACTTCAAGTGCAACCTGCGGCGCATCGAGGACTACCCGAACCTCTCCCATTACCTGCGCGAGCTCTACCAGTGGCCGGGGGTCAAGGAGACGGTGGACTTCGCGCATATCCAGCGCCACTACTACTACAGCCACGACACTATCAACCCCACCCGCATCGTGCCGCGAGGGCCGGTTCTCGATCTGGATCGCCCCCACGACCGGGAACGCCTGCCCGGGCGCGGGGTTGTCACGAATGCCTGAGGGCATGAAGGCACATAGAATCCCTTGTGGTAAGGCGCCGCTGGTGGCGTGCGCCTCACGCCTCGAACCGATGCCTCAACAACCGCATGGCGTTGAGGGTGACCAGCACGGTGGCGCCGGTATCGGCCATCACGGCGATCCACATGCCGGTGATGCCGAAAATGGTCGTGATCAGGAAAATGCCCTTCAAACCCAGGGCCAGGGCGACATTGGTGTGTATGTTGGCCAATGTGGCTCGTGACAGGGCGATCAGCTCGGCGATGCCCGTCACCCGATTCCTGAGCAAGGCGGCATCGGCGGTTTCGATGGCCACGTCGGTGCCGCCCCCCATGGCGATGCCGATGTCCGCCGCCGCCAGTGCCGGGGCGTCGTTGATGCCATCACCCACCTTGCCGATGGGGCCGCGGCCGCTTGCACGCCACTCGTTGACCCAGCGTGCCTTGTCTTCCGGCATCAGCCCGGCGTGGGCGTCGATACCCAACACGCCGGCGATCGCCCGGGCCGTGCGCGGGTTGTCGCCGGTCAGCATGATGCCGGTGACCCCCAGTCGCGACAGCGCCGCCAGCCCCGCCCGGGCGTCTTCGCGTGGCTCGTCGCGAAGCGCGACCAGGCCCAGCACCCGGGCTCCATCGATCAGCACGGCCACGCTCTTGCCTTCGTTCTCGAATTGCTCGACGCTTGCCCGGTGCGATGCGCCCAGCGGTACCCGCGCGTCGGCACCGCGCGGGTTGAGCAACATCAGGTCGATACCCTCGATGCGTCCGGCCACCCCCTGGCCGGCGATGGCATGAGCCTGTTCGACATGTGCTGGCGCGATGCCGCATTCGGCCGCATGCGCTACCACCGCCTGGGCGATCGGATGGCTCGATGCCTGCTCCAGGCCGGCCACGAGATACAGAAGCTCCCGTTCGTCGGCCTCCCCCGGGCAGAGATCGGTCACGCATGGCTTGCCCGTGGTCAGGGTCCCGGTCTTGTCCAGGGCCACGGCCCTGATCGAGCCCAGGGTCTCCAGCACGGCGCCGCCCTTGATCAACAGCCCGCGCCTGGCGCCGTTGGAAAGCCCGGCAGCGATGGCGGCGGGGGTGGAAATCACCAGCGCACACGGGCAGGCGATCAGCAGCAGGGCCAGCGCTCGGTAGACCCACTCGGACCAGGCCGCGCCAAGGGCCAGGGGAGGCAAGATCGCCACCGCCAGCGCCAGGGCCACCACGGCGGGCATGTAGATTCTGGCGAAGCGGTCGATGAAGCGCGCCACCGGTGCCTTGGACTCCTGGGCCTCTTCCACCAGCCGAATGATCCGCGCGATGGTGTTGTCGGCCGCCCCCCGGGTGACTTCCACCGTCAGCGCGGCATCCAGGTTGACGGTACCGGCCAGGACCTCATCGCCGATCCCCTTGTCCCGAGGCACCGATTCGCCGCTGACGGGAGACTCGTCCAGGCTCGACGTGCCGGCGAGGATGCGGCCGTCGCAGGGCAGCCGCTCCCCCGGCCGAATCTGGACGCGCTGGCCGGGCTCGAGCGCATCGGCGCTCACCTCGCGTAGCGAGTCACCATCCCAGAGGCGTGCCGTTCTCGGCGTCAGGTCGGACAGCGCCGAGATGCTGCGTCGCGCGTGGGTGGCCGCGACCCCCTCGAGCAGTTCCCCGACGGCGAACAGGAACACCACCACCGCGGCCTCCGCCGCCGCGTCGATCGCCAGCGCCCCTGCGGCGGCGATCGTCATCAGCATCTCGATGGTGAAGGCCTCGCCGAGTCTCGCCATCTGCCAGGCCGTGCGAGCGATCGGTACCAGTCCCACCAGGGTGGCTGCCACGAAGGGCCAATCGCCCAGCACCGGCCAGGCCAGCTCGAGGCCGATCGCCAGCACGAGCAGTATTCCGCTGCCCAGCACCAGCCGCCCCTTGGGGGTGTGCCACCAGGGTGTGCCCGCCGAAGCATCCGGCGAGTCCGACGAGGCATCCTGCTCCGGTGCGATGCCATAGCCCAGGCCGCGGATCGCCGCCAGCACCGCCTGCCGATCAAAGGAACCACCCGCCGGCGTCACGATGACGGTCCCCGCGGCGACATTGGCCGAAACCTCGTCGACGCCGGGCACCCTCGAGACCGCCGACTCCACCTTGGTGCCGCAGCCGGGACAGTCCATGCCCTGAACGCGCAGCCGAAGGCTGTCGCTGTGGTCGCTATCGTCTGGTTGATTCGCCATCGGAAACCCCTGTCATTGCCAAGGCCATGCATGGCTTCCAAGATAATTCCTATAGCCACTGCAGCTTCAAGTCGGAGGACCCCATGATGTCGACGCCTGACGGACGCCCCATGAGCATCGGCACCCTGGCGGATCGCGCCCGCTGCAAGGTGCAGACGATCCGTTACTACGAGCAGATCGGGCTGCTGCCGCCGGCGCCGCGAAGCGCCGGCAACCAGCGCCGGTATGGCGACGCCGTGTTGCATCGCTTGACCTTCATCCGCCATGCCCGGGATTTCGGCTTTTCCGTCGAGGCGATTCGCGAGCTTCTCGACATGGCCGATCATCCGACCATGCCCTGCGACGAGGTGGACGCCCTGGCGCGGCGCCATCTCCAAGAGGTCGAGTCGCGACTGGCGAGGCTTTCCGCACTGCGCGACGAACTGGCGCGCATGGTGGCCCTGTGCCACGGGGGCTCGGTGGATGAGTGCCGGATCATCGAGGCCCTGAGTGATCACCGGCTGTGCCGCCAGGAAGCGTCACATGGCGGGGCATCCCTTAAGTAAGATTAACACCTGCCGATACTCGACACGGGCATTCGCGAACGAACCAGCGTGCGAATGATGATGCCAGCACGAATGGAACTGTCGAGGCGGCCAAGATGGACGAGTGCATTTCAGCAATACTTCCCGAGAGTGTGCAGGCGTCGGCGACCGGTATCGCCATTCTCGATGACCAGGGTGTGGTGGTGTATGCGAATCCGGCGTTCGCGGTGCGGCTCGGCCGTGCCGATTCGCAGGCGCTGGTCGGCACATCGCCGATACCTGCCTGGACGCGCAGCGCCGGTGAGGATGAACGGCGAGCGCTCGAGCGCCTGTTGCGCGCTCCCGAGGCAGGGGCCTTCACCTTGCCGGTCGCCGGCGACAGCGCCACGACGTTGTATCTCGAGGCGCGACGCTCCGATCGGCGCATCGTCGTGGCCACCACTGGCTGGCCCCAGCCGGGGAGCGTGCCGCGCAGCGTCGTGGCCCAGCTCGATGCCCTGACGGGCCTGGGCAACCGGGCGATGTACGACGAGCAGATCCGCTGCCTGGGCAATGCAGGGGCCGGGCAGGTTGCCACGGCGGTCATCCTGATCGACTTGGATCGTTTCAAGCAGGTCAACGACACCTTGGGACACGCTACCGGCGATAGCCTCCTGGTCCTGGCCGCCAAGCGCATGCGTTCGGCAATACGCGGTGATGACACCCTGATCCGCCTGGGAGGCGACGAGTTCGTCATCCTGCAGTACCGGAATGAACAGCCTGCCGGCGCCCGGGCGATTGCCGAGCGCCTGGTGGAGCTCCTGCAGCGGCCGTTCTTGATCGATGGCCATCAGGTCAACAGCGGTGCCAGCGTCGGGGTCGCGCTACTCGGTCACGGCACCAGCGATCCGGCCGATTTGCTCAGGCATGCGGATCTTGCGCTCTATGAGGCCAAGCGCCAGGGGCGCTCCCGCTACTGTTTCTTCGAGTCACACCTGGAGTCTCGCGCCTTCGAGCGTCGCGCTCTCGAACTGGATCTGCGACGAGCCTTGGGACTGCGTCAATTCTCCTTGTTGTATCAGCCGCAAAAATCCTTTTCGGACAACACCATCAGCGGCTTCGAGGCCCTCATCCGCTGGGACCACCCGGCCCGCGGGCGGGTCTCGCCCGCGGATTTCATCCCCCTGGCCGAGGAGATCGGCGAGATTCACGCCATCGGCGAGTGGGTGATGCGCACCGCCTGCCAGCAGGCCGCCAGCTGGGAGGGGGATCCCAGCGTGGCGGTCAACGTGTCACCGATCCAGTTCGAGAGCGAGAACATCGTGACCGTCGTGCGCCATGCCCTGGATGCCAGCGGCCTGGCCCCGGAGCGCCTCGAGATCGAGATCACCGAAAGCACTCTCATGAGCAACACCGAGGACGTGATGCAACGCCTGTGGGCCATCAAGGCGATGGGGGTCGGCATCGCCATGGACGATTTCGGCACCGGCTACGCGTCACTGAGCCACCTCAACAGTTTCCCGTTCAGCAAGCTCAAGATCGACAAGTCCTTCATTCAGGCCGAGCAGTCGCCACGGGCAAGGGCGCTGATGAAGGCCATCCTGGCGATGGGCTCGAGCCTGGGCATGACCACCATCGCCGAAGGCGTGGAAACCCTCGATCAATACGAAGAACTCTGCCGCGGTGGCTGTACCACCGCCCAAGGCTATTACATAGCCAAACCAATGACGCCCGAGACCATCGAGCATTTCATGCGTGCATGCCGGGCCGCCTCCCACCATCCTAACCTCATGATTCAGGAGTGATCATTCGTGGACTCGACGCTTTACCGACTCGTTTACCTGAGTCGCAACACCATCGTTGGCGATGACAGCAGGCTGCAAGAGGAGATCGATGACATACTGAAGGCCTCGCGCCGCAACAATTCCCGGGCCCAGGTCACCGGCGCCTTGATGTTCAATAGCGGCTGCTTCGCCCAGGTGCTGGAAGGGCCGCACGACAAGATCCAGGAAACCTTCGAGCGCATCCAGTGCGATGCACGTCATACCCACGTGAGTGTGCTGGCCTTCGACCCGGTGCACGAGCGGGGGTTCTCGGAGTGGAACATGGCCTACGTCGGCCAGGATGCGCACAATCTCGCGCTGTTCGCCGGCCTCAACGAGGCGTCCGGTGTCGACTTCGCGGCGCTTGATGGCGATGAGGTCTATCGCCTGCTGCGCGGCCACCTGGAGGAGGCCGAGACCGCCTGAGTGCGATCGCCGGCCCTTTCTACTCTTTTGCCTCGAACGTCGCCATACTGCGCCTTGTGGGATGGATTCGAAATCCGAAACGCCACGGAACAATCGAGGAGGGAGGATGGCAAATAAACGCGTAGTGACGCAGTTCGGCATGGGCAGTTCGCTGCGGCGCAGGGACTACACCGAGGCGGCGGCCCGGGCGATCCGGGATGCGCTATGGCACAACTCCCTGAGCGTGGCCGAGCTGTTCGATTTTCCCAAGGAGGCGATGATCATCGACGTGGACGTGGGGGTGCAAAGGCCCGAGGAGGTCGACACACAGGCCCTGCTCGCCCTCTTTCCCTACGGCCAGCCCTCGGTCAGCGTGGTGAAGGGAGGGCTGGACGTGCCCAAGCCCGGCGGCGATGGCCTGACCGTGATCGCCAATGTCGCCCTCAAGGTCTCCTTCGACATGGAGTCTACCCATGGCTGAACAAGCATCGACCGAAAAGCGCGTCATCCTCGAGATGGGCACCGGCAACGACCTGTACGGTGGCGATTACACCAAGGCCGCCAGTCGGGCGATCCAGGATGCCCTGCACCACTCCTCCATCGTGCTCTTCAAGTCCCTGGGCTACGATCACGGCCTGATGCGCGTGCAGGTCACCATCGGTGTGCAGGAACCGGACAAGGTCGACACCGAAGCGCTGGCCGCCGAATTGCCTCGAGGCCGGGCCGAGGTCGCTGCGGTGCATGGCGGGTTGAATGTGCGTGATGACGCACAGGACACCACCCACGTGATTGCCACGGCCGCCATCGAAGCCTTCCTGCCCGACATGGCGCAAGCGTGGCGGTTATCCGGGAAACGTTGACACCGGCGACTCATCCTTATAGCGTTTGTTAACCTAAATTTAGGCATTGGGTTAACAATGTACGAATCCGCTACCCGCCACGACTGGCGCCTCGAGGAAATCGAGGCGCTGCTCGCCCTGCCCTTCAACGATCTGCTGTTTCGTGCCCAGCAGGTGCACCGGCAGCATTTCGATGCCAACGCCGTGCAGGTCTCGACGCTCTTATCGATCAAGACCGGTGCCTGCCCGGAGGACTGCAAGTACTGCCCGCAGTCGGGCCACTACGCCACCGGGCTCGGCAAGGAGAAGCTGCTGGAGATCGACAGGGTGGTGGCCCAGGCCGAGGCGGCTCGGGAGGCTGGCGCCAGTCGCTTCTGCATGGGCGCGGCCTGGCGCAGCCCGCGGGAGCGCGACCTGCCGGTGGTGCTGGAGATGGTGCGCCGGGTCAAGGCGCTGGGCCTCGAGACCTGCATGACCCTGGGCATGCTCGCCCCCGCCCAGGCCGACCAACTCGCCGAGGCGGGGCTCGATTACTACAACCACAACCTGGATACCTCGCCGGAGTATTACGGCGAGATCATCACCACCCGGACCTACGCCGATCGGCTCGAGACGCTGGACAACGTGCGTCAGGCTGGCATGAAGGTGTGCAGCGGCGGCATCCTGGGACTGGGCGAGGCCCCGCGAGACCGTGCCGCGCTCCTGCAGCAGCTGGCACGGCTCGATCCGCATCCGGAGTCGGTGCCTATCAATCAGCTGGTCAAGGTGCCCGGCACGCCGCTGGAAGAGGCCGAAGAGCTCGATCCCATCGATTTCGTGCGTGCCATCGCCGTGGCCCGCATCCTGATGCCCCGGAGCCATGTACGGCTTTCGGCGGGCCGCGAGCAGATGAGCGAATCGACCCAGGCCCTGGCCTTCCTGGCCGGCGCCAATTCGATCTTCTACGGCGACAAGCTCCTGACCACCGCCAATCCCCAGGCCCAGCGGGATCAGGAGCTCTTCGCCAAGCTGGGGATCGACCTGGAGCGGCGCGAGGTGACGGGCGACGACGATGTCGCCCTGCGTACCTTGGCCGCAGCAGGGCCGAATACCGCTAGCGCTCAAGCACTCTATTACGATGCCAGTCTCGCCTGAGGTGCCGGGTCGGCCAAGCGTCTCGGGTGGCTGGCGCCAGCGTCTGCTGGCTCGCCAGGCATGCCATCGTGAACAGGGGCTGTGGCGTGAGCGCCGGATGCATGGTCGCATGCTGATCGATGACTTCGCTGGCAACGACTACCTGGGCTTGGCCAGCGATCCGCGTCTGGTCCAGGCCACCGCCGAAGGCGCACGGCGATACGGTGCGGGGGCCTGTGCCTCCCAACTGGTCAGTGGTTATCTCGAGGTGCATCAAGAACTGGAGGCGCGCCTGGCGGCGCTGGTCGGGCGCCCGCGCGCGCTGTTGTTCTCGAGCGGCTACCTGGCCAATCTGGGCGTACTCCAGGTACTGTGCGATCGCAGCACGGCCGTGTTTCAGGATCGGCTCAATCACGCCTCGCTACTTGATGGAGCCAGGTTGGCCGGGGCGCGTACGCGGCGTTTCCATCATGGCGATCTCGATGACCTGGCACACCTGCTGGCGCGCTGCCCGAGCGATACACCACGTCTGGTGGTCAGCGATGGTGTGTTCAGCATGGATGGTGATGTCGCCGACATTGCCGGTTTGTCCGAAGTCTGTCGACGTCATGACGCCTGGCTGATGGTCGACGATGCCCATGGGCTGGGCGTGCTCGGCGAGCATGGCGATGGTTGTGCGGGACGTCGCCATGGGTGTGATCAGGTGCCGGTGCTGGTCGGTACGCTAGGCAAGGCGCTGGGCACGGGGGGCGCCTTCGTGGCCGGAAGCGAGCTGCTGATCGAGCATCTCATCCAATTTGCCCGACCGTACATCTACACCACCGCCGAGCCCCCCGGCGTGAGCGCGGCGACGCTCGGGGCGCTGGACATTCTTGAACAGGAGCCCGAGCGTCGCGCGCGGCTGAAGGCACACATCGCCCGTTTCCGCGCCCAGGCCAAGGCCATCGGCCTGCCACTTCTGCCGTCGTCGACCCCCATTCAACCCGTGTTGCTCGGCGACAGCACCCGGGTGCAGCGCTGGGCCGCCAGATTGCGTGCCCAGGGAGTGCTGGTGGGTGCGATTCGTGCCCCGACGGTGCCCCGGGGCCAGGCGCGCTTGCGCATCACCCTGAGTGCGGTGCATCGAGAAGAGCAGATCGATCGATTGCTCGATGCCCTGGCATCGCTGAAGGCCAGGGAGGAAAGACCATGAGCGGATTGGTGCTTCTATCCGGCTGGGGAATCGATGCACGTATCTGGCAACCGCTGACGCCATACTGGCCGGCCGGTTTTTCTTTCCACATGCCGGACTGGCCCGGCTATGCGGGGCGCGCGGTATTACCCGATCCGCAGGATACTTCAGCACTTGCCAACGCCATGGCTGCAGCGCTGCCCTCCGGCAGCGTCTGGGTCGGCTGGTCGCTGGGCGCCCTCCTGGCCGTCAGGTTGCTCGATCACCTGCCGGCGCCCCGAGCGATCGTCATGCTCGGCATGGGCAGTCGTCTGTGCACACCGGGGGGAGTTACCCCTGCGGCATTAAAGGCCTTTCGACGGGCATTCGCGCACGACGCCCTTGGCGCCTGGCGACATTTTCTGGATTGGCAGCTGGAGGGTGAACCCGACCCACCGCACGCCCGGCAACGGCTCTCGGCGCTGATCGGCCCCCGGCCCAGCGCCGCCCCCGCCACCCTGGCGGCTGGGCTCGACCTGCTGGATCGACTGAATGTCTCCGACCGGCTTGCCGCACCGCCCTGCCCGATCCTGCGCCTGGCTGGTGAGCAGGACCCGTTGCTCAGCGACGCCGATCTGGCCGCGGCAGAAATACGCCTGCCGCTGGCCGGACATTGCCCGCAGATTTCCCAGCCGGAAGCGCTGGCGGAGCAGCTTGTAGCCCTCGGTTCGCGGAGCGCGGCCTCGTGAACATGGCGTCGACCCTGCCGGCCGGGGAGCACCAGGAATGGCGCGGGCGGGTTGCTCGGGCCTTCTCGCGTGCGGCGTCACGTTACGTGCAGCTGGCGAAGGCCCAGCAGGCCATGGGCGGCCGTCTATGGCCGCATCTCCCTGGCCAGGCCCAACGCATACTCGATCTCGGCTGCGGCCCGGGCGATTGGAGCCTGCGCCTGGGCATGCGCTACCCGGGTGCCCAGGTCGTCGGCCTCGATCTGGCCCCGGGAATGCTGGACGAGGCGCAGCGCCGTCATGGTCAGGCGGCGCGCTGGGTGTGCGGCGATGCCATGGCCTTGCCCCTGGCGGCGCGCAGCGTCGATCTGGTGTTTTCCAATCTGGCGATACAGTGGTGCCCCGATCTGGATAAGGCCATGCGCGAATTGCACCGGGTGCTGCGCCCCGGCGGACGAGCTCTGATCAATACCCTGGGGCCAGGCACGCTGATGGAAGTGGCCAGTGCCTGGTCGCGGCCAGGGGCTCCCACCGGGGTTCTGGAGTTTCGAGGCGCCGCTCGATATCTGGCGAGCGCTCGCCTTGCGGGTTTTCGCCACATGCGGCGACTGGTCAGGTCCGAGCGTTTCTTCTACCCCGATCTCGACGCGGTCATGGCTTCCATCAAGGGTGTCGGCGCCCAGGTGGCCCGCCCCGGCGCACGACTGACACGGGCCGATCTGCTGCGAGCCGAACAGCGTTACGAGCGGTGGCGGGAACCCGCCGGTCTCCCGGTTAGTTACCGGTGTATTACTCTTTTGCTGGAGCATTGACCCATGACGACGTTCTTCGTCACCGGCACCAATACCGATGTCGGCAAGACCCTGGTCAGCTGCGCCCTGCTGGCGCGGGCGCGCGCCCGAGGCTTCACCACCCTGGGGCTCAAGCCAGTGGCCTCGGGCAGCGAGGTGACGTCGCAAGGGTTGCGCAACGCCGACGCACTGGCGCTGCAGGCGCATTGCAGCCCCCGCGCTTCCTACGCCGAGATCAATCCCTACAGGTTTGTACCCGCCATTGCGCCGCATCTGGCCGCCCGCCAGGCCGGTTGCGAACTGACGCTGGAGGCACTTGCCACTTGCCTTGCTCCGACCCTGGCAGAACCGTATGAGCTGGTGCTGGTGGAGGGGGCCGGTGGCTGGCGCGTGCCGCTGAACGATAGCGAGGATCTGGCCGGCCTGGCGGTACGCTTGGAGCTCCCGGTGATCCTGGTGGTGGGGCTCGAGTTGGGTTGCCTGAACCAGGCGCGACTCACCGCCGAGGCGATCCGGAGCGACGGGCTCCGGCTGGCGGGCTGGGTCGGCAGTCTGCTCGACCCCGGTTTCGCTGTGGACGAGATCGCTTATCGCGACAACCTGGCCACCCTCGAACATCATCTGCCCGGGCCTTGCCTGGGCATCTTGCCACGCCTAGAGGCCGAATCACCCGAGGCCCTGGCGCATGTCGCTGCGACCTATCTCAGATTGTCCTGTCTATCCATCGAGGCACCTTCATGAACTCGCCGGTCTGGCATCCCTACGCCCATCTCAAGACCCAGCAACGCATGCCCAAGGTCGTCGGTGGCCACGGGGCGCACTTCACCCTCGAAAACGGCGACACCTTGCTGGATGCCACCTGTTCCTGGTGGTGCATGATCCACGGTTACCGGCACCCACGCCTGGTGGAAGCGATCCGCGATCAGGCCGAGCGGCTCTGTCATGTGATGCTGGGTGGCCTGAGCCATGATCCTGCCGAGCAATTGGCTCTGGAACTGGTGCGGATCTCTCCCCCGGGGCTCGAGCATGTGTTCTTTTCCGACAGCGGCTCGGTGGGCATGGAAGTCGCCATGAAGATGGCGGTGCAGTACCACCATTTGCTGGGGAAACCCGAGAAGCATCGCCTGCTGTCGTTGATGAAGGCCTATCACGGCGACACCCTGGGCTGCATGGCGGTTTGCGATCCCGAGGAAGGCATGCATGCCCTGTTCGCCGATGCGCTGCCCCGTCATCATTTCGCCCCCGCGCCGCGGGCCGGATTCGAGGCCAGCCAGGAGGAGGTACAAGCCGATCTCGACGCCTTGCGCCGGGTGCTGGAACGCCATCATCGGGAGATTGCGGCACTGTTGATGGAGCCGCTGCTGCAGGCTGCCGGCGGGCTCAACATGACCTCGCCCCACTATCTGCGTGGCGCCCGGGCATTGTGCGATGAATTCGACGTGCTGCTGATCTTCGATGAGGTGGCTACCGGCTTCGGTCGCACCGGACGGATGTTTGCCGCGGAGCATGCCGGTGTGACGCCGGATATCCTGGTGCTCTCCAAGGGGTTGACCGGCGGCTACCTGGGGCATGCCGCCACCCTGGCCACGAGTCGCGTTCACGATGCCTTCGTCGGTGACAGTGCCTTGCACGCCTTCATGCACGGGCCAACCTTCATGGGCAATCCACTGGCCTGCCGGGTGGCACTGGAGAGCCTGGCGGTATTCGAGGAAGAGGACTATCTCGCCAGAATCGACCTGCTCAATCGCGTGTTGCGCCAGGAGCTGCTCTTGGACACCGGGCTGCGCGATCACCCCGAGGTGGCCGATGTGCGGGTCCTGGGTGCCACTGCAGTGGTCGAGGTGAAGGGGGGTGCCGCACTGCATGGCGTGGCGGACTTTGCCCGGCGGCATGGCGTCTGGCTGCGCCCCTTCGGGCGCTGGCTCTACACCATGCCGGCCTACATCACGAGAGAGGACGAAGTGCGCCGGATCACCGCCGTGATGAAAGACTGGTTTCGCTAGGCCACGGCAAGACGCTCGACATCGTCGGCCATGTCGTCGGCCAAGGCGTGCAGGGTAGCTCGGTCTATCTTTCGCTCGGCATAGGCGCGTAACCCCATCACCTGGGCCTGAAAGCGACGGCCGAGGCGCTCGGGGTCCTGTTCGGGAGCCAGTTCGCCGGCGTCTCGAGCCGCCTCGAAGGCATCGATGAATCGCGTCTCCATGCTGTCGAGTAGTTCCTGGGCGAGGGCGGATTGTCCTCCCGGCCCCAGCTCCAGTAGCGTCTTCACCAGCATGCAGGCGTGGCACGGCCGCGGCGTGTCGCGCAGCCCCCCCAGCTGTCGCAGGTAATCGGCCAGGCCACCCAGGGGCGAGGGATTGGCTGCAAGCGTGCGTTCGAGCTCGACCAGGCCCTGGCGGCCGTAGCGCTGCAGCACCTCCTGAAAGAGCCGTTCCTTGCTGCCGAAGCTGGCATAGATGCTGCCAGGACGCATGTCGAGGGTATCTTCCAGATCCTTGAGCGAGGTCGCCTTGAAGCCCTTGCGCCAGAACAGCGCGAGAGCCTTGTCGAGGGTTTCCTGGCGATTGTGCAGGGTGTGGCGCGGCATGGAGGAATCCTGCTTGCGTGATGCCCGTCGGAGCATCGTTCGCATGGTTTTGAGTGGGTGCTCAAATCTTATCTTGAACGATTGCTCAAATCCAGTTACGGTGGAATTGACATTTTTAAAGGGAATCATGCGATATATTTTGAGCAATTGCTCAAAATATATCGTCGCCAAAGACATTCGACCCTTGTGGATTCCCCAGGAGGTATCAGCATGACCGATTTCACGCTGCACGATAAGAACAACGCTCCCGAGCAAAGCCAGGAACTGCTGGATGGCTCGATCGCTGTCTTCGGCATGATCCCCAACCTGCATGCGCTGATGGCCGAAGCCCCGGGCCTGCTCCAGGGTTACCAGCAGCTTCACCAGCTGTTCACGGAAACCAGCTTCGATGCCACCGAGCAGACCGTGGTGTGGCAGACGATAAACGTCGAGCATGCCTGCCACTACTGCGTGCCGGCGCATACCGGCATCGCCAAGCAGATGAAGGTCGACGACGAGGTCACCGAGGCGCTGCGTAGCGAAACCCCGCTGCCGAGCGAGAAGCTCGAGGCCCTGCGTGATTTCACCTTGGCGATGGTGCGCGAGCGTGGCGAGGTCGATGACGCCACGGTCAAGCGCTTCCTGGACGCCGGTTATACTCAGCGCCAGGTGCTGGAAGTCGTGCTCGGGCTGGCCCAGAAGGTGATGAGCAACTACACCAACCATCTGGCCCGGACGCCGATCGACGAGCCTTTCAAGCGCTTCGAGTGGCATAAGCAAGGCTGAAAGCACTTCACCGACTCCTGATTGAAAGCTTCCCTGTGTTTCAGGCGGACCCTCGTGGGGCCGCCTTTTTCGTACCCTGGCTCACGCCGCATGGACTCGACAAGATGCGCCGGTCGACCAATACTCAGTCGTGTTGCTCGACAAATCCGAATAACAACAAGGAGATGCTCATGTCCTTTTCCAGGTGCTTCTTGACCACGGTGCATGCAGCCTGTCTGCTCGGCGCTATCACGCTGGCGGGCACGGCCCAGGCAGCCACCGTGAACCTGAGTTACAACGGTGCGCCGGACCCGGAGAAGAACGCGGTGCATGTGTTCGCCTCCAATCTCAAGCAACTGGTGGAGGAGAAGACCGACGGCGAGCTCGAGCTCAGGCTCTACCCCAACAGCCAGCTCGGCGAGGAGCAGGCGCGCATGGAGCAGACCATGAGCTCGCCGAACCTGAACATCGCCTCCTTCGCCGGAATATCGCCGGTGATGCCGGAAATCTTCGTCAGCGCCATTCCCTTCCTGTTCGAGGATTTCGAGGCCGCACGCACCTTCTTCGACGAGGGCGACTACTGGAAGGCATTCGACGAGACGCTGCGCGAGCGCACCGGCATCGAGATGCTGGCGGTGGTCGAGGAGGGTGGTTTCCTGGCCTTCACCAACGACAAGAAGCCCATTCGCGCCCCGGCGGATTTCGAAGGGCTGCGCTTTCGCGCCATGGACCCCAGCCAGGTGGCGCTCTACGAGGCCTTCGGTGCCTCGGGCACGCCGATCCCCTGGACCGAGGTGTACATGGCCCTGCGCACCGGCGTGGCCGACGGCCAGATGAACCCGCCGATGTACATCATCCTGGGCAGCCTCTACGAGGTGCAGGACTACCTGACCCTGGCCAACATCCAGTACTCGGACCAGTTCCTGGTGGGCAACGGCGCGATGATCGACGGCTGGGACGAACAGACGCGCCAGGCCTTCCTGGCGGCGGTCGACGAGGCCAATGCCATGGCCCGGGAGCACAACGAGGACAAGGTGGAGGAGCGCATCGCCTATCTCGAGGAGCAGGGCATGCAGGTCATTCGCCCCTCCCAGGAGAACCTGAACGCCTTCCGCGAGCAGGGGCAGCCGGCCTACCTGGAGTGGCTGAAGGAGCAGGACATCGAGCAGCGCTGGATCGACATGGCGCTTGAGGACGCCGGCATGACCCAGCTGGCCCAGTGACAGGCCAGGTGCGTTAGTCACGTTATGCCGAGTTCATGGTTCTCATTGCGTGAGCGGGTGCTGGCGGTGAGTCGGCGCGTGTCGCTGACGATCGCCAGCCTGCTGCTGCTGATCAATCTGGGGATCATTCTCTACGCGGTCTTCCTGCGCTACCTGGCCGGCGGCGCCCCCATCTGGACGGACGAGCTGGCGCGCTTTCTGATCATCGCCGGCGTGATGCTGGCCGCCGGCGCGGTATGGGTGGAGGGCGGTCACATGCGGGTGGCGCTGATCGAACGACTCTTGCCGACGTCGTTGTGCCGCCTGCTCAATCTCTACCAGTGGCTGCTGACCCTGGGGCTGGCCATCGGCGGTGCCCTGTTCAGCTACCGCTATGCCCAGTCGGTGGCCATGTTCACCAGCTCGGGGCTGGGCATCAGCCGCACCATACCGATGATGTCGATGCCCATCGGCTTCGCCCTGCTGGCCTGGCACGCCCTGTGGTACGGGCCGGCGCCGCTCAAGACGCTGGCGGAGTCGGACCCATGACCCTCACCATGCTGGCGGTCTTCCTGGCGCACGTGCTGCTCGGCCTGCCGCTGTTCCTGGCCCTGCTGACCACGGCGGTGGTGGGCTTCCTGTTCGTCGACCCGACGATGCTGGCGCGCATGATGCCGCAGCAGTTCTTCGGCGGCATCAACGTCTTCTCGCTGATGGCGATCCCGCTGTTCATCCTGGCCGGCAACCTGATGAACGCGAGCGGCCTGACCGAGCGCCTGATGGGCCTGGCACGCCTGCTGGTCGGTCATCTGCGCGGCGGCATGGGGCATGTCAACGTGGTGTCGAGCGTGTTCTTCGCCGGGGTCAACGGCTCCGCCGTGGCGGATACCTCGGCGCTGGGCGCCTTGCTGGTACCGTCCATGCGCAAGGAGGGCTACTCCACCGCCTTCGCCGCCGGGCTGACCGCCGGCAGTTCGCTGATCGGGCCGATCATCCCGCCCAGCATCTTCATGATCCTGTACGCGTCGCTGACCAACACCTCCGTGGGGGACCTGTTCCTGGCCGGAGTGATTCCCGGGCTGGTGCTGGGGGTGGCCTTCATGGCGATGAATGCCTTCTACGCCTGGCGCAAGGGCCTGGCCACCCGCGGTGGCTGGCCGGGTGCCGCCGAGCTGGGCCGGGCGGCGCTGGGGGCCCTGCCGGCCTTGATCGCCCCGTTCATCATCGTCGCCGGTATCGTGCTGGGCTTCGTCACCCCCACGGAATCCGGTGCGCTCACGGCGCTCTACGTGGCCCTGTGCGGCGTGGCCCTGGGCAACCTGCGCCCTGCCGACTTCTGGGCAGCGATCGTCGAGACGACGCGCCTCACCTCGGCGATCTTCCTGATCATGGCGGCCTCGGCGACGATCAGCTGGCTGCTCTCCTATGCCCAGGTGCCCACCCAGTTCGTTTCGCTGCTGGCGCCCTACACCGACCAGCCGATCCTCGTGCTGCTGATGCTCAGCGGCATCACCTTCGTCACCGGCATGTTCATGGAAGAGGTCTCGGCACTGATGCTGCTGACGCCGATCTTCGCCCCGGTGGCGATGATGGCGGGTATCGATCCGGTGCACCTGGGGATCATCATTACCCTGAACATCACCATTGCCCTGATCACGCCCCCCATGGGCGCCTGCGTGTTCGTCGCGGCGGCGGTCAGCCGTCTCGAGATCACGGCACTGTTCCGGACCATCTGGCCCTTCGTGCTGACCGCGATGCTAGTGCTGCTGGTATTGATCCTGTTCCCGTCCCTGACCCTTTGGCTGCCGAACCTGATTGGATGACGCGATGAGCGAGAATATGCCCACCCCCGATGTCGGCGCCATGGAATGGCCACCCATCCCTAGCCGGGACGAGCCGGCCTGGGCGACGCTGAGCGGTATCCCCATCCTGGCCGATGCCGCGCCGCTGGTGCCCGTGAGCCTGGCCCCCGAACCGCTCAAGACGTTTCCCGTCTACGCCAGGCAGGGCATTCCCGGGGCGGTGGCCGAGTGCTATGTGCGCGAGGAAGTCTACCGACGCCTGCTCGCCGCGGCGCGTTCGCTGCCCGAGGGGCTGGGCCTGGTGGTGCTCGATGGCTGGCGCCCCTGGCGGGTGCAGCAGTACCTGTTCGAGACGCTCTACGAGGCGATCCGCGTTCATCATCCCGAGGCCGACGAGGCCGAGCTGGTCGCACGTACCCGCGAGTTCGTGGCCGTGCCCAGCACCGATCCCCAGGCCCCCAGCCCGCACCTGACCGGCGGCGCGGTAGACGTGACCCTGTGTGATGCCGATGGCCTGCTGCTCGACATGGGGTCGCTGTTCGACGAGGCCATTCCGGCGTCCCATAGCGATCATCTCGAACGCCAGGATGATCTCGACGAGCGTCAGCGTCTGGCCCGGGACCGCCGCCGCCTGCTGCATCACGTCATGCAGGCCCAGGGGTTCACCAACCTGCCCAGCGAGTGGTGGCACTTCGACTTCGGCGACCAGCTCTGGGCCCTGTATGGCGGTCACGACCGGGCGCTGTACGGCCCGTCGGAGCCGGAGTCGATCGAGAATCGCTGGCGGCGGCAGTTGTAAGAACCTGTTTATGATCTGCCGCGTGTCGGTCATACGTCGTTAAATTCGGTCTTAAAATACTCATTTACACCAGTAAACTCCGTTTTTTCGTCCGAATTTGCCTTGTCTGACGCTAACTCGCTAGATCGTAAACGGGTTCTACAAAGCCAATGCCAGCGACCGGTAAGAAGCCGCCTGAGGCCGACTGTCAGGCGGCCTGTTCGTTGGAGCGCCTCTCGTCAAGAGCGCTCGGACCGCTTGCTTCCTGCTGCACCTGTCTTGCCTTGCGCGCCTTGAAGCGCTGCTCCCGGCTGACGTGCTCCCTGGCGCCCTCGACCCGCAAGGAGCAGATTGCATTCCTCAGCGCATTCACCTGGCCGGCGAGCAGGGTGTTGACCTCCGCGGAATGCTGCACCCGCGAGGCGTTCTGCTGGGTGACCTGATCCATCTCGGAGACGGCGCCGTTGATCTGCTGGAGCCCCTGGGCCTGCTCCCGGGAGGCGATGGCGATTTCCTCGATCAGTTGATTGATCGTGGCCACGGCCTGGATGACGCCTTGATTGTTGCATTCCAGCTGCCTGATCTGCCGTTCACCCTTGTCGATTTCCGCCAGGCTGCCGTCGACCAGCCGCTTGATCTGTTCAGCGGACGCCGCGGCTTGGCCGGCCAGGGTGCGCACTTCCTTCGCCACCACGGCAAAGCCGCGACCGTGCTCGCCGGCCCGGGCCGCCTCGATGGAGGCATTGAGCGCGAGCAGGTTGGTCTGGAAGGCGATCGAGTCGATCACCCCGATGGCTTCCGCCATCTTGCCGGCGCTCGCGGTGATCTGCTGCATTCTTTCCACCAGCCCGCGGACGTCCTCCTCGCTGCGGCTGACCTCCTGGCGAGCGCTTCCGGCATGCTGCTCCGCCATGACGGTGTTGCTCGAGTTCTGCTGCACCGTGGTGGTCAGCTCTTCCATGCTGGCGGCGGTCTCCTGGAGACACACTGCCTGCTGCTCGGTGCGCGAGGCGAGGTCTTCGTTGTTCTGCAGCAGGCTCTGGGTGTCTTGATCCACCTCGTTGAGCATCTTCTGGATATCGAGGGAAATGTTGGCCAGGCTGCGGTGCATGATGCCCATGGCGTCGATGATCTCCCCGAGTTCATCCCTGCCCGTGGACGGCGGCTCCGCGACCAGGTTGCCCGCGGCGATCTGCATGGCGAAACGGCGGGTGCGGTCGACCGACCGGGCAATCCTGCGGTAGCACAGCCCGGCCAGGGTCAGCATCAGCAGGCTTCCGGCCAGCTGCCCCGGCACGCCGAGCCGATCGCCCAGGGTCGTCAGCAGAACCGCCAGCAGGGCGAGCAGGACGACACTGCTCTTGATGCTGAAGGGGTTGAAGCGCGACAGCCGTCCGATGATGCCGCGCCGGACGATTCGACCGCGGTCGAGGCCGATGCCGCGGCCCTTGCCGCTGCGCAGACGCGTGTAGGTCCGTTCCGCGAAGGTCTTTTCCGCTTCCGTCGGCTTGACCCGCACCGAGGTGTAGCCCTGCACCTTGCCGTTTTCCTGGATCGGTACCACATGGGCCCGCACCCAGTAGTAGTCGCCGTCCTTGCGCCGGTTCTTGACCATGCCGGTCCAGATGTCGCCGGCCTGGATCGTGTCCCACAGGTTGGCGAAGGCTTCCTCGGGCATGTCAGGGTGGCGGATGAGGCTGTGGGGCGCGCCGATCAGCTCGTCGTGGTCGAAGCCGCTGACCTCGACGAAGGTGGGCGAGGCATAGGTGATGCGTCCCTTCAGATCGGTACGCGAGATCAGGTTCTGGTCATCGCGAATTTCGTACTCGCGGTCGGTGACGGGCGGTTTATTGCGCATGACGACATTCTCGTTGCGGTGAATGGCTCGCAACTTACTTCCCGGTGACACCCGAGTCGACAATTCGGCGAGAGATGTCACCCTTGTTTACATTCATGCCCGATGAAGCACCCTTGCCACGCCTTTCATCGCGTGATGAGCGACACCTGTTTCACGGCTAATGCCGAGCTAATCCGCATCTGTCAAAATGGCCTTTTTCTGCGATGGAGTGGTTCGATGCCAGACACTGTTCTGCCGCGTTTCGTCGCCCGGCTGCTGTTGCTGTTGCTGGCCCTGCTGAGTACGGGCGCCCTGGCCGCCGGTCAGGACTTCCTGCCCGTGGACAAGGCATTCAAGCTGCATGCCGAGAAGCAGGAAGGCGAGGTGGTGCTGCGCTGGGAGATCGCACCGGGCTATTACCTCTATCGCAAGCGTCTGGGCATCGAGGGCGAGCCTTCCGCCATCGCACCGTTCTCGCTGCGCGAGGGCGAGGTCATCACCGACGAGTACTTCGGCGAGTCCGAGGTCTACTATGACGAACTCGAGGTACGGGTCGCTCCCCGGCAGGCGGAGCGCCTGGCGTTGACCTGGCAGGGCTGCGCCGAGGATGGCCTGTGCTATGCCCCGCAGCGCGACAAGCTCGACCTGGCCAGCATGAGCCTGGAAAACGGCACGTTGGCGGGCGGCGGATTCTTCTCTTCCCTGAGTGGCTCGGGGTCCGGTTCCGGGCCCAGCAGTCCGGCGGTGAGCGAGGCCGATCCACCACCGCGTGAACAGGTCCGGGAAAGCGATTTCGGCGAGGATCAGCGCCTGGCCTCGAGCCTGGCCGACGCTGATGTCGGCTGGGCACTGGCGGCCTTCTTCGGCATGGGGTTGCTGCTGACGTTCACGCCCTGCGTGTTGCCCATGGTGCCGATACTCTCCAGCCTGGTGGTGGGCTCGGGAGCCAGCACCCGGCGCGGCCTGATGCTTTCCCTGGCCTTCGTGCTGCCCATGGCGCTGACCTATGCGGCTATCGGCGTCATCGCCGCCCTGGCCGGCGCCAACCTGCAGGCCATGCTGCAGACCCCCTGGGTGCTGGGTAGCTTCGCACTGATCTTCGTGGTCCTGGCGCTCGCCATGTTCGGACTCTTCGAGTTGCAGCTGCCCAGCGCCCTGCGTCAGCGTCTCGATAGCCTGCAACAGCATCAGCGTGGCGGTACCCTGGGCGGTGCCGCCGCCATGGGGGTGCTCTCGGCGGTGCTGGTGGGCCCTTGCATGACCGCCCCCCTGGCCGGGGCGCTTCTGTATATCGCCGACAGTGGCGATGCGCTGCTGGGCGGGGCCGCGCTGCTGGCCCTGGGGCTGGGCATGGGTGCGCCGCTCCTGCTGGTCGGCGCGCTGGGTGCACGGCTGCTGCCGCGACCGGGAGAGTGGATGACCCGGGTCAAGGTGCTGTTCGGTTTCGTGCTGCTGGGCATGGCCATCTGGTTCATCGCCCGGGTCGTTCCGGACAGCGTCGAACTGGGCCTCTGGGGCCTGTTGCTGGTGGGCATCGCCGTGGCCCTGTGGCAGATGAGCATCTCGAACGCACCGACACCGGCCCAGCTGATCGCGCGCACGGCCGGACTGGCGCTCGGGCTGTGGGGCGCGGTGATGATCGTGGGCAGTGCCGGCGGCGGCGACGACCCCTATCGTCCCCTGGCGTTCCTGCAGCAGACCGGTGGCGGCGGTGCGCCGATACAGGAAGAGTTCATGACGCGTTTCGAGGATGTCGAGAATCTCGGTGAGCTCTCGGGTCGTGTCGAGCAGGCTGGTGCGGGGGGGCAATGGACGCTCGTGGACGTCTACGCCGACTGGTGCATCTCCTGCAAGGTGATCGAGGAGGAGGTGTTCGGCGATCCTAGAGTCCAGGCCGAACTGACGAACATGCAGCTACTGCGTCCGGACGTGACCGAGAACGATGCCGCCGATCAGGCCATGCTCAAGGCCTATGGCATCCTGGGACCGCCGACGATCATGCTCATCGGCCCCGACGGCAATGAGCGGCGAGGCCAGCGCATCGTCGGCGAGATCGGTGCCGAGGAGTTTCTCGAACGACTCGAGCAGGCGCGGGAAGGAGCGCGCAGCGCGTCCTGAGCCGCGAGGACAAGAACGCCATCGACATCACGAAAGGAGCTTCCATGATCGATATTATCCGCCGGCGCCGCGGTTTGCTGCTCTTGGCGCTGCCAGGCCTGTTCTGGCCGTTGGCCAGTCTCGCTGAGGAGGAGTGGCCGGCGCCCATCCAGGCACTGGAAAAGCAGGGCCTGACCGTGCATGAGCGTTTCGAGGCGCCCGCCGGCTTGACCGGTTACGCTGCCAGCGTGCAGGGCCGGGAAGTGGCGGTCTATGTCACCGAGGATGGCCAGCATGCCATCGTCGGTACCCTGCTGGATGCCGAGGGCAACGATCTTTCCGCGGCACCCCTAGCCAAGCTGGTCGGTGGCCCCCAGGACGCCGCCCTGTGGCAAAAGCTCGAAGAGAGCACCTGGATCTCCGACGGTGACCCGGCGGCCGAGCATGTGCTCTACACCTTCACCGACCCCAACTGCCCCTATTGCCATCGGTTCTTCGAACAGACCCGACCCTGGGTCGAGGCCGGCAAGGTACAGCTGCGTCACATCATGGTCGGCATCTTGAAGAAGGACAGCCCGCAGAAGGCCATCGCCCTGCTGGCCGCCGATGATCCCACCCAGGCGTTGCGCGAGCATCAGCAGGGCGAGGAGGTCGAGATCCCGGACACGCTCTCCCGGGAGCAGGAGGACGAACTGTTCGCCAACAACCAGTTGATGCGCTCGCTCGGCTTCGGCGCCACGCCCACCACCTTGTATCACACCGGCGAGAACGACCGGCTGGCGGTGACCCAGGGCGCCCCGGGAGAAGAGAAGCTGGTGGAGATGATGGGTTCGCCTAGACCCTGATTGCATCATCTCCAGCATAGCCCCAGTCACTTCGACTCGATGGCCGCCTTGCCGCCGATGTTGTCGTGGTCACCGAGTATCTTGCCGTCGACCTCCTTGCCATAGTAGCCAGGGTGCTGATAGTAGGTCTCGGCGGTCGCCGCGAGAGAGTCCATGCCTTCACGCCGCGGATCCTGGGGGCGCTCGTGGCTGTTGATGAAGGCTGCCACGTCCCAGGCCTGCTGATCGCTGAGGGTGTTGGGCTTGCCCAGCGGCATGTTGGCCTTGATGAAACCGGCAGCCGTATTGACACGATGCATGCGGCGCCCCAGTTGTAAGCGCCATCGCCCCATAGCGGCGGAAAGACCTGGCGCTCGGCCACCCTCTGGCCGGCGCCGTCATCACCGTGACAGATGGCGCACTGCTCGGCATACACCTTGGCCCCGCGCTCCCGGTCATAACCGTTCTCGGGTTCCTTCAGCTTGGGGTAGCCGCGGCCGGGTAGTGCCTGATTGCCGGGTGCTGCGGTGGCCAGCCAATGGAAATAGGTTTCCAGGGCCACCAGCGGCTCGCTGTCGGCCTCCGGCGGCACCCCGTTCATGGAGTCGGTGAAGCAGCCCTGAAGGCGCTCGGTCAGGGTGTTGACCTTGTCGTTCTTGCTGCGATAGGCCGGGTACATGCCGAAGGAGGCCCACATCGGTGCGGAATTGGCCAGATGTCCCGCATCCAGGTGGCAATTGCCGCAGTTCTGATCGTTGAACACATGGGTACCCCGCAGTTGCTGGGTATCGATGAACAGATCGCGGCCCTTGCGGACCATGTCGCCGTACTGACCGATACGGCCTGCATCACGTGGTTGAGATCATCGTCTTGGTGTGCCAACTACCCCGGCACGGCTTTGGGCAGCCGGAGCGTCACGGTCAACCCGTGCGGTCGGTTGTGGTCGACCATCAAATGACCACCGAAGCGCTCGGCGAGGGTGGCCACGATGGCCAGGCCCAGGCCACTGCCGCGCCCGGCACCGTGACGCCAGAAGCGTTCGGTGAGCCTGGCCAGGGAAGCATCATCCACTCCGGGGCCACGGTCACTCACCATGAAGTCTAGCCCAGCGTCACCTTGTTCCAGTATCAAGCGGACCGAACCTCGAGCGGGACTGAAGCGTCGGGCATTTTCCAGCAGGTTGCGCAGGGCGGTCACCACCAGTTCATGGGGCGCTGCAAGGCGTATGCCCTGCTCGGGTTGGTCGATCAGGAAGGTATCGCGTGCGTCGGGGCCCAAGGCGGCCAATGCGTCCTCGACCACGGCATCCGAGAGGCTATCGCCCGGAGGTTGATCTTCGTGATCACCCTCGAGACGAGCCAGCATCAAGAGCTGCTCCAGGGTGTTCTGCAGCCGCGCTACCCCTTCCTCGGCCGATGTCTGGGCCTGCCGGGCCGCCTCACCCTCACGACGGCGCGCGATCTGCAAATGGGTCTTGATGGCCGTCAGAGGCGTGCGCAGTTCGTGAGCGGCGTCATTGGTGAAGCGCTGCTCGCGAGCCAAGGCACGCTGGATGCGCAAGAGCAGGGCATTGAGGGTATCGACCAGAGGTCGCAGCTCCGCGGTCAGACCTTGGGTCGCCACCGGTGCCAGGGCGTTTGGCTGGCGTTGGGCCAGAGAGCGCTGTAAACGGGAAAGTGGACGCAGGCCGCGTCGGATGCCGGCCCACAAGACGACCAGGCTCCCCACCAGGGCAACCAGGAAGGGCACCACGGTTACCAGGAGAACATCGCGCAGCAGCCGGTCGCGCTCGTTCACCCGATCGGCGGTGGTGATGGTCAGGCCGTCCTGGCGGTAAGTGAACACTCGCCAGTACTCGCCATCGACCTGGCGGTAACTGTGCCCTGACGCCTGGGGGGCGAGAACATCATCCAGGTCACCATGGGTACGGGCGATGACTTTGCCCCCGGGGGAGCGCACCTGGCAGGCCAGCCCCGCGATGGCGGGAATCGACAGACGAGGCCTCTCGGCACGCTTCCAGGCATTCTCCGGCAGCGTTCCCACCAGTCCCGCCGCCATGCGCGCCGATTGGGCCAGACGCTGATCGAGGGTGCTCTGCAACTCCTCATGCAGATCGCGCATCAACCAGGCGGCCGCCAGGCCCCATAGCAGGGTCAGGGTCAGACCCAGGGTCAGCAGCAGCCGGTTGCGCAGGCTCATTCGTTGCGCTGCCCGGCGTCGATGGCCGCGGGATCGCCGAGCCGATAGCCGAGACCGCGTACGGTCTCGATCACGCCACTACCCAGCTTGCGGCGCAGGAAATGGATATGCACGTTGAGGGCATTGCTCTCGACCTCATCGTTCATACCGTAGAGACGGTCCTTGAGCTGATCTGCCGTCAGCACACTACCCGGGGCCTGCAGGAAGACTTCGAGCAGCATCAGTTCACGTCGCGGCAGTGAGATCTCGCACTCGTCAAGGGTCAGCCGCCGGGCCAGCGGATCGAAACGCAGTGATCCGTGCTCGATCAAGGCGCGGGAACGCCCGGCTACACGACGCACGAGTGCCTGGAGTCGCGCTGCCAACTCATCCAGATCGAAGGGCTTGAGCAGGTAGTCGTCGGCACCCCCCTGCAGACCGGTCACCCGATCACTGATCCTGTCCCGGGCGGTGAGTACCAGCACCGGAACGTTCACGCCGGCGGCACGCCACTCGGCCAGCAGGTTCAGCCCATCCCCATCGGGCAGGCCCAGATCCAGCACCACCACGTCACTGGAGAAGGTGCGCAAGGCTGCCCGCGCATCGGCCAATGTCATTACGGGATCGACCACGGCATCGTAGTCCGCCAGCCCGGCCTGGATGCCAGTGGCGACGAGGTCGTCATCTTCTATCAGCAGTACGTGCATGGTGCCTTCTCGGAAGGAGCCTAACCTTCAGGGAGGTGACCCATGAAGGCCGTGAGCATCCAGGGGATGTGTTCAGGATGTCGCGGGTAGCCGGCGGGCCAGGAACCATCCGCCGATCATGGCCACCAGCATGGCGACGAGCGGCGCTGTGATACCCGCGATGGAAGCGAACGCCGGTCCCGGGCAGTAGCCGGAGAGCCCCCAGCCAATGCCGAAGAGTGCTGCGCCACCGATCAGGCGCCCATCCAGGTCGCGCCGGGTCGGCAGATGAAAGCCCTGGGCCACCAGAGGCTGCTCGCGGCGCAGCACCAGCCGATAGCCGACGAAGGTGGTCGCCACCGCTCCGCCGAGGACGAAGATCAGGGTCGGGTCCCAGGCGCCGAAGATATCCAGGAAGGCCAATACCCGGGCGGGGTCGGTCATGCCGCCGATGGCCAGCCCCAGGCCGAACAGTAGCCCGGCGATGTATCCCATGAGTGCTCTCATGCGCCACCTCCGATCACATGACGCACCAGGTAGACGGTGAGCATGGCGACCAGCAGGAAGGTCAATGTCGCGACGATCGAGCGAGTCGACAGGCGGGCGAGGCCGCAGACGCCATGACCGCTGGTACAGCCGCCACCGATGCCGGTGCCGACGCCGACCAGCAGGCCGGCAAGCAGCATGAGCCCTACACCCCCGACAGGCTCGCCGACCACCTTGCCGGGGGATTCGACCACGTTGCCCAGGTCGCTACCCGATAGAATCAGGATCAGCGGGCCGCTGATCAGCCCAAGCAGGAAGGTCAATCGCCAGGCGGAATCGCCCTGGCTGCCGCCGGCCAAGAGCCCGGACAGAATGCCGCTGATGCCGGCGATGCGGCCGAGGGTCGCCATCAGCCAGATGGCGGACAGGCCGATCAGCACCCCGCCGATCAGGCCATGCAGGCTTGCCGTTACATCCACACGAATTCTCCTTTAGAACAGATTGATGGGGACCTTCAGATAGGTCTGTCCGTTGTCCTCGGCGGGCGGCATGGCGCCGGCGCGCATGTTGACCTGCACCGACGGCAGGATCAGTCGCGGCATGCCCAGGGTGGCGTCGCGCTCGGTACGCATCTTGACGAAGGCCTCCTCGTCGACCCCTTCGTGGACATGAATGTTGTTCGCGCGCTGTTCGGCCACGCTGGTCTGGTGCTGGTACTCCTCACGCCTGGGCGCCTTGTAGTCGTGGCAGAGGAACAGCCGGGTCTCGCCGGGCAGGTCCAGGACCTTCTGGATCGAGCGATACAGGGTGCGGGCGTCGCCGCCGGGGAAGTCGCAGCGTGCCGTGCCGTAGTCCGGCATGAACAGGGTGTCGCCGACGAAGGCCGCGTCGCCGATCACGTAGGTCAGGCAGGCCGGCGTATGTCCCGGAGTATGCAGTACCCGGCCTTCCAGGCCGCCGATGGAAAAGGTGTCGCCTTCATCGAAGAGATGGTCGAACTGGCTGCCATCCCGGGCAAACTCGCTGCCGGCATTGAACGCCTTGCCGAAGATCTCCTGTACCTCGCGGATTTTTGCCCCGATCCCGGTCTTGCCCCCCAGCCGTTCGTGCAGATAGGGCGCGGCGGAGAGATGATCGGCATGCACGTGGGTCTCGAGGATCCACTCGACCTTCAGGTCCTGGCGTCGAATGAAGTCGACGATGGCGTCGGCCGAGCGCACGTCGGTACGCCCCGCGGCATAGTCGAAGTCGAGCACCGAATCGAGAATGGCGCAGGCCTGACTGTCCGGGTCCCGCACGACATAGCTGAAGGTGTTGGTTGGCTCATCGAAGAAATGAGTCACGATAGGATTGCGCATGGAAGCCTCCAGGGTCATCGATGATTTCCAATATGGAGACCGCAGAGCGTAACACAAGTTCTATCGTTAGATGATTATGGTATAAACGGGGCTGGTTCGAGATTCCTTGCGACGGATGCAAGCGCCTGGTCGATGTAGTAAAACGGACGGCCTCACGCGCGCCTCGCGGCGCCCGATCTCATCCGTCGAGACACCTGGACCGAGCATGGGCAGTTACTTTCTGATCAAGCACCTTCATGTGACCACGGTGGGCCTGAGCCTTGCACTCTTCCTGCTGCGCAGCTGGTGGTCGGTACGTGGCTCCTCCTGGCTGCAGCAGCGATGGGTGCGCGTGCTGCCCCACCTGATCGATACGCTGCTGCTGGCGACGGGGATCACGCTGATGATCCTGCTCGAGGCCTGGCCGACCCGGCAGCCCTGGCTCGCCGCCAAGCTGATCGGGCTCCTGGCCTACATCGGGGTGGGCACGATCGCGATCAAGCGAGGGCGGACCGCAACGGCCCGGGCCATCGCGGCACTGATTGCCGTCGCGATCTTTGCCTACATCGTGGGGGCTGCCGTAGCCCATCATCCCCTCTCCTGGGCCTGGTTCGTCACATGACTCGGGAGAAGCGCCGTTGTTGCGGCTTGTTGAGATAGCGATCGAAGACCATGGCCACCTGCCGCAGCAGCAGACGACCCGCAGGAAGCAGCGTGATGGCGCCCCGTCGGACCATGACCAGGCCGTCGTCGGCGAGCGGCGCGAGAGCGGCCAGTTCCGGCGCGAAGTAGTTGCGAAAGACGATACGATACCGGGCTTCTATGCTGGCGAAGTCGAGCCACTCCTGACACATCAGCCGGTCGATCACCTCGCGACGCAGCAGGTCGTCGAAACTCAGGTCGTGACCCCGCCAGATGGGCAACTGCCCGGTATCCAGACGGGTGTAGTAGCGGGAGAGTTCCCTGACGTTCTGGCTGTAGCTGTCACCGATCTTGCCGATTGCAGTCACCCCCAGGCCGATGAGGTCGCAGTCGGCACGGGCGGAGTACCCCTGGAAGTTGCGCTGCAGGCGATGGGTGTGTCGTGCCCGGGCCAGCTCGTCGTCGGGCAGGGCAAAGTGATCCTGGCCGATATACACGTAACCCGCCGTCGTGAGTCGTGCCAGGGTCAGTTCCAGCAGTTCGAGCCTGCCTTCCCGGGAGGGCAGGTCCTCGGCTCGTGATCGACACGGGGTCCGCGATGCCTCGTCTGATGGGTCATGATCGTGGACCGTGAGCCGGTCGGGATGCAGCGCGATCGCCTGGTCCAGGGTGGCATCGAAACTCTCGAGGGTCTGCCCGGGCAGCCCGCGCACCAGATCGATGTTCAGCGAACGAAAGCCTGCGTGGTGCGCGGCCGCCACCAGGTCGGCGACCTGGTCATCCTTCAGCGGGCGACCGATCGCATCCTGGACCTTCGGATCGAGGTCCTGCACGTCCAGGCTGAGTCGGTCGAACCCCAGCGCGGCGAGCGAGACGATCCGCTCCGGTGTCACGGAGCGGGGATCTACCCGCAGGGAGAACTCGCGATCGTCGCTGCTTGCGATCCGAAACTGCCTCGCCAGCTCGTCGAGCAGTGCCATCAGATGCTCGTCGGTGAAACAGGCGGGGACGCCATCGTCCAGGTGCAGTTGTTCGACCTGGCGGTCATTGTCGAACAACTGTGCCTGGAGCGTGATTTCGCGTTTCAGATGGTCCAGGTACTCGGAGGCATGCACTGTGCGCCGGATGGCGGTGCCATGGGAACTGCCACCGCTGCGACGCGGGCGGCACAGGGGGGTGTGCACCCCGACCGCCAGGGGCTTGGGAATCGGGTCCTCGTTGCTGGCTTGCGCCAATTGGTGATATTCGCTGGCCGAGAAGCTCTTGTGAAGATGGGGCAAGCCGGGGTAGAGGCTGTAGCACGGACCTGGTCGGTCGTACTTCTCCAGCAGGGCTCGATCGAATGTCGGTGTGGCGGCCATCTCATCACCATGGAGAAGGGTTTTGAGAGCCACTATAGCGATGGCCACCGGGATGGATGTTGACTTGAGTCACGTCCGCTCATGCCGAAACGCGTGAGAGGGCTCGCGCAGCAATCCTCGGTATGGGCCCGGGCTGCGCCCTCAGGCGCGCCCCGAGCGGGTCGTGTCGCTGGCGTCCGGCCCCGTGCCGTAGGCGAGCTCGGTCAAGGCGCACTTGTCGAGGATGGAAACTTCCTTGCCGGCGATGCTCAACAACCCCTGCTCTTCCAGACGTCGGAAGGTCCGGCTCATGGTCTCGGGGACGAGGCCCAGGTAGTTGCCGAGATCCAGTCGCGACATCGGCAGGCGAAAGCGGCTGGCGGAGAGGCCGCGATTGGCGAAGCGGTCCGAGAAGTTCAGGAGGATGGCCGCCAGACGCTGTTCCGCCGAACGCCGGGTCAGGAGCTGGGCGGTACCCTGCTCGGTCACCAGTTCCCGGCTCATGATCCTCACCAGCTGGTGCTGTAGCGCCGGAGCCTGTTCACCCAGGGCTTCCAGGGAGTTGAACGGAATCTCGCACACGCTGGTGGTCTCCATGGCGATGGCCGCGGAAGGGTGGCGATCGGAGGTGATCGCGTCGAGGCCGATCACCTCGCCGGGCAAGTGGAACCCGGAGATGTGCTCGTCGCCGTTCGAGAGCAGGGTGGAGGTCTTGATCGATCCGGTGCGCACCGCGTAGATCGCAGTGAAGGGGTGCCCTGCCTGGAAAAGATAGTCGCCGCGGGCGATCGGCTTGCGCCGATGGACGATCTCCTCGAGCTTGCCGATGTCTGCCGTCGAGAGCGATTCGGGCAGGCACAGCGATCTCAGGCGGCAATTGCGGCAGCTGTCGCGCACCTCCTTCAGCGTCGTCACGCCACGGGGCAGGGACATGGTGTTGTTCTCCTCACAGCAGGCCTTGCATGTCGATACGTGCGATTCTAACGAAAAGAGGGCAAGGGCTCGATGGTTATGTGCGCATAGTATAGGTTAAACGAGTGGGTATCGAGTGGTCGCGAGAGATGACGGCCCGGGCTCGCTTGTACACATCCGTAGTATGTACTTGTAGCATCGGCAACAGCGTTTTCAACTTGAAAGGTAAGGAGAGTGTCTCGATGTCTCAGCAGAATCTGCCCTCGGGCGCCGGCGAAGTCGCCAACGACTATCCCGAGATCTGGGAAGCCTACGCTGCCCTTGGCGAGGCTTGTGCCAAGGCTGGCCCCCTGGACGAGCGGACTCGCCGTCTGGTCAAGTTGGCCCTGGCCGTGGGAGCGCGTTCCGAGGGGGCCGTGCACTCCCACGCCCGGCGGGCCATGCAGGAATCCATCGGTGCCGAGGAGCTCAAGCAGGTGGCGATGCTGTCGATTCCCACCCTGGGCTTCCCCGCGGCCGTGGCGGCGCTGACCTGGATCGAGGACGTCACCGACGGGCGCTGAACCTGATCGCACCCGCGCTGATTTGCCGCGGGTGCGATGCGTCAACTTTTCTAACTACCGCCCCGGCCACGCCAGGGCGGTATCTCGGTTCATGATGCCGGTTCGTTATCCTGGGTGTCTGCACCACGTGCCGGATGGCGCCTGGCATAGGCGGCGGCCGGCCCCTGGATCTCGGGCAGATAGCGGAAGCGCTCCTCGGCGAGTTCGGGGACACGCTGACGCTCCATGCGCCGAATCGCGCCGTGCATCCAGATCAGCGACACCGCCACGAGCACGAAGAGCACCATGTAGGAGCTGGTCCACACCCCGGTGAGATCGAGCACGGCACCGAACAGGATCGGCAGGAAGAAGCCGCCCAGGCCGCCGATCATGCCCACCAGGCCGCCGACGGACCCCACGTTCTCGGGATAGTAGACCGGGATGTGCTTGTACACCGCCGCCTTGCCCAGGGACATGAAGAAACCGAGCAGCACGGTGAGCACCACCACGCCCCACAGCGGCATTGCCAGGGTGAAGGCGATCTCTCCTTCCTTGCCTTGCACCACGTAGCTGGTCTCGGGGTAGGCGAGCAGGAACAGGCACACCAGCGAGGCGATGAAGGTCAGGTACATGATCGCCCGGGCGCCGTAGCGATCCGACAGCCAGCCCCCCAGGGCACGGAACACGCTGGCCGGCAGGGTATAGAGGGCCGCCAGGGTGCCGGCCACGGCGATGCTCACCTCGTAGGCGCCGACGTAGTAGCGCGGCAGGTAGGAGGCCAGGGCGACGAAGGCGCCGAAGACGAAGAAGTAGTAGAGCGAGAAGCGCCATACCTGGAGATGCTTGAGCGGTTCGAGTTGTGCCCGGGTGGAGGTGGGCTTGCCGCCTCGGCCGCGCCGCGATCGGGTCAACGGGTCCTCCTGGGTGAACACCCAGAAGGCGACGGCCATCACCGCCAGCACGATGGCATAGACCACGGCGGTGCGCTCCCAGCCTACCGCCAGCAGCAGGAAAGGCGCCCCGAAATTGGTCACGGCCGCGCCGGCGTTGCCGGCACCGAAGATGCCCAGGGCGGTGCCTTGCTTCTCCTTTTCGAACCAGTAGGAGGTGTAGGCGATGCCGACGATGAAGGAGCCGCCGGCCAGGCCGACGCCTAGGGCCGCCACCAGAAACATCGCGTAAGTCTCGACATAGGAGAGCAGGAAGACGCAGACGGCGGTGATCATCATCAGCAGGCTGAACACCCGACGCCCGCCAAACTGTTCGGTCCAGATGCCCAGGAAGAGGCGGCTGATCGAGCCGGTCAGCACCGGTGTGGCCACCAGGATGCCGAACTGGGTCTCGTTGAGTCCCAGGTCCTGCTTGATCTTGACGCCGATGATGGAAAAGATCGTCCACACGGCGAAACACGTGGTGAATGCCACGGTGCTGAAGGCCAACGCCCGGTATTGCTGCGGGCGGGTCACTCCTTCGAGATGCTGCATCGCTCCCTCCTCGCCTGCTTGGCTCGAGACTCTCACATGACAGGCGAACAGCCTGACATGCCGCCCAAGGCTGTCCATTGACGCGGATCAATATAGAAGGGGGCGTCTTGTCTCGCCCGAGGAGTTTGCTACCACGTAGAAACGCCGAGGGGGCGCCCGACCGGTTGTCGGGCGCCCCCTCGGGTTGCTTCAGCTACCGCTTAGCCCTTGGCTTTCGCAGCCTGCAGGTGCTGCTCCTCGATCTGGCGATCAACGGACGACACGTAGTACTCCTCCTCGAAGGCGTTCTCCGGCTCCTTGAGCCACAGCAGGCAGATCAGCCAGCTGATGAAGGCGCCGGTGGCGATGATGAAGAAGAACTGACTCGGCGTGACGAAGGTGAAGATCGTCAGGTAAACCACCGCTCCCACGTTGCCATAGGCGCCTGCCATGCCGGAGATCTGTCCGGTGATGCGGCGCTTGATGGAGGGGATGATGCCGAAGGTGGCACCTTCCGCCCCTTGCACGAAGAAGGAGGTGAAGATGGTGATGACGATGGCGATGACCAGCGGCCAGGAGGAGTTGAGCAGGCCCATGAGCGTGAAGCCCACCGCGATGCCGAGCATGTAGCTGAGCATCACGAAGCGACGGTTGCCCATGCGATCCGACACCAGGCCACCCATGGGGCGTGCCACCAGGTTCACGAAGGCGAAGGAGGCGGCGATCAGGCCGGCCATGGCGGCATTCAGCCCCCAGGTCTGCTCGAAGAACATCGGCAGCATGGAAACCACCGCGAGCTCCGCACCGAAGTTGGCGAAGTAGGTGCTGTTGAGCGCCGCGACGCTGTTGAACGGGTACTTGTCATCCTCCGGCACGCCCTTCTTGAGGATCGGCACGTTGACGCGCAGGATCTGCACGATCTGGTAGACGACGATGGCAGCGATGACCAGATAGGCGATGGTGGCCCCGGTGGTCGAGAGGTAGCCGATCTTCTGGATGCGCCATACCAGGATGGAGAGCACACCGATCAGCGGGATGGTCCAGAGGATCAGCTTGATCATGTCGCCCCAGCTGCTGACCTCCATGGCGGCTGCCTTGCGCGGCTTGCGATGCGCCTTGGCATCCGGGCCGTCGGTGATGGCGAACCAGTAGTAGACGCCGTAGGCGGCCATGACGATGGCGCTCTGGGCGATGGCCCAGCGCCAGCCGTCTTCACCGGCATACATGGTCAACGCAATGGTGGGCAGGGTCATGGCGGCGGCGGCGGAACCGAAGTTGCCCCAGCCGGCGTAGAAACCCTCGGCGAAGCCGATGTCCCGCGGCTTGAACCACAGCGCGGTCATGTGGATGCCCACCACGAAGCCGGCACCGATGGAGCTGAGCACCAGGCGCGAGACCAGCAGCTGCATCATGGTATCGCCGAAGGCGAACACCAGGGCGGGAATCGACATGGTGACCATCAGGATCGAGAACACCCGACGCGGGCCGAAGCGATCCAGGGCCATACCGACCAGGATCCGCGCCGGAATGGTCAGGGCCACGTTGCAGATGGCGAAGAGCTTCAAGTCGTCCGCGGTCAACCAGTCGACGCTGCGCAGCATGCTCGAGGCGAGCGGCGCCATGTTGAACCAGACGTAGAAGGTGATGAAGAAGGCAATCCAGGTCAGGTGCAACGCCCTGATCTCTGGACTGCGGAACTTGAAGATGGAGGAGACTTTCATGGTCGTATCATCCTGTATCCTGAAATAAGCGAGGTGTTGGAGAATCCGGAGTTCAAGGGCTGGGGAGTATCAACAGGGGACACTCTGCCCGTCGTGCCAGGAAGGAGCTGACGCTGCCGAAGGTCATGTAGTCCAGCTCGTCGACGAAGTAGGTCAGCGACTGGGCGATGATGCCGCCATCGGGCTTGTGGCTGTGCCGGGCGATGACCAGCAGGTCGGGGGTCTTCTTCTGGGTCGCCTGGAGCAGCCCCTTGCGGGCATCCCCCTCGGCGAGAAGTGTCTCGGCCTCGAACTCCTCCTTCTGGGCGAAGGCCACGCCCTCTTCCAGCGCTCGCTTGAGCTCGTCGTACTCCTCCTGGAACAGTGATTCGTTGGCATCCGTGGCGTCGCGTGGGTTTTCCGCCACGCCCACCAGCAGCAGCGATGGCTTCATCGGCCGGAACATGTCGATGATCTGGGCCAGGGCCAGCTTGGCGTTACGCGACCCGTCATAGGCGATCATGATTTTCATTGCGTACCTCTCATCAATTCCCACAGGGTGGCTGGAGGTTGAGAAAAGGCCCGGGCACGTTGGCCCGGGCTGTTGTTGTCAAGGGTTTCTTACGTCGGCGTTCTTGCGCAGGTAGAACCACCAGTTGACCAGCAGGCAGAGGGCATAGAAGACCGCGAAGCCATACATGGCCATTTCCGGGGTGCCGGCCTTGATCTGTTCGCCCATCACCCGCGGGGCGATGAAGGCGCCGTAGGCGGCCACGGCGGAGGTCCAGCCCAGTACCGGACCCTTCTGCTGCACGTTGAAGATCACGCCGATGCTGCGGAAGGTGGAGCCGTTACCGATGCCGCTGGCGGCGAACAGCGCGATGAACAGCAGCAGGAACATCCAGAAGAACTGGTTGGGATCCGTGGAGTTGTAGGCCAGCATCATCACGTAGCCCACGCCGACGGAGGCGGCGACCATGATGGCGGTCATGATCTGGGTGACGATGGCGCCGCCCAATTTATCGGAAATCCAGCCGCCCACCGGGCGAATCAGGGCGCCGACGAAGGGACCCATCCAGGCCCAGGTCAGGGCGCTGGGGGCATCCGGGTTGGCCACCCGGGTCATGGTGCCGTCGGCGGCGACTTCCATCATGTTGCCGAAGATGACGGTGATGGACAGCGGCAGGGCAGCGGAGAAGCCGATGAAGGAGCCGAAGGTGGCGATGTAGAGCACCGTCATCGCCCAGGTGTGCTTGTCCTTGAAGATGGCGAACTGGGTCTTGATGTTGGGCTTGATGCTACCCGGCAGCAGGCGCAGAAGCCCCACGGTCAGGGCGATGGTCAGCGGCAGGGCGATCCACATGTTGAGCAGGCCCAGGCCGACCGGCGCGGGCAGGAACAGGTAGAGCCCCACGGCAGCGGCCACGAAGCCGATGCCGTAAAGCCCCAGGATCTTGCCGAAGGCGGCCAGCGGAGTGCCCGGATGCGGGGTGATGGTGCGCAGGTTGTTCATGCCGAACCAGCCGGCGAAGGCCAGCGGAATCAGGAAGACCAGCCAGATGAAGCCGGCATTCTGGATCCAGGTATCGGTACCGGCATCGATGCGCCCGATCAGGGTGCCGCTGGCGCGCTGCAGTTCCATCGGGTCGCCGGCGATGGCGCCGAAGATGCCCACGGTCATCACCAGGGGAATCAGGATCTGCATGGTGGTCACGCCGAAGTTGCCCAGGCCGGCGTTCATGCCCAGGGCATAACCCTGCTGCTTCTTGGGGTAGAAGTTACTGATGTTGCTCATGGAGCAGGCGAAGTTGCCGCCCCCGATGCCCGACAGCAAGGCCAGCAGCTGGAATACCCACAGCGGCGTATCCGGGTTCGTCAGCGCCAGGCCGGTGCCCAGCGCCGGGATCATCAGCAGGGCGGTGGTCAGGAAGATGGTGTTGCGTCCGCCGGCGATGCGAATCATGAAGGAGGCCGGGATGCGCAGGGTAGCGCCGGACAGACCGGCGATGGCGGTCAGGGTGAAGAGTTGCTCGACCCGGAAGGGAAAGCCCAGGTTGAGCATCTGGGTGGTGATCATGCCCCACATCAGCCAGACGGCGAAGCCCATCAGCAGGCTGGGGATCGAGATCCACAGGTTGCGGGTGGCAATCTTCTTGCCTTCCCGATTCCAGAACTCCTCGTTTTCGATATCCCAGTGCTCGATGTCGGCGTTTCGGCGTTGCAGGCCGCCCCCCGAGTGCCCCCGGGCGCTGAGCGCACCGTCGTGTCCGATATCCACGTTCTTTTCGGTCATGCTGCTTCCCCCTCTAGATGAGCTTTCAGACGCGCTTTTATGGAGCCCCGCCTGGCGGTCGTCGCATTGAGCAAGATCAAGAGGCAGGGCTTTGAGGCGAAAGATACGCCCTATGCATAGAGGGGGAAACTGGTAAAAAAAGCTGCGAAAGCAGGGAGATACCACTTTCGAGATAGAGTAAGAAGTATTTTATCTATCTGTTAGTAAAGCGATTTTTGTGCAGTGCGGAGAAGAAATCCAAGCATTTTGATGATGCGCCGCTTTTTGGAGGTATCCACGAAAACCACCCCGGCTCAATCGTCGATGCCTGCCTGCACCGCCCACACGGCGGCCTCCACCCGGGAGCGCAGGTTGAGCTTCTTGAGCAGGTGCTTGACATGCACCTTGACCGTGCCTTCGGTGATGTCGAGCTTGCGGGCGATCAGCTTGTTGGAAAGCCCCGCGGCCAGTTCACGCAGGATTTCCCGCTCGCGCTGGGTCAGGCTGTGCACATCCGGGGTGGCGGGCTTGCTGCGCTGATTGCGCAGGGCCTCGGCGAGCAGCGCCGTGAGGCTTTCGCTGATCACCATGCGGCCGAGCCCGGCCTGGCGTATCTGGCGCACCATCTCGTCCGGATCCATGTCCTTGAGCAGGTAGCCGTCGGCGCCGGCGCGCAGGGCGGCCACCACGTCCTCTTCATGATCCGAGACGGTGAACATTACCACGCGCCCGGCGAAATCCGCCTCGCGCAAGCGCTTCAGGGTCTCGATGCCGTTCATGCCCGGCATGTTGAGATCCAGCAGGATCATGTCCGGATCGAGCTCCGTCGCCAGGCGCAGCCCCTCCTCGGGTTCGCCGGTCTCGCCGAGCAGTTCCAGGTCCTCCTCGAGCTCGAGCAGCTGCGCGACGCCTCGACGCAGCAGCGGGTGGTCGTCGATGATCAGAAGCGTGGCGGGGGAGTCGTGGACTGAGTTGACCATCTTGGCTTATTCCCTGTTCCCGTAGGTGGCTGTGGCGATGGTGGCTTCTGCCTGGGCCGGCTGGCGCGCGATCAGCCGTGCCGTCTGGGGCGTGAAGGTGAGCTTGACCAGGGTGCCGCCGGCGGCGCGATTGGAGAGCTGAAGCTCGCCGCCCAGGGTCTGGGCGCGATCGCGCATGATCACCAGACCGTAATGCTGCGGGGGCGAGGTGTCATCCTTCAGGCCGATGCCGTCATCCTCGATATGCAACTGCAGCTGGGCGTTGGTGAAGCGCACCGTCACCGCGGCCCAGTGGGCGTGGGCGTGCTTGTGGGTATTGGCCAGGGCCTCGCGCACGATCTGCAGGACGTGGATCTCCTCGTTGGGGTTGAGCAGATGCGGCGGCACGTCGTAGAAGAACTCCACCGGTATGGCCATGCGCTCGGCGAACTCTTCGGTGGTCTGCAGCAGTGTGGACTTGAGCCCCGGCCCCTCGAGCTTGAGACGGAAGGTGGTGAGCAGCTCCCGGAGCTGCCGGTAGGCGCTGTTGAGGCCGGTACGCAGCTCGTCGAAGACCGCGGCCTGGGTCTCGCGCGGGGCGTCCTTCTGCTGCATGCGCTCCAGCCGGGCGACCTGCATCTTCAGATAGGAGAGCGACTGGGCCAGGGAGTCGTGCAACTCCCGGGCAATGATGGTGCGCTCGTTCATCAGCGTCACCTGCTGCTGCTCCTCGATGCGACGCTGCAGATAGACCGCGGTGGCCAACTGATCGCTCAGGGCGTTGAGCAGGCGCCGAGTGCTGTCGCTCAGGGCGAGTTCCTTGGCATACCAGACTTCCAGGGTGCCGAGCAGTTCGTTGCCCATGTTGATGGGCAGCAGCAGGCATTCGCGCTCCTGGTTCGGCTCGAGCTTGAGCGAGCGGGGCTCGATCAGGCAGGCATGACACTCCCAGTCGCGACAGTAGTCGGGCCGCGTGGCCGAATGGGTGGCCAGGATCGGTGTCTGGCGTTGATCGACCGGGTCGTTGAGCGAGAGCTGGATGGGGCCGACGTCGAGCAGCCTCTCGAGCTTGCGCAGCATGGGGGCGGCGCTGGCACAGAGATCGTTGCCGCCGCCATAGAGCGAGCGGCTGCCGTCGTGCAGGATCTGCATGGCCTGGTTGCTGCGTTGAAGCTCCTGCTGCTTGCGGGATACGCGCTCTTCCAGGGCTGCATAGCTCGACCCCAGTTCCTCGGCCATGGTGTCCAGGGTGCGTCCCAGCAGCGCCAGTTCGTCGTTGCCTCGCAGGCGGCTTCGTGGACGGAAGTTGTGGCGCGCGACCTCCCGGGCCAGGGCGACCAGCTGGCGCAGCGGAGTGACCAGATTATGGCGGATGTCGTAGAGCGCGATGGCGACCACCACGGCGGTCAGGATCAGAAACAGGATCTGCAGGGCACTTATCAGCCGGATCTTCGATTCGGTGTTCTGCTCCAGCAGGGTCACCATGCGGTCGATGTCGGCCACCAGGTTGTCCAGGGTGGCGAGCATGGCATCGCCATCCAGGTTGCCCTCGTTGACCGCACTCCTTACCTGCGGGGCCAGCTGCTGCTCCCAGCGTGCCAGAAGCTGCTGATAGCGGCGCTTGAGGACATGCTCGCTGGCCGCGGGAATCGCACCAGTGAGTTCGGCACTGGTGAGCCGCTCGTGAAAGCGTTCCACCAGGCGCTCGACCTGACGGCGCTCCTCCGGCCCCGGCTGCTGCCGGTAGTAGAGCAGGGCGGTGGCGATCTGGTAGCTGTTCATGCGCAGCGAGCCGGCCATGTTGATGGCCGCGGCGTCCCCGCGACTGCTGTTGGCGACCGTCATGGTGACGACGATGCTGATCAGCGCCATGGCCGTGATCGCCAGCAGCGACGCCACGATGCGTGCCACCAGGGAACGTTGCAACAGTTTCATCGAAGCCGGGATCCTCTCGAACCGCAACGAGTGACGGAAATTCAGTAGGAAAGACCTGCTACTTTACTCGGTCATCGCCTAACCCTCAAAGGTGTACCCAAAAGGGGTTACTCCCGATGCCCTTTTGACGCTCGAAGGCGGCCTCGTGAGAATTCCCCTGAGCATCTCACGAGTCCTGCCCAACGATGACCATGGCCCGGGAAGCCCCTTCGAACCTGCCGACCAATGGCTACCAGCCGTTGGTCGTGGTGGTGTTGTCGCCGCTGACCTTCGCCCTGGTGTTCGCCTGCTGGACCCTGTTCGCCGTGCTGGGCATGGAACTCAAGCGCGCGCTGGGGTTCGACGATATCGACTTCGCGATCCTTCTGGCCACGCCCATGCTGGCCGGTGCCGTGGCCAGTCTGCCCATGGCCCGACTGGCCCAGTGGTTCGGCGGCCGCCGCGTCATGCTGGGGTGCCTGCTGCTGGCCTGTCCTTTTCTTTGGTGGATCAGTATAGCCG
This sequence comes from Modicisalibacter ilicicola DSM 19980, assembly GCF_900128925.1. Classification (GTDB taxonomy): domain Bacteria; phylum Pseudomonadota; class Gammaproteobacteria; order Pseudomonadales; family Halomonadaceae; genus Modicisalibacter; species Modicisalibacter ilicicola. The sequence goes on from NZ_FQUJ01000004.1 coordinate 266,719, forward strand.
AGCACTACATCGAGTTCCTGCTGGCCGGCGCCGGGCTGGGCCTGGGCGCCGGTTCCCTGGCGGCGGGCCTGGTCTACGTGGCGGCCTGGGGGCCGCGCGGGCGCATCGGCCTGGCCCTTGGCCTCTACGGTGCCGGCATGCTGGGCGCCGGCCTGAGCTATCTGCTGCTGCCCCTGGCCAGTCAGGCCTATGGCTGGCGCCTGGCCCCCAAGCTCTACCTGCTGCCGGTGCTGCTGGTGGCGCTTCTGCTGTGGCTATTCGCCGAAGACGAGGCCTACGAGGACGACGCCGCATCCGACGGGCCGGAAGAGAATGCGAACCGGCGCGCAAGACGACGACGCTGGCAGCGCTTGCTGGCCGCACTGGTGCCGCCGGCCAGTTGGCAACTCTGGCGCCTGGCCATCTACTACAGCTTCTTCTACGGCGCCTTCGTGGCGCTGGCCCTGTGGTTGCCGAGCTATCTTTCCGCCCAGTATCAGCTGTCGTTGCAGCAGGCCGCGCAGTGGGCGCTGCTGTTCATCCTGTCCGGGGGAGCGGGTCAGATCGTCGGGGGGCTCCTGGCGGATCGCCGCGATTTCCGGGCGCTCCGCTGGTGGGTGAGTGCTCTGGTGCTGGTATGCCTGTTCCTGCTCTCCTATCCGCCCTTCTCGATCCAGATCCAGGGCGTGCACGGCGAGGTGGCCTTCAGCTTCAACATGCCGCTGAGCGGCTTCATCGCATTGCTCTCGTCGATGGGGTTCGCCATGGGCGTGGGCAAGGGCAGCCTGATGCGCACGATCTATCGGGATCACGGCGACGACATGGCCCGGATCGGCGGCCTGGCACTCACCCTGGGGGGAATGTTCGCCTGCGTGCTGCCCCTGGTGTTCGTCATCGGCAACGAATGGATCGGCATCCGCAGCGTGGGCTTCATGTTCCTTTACGGGGCGCTGGCGGTCTGCATGCTGGTCATGCTGTGGGATCACGCCAGCACTACCCACTCTCGCCGCTGAACCGGCTTATCTCCACCCTGCATGGCCATCTATCCCCTTGGAGGTAGGCCCGGGGTATGTGGAGGTAACCACGGCGAAATTACCTTGCCGATACCGCAGAATTAGCCTCAACACCGCCGCTGGAGGGGGGCGATACCGCATCCCTACCGAAGGCAGGCCGAGTGAGCCCAAGGGTTCGCTCTTTTTTTCGAGGAACCTGGAGATCGACCATGAGTCACTTTCTGGATCGACTGAAGTACCTGGCCAACAAGCCGCCGCAATTCGCCGACGGCCATGGCGAAACCCGTGATGAAGCCCGTTACTGGGAAGACGGCTACCGTCAGCGCTGGCAGCACGACAAGGTCGTGCGCTCCACCCATGGCGTGAATTGCACCGGTTCCTGCAGCTGGAAGATCTACGTCAAGAACGGCCTGGTCACCTGGGAAAGCCAGCAGACCGATTATCCGCGCACCCGCCCGGACCTGCCCAATCACGAGCCCCGCGGCTGCCCGCGTGGCGCCAGCTACTCCTGGTACCTCTACAGCGCCAACCGCCTGAAGTACCCGCTGGTGCGCCAGACCCTGATCAGCCTGTGGCGCGAGGCGCGCAAGACCCATGGCGATCCGGTGGATGCCTGGGCGTCAATCGTCGAGGACCCGGCCAAGACCAAGCAGTACAAGCGCACCCGGGGCCTGGGTGGCTTCCTGCGTGCCGACTGGGACGAACTCAACGAGCTGATCGCCGCGGCCAACGTCTATACCGCCAAGCAGTACGGGCCGGACCGGGTGATCGGCTTCTCGCCGATTCCCGCCATGTCCATGGTCTCCTACGCCTCCGGCGCTCGCTACCTGTCGCTGATCGGCGGGGCCTGCCTCTCCTTCTACGACTGGTATTGCGACCTGCCGCCGGCCAGCCCCCAGACCTGGGGCGAGCAGACCGACGTGCCGGAGTCCGCGGACTGGTACAACAGCAACTATCTGATCGCCTGGGGCTCCAACGTGCCTCAGACCCGCTCCCCAGACGCCCACTTCTTCACCGAGGTGCGCTACAAGGGCACCAAGACCGTCGCCATCACTCCGGACTACGCCGAGGTCTCCAAGCTCTGCGACGAGTGGCTCTCTCCCAAGCAGGGCACCGACGCCGCGCTGGCCATCGCCATCGGCCACGTCATTCTCAAGGAATTCCACCTCGAGAAGCCCAGCGCCTACTTCACCGACTACGTGCGCCGCTACACCGACATGCCGTTTTTGGTGGAGCTGGAAACCCGTGAAGATGGCAGCTACGTGCCGGGCCGTCAGCTGCGTACCTCGGATTTCGAGAACGCCCTGGGCCAGAGCAACAACCCGGAGTGGAAGACCGTCGCCTGGGACGAGACCTCCGACCGCCTCGTCGTACCCCGCGGCTCCATCGGTTTCCGTTGGGGCGAGGAAGGTCGCTGGAACCTGGAGCCCCTGGACGCAGACGGCAAGGAGGTCAAGCTGACCCTGTCGCTGGCCGAGCGTCACGACGAGATTGCCCGCGTCTGCTTCCCCTACTTCGGCGGCATCAAGCACGAGCACTTCGACCATGTCGAGGCCAACGAGGTACTGCATCACAGCCTGCCCGCCAAGCGCCTGACCCTGGGCGACGGCCGCAAGGTACTGGCGGTCACCGTGTTCGACCTGATGTGTGCCAACTACGGCATCGACCGCGGCTTCGGAAAGGAAGGCGAGGACGACGGCGCGACCAGCTACGACCAGGTCAAGCCCTATACCCCCGCCTGGCAGGAGAAGATCACCGGGGTGCCCGCGGAGAAGGCCATCCGTCTGGCCCGGGAATTCGCCGACAACGCGGACAAGACCCACGGGCGCAGCATGATCATCGTCGGTGCCGGCATGAACCACTGGTACCACATGGACATGAACTACCGTGGCCTGATCAACATGCTGATCCTGTGCGGCTGCGTGGGGCAGACCGGCGGCGGCTGGGCGCACTACGTGGGCCAGGAGAAGCTGCGTCCGCAGACCGGCTGGCTGCCGCTGGCCTTCGGCCTCGACTGGAGCCGCCCGCCGCGCCAGATGAACGGCACCTCGTTCTTCTACAATCACTCCAGCCAGTGGCGTTACGAGAAGCTCGAGATCAAGTCCATCCTCTCGCCGCTGGCCAAGGCCGAGGACCATCAGGGCAGTCTGATCGACTACAACGTGCGCGCCGAGCGCATGGGCTGGCTGCCTTCCGCACCGCAGCTCGATACCAACCCGCTGCGCCTGGCCAAGGCGGCCAAGGACGCCGGCAAGTCCACCGCGGATTACGTGGTCGATGAGCTCAAGAGCGGCAAGCTGCGCTTCGCCGCGGAAAAACCGGACAGCCCCCAGAACTTCCCGCGCAACATGTTCATCTGGCGCTCCAACCTGCTGGGCAGTTCCGGCAAGGGCCACGACTACATGCTCAAGTACTTGCTCGGGGCCAACCACGGCATCCAGGGTAAGGATCTGGGCAGCATGGACGGCATCAAGCCGCAGGAAGTCGATTGGCAGGAGGAGGCCGCCGAAGGCAAGGTCGATCTGCTGGTGACCCTGGACTTCCGCATGTCCACCACCTGCCTCTACTCGGATATCGTGCTGCCCACGGCGACCTGGTACGAGAAGGACGACCTCAACACCTCGGACATGCACCCGTTCATCCACCCGCTGACCGCGGCCACCGATCCGGCCTGGGAATCGCGCAGCGACTGGGATATCTACAAGGGCATCGCCAAGGAGTTCTCCCGGGTGTGTGTCGGCCACCTCGGCGAGGAAACCGATCTGGTGACCCTGCCGCTGCAGCACGACTCCCCGGGAGAGCTGGCCCAGACCACCGTGCTGGACTGGAAGAAGGGCGAGTGCGAGGCCATTCCCGGCAAGACCATGCCCAGCCTGATCGAGGTCAAGCGCGACTATCCGGCCACCTACGAGCGTTTCACCTCGGTGGGGCCGCTGCTCGAGAACATCGGCAACGGCGGCAAGGGCATCAGCTGGAAGACCGAATCCGAGGTCGAACTGCTCGGCAAGCTCAACCGTCGCAAGCTGGACGGGCCGGCCAAGGGCCAGCCGATCATCGACACGGCCATCGACGCCGCCGAGGTGATCCTGACCCTGGCGCCGGAAACCAACGGCCAGGTGGCGGTCAAGGCCTGGGGCGCGCTGTCCAAGATCACCGGACGCGATCACACGCACCTGGCCGAGCCCAAGCACGACGAGAAGATCCGCTTCCACGACGTGGTCTCCCAGCCGCGCAAGATCATCTCCAGCCCGACCTGGTCCGGCCTCGAGGATGAGCACGTCTCCTACAATGCGGGCTACACCAACGTTCACGAGCTGATCCCCTGGCGCACGATCTCCGGTCGTCAGCAGTTCTACCAGGATCATGCCTGGATGCGGGCCTTCGGCGAGAGCCTGCTGGTCTATCGTCCGCCGATCGACACCAAGGCGGTGGCCAGCGTGCATGCGCCGAAGAGCAACGGCAATCCGGAAATCGCCTTGAACTGGATCACCCCGCACCAGAAGTGGGGCATCCACTCCACCTACTCGGACAACCTGCTGATGCAGACCCTGTCCCGGGGCGGACCCATCGTGTGGATCTCCGAGGATGATGCCAAGGCCATCGGCATCGAGGACAACGACTGGATGGAGCTCTACAACGCCAACGGCGCCATCGCCGCACGGGCGGTGGTCAGCCAGCGCGTCAAGGTGGGCATGGCGATGATGTACCACGCCCAGGAGCGCATCGTGAACGTGCCCGGTTCCGAGATCTCCGGCACCCGGGGCGGTATCCACAACTCGGTGACCCGGATCTGCCCCAAGCCGACCCACATGATCGGCGGCTACGGTCAGCTGGCCTATGGCTTCAACTACTACGGCACCGTCGGCTCCAACCGCGACGAATTCGTCATCGTGCGCAAGATGAAGCGCATCGACTGGCTGGACGGCGAGGGCAATGACTACGAACAGGAGTCCGTGAAATGAAGATTCGCTCACAAGTAGGCATGGTCCTCAATCTGGACAAGTGCATCGGCTGTCACACCTGCTCGGTGACCTGCAAGAACGTCTGGACCAGCCGCGAGGGCATGGAGTACGCCTGGTTCAACAACGTCGAGACCAAGCCGGGCATCGGCTATCCCAAGGAGTGGGAGAACCAGAAGAAGTGGCGCGGCGGCTGGCTGCGTCGCAAGGATGGCGGCATCGAACCGCGCATCGGCGGCAAGTGGCGGGTGCTGGCGAACATCTTCGCCAATCCCGACCTGCCGGAGATCGACGACTACTACGAGCCGTTCACCTTCGACTACCAGCATCTGCACACTGCCAAGATCGGCGAACACCAGCCCGTGGCGCGGCCGCGTTCGCTGATCTCCGGGCAGCGCATGAAGAAGATCGAATGGGGCCCCAACTGGGAGGAGATCCTCGGCACCGAGTTCGCCAAGCGCCGCAAGGACGTCAACTTCGAGAAGGTCCAGGCCGACATCTACGGCCAGTTCGAGAATACCTTCATGATGTACCTGCCCAGGCTCTGCGAGCACTGCCTGAACCCGACCTGCGTGGCTTCCTGCCCGAGTGGCGCGATCTACAAGCGGGAAGAAGACGGCATCGTGCTGATCGACCAGGACAAGTGCCGCGGCTGGCGGATGTGCATCTCCGGCTGCCCCTACAAGAAGATCTACTACAACTGGAAGACCGGCAAGTCCGAGAAGTGCATCTTCTGCTACCCGCGTATCGAGGTAGGCTACCCGACGGTATGCTCCGAGACCTGCGTGGGGCGGATTCGCTACCTGGGCGTGCTGCTCTACGACGCGGATCGCATCAAGGAGGTCGCCGCCTCCGAGGACGAGCGCGATCTCTACCATCGCCAGTGCGAGATCTTCCTCGATCCCCACGACCCCAAGGTCATCGCCCAGGCACGCAAGGACGGCATCCCGGACAACGTGATCAGTGCCGCCCAGGCTTCGCCGGTCTACAAGATGGCGATCGACTGGGGCCTGGCCCTGCCGCTGCACCCGGAATATCGTACCCTGCCGATGGTCTGGTACGTGCCGCCCCTGTCGCCGATCCAGTCCGCCGCGGAGGCGGGTCACGTGGAGTTCGACGGCATCCTGCCGAAGATCGAGTCGCTGCGCATCCCGGTGCGCTATCTCGCCAACATGCTCACCGCCGGTGACGAGGCGCCGGTGGTACTGGCACTCAAGCGGCTGATGGCGATGCGTCTCTACATGCGCGGCAAGCACGTGGAAGGCAACCCCGAGGCCGACGTGCTCGACGAAGTGGGCTTGAGCGTGGCCCAGGTGGAGGAGATGTATCGCTACCTGGCCATCGCCAACTACGAGGATCGCTTCGTGATCCCCACCAGCCATCGCGAGATGGCTCGGGATGCCTATGCCGAGCGCGGCGGGTGCGGCTTCAGCTTCGGCGACGGCTGCCACGGCGGGAGCGATCGGACCAATCTGTTCGGCGGACGCAGCCAGAGATCGACCCTGGTCCAGCCGGTGGAGACCTTCGATCCGCAGCCGGAGAAAGAGAAGGAGGTGCAGTCATGAGCAACCAGGCAGTCATGAGCGACGAGGCAGCCGTGAGGGACGAGGCAGCCATGAGCGACCAGACGCTGTTGAGCCTGCGCGTGCTGGCTCGGCTGCTGGACTACCCGAGTGCGGAGCTTCAAGAGGCCGCACCGGAGATGATCGAGATCCTCGCCGAGGAGAAACGTCTGAGCCCGGCGCTGCGCCGGGCCCTGATGAGCTGGTGTCAACGGCTTCTCGAGGCGGATCTGCTCGATCTGCAGGCCGAATACGTGGCGCTCTTCGATCGCGGCAAGTCCACCTCGCTGCTGCTGTTCGAGCACGTGCATGGCGAGTCCCGGGATCGCGGCCAGGCGATGGTCGACCTGCTCGCCGAGTACGAGGCCGCCGGCTTCGTGCTCGATGCCAGGGAGCTGCCGGACCACCTGCCGGTGTTCCTCGAGTTCCTCTCCACCCGGGACGAGGCGGAAGTGGGGCGCTGGCTGGGCGAGATTCGCCATATCCTCGCCCTGCTGGCCGCGCGCCTCGAGGAGCGCGACGCGGACCACGCCCTGGTGCCCACCGCCCTGCTCGGGCTGATCGGCGCCGAGGACGAGATCGAGGCACACCGCCCCAAGGTCAAGGAGGAGGAGCCGGATCACACCGCCGAGGCACTGGACGCGGTCTGGGAGGAGGAGGCGGTACGCTTCTCCGCCCAGTCCGACGAGGACTGCGCCCTGCAGTCCGCCGAGGGCCGCCGGCTGGCCGAGCGCAAGCGCGAGGTGGCGAGTCAGCCGATTCGCATCATGCCCAACCCGGGCGCATCCTCAATCGTGGCCGATCGCTAACAGGAGAATCGCCATGTTCATGGAATATCTGCAACATCTTATCTATGGCTACTATCCGTACCTGGCGGGTACGGTGTTCCTGGTCGGCAGCCTCTTGCGCTTCGATCACGGCCAGTTCACCTGGAAGACCGGCTCCAGCCAGATGCTGTCATCGAAGAACATGCGTATGGCCAGCAATCTCTTCCACATCGGCATCATCGTGATCTTCTTCGGTCACCTGTTCGGCATGCTCACGCCGCACTGGGTCTATGCACCGTTCCTGAGTGCCGGCACCAAGCAGGTACTGGCCATCCTCATCGGCGGCATCGCCGGCGTGCTGGTGCTGATCGGGGGTGGCATGCTGCTGCATCGGCGTCTCACCAACCCGCGGATCAAGGCGTCCTCCAGCCTCATGGACACCTTGATCCTGGGAATCATCGTCTTCCAGGCAGCGCTCGGCATCATCACCGTGTTCTTCTCCCTGGGACACCTGGACGGCGAGATGATGCTGACCCTGGCGGCCTGGGCGCAGTCCATCGTGTTCTTCAGCGGTGGCGCGGCGGACTACATGGCGGAGGTGTCCTGGATCTACAAGCTGCACGTGTTCCTCGGCCTGACCATCATCCTGCTGTTCCCGTTCAGCCGTCTGGTGCACGTCTGGAGCATTCCCCTCGGTTACTTGGGACGGAATTACCAGATTGTCAGACGTAGAGGCTAAAACTGGCCTTGCTTGACCAGGCGTTGTTGGAGATCGGCATCAAACTGCTCATTTACTTCGGTAAACTCCGCATTTTCGCCGCTCTCCGCCTAGCCTGGCCATCGCACGCTCAGTTTTGAGGTTGAGGAGATAAGCTATGCAACTGATCGAAGTCGAGAACCTGCCCGGGGGGAGCGCCGCTCCCCCGATTCGGGTCGGTGACGTGGCGATTGCCGAAGAGGCGATCGCCCAGGAGATGCAGTACCACCCCTCGGAGACCGTGGGTGAAGCCCAGCTCAAGGCAGCCCGGGCCCTGGTGGTACGCGAGCTGCTGAGCCAGCGGGCGGTGGAACTCGGTCTGCCCCCCGTGGTGGATGCCCAGGGTGTCGAGAACGACGCCGCGATGACCGAACTGCTGGACCGGGAGCTCGAGGTGCCGGAGCCGGACGAGACCGCCTGCAAGCGCTTCTTCGAAGCCCACCCGGAGCGCTTCTATGACCCGGTGCAGCTCAAGGTGCGGCACATCCTGCTGGCCGCGGCGCCAGATGATGCCCAGACCCGGGATGCCCAGTATCACGAGGGTGTCGAGCTGCTCGAGGAACTGACGGTGGTACCCGAACGCTTCACCGAGTTCGCGCTGCGTCATTCCGCCTGCCCCTCAAAAGACGAAGGTGGGGAGCTGGGATGGCTGACCGCCGGGCAGACCGTGCCCGAACTCGACCGTGCCCTGCAACACCTGCCCGAAGGGCTGCACGATCGCCCCCTGGCATCGCGTTACGGTTGGCACCTGGTCAGCATCGACAAGCGAGTCGAGGCCCAGCCGCTGCCCTTCGAGGCGGTCGCCGACAAGGTACACCATACGCTGCACGAGCAGGCCACCCGACGCGCCCTGCGCCACTACCTGCTGGCGCTGGAGGAGACCTACGGTGTCGAGGGGCTGGCCCTGGACGAGGATGCGGATGGCGCCTTGATGCAATAGCGTGGCCCTTCCGGGGCCACTGGTGGAGGCAAGGGCCCGCCCTACCGGGCGGCCGGCGGATGGAAAAGGTATAACGATCATGAGTTCCGGGACTTCGCACACGTCACAGGATGAGGTATCGACCAAGCCACAACATCTGCGCGAGCTGGTGATCAAGGTCCCCTGGCTCAGGCATCTCGAAGCCAAGCAGCTGGATGACCTGATGGCCTCGTCCTGCGTCCGGGTCGTCGAGCATCATGAATGGCTGTTCCACCAGGGCGAGGCCGCACGTTGGCTGTATGTCGTGCTCGGTGGCGGTGTGCGCCTGGTGCGGACCGCCGAGGATGGTCGTCTGGCGACCATCCGCTGCGCCGAGCGCGGCGATACCGTGGGCGAGTTGAGCATGCTCTCGGACAAGCCGCGTTACCTCTATTCCGCCGAAGCGCTGGCCCGCACCCATGTGCTGGTGCTGGATCTGGCCCTGTGCTGGCAATACGTCGACGCCAGTCCCGACTGCCGTGCGAAGTTCATGCTGCAACTCTCCGAGGAACTGACCGATCGTCTGGAGGACATGGTACTGTTGACCCAGGGCGATGCCATGTCGCGATTGATCGGCTTCATCCTGCGCCAGTTGCCGGTGCCGCCCCGGCTCCCCGGCGTGGTCCACCTGGATACGCCCAAGTACCTGCTGGCAGCCCAGCTGGCGATGACTCCCGAGACCCTGTCGCGATTGCTGACCCGCCTGCGCGAGACCGGGGCCATCAGCGTCGAGCGCGCGCGACTGATCGTGCACGATGACCAGCAGCTGCGTGAGCTGATGGCGAAAAGGCATTAGGGGCTCGCCGGTGGCGTCACCACATTAAACTTTCAATGATAAAAATATGATAGCTATTCATGCTCGTTCGGGAAGCTTTAGCGATAAATGGATCGAATATTGTGAAAGACACCGTATCGCTTACAAGGTAGTCAATTGCTATGCATCCAATATCATCGAAGAGATGCATCCTTGCAGCGGGTTGATGTGGCACTGGAAAGAGGACGATACCAAGGCGCTGCTGTTTGCCAGGCAGTTGACCGTCGCGCTCGAGGCAATGGGCAAGCAAGTCTTTCCCGGCAGCGCCACCATCTGGCACTACGACGACAAGATAGCGCAGAAGTATCTGCTCGAAGCGCTGGATGCGCCGCTCATTCCCACCCACCTCTTCTATGATGAACGCCAGGCGATCGCATGGACGAATACCACCGAGTTTCCCAAGGTGTTCAAACTCAGAGGCGGAATACTCTCTGAAAATGTGCGCATCGCGAGGGACAAGAAGGCAGCCATTCGTTTCATTCGCAAGGCCTTCGGTTCCGGCTACAGGGCCAAGAGCCGTGTTCACTATCTCAACACGCGGATGCGGCGTTTCTGGCGGGAAAAGAGCTTGAAATCCTTCGTCGGTATCGGCCGGGGCGTCTACCGCGTCCTCTTCCCCACAGCCAAGGTGGCGAGCAATAGGTCTATCGAAAGGAACTACGTCTATTTTCAGGATTTCGTTCCCGACAACGATCACGATATTCGCGTCGTCGTCATCGGCGCCCGGGCGTTTGCCATCAAGAGGCTGGTGCAGGAAGGCGATTTCCGGGCCTCGGGTAGCGGGCACATCGTCTACGATCCCCGGCAGATTCCCGAAGAGTGCCTGAAGGTCGCCTTTGACGTCACCGAGCAGCTCGGCTCCCAATGCGCCGCCTACGACTTTGTCTTCGGCGAGAGCGGCCCGATGATCGTGGAGGTGAGTCACAGTTTCTGGCCAGCGGTGCACCGTCCCTGTCCCGGCTACTGGACGAAGGAGCTTGCCTGGGTGGACGGAACGTTCTCCTTCGAAGACTTCATGATCGAGGATTTCGTCGGGGAGTGTACCCACGCGCGAGAAGAGAGGAGTGCATGACGCCTTGACGCCAACTTGCACTGCCTCGCTCGATGCTCTCCACGATGAAGGCTCCTATCGCCTGAGCCGCCGGCGACAGGCTGCGGCGCGCGGATTTTAGCAGACCGATCTCGCGCTCGACGTTGGGATCGGCGAAGGGAATGAAGCGAAGCCGTGGATGTTCTTCCGGGAAGGCCAACTGTGGCAATGTAGTGATGCCCACGCCGGCTTCGAGCATCGCCGTCAGCGAAATCATGTTGGCGACGAAATAGGCGTTCTGCTCGATCAGCGGTGCCGCCTTGGTGCCTTCCAGCAGGCGTGATGTCCCGTTGCCGATCAACGCATGGCCTTGCAGTTCCTGCCAATCGAGCGCCTCACGCGAGGCGAGAGGGTGATCGTCGCGACATACCACCCCGACCCTGTCGCGCATCAATGGTTTGAAATCTAGCTCATCATCTCCCTGCCATACGCTGCCCACTCCTAGGTCCGCTTCACCGCTCGTCACCTGACGGCGCACGAATTCTGCGTTGCCGTCTTGCAGGCTGACCTTGAGCTCGGGATAAAGAGCAATGAATCCCCCCAGTATGTCGGGCATGAGCCGGCTGGCGACCGAGGGCACGGTAGCGATATCGAGACGCCCGGCCTGCTTGTCGACCTGCGCCTTGAGCTCACGACTCAGCCGGTCGTGCTGGGCGATGAATTCCCGAAACCGTGGCAGGCAGTAGCTGCCGAAGGGTGTCAGCTCTACCTTGCCGCTTTTCTCGAACAATGGTTCTCCCAAGCGCTGTTCGAGCTCCTTGATCGCCATGGACAGCGCCGGTTGGCTACGGTGCAGCTGCCGTGCCGCCGCGTTGAAGCCGCCTTCATCGACGATAGCCAGCACGTAGCGCAATGGCTGAATTTTCAATTCCGGTGGCACCGTGCCTTTTCCTCTTCACGCTTCAAGCAGTAAGTTAAGTTTATCGTTCAATTTTTATAATTGATTATATTTATAGACCAATCTTCGCTAGCCTGACAGCAATCTTGCAGGAGGTTTTCATGTCCCTGGTGCACTCTCTCTACATCGACGGCGACTGGCTGGCCGGTACGGACACCCTGACCAACCTCAACCCATCGGATACCAGCGATACGATCGGCGAATTCGCCCAGGCCGGCACCGATCAGGTCCAGCAGGCCATCGTCGCGGCGCGCCGGGGCGCGGCACAGTGGGCGAAAAGCGGCCTGGAAGCCCGTTATGCGGTGCTGATGGCGATCGGTGACGAACTGATCGCGTGCAAGGACGAACTGGGTCGCCTGCTCTCCCGGGAAGAGGGCAAGACCCTGGCGGAGGGTGTCGGGGAGGTCCATCGCTCGGGTCAGTTCTTCCACTATTATGCCGCCGAGGTACTGCGCCAGATCGATGATCGGGTCGACTCGGTGCGCCCCGGGGTCGAGGTGGAGACCCGCCGCGAACCCGTGGGCGTGGTGGGCATCATCAGCCCCTGGAACTTTCCCCTGGCCACCGCGGTGTGGAAGATCGCCCCGGCGCTGGCCTTCGGCAACGCGGTGATCTTCAAGCCGGCCAATCTGGTGCCGGCCAGTGCCTGGGCGCTCACCGAGATCATCAGCCGCCAGAATCTACCGGCCGGCGCCTTCAACCTGCTGATGGGCTCGGGAAGCCGTGTCGGCGATGCGCTTGTCTCGAGCCCCGACATCGATGCGGTGAGCTTCACCGGCTCTCTGGACGTGGGACGCCGGGTGGCCGCCGCCACCGCCGGCAACCTGGTGAAATGCCAGCTCGAGATGGGTTCCAAGAACGCCCTGATCGTCGCCGCGGATGCGGATCTCGACCTGGCGGTCGAGGCCGCCTTCGCAGGCGCCTATTCCGGTACCGGCCAGAAGTGCACGGCCTCGTCGCGATTGATCGTGGTCGAGGCCGTGCACGATGCCTTCGTCGAGAAGCTGATCGACAAGCTCAAGACCGTCAAGGTCGCTCATGCCCTGGAAGAGGGAGCGCAGATCGGCCCGGTGGTGGATGCCCGCCAGTTGGAATCCAATCTGGCCTGGGTCGAGCGTGCCAAGGCCGACGGTGCCACCCTGGCCTTCGGTGGCGAGCGTCTGACACGCGACACCGAGGGCTATTACATGGCACCGACGCTGTTCACCGGGACCCGCAACGAGATGGCGATCAATCGCGAGGAGGTGTTCGGTCCCATCGCCTGCGTGATCAAGGTACGCGACTACGAGGAGGCCATCACGACCCTCAACGACACGCACTTCGGTCTGACTGCCGGCATCATCACCGATTCGCTGAGGATCGCCAGCGATTTCAAGGCGCGGGCCGAGACCGGTTGTGCGATGGTCAACCTGGCCACCGCGGGCACGGATTATCACGTGCCCTTCGGCGGGCGCAAGGACTCGAGCTTCGGCCCTCGCGAGCAGGGTCGCTACGCCCGAGAATTCTACACCCAGGTCAAGACCTGCTATGTGAAAGGAATCACCGACTAAATGTCTGCACGAACGAATCGCTGCGTTGCGCGGTGCTCAAAGACTCGCCTAACCCCATGTTATGTCTCGTCTTCTGCGCTCCGTGCGCCTTGCGTTTCATTTCGTTCGACGATTTATTCAGCGATCCTCCCGTCATGAGGAGCATGAAGATGTCCCGGGAAATGCTCGTCGTCGATGGCCTGCAGTACTCCAACTGGTCTCGCGAGATCTTCGAGCAGATGCACGAGGGTGGTGTCGATGCGGTGCACGCCACCCTGGTCTATCACGAGAACGCCCGCGAGACGCTGTCGCGGCTGGGCGAGTGGAACCGGCGTTTCGAGGCCCACGACGATCTGATCATGCCGGTGCACGAGGCGGCGGATATCGAGCGCGCCCGCCAGGCCGGCAAGGTGGGCATCTTCCTGGGCGCCCAGAACTGCTCGCCCATCGAGGACGATATCGACATGGTCGCCCTGCTGCGTCGCCTGGGCCTGCTGATCATGCAGTTGACCTACAATAACCAGAGCCTGCTGGCCTGCGGGTGCTACGAGGCGGAAGACAGCGGCATCACCCGCTTCGGCCGCCAGGTGATCAAGGAGATGAACCGGGTGGGCATGGTCATCGACATGTCCCACAGCGCCGAACGCTCGACCCTGGACGCCATCGAGCTCTCCGAGCGCCCGGTGATCGTCTCCCATGCCAACCCCCACGCCTGGCACCCGGCCAGACGCAACAAGTCGGACAGGGTGCTGGAAGCCATCGCCGAATCCGGTGGCCTGCTGGGGTTCTCGGCCTATCCGTTCCATCTCAGGGACGGCCCGGACTGCACCCTGGCGGCTTACTGTGACATGATTGCGGCCACGGCTGACCTGATGGGTATCGAGCATATCGGCATCGGTACCGACCTTTGCCAGGCGCAGCCGACCTCGGTGCTGGAGTGGATGCGCAACGGTCGTTGGTCGAAGGAGATGGATTACGGCGAGGGAAGCCAGACCAATGCCGGCTGGCCGCGCCCGCTGTCCTGGTTCCGAGACAATCGCGACTTTCCCAACCTCATCGCCGGACTCCGCCAGCGCGGATTCGACGAGGAAGAAATAGGGCGCATCATGGGACGCAATTGGGTGGAACTGCTCGAGCGTGCCGCGCCGCCGAGCGTTTCCTGACTTCGATGGCGTCTTGCCCAAGCCCAGTACCAAAAGTCGACAACAAAGGGCCTTTTATCATGAGCAATGACAGTGCAGCGAGTCACTCGTCATCGGAAAGCAATACCTCACGCTGGGGGGACCCGGTCGTCCTCGGCGTCAGCATCGGCTTCATCGTGCTGTTCGTGGCGATGTCGCTCTACGACATCGACATGGTCGCCAACGGCATCAGCGCCGGCTTCGCCTGGACCGCCAGGACCCTGGGCAGCTTCTTCCAGCTGTTGCTGCTGCTGACCTTCTTCATCGGCATCGGTCTGGCCATGACGCCGGCGGCCAATGCTCGGGTCGGCAACCGGCACACCCCGGAAATCAGCACCTTCAAGTGGTTATCGATCATCATGTGCACCCTGCTGGCAGGCGGGGGCGTGTTCTTTGCCGCCGGCGAGCCGGTCTATCACTTCGTGGTCACGCCCCCGGCCTTCGACAGCGAGGCGGGCAGCGCGGAAGCCGTGGCCGGCGCCCTGGCGCAATCCTTCATGCACTGGGGCTTTCTGGCCTGGGCGGTACTCGGATCGCTGACCGCCGTGGTGCTGGCCCATTCGCATTACGTGAAGGGACAGCCCTTGCGGCCGCGTACCCTGCTGTACCCGGTGCTGGGGGAGAGCGTGATGAGGGGCTGGCTCGGCGGCCTGGTCGATGCGCTCTGCGTCATCGCCGTCGTGGCGGGCACCGTGGGGCCGATCGGCTTCCTGGCCACCCAGGTCAGTTTCGGATTGCACGAACTGTTCGGTTTTTCCCAAGGTTACGCCACCCAACTGGTCGTGCTCGGGGTGCTCGGTGCGGTCTATGTGACCTCGGCGGTGACCGGCATCCAGCGCGGTATCCAGTTCCTGAGCCGCTTCAACGTCTTTCTGGCCCTGGCGATTGCCGTGGCGATCTTCCTCCTGGGGCCCACGCTGTTTCTGACCAACGCCTATCTGCAAGGCTTCGGGGAGTATCTCTCCTCCTTCTTCACCATGGCGACCATGACCACCGAGACGGCGCCGGCCTGGTGGATGCAGTGGTGGACGGTGTTCTTCTTCGCCTGGTTCATCGGCTACGGCCCGCTGATGGCGATCTTCGTGGCGCGTATCTCCCGGGGGCGCACCATTCGCCAGATGATCCTCGCCGTGGCGGTGATGGCGCCGATTGCCACCACCATCTGGTTCACGCTGCTGGGCGGTTCGGGAATCTTCTATCAGATGAACGGCATGATCGATCTCGGCGAGGCGCTCAACAACTTCCAGTTCGACGTGGCAACCCTGACCGTGGCCCAGGCACTGCCCGGCGGCACCTTCATGGCCCTGGCCATCCTGTTGCTGACCACCATCTTCGTCGCCACCACCGGCGATTCGATGAGCTACGCCATCGCCGTGGTGGGCACGGGGCACGACGATCCGAACCCCTTCATTCGCGCCTTCTGGGGCGTCGCCATGGCGCTGATGGCCGCCATCCTGCTGTACATGGGGTCGGGACAGATCAGTGTACTGCAGCAGTTCATCGTCATTACCGCCATTCCCGTGTCCCTGGTACTGCTGCCGTCGTTGTGGACGGGGCCCCAGGCGGCCTATGCCATGGCGCGTGAGCAAGGGCTGTTGCTGCAGCCCAAGGAGAACAAGGAGCATGCTCGATCGTGATGGGCGGTCCGATGCGGAGCCAGCGCTGCGCCCGGCCAGGCAGGTCATGGCCCTGGAACGGCTGGGCAGTCTTCACGCCAGTCGTCTGAGCTTCGTACGCACGCTGATGCGCCAGATGGCGCATCAGCACTGGCAGGTGAGCTGTCGCCGCTTCGAGCTGGACGAAGAAGGCCATGGCATCGCCATCTACCGCGTACAGACGCCCCACGGTCGTTACCACGAGGTGATCTTTTCCCAGCCTCTCGACGATGCGGCGCGCTCCGACCGGGTCATCGCCGAGGCCTGGGACGTCACCTTCGGGCTGGTCGAAGGGGAGGTGGACGAGTCCCTGCTCGAGCAGATGGCCACCAACGTGCCGTTGCAGGAGGCCGGCCGGCAGCACCCGCGACTGCTGGTGCTGTCCCGGGCCAACCGCAGCCTGCGCAACTTCGTCCATTTCACTCGGGCCCTGGCCAGCGGCCGCCAGCCGGATCCCGCCTGGCTGACCCGTGTCGGCTATCTGTATCGCACTACCGCCGTCTACGGCAACGGCAAGTTCGGTATCGCCGATTTCGCTCGCCTCAGGGACAACCCGGACTTTCGGCGGCCGTTCTCGGCCCAGATGCTGGCCGTCTACCTGCTACGCCACTTCTCCATCGCCCAAGTGGAGCATATCGCCCGGGCTCGAGGCGGGCCCAACGCGGTAGCCATGAATCCCGAACTGGGCCGGTACCTGGGAATCGGCAACTCCACGGGCCTGGGCATGGCACCTTTCCTGATCAATCACCCCAAGCTGATCCAGCAGTGGATCCACTGTCGCGAACGGGCGCTGGCCCTGGCCATCGATCAATCGCCCAGCGAGGCGGAACGTGGACGCCTGATCGAGTTGACCCGACGCGCCCTGGGCCACCTGGAGCAGACCGTCACCGAGGACGTCGAGCAGAGCGCTCGCAATGCCGCCACGGTCGCGGCACTGCCCGGGGTAGTGGCCTGGCTGCGGCAGGTGCCTCTGGCGCCGGACCTGTGGCAGCAACTGGTGGCCTGGGGGGAGCATACGCTGCCCCTGGAAACTCAGGAGCTCATCAACACCCTGTTGATCGAGCTCTACCCGCGGCAAGTGGACGCGCTCGAGGATCACATGGGCGTCGAGGAGCGCATGGAGCTGGTCCCGGACATGCCCCTGGTGCGCCTCAAGCAGCTGATCGACACCCACTACGACTGGGCGCTGAACGAAGACTACGACGCACCGGATGCCTGTTACTGGTTCTGGTATCGCTCGGCGGAGAAGGAGGAGCCACGCCTCGGCATGCGCCACGCGGAGCCCGGCCAGGAGAAGGAGATGCCGCTCGCGATCGCGCCCCGGGTGCGCAAGGCCTACGAGGCGCTGAGCCGCTTCCTGGAGGAGCATCCGCGTGCCCTGGTCGTGGAATTTCTGATCGCCAACCCTCGCCACAAGGAGGTCGTGCGGCGCATCCAGAGCATGGCTGATACGCCTTACGGGGAGATTCGCGCCAACCTCTGGCATCGCGACATGAAACCCATGCACCTGTTGCGCACCAAACTGTCGTTCTTCGGTGCCAGCCGATTCGATCCCAAGTCGGACCGCTGGGTCCGCATCACCCTGTTCCAGGGCGCGCCCCTGGTCGAGGAGCTGAATGCCGAACCGGTGGACTTGATCGATTTCGACGACTGGAGCTTTCCCCTGGAGCCCGGCATCGCAAGCGTGTCGGTGGTGGAAGCAGCGACTCGACAGGGGTGAGCCAGGCAACCTCGGGAGGGCCTTGCCATGAAAGTCTCCTACAACGAACTGCAGGGCCTCTGCCGCCAGGCGTTCAGCGGCATGGGCTTCGAGGAAGGCGAGGCGGCGGATGCGGCGGACATGGTGGCCTGGATGCAGTGTCATGGCCTGGAAGGGCTCGATGCCCTCGGCCGCGGACTGGACCATCTGTTGCGCGAAGATCCCGATGAGCTGCCCGGCATGCTCTACTGCGATGGTGACCTGGCGGTGCTCGACGGCCACGGACAGAGCGTGCTGCGTGCCTCGAGCCTGGCGGTGGAGCTGGGCTTTGCCAAGGCGCGGGCCCGGGGATTGGCGATCATCAAGATTCGCCATTGCCACAACCGCCAGTTGATCCTGGGCTATCTCTCCCGCCTGGCAGGACGCGGCATGAACGTCACGGCCTTCTGGCGCAACGCCCAGATGCCGCTGACCGAGCAGGTGGTGGGCTTTCGTGCCAACCACACGGTGCCGGAGATCCGTGTCTACGCCGTGCGAGAGGTTCCCGAGGAGAACGAGCCCAACGACGGCATTACCCTGGTGCTTGCCAATCACGTCGACCTGCTGCCGGCGATGCGCTCGGAGTATCGCTATGAACTGCTGGCGCAACAGGGGGAATCCGAGCTGCTGGCCTGCCGTGAACGCGCCTTTGCCGAGGGCATCGAGGTCGACGACACTCTCTGGCAGCGGCTCAAGAGCCTGGCATCGCGTATCCTGGTGGAGGCAAGCGATGCCTCGCGGGAAGGTGCCGGTGCCGGCAGCCGCGATGACGACTGACGAAGCGCGCGACCTGCCGACTGCTTTCTTCAATGCTGCCATCACCCTCCTCGAGAAGCGCACAAACGCCTCATATTGAGCTTTACTTAAAGAAACGCCTTACCCGATGGCCTCCGACACGCTAAAGTTCTATTTATCGACAAGATCGTGATAATCGAAAAACTATAAGAGCTACGCCAGCAATACCAGTGCGTATTACTGATACAGGGAGTGGTCATGGGTGGCTTCGAAACCTCGGCTGAGGTCGCTCGGTCGCGAGAGGTACTACGCACGCTCTGTTCCCGAACGGATATCGATCTCGAGCCTCTCACGGCATTGACCCGCGATCTCTTCGCGACCTCCATGGTGATACTGTCGCTGCCCGGTCTCGGTCGATACTGGTCATCCTCTGCCCGGGAGGTGATGCTCTGCGTTGCCGATGGCGCCACCTTCTGTCGCCAGGTCGTGGCCAGCAACGAGATGCTGGTGATCGAGGATACCCAGGCGTCGCCATCGTTCGCGGACCAGGCCTCGCAGGTTCGCTTCTTTGCGGGGTGCCCGATCGCGCTGGAAAAGGAGCGTCCGGTCGGCAGCCTCTGCGTGCTCGATACCCATCCCCGAGGCTTCGGTGAGGCCCAGCGCCACCAGCTGCTTGGGCTGGTCCGTCAGGCCGAACAGCTGTTGCGCCTGCACGTGCGACTCGGGGAGGCAAGCCAGCAGCAAGAACACCATCGGAAGCTCTCGCTGCTGTTCTACAACGTGTTCGACAGCTGCCGGGAGCCCATCTACGTGCGCAATCGGCGAGGCCGTTTTCTTGCCGCCAATCGGGCCAGCTATGCGCTGATGAATGAAAAGGCAGAAAACCTGACCGGCGAGGCGCGTCTCGGTGATTACTTCTCGGCCGCGGTGGTGGAGCAGCTGGAACAGGGGGAGCGCGAGGTCATCGCACATCGCGAGTCGCGCAACGTGCTGTTGCCGCCCATCAACAACCGCCAGTTCGAGATCACCATTTCACCTCTGATCGATGAGTGCGGTGACACCCGAGGCGTGGTTTCCGTCGCCCACGATATCACCGAGGAACACCGTCAGGCCCTGCTGCTCAAGGTACTGCACCAGGGGATTACCGACTACCAGGCCTTGATGTCCGGCGAGCGGCTCTGGGATTTCCTGCTGCAGGCGCTGCGCAAGCTGACGCTCAGCGACTACGCCCTGATCGGCGAGGTGATCGAACAGGACGATGGGCCGGCGTTGAGAATTCACGCCATCACCGAGCTCATCTGGGGTGAGCAGTCGCCCGGGCTGATGCAGGGGCTGCGCAGTGGCGTCGTGACGCTCTCCAATTCCGACAGTCTGCTGGGGCGGGTCTTCGCCCGGGGGGAGACGGTCATGACCGATGACCTTTACCGCCATCCCAGGCAAGGCGGCTTCCCACCGGACAACCCTCGGCTGCACAATTTCCTGGGGGTGCCAATCCACGACGGACAGACGCTGATCGGCATGTACGCCATTGCCAACGGACACCATGGCTATGACGAAGCGCTGCTCCGGCGGCTCGAGCCGTTCACGGCGACCTGTGCCCTGTTGATCAATCTCTACCGCCAGTTCGCCGAACGCGAGCAAGTGATGCAGGCCCTGGCCTCTGCCCGGGACCAGGCGGAGCGCGCCAGCCAGGCCAAGAGCGAGTTTCTCTCCGCCATGAGCCATGAACTGCGCACGCCGCTGAATGCCATTCTCGGCTTCGCTCAACTGCTGATGAACAGTCGCCGTGCCTCTCTCGACGAACGACAGCGGCGCCAGGTGGCGCATATCGAGAAGAGCGGCACGCATCTTCTCAACCTGATCAACGAGGTACTGGATCTTTCCCGTATCGAAGCGGGTCGTCTGCAGCTTTCCCTGGAAGGCATTGCGCTACAGGGGGTCATCAAGGATGTGGTCGAGACGCTGACCTCCGCCGCCCGAGCCGCCCAGGTCACGATCGCGGTGGACGAACCGGCCGCCACCCTGCAGGTACGCGCCGATTACACGCGCCTCAAGCAGGTGCTGCTCAACCTGCTTTCCAACGCCATCAAGTACAATTCCCATCCGGGACGGGTGCGAATCCATCACCATCGCCGGGGGCAACGGCTGAGAGTGATCATCAGCGACACGGGACCCGGTATCGCCGAAGAGCGGCGTGACGAACTGTTCCAGCCCTTCAACCGTCTCGACGCCGAACATGGGGGCATCGAAGGCACCGGTATCGGTCTTTCCCTGACCAAGAAGCTCGTCGAACACATGGCGGGAGAGATCGGTGTCGACAGCCGGCCGGGTCAGGGTAGCGACTTCTGGTTCGAGCTGCCCCTGGCCGAGTGTGACGAAGCGGCGACGGCACCGCGTGAAATGTCGACCACCGGCGCCTCCCGGGAATCCGCTGGTCGACATTGGGAGGTGTTGTACATCGAGGACAATCCCGCCAACCAGCGCCTGATGGAGGATATCTTCCTCGATTGCCACGACATGGCACTGCACGTGGCGCCGAGCGCCGAAATCGGCCTGTCGCTGCTGCAGCACCAGCCCTTCGACTTGATCCTGATGGACATTCACCTGCCGGGGATGAATGGCCACCAGGCCCTGGCCAGGCTGCGCCAGGACCCCCGGTACCGGGATCTGCCGGTGATCGGTCTGTCGGCCAATGCCATGTCGCGGGACATTCAGCAGGGGCGCAGGGCAGACTTCACCGGCTTCTTGACCAAGCCCATCGATATCGCCGAGCTGCTCGACGCGATCTCCCAGGCACTACAAGGCAGGCAAGCGACGTCATGAACGAAGTGGATTGCCCGATGGAACTCGCCAGCAAGCGGGTGCTGATCGTGGACGATCAGCCCACCAACATAGAGCTTCTGGAGACGCTGCTCGAGGAACACGGCTTCGAGCAGCTGGAGGGCGTCAGCGATCCTCGCCAGGTACTCAATCACTGCCGCCGACAACGTCCGGACCTGATCCTGCTGGACATTCGCATGCCGCACCTGGATGGCTTTCAGGTGCTGGAGCAACTGGAAAGTCATTTCGCCGAACAGATGCCTCCGGTGATCGTGCTCACCGCCCAGATCGACGATCAGACCCGCCTGCGTGCCCTGAGCATGGGCGTCAGGGACTTTCTGGGCAAGCCCTTGAGGCACGACGAGGTGATCCAGAGGCTGAATAACGTGCTTGCCGTGCAGCACCGTTATCAGGTGCGCGATCGCCAGGCCGACGAGCTCGAGCTAATGGTGGCCGAGCGTACCCGCCAGCTGGAGTACCAGTCGCGTACCGATCCCATTACCGGCTTGCCCAACCGCCGTGCCCTGCTGCAGCACCTCGACGCCCTTGCCCGGGCGGGGCGCTCGATAGGACTCTTGTTCATCGCCCTCGACAGCCTGGACGATATCGTTCGTCTGCATGGCTACGGCGTGACCGAGACCCTGCTGTGGGGGCTGGGGGACTCGCTCGAGGAGCAGCTCGACGCGTCCCACTATCTCGGGCTGTGGGCCGGAAGCGAACTGCTGATCGTCTGGGCCGATGCCACGGACCTCGCCTCCCTGGAGCGCCTGGCCCTGGTGGTTCACGAGCACATCCAGACCAATCATCATGTCGGCGACCTGCTGCTCCCCCTCAAGGCGCGCATCGGCGTGCACTTCGCCCAGGGAGGCGAGCCCGAGCGTCTCGTGCAGATGGCGGCGCTGGCGCTGCCGCTCCCCCAGCGGGACAATCGGCATATCCAGAGCTATACGCGGGGCCTGGAGGCCGCGCAGCAGAAGCACCTTTCCCTGCAACAGGCGCTGCACGGTGCGGTACTGCGCGGAGAGTTCTCGCTGACCTACCAGCCCAAGGTGTCCTTGGTGGATGGCCGCGTCCAGGGCGTCGAAGCCCTGCTGCGCTGGTACCATCCCAATCTCGGCTGGGTGCCCCCGGAAGAGTTCGTTCCGCTGGCAGAGGCCAGCGGCGATATCCTGGCCATCGGAGCCTGGGCCCTCGAGGCCGCCATCCGTCAAGCTGCCCAGTGGTACGCCGAGGGCCGCATCGCCGACGAGTTCGATGTCGCGATCAATGTCGCGGCCCGGCAGCTGTCCCAGAAGAACTTTGCCGAGCGCCTGCTGTCGCTACTTGTCGATCATCGGCTTCCCTGCCAGCACCTCTCCCTGGAAGTCACGGAATCCGACCTGATGGTCGATGTCGAGACGGCCCGGACGCAGTTGACGTTGCTGTCGCGTGCCGGCATTCGCATCGCCATCGATGATTTCGGAACCGGCTACTCCTCCCTGGCCTATCTGAAGGCCCTGCCGGTGTCGGTCCTCAAGATCGACCGCGCCTTCGTCGATGGGCTGGCCGACAATCCCGAAGACCAGCGTCTGGTCAGGATGATCATCGCCCTGGCACACGGCTGCGGCTGCCTGGCGGTGGCCGAAGGCATCGAGTCCCGGGATCAGGCCAAGTTGCTCAAGGGCCTGGGCTGTGACGTGGGTCAGGGATACCTCTATTCCGCCCCGCTCACCGCGGACGAGCTGGTTGCCTTGTGTCGCGAAGCAGAACCTGGCCTTGCGAACTTGCGTGCGTGTCTGGATCCTTGAACAGGAAACCCGACATCGAAAAACCCCCGCCCGATTCACGGCAGCGAATCGGGCGGGGCTTCGTCATGCCGGCGTATCGCTAGCGATAGACCAGGTTGGGCAGGTAGGTGATCAGCGCCGGGAAGAGGATCACCAGCAGCAGACCGAGCGCCTGGATGCCCAGGAAGGGCAGCGACGACTTGAAGATCTGCGCCATGGTGATGTGCGGCGGGCACACACCCTTGATGTAGAAGAGCGCATAGCCGAACGGGGGGCTCAGGAACGACATCTGCATGTTGACCAGATAGATGACGCCGAACCACAGCGAGACGTTGGCCGCGTCGACCCCGGGCAGCCCGAACAGGCCGTCGAAGGAGAGCGGCTGGATCAGCGGCACGAAGATCGGCACCGCCAGCAGCAGAATGCCTACCCAGTCGAGGAACATGCCCAGGGCCACCAGCAGCACCATCATCACCATCAGCACCCCGTAAGGACCGAGGCCGGCACCGGAGATCAACTCCTGCACGAACTCCTGTCCGCCCTGGAGGATGTAGAAGCCGACGAAGATGGTGGCGCCGAAGATGATCCACATCACCATGGCCGTGGCTACCAGGGTGGTCATGCACGCCGCGTGCAGGTTGGGCCAGGTCAGGCGTCCGTGCATGGCGGAGACGATCAGCGCGCCGAAGGTGCCGATGCCGGCGGCCTCCACCGGGGTGGCCAGGCCGGTGAAGATCACCCCCAGCACCACGATCACCAGGATGATCGGTGCCAGCATGTTGCGCAGCAGCCGCAGCTTCTCCCTGGTGCTGACGCGATCTTCCACCGGTAACGGCGGGGCCGCCTTGGGATTGATGGCGCCGCGCAGCCAGCAGTAGAACCCATACATGGCGGCCAGCAGCAGGCCGGGAATCAACGAGCCGAGATAGAGCTCGCCCACCGACTGCTGGGCGACCACACCATAGATGATCGCCAGGATCGACGGCGGGATCAGGATGCCCAGGGTACCCCCGGCCATGATCGAGCCGATGGCGATCTCGGGATCATAGTGGCGCTTGAGCATCGCCGGCAGGGCGATCAGGCCCATGGTTACCACGGCGGCGCCGATCACCCCGACCATGGCCGCCAGCAGGGTCGAGGCGACTACCGTGGCGATGGCCAGGCCGGCCTTGAGTCCGCCCATCCACTTGTAGACGGTGTCGAACAACTCCTCGATCAACCCGGCCTTTTCCAGTACCGCCGCCATGAAAATGAACAACGGGATCGCCGACAACTGATAGTTGGTCATCATCGGGAAGATGCGCGAGGGGATCAGGTTGAGCATGAACTGATCACCGACCAGGTACAGGAACACCACGCCGAGACCGCCGGTGACGAAGGCCAGCGGCAGGCCGGCCACCAGCACCAGCATCAGGGTGCCGAACATCAGGGCGGTCAGGGTGCCGATGCTGACGTTGGCCAGACTGTTCTCGATGCTCAGCGGGAAGCTCTCGTAGTCGTTGACCACCACGTTGACGACTTCATGCAAGGCATAGAGCGCGAGTACGATGCCCAGCAGCACGAGCAGCCAGGCGAAGGTCGAGCTCCCTTCGTGACGGGCTCGGGCATGACCGAAGGCCTGGATGTCCTTGATGAGCTGGGCGATGCCTTGCAGCAGCAACAGGACGCCACCCAGCACCAGGGTGAACTTGACCGGGTAGTACTGCACCGACCACTCGGTGAAGGAGGTCTCGTTGGCGTAGCCCTGGCCGAAGAAGAAGATTTCCTGATTGACCGACTGAGAAAAGAACGTCCAGCCGGTGGTGATCAACGCCACGGTGAAGATGAAGAAGAACACCGAGGTCATGATGTCCAGTGCAGCCTTGGTCAGCGGCTTGGCGCGCACATAGAGGATATCCACGCGCACATGCCCCCCCTCGCGCAGGGCGAAGGCGCCGGCCAGCAGGTACTGCATGCCGAACATCAGGAACATGGATTCATGCGCCCAGTTGGTCGGCGAATTGAGGGCGTAACGCACGAAGACTTCGTAGCAATAGACAAGCGGTGCGATCAGCGACCAGTAGGCGACGTAGCGCCCGGTAAAGCCGGAGACCTTGTCGATGACTCGGGTCAGAGCATTGCCGGGGGGGTGGTAGTCGGTGTCTTGTTCAGCGGCGGGGGCACCGCCAGTCGTCGCACCGCTGACCGTGCCGCCGCGGCGAAAGCTGCGATCCACGAACAGCATCACCACCAGCGGCAGTACCAGCAGTACCGACCAGTAGAACCAGTGGGGCAAAACAAAATTGATCTGAAGATCCATGAACGTTCTCTCGTCAGCACGGCATCAGGGAGGCCGGTCGCTGCTTGTACTGTTTTTCTGTTGGTCAGGGAAAGCCGAACCCGCGCACCGGAACAAGAGGTGCGCGGGCCTTTCTTCGGTATGGCGTGTCAGTCGTCCAGCGAGTAGCCCTGGAGGTCCTCTTCGGTCACCAGGGCGATGGCCGGGTCCTGCATGGTCTTGAGGTGGGCGCGGAAGAGCCGGGTGGCGTCCGGATCCTTCTTGGCCCACTTGAACCACAGCGGGATCGCCGCCTTGCGAAAGCGCGAGGCATCCTCCTCGGAGAGATGGATGATCTCGATACCCTTCTCTTCGTACTTGGGCCAGGCCTCGGCGTTGGCCTGCTGGATCGCGGCATAGTGCTCGCGGGAGTAGGCGGCCACCAGATCGTGCATCAGATCCTGGGTCTCGGGCGACATGCGCTCATAGACGCGCCGATTGACCGCGATGTCCATGAGGTCGACGGCCTGGTGCAGGCAGGGTGTGGAGGGTGGGCCCATGATGATGTACTTGGCCACCTGCCAGAAGCCCAGCTCGTAGTTCACCGCCGCGCCGGTGTAGTCGGCGGCATCGATGGTGCCCTTCTCGAGCGCCGGATAGACCTCGGAGCCCGGAAGCAGCGTGGTACGCGCACCGATCGAGGCGAAGGTCTCGGCGACGATGCCTCCTGGCATGCGGATCTTGACGCCCTTGAAGTCGTCGAAGCTGCGCAGCGGCACCTTGGAGTGGATCAGGTTGAGGTCATGGTGCACATGGCCCAGGAATTCCAGTCCCTGCTTGCGGTACAGATCCTTGGCGATCTCGAAGCCGCCATAGGCGCCGAACATCACGTCCCACTGGTGGGGCACCGACAGCCCCATGGGGTAGGCGGTCAGGAACACCCCGGCAGGCATCTTGCCGGGCCAATAGACGGTAAACCAGTTCTGGCCCTCGAGAACGCCGTTGCGAACCGCATCGGCGACCTCGAAGGCCCCCGCCACGGCGCCGGCGGGGAACGGCTCGATGGTCACCTCCCCGGCGGTGAGCTCCTTGACACTGTTGGCCCAGGTCTCGAAGGTCTTGTAGCCGGTCGTTCCCGGTTGCCAGGAGGACTGCATCCGGATGCGGATGCCCGCCTGGGCCTGGGCGTTGCCGATCCAGGGGGCCGCGACGGCCGCCGCGGATCCTACGGCAGCGGCCTTGAGGAAGTTGCGACGACCGTTCGATTGGCCGGTGGCGTTCGTGCTGGAATCGGTATGAGAAGGGGTGATGGACGATTGTTGCTGTTCTTTTTGCATACCATGTCTCCTGGGTTCAGGTTCGACTGCCTCGGCGTGGGCGAGGCAAGCTCTTGTTGTTATCCCTAAGGAATCACTGCATAAATGCCTACACGAACGAATTGCTGCGTTGCGCGGTGCTCGAAAACTCGCCTAACTCCATGTTATGTCTCGTTTTCTGCGCTCCGTGCGCCTTGCACTTCATTTCACTCGGCGATTTATTCAGCAATTTCCTAATTCGCGTGCCGGA
The DNA here is from genome assembly GCF_900128925.1 of Modicisalibacter ilicicola DSM 19980. Classification (GTDB taxonomy): domain Bacteria; phylum Pseudomonadota; class Gammaproteobacteria; order Pseudomonadales; family Halomonadaceae; genus Modicisalibacter; species Modicisalibacter ilicicola. Next base: position 293,763 of record NZ_FQUJ01000004.1, read on the forward strand.
CCGAAGCTTCGCCTTGTCGTATCAACTGTTTTACAGCGGCATCAAGAGCGACGGGCTCCCCTGTCCGGGGTTGCCGAGATGCACGTCGGCGGCCCAAAAGCACGTTCAGGCTTACATTAACCGAGTTGCGTTGGCTTGCCATCGTGTTTCTCAACGCTAAGGATTGCTGCCGAAGCGCATTTTCGACAGCAAAATCCTCGTTGGCCGCATCATCGTTGACTTGCGGCTGGTCAGACCAATTGACCCGGCAATCAACTTTTCATACCAAAGCAGCATAGCGCTTCTGTGGCGCCGTGCACGCCTGCGCTATTGCCGCCGCCGAATCGGCACCAGAAGTTGCCGGCACGTCTAGGCGTCGTGAAGCGGCTCATGCCTCTGAGGGACAAGCGCCTTTGGCGATTTGATGAGACAGGTGGATATGCAGTTCAAGCAATTCTCGAGCCTCGCCAGCGTGGCGCGCCAGGGCCAGAGTGACCAGCTCGGCGTGATGCTGGTCGAGGAGTTCCCGGGTAGCCGGATCACTCGGCGCCAGTCGACGATAGCGATCGAACTGATCGTGCAGTTGCTCGATGAAACGCAGCAGCCAGGGGGAGCCGCTAGGCGCCAGAAGGGTGCGATGAAAATGTTGATGCGCCTGCTCCCAGCGTTCGATCTCGCCGGGTGTCTGATCGGCACGTCGCAATCGATGCTGCGCCGCCAACAGCTGTGATTCCCATTCCGCATCCCCCGCCTGAAACGCCTGGACCAGTGCCATGCATTCCAGTTGCGTGCGCAGATGCGCAATATCTGCAAGCTCCGAAGCGTCGAGAGTCGGTACCCGAAAGCCACGCTGATTGAGTTGCTCGAGCAAGCCGTACGCAGCAAGCCGGTTGAGTGCCTCGCGCAGTGGGCTCAGCCCCACCTGATAGCGGGATTTGAGAGCGCTGATGGCGAGTTTTTCCCCCGCCGTGAAACGCCCCCTGATCAGGTCTTGCTTGAGGGCATTGAAGACCTGGCTGGCGGCGGTGATGCCCGAAGCGCTATGAGTCTCTGCTAGCGGGTGGGACGTCGACATGTCATAGACCTCGAAAACAGGCTTGCAGGTTACGTCGTCGATTGACGCTAGCCAAGTGGTTAAGCCATAGTCATTCCAGAAAATCGATTTTTGCAAAAAATACCGATCATAACCAGCGCCGGAGTCGCCATGCGTACCCCCTTCTCGGACAGCACTCCCTACCCGTCCCGCCGTAGCCCCATGTATGCCCGCGATGGCATGGTGGCCGCGTCCCAGCCCCATGCCAGTCAGATAGGGCGGGATATTCTCGCTCAGGGAGGCAACGCGGTGGATGCCGCTATCGCGACTGCAGCCGCCTTGACGGTGGTGGAGCCCACCGGTTGTGGCATCGGCGGGGATGCGTTTGCGCTGGTGTGGATTGCCGAGGACGAGCAGGGCAACGGCGAGTTGCATGGCCTCGACGCCAGCGGTGCTGCCCCGGCGTCACTGTCCCGGGAGGCGGTACGCGAGGCGGGCCATGAGAAGATGCCGCTGTACGGCTGGACACCCGTGACCGTACCGGGCACGCCGGCGGCCTGGGCAGAACTCTCGCGGCGCTTCGGCAAGCTCGATTTTGCCACCTTGCTGGCGCCGGCGATTCGTCTGGCCGACGAGGGCTTCGTGGTGTCACCGATGATCGCCAGCCTGTGGGCGCGAGACGAGGCGGTCTTTCGCCGGAATCTCTCCGGCGAGGCGACGCGCGGCTGGTTCGATACGTTTACCCCGAAAGGTCGAGCGCCCCGGGCCGGCACCTGGCATCGCTGCGTGGATCAGGCGCGGACGCTTGCCGCCATTGCCGAGACCCAGGCCGAGAGTTTCTATCGCGGCGAGTTGGCCGAGCGCATCGATGCATTCTCGCGACAGACCGGCGGCTACCTGCGCGGCTCGGATCTAGCGACCTATCGGCCGGAATGGGTCACGCCGATATCGGCGCGCTATCGCGACGTCGAGCTGTGGGAAATTCCTCCCAGCGGGCAAGGCCTGGTGGCGCTCATGGCGCTGCGCCTGCTCGACGGCTATCCGCCGGCCCTTCGCGATGACCCCGAGGGCCTGCATCGCCAGCTCGAGGCCATGAAACTCGCCTTCACCGATGGCCAGGCCTATATCACCGAGTCTCGCCACATGCGCCAGCGGGTCGAGGATCTGCTGAGCGATGCCTACATCGAAAAGCGCCGCGCCCTGATCGGCGAGCAGGCGATCGACCCGATTCCCGGCCAGCCCGCCGCCGGTGGCACGGTGTATCTCGCCACCGCCGATCGCGACGGCAACATGGTGTCCTTCATCCAGAGCAACTATCACGGCTTCGGGTCCGGCGTGGTGGTTCCCGGCACCGGCATCGCCATGCAGAATCGCGGCCACGGGTTCAGCCTGGACCCTGATCACGACAACTGCCTGGCGCCGGGCAAGAAGACCTTTCACACCATCATTCCCGGATTTCTGACCCGGAACGGCAAGGCGCTGGGGCCCCTGGGCGTGATGGGCGGGTTCATGCAGCCCCAGGGGCATGTCCAGGTGGTGACGAACATGGTCGATGCGGGCCTCAACCCCCAGGCCGCCCTGGACGCGCCGCGCTGGCAGTGGATGGGGGGCAGGACCATCGGAATCGAGCATGCCTATCCTGCCTCGCTGGTGCGCGCCATGGCCGAGCGCGGACACCTCATGAAGGTGGAGCATGACAGTCGCGGTTTCGGGCGCGGGCAGGTCATCCTGCGCGACCCCGAGACCGGTATCTACTGCGGGGGAACCGAGCCGCGCACCGATGCCAATATCGCGGTGCTGTGACCATGGGCGTGCAGAGTGAGCTGTTCCTGGCCTTCTTTCGTATCGGGATCTTCGGCTTCGGCGGCGGGCCTTCGATGATTCCGCTGGTGCATCAGGAGGTGGTCAAGCGCCATGCCTGGATGGATGACGACGCCTTCGCCGATGTGCTGGCCATCGGTAACACCCTGCCAGGCCCCATCGCGACCAAGATGGCAGGCTACATCGGCTATCGCGTGGGCGGGGCGGCCGGCGCGGTGAATGCCGTGCTGGCCGTGATCGTGCCGGTGATCGTGGTGATGATCGCCTTGCTGGGACTCTATTTGCGCCATGGTGATCAGCGCTGGGTGCAGGGCATGGGCCAGGGGGTGATCCCGGTGGTGATGATCATGATGGCGCAGCTGACGCTGGACTTCTTCAATAAATCCCGCGCCGGGCTTGGCTGGATCACGACGCTGATCATGGGCTTGGCGGCGGCAGGACTGATCTACGGGTTGGGCCTTCATCCGGGGTTGGTCATCGGCGCCATTCTGATCGCGGCACTGCTGCGCCCCGATCCTGCCAGTCGCAAGGGCGAGGTCGCCAAATGATCTACTGGCAGCTTTTCCTGGCGTTCTTCATTCCCAATATCGTCGGCTATGGCGGCGGGCCTGCCATCATTCCCCTGATCGAAAACGAGGTGGTGGGCAAGTACGGCTGGATGAGTCATCAAGGCTTTGCCGAGATCCTGGCGCTCGGCAATGCCCTGCCCAGCCCGATCGCAACCAAGATGGCGGGCTATATCGGCTACGACGTGGCAGGCGTGGGTGGCGCCCTGATCGCGGTGCTGGCCACCGTCGGGCCCTCGCTTCTGCTGATGCTGGCGGCGCTGGGCACCCTGTACCGCTACCGCGATTCGATCAAGGTCAAATCCATGAGCCAGTGGGTGCGCCCGGTGGTCATGGTGCTCATGGCCTATCTGGCCTGGAGCTTCTTTCATACGGGCCTGGTGACCATCGGGTCGATACACACGCTGGTCATCGGTCTCGTGGCTGCCATCCTGTTGATGGGAACACGAATTCACCCGGCCCTGGTGGTGTGTTTCGGCCTCGGCTATGGCGCCTTGCTGCTCGGTTGAGGCAAGGCCTCGATGCATCCATGTCACGCAATGAAGGGGGGAACCGTTCACCGGAAAAGCCATTGAAAGATCAACGCTTGACTCGATGAAGACGACGTTTCAATTGCAAGATGCTCAACAAGGACAAGCTGCCATGATCCGCACAATGAAATCTCGTATGTCGTTGCGGACCTCCAGACGCCTGATGGGCTCTCTCGGCTTGCTGTTGGCCGGCTCCAGCCTGTTCGCGACCGTCGCCCTGGCGCAAGAGGACACCTACCCCGAGAAGCCGGTGGAGTTCATCGTGCCCTGGTCCCCGGGCGGCGGCAGCGACACCCTGATGCGCCTGGTTTCCAACCATGTCGAGGAGTATCTCGGCGAGCCGATGCCCGTGATCAACATGCCGGGTGTCAGCGGTACCACCGGGCTCAAGGAGCTGGCCGATCGTGGCGCCGATGGCTATACCGTCGGCCAGGTGCATGAAGGCCTGCTAGTGGCGCATCATACCGATCTGACCAGCCTGAACTGGGACGATTTCGATCCCGTTGCCGCCATCACCAACTCGCCGCAGTACCTGACCGTGAACGCCGATAGCCCTTGGCAGACGTATCAAGAGTTCATCGACCACGCCAAGGAGAATCCGGGCGACGTGCGCGTTGGCGTAACCCTGGGCGGCATTCCGCACGTGCACGCGGCGATGATCGAGGACATCGAAGACGTCTCGTTTCGCTATGTCGGCTTCGAGGGCACCGGTGCGCGCATTCGCGCCCTGGTAGGCGGTCATATCGATGCCGCCATCGGTGACATCGCCTCCAGCGGCGAATTCGTCAAGAACGACGACCTGCGCTTCCTGGCCGTGGGAACGCCCGAGCGTCAGGAGGCTACCCCGGATGTGCCGACCTTCAAGGAACTCGGGCGCGAGGCGCTGGAGTTGAGCATCGTGCGTGGCGTCGTGGCGCCCGAAGGAACGCCGGACGCACGCATCCAGACGCTGGCTTCGGCCTTTGAACAGTTGAGCAAGGACGACGACTTCATTCAGGCGGTCAACAATGCCGGCGCCACGGTCAACTTCGAGGGGCCCGAGGCGTTTGCCGACTATCTCGAGCGCACCAATGAGACCGTCGAACGTCTGTCCGGGAAGCTGGCCAAATGAGTAGCCCTTCACCCGACCGCTCCTCTTCGGAGGAGCGGTTCACCGAGTCGTCGGGACGCTCGGCACCACTCGCGCACATGATCTTCAATGCGGCAATGGCCGTGCTGTTCGCCGCGTTGTTCCTGCGGGCCGGTGAGTTGCCATCCTCGATGTGGGAGCCTCTCGGTGCGAGCAGCTTTCCACGACTGGTGCTGGCACTCCTGATACTGATCAACCTGGCCATCGTCGCCAAGGAGTGGCGCGCTTTCGCGGCCCGATCCGCTGCCGAGCGCGGCCTGGTGGGGCGCTGGGCGTGGCGGCATCGCCTGGCCTTTGGCGTGCTGGGGCTGTTCGCGCTGTTCATTTTCGCGGTGCCCTGGCTCGGCTTTGCCTGGGCGGCGCTCGTGTTTCTGATGCTCGGCCAATGGCTGCTTGGCGCCCGCTCGCTCAAGGGGCTGATCATCGCCCTGGCCGTTGCCCTGGTCTTTTCATTCGGTGTCGAGACGCTGTTTCGCGAGGTGTTTGTCATCAGCCTGCCGCGTGGCCTTTTCGGCTAGGCAACCGCAAGGAGCCCGGACATTATGGATGCCTTATTTTCCGGTATGGAGCAGCTTTTCACGCTGGGCACCATGCTGACCATGCTGCTGGGGGTCGTGGCGGGCGTGATTGCCTCGGCGATTCCGGGCTTTACCATTACCATGGCCATCGTGCTGACCCTGCCGCTGACCTTCACCTTGCCGCCGCTGCAGGGGATCGCCACCATGCTGGCGGTCTATGTCGGCGGCTATACCGGCGGCCTGATCAGTGCCGCCTTGCTGGGCATACCCGGTACCCCGTCCTCGGTGGCGACCACCTTCGACGCCTTTCCCATGGCGCGAGCCGGGCAGCCCGGGCGCGCCCTTTCCCTGGGGGTCTGGGCCTCCTTCTTCGGTGCCCTGATCAGCACCGTCGTGCTGATCATCGCGGCACCGCCGCTGGCCATGATTGCCGTCAAGCTGGGGGCCTGGGAGTACTTCTCGCTGATCATCTTCGCCATGACGGTGGTCGCGAGCCTGGTGGGCAAGTCGATACTCAAGGGGCTGTTGACGGGGCTTTTGGGACTGTTCATCGCCACCGTGGGCACCGATCCGATGATGGGCGTTCCCCGTTTCACCTTCGATACGGACCTGCTCGCCAATGGCTTTCCCTTCCTGGTGGTGCTGATCGGCATCTTTGCCGTCAGCCAGCTTCTGCAGGAAGTCGAGGACGCCGAAGCGGTCAAGCATGGCAAGGCGCTGATACCCGCCAATGTCTCCTTTCGTCCGCTGGAGGGCCTGCGTGAGGTCCTGATACACCCGGTCAACCTGGTCCGCTCCTCCCTGGTCGGTGTCTTCATCGGTGCAGTGCCCGGCGCCGGCGGCAGCATTGCCAACCTGTTGGCCTACGATCAGGCCAAGCGTGCCTCCAAGACATCCGAGACCTTCGGCACCGGAAATCCGGAAGGCGTGGTTGCTTCGGAATCGGGGAATTCGGCCACCTCCGGCGGTGGCCTGATCCCGATGATCGCGCTGGGCATCCCCGGAAGCGCCGTGGATGCGGTGCTGATGGCGTCGCTGATGGTTCATGGCATCGGTGTCGGCCCGCGTCTCATCCTCGATCACGGTGATCTGGTCTATGGCATGTTCATGGCCATGCTGGTCGCCGCCTTCATGGTGCTTGCCGTATGTCTTGTCAGCATGCGGCTTTTCCTGCGGGTGACCGATGTACCCCGCTCGGTGATCGTGCCGGTGGTGCTGGTCTGCTGCGTGGTCGGCGCCTTCGCGCTCAACAACCGCGTTACCGACATCTACCTGTTGCTCGGGATCGGCATCTTCGGCTACGTGCTCAGCAAGCTCGACTATCCGCTGGCGCCACTGGTGCTGGGGGTAATCCTGGGGCCCATTGCCGAAACCAACCTGCGCCGGGCGCTGATGTCCGACGAGAACTGGACCCTGTTCTTTACCCGTCCCATCTCCCTGGGCTTGTTGATATTCGCGGCCATCTCGATCCTGCTGGCCATTCGCCACCACCGGCGCCAGAAGGCATCGAAGGCGATCTACCCTCCCTCGCCATGACCCACGAAACACGCTCCAAGGCGTCGAGAAAAGGTCACCCCGGGTTCAACCTGTCCGCTGAGCTCGGGGGATTTGCTATCGTGTGACTGTCTTTGTTCGATCGGGATTCGACCGTGACGCCTGCCAACAGCCAAAGGCTGTCCATCGGCTTCGTTCTGCTGCCGCGCTTCACGATGCTGCCTTTTGCCGGCTTCGTCGATTGCCTGCGCCTGGCCGCGGATGAAGGCGACATGAGCCGCCAGCTGCGCTGTCACTGGACCTTCATGACCAGCGACGGGGAGGGCGCGCTATCGAGTTGCGGGGCGACCATCACCCCCTGCGAGCAATACCAGGACCCGGCGCGTTTCGATTATCTCGTGGTCATCGCCGGGGTGCTCAAGGACAAGGAGATGGTGGATCGCGCCACGATCGACTATCTCAAGCGGGCGGATAGGCAAGGCGTGCCGCTGGTAGGGATCTGCACCGGGGTGTTCGCGCTGATCCAGGCCGGCCTGATGCACCAGCGGCGCTGCTGCGTGAGCTGGTACCACCACGGCGACCTCGTGCGGCGCTTCGGCCAGGTCACCCCGGTATCGGATCGACTCTTCATCGACGACGGCGATCGCCTGACCTGCGCCGGGGGCATCGCCTCGGCGGATCTGGCCGCCTATCTGGTCGAGCGGCATCTCGGCCGCGCCTGGGCCAAGAAGAGCCTGCACATCATGCTCATCGACGAGGCGCGGCAAGGCAATCATCCCCAGCCGCATCCGCTGGTGCTCAACAAGGTCGACAATCGCCAGGTACGGCGCGCCATCGCCATCATCGAGCAGCACCTGGGCGAGCTGATCTCCGTCGATGAACTCGCCGACCGGGTGGGGTGTTCCCGGCGGGGGCTCGAACGCAGTTTCCGCGAGTCCCTCGGCGTAAGCCCGCAGAAGTTTTCTCGCGACCTGCGCCTGCGCTACGGCCTGTGGCTGCTTCATTTCACCAGCAAGAGCATCACCGAGGTCGGCGAACGCTGCGGCTTCTCCGATACCGCGCACTTCTCGCGCAACTTCAAGGACACCTTCGGCTACAGCCCCTCGGAGGTCAGGAAGGGCACGGTCGGTTTACAGGAAGACCTGGTCGATCCCTTCTTTCTGCACATCGGCAAGACCTGATCGGGCCATTTGCATTTTCAATGCCTGGAAAAATATAAAAAACAATAACTTGTCGCGAGCCTGCTTTTGGCAACTATTTTGTCGCATTCATTCAATTCTTGCTCCCGCCCCTCGGTTATTAATTGATGCCTACCCCGGTCCATCAACAACAAGGAGCAGCCCATGGATGCGACCCTCGCCTCGACAAGCAACCTTCGCCAGACCGCCATCGCCTAGGACAGGTCCATAGGAGAATTCTCATGCAACGCTATTCGGGCTTCGGGCTGGTCAAGCATGCACTGAGCCACCACGAGAACTGGCAGCGCCAGTGGCGCAACCCCACGCCGAAGAAGCAGTACGACGTGATCATCGTCGGCGGCGGCGGCCATGGCCTGGCCACCGCCTACTATCTGGCCAAGAACCACGGCATCAAGAACGTGGCAGTGCTCGAGAAAGGCTGGCTGGGCGGCGGCAATACCGCTCGCAACACCACCATCGTGCGCTCCAACTATCTATGGGACGAGGCGGCGCGGCTCTACAACCACTCCCTCGACCTGTGGAAGGGCCTGTCCCAGGAGATCAACTACAACGTGATGTTCTCCCAGCGCGGCGTCATGAACCTGGGTCACACCCTGCAGGACATGCGCGACATCCAGCGCCGGGTGCATGCCAATCGCCTGAACGGCATCGACAGCGAGGTGATCACGCCGGAGCAGATCAAGGAGATCGTGCCGATCATCGACACCTCCAGGCGTGCCCGCTATCCGATCATGGGCGCCTCCTGGCAGAAGAGCGCCGGTGTGGCGCGGCACGATGCGGTGGCTTGGGGCTATGCCCGGGCGGCGGATTCCCTGGGCGTGGATCTCTTGCAGAACACCGAGGTCACCGGCTTCAAGATCCGTGACGGCCAGGTGTTCGGCGTGCACACCAACCGCGGCGACATCGAGGCCAGGACCGTGGGCTGCGTGGCCGCGGGCAACTCCGGCGTACTGGCGAAGATGGCCGGCATCAGGCTGCCCCTGGAGTCGCATCCGTTGCAGGCCCTGGTCTCCGAGCCCCTCAAGCCGATTCTCGACACCGTGGTGATGTCCAACCACGTCCACGGCTACATCAGCCAGTCGGACAAGGGTGACCTGGTGATCGGCGCCGGTATCGACGGCTACAACGGCTACGGTCAGCGCGGCAGCTTCTCCACCGTGGAGCACACCCTGCAGGCCATCGTCGAGATGTTCCCGATCTTCTCCCGGGTGCGCATGAACCGCCAGTGGGGCGGCATCGTCGATACCTGCCCCGACGCCTGTCCGATTCTGTCGAAGACTCGGGTCAAGGGGCTTTACTTCAACTGCGGCTGGGGTACCGGCGGCTTCAAGGCCACCCCGGGCTCGGGGCATGTGTTCGCCGCGAGTCTCGCCAAGGGCGAGATGCATCCCATCGCCGAGCCGTTCTCCATCGATCGCTTCAATACGGGAGCGCTGGTCGATGAGCACGGTGCCGCCGGCGTCGCCCACTAGGTACTGACGAAAACGGTCTGCGCTCGACAATACGGCGTTAAAAAATGGCTCAATATGCTCATTTACGCACCTGTAAACTCCGCTATTTCGCCATTTTTTGCCTTGTCTTGCCATCGCTCGACGAGTTTTCGTTCAGCACCTGGTAGCCATAGCAGCGCAGAAAAACTATTCACTTTCATCCGAGTGATGGAGGAATAAAAAATGTTCTACATTCATTGCCCTTACTGCGACGAGCATCGCGAGGAAGAAGAATTCCACCCCAAGGGCCAGGCGCATATCGTCCGTCCGGCGGACCCAGAGAACTGCACGGACGAGGAGTGGGGCGACTATCTTTTCTTCCGCGACAATCCGCGCGGCATCCACCACGAGCTGTGGGTGCATGCACTCGGCTGCCGAAAGTTCTTCAATATCACCCGCAATACGGTGACCTACGAGATTTACGAGACCTACAAGGTCGGTGAGCAGCCGTCGGTGACCGCCGAGCGCCTTGCCGCCAAGGAAAAACAGTCCGGTGTCCAGGTCGCCGATGGCGGCTGGCAAACCGTCGGTGCCCGGCCCGAATCCCTTGACCTGAATGCGTCGAATGAGGAGGAACGGGCATGACTCAATCCAATCGTCTGCAGCAGGGCGGTCGCATCGATCGCTCTCGTGTCCTGAACTTCACCTTCAACGGCAAGACCTACCAGGGTCACGCCGGTGATACCCTGGCCTCGGCGCTGCTCGCCAACGGCATCGACGTGGTCAACCGCAGCTTCAAGTACTCCCGCCCTCGCGGCATCGTCGCCGCCGGTGCGGAGGAGCCCAATGCGGTGGTCCAGCTGGGGCAGGCGGAGGCCGCCCAGGTGCCCAACGTCCGCGCCACCCAGCAGGCGCTCTATGACGGCCTGAACGCCCGCTCCACCAACGGCTGGCCCAACGTCCAGCGCGACGTGATGAGCTGGGTCGGCAAGCTGGGCGGCGGCTTCATGCCACCGGGCTTCTACTACAAGACCTTCATGGCCCCGGCCTCGATGTGGATGACCTACGAGAAATACATCCGCAAGGGCGCCGGCCTGGGCCGGGTGCCCGGCGAGAACGATCCGGACATCTACGATCACATGAACCAGCACTGCGACGTGCTGGTGATCGGCGCCGGCCCGGCGGGCCTGGTGGCGGCGCTCACGGCGGCCAACAGCGGTGCTCGGGTGATTCTCGCCGACGAACAGGAAGAGATGGGCGGCTCGCTGCTCGACAGCCGCGAGACCCTGAATGGCGCGCCGGCGAGCGAGTGGGTCGAGAAAGCCCTCGGCGAGCTTGCGGGCATGGACAATGTAACATTGCTGGCCCGTACCACCGCCAACGGCTATCACGACCACAACTTCGTGACCCTGCACGAGCGGCGCACCGAGCACCTGGCGGACACGGCGCCCCTGGCCAACGGTCGTCGCCAGGCCCGCTCGCGGCTGCACCGGGTGCGTGCCGCCCAGGTGGTGCTCGCCACCGGCGCCCACGAGCGGCCGCTGGTGTATGCCAACAACGACGTGCCCGGCAACCTGCTGGCCGGTGCGGTGTCGACCTATATCCATCGTTACGCGGTGGTGCCGGGCAACAAGCTGGTGCTTTCCACCAGCAACGACCATGCCTATCGCGCGGCCCTGGATTGGGCGGATGCCGGCCGCGAGGTGGTGGCCATCGTCGATGTCCGGGCCAATCCGGACGGCGATCTGGTCAAGGAGGCCCAGTCCAAGGGCATCCGCCTCATTACAGGCTCCGCAGTGATCGAAGGCAAGGGCGCCAATCGGGTGACCGGGGCGCGGGTCGCGAAGATCGACATCGATCGCTTCGCCGTGACCGGCCAGGTGGAAGAGCTTGTCTGCGATACCATTGCCAGCTCCGGCGGCTACAGCCCGGTGGTGCACCTGGCCTCGCATACCGGTTCGCGGCCGACGTGGCGGGACGACATCCTCGGCTTCGTGCCCGGCAAGGTGACCGGCATGACGCCGGCGGGCGGTGCCCAAGGCGTCTATATCCTGGCCGATGTGCTTCACGACGGTGCCCAGGCCGGCATGCAGGCTACCCAGGCCAGTGGTATCGACACGGTTGCCGAGTTGGCTTTGCCCCAGACGGATTCATCCCGGGAATCGCCGGCCTGCGCGCTCTATCAGGTGCCCCACGAGAAGCCGACCCTGCGTGCGCCCAAGCAGTTCGTCGATCTGCAGAACGACGTGACCGCTGCGGGCATCGATGTGGCAACGAAAGAAGGCTTCGAGTCCATCGAGCACGTCAAGCGCTACACTGCCATGGGCTTCGGCACCGATCAGGGCAAGCTCGGCAACATCAACGGTATGGCCATCGCGGCACGCCTGCTCGAGCGTTCCATCCCCGAGGTGGGCACCACGGTGTTCCGCCCCAACTACACCCCGGTCACCTTCGGGGCCATCGTCGGCCGCCACGCTGGGGAGCTGTTCGACCCGGAGCGCTACACCGCGCTGCATCAGTGGCATGTGGAACACGGTGCCGAGTTCGAGGACGTCGGCCAGTGGAAGCGCCCCTGGTATTTCCCACAACGACGCCGCGCAGAGGATGGCGAGCGCTGGGAAACCATGCACGAGGCCGTGGCCCGGGAGTGCCTGGCGGTGCGCAATGGCGTGGGCATCCTGGACGCCTCGACGCTCGGCAAGATCGACATCCAGGGGCCGGATGCCCGGGAGTTCCTGGGCCGCGTCTACACCAACAAGTGGGCCAAGCTGGCCCCGGGGCGAGTGCGCTACGGCCTGATGTGCAAGGACGACGGCATGCTGATGGACGACGGCACCACCAGCTGCCTGGGCGAGAACCACTTCCTGATGACCACCACCACCGGCGGCGCCGCGGCGGTGCTGGAGTGGCTGGAGCTGTGGCACCAGACCGAATGGCCGGAACTCGAGGTCTACTTTACTTCGGTCACCGATCACTGGGCGACCATGACCGTGACCGGGCCGGATGCCAGGAAGCTGCTGTCGGAGATCACCGACATCGATCTCGATCGCGACACGTTCAAGTTCATGGACTGGCGCAATGGCAAGGTCGCCGACGTGCCGGCCCGGGTGTTCCGCATTTCCTTCACCGGCGAGCTGTCATTCGAGATCAACGTCCAGGCCAACTACGCCATGCATGTCTGGAAGACCCTGTTCGAGCATGGCGAGAAGTACGACCTGACCCCCTACGGCACCGAGACCATGCACGTGCTGCGCGCCGAGAAGGGACTGATCATCGCCGGGCAGGACACCGATGGCTCGGTGACGCCGGAAGACCTGGGCATGCAGTGGGCGATCGGCTACGACAAGCCGTTCTCCTGGATCGGCAAGCGCGCCCTGGCCCGCACGGACACCGCGCGCCAGGATCGCAAGCAGCTGGTGGGCCTCAAGCCCACGGACCCCAGGGTGGTGCTGGAGGAAGGCGCCCAGATCGTCTTCGACAAGGACCAGGCGATCCCCATGGACATGCAGGGTCACGTGACCTCGAGCTACTACAGCCCGACCCTGGAGAGCGGTTTTGCCCTCGCGGTGGTCAAGGGCGGCCAGGAGCGCATGGGCCAGAAGGTCTATCTACCGATGCCCGGCGGCATGACTCACGAAGCCGAGATCGTCAGTACCGTATTCATCGATCCCAAGGGAGAGCGCCAGAATGTCTGATACCACTTACGGCAACGTCGCGACCTTCGATACCCGGCCGGACATGGCGATTCCCAGGGAATCGCCGCTCTCCGTGGCCTATCACCGGGGCAGCGTGCCGGCGCCGTCCCGGGACGGCCAGGTCCTGCTCGAGGAAAAGCCCTTTCTCGGCCACCTGATCCTGCGCGGTGGCGCCATCGTTCTCGACGAGGCTTTGCGCGAGGTGCTGGGGATCAATCTGCCCGGTCGGCCCCTGGGGCTGGCCCTGGACGAAAGCGGCGAGTGCTCAGTTCAATGGATGTCACCGGACGAATGGCTGGTGATCGTGCCCGGTGGCGAGGAGTTCGAGCTGGAAAATCGCCTGCGCTCGAAGCTGGGCGAGGCGCATTTTGCCATCGTCAACGTCAGTGGCGGCCAGACACTGGTCGAACTGTCCGGTGAAAAAGCGCGGGACGTGCTGATGAAGTCCGTGCCCTACGACGTGCATCCGCAGAACTTCCCGGTGGGCAAGGCGGTGAGCACGGTGTTCGCCAAGGCCAGCGCCATCCTGCGTCGTCCCGCGGAGGATCGCTGGGAGCTGGTGCTGCGCCGGAGCTTCGCCGACTACGGCTATCGCTGGCTGCTGGACGCCGGCGAGGAGTTTGGCATCGGCGTGAAGCGCTGAACGCCGCGAAGCGAATGAATGAAAGCCGGGGCTCAGTGCCCCGGCTTTTCGGTTATAGGCGCTAAGGTGTCCAACACTCAAAACGCATAGCTGATGTGAGCCTTCACACTGCGCTCCGCACCGAAATAGCAGAAATTCAGGTCGAAGCAGGAGGCGACATACTCCTTGTCCAGCAGGTTGGTGACATTGAGACGCGCCTCGACGTTCTTCAAGCCGACCTGCCCCAGGTCGTACCCCAGTGTCGCGTCGACCAGCGTGTAGTCCGGCACCTTCTCGGTATTGGCGTCGTCGGCGTAGATGTCGGCGTAGTAGCGCACGCCCAGACCGGCATCCACTCCCGCGAGGGCGCCCTGGCGGACATCGTAGTGTCCCCATGCGCTGGCCTGATGACGTGGCACCTGGTTGTCCTGGTTGCCCTCGGTCTCGTTGCCGGTCTCTTCCAGGGTGACGTCGGTATAGGTGTAGCTGGCCTGCAAACGGAAGTTGTCGGTGAGCTGCGTATGCGCCTCCAGCTCGAGGCCGCGCGACTCGATCTCGCCCACGGCGCGGAAGAAGTCCTCGTTGGGCAGCTTGGTTGAGACGTTTTCCTGAGAGATGTCGAAGAGCGCCAGGCTGTAACGGCTCCGGGATTCGGAAGGCTGATACTTGAGGCCCACCTCTATCTGCTCGCCTTCGGTGGGCTTCAGCAGATCGCCGCTCGCGTCGGTGGTGCTGTTGGGGCTGAACGAGGTCGAGTAGCTGGTATAAGGCGCCAGGCCGTTATCGAACAGGTAGAGCAGTCCGGCGCGTCCGCTGAACTGGGTGTCGTCGAGCTCGCTCGCCGTGCCGCTCTGCTGATCGGTATTGGTGATGTCCACCCAGTCGTGACGCCCGCCGAGGGTTAGGCGCCAGTCGCCGATGGCCATCTGGTCCTGCAAGTAGACGCCGGTCTGGCTGAGTTCCCGGCGGCGTTTTATCGAGGCGATCGCGATCGGCTCGGCGCCATACCGCGGGTCGAAGGCATCGATGGGAGGGGAGGTGCCTGAGGGCCAAGTAACATCGTTCTCGCGATCCTGGTAGTCGGCGCCCAGCAGCACCGTATGCTCGACGAAGCCCGTGGTCAGGTTCGCCTCGAGCTGATTGTCCAGCGTCCAGGCCTGCAACGACTCGTCGGCACCCGAGTAGAAGCGGTTGAGTTCGGTGTCCGAGCCCCAGCCGAAGGCATAGACCTGAGCAAGCTCCACGTCGGCGTCCAGATATCGCAGTTTCTGACGTGCGGTCCAGGCATCATTGAAGCGATGCTCGAACTCGTAGCCGATCATGCGCTGCTCGCGCTCGAACTTGTCGTAGTCGTCCTCGCCCTCGAAGAAGGTATTGTCGATTCGGCGCCCGTTGCGATCCACGACGGTGCCCTCGTAGGGCAGGCCGGCGTGATAGCCACCTTCCGGGTCCTTGTGCAGGTAGGCGTAGAGGTCGAGACTCGTGGCGTCGGTGATGTCCCAGCTGAGCTGAGGTGCGAAGGCGTAGCGCTCCTCCTCCACCGGGCCGTATTGGGTATCGGCGGCCTGGGCCAGGCCGGTCAGGCGATAGGCCAGCCGGCGCCCTTCGTCCAGCGGGCCGGTGACGTCAAAGGCGGCGCTGCGCTGGGCGTTGTTGCCCGCGCCGAGGCGGATCTCGCCGCCCGTCGTGAAGTCGGGGCGCTTGCTGGTCAGCGCGACGAGCCCCCCGGGAGAGGCGCGGCCGTAGAGCACGGAAGCCGGGCCTTTGACCACCTCGATCCGTTCGAGAAAGTAGGGATCGATCACCAGCGAGCTGAAGGCGCCACCATCGCCCAGGATCTTCAAACCGTCGAGATAGGTATTGTTCACGCTGCCATCGACGAAGCCGCGCAGCACGATGTAGTCGTAGCGGTTGGAGGCCCCGATCTGATTGCTGAACACGCCCGGAGTGTAGTCCGTGGCGCGCTGCACGGTTTCGGCGCCTTTCTCCTGCCAATCCTCGTTTTCGATCACGGAGATCGCCTGGGGTGTCTCGATGAAGGGCGTATCGGTCTTGGTCGCCGCCTGGCCCGTGACGGTGACGGTCGAGAGCCGTTCCGCCTGCTGGGCCTGGGCGACGGCCGCCGCACCGACGGCGGCGAGAGAGATCGTTATCGTCATGGAGCGCGAAATGAACATGCGGCGAGTGTTCCTTCGGTAAGAGTGGCTATTGCAGATGATGAGAGCGATTGTGGCGTCCTGAACAGAGAATACTCTCTTTAGCAAATATAAATCATTATCATTTATTTTTCCAAGTAGGCGGCGCTGAGGAAGGCGCTCGAAGCGATGCCAGGTTGTGGCCTTCATTTCGAGGAAATGAGAATGATTCATTGACTAGCCACCCCTTTTCCCGAAGGGTGAGCGCCTGGTACGTCATCGTTCGGGGTAATGCATGGAGTTGTTGCGCGTCGTCTTTCGCGACTATCGCTGGCCGTTCGTCGGTGTCATGGTGCTGAGCCTGGCGAGTGCGGGCCTGGGGATCGGCGTCATCGCCTTCATCAACCGGCGCCTGATCGAGACCGTGGGGTCGCCGCTACACATCTTGCCCCAGTTCCTCGGGCTGATCGTCCTGCTGCTGCTGATCACCCTGGGCGCGCAGCTCGCGCTGACGACGTTGGGCCATCATTTCGTCCATGGGCTGCGGGGACGGCTGGTCAAGCGTATCCTCGATACCGACATCGAACGCCTCGAGCAGCTGGGCAGCGCCCAGCTACTGGCCAGCCTGTCCAGCGACGTGCGCAATATCACCACCGCCTTCGTGCGACTTCCCGAACTGGTGCAGGGCGTGATCCTGACCCTGCTGTCGGCGGCCTACCTGGCCTGGCTCTCGCCGCCGATGCTGGCCGTCGTCGCGGCATGGATCGCGCTGACGATAGTCGGTGGCTGGCTACTGGTAAGACGGGTCTATCGTCACCTTGCCGAGGTCCGCGAGACGGAAGATCGCCTCTACCAGGACTACGCCGGGGTGATCGACGGGCGCAAGGAGCTGCACCTCAATCGCGACCGAGCCCGGCATCTCTATGAGCTGGTCTACGAGCCGGATGCCCGCGCCTATCGTCATCACATCATCCGTGCCGATACCTACCACCTGAGTGCCGTCAACTGGTCCAACATCATGATGCTGGGCGCCATCGGCGTGGTCTTCTTCCTGGCCAACGGACTGGGCTGGGCGAACACCAACGTCGCGGCGACCTATTCGCTGGTCCTGCTGTTCCTGCGCACCCCATTGCTTCAGGCGGTGGGTGCCTTGCCGACGCTGTTGAGTGCTCAGGTCGCCTTCGACAAGCTCAAGAGACTCACGCTTGCCAATCACCGATCGGGATTCGAGAGCGGTCCGTCGCTCGAGGCGTGGCAGACCCTGGAGCTGCGCGGCGTGACGTTCCAATACACGAAGCATGATGGTCAGGCCGGATTTACCGTGGGCCCCATCGACCTCACTCTCCGACGGGGCGAGCGGGTCTTCCTGATCGGCGGCAACGGCAGCGGCAAGTCGACCCTGGCCAAGCTGTTGACCGGGCTCTATCGACCGCTGGCCGGCGAGATACGTGTCGATGGCCGCGTCATCGACGAGGCGCGCCTGCCGGCCTATCGTCGATTGTTTTCGGCGGTCTTCACCGACTTCCATCTCTTCGATCGGCTCCTCGGGCCCCAGGGGGAGAGGCCGGATGAGTCCGTGATCGATGCCTGGCTCAAGCGATTGAAGATGCAGGACAAGCTGCATTTCGATGCCGATCGCGTCACCAGTACCCAGCTCTCACAGGGCCAGCGCAAGCGCCTGGCCTTGCTGCTGGCGGTGGCGGAGCAGCGCGACATGCTGTTGCTGGATGAGTGGGCGGCAGACCAGGATCCCGTGTTTCGGCGGGTCTTCTACCGCGAGCTGTTGCCGCTGTTGCAGGCAGCGGGGCACACCGTCTTCGCGATCAGCCACGACGATACCTATTTTGCTCATGCCGATCGGCTGCTCGAGATGCGCGACGGCCGATTGCAGGAGCTGACCGGCGAACAGCGGGTCCAGGCGAGTCGGGACGCGGTATCCCGGCTTGGATAAGGCTACTCGAGCCAGGGAGGCGATGGCCGGAGTCACTCATTGCCAATACAAATGAAAATGATTACTATCTGCTTTCAGTGATCGTCCGCCCTTGCCGAATTCTGGACATCGCTTGCCGACGCCTGACCTAGAAAATCCAACCGAGAGTTCCCGATGCCTCATCCCCGTCTAGTGCCCGCGCCCGCCAACTGTCTTGGTCGGGCCATCTGCCGTTGCCTGAACGTTTCGTTGTCCGGCACCCTGCTGGCGATTCCCGCGGCCGCGCTGGCGCAGGATGCCCAAGAGAACCCGGCTCAGGAAGAGACCACGGAGACCATGGTCGTGGTCGGCACGGCGCTGAAGGTCGAGGCACCCCTGGTGGAAACACCTCGGCCGGTGTCGACGGTGAATCGCGAGGAACTCGACGAGCGCAACGTCCAGAGCCTCGATGAAACCTTCCGCTATCGCGCAGGCGTGCTCTCCGGCCACTATGGCGCGGACAACAACACGGATTGGTTCAAGGTGCGCGGTTTCGATCACTCCACCTATCAGAACGGTCTGCGCATCTATCGCGAGGGGTTCTATCAGTGGCTTCCCGAGCCTTACGGGCTGGAGCGCGTCGAGGTCTTCAAGGGGCCATCCTCGATCCTCTATGGCGAAGCGCCTCCGGGTGGTCTGATCAACGCCGTCAGCAAGCGCCCGACACGCGAGGAGCAGGGACGCGTCGACCTGCAGGTCGGCAACCGCGATCATCGCCAGGTCGGACTGGATACCTCGGGGCCATTGAGCGAAAGCGGTGACGTGCGCTATCGGCTGGTGGGGCTCTACAAGGAGCGCGACGGCGATCTGGATCATACGGAGAACGAACGCTACTACCTGGCGCCGAGCCTGGCGGTGGACCTGAGCGACGACACCACGATTACCTTCCTGGGCAGTTTCCAGAAGGACGATGGTGTGCCGACCAACCCCTTCAAGCTGGCCTATGGCACCGTGCAGGACACGCCGTTCGGCAAGGTGGACCCTTCCACCAACTACAGCGAACCGGGCTACGACAAGGACGAGCGTACCCAGAGCGCCCTGGGGTACGAGTTCGAGCACCACTTCAACGACACCTGGACCTTCGAGCAGGATCTGCGCTACAGCGAACTGGATCTGGACTTGAGAAGCACCTACATCCTTTCTCAAGCGTCGGCCACGGAGGGATATCGTGGACATCTCCAGCGCGATGGCGAGATCGAGAGCTGGACCGTGGACAACCGCATGGTCGGCAAGTGGTTCACCGAGCGCACCGAAAACACGCTGCTGATTGGCATCGATTATCAGGACTTCAATCTGCAAGGCGCGGAGGGAGATCTGTTCTCCTTCGGCGCGCCCATCGATATCTTCGATCCCGAGTACGGCAACTTCACGCCGGTGGACGACAGCCAGCTGATCGAGCGCGAGATCGACAAGCAGCAGCTGGGCCTCTACCTGCAGGATCAACTGCGCCTCGACGACCGCTGGGTCTTGCTGGGGGGCGTGCGTTACGACAGCGCGGAGACCGACAACGCCAATCGCACCAGCGGTGTGACCCAGCGTTCCGACGACGATGCCCTGTCCTGGTCGGGCGGGGTCATGTACCTGGGTGAGAACGGGATCAATCCCTACCTGAGCTACACCGAGTCCTTCGAGCCGATCGGCCGCGTCGATGACGGTGGCTCGCTGTACGACCCGCGGGAGGGCGAACAGTGGGAGCTAGGGCTTAAATACGCACCACCGGGCTGGGACGGCTATGTCACGGCGGCGGTGTTCGATCTCGAGGAAAACAACACCCTGGTGACGTCTCCCGCCGGTTTCCAGGTGCAGGAAGGCGAGCGAAAGTCCACGGGGTTCGAGCTCGAAAGCGTGAGCTACCTCACCGACAACCTGCAGCTGACCGCCGCCTACACCTACACCGATGCGCGACTGGAAGACGACGAGCGCGCACCGCTGATTCCCCGCCATCAGGCCTCGGCCTGGCTGGACTACGCCTTTGCCGGCAATGCCCTCGACGGCCTCAAGATCGGTGGCGGCGTGCGCTACGTCGGTGAGTCCGTGGACGGCGACATCGAGGTACCGGACTATACGGTGGTGGATGCCATGGCCAGCTATGATCTCACCGATCACTGGCGGACCCAAGTCAACGTCACCAATCTCACCGACAAGGAGTACGTGGCCAGCTGCGATTACTGGTGCTACTACGGCGAGTCCCGCAGCGTGATCGGCAGCCTGAGCTATCGCTGGTAGGAAATCGGTTGAAATAGGCCTGCTATCAGCCGCTTTCCAAGGCTTTCGAGAGGCAAGGCAGTGGTAGATTGGGTAAGAAATCTATCACGCCAAAGCGGGGCCGATCGATGAAAACCACCATGCGTCTCATGAGCGCCATCACGCTGGCGGCATTGGTTGGCGGCTGTGCAACGTCCGGAAGCGATCCTGTGCCGCCCGCCTATGACACGAGCCGCGGCGATGGCGTGCCTCCGGCCGATGGCTTCTATCTCGCCGAAGAGGCAAGCGAGGAGCGGTACACGTACCAGGCCTTGATGAGCAACATGCTCGCCACCGCCGGCACGGCCTTGCTGTTGAGCAGCAATGCCGGGCTCGGCTTGTCGCTGGGCAAGTCGTTCGGACTCGGCCTGGCCGCCTCGATGCTGGAACCCTCGCCAGAGGAGGAAGCCGGCGCAGATTCCTCCCGAATACCCACCGCTCAAGCGATGACGCCAGAAGAAATGCAGGCCTATGTTCGCGCCTCGATGCAGCAGGCAGGACGCCAGGCACTGATGACTCTGGGGGTGTCCGATCAGGCGATCGAACAGGGCCTGCGCTACCAGTCTGCCTACGCGCAAATCAGCGGCAGCACCTTCGTGGTCAGCGAGCAGGAGGGCTGCCTGAAGAGGGTGGGAAGCGACGGCTCCACGGCCTGTGTGCTGAAGCTCCAGTTCGAAGCCCCGGTCCAGGGAGGCCCTCGGGCCAGGCCCCTGTTCGCCGGCAACCAGGGCGGCGTCTATCAGGCCCCCGGTGACTTCGGTCTGTAGCACCGTTCCGTTCGTCTCGTTGTCAGTTCATGTTGGACTCCACTTGCTCCCGGTCAACCAGCCGGGAGTTTTTTGTTTGCGCCCGGGCAGTGCTCTTGGTTACATCCGTGGAGTGTCGATGGATTTCGCTCGAGGAGCTGCACAACAATGAATCCCTTCCCCCTGGAGGAGCGCCTCTTCGAGGCGCTGCGTAATGGCGACTGGCCTAGCCCTGCTCAGGCGTGGCGGTTGGATGAGGTAGGACTGACGGCACCGACGCTGGTCGAACTGTTCGAGTCCCAGGTGCTCAGCCGCCAGCTGGACCTGCATGCTCGGCGCCTGCAGGCCCGCGGCGAGGCCTTCTACACCATTGGCAGTTCCGGCCACGAGGGCAACGCGGCGATCGCCAAGGCATTTCGGGTGACGGACCCGGCCTTTCTTCACTATCGTGACGCGGCCTTCCTGCTCCAGCGCAGCAAGCAGCTGCCCGGCCAGACCCCGACCTACGACATGCTGCTGAGTTTCGCCGCCTCCAGCGCGGACCCGATCTCCGGCGGCCGTCACAAGGTGCTGGGCTCCAAGGCGCTCAACGTGCCGCCCCAGACCAGCACCATCGCCTCCCACACGCCCAAGGCGGTAGGCGCTGCCCATAGCCTGGGGGTATGGCGGCGGCTGGGCAGGCGCGGCGAGTGGCCCACCGACAGCGTGGTGTTGTGCAGCTTCGGGGACGCTTCCTTCAACCACTCGACCACCCAGGGCGCCCTCAACGCGGCGGCCTGGGCAGCCTACCAGGGCGCGCCGATGCCCTTGGTCATGATCTGCGAGGACAACGGCATCGGTATCTCCACGCCGACCCCCGCCGGCTGGATCGAGCAGAGCATGCGCGGGCGCCCGGGCTTTCACTACGTAAGCTGCGACGGGCTCGACCTGCTCGACACCTACCGTGCCGCCCGGGAGGCGGAGCGTCTGGCACGCCGCCTCAAGCAGCCGGTGTTTTTGCACATGCACTGCGTGCGCCTGATGGGTCACGCCGGCTCCGATGCCCAGCAGGCCTACATGACGACGCAGCAGATCAAGGCCGCCGAGGCGCGGGACCCGCTGCTGTTCAGCGCCGGCCTGCTGGTGCGCCACGGCGTGCTCGACCCCGAGGCCCTCCAGGCGCTCTATCACCACATCGGTGAGCGGGTCGCCCAGGTGGCGGAACTGGCCATCCAGCAGCCCAAGCTGGAAAGCGCCGAGGCGGTGATGGCCTCCATCGTGCCGCCGCCGCGACCCGGCCGCCGCCGACCCGTTGAACACCAGGTGGACGAGACGCCGGCGACCATGGCCCGACTGCTCGGCCAGACCCTGTACCGGCTGATGGAGGAATATCCCCATCTGGTCATGGCCGGGGAGGACATCGGCCGCAAGGGCGGTGTCTATGGCGTGACCCAGCGCCTGCAGGCCAAATACGGTGCCTATCGCATCATCGACACCCTGCTCGACGAACAGAGCATCCTGGGCCTGGGCATGGGACTGGCCCATAACGGCTTCGTGCCCATCGTCGAGATCCAGTTCCTGGCCTACCTGCACAACGCGGAGGACCAGCTGCGCGGCGAAGCCGCCACCCTGAGCTTCTTCTCCCAGGGGCAATACACCAACCCCATGGTGGTACGCATCGCCGGGCTCGGCTATCAGAAGGGCTTCGGTGGCCATTTCCACAATGACAATGCCATTGCCGTGCTGCGCGACATTCCCGGCCTGCTCCTCGCCTGCCCCTCGAACGCCGCGGACGCGGTGGGTCTCTTGCAGGAGGCCGTACGCCTGGCGGACGAGGAGCAGCGCGTGGTGGTGATGCTCGAGCCCATCGCCTTGTATCACTGCCGCGATCTGCTCGAGGAAGGCGATCAGGGGTGGAGCTTCGCCGACCCGGGCCCCGAATGCCGGCTACCCGTGGGATCACTGGGCCAGTGGGGCGAGGGGCGCGATCTGGCGATCGTCACCTACGGCAACGGCGTCTATCTCACGCACCAGGCCCGAGCCAGACTCGAGACCCAGGGCATCGAACTGCGCATCATCGACCTGCGCTGGCTGACGGCGCTCGACCATGACGCGATCCATCACCGGGTGGCCGACTGCGCCCAGGTATTGTGCGTGGACGAATGCCGCCGCAGCGGTTCAATCAGCGAGGAAGTCATCACCGGCCTGGTGGAGCGGGGCATGGAATCCCCTCGCCTGCACCGCCTGACTGCCGAGGACAGCTTCATCCCCCTGGGGCCGGCGGCGACAGTCACCTTGCCTTCGGTCGAGGCGATCATCGCCCATGCCACGCACCTGGTGGGCGGTAGTCGCTCCTCGCGACAACGGGCGTTGACCGCCGAGGGGAGGCCGAGGTCATGAGCGAACTGACACACGCCTCGCGCCGGGAGCGCCTGGTGATCGTCTGCCCCGGGCGCGGCACCTACAACCAGGCGGAGTGGGGCACCCTGACCCGCCATGCCGCCGGTAGCGCGTGGCTGTCGCGCTTCGATGCGCTGCGCCGCGAGCAGGGCCAGCCCACCCTCAGCGAACTCGACGGCGAGACACCGTTTCGCATGAGTCTTCACGGGCGCGGTGATCACGCCTCGCCGCTGATCTATGCCTGCGCCCTGGCGGACGTGCTGGCCATCGATCCGGCGCGTTACGAGATCTGCGCCGTGACCGGCAACTCCATGGGCTGGTACATCGCCCTGGCCGTCGGCGGTGCACTGCCCAAGGACGCTGCCTTCACACTGATCAACACCATGGGCCACCTGATGCAGACCACCCTGAACGGCGGGCAGGTGATCTATCCCTGGGTCGATGACCAGTGGCGGCCCCAACCCGAGCGCCGCCGGGAGCTGTTGGCGCTGATCGAGACCCTGCATGGCCAGGATGGCAGCGAGCTTTATCTCTCCATCGACCTCGGCGGCATGCTGGTGTTCGGCGGCAACGAGGCCGGGCTCAAGCGCCTGATCGAGGAACTGCCGCCGCTGGAGCGCTTCCCCCTGCGATTGCATCAGCATGCGGCCTTCCATACGCCGCTGCAGGAGGGCGTGAAGGCCGAGGCCAGAACGCGCCTGCCGGCAACATCCTTCGGTGCTCCCCGGCTGCCGCTGATCGACGGCCGAGGCAAGCTCTGGACGCCCTGGAGCACCGACCCCGAAGCGCTCTGGGACTACACCCTAGGCGAGCAGCTGGTGACGCCCTATGACTTCACCACCGCCCTCAATGTGAGCGTGCGCGAGTTCGCCCCGGACCGCATCGTGATCCCCGGGCCGGGATCGACCCTCGGCGGCGCCGTCGCTCAGGCGCTGATTCAGCTCGGCTGGCAAGGGCTCGACAGCAAGGCCGCGTTTCAAGCCATGCAGCAGAGCGAGCCAAGGCTGATCAGCATGGGTATCGAAGAGCAAAGGAGGTGGTTGGTGGATGAGGAGTAGGGCAATTAGCGATTCTGTGTCTTGTGGTGATTGACGGGGGGTGCTTGAAGGCAACCGATAGGCTTTCGTACCGGTAGATAAGAAAGCGGGAGGGGGCGATGGAGTATGGCGAGTTTGTCGGCGAGGTCGTGACCACCTGGCTGGTGGAGCGGGAATCGCGGGATCGCCTGATGCGTCTGGAGGCGGACTTCATCTATCGCGACCCCCAGGGCCGGGAGTGGCTGGCGCCCAAGGGGCGAACGGTCAACGGTGCGAGCATCCCGTCTTTCCTGTGGGGGCCGGTGTTCGGCTCGCCCTACCTGGGCAACTTTCGTCGCGCAAGCGTGGTGCACGATATCGCCGAGGAAGACCGTGAACGTTCCTCTCGGGACGTGCACCGCATGTTCTTTTATGCCATGCGCTGCGACGACACCGAGCCTTGGCTGGCTGGTGTCATCTATGCGGCGGTGCGCGTGTTCGGCGAGAAATGGGGCACGCCCCAGAGCGTTGCCATGCCGCCGACCCAGGACAACATTGCCGCCTTCCTGGAGATGGTTCACTCCTCGGAGTTCACCGGAAAAGACGCCCTGGATGACCTGGATAGCCTGCTCGAGGATTTCATGGGTCGACGCATGGAACGTTAATCGATGGCATATCAGCTAGCCTTCTCTGGTGCCGGGCAGAGTAAGCGATCGGCGATCGAAGGTATAGATTCCCGAGTACGGCTCGCCTTTCGAGCGTGCAAAATAGGCGGCTTTTCTGGCAATCAAGGCACCGGGAAAATCCGCATTCTTTTGCCGGTAATCCTGCAAAGCCTGCCATACCGTCTCGTCGTCCTCGAACATCAGCGTCGGCTCTTGCAGCAGGCTGTTGATGACGTCGACCAACGCTTGCTTGTCGGCACGATACTTCTTGCCTTTCAGTGTCCAGAGAGTCTCGACAAGGACGATATCCGTTATCAGTACCAGTGTTTCGCCTTGGAGCAAAGCCTTGGCTCGGTGCGCCTGAGCCTCATCATCCTGCAGTAGATAACGCAAGAGCACATTGGTATCGATGGCGATCACGTCGCCGATTCCCGGCTGGCATCGCGTTGCTCCACCGCTTCTTGCAAGGAGTCTTCATCGCTTAGGGAAGGGTCTCCCGAAAGATGGGCAAGCGCGCCCTCGGCTGCGCCAACGTGCTGTTTCATCAAGGTGATTTGACCGTCGTGGATGAACACCTTGACTTTGTCGCCGGGCGTAATGCCTATCTCCCGACAGAGATCGATGGGTAGCGTGATTTGCCGCTTCGAGCTGACGGTAGCTAGAGTCTTGGCCATACGGTTCGCTCCTTTATACATCAGGATGAATAAGCGCTGAGTACGCTTTACTTTTTGGAGATGGTAAATTTTCAAAGCAGACAAGTTGTGGGCAAATTGCAGCGGTAGCTGATAGAGGATAGGCAAGCTGTTAGGCTGCTCACACCATCCGTCACCGGCCTCGATAGACCGTCATGCCCACCCCGGCTTCCTTCGTGCCACGCCATGCGCTGGCGGGCCTGCTGATCCTTGCAGGTCTGCTGCTCCAGGTCCTCGGCTTCACGGATTTCGTCTCGGTGCCGCATCTGGTGGGCTATGCTTTCTGGCTGGCGACGCTGCTGCTGTGGCGCGACATACCCCAGCGTACGCGCCTCCAGGCAGGGGTTCTCGCCGGACTCGGGCTTGCCATGCTGCTGGTAACGGATCTCCATTACGGTGAATCGCTTCAATGGGCGGGTATCCTCGACGGCAATACCCATGTGGTGGCGATGCTGGTGGGGGTCAGTTTCATCGGGTTGATCGGCAATCGCCGCGACCGCTCGCTCGGGCGCTCCGTCACTGGCCTGCGAGGTACCGCCGGCACCTGGTTGGGCGTCCATCTGCTGGGGATCATCCTCAACCTCTCGACGGTCTTCATGATCGGCGACCGCCTGGCCCGCAATGGCACGCTGTCCCTGCCTCAGCTGCTGGCGCTCAACCGCGGCCTCTCGAGCGCGGCGCTCTGGTCGCCTTTCTTCGCCTCCATGGGCGTGGTGATGACACTGGCACCGGGAATGACCTATTCGAGCGTGCTGGCGGTGGGCTTGCCGTTGGCGCTGCTGGCCGGTGCCATCACGCTGCTCGACCTTTCCCGACGCTTCGATCTTGCCGAGGTGACCGGGTTTTCTCTCTCGCCGCGAAGCCTGATGATGCCGTCCGCCATGGCCATGCTGGTGCTACTCTTTCACTATTGGCTGACGCCTGGGTTGACGATCGTCAGCATCATCACCTTCCTGCTGCCGGCGGTGGCGTTGGCCAGCAATCTGGTTCAAGGGCCACGCTGGACATTTGCCCGCACTCGCCGGCATGCGCTGGAACGGCTGCCCGCCATGCGTGGCGAGATTTCTCTTTTTCTTTGCGCGGGGCTCTTCACCCTGGGATTGTCGAGTCTGATCGATGCCGCCACCGGCGGTGAATGGACGCTCTTTGCCGAGTTCGGTGCCGCGCAAGGGGTGATCAGCTTCCTGGTCATCGTGGCCAGCGCCATCGCCGGCCTGCACCCCATCATCGGCGTGTCGGTGCTGGCGTCGATGCTGGATCTTAAGGGCAGCGAGCAGACCCTTTTCGCCTTCGTCGCCCTCGGCGCCTGGGCGGTGGGCACCGCTGCCGGCCCCCTCTCGGGCATCAATCTCTCGCTACAAGGGCGCTACGGCATCAGCGGCTACCGCATGATGAGGCACAACCTGGGCTACGCGGCGGTGATGGCCGGGCTGGTGTCGATGGGTATCCTGGCGCTCGATATCGCGCTGTGACGGCAAAGGGCCGACTCTCGTAGAAAGCCGTGAATAGCGCCAAAAATCGGAACGTTTCAAGCGCTCTTGGGTGGCTTGATCAGGCTTTCTGCTGGGATGCCGAACATTTCATGCAACCTCCAGACCATGGCCAGGGTCAGATTGCGCTTGCCGTTCAAGATTTCGTAGACCCGATTGCGCCGACCGATGGCCTTCTCCAGGTCGCGGGCCGTCAGCCCTTCCTGGTCCATGCGAAACTTGATGGCCTCGATCGGGTCTGGCAGGTCGACTGGATAATGCTCTGCTTCGTAGGCTTCGATAAGGATCAGCAGGATCTCGAAATGGTCGCCATCGTCGGTGCCGGGTTCGGGTTCGTTCTCGAAGAAAGCGGATGCTTGCCGCAGGGCAGCTTTATAGTCTTCCTCGGTACGAATCGGGCGAATGTTCATGTGTCACTCCATTTCAACCGTTGCGGCATCCACCTTGTCGTATTCTTTGTGGGTGCCGATGAACTTTATGTAGACCGCTCCGAACCGGTAGGCGATGGCAACGATCAGCCGGTAATCATTGCCCTTGATATTGAACACCACACGCTTGTTGCCAACGGGGCTAGCATTTCGGTACTTGGCCTTGATGTCATGTGCGTCCTTCCAGGTAGCGTGCCGAGCCTCTTCTACCCAGGCCTCCAGAGGCGCCTTGGCATCGGGATGCGTATTCCAGAAGTCGCGCAAATTTTTGATGGCAATGATCCGCATAGGCTGCATGTTGTCCCATGATGGGACTAAAGGCAAGCAGAATAGTTCCCACACTCCGACAAAGCGTTGATTTAGTGAACGCTTCTCAATGTGTTGAATCCGAAGCTGTCCCTGTTCTTTCTTGCCTTCCTGCCCTAGTTCGTAACGCCGTGCGCCTTGCACTTCATTTCGCTCGGCGATTTATTCAGTAATTCCTTAGCAGTGCCCTTGATGGTGCTCCAGAATGTGGGAATGCGTTCGTTATAGAGAGGGAAGCGCCCATGCCCGCAGGGTGGGTTCTGCTATCGACACTGCTGCTTGGCGGTGCCGGCCTGCTGCATCTCTTCCATCGGCGGCTGCGAGTCAGCCTGGCCGCCCCACGGGTGCCGGTGGAGCGCAGCCTGGCCGAACACGGGATAGAAGGCGAGACGGTGAGCATTCCTACTCGGCGCGGACGGACGCTGGTAGGCTGGTGGCTACCCGCCGATGGGCGGGGCGCGGTGGTGATCACGCACGGCTGGGGCGCCAATCGAGAGCTGATGCTGCCGTTGGCTCGCCCCCTGCAGGCCGCGGGTTGGAAGGTGTTGCTGTTCGATGCCCGCAATCACGGCGAGAGCGACGACGACACCTTCTCCTCCATGCCGCGTTTCGCGGAGGATACCGAGGCCGCCCTGGCATGGCTGCGCCGCCGGCCCGGCATGGCCGAGGAGCCGGTCGCGTTGCTCGGCCATTCGGTGGGGGCCGCCGCGGTGTTGCTGGCTGCCTCGCGCCGAGACGAGATCGCCGCCGTGATCAGTCTCTCCGCCTTCGCCCACCCGGATGGCATGATGCGCCGCTGGCTGGCCAGCAAGCGATTGCCGTTCTTTCCACTGGGCTGGTATGTGCTGCGCTATGTGGAGCACGTGATTGGGCATCGCTTCGACGCCATCGCCCCGGTGACCACCCTGCCGAGGGTACGTTGCCCGGTGCTGCTGGTGCACGGCCGCGACGATAGCGTGATTCCCCCGAGTGATGCCGAGTGCCTTCATGCCCATCGTGGCGGTGCTTTTGTCGAGTTGCGTTTTCTGCCGGGCGATCACGATCTTAGCCAACACATCGACGACGAGTTACCACAACTGCTGGCCTTCCTGGCGACGTTCACGACGCCAAAAATGGACGAGTGCCGGCCTGCCTAGGAATAATATAGTTACCGAGAATAGCGAAGGCAGGATGGCCTGCTTAGGCGCGCATGGCTTTTGTTCCCTATCGCCGATGTTGCCTGGTTAGAATGGTTCTTGCCGTTCGCTGCCGATCGAGGAGCCTCCATGAGCACCGCCGATACCTGGATACTCACCGCCCAATGCCCTAGCCGCCTGGGCACCGTGGACGTGGTCACACGCTTTCTCAAGGAAAATCACTGCTACATCACCGAGCTCAACTCCTTCGATGACCGGCTGGCCTGCCACTTCTTCATCCGCGCCGAGTTTCGACCTGAAAATGAGGGATTCGATAGCGAGCGCTTCCAGGATGAGTTTGCCCCTCGGGCAGCAGAGTTCGACATGACCTTCGAACTGACCCCGCCGGGTAGGCGCACACCCGTGGTGATCATGGTCTCCAGGACGGATCATTGCCTGAATGATCTGCTCTATCGCTATCGTACCGGGCAGTTGCCCATCGACGTGCGAGCGGTGATCTCCAACCACCCGGATCTCGAACCCCTGGCGGCCTGGCATCGGATTCCCTATCACCATTGCCCCATCACGCCGGAAACCAAGCCGCAGCAGGAAGCCGAGGTGTGGCGAATCATCGAGGAAACCGGTGCCGAGCTGGTGATACTGGCGCGTTACATGCAGGTATTGTCGCCAGGGATGAGCGCGCGACTCAGCGGTTGGGCGATCAATATCCATCACTCGCTGCTGCCCGGCTTCAAGGGCGCCAAGCCCTACCACCAGGCCTACGAGAAGGGCGTCAAGCTGGTCGGGGCCACGGCGCATTACATCAACGACGATCTGGACGAAGGCCCGATCATCACCCAGGGCGTCGAGGCGGTGGATCATAGCCATTACCCCGAGGACCTGGTCGCCAAGGGGCGTGATATCGAGCGCCAGACCCTGGCCCGGGCCATCGATTACCACCTTCAGCGCCGGGTATTCCTGCATGCCAGGCGCACGGTGGTGTTTGCAGGAAGCTGATGTTGACGCCTCTTTTATTCTCTCAAGGCAGGTCTCAGGTCTAGAGCAAACCCATTACCGCCTTGAGGCTTTTTTCCAATGCCGACATTTCACTATCGGTCAACAAGGCCAGGGGGCCATCACTGAGTCGCCGACGATCCAGCGTACGGGGATGTTCTGCCATCGCATAGCAGGTTTTCAATAGCCGGTCTCGGGGGGCGATCTCGATTCGAAGCGTCTTGAATGTCGGTCGATACTGCGTCGTGAGCGGTACTACCACCAGGGTCGAAAGCGCGCTTTCCAGAAGCTCGTCGGCCTGCAGGATAACCACGGGGCGAGCCTTGCCGATTTCCTTGCCCTTATTGGGATTCAAGTTGGCAACCCAGATTTCGCCACGCTGCATCAACGCCACCAGTCGCTGGTGACGTCATCATCATCCAGGGCCTGATCATCAGTGGCATCGGCCAGCGCGCGCGCCTCGGCGCTTGCCGCGCTATCCTCGCCAATGGCGTTGGCGGCGGTGACGACCTCCGCCATGAAGCGCTCACGCTCGCGTCGCGTCACGTAGTCGGTGATCGCTTCCCGCACGATCTCGGAGCGTGACCGACCCTCACGCTCGGCTTCCGTGGCAAGCAGTGTTTCGACCTCGTCGGGTAATCTCAAGCTGATGGCAGCCATGGCATGTTCTGCGTATTACGATATGTAATACACAGGGTAGCGTACTATCCGAAAACTAGCTACACACGACCCTCGGCAGGGCTCGATATCTCCTCCGATATCGCAGGCATGTCGGCGACGAACGGCGTCATGGCCTCGTCTTCTCTTCCGACTATCGTTTAAACGTTCGAATGAGGCTATAACGAAGGAGTGATCCTCGACATCTGGAGCCTTCATGACCGCCAGCCTGCCGGAAACCCCGCACCGCCTCGAGCGTATGCAGCACCTGTTCGAGGCCCAGCGTCAGGCCTACGAGCATGAGCCCGTGCCGGAGGCAGCGCAGCGCATTGATCATCTCAGGGCGCTCAGGGCGAGCCTGGTTCGCCATCAGGAGGCACTGATCGAGGCGATCGATCGGGATTACGGTCGCCGCTCAGGGGACGAGACGCGCCTTGCCGAGATTTTGCCGACGGCGCAGGGGATCGATTATGCCGTCAAGCGCGTGCGGCACTGGATGAAGCCTTCACGACGACGAGTCGGGCTGGCCTTCCAGCCGGGCAAGGCACGCGTGGTCTATCAACCGCTGGGGGTGGTCGGCATCATCGTGCCCTGGAACTACCCGTTCTATCTGGCCCTGGGGCCGTTGACCGCCGCCCTGGCCGCCGGCAACCGGGCGATGCTCAAGATGAGCGAGTTCACCCCGGCTACCGCCGAGGTGGTGGCCCGCTTGCTGGACGAGGTCTTCGACGAGACGCAGGTGGCGGTGGTCACCGGCGAGGCCGAGGTCGGCAAGGCGTTTTCGCAGTTGCCCTTCGACCATCTGCTGTTCACCGGCAGCACCGCGGTGGGCCGTCAGGTGATGCGTGCTGCCGCCGCCAACCTGACCCCGGTGACGCTCGAACTGGGCGGCAAGTCGCCGGCCATCGTCTCCCGGAACGTGCCCATCGAACATGCCGCCGAGCGCATCGCCTTCGGCAAGGGACTCAATGCCGGCCAGACCTGCGTCGCGCCGGATTACGTGCTCTGCCCCCGGGAGCGCGTCGACGAGCTGGTGGAGGCGCTACGCCGGCAGTTCACGTCTCTTTATCCTGCCCTGCACGACAACCCCGACTACACCTGGATCGTCAACGACCGCCAGCATGGGCGTCTCAAGGGGTACCTCGATGACGCCCTGGCCAAGGGCGCCCGGGCGATCGCGATCAACCCGGCCGAGGAGGAGTTCGATGATGTACGTGTCATGCCGCCCACGCTGGTCCTCGATGTGGACGACACCATGCGCCTCATGCAGGAGGAGATCTTCGGCCCGCTGCTGCCCATCGTCCCGGTCGACAGCCTCGAAGATGCCATGAGCTACGTGGCCCGACGCCCACGCCCGCTGGCGCTGTACTACTTCGGTTACGATCGGGCCGAACAGCGCCGCCTGATGAGCCATACCCACGCCGGCGGCATGTGCGTGAACGACAGCGTGCTGCACGTGGCCCAGGAGGACCTGCCCTTCGGCGGCATCGGTGCCTCGGGCATGGGCCACTACCATGGGCACGAGGGGTTTCTCACCTTCAGCAAGGCCAAGGGGGTGTTCATCAAGCAGCGCCTCAATACGGCCAGGCTGATCTACCCGCCCTATGGCGGACGGCTGCAGCGGCTGATCTATCACTGGTTCCTGCGGTAAGGACGTACCGATGCCGATCGTGCTCTCGCGTCGCGAGCTGTTGAAGCTGGGCCTGGGTACCAGTCTGGCCGTGAGCGCGATCGGCGTGACCGCAAGCCTCGCCGGGTGCTCCTCAGATCGGCCGGCGACGGGCTTTGCGGTGCTGCGCGATGGTGACCTGGCGCCCCTGGCTGCGCTGCTTCCCATCATGGTTGGCCCGCACCCGGCGTTGCAGCAGGAGCAGGGCGCCATCGAGGCCGCGCTGCACCAGCTCGATCGCAGCCTGGCCTCCATGTCGCCGGCGATTCAAAAAGAGGTTCGGGAGTTGCTCGATCTGCTCAACCTGCCATTGACCCGAGGCCCCTTGACCGGTGTTTGGGGTGCCTGGGAGAAGGCGTCACCCGAGGATATCGACGCCTTCCTGGTTCGCTGGCGGGACAGTCGTCTCGACCTGTTGCGACAGGGCTACAAGGCGCTCAACCAACTGCTGCTGATGGCCTGGTATGCGCTGCCGATGGCCTGGGCCGAGACCGGCTACCCGGGGCCGCCCCGGATATGAGTGATTCGTCGACCAATAGAAGGTAAATGCCCATGCCGGTGCCCGATCCGTTCCTGCAAGGTGTCGCCCGAGGCTGGCGCGTGCTCGATGCCTCCCGGCTCGAGGCGGACCCGGTCTTCGAGGCCGACGTCATCATCGTCGGCAGCGGGGCTGGCGGTGGTGTCAGTGCCGAGATCCTCGCCGGGGCAGGGT
Source organism: Modicisalibacter ilicicola DSM 19980 (assembly GCF_900128925.1). GTDB lineage: Bacteria > Pseudomonadota > Gammaproteobacteria > Pseudomonadales > Halomonadaceae > Modicisalibacter > Modicisalibacter ilicicola. Next base: position 327,016 of record NZ_FQUJ01000004.1, read on the forward strand.
TGTCCGTGCTGCTGGTCGAGGAGGGCTCGCTCAAGACCTCCAGCGACTTCGAGAATGACGAGGCCAAGGCCTATGCCGAGCTCTATCAGGAAGGGGCGGCGCGCATGACGAAGGATGGCGGGATCAGCATCCTTCAGGGGCGAACGGTTGGCGGCTCTACCACCGTGAACTGGACCAGCAGCTTTCGTACGCCAGAGCCGACCCTGAGCCATTGGGCCGAGGCCCACGCGGTGACGGGCCTCGATGCCGTGAGTCTCGTACCCTGGTTCGAACACATGGAAGCACGGCTCGGCGTGTCGCCCTGGACCGTCGCACCGAATCCCAACAACGATGTTTTGCGCGCCGGCTGCGAGGCGCTGGGCTGGCACTGGGCGACGATCCCGCGCAACGTCCGCGGCTGCTGGAACCTGGGCTACTGCGGTACCGGTTGCCCGACCAACGCCAAGCAGTCGATGCTGCTGACCACCGTGCCAGCTGCCCTGGAGGCCGGAGCCACCCTGATTCATCGGGCCCGTGCCGAGCGGCTGGTGCTCGAAGGCGATCGGGTCGTGGGGGTGGAATGTCGGGGCATGAATGCGACCCTCAGCCGGCCCGAGGGGCCTCGTCTGCACTTGCGTGGCCGCCATGTGGTGCTGGCCGGCGGCGGCATCAACACACCGGGACTGCTATTGCGCTCCAAGGCGCCGGACCCGTTCGAGCGCCTCGGCAAGCGCACCTTCCTGCATCCGGTGAACCTGACGATGGCCCGGTTCGAGCAACGCATCGACGGCTACTATGGGGCGCCGCAGTCGGTGCACAGCGACCACTTCCAGTGGCGCGAGGGCGTGACCGGCCCCATGGGCTTCAAGCTGGAGGTGCCGCCCATGCAGCCCAGCATCATGGCGGCCCTGTTCGGCGGTCATGGTATCGAGAGTCTTGCGCGCATGAGCCGACTCTCCCACAGCAACGTCGTCATCGCCTTGCTGCGCGACGGGTTCCATCCCGAGAGCCAGGGCGGGCAGGTGATGCTGCGAAGCGATGGCACGCCGGTGCTGGATTACCCCCTCAACGACTATCTCTGGGATGGGGTACGGCGCGCCTACCTGGCCATGGGCGAATTGCAGTTCGCCGCCGGTGCCAGCGCGGTGATGCCTGGCCACAGTCGCGCCCGCTTCAGTCCCAGCTGGCCGGACTTCCGTGAGCAGGTGAAGGCGCTGCGCTATGCCCGGCATGACGTGCGCCTGGCCAGTGCCCACGTGATGGGCGGCTGTGGGCTGGGTGACGACCCGCGCCGCGCCGTGGTCGACAGTCATGGCCGACACCATCAGCTCGCGAACCTGTCCATCCTCGATGGCTCGCTGTTTCCCACCAGTATCGGTGCCAACCCGCAGCTTTCCATCTACGCCGTGGTGGCCTGCCTGGCCAGCAGGCTCGCGGCGCGACTTGGTGCGTGAATGAAGCTTCCTTGACTGTTCTCAACGCATGCGAGACTCGAACATGAGACGATGGTCGCGCTCGGGGCGAGGCCCCGGCAACCCCGATGATCGTTCCGATAGGAGGTGTCGTGACCAGCATGCAGACTCCACGCAAACCCCGCACCCTGATCTACTCCTGTTCCGGTTGTTCGGATGTCGCTCAGCTGGCCAATGACGTGGCGGTGCGCCTCGACCATGCCGGTGTGGCAGAGATGTCCTGTATCGCCGGCGTCGGCGGCGGCGTGCCGGGTCTGGTGAAGACCGCTCGGTCGGGCCGGCCGATCGTGGCCGTCGACGGCTGCCAGATGCACTGTGTCACCCACTGCCTGGAAAATGCCGGCGTCACCGCCACCGAGCATGTCAAGCTCTACGAGAAGGGCTACAAGAAGCGGCGGGGCAAGCGCTACAGCGACGCGGAGATCGCCCAGGTCTGCGACGATGTCAGCGACATCATCGCGCGGCTGCCCGTCTGACCCGGCAAGGCGGGCACCCTCTCAGCGCGTCGCCTGCCACCCTGGCCGGGTGAATTCGCTATAGTAGAGCGTCATTTTGTCATCGGGACGCTTACCTTGCCTCTGCTTGAATCGCTTTCTCCGCTCTCCCCGATATTGAACCTGGCTTTGGTGGGGCTCGCCATGCTCACCTCGGTCATCTCGGCCAGCGTGGGCATTGGTGGCGGCACGCTGTTGATCATCGTCATGGCGCAAGTCATGCCTGCCACGGCGCTGATCCCGGTGCACGGCATGGTCCAGCTGGGCTCCAACCTGGGGCGCGCGACCCTGACCTGGCGCCACATCGACCGCCAGGTGATTGCCGCCTTCCTGCCCGGGGTCGTGCTGGGTGCCCTGGCCGCCGCCTGGCTGCTGATCCGCCTGCCGAGCGGGGTACTGGAACTCGCCATCGCGGCGTTCGTGCTCTATTCCTGCTGGGGCCCGAGCCTGCCCAAGGGCCGCCTGGGCAAGGGTGCGACCCTGGCCGCGGGTGCGGTGACCACGTTGCTTTCCAGCCTGATCGGTGCCAGCGGTCCCCTGGTGGCGGCCTTCGTCAAGCACAGCCAGACCACCGCTTTCGCCCGGGTGGCGACCTTCGCCGCCTGCATGAGCCTGCAGCATCTGACCAAGGCCTTCGTGTTCGGCGTGGCGGGATTCGTTTTCCGTGACTGGCTGGGGCTGATGGCGGCGATGATCGCCGCCGGGCTGCTCGGCACCTGGCTAGGGCTGCGACTATTGCGGGGCCTGAGCGACAAGCGCTTCGATACGCTGTTCAAGTGGATGCTGACGCTGCTGGCGCTGAGACTTCTGTGGATGGGAATCGAGGAGCTCGTGGCGTCATGAGCTTCAGGTGGCGAAGCGTTGCGTCGCTGCCTGGGGGTCCGGGGCGGCACAGATCGCCGAGATCACCGCCAGGCCCTGGGCCCCGGCCTCGCGTACTGCCCGCACATGCTGCGCCTGCAGCCCGCCGATGGCCACGCCGGGCAACCTGCTCGCCGCGGCCAGCGACGCCAAGCCCTCGAAGCCCAGTGGCGCCTCATGGTCGCCCTTGGTCGAGGTGGCGAACACCGGCCCCAGTCCCAGATAGTCGATGAGGGCGGGATCGACCTGGGCGAGCTGTTCGTGGCTGTTGATGGAAAGCCCGAGGATGGCCTCGGGGCCGAGGGCCGCGCGTGCCGCCGCCGCGTCCCCGTCGGTCTGGCCGATGTGCAGGCCGTCCGCCCCGACGGCCAGGGCTACCTCGAGCCGATCGTTGATGATCAGTGGCACGCCACTTCCGGCCAGCGCCGTTTTCAATGCCTTGGCCTGGGGAATGAGTTCGGCGTCCGTGGCGTGCTTATCACGCAGCTGCACCATGGTCACGCCGCCACGCACCGCGGCGACGACCGTGGCGACCAGGCCGCGCTCGGCGCACATCGCCGGATCGGTGATGAGATACAGGGAAAGGTCAAAGGACATCGTCGATCTCCACGCGCAGGCGGGCATTGAGCTGGCTGTCATCCAGCTGATGAAGGACATCGAGAAAGGCGACGGCGAAACTGCCGGGGCCGTCGGCTTGCTCATGGGCGATCTCGCCGGCCACGGCGTAGCAGGTCATGGCCGCCAGCACAGCCTCGAAGCGATCCTCGGCGCCGACGAGAAAGGCGGCGATCACGCCGGTCTGGGAGCAGCCCATCACGGTGATGCGCGACATCATGGGATGCCCGTTGGCGACCCGGGCGCGACGTCTGCCATCGGTGACGAAATCCACCGGGCCACTGACCGCCACCACACCGCCGGTGCGAGCGGCCAGCGTGATGGCGGCCTGCTCGGCGGCCTCGACGGCATCGGTGCTGTCCACACCGCGCCCGCCGCCGCTCGCCGAGGCCAGGGCAATGATCTCCGAGGCGTTGCCGCGAATCACCGTAGGGTTCAGCTCCACAAGACGCGCACCGACCCGGCGACGATACGCCGTGGCGCCGACCGCCACCGGATCGAACACCCAGGGTGTTCCCGCTTGATTGGCGGCCCGGGCGGCAATCTCCATGGACTCGACCCACTCGGCCGAGAGCGTGCCGATGTTGATGCTCAGCGCATCGGCAAGTGCTGCGAACTCCGCGACTTCTTCCCTAGCATGCACCATCGCCGGCGAGGCGCCGATCGCCAGCAGCACATTAGCCATCACGTTCATCGCCACATGATTGGTGATGTTCTGTACCAAGGGCGCACGTCGGCGCAGGCGGGCAAGATGAGAGGGACAATCGAACATGCGGGTGCCTCCAGCCGGAGCCTCAGTAATCGTTGCCGGTCATGACCCAGAGTATCTGAGTTTCTGTTTCACCGGGATTGTGGATCAGGTGCGGCTTGTCGTCGGCCAGCGAGAAGCTGTCACCTGCCTCGAGGGTAAAGGTCTGGTCGCCGATCGTCAGCTCCAGTGTGCCGGCGGCGACATAGCCTGCCTCCTCGCCCTTGCGTCGTCTCGGCGTTTCACCGCCACTTCCCCCCGGCATCAACCGGGTCATGATGAGCAGCAGCTGGCCACTGAGCCGCGGTGACAAGAGCTCCTCCCGGGCGCCGATGCCTAAAAAGGCCATGGTACGTCGATGATCGGCCCGGACGATATATTCGCTTTCTCCATTGCTGGCGTTTTCCTCGGGATGGAAGAACCAGCTTGCACGCACCCCCAGCGCCTTGCTGATGGCCTGGAGCACCCCGATGGGCAGCGATGAAGTGCCCCGCTCGACCTGGCTCAGGTAACCCACGGACTTGTCGACCTCCTTGGCCAGTGTCGCCAGGGTGATCCGCTTTGCCTTGCGCAGATCGCGAATCTGACGTCCGACATGCAGGTCCTCGGGTGCGGCTTGATTCTTCTTTTCCATGGTGGCTGCTGTTGTCAGTGGAGAGGAAGTGGCTCGGTTTCGGCAAGGGTAGCATGAAATCCATGTGCATGAAAAAAAACGATTAATTTTCACACGCTAGGTTCATGCTCCTCGGCTGAAGTTCTTGCGGAAAGCTTTCCTTCATGCCTTTAGAAAATCGATAAGAGTATGATATTGAAATAAAAATCTAGAAAATCACGAGGCTCGTTCGATCCAGACCACTTGGCGGGCCGCGAGGCATCGAGACTGGTCGTTCTCTAGGCAAAATGAAAAAATATTTTATTTTTTCATTTAAAAGTTTATAAACCCTTGCTACTTTCATTTCTGTGAGGCCATTAGCCGCTTGCTTCATGCGCGCCGAGTGGTCATTCCAACAACAAGAGATGATGATGCGAGGATCTGCAACGATGAATCGCCCCTACAACAACAAGCCTCATCGGCGGGGCGGGGTAACGACCCGCCTGTTCGGTGAATACGATCACACCCTGTTCTGGCCGGTGCTGACGGTATACGCATCGATCATCGCCTGCGCCCTGTTCTTGCCCGAGGCCACCGGAGCGACGCTATCGGGCATCCGAGACTTTCTGATCTTCAATTTCGGCTGGAGCTTCCTGCTGGGCGTGGGGGCGACCTTGATTTTCTGTCTGTATCTGGTCATCAGCCCCTTCGGGGACCTGAAGCTGGGTGCCGACGACGAGGTGCCGGAATTCTCCTATGGTGCCTGGATATCGATGCTGTTCAGTTGCGGTTTCGGCATCGGGTTTGTCTTCTTCAGTGTTGCCGAACCTCTGACCCATCTTTATGAATCCTCTCATGTCATCGACATGGGTGCCGCGGGCGAAGCCGCGGGGGTCCCCAAGGCGGTTCAGCTCACGCTGCTCGACTGGGGCATGCATGGCTGGGCCGTGTTTGCCATCGCCGCCTGGGCCATCGCCTTCCCCGCCTATCGCCTGGGGCTGCCCCTGACCGTGGCAACCGGCCTTTACGGCATTCTCGGCGAGCGCTGCAACAGGAGTATCTGGGGACGCCTGGCCAATGGACTGGGCATCATCGGCACCATCGGTGGCAATGCCACGATGATCGGGCTGGGGGTCGCGTCCATCAGCTATGGTCTCAACCAGCTGTTCGGGCTCGACCTCGGCCCCCTGGGGCAGGCTCTGGTCATGATGGTGGTGATCGTCGCCTACGTGATCTCCGCTGCCACCGGGGTGGAACGCGGTATCAAGTTTCTGAGCCAGGCCAACATGATCATGGCCGGTATCATTCTCTTTGCACTGCTCTTTTTCGGCCACGCGCCAGCGCAATACCTGTTGAATCTTGCCACTCAGCAGATTGGAGACTACTTCGGCCAGGTCCTGGCGCTGCAGTTCTGGACGGATGCCGGCAACTTCGAGCAGCGGGAATGGCTTGGCTGGTGGGTCGTCTTCTACTGGCTGTGGTACATCTCCTATATCCCCTTCTGCGGCGGCTTCATAGCGCGTATCTCCAGAGGCCGCACCCTGCGTGAATTCATTGTCGGCGTCATCCTGGTCCCCATGCTGCTGGCAATTGGCTGGTTCAGTATCTGGGGCGGGTCAGCCGGCTATGTCGATGTCAGCGGGATCGCTCCCCTCTGGGAAAGTGTCCAGGAGAAGCCGGAATCCGGCATCTATACGCTGCTCGAGAGCATGCCGGGCGGCTGGTGGCTCAGTCTGATGGTGCTTTTCAACATCGTGGTCTTTGCGGTCACCACCTCGGACTCGGCTTCCTTCTTTGCCGCCATGCAGGTGTCCAACGGCCAGGAAAACCCGAAGGTTTCCATGCGTCTTCTCTGGGGCGTGGTAATCGGGTTTACCGGCATCATGTTCCAGCTCACCGGCGGGTTCGATGCCATCAGAAGCCTGGCCATCGTGGTGGGAGCACCGTTCTTCTTCGTCGGTATCGCCTACATGGTCTCGGTGTACCGAATGCTCAACTCGGCGAAGAAGGGCGGCATGAGAAACGATGATTTCGGTGTGTTTGCCAGAGGACTCGCCTCCTACGTCAAGCCCGCGAAAGCGGTTCGGGAGTCTCAGGAATAGATCGCCTTGTCCTTGAGCAATCGAAAACACCTGGTCGTTAACACGCCCCCTCGGGGGCATCATCTGCAGTCTTGAGCAAGGTGGATAAAACCGATGCCAACCCCCCAACCTTATTACCCGCATTACGATCCGCTGCGTGACGCCTCTCCTGGAACGGGGATGGATTACGCACCGACCTACTGGCGCTACCACGCGGGTGAGCCGCCCGAGGACGATGGCCCGATAAACACCGATACGCAGGCAGATGTCGTGCTGATCGGCGCCGGTTTCACCGGCCTTGCCACCGCGCTGTTTCTCGCCCGGGAATACGGCATCAAGGCGGTCGTCCTGGAAGCCAATCAGATCGGCTGGGGCTGCACCAGTCGCAACGGAGGGCAGGGGCACCTGGCCTGGGGGCGGCTGAGTCGCAGCCAGTGGGTGAAGAAATGGGGCGTCGACACCGCTCGTCGACTGCACGCCAACAGCCTCGAGGGCTTCGAGGTCTTCAAGAGCATGGCCGAGGACCCGGAGATCGACTGCGAGCCCCAGAACCACGGCAATCTGCTCATCGCCCACAGCGAGCATGCGTTGAAAGGGCTGCAAGGCGAGTCGCGCCTGTGCAACGAGGCCTTGGGTTACAAGACCCGAATCCTGGATCGCGAGACGGTGCTCAGCGAATACATCGGTGACCAGGAGTGCCACGGTGCCCTGCTCGAGCCGGTGGGAATCGCCGTTCAACCATTGAAACTGGCTTACGGCTATGCACGGGCGGCTCGCCGGCTCGGGGCCAGGATTCACACGGGAAGCCCGGTCCAGGCCTGGACGACCGAGGGCGGCGTGCATCATCTACGCACCCCGGGGGGCACCGTGCGCGCCCGGGTCGTTGGCATCGCGACTGCCGGCTATACCAGCCCGAACCTGCACAAGCTCACCGCCTATCGCAACATGCCCATCATGGCCAACTCGGTATGGACGCGCACGCTGAGCGATGACGAGATAGCCGCCTGCGGTTTTCGCTCGACCATGATCATTACCGATACCCGCAAGTTGCGTCACTACTACCGCTTCCTGCCGGAAAAACGCCTGCAGATCGGTACCCGCAGCGCCATCAGCGGGGCGGATGCCCAGAATCCCAAGCACCTGCGGACGGTGCGGGAGGCCATCGCACGCAAGTTTCCCGCGCTCGAGGGGATCGAGACGCCCTGGTTCTCCCACGGCTGGATGGATATCTCCCACGACATGATGCCGCGCATCGTGCAACCCGACTCGAAGCAGCAGGTGTTCTATGCCCAGGGCTACAGCGGCAACGGCGTCTCCTTCTCGGCCTATGCCTCGAAAAAGCTGGCCGCCCTGATTGCCGGCGAGCCGATCGCCGAGTCCGACCTTCCGATATTCAGCTCGCCGCTGCCCGGCCATCCGCTGCGTCCCATTCGCCGGCTGGGTCAGCGAGCGCTCTACAAGTACTTCCAGGTACTGGATGCCGTGCGCTGATGAGGCGCTCATGACACGAACGGAGATAGAAAATGACCGACCAAGACATGCAGGCGCTGTTCGCTGCCTTCAATCGCCACGATATCGACGCGGTGATGTCCCACTTCCACGACGACATCGTGTTCGAAACCGTTGCCGGAGCGGAGACCTACGGTACCCGTATCACCGGGAAGCTGGCGGTCGGCGAGCAGTTCGAGAACACCTGGGGAACGATGCCGGATGTTCAGTGGCGAAATGGCAAGCATTTCTTCGTGGACGACAAGGTGGTCTCGGAGTCGACCTTCGTGGCGACTCTGCCCGATGGCAAACGTGTTCATGCGGACGGGGTGGACATTTTCACGCTTCGCGATGGCAAGATCGTGGGCAAGCAGGCGTTTCGCAAGCAGCGCCCGCCGTTCGATCCGACCCCGCAAGTGTAAAAAATAACACTCTAATGTTTTAAATATGAACCGATGGCTCTCGCATGCGAGGACTTGGGGCAATATGATGGCCATGATCCTCGACATGCACGTGCGCAGGGAGAGGCCGACATACCGTACTTCCGCCGAACATCCAAGGAGCCATCATGACGCTACAGTTGAAAGACCCCAGCTTGTTGAAGACGAAGGCCTACATCGACGGCCAGTGGGTCGACGGTGACGCCGGGGAGACCTTCGATGTCGTCAACCCTGCCACCGGCGAGACGATCACCCAGGTGGCCAGCGTGGGTGCCGAGGAGACCCGTCGTGCCATCGAGGCGGCCCAGCGCGCCATGCCAGCCTGGCAGGCCAAGACCGCCAAGGAGCGTGCGGCGATCCTGCGGCGCTGGTTCGATCTGATGATGGAAAACCAGGAAGACCTGGCGGTGCTCATGACCAGCGAGCAGGGCAAGGTGCTGGCGGAATCCCGAGGCGAGGTGGCCTACGGCGCCTCCTTCATCGAGTGGTTCGCCGAGGAAGCCAAGCGCATCTATGGCGACGTGATCCCTACCGTGGCCAACGATCGGCGCCTGCTCACCATCAAGCAGCCAGTGGGCGTGGTGGGGGCCATCGCGCCCTGGAATTTTCCCAACGCCATGCTGGCCCGCAAGGCCGGACCGGCGCTGGCGGTGGGCTGTACCTTCGTCATGAAGCCGGCCAAGGAAACCCCGCTTTCCGCCATGGCCATGGTCGAACTGGCCGAGCGTGCCGGCATGCCCAGGGGCGTGCTCAATCTGGTGGCGGGCAAGAGCGCCAGCGCCATCGGCAACGAACTCACCAGCAACCCCATCGTGCGCAAGGTCACCTTCACCGGCTCGACGGCGGTGGGCAAGCAGCTGCTCAAGCAGTGCGCCGACACCGTCAAGAAGGTTTCCATGGAACTCGGCGGCAACGCCCCGGTCATCGTCTTCGACGATGCGGACCTGGACAAGGCCGTGGCCGGCGCCCTGGCCTCCAAGTACCGCAACGCCGGGCAGACCTGCATCTGCGCCAACCGCATTCTGGTCCAGGACGGCATCTATGACGCCTTCGTCGAGAAGTTCACCGCCAAGGTCAACGAGTTCAAGCTTGGCAACGGCCTGGAGGAAGGCGTGACCATGGGGCCGCTGGTCAACGAAGGCGCCGTGAAGGACGTGCACGAACTGGTCGAGGATGCCCGTTCCAAGGGCGCCAAGGCGACCACCGGCGGTGCGCCGGCGGACAAGGGCGCCTGCTTCTACCAGCCCACGGTGCTGACCGATGTCAACAAGGACATGCGCATCTTTCATGAAGAGATCTTCGGGCCGGTGGCGCCGCTGTTCCGCTTCAGCGACGAGGCCGAGGCCATCGCCATGGCCAACGACACCGAGGTGGGTCTGGCATCCTACATCTATACCCGGGATGTCGGGCGTGCCTGGCGCGTCTCGGAAGGCATCGAGTACGGCATGGTCGGCGTCAACGAGGTGGCCATCACCAGCGAGGTGATTCCCTTCGGTGGCATCAAGGAGTCCGGCCTGGGCCGCGAGGGCTCCAAGTACGGCGTCGAGGATTACCTGGAGATGAAGTACATCTGCATGGGGGGCATCGATAGCTGATCGATAGCGGCCACGCATCGATGATGAAGCCGGCGAAAAATCGTCGGCTTTCTTCATAGGAGGCTGGCAGGGGGTGTACTAGGCTTTCGAAAAACGCGTTTCGGATCTTCGAGGATCGCTTATGAGCACTCACCTCAGCCCCAAGCTGCAACCCTGGCTGGATCAGGTCAACACGCTGCTGGCTCAGCAGCGCAAGGAGGGAGCTTCTTTTTCGCCGGTCAGCGCGCGGGAGGCACTGGCCTACGTGACCATGACGCTGGTCACGCAACGCCCTGAGCTGCCCTGGGTCGGGGACGTGGTGGTCGACACCGGCGACTATCCGGTGCCGGTGCGCCTCTACGATCCGGCGCCGGAAACACCCAAGCCGGTGTGCGTCTATCTGCACGGCGGCGGCCACATGTCCGGAGGCGTGACGGTCTACGATGCGATCTGTCGCAAGCTGGCCGAGGCGAGCGGCCATCTGGTGGTGTCGGTAGAATATCGCCTGGCGCCGGAATGTCCGTACCCCGCCGCGGTGGAAGACACCCTGGCGGTCCTCGAGCATCTCTGGCCGGCGCTGGAAGCCAAGCAACGCCGGGTCGTCGAGTCGCTGAGCGTGGCCGGCGATTCCGCGGGTGGCGCCCTGGCCGCGACGGCCAGTGCCCGGTTGCAGGGTGACGGGCATATTCCCCTGCATCGCCAGATACTCATCTACCCGAGTCTCGATTACACCCTCTCCTACCCCTCCGTGCAGGCCCTGGGCCAGGGCTACTTCCTGGAAGAGGCGCGCATCCGCTGGTATTTCGACAACTACTTTCGGCTGGGTGGCGACCGCCACAGGGCCTCGCCGCTGTCCATGCCGCTGACCGCGGCCATGCCGGAGACCCTGGTCGTCACCGCCGGCTTCTGCCCGCTGCGCGACGAGGGGCTGGCCTACGTGAAGCGCCTGGAAGAGAGCGGTGTGACGCACCGGCATCATCACTTCCCGGACATGCTGCACGCCTTTCTCAACATGGAGGACCTAGTGGCGCAAGAGTGCAACGAGGCGTATCGGGTGATGGCCGAGTTCTTGAACGACGGGCGGTTCATGTCATCACCTGATAGCCGATGAACCCGACGCTCAAGGCCGTCAACGCAAAGGCGATCAGGGTCAGCAGGCCATCCCGGGCGATCAGCGCCAGGCCAAATACCGTCAGGGCGGCGCCGGCGAAGTTGGCGGAGAAGGGCACCACCTCCATCAGCGGCATGGCCAGGGCGATGGCGCTACAGATGATGGCGATCGCGTAGAGCGCCGAGCCGCGGGTCAATCGACTCAGGCGGGGTTTCAAAAGCTTGTCGACGTAATGCGCCGGCTTGCGCAGGAACGTCAGTGCCCTGGCGAACTTGTCGCGTGGCACCGAACGCTCGAGCAGCCAGCGGGGCAGCCAGAGTTCCTTGCGGTGCAACAGCAGCTGCATCGAGACCAGCAGCACGAATAAACCCATCAGCGTCGGCATGCCGGGGATGTCGCCGATCAGCGGTGCCAGCGTGATGAGTCCGGCCACCAGCAGCAGCGAACCGAACGAGCGACTGCCCACCACGGCGACGATCGTGCTGACATCGACGCGCTCACGGTTCTGGGTGGCCCGACAGAGATGGTCGATCAGCTGTTCGAGGCGGGTGATTCCCTGATCATCATCGTCCATGACTGTTTCGATCCCTCTGGCCTCGTCGAAGGCAAGTCGTGTGGCTATTTATCGCGTCGAAGCATGACCTCGCGAATGATCGAAACCGGCGTCATCAGGTGCTCGCGGATCATCAGGCTTGCCCGCGGGGCATCCCGGGCCAGCAGGGCCTCGACCAGAGCCGCATGCTCCTGGCGCTTGTGCTCCAGCGCCTCGCTGGAAAAGACCGTCTCGCACAGCCATAGATGGCGGTAGCGCTCGACCTGGTCGAGCAGACTCTCGCGGACCTGCAGCAGATGACGCGAGCCGCAACCGGCGGCGATGGCACCGTGGAAGGCCTGATGGCGTCGGTCCCAGACATCGAGCATCTCCTCGGGTCCGCTGACGTCCATTACCTTGGCCAGCGTATGCGCCTTGGCCAGTATATCCGCCTCCCAGGCGACATCGCCCCGGGCGATGGCCAGCTCGACGATCAAGCCTTCCAGGTGCGCCCGCGCATCGTAGATGTCCTCGAGTTCCGACACCGACATGGGAGCGACCCGATAGCCCCGTTGACTAACGGCCACCACCAGATGTTCCGCCACCAATTGCGACAGCGCTTCGCGCAGAGGGCCGGTGCCCAGGTCGTAGCGCTCTTTCAAGCGACTCATCAAGAGCTTTTCTCCGGCTGGGTAGACGCCGCGAATGATGTCACGCTTGAGCCGGGCATAGGCGCTGACGCCGAGGTTATGTCGCGCGGGGTGCTCCATGGTTTCGCTATCCGCAGTAAAGGAATCGTCATCATAGCGAATGTCCACCCGGGCATAGAAATGTATTTTTCAAACAATAAAATTGATGTTTTATAAAAATGTAGATATTTTGAAGGCGTATCCCTGTTCCTGCTAGGAGAGCGCCATGACCGCCCTGACCCGCCTGCCCTCGATCACCATGCCTCTGCCCGATGCCATCCAGGGCTTTCATCTGTCGACGTCACCCCAGTCGGAGCGACTGCTGCAGCTGACCTTCCCCCGGGAAACCGTCGAGGCCTTTCTCGCGGCAGTGGCCGAATGGCCGGTCCAGGCCCTGGAATACAAGTCGTTCCTGCGTTTTCGCGTGGCCCGCATTCTCGACGACCTGTGCGACAACACCCTGCAGCCGGTGCTGATCAATACCCTGGTGGACCGTCATACGGGGGGCTTCCTGGTGACGCCGGAGGGCCTGGACCGGGTCGAGCAGGCCGACGACATGGTCAAGTTCGCCACCGCCGTGGCACATCTGATGGGACGCTCCAACTTCGACGCCATGAGCGGCCAGTACTACGCCCGCTTCGTGGTGCAGAATGTCGATGACTCCGACAGCTACCTGCGCCAGCCGCATCGCGTCATGGAACTGCACAACGACGGTACCTTCGTCGAGCAGGACACCGACTACGTGCTGATGATGAAGCTCGACGAGCAGCACATGCAGGGTGGCGATTCCTTGCTGCTGCATCTGGATGACTGGGAAGGGCTCGAGACGTTCTACCGCCATCCCCTGGCGCGCCGCGAGATGCGCTGGACGGCGCCGCCCAGCAAGAAGGTGGCCGAGGATGTCCATCATGCGGTCTTCGACGTGGACCGCGAGGGCCGGCCGATCATGTCCTACATCGACCAGTTCGTGCAGCCGAAGAACTTCGAGGAGGGCAACTGGCTGGCGGACCTGTCCGACTCGCTCGAAGGCAGCGCGAACAAGCTATCGGTGGCCGTGCCCATCGGCAGCTTCGTGCTGATCAACAACCATTTCTGGCTGCACGGCCGGGATCGCTTCACGCCGCACCCGGTGCTGCGCCGCGAGCTGATGCGTCAGCGTGGATATTTCACCCATGCCAAGACGCTGCGCAATCCACGCCAGGTATAATCGACGAACGAACGGGCTGTGGCGACCACGGCTCGCCCCCAACGACGCGAGGCATCACGGTGTACGACTTCATCATCATCGGCGGTGGCATCCTCGGCATGTCCACCGCCATGCAGTTGATTCAGGCTTACCCCGGGCGGCGGATGCTGCTGCTCGAAAAAGAAAACGGTCCCGCACAGCACCAGACCGGCCATAACAGCGGTGTGATCCATGCCGGTGTCTACTACACGCCGGGCAGCCTCAAAGCGCGCTTCTGCTTCGAGGGCAACCGCGCCACCAAGGCGTTCTGCGAGGCCCAGGGCATCGCCTACGAAGAGTGCGGCAAGCTGTTGGTGGCGACCAACGACATCGAGATGCAGCGCATGCAGGCCCTGTGGGAGCGCACCGAAGCCAACGGCCTGGAGCGCTATTGGCTAGGGGGGGACGAACTGCGCGAGCGTGAGCCCAACATCAGCGGGGTCGGCGGTATCTTCTTCCCCTCCAGCGGCATCGTCAGCTACGCCGAGGTCGCCGCCGCCATGGGGCGCGAGTTCGAGGCCGCCGGTGGCGAGATCCGCTATGCCACGGTGGTCACCGGGCTCGAGGAGCGTGCCCGGGAAGTGGTCGTGTCCACGAACCAGGGCGAGTTCACCACTCGCCATCTGGTCTCCTGCTCCGGACTGATGGCGGATCGCGTGGTGCGCATGCTGGGGCGTGACCCGGGCTTCACCATCTGCCCGTTTCGAGGCGAGTACTACCGACTGCCGCCGGAGCACAACCGTATCGTCAATCACTTGATCTATCCCATTCCCGACCCGGCGATGCCGTTTCTCGGGGTGCACCTGACGCGCATGATCGATGGCAGCGTCACCGTCGGCCCCAATGCGGTGCTGGCGTTCAAGCGCGAAGGCTACAGGAAGCGCGACATCTCGCTGGCCGACAGCGCGGCGATGCTGACCGATCCGGGTATCCTCAGGGTATTGAAGGCCAACCTGCGCCCGGGACTGATCGAGATGAAGAACTCGCTCTACAAGAAGGGCTATCTTCGGGAGGTGCAGAAGTACTGCCCGAGCCTGACCGAAGACGATCTGCAGCCCTACCCGGCAGGCGTGCGCGCCCAGGCGGTCTCTCGCGACGGCAAGCTCATCGACGACTTCCTGTTCGTCAATACCCAGCGCACCGTCAACGTCTGCAACGCACCATCGCCGGCGGCCACCTCGGCGATTCCCATCGGCGCGCACATCGTCGACAAGGTCAGGGCGCAGGTCGGAGAGTAAAACGCGAGAGTCGTCCCCGGCGAAACCTTCGGTGCATTGTGTTTGCGCGTATAGCCAGGGGCTGTGTCAGACGATGCGTGGCGGCTCCAGCGAGTTCTTGATCTGCTCGACTACATCCTTGAGACGGGGGCCAAGATTTTCCACCAACACCCGGTGGCTCAGGCGCAGGGAGGAGCCGCCGCAGTTGATGGCCATCACCTCGGCGCCCTCCTCGAGTATCAGCGGCATGGCCACCGCGCTGATCTCGCGTTCCCAGTCTCCTTCCGAAAGACAGAAGCCGTAGGTGGCGTAGTCGTCGAGCGACTTGTGAATCGACTGCTCGATGGCTGGCCAGTTGTCGGGGTCGCCCTGGCGCATACTGTCCATTAACTGATTGCGGCGCTCGGCGGAGATGCCGCACAGCCAGGCACGGCCGATGGCGGTAGTCGCCAGGGGGATGCGTGAGCCGGTTTCCAGGCGCATCACCAGCGGGCCGCTGCCCTGGCATACCTCGACATAGGTCATCGACAGGCGATCCGCCGTGCCCAAGGCGATCGCGCAGTCGGTGGCATCGGCCAGGCGCTGCATGTGAGGGCGGGCGATGTCGCGGATCCCCATGCTCGCCAGGTAGCGGTAGCCCAGTGCGAGAATGCCCGCGCCCAGGCGATATTTCTCCAGGCGCTCGTTGTGCTGCAGGTAGCCCAGCTGTTTGAGCGTGTAGGTCAGACGCGACACGGTGGGGCGAGGAATCCCGGTGCGGCTGGAGAGTTCGGCATTGCCCAGATATTCCTCGCCGGCCCCGAAGGCACGCAGCAGCTCGAGGCCGCGAGAGAGTGCCGTGACGAAGTTGCGGTCCTTGGCGGCGCTGTCCTGTTCGTCATCAATATGTAACGGCTTGTTCATGAGCTTCCTTTGTCGACGTGGCAAGGAATGAAAGCGAGTATGGCATAACTGATATTCAAAAGTGTCAACCGCTCCCCGAGCGAAAAAACGCCCGCGGTGAGGCGGGCGTGAGGAGATAAAGTGAGCGTCGTGCGTTACTCGAAGCGCTCGATCACCGCGGCGATGCCCTGGCCGACGCCGATGCACATGGTCACCAGCGCATAGCGGCCACCGGTCGCCTCCAGCTGGCGCAACGCGGTCAGCGCCAGACGCGCTCCCGAGGCACCCAAGGGGTGGCCGATGGCGATGGCACCGCCGTTGGGATTCAGACGACTGTCGTCGGCGGACAGTCCCAGCTGCTTGACACAGCCCAGTACCTGTACGGCAAAGGCCTCGTTGATCTCGATCAGATCCATCTGCTCCATTGTCAGGCCGGCGCGGGCCAGTGCCTTCTGACTGGAGGGCACCGGCCCAAGGCCCATCACCCGTGGCGCGACCCCGGCCACGGCACCGGAGACGATGCGTCCGCGTGGCGTCATGCCCGCCTTCTCGCCGGCCGCAAGGCTACCGACGATCATCGCCGCGGCGCCGTCGTTGAGGCCCGAGGCATTGCCCGCGGACACCACGCCATTCTCGAACAGTGCCGGCAAGCGGCCGAGCTTGTCGGCATCGCTGCCCGGGCGAGGGTGCTCGTCCTGATCCACCAGCAGGGGTGGCTGCTTGCGGCCCTGCGGCACCTCGACGGGTAACAGCTCGCCAGTGTAGAAGCCGCTTGCCAGCGCTTCCGCATAGCGGGCCTGGGAGCGTGCCGCGTAGGCATCGGCGGCGGTGCGGTCGATCTCGAGATCGTGTGCGACGTTGTCGGCGGTTTCCGGCATGCTGTGGCTGCCGTACTCCTTGGCCAGCCACGGGTTCGGAAAGCGCGAGCCGATCACCGTGTCGTAGAGGGGTTGATTGCGCGCGTAAGCGGAGTCGGCCTTGCCTAGCACATAAGGCGCACGACTCATGCTCTCCACACCCCCGGCCAGGAACAGCTCACCCTCGCCGTTGCGCGTCGCGCGGGCGGCATCGAGGATCGCGGCCAGGCCACTGCCACACAGCCGGTTGACGGTCTGGCCGGCGACCTCGATCGGCAGACCGGCGAGCAGGGCGGCGTGGCGCGCCACGTTGCGGGAATCCTCGCCGGCCTGGTTGGTACAGCCGGCCAGCACCTCCTCATAGGTATCGTTGGCAAAGGATGAGCGCTCGATGAGGTGCTTTAGGGTCAGCCCCAGCAGGTCGTCTGGGCGCACCCCGGCCAGGGCGCCACCATGGCGGCCGAAGGGGGTGCGAATACCGTCGTAAAGATAGGCGTCGTGCATGATGGATCTCCGTTGTCGATTGGCTATTGGGCGCTGACGCGGGTCAAGGGCATGCCCAGGCGTGCACGGCGGCGCAGCCAGGGGCTTGGCCGATAACGCGGGTCGCCGCTGGCGGCCTGCAGGTTTTCCAGGATGGTGAGGATACGATGCGCGCCATAATGTTCGCCCATGGCCAGTGGCCCATGGGGATAGCCCAGGCCCAGTTCGACGGCCCGGTCGATGGTCGCGGGCTCGGCGACGCGCTGCTGGGCGATGTCGGCGCCGACATTGACGATACAGGCCGCCACGCGCTGCAGCACGAAGCCTGCACTGTCGTGGATCACGCTGACCGGGGTGCCATCCTGGGCGAGCAGGGCATGCGCGGCATCGCGTATGTCGGCGCGGGTCGCCGGGCTGGTCATCAGGCAGCGACGCCGATCGAGGCCGGCGAGCATGTCGACGGCGACACAGCGGGCCGGGTCGAGATGCTGGCGCAGCGCGCTGTCGGTGGTGTCCTCGCCGTAGGGGCTAAGCAGGCACAGCGCGCTATCGCTGGGGGTATCGCCCGTCTCCAGGGTCCAGCCGGCGGCTTCGACCACCTTGGCCAATGCACGCTGCGCGTCCGCATCCTCGGGGCTGACCCACACCGGTAGTGGATCGACGCGCGGGGCGGCCGGTTCATCGGGCACCACGGCCTGACCCTCGGCGTAGCGATAGAAGCCTTCCCCGCTCTTGCGGCCCAGTAGACCGGCGGCGAGCCGCTGCCCGGTGAGTGCTGAAGGGCGAAAGCGCGGTTCCTGATAGTACTGGTGATAGATCGACTCCATCACCGCATGGGAGACATCCAGCCCGGTGAGATCGAGCAGGGTGAAGGGGCCCATGCGAAAGCCACCCTGATCCTTCAGCAGGCGATCGATGGTGACGTGATCGGCGACCCCCTCGGAAAGGATGCGCAGCGCCTCGGTGCCGAAGGCGCGCCCGGCATGATTGACCAGGAAGCCCGGCGTGTCGGTGGCCCGCGCGGTGAAATGACCGAAGCGCTGGCCCAGTGCTTCGGTGGCCTCGATCACCTCGGCAGCGGTCTTCAGCCCCGGGATGACCTCGACGATCTTCATCAACGGCACGGGATTGAAGAAGTGGAAGCCGATCACCCGCTCGGGGCGCTCGCAGGCCGCCGCAATCTCGGTGACCGACAACGAGGAGGTATTGGTGGCGAGAATCGCCTGCTCACCCAGCACTGCTTCGAGCTGCTGAAACAGCTGCTGCTTGGCGTCCACGCGCTCGACGATGGCCTCGATCACCAGCTCGCAGTCGGCGAGATCCTCCAGGGGCGTGGCTTCCATTAGCAAGGCGCTCATTTCGTCGGCCCGAGCCTGGCTGAAGCGTTGCTTCTCGACCCCGCGCGCCCACAGTTTGGCGATGAATGCCTTGGCATCGTCGACGGCGCCGTCGCGGGCATCGTGCAGCTTGACGCGCAGGCCCGCCTCGGCGGCGATCTGGGCAATTCCGCGCCCCATGGCGCCGGTGCCGACGATGCCGATGGTGGTGATGGTCTGACTCATGAGCGTTGACGCCTCCCGACTGGATCTTGAGAAGGTTTGTTTATTTCGTATAGCAAAACGCAGTTTCGAATATTGACGGTCATCATAGGCTGTGCAACAGTGCATCGCAAGATGAGCGAAGCCTTAGCAGCATGATGGTTTCGCAATGCAAAACTAAAGTCTAAGTCATTGCTCACCTCACGGCTCGACAATTCCTTCCAAAATACCCCGTACAAGACGGCAGCGAGGAAACCGCCATGATTCGCGATCAGGAACTTCTCGATCAGTTGCTCGATACGCTTTCACGCTTCGTGCGCGAGCGTCTGATTCCCAACGAGGCCCGCCTCGCCGAAGAGGATGCGGTACCCCCCGAGATTCTTGCGGAGATGAAGGACATGGGCCTGTTTGGCCTGTCGATTCCCGAGGAGTACGGCGGCCTCGGCCTGACCATGGAAGAGGAAGCCTTGGTCGCCATGGAGATCGGCAAGACTTCGCCGGCCTTTCGCTCGGTCTTCGGCACCAACAATGGCATCGGCGCCCAGGGCATCCTGATCGACGGCAGCGATGAACAGAAGGCCAAGTATGTGCCGCGCCTGGCGACCGGCGAGATCATCAGCTCGTTCTGCCTCACCGAGCCGGATTCCGGTTCCGATGCCGCCAGCCTGCGCACCACGGCGATTCGCGATGGCGATCATTACGTGCTCAACGGCACCAAGCGCTACATCACCAATGGCCCCGAGGCCGACCTGTTCACGGTGATGGCGCGCACCGACCCCCAGAACAAGGGGGCCGGTGGCATCAGCGCCTTCATCGTCGAGGGCGATACCCCAGGCATTCACCGTGGCCCAGCGGATAAGAAGATGGGCCAGAAGGGCGCCCATACCTGCGACATCATCTTCGACAACTGCCGGGTGCCGGCCGAGAACATCATCGGTGGGCGCGAGGGCAAGGGCTTCAAGACCGCCATGAAGGTGCTCGATCGCGGCCGTCTGCATATCTCGGCGGTCTGCGTCGGTGTGGCCGAGCGCTTGGTCGAGGAGTCGCTGCGCTTCGCCATGGAACGTCAGCAGTTCGGCTGCGCGCTGGCCGAGCATCAGCTGGTCCAGGCGATGCTCGCTGACAGCAAGACCGAAGCCTATGCCGGGCGCACCATGGTCATGGACGCCGCGCGGCGCAAGGATGCCGAGGAGGATGTCTCGACGCTGGCCTCCTGCGCCAAGCTGTTCTGCGCGGAGATGGTCGGGCGCGTCGCCGATCGCGCGGTGCAGATCCATGGCGGTGCCGGCTACATGGCCGAATACGCGGTCGAACGCTTCTATCGCGACGTGCGGCTGTTCCGCATCTATGAAGGCACCACCCAGATCCAGCAGTTGGTGATCGCACGCAACATGGTTCGGGAGGCGCAGTGATGCGACTGTCACATTCCATACACGCCCCGGACGAACTCATCAACGGCCGCTGGGCCAGCGAGCTGGTGGCCGAACTGCCCGACCGCCTGAGCACGCGGGTCCTTGAGCTGGCCAAGCGGCAGCCGGACCAGGAAGCCCTCGTCGATGACGAGGTGCGTTGGCGTTACGCCGACCTGGCGGACGAGGTGCGCGCGGCCGTCGAATGGTTGGTCTCGTTGGATGTGCGTCCCGGCGATCGCTTGATGACGGTGAGCGAGAACTGCCGTGCGCTGGTCGTGCTGCTGCTGGCGGCCAGTGAACTGGATGCTTGGCTGGCGATCGTCAATTCGCGTCTGTCGGCCAAGGAGATCGATCTGATCCATGCCAACTGCGAGCCGCGGCGGGTCTTCTATACATCGGCGGTCTCCAAGGAAGCCCGCATGCATGGCGAACGCCATGATGCCGAGACCTTCCGTCATCCGCGCCTCGGTGAACTGATGATCGGACCGCTGTCGGACACCTCGCCGGAGCCCGTTCATGCCAGCGGCGCCGAACAGGTGGCAGCGATGATCTATACCTCGGGTACCACCGGCACGCCCAAGGGCGTGATGCTGACCCACCGGGGCATCCTGTACATCGCCTCCATCTCCGGCGGCATGCGTCATCTGACCCAAGGCCAGCGGGTCTATGGCGTGCTGCCGATGTCGCATGTGTTCGGCCTGGCCTCGGTGTGCATGGGCTCGCTATACAATGGCGCCAGTCTCTATCCGGTGCCGCGCTTCGAGGCGCCGGCCTTGGCCGAGGCGCTGGTGACCGAGCGCATCACCGTGCTGCAGGGCGTGCCGGCGATGTATGCGCGCATGCTCGAATACCTCAAGCAGCAAGGCCAGACACTGAAAGCGCCTGCGCTGATCTACATGTCGGCGGGTGGCTCGCCGCTGGATAGCGATCTCAAGCGCCGTGTCGAGGCCTGCTTCGGGCTGACTCTGCACAATGGCTACGGCCTCACCGAGGCGAGCCCAACGATCAGCCAGACACGCATCGATGATAGCTATGCCAGTACCACCGTCGGCCGCGTGCTGCCGCTGCTCGAATATCGTCTCGAGCCGCTGGGCAGCACCGATGATGAGGCACCGGAGACCGGCGAGCTGTGGGTGCGCGGCCCCAATGTGATGCGCGGTTATTTCCGCCAACCCGAGGCCACTCGCGCTTGTCTCGATGAGGACGGCTGGCTGAATACCGGCGACATCGCGCGCGTCGACGACAGCGGCGAACTGTTCATCGTCGGGCGCAGCAAGGAGCTGATCATCCGTTCGGGGTTCAACATCTATCCGCCGGATGTCGAGGCGGTATTCAACGAGCATCCCGACGTCACGCTCTCGGCGGTGGTCGGGCGCCAGGTATCGGGCAACGAGGAGGTGATCGCCTTCGTTCAGTGCGAACCCGGCGCCAGCGTGACCGAAGACGAACTGCGCCGGTTCGTGGCCGAGCGTCTGGCGCCCTACAAGCGCCCCAGCCAGATCTTCCTGGTGGATACGCTGCCGGCCACCGCTACCGGCAAGATCCTGAAAGGCGCACTGCGCCGCCAGGCTCAGGAGGGCTACCCGCATGACTGAACGCAGCTTGCCGCTGGAGGGCGCCCCGGGTGGCTCCCAGGAGGAAGACAACGGTCTCGTGCAGATGGGGTTCCAGCGTTTGCTCGGCATGCATGTCGGCGAATGGTCGGAGGATCGGGCGGTGGTCGAACTCAGCATCGGTGAGCAGCATCTGAATCGCAGCGGTATCGTCCACGGTGGCGTGCTGACCTCGCTGCTGGATACCGCGCTGAGCCTCTCCGGCCTGTATTGCAGCGTGCCCGGCAACGTACGCAAGGGCATGACCCTGTCGCTGACCACCACCTTCGTGGCCGCGGCACGCGGCGGTGTGCTACGTGCCGTGGGCCAGCGCCGCGGTGGCGGCAAGGCGACCTTCATGGCCAGCGGCGAGGTGCTCGACGCGGCAGGCAATGTCGTGGCGATGGGCGAAGGCACCTTTCGTGTGCGTAGCGCCAGTCAGTCGCCGGAAGGCGAACCGGCATGACGGCGGTCAACCCGACGGACTGGCGCGACACCTCCCTCTCGCGGCTGCTCAAGACGCGGCTGCCGATCATGGCCACCGGGCTGCAGTGGCTGGCCAATGCCGATTACGTGGCGGCGGCAGTGAACAGCGGCATGATGGGTTTCATCACCGCCGCGAGCTTTGCCGATACCGCGGCGCTACGCGACGAGATCCAGCGTTGCCGCGAATTGCTGGGCACGCGCGCCTTCGGCGTCAATGTCTCGATGTTGCCCAAGCTGCTGCCCGGCGATCGTACCGAGGAGATCATGGCGCTGATCGCCGACGAACGCATCGCGGTGGTCGAGACCTCGGGACGCGATCCCACGGCCTACGTTGCTGCGCTCAAGGCCAGTGGCTGCCGGGTCGTGCACAAGGTGCCGCAACTGCGGCATGCCTTGAAGGCCGAGGCCGCCGGCGTGGATGCCGTGACGCTGGTGGGTGCCGAGTGCGGTGGTCATCCCGGTGAGTCACCGGTCGGCACTCTGGTGCAGGGCGCGCTGGCCGCCCGAGCCCTGAGGATTCCCTTTGCCTTGGGTGGCGGCATCGCCTGCGGCGAGCAGATCGTCGCGGCATTGGCGCTGGGGGCCGCGGGCGTGGCGATCGGCACCCGCTTTCTGGTCGCCGACGAGATTCCCGCCCATGCGGATTACAAGCAGCGCCTGGTCGAGGCACAGCCTGGCGATACCACCCTGATCCTGTCATCGGTACGCAACTCGATGCGGGTGCTGCGCAACGATACCACCGCGACGGTGCAGGCGCTCGAAGGGGATGGTGTCAACGATATCCAGCAATTGCTCCCGTATGTGCGCGGCACCCTCGGCAAGGCCGCCTATGCCAGTGGTGATTGGCGTCAAGGGGCGCTGTCCGCCGGCCAGGGCGTTGGCCTGATGACCCGCAGCGCCTCGCTGGCCGAGATCATTGCCGAGCTCGAGCAGGAAGCCGATACGGCACTGGCCCGGTTGGGCATTGGAGACGGTGGCGTGTGACGCGACGCATGGGCGCATTGCTGCTGGCTGGCGTCATGCTCGCCAGCCTGGCCGGGCTGGTGCTGGACAGTGCCTGGGCGCATGGTCTGGCGAGCGTCTTGTTGGGCGGCTATCTGCTCTCGCAGCATGGCCGCTTGTCGTCCATGGCGTTGGGGCTATTGTCCTTCGCCGCCATCACCACCGCGATCGCCCTGTGGCGCCTCGATGCTCCCTGGCCTCTGCTGGGCGAGGCGATGGAACGTTTCGCCTTCTTCGCCACCTTCGTCGCCGCACTGAGTCTGCTGCGGCTACCCGCCTATCGCTCGCGTCTGGTACGTCGCTGCGGCCAGGCCATGCTGCACCAGTCGCCGGCGCGGCGCTACCCGATCCTGTCGCTGGGTGCGGGGTTGTTCGGGGTGATCCTCAATATCGGCGTGCTCAATCTGTTCGCCGGCATGATCGAGAAGAGCAACACCCTGGCGGCGGCCAACGGTCGACAATGGGTGCAGAAGGCGCGTCGTCGCCGCATGCTGATGGCACTCTTGCGCGGCTTCGCCCTGGCCCCGCTGATCTCGCCGATGGGCATCGGCGTGGCGGTGATTCTCGCCAGCATGCCGTCGGTACTCTGGCGCGATTTGGCGCCCTACGCCTACGGCGCGGCCTTGGTGATCTTCTTGATCGGCTGGCTGGTCGATCAGCTGACTGGCCCCCATCCGCCACGTCGCCACCCGCCATCGCCGACACCGTCGTTACGCCCGCTCGGCGGGTTCTGTCTGCTGCTGCTGGGCATCGTGCTGCTGGTGTTCACGCTGGCCTATTTACTGGACGTGCGCCTACCGATCGCCACGCTGGTCGGGGCACCCCTGGCTTCCTGGGTATGGTTGGCCTGGCAGCGCCGACGCCTGGGCACACTGGGGGTCATACCCGCCGCCGTGACCTTCTATCGCCAGCTGCCCTGGTTGCTGGGACCGCTTGGCAGCGAGGTGGTGGTGCTCGGCTCGGCAGGCTATGCGGGCCACCTGTGGGTGGCACTGAGCGATCCACAAGTGCTGGCGGACTCGTTGACCTGGCTGGTGCCATTGGGGGCCTGGAATGCCATCTTCGCAATGCTGATGGTATTGATAACGGCCCAGGTCGGCCTTAACCCGATCGTCAGCGTGACCCTGCTGGCAGGACTCCTGCCTGCGCTCGGGATCCCCGGCCTGACGCCGCCGCTGATCGGCGTGTCACTCATGGTGGGTTGGGCGCTGGCGCTGATGTCGTCTCCCCTCACGGCCTCGATGTTGATCCTGTCCCGCTTCACCGGGGTGTCTTCGTGGCGCATCGGTTACCGCTGGAATGGTCTTTTCATGCTGGGTGTGATTCCGGCGATGGTGGCCTGGTTCCTGCTGGCCAACGGCACCTAGTGACGGATTCGTATTTTGTCAGGCGGTTTTACTTCCTACACCTTTGGTATAGACGCGTTGTCATGGGCTTGACGGCATGAGCCCAGGAACCCTATCGTTCACAAAATTATGCGAAATGATGTTCCGCATAGAGAAATAAACAGGAGTTGGCCATGAAAATCCTCGTCGCGGTCAAACGCGTCATTGATTACAACGTCAAGATTCGCGTCAAGGCGGATCACTCCGACGTCGATCTCACCAACGTCAAGATGGCCATGAACCCGTTCTGCGAGATCGCCGTGGAAGAGGCGGTGCGGCTGAAGGAGAAGGGCGTGGCCAGCGAAGTGGTCGCCGTCACCATCGGCCCCAAGGCGGCCCAGGAACAGCTCAGGACCGCCCTGGCCCTGGGCGCCGACCGGGCCATTCATGTCGAGACCGAGGAGCGTGTCGAGTCCCTGGCGGTGGCCAAGCTGCTCAAGCAGGTCATCGACGAGGAGCAACCCCAACTGACCATCCTCGGCAAGCAGGCCATCGACACCGACAACAACCAGACCGGCCAGATGCTGGCCGCCCTGACCGGCCTGCCTCAGGGCACCTTCGCCTCGAAGCTCGAGGTGCAGGATGACAAGCTCAGCGTCACCCGCGAGATCGACGG